>NZ_CP051217.1:1393750-2787500 GCF_012516475.1 Parasphingorhabdus halotolerans | reverse complement strand
AGATGCCAGTTTCGGAAACCGCGTAAGAAGTGCGGTTTTCTGGCGTTCTGGTACACAAATCCTGGCACAAATCATTGCCTGGGGCTCAACTCTGGTTGTCATCCGAATTCTTGATCCGCATGACTACGGCATTTTCGCTATGACACAGGTCATATTGGTTTTTTTGAGCTTTATGAATGGTTATGGCCTGGCCAGTTCGATAATTCAGTCTGAAAAAGTAGAGCCGCTAGAGATTCGGCAGGCTTTTGGCATGCTTTTGCTGCTCAATGGCGGTATTGCGATTCTTCAACTGATTCTCGCGCCCTTCGCTGCAGAATATTATCGCCAGCCGATTATTGCCGATCTGCTGCGGGTTCAGGCACTTATACTATTATCGACACCCTTTCTGGTTTTGCCCGAAGCACTAATGACGCGAAACCTTGAATTTAGGAAACCCGCGATCATAAACCTTATCTCGGCGGCCGTCGGTGCAAGCACCGCCCTTTATTGCGCCTATAATGGATATGGCGTTTGGACGTTAGTCTATGCGCCACTCTCAATATTCTGGAGCCGCGCCATTTGCTTGGTGATCGCAGTGAAGTTCTACATATTGCCGACATTCAATTTCAAGGGCGCTGGCAAGATGTTCGGATTTGGTGCCACGCTTCTTGCAAGCCACCTATTCTGGACGATCCAGAGCCAGTCCGACATATTCATAGCAGGCCGCTATCTAAACCCTCATGATCTCGGTCTTTATGCAGAAGCGCTATTTCTCACCACGATTTTTGCTGCGAAATTTGTCCCGCCATTGAATGAAGTGGCCTTTCCTGCTTATTCACGCCTGCAATCCAATCCGCAAGCGCTGGCGTGGTCCTTCCTAAAAGCAATCCGCCTGATCATGCTGATCTCTTGCCCGCTCTATATGGGCATGGCGGTGACGGCCTATCCGCTGGTGGAAACTTTATTCGGACCCAAATGGACGGAAATGTCACCCTTCGTGGCGATACTTGCGCTCGCCATGCCGGTGATGACCCTGCAAATATTGTTCACACCCGCCAATAATGCCCTTGGCCGCCCGCAAATCACCGCCCGCACCAATATGTTCGGCGCGCTGCTAATGCCAGTCACATTTCTGATCGGCATCCAGTTTGGCGTCTATGGCCTCGCCTGGGGCTGGGTCATTGCTTTTCCGCTGCTCACGATTTTTACCTACCTGCAATCACACAAGCATATCGGGGTCGACGCGTGGGAAATCACCAAAGCGGTTTGGCCGGGCCTCTCGGCATCTGTCGCAATGGCAGCAGTCGTCTATCTCGCCGACCAATTTCTGCCGAACATGATTGCCTACAAAAGACTCGCCGTTCTGGTCATCATTGGCGCAGCAGCCTATGTCGGCCTGCTCTATATATTGGCGAAACCCACACTGATGGAAGTCATTCAGCTAATCGTCCGACGGAAACCGCCTGAACCGACGCCTGCCGAACTGGCCTCATAAAAGCGTCAATTGCCGTGCGTTCTGGAAAATCTAATCTGCGCAATATGACCCAGATATTATCACTCGCCGCCGGCACATTGCCGGAATTCCAACCAGCTCAGGTAGCAGACGCCGCCGGACAGGCCGGTTTTTCGCATGTTGGTTTCACAATAGAGGCTGACAAATGGGATACTGGAGCGATGAAAGCGACAAAAACAGCAATCGCAGCGCAAAGTCTTTCTGTACTGGACGTAGAAGTCCTATGGATTCCTGAGGGAGGTCAAGTCGGCGACGAACATCATCTGATTATCGATGCCGGCATGGAACTGGGTGCCTCCAATGCTTTAGTCGTAAGTGCGGAGCCCGATAAAGATCGGACAGCTGACGCTTTACACCAGCTATGCGAATGGGCTGATCCGGGCAATATGCGGGTTGCGCTTGAATTTCTTATGATCACCGCCGTGCAGTCTATGGACGATGCACTTAGTATCATCCAGCGCGCAGATCACTCCGCCGCCGCTCTGTTAATCGACACCATCCATTTCCAGCGCGCCGGGCATCAACCGAACGAGCTAGAAAATGTTGATCCGCGTCTCCTGCCCTATTCACAAATCTGCGATGGCAATCTAGCCTGCGAGGCGAGCTTTGAGCATTATCTGGAGGATGCTATCGATCTGCGTTCAGCACCCGGTGAAGGCGAATTGCCAGTTAATGAAATCCTTAGGGCATTGCCGGCGAACGTTCCGCTCAGTCTCGAAGTGCGTTCGAAAGCCTATCGCGAACAATATCCCGACGCGGCGGAGCGAGCGGAAGCGGTTCGCGCACAAAGTTTACGATATTTCGATGCGATCGGCGTATCCGTCAGCTAAGCAGATTGAATATAATCCCGCATCGCCGCCGCCTCGCTCTCGATCTTGTCGATGCGATATTTGACCAGATCGCCAATGGAGACAAAACCGACCAGCTTGTCATTCTCGACGACCGGCAAATGGCGGATGCGGCGTTTGGTCATTAATGATAACGAACCAATTGCGCTTTTGTCGGGTGCCACGGAAATAACATCGGCGGTCATCACATCTCTCACGTGTTTGCCCATGGCATCGCCGCCATATGTCCGGATGCAGTGCAACACATCGCGTTCCGAAAATATGCCTGCGACACGATCACCATCAAGCACCGGCAGCGCGCCGATACGCTTTTCCGCCAATATTTCTACTGCCTCAGCGACAGTCATGTCGGCGGTGCAACTAAAAATATCCCCGCCCCGGTCCTGCAATATCGTCTGAATTGTCATTCGCCTTGCTCCTCACCTTAATTTAGGCCCTCAAATATTCCAGTGAACCATTTTCCGATTCTTCCGATTATTGCACCGCTATAGCATATTTTAGAACCAAGTGGCACTTGAAGCGCCTATGAATAAGGTCCACTAAGGGCCTAACCGAAGGAGACGCTCCACGTGCCGACACCATCCCCTCTCGAGGACCCGCTCAATGCGCATATTGCCTGGACACGATACTGGCAATTGATGCGCTGGATGGCACTAATCACTATCGGCTGCGTCGTGGTTGCCCTCAGCATTTTATTTTATCTGCACGGTCTGGTTTCCATCCATATTTATATTGCTGCAGCGGGCGGTGTCTTTTTTGCGCTGATGCTCACTTCGGCCCTGATGGGGCTCGTGTTTCTTTCCAGCGGCAGCGGGCACGATGATTGTATCGATGATCCGGTCAGCAGGGATATTTCGCCAGATGAGTGAAGATGAATTGCAGGAGCTGGCGAAATTGCAACCGGTATTGCGGGTCGCGCCGCAGCCGCGCGATCTCAACAACAATGGTCATATTTTCGGCGGCTGGGTATTATCGCAGATGGATATTGCCGGCGGCATCATGGCAGCCCGCGTGGCACGTGGATCGACAGCGACCGTTGCCATCGAAGCAATGGAGTTTATCGCCCCGATTCTGACCAGAGACCTGATCTCGGTCTATGCCCGGGTGGAGCGAATTGGCCGCTCCTCGGTAGCTATTAGGCTTGATGTCATTGCATCCCGCAATTTGGGCGAAGAGCGTGTGCCTGTCACCAGTGGCCTGTTTACCTTTGTCGCCCTCGATGAAAATCATCAACCTAGAGAAATTCCGCAAAGCTCAAGAGATAAGTACCTAAACTAATTTGCAGGAATCGCCCACGCGAAACTATTGCCCTTGTACGCTGTAAGTTAATACCTGCTCGCTACTCGGCGGCAGGGTGACAATCCAGATATCGCGACCATCTTTTCTACCCAATTTCTGGTTTGGTTTTCTTATCCGTTCCTCGTCGCTTCGCCCCAATTTAATCTCTACCCTTGCTGCAGTTTCTGACGCATTGGACAGCGTCAACTTCATATCACGCCGAACATTGTTTTTGCCTTCTTCCTGACCCAATTGATCAACCTGCAACCGCACCAGCGGACTTTGGCCGATAGTCACTTCAACTTCTTCATCAATTGCCTTGTCATCCAGACTGCCCTCGCCGAGCAGCATCCGGGCACCATCGACCGTGCGGAATGCAACTAATTTTCCAGCCGGAAGCGGGACTCCCAGTTGATCACGTTTCCTGTTCTGGAACCGCAGGGTTATCGCCAGAGGCTGACTGGCTTGATAGTCCGTCGCCCAAATCTCGCTCTCATAAATCTGGACAAACGGGATCGCTTCTTTTTCTAGAAACGCGACCTGCTTCTGGCTTTGCGCCGCAACCGTAACCGGCACCGGGATGCGATAAAGCTTAAGATCGCCCAAGTCCCCTTGTTGCGCCATTACTTTGCGTGCCGTAACCATGATACTGTCGGCAGCTGCTTCCATCATCGGAGCCATGACGGGAGGGGGTGGTGGAGGCGGAGGTCCGCCAAAACGATTACGTTCTTGCTCGTAGCGAGTTATAATGTCGCTCGTCGTTCCCTCCGGCCAGCATGCAAGATTAACTGCACCACCGCTCGCTCGCGCAATAGTATCGCGGCCTTTATTGGGTTGTCCGGCAACCGTTTGGGTCTGCGCATCAGCAAAGGACGTCTCATCACCGTTGGCGAGTGTCAACCATGAGAACAGGTTGATGCGCTGCCCGTCATCAGAAATATCCGCAACATAATTGGCTTGCCAGTCAAAGCCGGTCGCGAGATATGACAATGTAACAGTAGCGCGTGTCGGTGTTGTGACGCGGCTTCTCACCGATAATGTTGGCTTGGCGGAGAGCCCTTCGGGGATTGCCGGATAGATGATTGCCTCGTTCAATCCGGTACATTGCAGCGCCTCGAACCCATCGGCGGTCTGCATGACCATTCCGCCGCTGGCATCGGTGCGGATGACTGCATCAAATTCCTGCACTTCGCCGGTTGCTCCGCTCGTTCTACGTATTGTAACACCCTGCCCCAGATAGCCATTGAGCAAAGCCGAAGGTGAAAGCAGCGCCGCATCGCGGTTTTTTTCGAGCACATTTTCCGGCAGTCCTGTGACAATCGCCGATTGCGGAATGATGCCGCCCGCCACGCCTTCAAAGCGCAAGTCAATTTCGCCAGCGGGAAGGTCTACCGTGCGCTGCTCCGTCACCAGCGCATAGCCAGCTAAATAACGGAGGTTCATATCATTCGCAGCGCGCCGGTTGGGGTTGCGGTAGATTGTTACAGAAACAGAGGCAGGTCCCTCGGATGTTACCACCTGACGCGAAAAATCGGCTTGCGCAGCGGCTGGTGCCGACAACGCAAAGAGTAAGAACGCAATGAGCGCTCTATACATCATCAACTAGAACCGGGTCTCGAACACAGCCGTCACGGTCGCCTGGCCATTGGCAGGAACAGGAACCTTCCAGACGATGGTATCTGATGAGCGCCGGGTGCTCGCCATGCTCTCCGAGACAATCCGTGTGTCAGCCCAATAGAAATCCAGGCCGTTTTGGATTAGCGAGACGGTTACGGCACCGGGTCGGGCGTTGCTCAGTTCATAGGTCATGCTGGTCCGCCACTTGGAGGGCGAAAGACGGCGGCGCTCGGTTACCGTCGGCTTGATTTTCACATCAAAAGCTTCACCGGTTTTCAGGCCAAGCTCGGACCCCATCGGCGTATGCCCGATATTATTCTCACCGATAAATTGTGGCTGGCCGGAAGCATCCTTCATGTAAACCCGCACTGTGCCAGCGGGCAGCGCATCACCCAGTCCGCCCTCTTTTGACGAACTGAACTCTAGAACAGTATCTGCACTTTGCGGTTCGGTTTGTGAACCGAGCCAGCGATTGGCAAATTCATAGGTCTTCTGTGCGGGCGCACCCATGACATCAAGGAAGCTCACCTGTTTGGTTTGCGCATTGGCAATCGTCGTGCGGGTGGCGAGCGGATAGAGATAAAAGTCTCCCAACGCTTCCCGGTCAGCCGATTCTGTTCCGGCGCGGCGGATATTGTTGCGCGGATCATAGTTGCTCTGGCCGTTAACGCTTGGCGTACCGGCGACCAGAAGGGTTTTCGCGTTATCGAATGTCGTGCCGGTGCTGTTGGTCAAAGTCACCCAGCCTTGCACATCCATCCGGCCCTTCGCTTCATCAAACAAGGCTACATAGTCGGCTTTCCAGCCCATACCTCCGGTTAGGTAACTCAGTTGGGCAGGGCGAGTACCGCTGCGCGAACTATTCAATGTCACAGACAGTGTCGGGCGAGCGCGCAGATTATTGGGGACTTTGTCAAAAATCACCCGTGTCGGCAGCCGGTCATCGCGCAAAACCTCAATGCGACTACCAATTTGCAAGACAACACCGCCATTGGCCGCCAGCACTTTCGCCCGCTCGCTGGTCTCCTTGCCCGTCGCCGGATTGATCCGCACAATGGTGACTGTCTCGCCTACCGCTTTTTCCATCAATTTCTGCGGGGAAAGCAGATCATAGTCGAAATTCTGCTCGATAATCCCGGTATCGTCCGCATTGAAACCCACCGTTTCGGCGCGAATTTGTCCCGATACGCCCGGAAAAGTCTGAACCGACCGGCCCGAAGGAATATTCAAGCGGCGGATATCCTGAACTAATGCCAGATTATTATTGTAGATCGTGACGGATATTTCACCTTGCCCCGATGATTGACTAATTGCCGGAGACGCTATGCTCGCAAGCAATATTCCGGTGAAAGCAAGAAACCGCATAAACTCTCTCCCCTATCGATGGCCAGAGGCTAAACTATTGAAACTGAACGTGACCTAAACATTATGGCGCAGATGTCTCATCCGGCGTGAGCCATTTTAGCCGTACGCCCCGAGAAGGAATGGCAATATCCGTTTTTCGCGTCGTCGGAATGTTTTTCTCTGCCAGCGCTGACTCGGCAATTGCAAGATTTTCCGGCGTACCGTTTATTCCCAACGGTAACCCGGTACGCTCCGCTGCCCAGCTTATCAGAGCCAGGGCTTGGTTCGATTTACCATCCAGCGCCCCATCTATAATAACAAGATCTGGCAAAGCAATGGCCGGGGGTTCAATCTGGATTGACCAGCCTTTTGCCTGCGCACTCACCCGCGCTTCCAGTGTTGCGTAAGTTTGCATAGTCGCTCCGGGTAGCGGCTTGGCTTTTACAACCGCCCGGCGCTTGGCAGCATCGATAGTCACCTCGTCGGCCGAAACACCGGCTATTAGAGCGAGATTATCGCGCAATTGAACCACGCGTACTTCCGCTTCGCGCGCTTGCTCCTGCGCTCGAATCGACGCCAGCTCCGCGCTTGCGGCATCGCTGCCCGTCTCGACCCGATATTGTTCAATCGCGACTGCAATCGGACGATCAAAAGTTCGGCTCAACACCCGTGCGCTTTGCTCTTCTGCCCTCGCGATAATCTTGGGAGTAAAGACCGACGCCGTAATCTTGATCGGTTGCGCATTAAAATCAATGTCCAGTTGTGACACCCGAGCCTGCGCACCAAATTGGTCCTTAATGTAGCCGTTTGCGGAGCGCGAAACATTGGCTTCCCAGGCAATCTGCTGGAGTGAAAACCCGAGCGGCACCGCCAGAGCCACAAACATGACCACCATGAATGCGATCTGTATTTGCGACTGACGTTCGGACAATGTCGACCGAAAACCATATAGCCGCGCCATTCCCGCTGCGGTCAACGCAATGGTCATAAGGTTGGTGAAGAACAAAAGCAGCGCCCCGCCAAATACCGACATGTTGAACGTCGCCAGACCAAAGCCAACCACAGCCAGAGGCGGCATCAAGGCAGTCGCGATGGCGACGCCGACAATAGTTCCCATTCGCCCCCTGATCATCGCATAAGCACCAGCCAAAGCCGAGAACAGCGCAACAGCCAGATCAAACAGATTCGGACGTGTCCGAGCCGCTATTTCGGTGGTGACGGTCTGGAGCGGGGAAAGCGTGACGACGAGTGCCGCAAATAGAATCCCGATCACAGTCCCGATCAAAATTGCCTTGGTACTTTCCTTCAGCCAGGCCGAATCTCCGATCGCCAAGGCAAAACCAGCGCCCATGATAGGTCCCATTAGTGGTGAAAGCAGCATGGCACCGATGACCACAGCTGGAGACGACAGCAGCAGGCCCAAGATCGCGATACCGGCCGACATACAGTTCATAAACGCATAATGCGGGCTAAAGCCCGAATCTTCCTTGATCTTGTCGATCACCGCCTGCTGATCCACACCGGATCGCACGGCCACCCGCCACCAGCGGCGAAACAGCCGGATGCTACCGGTCACAGGCGAAAGCGGGCCGGAATGCTTCTTTGGGTCCGTTTTTTTTGGATTAGCTGCGTTGGCTGGATTATCACTCATATCAACACTTTAGCGCCCGATAAGGCCAGCGAATAGAAAAACATTACCTCACCGGTAATTGAAAAATGAATTTTTTTCTCTTTTATCAGGAAACCGTATCGCTTATATACAGCACGTTGGCGATCAACAGTGGCTATTCCGCCGCAACACATGGAACTTCTCCCAGGAGTAAGAGAATGCCCCGTCCTGAAACCGATATCGAAGCTGGCCGCGAAAAATTGATCCATATGGCGGAGACAATCATCCGCGAGCGCGGTGCGATTTCCTTTACCATTACTGATCTTGCCGCCGAAGCCGGAATGTCGCAATCGAATGTCTATCGCTTCTTCGAAAATAAGGATCAATTGGCGGAGGTGATGGCGGGTCGCTGGTTTGCCGAACTGATTGCGATCATCGAAGATCTGGTGGAAACCGAAATGCCGGCAGAGCAAAAGCTCTATGAATTTTTTGCCCGGAGACTGGTGATCAAACGCGCGCGGTTTGAGGAAGACCCTGATCTGTTCCGGTCATACATGGAATTGGGTGATCAACATTTTGAAGTCATTCGCGGATATGTCGATCTCACCGATCATTACATGGCGAGCATTTTAGCCGAAGCGATGGAGGCAGGTTATTTCGAAGGGCTTGAACTCGACGCCGTCGTATCCTTAGTAAACACTATGGTTCAGCCGTTTTGCAATCCGAATTTGATGATGAACATGATGCATCTGGCTGATGAGGGTCGGTTGCGTCAGGTAATTGATACAATATTGACGGGTTTAAAAGCGCGCGATCATAGCGTTAGCGAAAAACCCGCACTGCATATCGCGCACTGAAGATAGCAATATCTCCGCGCTCGATATCTGGTTGACGGCCCATACCGGACTGTCCTTGCTCTCATTTCTGGCGGTGTGTCTTATCGTTGGCGGTGCCGCTTTTTTTCGCGGGTTGACCGGTTTTGGCTACGCGATCTTGTCGGTCCCCTTTGTCAGCCTTGTTGCGACACCGGAAGTGGCGGTGGTCATGGCGATATTGATGCAACTCATTATCGGGCCATTTGGTATTCGGCAAGCTGCAGGCGTGATTGATATCCCGATGGTCAGCAAGATCGCGCTGCTTGCCTGCCTCGCCACGCCCTTTGGCTTATGGCTTCTCGATATCGTCAGCGCTGATGTCGCACGATTGATAATCACCAGCATCGCCATTGGCAGCTTTTTCGCCTTCATGCTAAAACGCGCACCAGAAATTAATGGCTCGCCGCTGCATATGGCCATAGTAGGCATAGCGTCAGGCCTGCTAAACGGTTTCGCAGCCATGCCTGGCCCGCCGGTCGTCCTTCACTTTGTCCGCAAACAAGTGCCCCCGCCACATCGCGCGGTTCCATGATCACCATATTTTTTGCCACCGCCGCTATTGGCACCACCGTCGCCTTCTGGCGCGGCATGGTTGATATGCAACTGCTCGTTTTAACCGCTCTCACCTGCCCGTTGATGATCGGCGGCAATCATCTCGGATCGAAGTTTTTTGGCAGCGTATCGGAGCCGGTCTGGCGGGGTTTTGTAATCTTGCTGCTGGGAATAGCGGCAGTCGTGGCTTTGATCAGGGTGCTTTAAGCGTCCGCCGCCATCCATTGTTTCATTGATGCAGGCGGGGGGATGCTTGCATTTCTTTTTCGTCCAATGCTGCAATGGCGCGCTTGCGATCATCGTCGGTGAACGTGCCAGTGGTCAGGCAGAATTCGATCATATTGCCATTGGGGTCTTTGGTATACACCGAATGGCACCAGTTGTGGTCGATCTCCAGAACATCGAGCCCCGACGCATTCCATTTTTGACGCCAAGCAACAAGCTCTTCAGATGTATCGACCGAAAAGCTATAATGGTTGGTTCCCTGCGGTGTCCCAGCGGCTTCATTGAGATCAAATTTATAGCGACCCTCTCCCGGCGTATCCATCAACTCCCAAAAGGCGATAAATTTGCTATCATCGCCATCCATCCGGTAGAAAAAATGCTTACCCCAGCCGCCGCCCATGACCGGTGCGATTTCGACTTTGACCAGTTCAAAGCCCATCACGCCTTCGTAAAATGCGTGGATCGCTTTCATGTCTTTTGCGGCGAGCGCGAGGTGGTGGTAAGACATTATTTAGTTCCTTGTCTCATTTGTCATTGCGCGGAGCCGAAGGCGCCGCGGCAATCCAGAGAGGCGAACGATGCCCTGGATTGCTTCGCTGCGCTCGCAATGACAGTTCAGTTATTCCTTTTCACGCTTATCAACCATGCCCATGACATCAGCAGTCGCGCCATCTGGCGCAGGTACTTCCAACACGCGCTCATCGACATCATCAAACTCCAACTTAAGTGCCCGGCTCATCACAGCGTGCATCATATAGGTGCAGGTGATGTAGGTAAGCTCCAGTATTTCAACCTCGGAAAGATGCTTCTTGAGCACGTCAAAAACACCTTCCGGCACCCTACCCCGTTCCAGCACCAGACAATCAGTATAGGCCAGCACAGCGCGTTCCACCTCGCTGAAGCAATCGGCGGTTGACCAGTTCGGGATTGCTGCAACCTGCTGATCCGAATAGCCCTCAAAGCGCATCGCTTTGCTATGTTGCGAGTAAACAAACTGTGATCCCACAGCATAACCCGCCCGGATCTGGCCGAGTTCGCGCAATTTAGGATCGAGCTTGCGATTGGGAGAGCGATAGAAACCGAAACCTTCGGTGGTATGTTTGAAGGCATCTGGAACCTGCGCAAAGACCGTCCACCAGTTACCGGGCGTTCCTGTAGCCGTTCCGGGTTCCGTCACTGGATCGCGTTCGCCAAACAAGTTATTGTACAGCGCAAGGACATACTCGTCGGTTACTTCGGATCTCGGAATTTCGCGCAGTCTGGGCATATATATTCCTTCATATCATGGCGAGATGCCGACAAAATCAGGGTCGCGGACTTTCCGGGAGATGCTTCGCCAATTGCCAAAATGAAGCAAGACCAATTGCCATCCATATCACATTCACCGTGGCCGACGGAATGGCCCCATTATAGCCGCTATTGATTATGAAGCATAACGCGCCAATGACATTCAATCCCTGATACATCCGCGAATTGGCCGCGATTTTTCCGGCAGTCAATAATCCGTACCCGCCGAGTAGCATCAACGCACCGGACCAGCCGATAACCTCGACCGCGATTTTCATCCAGTCCATCACAGTTTCCCGTGAATTTTCCCTGCTCTACCCCGCCAGATTCCGCAGCACATAGTGCAGGATTCCGCCGTTGAGGAAATATTCCATCTCATTGGCGGTATCGATCCGGCAGACGGTATTGAAAGTCGCGGTCGTCCCGTCGGCGCGAGTCATCTCAACTTCGACCTCTTGCAGCGGTTTCAGCGTTGCGACACCCTTGATCGTAAAGCTTTCACTGCCATCAAGGCTCAGAGTTTCGCGATCCGTCCCCTCTGCAAACTGCAGCGGAAGAACGCCCATTCCGACCAGATTGCTCCGGTGGATACGCTCATAGCTTTCCACGATAACCGCCCGAACCCCAGCAAATTGGTGCCTTTCGCCGCCCAATCGCGAGAAGAACCCGTCCCATATTGCTCCCCGCCAATGACGACCAGATCATTGCCGTCGGCCTTGTGGCGCATCGCGGCGTCATAGATCGGCATGATCTCGCCGTTATACTTGGTGTAACCGCCTTCCTTGCCGTCGGCCATTTCGTTCTTGATGCGGATGTTGGCGAAAGTGCCGCGCATCATGACTTCGTGGTTGCCGCGGCGGCTGCCGTAGCTGTTGAAGTCCGCCTTGTTCACCTGATGGTCGCGCAAATAGGATCCGGCGGGCGAATCCTCCTTGATCGCACCGGCGGGGGAAATATGATCCGTAGTGATAGAATCTCCCAATAAAGCCAGTGTCTTGGCATCAATAATATCTCCCACCGGCTCCGGCGTCATGGTCATGCCTTCAAAGTAGGGCGGGTTGGCCACATAGGTGCTCCCAGCGCGCCACTGATAGGTGTCCCCGCCGGTCACTTCAATATCCTGCCACGCCGCATCGCCGTCATAGACATTGGCATAGCGCGACATGAACATATCGCGATTAACCGCCCCGCCCATCGCCGCATTGACCTCGTCATTGGTCGGCCAGATATCCTTCAGATACACATCTACCCCGTCCGATCCCACGCCAATGGGAGTCTCGTACATATCCTCGCGCACCGTGCCCTTCAGCGCATAAGCAACCACCAGCGGCGGCGAAGCCAGATAGTTCGCCTGCACATCCTGGCTCACACGCCCTTCAAAGTTGCGATTGCCCGACAATACCGAAGCCGCCACAATAGCATTATCATTAATCGCTTTGGAAATCGGCGCCGGCAATGGCCCGCTGTTGCCGATACAGGTCGTGCAACCATAGCCAACCAGATTAAAGCCGAGATAATTCAGATCCTCGCTCAATCCCGCCTTGTCCAGATAATCCGTGACCACCTGAGACCCCGGCGCAAGGCTCGACTTGACCCACGGCTTGCGCTGCAATCCCCGCTCCCGCGCCTTGCGCGCCACCAGCCCGGCGGCAATCAGCACGCTGGGGTTGGAGGTGTTGGTACAGCTCGTAATCGCCGCAATCGCGACATCACCATGGCCGAAATCATAATCTTCGCCATCGACAGCGACCCGCCCCGCCTTGTCATCCGCGCCAAAGACAGCGCCCAGATCGCGGTTAAAGCCCTCGTCCAGTTCCGCCATGGACACCCGCTGCTGCGGCAATTTCGGCCCGGCCAGCGATGGCACCACGCTGGTCATGTCCAGCTCCAGCTGGTTCGAGTAGATCGCATCCTTCGCTTCATCCAAGCGCCAGAAACCCTGCTCCTTGGCATAGGCTTCGGTCAGCGCAATATCTTCCTCGCTGCGTCCGGTCAGGCGCAGATAATCCAGCGTCTTGTCATCAATCGGGAAGTAACCGCAGGTCGCGCCATATTCCGGCGCCATATTGGCAATGGTCGCGCGATCCGCGAGGCTCAACGCCGCCACGCCCGGTCCGTAAAACTCCACAAAGCGCCCGACCACACCCACGGCGCGCAGCATCTGCACACAGGTCAGCACCAGATCGGTCGCCGTAATCCCCTCGGCCAATTCGCCAGTCAGCTTGAAACCAACCACTTCGGGGATCAGCATCGATACCGGCTGGCCCAGCATCGCGGCCTCCGCCTCAATCCCGCCAACGCCCCAGCCGAGCACGCCCAGCCCGTTGATCATCGTCGTATGGCTATCCGTGCCGACACATGTATCGGGATAGGCCACTTCGACGCCGTCCTTGTCCTTGCTACTCCAGACCGCACGCGCAATATTTTCCAGATTCACCTGATGGCAAATGCCGGTTCCGGGAGGCACCACGGAGAAATTGTCAAACGCTTTGGAACCCCATTTCAGAAATTCATAGCGCTCCATATTGCGCTGATATTCAAAGGCGACGTTGTTCTCGAACGCCTGCGGCGTACCGAATTCATCGACCATCACCGAGTGATCAATCACCAGATGCACCGGCACCTGCGGGTTGATCTTCTCCGCATCGCCGCCAAGAGCTTTAATCCCGTCGCGCATCGCCGCGAGGTCGACCACGGCCGGCACGCCGGTAAAATCCTGCATGAGAACCCGCGCCGGACGATATTGAATCTCCGCCGCGCTCTTGGCTTCCTTCTGCCAGTCAACCACCGCCTGCGCATCCTTGGCATCCACGGTAAACCCGCCATCCTCAAACCGCAGCATGTTCTCCAACAGCACTTTCAGCGTATACGGCAGCTTGTCAATATTCCCCAGCTTCTCCGCCGCCTTGGCGAGCGAGTAATAAGCATAATCCTTGCCGTTGACGGTGAGGGTTGAACGGGTGCCGAGTGAGTCATTGCCGGTGGTTGTCATGGTGGTTTGCTCCGTTTGAAAATGGTAGTTTCAACCGTTTGGCCTGCCAGTCATAGCCTTGGGGAAGGCTGGGGAAGGTGGCGCGCAAAACGGTTGATGAATCAGGTTCTTCAACGCTTTAGCTTATGTGTTGAAATTGTGAAAGTCTCTCCTCAGAGATGTAACTGATTTTGTTGAGTGGACCGCCCTAAGAAAATTCTACGCTTCAAATCCAATTGTCATATCAAAGTCGCGAATAAATCAGTTACGGAGTCATCCATCTGACTTTCCGCCATCCTCTCTTCCCAAATACTGCTATCAAAATCATCGTCATCTGCTTCATCATCTATCTCCTTAATCCTGTCCACTGCACAGCTTTGGACACTGGAATGAGACAGCTTACAATGTTTAGCTAAACGCTCCGCAATTTCCACAATTTCATCGCACTCAAACTCAAAATTGCTCTGTTGCAATTCTTCTAAAGCCCTTTCTTCAAGCCATTTTTCGACAGATTCTTGAAAGATAGCAGCTTCATCTTCATCTAACTGGCTCGAAGTGTTTTCAATATAATCCAGTGCATTGATCAGTTCTTGCCCCGTGCCCCATGAGGAAATTTCTTCCCAAAACTGCTTTTTAAGTTCCGAGCTCTCCGGATGAAGTTTTTCGTCCTCTTCGATCATAAGAAGTAGCTGTGCGATGCTCTCGATAACCAGCGAAGCATTGCGCCACCGAGGCAACAGTGTTTCGACAACGTTCTTGGTTGAAATGCCAAAATTTTGCAAACCTATTTCACGGCACATTTCGCAGATGGGGACGCTCATGCGCTGAGAGGCTGAAGCTCCTTGGTCAAATTTTCCAGTCTGGCGCTTGTTCATTTCGTCCAACGCATGGGCCATTAACGGCGCGATCGCTTCTCCCTCGTTTTTCAGAAAATCGCGCAATTTCTGTCCTTCGCTGTCCGAAGAAAATTTCCAAATCCTAGCTAGGCTTTCGAAACTAGGCTGAGATGAGATAAGATCCATCACATTTTCAGGCATATCAATGAAAAGTTCATTCATAAAATCGCCGATGGAAGGGTTAATATAGCGGAAAGCTTCCTTCCCCGGGAGAATGAAGCTGTCGGTCAACTCCGTTAACGCGGTCTCTAAGTCATCAACTCTAGTACTGAAATTGTATTTGGTTGCACGATGCCCATGGAATTCCTTAAACCGACGCTTGATCTCATTGTTCTTCAATACGCCATCATTGAGATGCATCAACAGCAGAAGAGACCTACCGGCCTCTGATATTTGTTTTTCAAATGCAAACTTCCAGATTTCACTTGGGTTTTCGAGCAAGCTCTCGATGAATATTGTATATCCATCAGCAGTTACATTATTTAATCTATTTTGGGATGTCATCCATTCAATCAGGCGTGGATTGAAATTTTCATGTTCAACGATTTTTAGATAGAATTCATTTTGTACAATTTTGCTTATGAAGTCCTCAGGCAGTTCCGAAAAATACATGTGGTTGTACAAGATAAGTGCTTTTTCGAACTTTCCATAACTCTTAATCTCCAGATTATATTTGGCCGAAGACAATTTTGAGTGCTTTATTCTTTCTGATTGTTCGAAAGATTGTTTTAAAATGTGTTCTCGTGTGGTGAGAATGAACAACTTATTTTCAGATTCAGTTATTGCATCCACCAAGTCTACAACCTCTCGGTCATGGTTTTTGCCGATAAAGGGACTATTTTCATTAAGAAAAGTCGCTCCCAGAAAATCATCAAAATAGAATGCTTGAGGCCGATCCGGCGCGTAAATCGATTTAGCTTCCGATATTCCGGATTTCAGCACAACCGGCTCGATTCCTCGTTCCAGCAAATAGAACAATATCATCTCTGCCAATGTAGTTTTACCTACACCAGGTGGACCACTGATCACCAAAAAGTGTTCCCGTTCCAAAATTTGCAGGGCATCAGTAAAAGCTGATGTTTTCACATATTTTTTTATATTGCGATGGATTTTTGCAACCTCAAAGTCTGTTTGACAGTGCACTGTACTATTTAGAATCTTCTCCAGCATGGTTGTACTGCCCAACCACAATTTAAAATGAGCCTTTTCTATTTGAGGATTGTCGCTGATCGCGGAGTTCAAATCGTCACACGACCAAATATCAGAGCGAACTAAATTAATTCCTTTCATCGTTTCAATAATCTGATCTTTGTCAAAACTATTCAATGGTAGGCTCGTTACCAGTATATATCTTTGCGCATTAATTTTTACCGCTTTTTCTGCCTCCTTTTTCAAGTTTGACTTGAGAGTTGAAAATTTGGAACTCGCATAATGCTTACATTGAACAATCGTACCATTTTCGTTTGAAGATTCAGCAAACCTTAAATCTACACCCCCATCCTTACCGGGTTTGAAGCGTTCAATCCGAACTCCTTCTTTTGCTTCCAAAAGGTCCGCAGTAAGAATTTCAAAATCATTCGGTGAAAGCTGTTTAAAATCGTAGATTGCCATAGTTAAACCTTGAATTACTTCGATTGGGCATTGAATCACAGCGACATTACACGACTCTCTAAATTCTTACATAAACAAAACCTAATTTTAGAAAAAGGTGCAACAATCCCCAAACTCAAACCATCACCCCACCACCGACATCAACTGCGATGGAAACGGCTCCCGAAAACCTTCCGCATTGTCGCCGGATAGCCAGCGGTCGTAATCCTCCGGCTGCAGGATCACAGGCATCGCTTTTGGGTGAATCGGCTTCACCAGCGGATTGGGGTCGCAGGTCAGGAAGGCGTAGCAATTGCCCTCCTCCTGCTTGCGCCAGATACCGGCGAAGCAGGACACGGGCTGTTCGTTCACGGTAAACCAGACTTCCTCTCGCCCGGCGCGCGGCTTTGGTTCGGCGAACTGGTGGAACGGGACAAGGCAGCGGTTTTCCGCCTTGCCGATGATATTGCGGTAGAGCGGGCTTTGCAGATTGCGGACATTGGTGGTGTTCATTTTCTTTGTGGTGCCGGGGCGCTTGCCCTTGCCCGTCCACGGGAAGCCCCAGTGCATGGTTTCGGCAACTTTCTCGCCCGCCACCTCTCGCACAATCGCGCCCTGCTTTTTCGGCCAGACATCCTCTGCTGCGTCATCGATGCGGAAATGGCTGACATAATCCGCCCAGCTCTCAATCGTCTTTAGCGCGCCGGGGATATTGCGGTAATGATTGCACATGGGCGGGTTATGGCAGCGTGGCGGCGCGGCGTCCAGCGGTTGAAATCCAACACCCTTTCCTACAACCCCCCGTCTCTGATACGCCTTTCCTCATGACAGACTCAGACCACAGCTCGCTCCCGGCGCTCTATGTAGTGCCCGCACAAAAACCCTATCGCATGCGGCATGACGGGTGGACGCCGGAGCGGCAGGGGGTGTTTATTGACAGCCTGAGCCGGACCGGCTGTGTCCGCGATGCGTGCCGGGCGGCGCGGATCAGCTCGACCAGCGCCTATCGCATCCGCCGCCGCCTTCCCGAATTTGCCGACAGCTGGGAGCTGGCGCTGCGCCGGGCGCGGGTGCCGCTGGAGGAAGTGGCGTGGAAGCGCGCGGTCGACGGGCGCGAGACGGTGATCATCCGCAAGGGCGAGGAAGTGGAGCGCCGGATTGCGCCATCGGATAGCATGCTGGCGCTGCTGCTCAAACGCGGCGATCTGGCCGGGGAAAATGGCGGCGGCAGGATCGGCAACCGCACGGCGGACCAAGTGATCACCAAGGAGGAATGGGACGCCGGCATCCGCTTTGACGAAAGGGGCAAGAAGCTCCAGCAACCGAGCCAGGGCCAGATGCGCGCAGAGCTGGAAGCCAAGCTGGGCCGGATGCGCGAGCGGTGGCTGGAGCGCAACCGGGAACTGGGTGATGGCGGCGAGCGCAAGATTAATATCAAGACCGGCGAAGGCATTGATCAGGAGGTGATCGAGGCGGTGCAGCGTTTTTCCTGAAGCCGTTACGGCGGAGAGGATCGGGCAGGTTTACGCCGCCGGAAATGCCGCCGACAAGGCCTTGATGACCCCGCGAATTTCGGCGAGCCCTTTCATCCGGCCGATGGCGGAATAGCCCGGATTGCTGGTGCGGTTGATATCGCCCATCATCAGGTGGCCGTGATCGGGGCGGATGAAAATCTCGCGGCTAAGCGCGCGCTCGTTTTCCAGCAGGTGGCGGATGACGCGGACCATATCAATATCGCTATCGAGATGGCTGGCTTCGTAAAACGAGCGCTGTTCGTCTGGATCACGAGTCACGCCGCGCAGATGGGCGAAATGGATGCGCTGGGCATAATCATGCGCCATTTGCGGCAGATCATTGTCGGGCCGGCTGCCGTAAGTGCCGACGCACAGGGTGATGCCGTTCGCCGGGCTTGGCAATGCACCGAACAGTTTGTCGAGATCGTCGGGCGTGCAAATGACGCGGGGCAGACCAAACATATCCCAGGGCGGATCATCAGGATGAATAGCGAGCTTTACGCCTGCTTTCTCGGCATGCGGCAGAACCTGTGCCAGAAAAGCAACCAGGTTTTTACGTAGCCCATCATGATCCAGGTGCGCGTATTTTGCCAACGCCTCGCGGAAATCTTCCAGCGTGTATGCGTCGGTCATTTTGCCCGGCAGGCCGGCGATGATCGTGCTGGTTAAGCCTGCCATCTCTTCCGCCGTCATTGCTTCATAGACGCGTTGAGCCCGGCCATATTCGTCCTGCGAATAATCATCCGCTGCATTAGCGCGTCGCAAAATAAACAGGTCAAAGGCAGCAAATCGGTCCTGGTCAAACCGCAGCGCATAGGCCCCGTTTGCGAGCTGGTACTTCAGATCGGTGCGGGTCCAGTCGATCACCGGCATGAAATTATAGCAGATGGTTGTGATGTCCTCCGCCGCCAGATTCTCGAGCGTCGCTATCCAGTTATCAATATATTTTTGATTGCCCGGAGCAGCCAGTTTAATGTCGTCGTGCACCGGAATGCTTTCAACCACGGTCCAGTGCAAGGGCGCCATCGTGTCGTTATGTTCTTCAATCATCGCCTTGTGCGCCGCTATGGCTTCACGGGGCCAACGCTCGCCAATGGAAATATCATGCAGCGCACTGACAATATCGGTCGCGCCGGTCTGGCGAATCTCTGCAAGACTCACCGGATCATTCGGCCCAAACCATCGCCACGATTCCCGCATGCACCTGTCCTTTCGTTTAGCCCGCGAGCATGTCCCTCAGGCCCAGAAACCCCATATATCCGGTCAAAAGCGAAAACAGGAACAGGCCTGCGAGACCCGCATTGGTGAGCAGGCTGTTGCGATACGCCCCCATTAAATCGGCGCGATTGCCGAGATAGATAATACAGCCGACAGTCACAGGCAGCAGCACGACATTAAACGCTTGCGACAGGATCAGTACAAAGACCGGCCGAGCATCAAATAGAGGTACGACCAGCCCCAGCAGCGAAATCGCGAACACAAAAACGCGATATTTCCACAAGGTCATATCGCGCGGCGTCCCGCGAAAGTCGCATAGCAGCCACGGGATCATCAAAAGATTGGGAAATTGGGAAGAGACGCCTGCAGCAATGATCCCGATGGCAAAGATCGACACGGCCAGTGCGCCCGCCAGCGGTTCGAGCAGACCGATCATTTGGGATGCGCTATCAAGCCCGATCCCTTCAGCAAACAAACTTCCTGCCGCCGCTGCCATGATTGAAGCGCTGATGACGAACATCATGATCGCGGCAAAGGCCGCGTCTCGTCGCTGCTGCTTATCATGCTCGATCGTCCAGCCAGCCTCTTTCACCAACGTTGTTCTAATGATAAAAAGACCCGAGAAGATGGTGGTGCCAACCATTGACGCGATGAGCAGCAGCGGACCGGTTTCACTGGACGACACTTCCGGCACCGAAGGCACTAACCCCGCTGCCATATCTACCACAGGCGGCATCAGGATGAAGAAATTGAGGACAAAACAGGCCGCCATGATCGCAACTATCACCGCCAAGGCGCGCTCGAAAACCTGCGTGCGCCCGCTCCAGAAGATAAAATAGGCTATGGCACAGAAAAAAGCCGCCCAATAGATCGGAGCAATCCCGCCTTCGATAATGGTTTTGGACCATTCGTAGCTGATCTCGGCCACGATACCCATCACACCCATCACACTGCCGCAAACCCCTACGCCAAGCGCGAGAATGAAAAACACGCCCACTGCGGGATGGATATGCTTGCGGAAGGCCTCAAGCGCAGTTTCGCCCGTGACCAGCGTGTAGCGGCCATAATTGGCAATCATCAGATATGTCGCCGCGCAAGAAATCAGCACGGTCCACAACAGGCTCATCCCATAATTGGCGCCAGCCGTTGCCATGGTGGTGACACTGCCCGTTCCGATATTGAAGCCCAGGAGAAAAATCCCGGGTAAAAAGAGCGCCAGTTTTTCTTTCAAGCCGCTTACCTTTGCACGCGGCCAGAACCATCTCCGCCCATGAGTTTTTCGACTTCATCAACAGTAACACGGTTGAAATCGCCTAAAATGGAGTGCTTGAGGCAGCTTCCCGCGACGGCAAATTCCAGCGACTGCTGGCGATCTTCATAAGCATTCAGACCATAGATCAGAGCGGATGCAAAGCTGTCACCGCCGCCGACGCGATCGATAATGTCGGTAATCTCATAGCGACGCGACAATTTGAAATCGCCACCACGCTCGCGCAAACAGGCTGACCAGCCGTTGCGATCAGCGCTCATGCTTTCGCGCAGGGTAATCGCGATGGTCTTCATATCAGGATAAAGTTCGAGTACTTTTTCCGACAGCGCTTCATATTTCCTGGTGTCGAGTTCACCGGCCTCAACATCAACATCAACGCTGATGCCAAGCGATTTCTGACAATCTTCTTCATTGGCAATGCCGACATCGACATGCTTGACGAGTTCGCTCATCACTTCTGGCGCGGTCTTGCCGTATTTCCACAATTTGCCGCGATAGTTGAAGTCGCAGGAGACGGTAACTCCCGCCTTCTTGGCTTCCTTGACACATTCCAGGCTCAGGTCGGCGGCAGTCTGACTAAGCGCAGGGGTAATGCCGGTGATGTGCAGCCATCTGGCACCTTCATAGATTTTTGCCCAGTCAAAATCGCCGGGACCGCACTCGCAGATCGAAGAACCAGCGCGATCGTAAACCACTTTTGACGGCCGCTGGTTCGCGCCTGATTCCAGATAATAGATGCCAACGCGATCGCCGCTGCGGCGGATCATCGAGGTATCGACGCCAAAGCGGCGCACTTCGTTGATCGCATGCTGGCCGATATCATTATCGGGCAGTGCGGTGACAAAACCGGAGTTCAGGCCATAGTTACTCAGCGCCACCGCGACATTGGCTTCGCCACCGCCAAAGGTAGCTTCAAATTCCGGTGATTGAAAAAACCGTTCATGGCCTGGCGTTTTAAGCCGCAGCATGATTTCGCCAAAAGAAAGAAAATCGGCCACTTTAAATCTCCTAAGGACGCGCTTGACGGCCGATGGCGACCGCTTCCCGCGCAAGTTTGGTTATTGCATCATAATTGCCTGCCGCGATTTCATCGGCAGGGGTGAGCCAGCTGCCGCCACAAGCGATGACTGAAGGTACGGCAAGAAAATCAGCAAGGTTCGCTGCTGAGACGCCGCCTGTCGGCATGAAACGCATTTCCCGGAAAACCGAGGATAGCGCTTTTAGCATCGGAACGCCGCCCGCCAGCGATGCGGGGAAAAACTTGACCGTGCGAAGACCGAGCGCATAGGCGCGCTGGACTTCACCGGCGGTCATGGTTCCGGCATAGAGCGGAACATTCTGTTTCAGGCAATATTCCGCCACGGCATCAACCAGTCCGGGACAGACGATAAACTGTGCGCCCCGCGCCACGACCTCTTCGGCTTGCGCGACTGTCAGAACCGTCCCGGCACCGACGATGAGTCCCGAGGTTTGCTTCGCGATCGCTTCCATGCAATCAACCGCTTCGTCGGTACGAAGCACCACTTCGATCACGCCAAGCCCGCCCGCATTGAGCGCATTGGCGGTCTCAACCGCTACCGCAGTATCGTTCGCTCCGATGAGCGGCACGACCGGCGCATTCGCCAGCCGCGCTTCGAGTTCCTGTTCGATGGTCATTTTCGTTTCGTTACTTTCATTGATCAAGAGAAGAACAGACCCCCATTAATGTCAATATTTGTTCCAGTGATAAAGGATGATTCATCCGATGCCAGATAAGCCGTCGCGTCGGCGGTTTCTTCCGCGCGGCCCTGACGACGGAGTGGTGTCGAGTTGGCAACATTTTCACGCACGGCGTCAGCAGTGAATGTATCGTGGAACGACGTCGCGATCATGCCGGGGCAAAGCGAATTACAGCGGATGCCCTTGGGCCCCAGATCTTTTGCCATGGCGCGCGTGAAAGTCATCACAGCACCTTTGGATGTTGCGTAAGCTGCGGCACCGGGACCACCGCCATCTCGGCCAGCTAGCGAGGCGAAGTTGATGATCGATGCGCCTTCCTTCATGTGCGGAACAACCGCCTGAGTGGCAAGAAAGCAGGATGTTACGTTGAGGCGCATAACCCATTCAAAAAACTCGGCGTCCATATCGGCAAGACCTTTGCGTTCAACCATACCACCTACGACATTAACCAGAACGTCAATCTGATCGCCATAGGCGGCTTGTGATGCGGCAACCAGAGCAGCCACGTCATCGGCCTTCGTCATATCCCCTTTGACAGAAATCGCAGTCCCGCCAGCAGCTTCGATTTCGGCCAGCGTTTCATCAGCCTGTTCCTTGTTGCTGTGATAGTTGACCACAACCTTGGCGCCTTCGGCAGCCAGTTTTACAGAAACGGCCCGACCAATATCGCGGCTGCCGCCGGTTACGATTGCTACCTTGTCTTTCAGTTTAGTCATGTTTTTTCCCTGTTATTCAAATAGGAGGAGGTTGTGGTTAAGTTGTTTTGGGTTTGAGAGGCTTGATCTCGCCGCATAATATCCAAACACTGGCAATCGCAGTGAGCGCCAGAAATGCACCAAGGACAAAAACGGAGAAGTAATTGGCTCCGGCCGTCATGATCGGGACAAGAAACGTTAATGCCGCCGCCGTGAGCTTTGCCGCCATCCCGGAAATACCCGATAATGTGCCGACAGTCCGTTTGCCATAGAGGTCACTTGGGAGCGTTTGTACATTCCCGATAGCAGTCTGGAAGCCAAACAGGATCGTGAACATCAGCCCCAAAGCCAGCCACGGGGTGGACGCCACCGACAGAGCCAACAAAGCAGGCAGCATGATCAGACAGCCCAGCGTGATCGTGAATTTACGTGTCTTGTTAACAGTCCATCCGGCACTCAGCCGATTTTGCGCCAATATGCCGCCAAACCATGCGCCAAACATTGCGCCAACATATGGCAGCCATCCAGATGCGACCAAATCTTTGACGTTGAAATTATGGACTTCGAACAAATATGTCGGGATCCAGACAATGAACAACCACCAGATCGGATCGATCGCGGCAGATGCTATGATAACACCCCAGCTTTCTTTACGCGAAAGAAGTTCGCCGGTTGACGGATTATACCCATCATCATCTTCACCACCGACATCCTCAGTTTTTTGTCCGGTAAGAATATACTCACGCTCTTCATCCGACAGCCAGTCGTGAGTCTCGGGCGGTCCTTTTACGATGACCATCCAGGGCACAAGCCAGAGCAGTCCGACAACACCAACAAGAATGAAGATAATCTTCCAATCCAGATAGAGCGCCATATAGCCGATCAATGGAATCGAGATAATTCCACCAATGGCTGCGCCGGAATTAAATATCCCCTGCGCCAGCGCGCGTTCCTTTGTCGGGAACCATTCTGCGTTCGCCTTTGTTGCGCCGGGCCAGTTACCTGCCTCTGCAACACCAAGAACAGCGCGGAAGAAACTGAAACTGAGGACGCCTTGCGCAAAAGCATGCGCAGCAGTCGCTAAAGACCAGACCCCGATCGACAATACGAAACCCAACCGCGTTCCGATCCAGTCAAAAATTTTCCCGAAGATCGCTTGACCAGCCGCATAGGCAAAAATGAAAACAGTGGAGACAATGCCGAGAATATATTTGTGGCCATCTGCATCCATTTCCGGAAAGAGATCCGGGGCGATATGTGCGGGCCACAAAACATTGATCGTTTGCCGGTCAATATAATTGATAATTGTCGCCAGCGCGACAAGCCCAACAACCCACCATCGTAATCCATTTGTTTTCATGATCAGTTCCCCCCTCCGAGAAAATCTTCCCTGACGGGATTGAAAATGTCGAGCAGCGACCCTGCTTCTATGCATGTAATTCCATGATCGGTATCGGGCGTGATTGCGACGCTGTCGCCAGCCACCAGCTCCTGTTCCTTTCCGCCCGTCATCGCGCGAAACCGGCCGGATTCAATATAGCTGATCTGGCTATGCGGATGCTGGTGAACGGTGCCAGCGACGCCAGAATCAAACCATAGTCGGCAGAGCATCAGATTGGGACCATAAGTCAAAATCTGTCGTTTGATTCCCGGTTCAAGGTCTTCGACCGGCGCTTCGGACGCATGGACAAATGTTTCGCTTCGATGTGTCTGCGTTAAGGTATCGCTCATTGGGAACCTCCACCCAACCGGATGTGATCTGCGAAGCCTGTCCAGTTGACTTTCGTGCCATTTATCATGGCATTATGTTTTTTGGTCTCATCCTGATCATAGGAAATCGCGAGCACCGATTTTTCGCCCGTCAGTGTTTCGATTAGCAGCAGATCCACGTCGCCATCGCGCGTATGTTGAATGGACTTAATCTGGCTGTCACTATCCGTCGTCCGCTCCGCTGCGCCATCATAACGGCCATGGGCCTCCAGCACACTTGCAAAGACTGAACCTCCCGCTGCCTTGACCCGCTGGACAATCATTTGCTCGCGGCGGAGATTGAACTCGGGATCATTGGCACCACTTTCGGCCAATATCGCTTCGCTGCCCGCCTGCGGAATCCAGCGCGACGTATAGAACCGATCATCGTTGATCCATGTAACAAAGGCCTTGTCGGCGCTTTCAGGATTGGCTGTGGCATCGACCCAGATGTGCTGATAACCATTGTCGCTGCCCAGCACTGGCCGACTTTCAACATTGGACTTCAGATCAAATCCTACCCGCATGATATGGCCGTTATAGTGAAGCGGCATGTCATATTGATGGCTTCCCTGGCCATTCACCCGCATTACGTCTGCAACCAACGGATGGTTCAACCCATCCAGCTCAAGCAGCGCCAGGGTGCGGGTAAAATCTACTCCGGGATAAGCACCGGTCATTTTCGCAGTACTGATCTGGCTCCCCGCCTTGTCAGAAAAATGTAACTGCTCGGGCGCTAATTTATCTGCTGCTTCGGCATCACCATCAAAGTGGCTTTTCCCATCAACTACGAGCGTATTATGCGCGATCGTCTGTTTACCCCAAGTCTCGTTTTCGGGGAGATAACGACCGCCGTGCTTGGCCTCGATATTCAAAAACCGCGCCGCGCCATAGTCGCTGACAATTTCATGGCCATTGTCATAATATTGCCAGCTTAACTTATCGAAATGGCCATGCCCCATGCCCTGCGAGCTATTCTTGGCAATCAGCGCCTGCCCGCTTGTGCTATCACCATTGCGCAGGACTGCGACTGCACCCTGATCGCCTTCGCGGCCATCACTGAGCAACATGGATTGGAAAGGAAATGGTTTCGCCTTGCCGGCGGCCAGATCATTCGCAACCAGCTTGCCAGCATCAGTCAGCACCGTGCGTCCTTGCCATTGCGCGATAGACAGCAATCCGGGGTCCCGTGTCTTGCTATAGGCAACCGCGACGCCGTGATACAGTTCGTCGGTTTTCAGACTTTTATCCCGGATCGCATCGTTAAACGGGAAAAAATACCCGTCATAGGTCAGCTGGATAGTGGTGCGCAGCGCCTTGAGCAAAATGCCGTCGCGATGCTCGAAAATCTTGCGGGCCGGATCGTTATTTTCAATCGCACCCGCAAAAACCACAAAGGGCTTTAGCGCAAACCGCTGATAATAGGGGCCTTCGGTATAATAGCCATCGGGCGAAAAGAGCAGTTCGCTTTGGCGTAAAAACCCGGTCTCTCCGTTTTTGTCGAGTCCAAGCAGAGCGATATCGACCAGTTCCTTTTCACCCAAAACATAGCCTGTCATGCCAACGCCAGCCGTCGCCCATGTCGCATGGTTGTGAATTTTGCTAAATGTCACTGCCGAGCCAGTAGAGAGAAACTCTGCCGCCTTGCGGAACAGATTATCGTCGATATTTTTGCGGTCAACTTCAGAGAGGCTATCGCGAATAGCTTCATATCCCTGAATGCTATCTACCATCCACATCGCGTCGTTCAGCACCTGCCAGAAAAGCCGCCCCGAACCCTGACTATCTTTGCGAGCAGGATGCTCGCCTAATGTTGGATAGATTTCAGCATAAGCAAGCAAAACATCACGTACATAGTCGGCATATTTCTGTTCGCCGGTTAGCTTGTAAAGCTGTCCACCCTGATAGATGGCCGTGTAATTTTGCTTATGCTGTTCGTGGGTGTAACCGCCGCCTGGATCTTTTGGGACTGGCACGACAACGCCGGCATCCATCATCAGCGCCAAGAATTTTCTGGAGCGCTCGACTTCTTGTGCGAATAGTGGCGCCATATCCGTTTTCAATGAGTTGGCCGCTACAACTGAACTCACCTGGGAGGAGGTTGGGGTTTCAGCAGCAGCGGCCGTATATGCGGTGCATAGAAATGTGATTAAGAGAAGCGACCCTCTCATTTCGACACCGCATTGGAAAAAATATTGTCGGACAAATCGACACGGGACGCCCCTTGATAGTTCAGTTCCTCGACGACCGGAGCGGGCGTATTTTCAAACTTATTGTCTGCCACTTTGGTTTCCGGCGTGCCGACCGTCTGGATGATTTTCAGCGGAGCCGAGTCGATGAAACGGTTATCCGTGATGTCATTATACTGAACGCCGTGCAGCACGATTGATGCTCCAGAACTGTTGTTCGCGCTCTTGCCGACATTTTCGACTGTGGAATCCCGCATCGTGAAATGTGGACCAAAAGTGCTTTCATCCCGCCCACCGCGATAGATATTGGCAATTGCGCTGTCGATGTTGCGGAATGTCGTGTCCGAGATGTCGACATAATCGGCATTATACTGGCCGTAATCTTCGGTTTCCGCTGCCGCCTGAATGATTGATCCCGAAATCTTGTCAAATATACTATCCTTGATCGTTACGCGGTCCGCCATCGAACTTTTGCCCAAGCTTATGACATTGAAGGACTTGTTCACGGACAGATTGGTAACAGTCACGTCTTCCAGCCGGATTTCAAAGTTTGACTGGATCGGATAGCTGGTCGTCCGGATCACCGAATTACCAACCGAGTCCGGGGCTAAATCGCCGATTATTTTGAGATTGGAAAGCTTGAGATTGCCACCTTCTTTTATCTCGAACAGATTGGGCCGTGCAAAACTGATCGAAACAATCGACGCTCCGGTTTGCTTTGCGGGGCCTTGAAGCGTGATGGCTTTATCGAGGGCCATTACTCTATTGACGATATAATGACCGGATGCGAGCGACAATGTGTCGCCATTTTTCGCAGCAACAAATGCTTCGGTCAGGCTATCTTCACCGGGCGACACTTCGACAGTTTTGCCGCCACCAAAGGGATCATCATTTTTTGGCTTGGGATACCAAGAGACGCCGACCTGATCGAGCGTGACCGGTTTCAGGTCACGCGATGCGCCCATTTTTGCCAGTGCGGGATCTTCGGGATAAACTAGGCCATTCTCACCGCGCGTCATGGCAACAGCCTGCCGCTTAATTCCTGCGATTGGCTGTGCCGCCTTGCCCTTGACCAATATGTTATTGGTAAATTTGATGCCCGAAATATCGGCATCAATGTCTACCAAATTGCCTTCTGACGAGCCGCCCAATATGTTGTTGGACAGCCGACTGTTGACCGGCGCAGCGGAACGCTCTTCATCCGCGCCTGCTCCCAAAGTAATTCGCTTGCTGTCGATAATCGTATTATTTTCAATCACCGCGCCATCAACCTGCACATAGCGATTAACCGGCGAATTGGGTACGCCGTTCATCACGGTCAACGCGCTCACAAAGCCGGTTCCGTCCAGCCCTTCCATATAATTGTTGCGCACCGTCTGGTTGCGGTTGATCACCCTGATGCCGCCGGTATGCGCCTTGCCTCTGCCCAGAAAAACATTGTTCTCGACCAGAGTGCCATCGCCATGCCGAAAAACCAGCGCGCCGCGTGACTGATCGAAGACATTGCCGCGATAGATATTATTGCCTGATTTGGAGGAGATGATTTCCACCTCTCCATCGCAGCGATCAAAATAATTGTTCTCGACCAGCGTGTTTGAATTGAACATCGAATAATGGCTGGTCCCGATCCGTAGCGTCTCACCTCCATTCGAACCAAGCACCGGGCGAGGTCCAAAATAATTATGGTCGATGCGATGGCCATTTTCCTGGCTTTCTTTGCTGTCGAGCCGGACAGCGAAGGTCACGCCCTTATTGGTTTTGCCAACCAGATGATTATGATCAAACCGGTTATTCTTGCCGTACATGGCAACCCAGTAATCGTCATCATAGCGGTCAGGTTTGCTAAAATGGTCAATCACCACTTCGGTTACACGGCTGTTCCGTGCTAGATCATCTTTTGAACGGCGGAACGAAATGACTTCACCGGTCGGGCTATAACCATTTTTGAAAACCAGACCGGAAACCAATATATATTCGCCGCCAATGCGGAGGTTTGATTGACCGGTCAGCAATACTTTGCCGGGGTCTTGGGAGGTCAGGATAATCGGCTTGGCCTTGGTGCCCTTGCCTGATATTTTAATTTCAAAATCCTGCCATTCGCCATTGGCCAAAGTGACAACATCACCGGCCACTAGCTTTTTGGCTGCGTCGTTATATTCGGCCTGGTTTTTGACGAGATATTGCTCGGCATGAGCGGGAACCGCCACCAGCCAAAAACACGAAGTTACAAGGCACAGCCTCGACCACATTCCCCGTCATCCTCTCTACATTCTTGTCGAATCTGGCTATCAGGCAAACACTACCGAGTCAACCAATTGGAGCTACCAAATATCAGTTTTTGTTAATACCAATTGACATAACCAATTAGCATGGAGGTCTGACCCTTAGCCGATCTTGGCAGACGTCAAAAAGCGCTCTCGGCTCTCATTGGCACGTTGCTGAACTTCTTCCATTGCCCGCTTTTCCGTTGCATCAAGCATCGCCTCAATCAGGCGACGAAAATGACTATGCATTGCTTGCCTCGCTGCCAAGGGGTTGCGTGCCGCAAGAGCATTGTAAATTTCCTGATGCTCGTTGGTTCTGGTGCTGGTATCCAGTTCACAAATGGATTCGTAAGCTGCCTTTACGTCGGGAAGCTCCTCGCGCATCCTCCAGAGCGTTTTGATCGTATGAACGATCGCAGCATTACCGGAAGCCTCAGCAATAGTAATATGAAATTGCTGATCGGCTTCCGTCGAAACATCCTCGTCGCTGGAACCCATTGCCTTGATAAACTTTCCCAATTTGGCAATGCCCTCATCGGAAATATTCTGCGCAGCCAGCGCTGCTGCCTCGGCTTCAAACAGCGATCTTGCTTCGGTCAGCTCAAAAGCGCTGACATCTGGCAATTGACTTTCGTCTTCAGGTTGACTCTCACAAACATAGACACCGGAACCCGTTTTAATCTCAATCCGGCCGATCGCCTGAAGCGCGATTTCGGCTTCGCGGATTGTGACCCGGCTGACCCCAAATCGTTCTGCCAATTCCCGTTCGCCGGGAAGCCGTGCACCGGCTGGGAACACGCCTTCTCTAATAAGATCGGTTATCTGTTCTGCAACACTGTGGAAAAGTCGCTTTTCGCTCATTCTATCACTCTATCCCATTGGCAAACCAAAACTTTGCGCCGCTTTTGAACCCTACCTTATCTTCTTACCAATTGTCTACTCCAGTGACACTAGCACATTAGGTGCAAAATGGCGCAGCAGGTTCAAGCTCCCGCTACGCCACCCCCCTGTTGGAGTTCTGGTAAACCGAAGTCCTGAGTCGCGAGACTCAAAACCTGCGGTTGATATATATTCTAGAATTTGATGCTTGCACCAAATGTCAGTCTGCGGTCTGGCAGTCCCTGGAAGCAGAGCAATGCACCATCATTGACACAATATTGCTCAATCTTGGATTTGGTGAGGTTCACACCCTCAACGCCAATGTTGATATTATCCGTGAGATCATAGGTGATGCTGCCATTCAGCTGCCCTCTGGCCGCGGTAACGACCGGGAAACCAAAGGTACTCGTAAGCGTGGCACCACCGGCGGTATCGTTTGTCCGGAATGCGCTACGCCATGTGTAGCGCGCCCGTGCCGACAGGCCATATTTCTCATAGAATGCGGTGACGTTGTAAGCATGTTTCGAGAAGTCGAGAAGACCCTGCACCGCAGAATAGGTGACAAAATTATTGTCATTATAAATGCCGTTAATCGCGTTGAAAATATCTCTTCCGCGAGGCGCAGCATTATTGGTCGCAGTACCTCCACTGAATTTCTGGTAGGTATAGTTTGCTGCAAGACCAAATCCTGATGCAAACCCGATGCTATCCTCGAAACTGGAAAGATCATACTGAAATGCAACTTCAACGCCTGTTTGCTTTGTGCTTCCGGTGTCGTTTATTTTGGTCAACCTTCCGACACACAGCCCGTTGCCCGGGATATTCGACAGAACGTTGCGATCAGGAATCGGGTTATAGATACCGCCACCTTCACAAGGAGGTGTGATGTCGACAAATCCGTTAATATCAACTGCTGGCGGATCCAGCTGATCGACAAACAGGTTTTTACGTTTCTTGTGGAACACACCGACGCTGATTACCGCCGCTGGCGCGAAATACCATGAAAGCGAAGCATCATAAGATGTTACGGTTTCAGGTGCCAAACCTGGATTACCAATTGCCACCGGGTTATTCGGACCGGTACCAAAATTAACAGAGGTAGATAGGTCGTTAAAGTCCGGACGGTTTATATCTTTACCGAAGCTTGCGCGGGCAACCAGTTGATCGCTCAAATCTGCGGTCAAATTGACACGTGGCAACAGTTCATCATATTTGCCAGTCGTGCTAACCAGAGCCACGCCACCGGGTGTAATTTGGTTTCCCAATGAAGTGATATTCGTCATCACATACCGCAAACCAGCGTTACCGCGGACGGGTCCGAATTCAAAATTCAATTGCCCGTACACAGCATTCGTTGTTTCGCTGATGTCGAAGAATGCACCGGGATCCGAAACCGGATCACTCAACAAGGGATTGCCTGCTGCGAGACGGGTTATTCCGGTAGGAGTTGAATTAAGGGCGGCTTGCAACTTGGCTAATGTGCCCGCCTGATCAGAGAAAGCAAGACCCTGATCTACGACAAGAAAGTCACGGAAAGCCAGCTCTCTACCATCGAAATCGCCAAAGGTGGATTTGCCGGGAACGAGAATATCCGCGAACAGTGTACCACGCGGGCTCTGTCTGATATCGCCCGTACCGAATGTCGACCGGATTTGGTCAAATTTAGTTGACGATTTGTTGTAACGATAACCCCAATCAAACGAGGTGATAAATCCGGTCACATCGTCAAGTTCGAGCGACATATCAAGGCGCGCAGCGGTTTCATCATTCTTGGTTTTGTTGTTGCCTACAGTTACGGCATCCAGAACGACATTGGCCGGATCAAGCAATTGAGCGGTTGTTGGCGCGGTTGGTGAAGCAGAATTGATACCGAACGTCAGCGCTCCACCGGTAAAATCATATGCAAACGGCGTGGGATTTTCGTTCTGATTGCGCGTGAGAGCAAATCCGTTGGGATTGATAAAGTTCACCGTGGTGCTCAAATTGGGATTGGTCGTCTTGGAATCTGTTCTTGACAGTTCTGCACGAGCCGAAAAGCGACCGCTTTCAAATTCCGCGCCGCCTCTGAAGAGCGTGTTGGTCGTGAGACGCGCACCTGTATCGCTTGAAAAGCGCAGGTTAGGGTCTTCATCATCGGCAGCCAGAGTCGCTTCAAGCGTACCTTTTGATGCGACCTGAATACTGCCCAGCTGCACACCGTCCAATGTGCCAAAATCTACGGTTTCGAAAGCGGTGGGAACGCTAAAGTCCAGAAGACTACTTACACCCGACCCCTGAACCCGCGAACTCTCTTGGCGACGCGTCTGGTCGTTATAAAAACCGTCAAAATAGAATTTAAGGCTGTCGCTTGGAGCCCATTCCAGCGACCCGGAAATATTATAGGTTTCATATTTGAAATTCTCCAGCTCCTGGTTGAGGAATTGAATTCCGACAAAGTCGAAGTCTTGCGCAGCAGGACGGGCAGCCGGAAGCTGCGTGCTGGTGCCTCTGACCACTGTCGCATTCCTGTTTTCAACAAGGCCACCATCACGATCGACACGGGGACGGAAGGAGGTTGAATCCAGTTTGGAATAGTTTCCGCTGACCACAATCCCCATTTCACCGTCACCAACATCCCATTTTTGCCCGAAGCTACCGGAAATTCTAGGTGTGATACTTTTTGATAGTTCACTATATTCGCCTTGGGCGCGGAACGAGATTAAAGGATCACGCAAATCAAGCGGACGAATGGTACGCAGATTGATGGTACCACCGACAGACCCTTCAGTCGTCATCGCCGTTGGCGCCTTCGTGACTTCGACAGCCGCGATAATAGAAGCAGGAACATCTTCAAAGCTGATGCCGCCACGGCCCGTACCCGATCCCACTGTGCCAACGCCGTTTATTTCAATCCGGTTATCATTGGTACCGCGGATCTGAACGCCAGTACCGACACCTGCTGTTCTGGTGATCTGGACACCCGTGATGTTTTCGAGAACTTCGGCAAGGTTTTGATCGGGCAGCTTACCAATGTCTTCCGCCTGGATCACTTCGACGAGGCTATCGGCATTGCGCTTCTCGTCGAGCGCCTTTGCAAGGGAACCGCGAATACCAGAAACAATAATTACGTTATCATCCGCAGGTGCATCAGCCTCAGCTTCCTGGGCGAACGCCGGCGTTGCCGCCATCGTCATCGCCGTACCTGCTAAAAGCACAGCCGCCAAGCTCCGCCGTGAACTGCTGTTAAATGCCGAAATTCCTGCCTGTTTCATCGAATCTTCTCCCATGTGTTTTGGTATTTGATCGGGAATTGCCTTGGACTAACCTATTTGTCAACCTATAACATATACCTTTATAAATTTTTCTGTCATACCAATTATACATACCTTACAGAAGTTCGAAAATGCGCCGCCGCTAAGTCGCAACTGCCAGAATACCGGCCCGCAGCGTTGCTCGGCAATTTTTAAGAATATTTCTTTTGGAACCAGCACCGTCATCCAAACGCCCGGACCTCAAGCGCAATGTGGCGAATATTTTGCGTATTGAGCTAATCTTTTTCTTTTCTCATTTGCTCGACGCAACGGCGGGACCGAAGGAAAAAAGAACGGCGTCATGCTCAACGCGGGTTGGCGCAAGGAACTGGAGCGGGCCGAGGCATTGGCGGCAATCCCCGTTGATCAGCAGGCGGAGGCTGAAAGCAGTCGTTTGGCCACCTAAATATGGCAGACGACAATGCCAAGCTTGTCTAATGGCTATGGCAGAAAAAGAGCCGGAGAATCGAAATTCTCCGGCCCATATCATTGATCAACGAGGAGGCTGATCAGAATTCAAATTCCAAACTCAAACCGTATGTTGCGGGGTCACCATAAATGACTGAACCAAAGCCGAGTTGGCCAAAGTCGATACCGCGAGAGACATATTCTTTATCGAGAATATTCTTGCCCCAAAGTTGCAGCGAGAACTCGGCACCACCAAGATTAATATCATCCAGTCTCAACTGAGCATCCACCAATGTGCGCGCACCCCCTCCGGTCTCCTGTTGGAATGGTGATGTCAGCGGATTGCCGAAAAACAAGATCGACGAAACATGGCTGGCACCCACCCGCGCTGTCAGGCGAGTATCGCCGTCTCCAATGGGAGCGCTGTAGGTTATACCGGCGTTGGCCGTGGTTGATGGCGAGTTACCAGCCACAAAGGCGGACCCGATATTTTGAACCACGCCGTTGACATCGGTTGAAGGGAATTCCTTGGTTTTTTGATCAATATAGCCAAATGACCCATCTATCGAAAAGGCGTCTGTGATCTGCCAGCGGGCTTCGACCTCAACGCCGAGATATTTGGTTTTACCCGCGTTCACAATCTGGGTCCCGAAGCTACCGCCACCAACAATTGGAATGGGAACCGTCGCCTGTTGATCTTCATAGATGTTGTAGAAAACTGCGCCATTTAATGTCAGTCCGGGGATCAACTGCGTCTTTGCACCCAGTTCATAAGAGGTGATTTTTTCCTCGTTAAACGGAATCAAGCCGACATTATTGGCAACGCTGGTCGCTTGACGGGCGTTGAAACCGCCGGTGCGATAGCCTCGGGCCGCCCGTGCATAGAGATTTACATCGTCATTTGCGCGGTAGTCGATGGTAAAGTGACCCGTTGGCTCTGAAAACTTAGCCGAATTCGAGTTTAGCGCCCGTTCGGCCGGAGTGGTAAAGGGAACCGCGCCGTTTTGCGTGACTGTCATCTCTTTCTTGTCCCACGAATAACGCAGGCCAAGAGTAATACCTAGAGCTCCGTCTTCACCGCCAGGTCGGTAAGTGCCCTGACCGTAGATCGCGTAGGATTCACCCCTGACGTTATATCCCAAGGTCGAAGCCTGAACCACAGCGCGGAATTGTGTTCCGTTTGCTGTATTGGCGGCTCTTAATCCTGGACCAAAATTCGGACCGAAATTTGCGTCGCTGAACACCGCTTGGTTGGTATCCAGGATGAACGCAAAGGTTTGCGGATTGAGTTCCGTCCCCGTTTCCTTGAAATAGAAACCACCAACAACCCATTCAAAATTGGTTCCGGTTCCGCCGATAATTTCGACTTCCTGGCTGAACTGACTTTGTTCCCGATCGTTTCGCGCCTGAAACAATGGCTGGGTTGTGGTCGGAACAGCTTGCCCTTGCAGGAACAGAGCGGTCGGATTCATAGGTCCACTAAATGGCGGAACAAGGAAGCCGGTGATCGAAGCAGGCAGGCCATTAAAAGTGCTCGTCTGGGCAAAAACCGGACCAGCGATTGTTCCAAGACCGTCAAGGTCACTGCCCCGAATTTCATTTTTCCATCCCCGGAACGCGGTGGTAGAACGAACCGTCACGGTATCAAGATCGAGCTCCAGCCGCGTCATATTTCCGCGAATAATGTCCGTGGACAGGCCTGCGCCTTCCAGACAGATGGAATCGAGGCGCGCACGTTGCACGCTAGCCAGCGGCACGCCGCACTGTGGTTCCAGTGCTGCTGTATTGGCCAGATAACCACCAACATTTGCGGGCTGAACCTGAGAAAATGTATTTCCACCGATTGTGACATTGGGACGGAACACACCATCACCGACACCGGACAATTGGTTTGCATGAGGCACGCCATCAATTTTCGACCAGTCAGCAATATTGGTGAGTTTCAAATTATCGGTAATATCGAGTTCGAATGCCAGGCGTGCGGCGTGCGTTTCATTTCCGCCCGGATCGAGGCTTTTGTCGGGCTGCAAAATATTATCAACAACGCCATTCCGCTTCTTGTACATATATCCCAGCGAGATCCGTCCGGAATCAAAAATCGTACCGCTGTTCAGGATGATACGGGCTTGCTTTTGATTGTAGTTACCGTAGCCCAGCTTCACTTTAGCGCTGGCTTCTTCGCTTGGTGCTTTGGTGATGAAGTTTACTGCACCACCAGTAGTATTCCGTCCAAAGAGCGTACCTTGCGGACCGCGAAGAACCTCGATCCGTTCGATGTCGGCAACCTCAAACGAGGAAGCTGACGAACGCGCCAGATAAACGCCGTCCAGATACAGGCCAATCGGGGAGTCGAAACCCTGCGTCTCATCCGCGTTTGTTGGAATGCCCCGGATCGTAATCACCGATGCCGTTGCATTGGTTGTGCCGCCATTGACCGCAACATTCGGAGCGAGGCCGCTTAAATCTTGCGTCTGGGTGATGCCCTGCAGTTCAATGGTTTCACTCGAGAGAGCCGAAATCGCGATCGGTGTCTCTTGTAGATTTTGCTCACGTTTATTGGCAGTCACAATGATGATATCATCTCTGACGCCGCCTTGATCCTGCGCGTATGCAGGTGAATATAATGCCCCCAAAGCGGCGCCCGCCAGCAGTGATTTCATAACCCGATATTTTGCCATTAAAATTATCCTCCCAGATGCTCGAAATTGCGCGTTTCTTTTACTTATTACCAATCCCGTCCCAGAACTCGTAATATTTGTCAATAGATATTCCGCAATATGCTAGCCAAAACAAGCTTGAGCGCCTATGTGCGTAACATGATTATCGCAACAATCCGCATTCAGGCAAGCATCTGCAATTTTTCTGATCATCCCGATTATACCGAATTTTTCAATATTGACCCTGATTTGCGAAATCATCAAAGTTGCGTTTTCACACAGTAAACCATCGGAGAAAAAAATGGATGATACCCCCTATCTCGCTCGCGGCGTACAAATGCTTGGCACAGATTCCTCCATTTTGATCTCATCATCGAAATATCTGAATGACCCGCGACTGCGCGAATGGGTTGCCAAAATTGCGCTGAAAAAAAACGGATCCGACTACCCGCCGGCTGCCGAGATGTATGAGCTAATCAACATATTGAACGACATGCGTGATTATGATCGGCTGGAAGCGCTGCTCAAGGAAGAGCGAAAGGATAATCCTCTTCTCGATAGCTGGCTTGCGGAAGGCTATTGTTCCGATTATGCAATTGATGACTTGAAGGATTGCGCACCGGGAACGGTTGGCGGCATCTACTATCAGGCTGCAACAAAAGGCAGCTACGAAGTACAGATCGTCCCCAATTTCAAACCGCAAAATCAATGGCAATATTACTCGCTGCGTGCCGGGCAAACGCATGATTACGAACATATTCTAACAGGCGCGGGTTTCAATTATATCGGCGAACTACTCCCCTACTGGTTCCGCCTCGCAACCATTGATACGCATATCAAGAACAAGGAGCTGGCCGGTGAGATGAACGTCATGGGGATTTTGGGCACAACGCGTTACTTGATCCGCACCGTACTGCATTATCCCGAGACCTGGGGTGCGGCGCTGAAATGTATCGAACAAGGTATATCTATTGGCCGCAATTCTGATCCGTTCTGGATGGCAAAGATGGAAGATGTCTGGAATACGCCGCTCGAAGAAGCGCGCGCGCAGCTGGGCGTTCGGGGAGCGGTCGATCTGGATACTGAAGCAGAGGGTGAAATTTGGTCGGGATTGAAACCCAAATGATTAGCTAAACCCTGCGTATTCGGGGTGGCACAGAAACAGGAAAGTTCATCAGCCGCTGCGCAATGGACTTGGCCGCCGGATCAAGCCGCTGGCTTTGGTTTATTCCGCCCGGCAACGCGCCATCAAGCGTGATGTTAAAGGCGTCGATACCCGGCACATCATAAGTCGTCACCGTAAACCGGCCCAGATCGGTAAACCAATCCGTGAGCGAAGCCTCCGTTAGCGAACTACGCAACGATGCAAGATTTTCAGGCTTGCGGGCGATGATCGCGATGTTGATCATCTCACCCTTTTCGCCGCTTCTTGCAAACGCCAGTTTTTCGAGCGGCACCGTCTCAAGCGTTTCGGTATCGAGCTTGGGCACTGGCGGGCGCTCTATCATTGCTGGCGCAAATCCCGACTGAACATTCTCTAAAAAATTTTCTCCATTAATCTGCGCGATCACACCAGTTTTCGGAACCAGAAATGATCCCAAATGCATCACCGGCTGTATCTGTATACCGAAGCTAACGCTCGTCCCCGGCGACATTGCAGAAATCGAAGAAAACTGTTCACGGGCAAACATCTGACAGGGCAGCATATCGTCATGTTCGACGATTAGCTTGAGCAGGATTTCTTCATTGCCACCAATCATAACAGCTTCTGTCCGCAGCCAGTCGGCCATTCCGCGACCGCGCAGCATCATGCTGCCACGCGCAAACATTGCTGCAGCCTGCTTCTTTGCCTTGGCACGGGCGTCTGGACCGATTATCGGCTGATAAGCAATTCCGCGCCAACCATCATCCCAGGTTGCGCAAGCCTTTAAGCTATCTGTCGCCGAATAACCTTTAGCACCGGTAACGCGCACCCGGTCATCGCCGACTTGCTCCAAGGTAACCTGAGTGAAATCGCAAACTACATCAGGCACAAAATAAGTCTGCGGATCGCCCACTTCATACAACAATTGTTCGGCTACCGTACCAACGGACACTAGCCCGCCACTATTCTCTGGCTTGGTAATTATACAGCTGCCATCGGCACGGCATTCTGCAATGGGCGAACCAATATTCTCCCATCCCTCGACATCGCGCCAATCGGTGAAGGTTCCGCCTGTCACTTGTCCGCTGCATTCAATCAAATGGCCTGCAACCGTACCAGCGGCAAGCCGATCCCAGTCATCGACGGCCCAACCAAATTCATGAATTAGCGGCCCCAGTGTCAGCGCGGAGTCCACCGTGCGGCCGGTGATTACGATATCCGCTCCATCCGCCAATGCTGCCGCTATTGGCATTGCACCCAGATAGGCGTTGATACTCGTATATCCTGATGAAGGTAGCAGTGCACCGGTGAACATGTCCGGTGTGCCGGCTAAGTCTGCCGCACGATCCATCAAATCATCACCTGAGATGCAGGCGACTTTGAGTTTTAATCCAAGTTCGTCAATCTTGCTTCGCACATCGCTAGCCAAACCAGCCGGATTAACCGCGCCCGCATTGGCAATAATACGCACGCTTTTTTCGGCAATCTGTTGCAGAAACGGCCCGACATGGACATCCATAAAATCGGAAGGATAGCCGCTTTTCGCATCCTCCTGCCGCATCCGGCCAAACAGCCCCATCGCGCCCTCGGCGAGATAATCAAACATTATGTAATCTACATTGGTAGCGAGAAGTTGGGGCACCGCCATGGCGCTGTCGATAAAGAACGCGCTACCGCCACCAATGCGAACAACTTTATCTATTGATTGATCCAAAATACTCTCCACTCAACATATTCGTAATTAATTGACTTGATTTTTACGCAAACAAACGCGTAAATGCTATAAAAATCGTTAAACGCGTTAAAAAATGATATGTAAATTGAGAAATATGCCGAATTTCTTGACGCTTCCAATGCCTCGAAGGGGAACAGCCAATGAATGCACCGGTTCGAAGCAACCCCATGCTCCAAAAGCTGGCTCCAAGACCAGGCCGCTATCCGCTGCTACCCGAATTGACCGCGCATCAGGAACTGGCACTATTGTGCCGGGCACTACACCGTGAAGGATATGACGATCATGTTGCGGGACATGTTACCCTCGCAGAACCGGATGGCAGCTTTCTCGTCAATCCCTGGGAACTCGCATGGGACGAAGTGACCGCCGACGACATCATCCGCTTGGATGGCAATGGATCAGTAATTGAAGGGGAATGGAACGTCACCCCGGCTATCGGACTGCATTTGGCGGTGCATCAGCGTCGTCATGATCTGAAAGTCGTCATCCACAATCATCCGCGCTGGGGGTTGGTGTGGTCAGCTTCTGGACGCGTACCACCAATCTATGACCAAACATCGGGTCAGGTCGAGGGCGATCCGGTTTTTTATGACGAATATGCCGGAACGGTCGATGGCGCTTCAGAGGCTGAGGCCGCAGCTGAGGCTCTTGGCAACGAAAAATGGGCGATCCTGAAAAACCATGGCGTGTTCGTGGTCGCCAAAGATATTAGTCAGGCGCATCTGCGGGCGATCACGCTGGAGCATCGCTGCCGGTTGGCGTGGCAAGTCGAGGTGCTAGGCGGAGGGCAACACATCACCGATCCCGAAAGCTTGCGCATGGCACAAATGTCCGATGATCTTGGCTTCCCGTTTCTGTGGGAAGCAATGGCGCGCAAGGAAATCCGTCTGGACGCTCGCGTGCTTGGTGAGGATGGAGCGAACGCAATCAAGGAGAGCGGAGCATGACAGTTGCGGTAATCACAGGTGCGGCAAGCGGCATTGGAGCGGGATTGGCGCACCATGCGGCATCGCTCGGTATGAAACTGGTGCTGGCGGATTGGGATGCGCCGGCGGTGAAAGAAGTGGCGGATAGTCTCTCAACCGAAGTCATTGCTGTTCCCACCGATGTTCGCGATGAGGCCGCCGTTCAATCGCTAGCCGAGGCCGCCTATGACCGGTTTGGCGAAGTCGATCTTTTGTTTAACAATGCCGGCGTCCTGTCCAGCGGACTGAGCTGGGAAATTGACGCTGCGACTTGGCAGCGCTCGCTCGACATTAATATTGGCGGTGTGGTCAACGTAATCCGCGCCTTTGTGCCGCGTCTGATTGCAGCGGATCGTCCGTCGCGCATTATCAACACATCCTCTGTGGGCGGGTTTTTGACATCCCCGTTCATGGCACCCTATTCTGCGACCAAATTTGCGGTTGTCGCCATTTCCGAAGCACTGGCGGGGGAACTCATAGCAACAGGCAGCAAGGTTCATGTCTCGCTGCTCGCTCCCGGTCCGGTGAAAAGCGCGATTATGGATGAGCATGCCCCGGCGGCGACCGCTGAATTTATGACCATGTTGCGGGATATGAACGACGAAAATGGCATGATGCCCGATGAATTTGCTCCGCTGGTTTTTGACGCCATTGAACGCGGCGAATATTGGATTGTGCCGCAACCCGAAGCGCTCGACCCAGCGCTGCGTGAACGGACCGAAATGATATTGGAGCGGCGGCCTCCAGCCAGTTTCAACCTATTAAGCGGGGATAGAGAATGAGATGACAAAACGCTTTGCAATTATCGGTGCCGGCATGTCCGGAATATTGGCGGCCATTAAACTACGCGAGGCGGGCCATGAAAATGTCCGGATATTCGAAAAGGCTGATGAGATCGGCGGGACGTGGCGGGACAATGTTTATCCCGGTCTGAACTGCGATGTTCCTGCGCATTGTTACACTTATGAATTCGCTCCCAATCCCGAGTGGAGCGCGCTCAATGTCTCGGGACCAGAGATACAGGAATATTTCAAAAAGGTCGTTGCTGACTATAATATCCGTCCGCTGATAAGCTTTAACGCCGAAGTCAAGCGCATGGTCTGGAGTGATGGCCATTGGGATATGGAACTGTCCAATGGTGAGAGCCATCATGCGGATATCGTTATCGGCGCTACCGGCGTCCTGCACCACCCGCGCTGGCCTGACATTGCGGGTCTTGATAGCTTTGCCGGCACGGCAATGCATACGGCGCGATGGGATAATAGTGTCGATCTGTCGGGCAAACGGATTGGCATTATTGGCAATGGTTCAACCGGTGTTCAAATGGCAACCGCGCTGGGCAAGGCCGGACATGAGATCAAGCATTTTCAACGCTCGCCGCAATGGATCATGCCGATCCCCGCCCAAGAATATAGCGAAGCAGAAAAGGCAGCATTTCGCGCCGACCGCGCCGCGATAGATGCCATTCGCTATGACGAAGAATATTGGTTCCGCGTACGCCGTTTCACCACCGCCATCGCAAATCCGGATTCTTTGGAGATGGCGGAGATAGAGGATTTTTGCCGCAGCAATCTCGAACAATCCGTGGTTGATCCTATATTGCGTGCCAAGCTGACCCCCGATTATCGTGCCGCCTGCAAGCGGCTGATCTATTCGCCCGACTATTACCAGGCCGCGCAACTACCAAATGTGGAAACGATCGTCGGAGAGATCGAGCGCATTGTGCCGGAGGGCATCGTTATGGAAGATGGCACGCTCCACGAGGTTGACATTCTTGCGATCGCAACCGGATATCATAGCGACCGTTTCCTTCGGCCCATAGAAATCAAGGGGCAAAATGGAGCAGACCTGGAAGCCGCATGGGCGGAACGCTGTGTTGCCTATTACGCGATTATGATCCCGGATTTCCCCAATCTGTTTATGCTCAACGGACCAACGTCGCCGGTTGGCAATTTTTCACTGATCGATATTGCCGAGAAACAGTGGGATTATATCGAGCAGCTGCTCGCACCGTTGCTGACTGAAAACGCAAAAGCCGTTACCGTGACAGACGAAGCTTTGGCCACTTACGAAAAAAAGCGCGTCACTGCTGCAAAGAACAGCATATTCGGATCGGGCTGCACAAGCTGGTATCTTGATAGCACCGGCGTTCCGATAACTTGGCCCTGGGATTATCAAGCATTTGAGGATGCAATGGCCAAGCCAGAGCTTGAAGCATTTGAATTTTCATAGCGGGTTAACCTTGGCACCCATTTCAAGACCGGGGGCCTCCCCTTATGTTCAACGGGCCTATCTCGGCGTAATCCATGTATTTATGAGTCTTGTCGGCATGGTGCACCAAAGAGAAGCATGATTTTCGAAGTCTTTTCAAAGATAAGAATTCAGCCAAGAACTCTGCTAATCCAACTATTCGGGTTGCTGTATCGCAAGCTTGCCGCTTAATATCAACCAACCAGATGGAACCAATGCTCCGCTAAATTGCGCAGCCGTCAGTGCCAAATGTACTGACGACGGAGAGGATGCTCACGCGTGGGTCATGGTCGGTCCTATAGCTTTATGCGGCGGTGATGGCTTCGAAAAATACACCGTCGTTCGCTGCTTCATTACCAACGGGCTGGATGTGTCAGGATGATTTTGAGATGGAGAGCCAAAGAAGGCGGAGGGACTTCGGTCGTTTTGCAATTAACTCCTGACCTGCTGCGTTGATCAAATCAGAGAATAGTCCCTAGTCCTCGGTGGCGTTCTTGATCATATGCAGATCGCGCTGCGGGAATGGGATGGTGATATCATATTTCGCCAGTGCTGTTTCAATTTCCCAGCAATAGGTCGCATGGACCTTGGCTGGTCTCTTGGTCGCCTCGTCGGTTAGCCAAACGACCAGTTCAAAATCGAGACTGCTATCGCCGAAATTCACCAACCAGACATCGGGTTTGCGGTTTTTGAAGCCTTTTAGCGTGAACTCCACATTGTCCGCCGCCTCCAATATCGCCTTTTTGACAAGATCCTTGTCCGTTCCATAGGCGACTCCGACCGGCACATGGATGCGCCGCTTGGCTTCGCGCAACGTCCAGTTAATTACGCGCTTGTTGATAAACTCCGAATTCGGAATCAGCATATCAATATTGTCATTGGTTGTGATCAGTGTGCTGCGGACGTTGATTTCACGTACTTCTCCGGTGATGCCGCCCTCCAGATCAATAAAATCACCAACCTTGAGCGTCTTTTCGAGAATGATGATAATGCCAGCGACGAAGTTTGAGAAAATCGACTGGAGACCAAAGCCAATGCCAACGCCCAGAGCGCCAGTGAACACGGCAAAGGCGGTCAGGTCGATGCCGACCATGCTTAGAGCGAAGAAAATCGCAACACCAATCATCAATATCCGGATCAGCTGGCTGAACAGCCCGCGTACCGAAGGCGTCATCCGCTCGGACTTGTTCAAGCGCGCTTCGATAATCCGCGAAAGAAACGACGCGCCCCAGACCAGGCCGATAGCAATCAACAATATCTTGCCTATGTCGAGCAGCGACAGATCCTCGCCCAGCGGTATGGCGAGACTATCGATGAACGACACGAGCGGCGCAAATAACCGCAAAACTACGAGCATTGCCATCATCGAAGTGATCGTAATGATGGTCCAGCGCCAGAACATATCCTTGCTGGTCAATGCAAAGGCGCGAATGATCACGTTGGCGACCAGTATAGCTCCGACAATGCGCATAAAGTCAACCGGAATACCCCGGCCGGCGAAACCGGAAATGATCAGCCACAATATGCTGCCCGCGACCGCCGGATAAACCAGGCTCCTCGCTACTGCCTCATAGCGCCCGCCACGAAAAGATTCCGCAATGGCAGAGAAAAACTGCCCGGTAGACGCCCGTAATATCCGGGTGATGATAAGCGCCAGAACGAGCGAAACAACGATGCCGCCTAGTTGCAGCCAGATCGTGTTCGATTGCAGTTCGGCGGTGAGGAGATTGAAGAAGGCATTGAAAAAACTGCCCCATTGCGTGAACAGGCCACCAATTTCACCGAGCGAAGGAATATCCTGGACATCGGGAAGGCTAGCCGCGGCATGGATGGCAAGATCAATCATATATTAAATCCATTTCAGCCGTTTTAGGATGAGTATTTCCAAGACAATAACCACCGACATTATTCCGCATACGAGCCAAAAAGCCAACCCGCTATCCACGCCCGGCATGCCTCCCACGTTGATCCCCAGCAGACCAGTTAAAAAGCTGACTGGCAGAAATATGGCCGCGACTATCGAAAGCGCGTACATCGTCTGATTCATTGATTCAGCCATTTTATTGGCGAGTTCGTCAAGAACCACGACAGCCCGATCTCGAGCCGCATCGAGGTCTTCCAGATAGCGCATTGTCCGGTCTGCGGTTTCCCGAATTCCCATTTTATGGGTAGCGGTCAGCCAGTCCGGTGCATCATATTGCAAGTTTGCCAGTGCCTCGCGTTGTGGCGAAAGATAGCGGCGCAGCGCAACTGTATCCTGCCGCGATTCCGCCAATTGGGAGCGTAATTTTGTCGGCTGCTCGGTTTCAACCTGTTCTTCCAGCGCACCGAGCTTATCCTCCAGCTGAATGATTACATCATTGATTTTCAGCGAGAGTTTTTCGGACAATGACACAAACAAATCCGGCGCGGTGTGCGGCCCATGTCCACTGTCAATCAAATCGCCGAGTACATCACGCGGGGTCAGCAGTTTTTCATAGCGAACGGTGATGATACGATTGGGCTCAACCCACATCCGGATCGCGACCATGTCTTCGGGTTCAGCCCCTTCGTTGAGATTGACTCCGCGCAATATGACCAACAGCCCGTCTTCAACCCGCAGGCTGCGTGGACGCGATTCCTTGGCCAATAATGCGCTGACCACTGACGCGGGGATATTCGATTTTTCATTGAGCCAGGTTATCGCGCGCTCTGAAACGTTATCAAGATGCATCCACAACGGAGCGTCACCTGTGCTCCCGTCTTCAATCTCTTTCCACCCAACCAGCCCCGCGCCACCCTCGCCATCAAGCGCACAACCAAATAGCAGTCCATCCTCGGCTTCAACCTTATGGGCGGAAGGCTTTGGGTTAACTGCACTGGCCATTTGCTAGACTCCTTTGACTACTGAAATCACCTATTTACCATCGGGCGGTGGCTGATCGCTCATTTCTCCGGCTGCAATCGCGGTCGCATGATGCTGGCGCCAGCTTTGCGCTTCAATAAAAATCCGTCTCACTTGTGGAAACTGCTCTTTGATGGTTGTCTCAAAATCAGTGATACATTGTTCGACCTTGTCAGCAGTCAACTTATCGTCAAAATCCACGCTCGCGGCGAGCAATATATCGTCGGGGCCCATATGCATGGTGAGCACCTCATTAAGACCAGAGATCCGGGGATCTTCAGACACAATATTATGGATGCCCTTTATGACTGCTGGCGAAGCGGCCTCTCCAATCAGTAGACCTTTCGCCTCAAAGGCAAGCAGAACGGCAACAAAAGCCAGAACAACGCCGATGCAAATAGACGCAATGCCATCGAGGATCGGCATGTCGAAATATTGCGCACAGAATATCCCGATAAAGGCGATCATCAGGCCCATCATGGCGGCGCTGTCTTCGAACAAAATGGTAAAGACTGTTGGGTCCTTGGAATTACGAACAGCAGCATACCAGGACTGGTCGCCCTTGGTTCGCCGAAATTCCTTGAACGCAACCCACCAAGCCGCGCCTTCGAACACCATCGCCAGTGACAATACGCCGTAGCTCCATTCGGGCGATTTTACCGGCTGAGGGTCACTGATGCTGTGTAGACCTTCATAAATGGAAATGCCCGCACCCACTGCAAAAATCAGGATCGCCACAACGAATGTATAGAAATATAACTCCATCCCGTAACCAAAAGGATGTTTCTCATCAGGCTTGCGCGTCGCCCGGCTCATTCCAAATAGAAGTAACAACTGGTTTCCGCTATCGACGACCGAATGAACGCCTTCGCTGAACATTGCTGAACTGCCAGTGATGGAAGCAACTATAAATTTTGAGACAGCGATCAGGCTGTTTCCAGCAAGCGCTGCATAAACGACAGTTTTGGATCCTGATGCCATAAAAAAAGCGACCCCCTTGTCGCTCTCGAACACCATTCACGACAATGTCCATCGGGTCAAGGGACCGCCAATGGACTGATCTTTTCCAATGGTGGAATCTTGGAAACTCTGACGCTCCATTTCGACGTTGATTCCTGCATCGGGAATTTACAGAAGATATCTCAGGAGTCCTTACATATCTACAGTCATTATAACACTGAGACCGAAATTGAACCTTCAGATTGCGGTACTCCCTTTCACAGCGAGTCTCTAGTAACCTTACGCGCTCGCCGGTCTGCTTTTCGCCTCTGCTTTTTGAGCAAGATTGTTTTGCTTGCTTGATCAAGCATCAAATTGTCCGCCACATAAGCGCCGCGCTCGCCGATTGGGCGATCTTTGCCGATGGTGGAATCTTGAAAGGTCTGGCGTTCCATCTCGGCATTGATTTCTGCGCCAATCAACACGGCATAAGCCGATAGAAACAACCACATCAGAAAAATGACTACTGCTGCAAGTGATCCGTAAGTCGCGTTATAATCGCTGACGTTGGAGGCATAATAGCCAAATCCGATAGTGATCAGCAGCCACAGCAATGTTGATACCGCCGAACCGATTGTCAGCCAACGCCATTTGGCAGGTCGGCGATCGGGGCCGTATCGAAAGAATAAACCAAAAGCGACGCTGACCAGAAAACCAGCGGTCAGCCACGTAGCGAATTTTATCAGAGTGACTGTGATGTTTCCCAGGTAGTCTTGCAAAAATATGCTGACGTAGCTGAACACTGAAATGGATCCCAGACCGACAATAGCAACAAGCGCCATCCCCAATGTGATTTTCAGTGCCGTGAAGGTCGTGACCAGTATGTTGCGCGATTCCGGTTCCTCGTAGATGATATTAAGTGCCTTTATCATCGCGGTTGCAGCGCGCATCGCTCCGTAAGTGGACACAAGCAGCGCAAAGGCCAGGCCAAGTCCTTGCGCCGCCTTGCTCGTGGTCACGATATCTAACATTTGGTCACGCAATATTGTGAGCACAGCTTCGGGCAAGAATCCGTCGGCATTCTCAATGACATTGCCAACATTTGTGGGGTCAGCGATGAGCCCGTATAGCAGAACGACAACCGCGATGAGCGGAACAAAGGCCAGAAAGCCGAAAAATGCAACGCCCGCCGACAGCAGCGGCAGATTGTGGAAATCGTTCATCACATAAACGCGTTTGATGATCGCCCACCACGCTTTAGCAGGAAAATGCAATGGAGTGCGTGCTGTCGCACCTAGCGTTATGGCCTCATCGGGTAACGCCTCGATGAGCTCTTCTACATCAGCTGGATCTTGCTCTGGCCGCAGTTCACTCATTGAGCGGGTTGCTTCGACCGCTCGGCCTGCTTGCCTGCTTTTTCGGCCTCTCGCCCGGCGGCAAGCTGGTCATCAGCTTGTGCCTTGATTTCATCGGCTTCACTTTTCAGCTGTTCCAGATTTTCATCAAATTTCTCGTCAAACTTCTTTTCACAAGCAGACAGACCGAGAGCAGAGATCGCGACAAACACAGTGAGAGCGATCCGCATCAATAATCCTTCCGGTAGCGCACATTAACGTTCGAACCACCAAAGCTGCCCACGCTGCTGAGCACAGAGAGCGCCGGGGTCAAACTAATCTCCAGCTGCGTCGCCGTATAGCCGCGCGCATCGGTGACAATTTCAACATAGACATCATTCGATATATACTGACCCGCCGCGAGCGAAGTTCCGCGCCCGCTATCTTCGTCAGCGCCCAATATCCGCAGGCGGTCGATACCCACCGAGGACTGCAAGACACCGAGTGGATTGAGGCCGCCGCTGCCACCACGCAGGCTGTTAAGGGAAGTCGCCAATTGCACCGCCTGAATAGGCGACAATTCGCCCACCGAGTTGCCAAACAAAATACGCGCCATAATCTCGTCTTGCGGCAGGCTTGGCGTTGAGGAAAATGCTATCTGCGGATCTTCGGCGCTGCCGGTAATATTGACGTTTATGGCCACATCATCTGCTTCACCGTTGGCCACCAGACGCAATGTCGGATTAAAGGCTGAGCCGCCATTAAAGCGCAGGCGCCCTTCGGTGAGCTCGAACGACCGTCCGGCAAAACCCAGATTGCCCCGAACAAGATCAATGCCGCCAGTCAACACGGGGTTACCCGTTGTACCCCGTATTTTAATGTCAGCGGACCATTCAGATTCCAGCCCCATGCCGGTCACATAAATTTTGTTGTCGGCTACAAGGTCGATATCCAGTTTCCAGTTACCCGGTACACCACTAATAGGATCAGCGTCTCCGGTGATCTTTTTGCGGGCCAGTGCAGGTTTCCGGCGAACACCGGTTAAGGTGGCGACTTTGGTCGAGCCTTCACGGACAATCTTGTATCGCGTTTCGGGCAGGCGGATGCGGCCACTGATCGTCGCAGGTTGCGATGCGTTGTTCACTACCTGAATCTGCCCCGTGGCGGATGCCGCAAGATCGCTGCCTTTGGCAAGCTGTGCATTATTCAGATCAAGCGCGAGCTGGATCGGAAAACCCTTGTCGGAGCTAAGCGATACAAAACCATTTCCGCTAATTGTGCCTTCGCCAGCGTTGGCAGTCAGTTCGGTGACTTGCATGCGGTCATTGGTAAATTCGCCGCGAATTTTCATGTTAGTCAATCTGGTGCCATAAGCATTATTCTCGTAAACCAGATTATTAGCCCGTACGACGCCGGTCAGAACGGGTGTTTGCACCCGGCCAGAGAAGTCCGCCGCGACGCCTATAGCGCCCTTCAGATCCTGATCGGGCAGCGCAGCCAGTGAGAACAAAGTGCTCGCCGGGCCATTATATCGCAGCCCGCCAGATAAAGGCGCGGCCAGAACACGCGTAGTCCACGGACCAGCGCCGGGCGGCAGCGGCGTCAGGTTGACATGCATCCTCCCGATGGCTGCGCCACGCCGCCGGAAGATCGCGCGACCGTTGCCACCATTTGCCAGCAAGCGTCCAACAAAATGCAGATCAACTGGCTGCGATACCGAAGCCAAGCTGGTACGGGTGAAGTTATCGATCCGCAGTCTTGCATCTGCTCGCGGAAATGCATCGGTTGATGTTTGGGCGAAATCGAGACTACCAGTCGCCGTGCCGCCAAGCCCTAATCCGGGCATCATCGGGTTAACCAACGCCAGATTTACGTTCTTCAGGCGGCTCTGGATATTGAGGCCAGCACCGTAATCACCGGCCAGCTGAATGCTGCCTTGAGACAAATCAATGGTGGTTGACAGCAATGTATATTTGCTGCGTTCCGGAACGATGCGCGCCGGCTTGACCGTTTTGAAATTAACACCGTTGGCACGGCCATCTAGCGCAACCCGCCAAAGTTTGGGGTCAAGAATAGCGTTGGCAGCAAAGCGGAATGGCACGACATTGCGGCCCTCCGCCATGACCATTGCCGTGCCCTGACCGCCGCGATAGTCGATTTTTGCGCGGGCAGCGGCGATATCGAGTTCCTGCATTTGCAGCCCCGCCAATTGCACATCGGCAACAACCTGCGGCTGGTCATAAAGAATGATATCGGCATCAATAATAGCGCGCCGGATCGCCAACTGCGCTGGTCCGGGCAGAACAGAATTTTGCGCAGTAGCGTCGATGATGGCGCGTTGTTTTCCGCTGAATGCGCTGAGCATAACATTACCGTTTATCCCCGATCCATTGGCGGCCAATTGCCCGGCAAACGGCCCCGCCCCGGTTTGGCGGATGCGACCGGCAAATCCGACACCGGCGAAACTTGTTCCCCGATTGATATCGATCGTCAGCGGGCCACTGCTCGCCAATATATCTACATTGGCGTCAAATGGTCCGTAGTCGCTATTGCCGTCTGCCAGCACGGCATAGCCTTTGCGGCTGCCGCGTATCGTCGCCACAACATTGCTCAGTCCAACACCTAGACCCGGTCTAGCCGCCGCGATACGCGCAACCGGATTGGTCACCGTACCCGATACATTGACGCCTAGCGGGCCGTATTGGTCGGACATGCCCTTCGCAGCAAAATTAATCCCCCCGGAGGGTGTGTAACTGCCGCTGCCTTGTGTTAGCCGGAAAGACGGCGCCGCGACATTCAAACTGCGCACTCTTGCAATGCCGTCGGTGCCGTACGCAACATTGGCAACGATCAGCGAGTTCCCGCCAAGAAATTCACGCGCGCCATCGTTGAAAATCTGGCTCGAACGGGCGCGGATTGTACCGGTCAGCGCAAACTGTCCATCATTGCCGCTTTTCAGATTGATATCGCTATCGAGGTTGAAAATCCCGACGCTTTCTACGCGATAGCCGTTGATTTTGCCTTTCAAGCCGCCAGTATAGAGGCCTTCGTTCAGATCAGCGACAACCACGGCCGTCGCATCAATCCGGTCGGAGCGGATTTTCAAATTATCCGACAGCAGCCGGGCATTGGCATATGCAAAATCGCCGTCCAGCCTGACATTGGTCAGCAATTCTCCGGCCGCCGCGTTAAGACCTGCTATCCGCTGCGCCCTAGCATTCAGCGGAATACGCCACTGATCTTTGTTCAGTTCTGCACTGCCGCTGGCACGCAATCCGATGACGGTCGTTTCAGCAAAACCGATCCGCGCCGCATTGAGCGCGTAGCTGACATTGGGCGTCGCGAAATCGCCATTGAGAACAAGCGATCCCGTAATCCCGGCGCCGTTCAAGTTCTCGGCAATAACCGATGGCTTGAGCAAGCGGAATTCGACGTTGAGATCGCGCATACTGTTATTGCCAAGGTCAACCAGACCATCAGTAGCAAGCGTGAAATTATCGCTGCCAATCTGACCCTTGATATCAAACGCACGATCTTCGCCGCTGGCGGTGAAATCGATATTGGTGACCGGCTCAAGCATATCGCGGCTTGGCCCCGACAGGAAAAGTCCGGGCCGGGCATCGCCCGCTATTTTGAACGTTCCATCGCGAGCGTTCAGCGCAACAACAGCAAGCATCTCTGCGCCGCTTTTACCTTTCAGCGTCCCGTTCCAATTTTTCCAGTCGCCTTTACCCTTCAGTTCCAGCGCCATTGGCAACCCGGTCCCGGACAGTCCCGCGACAACGCCATTGGCAGGCGCATCGAGGTTGAACGCAATATCCAGTTCATTATCATCAGGAACAGCGTTGAGTTTGAACGCAAATTTGTCGCCACCCGCAACGCCGGGAGCAATCTTCGCACTTCCGGTGCCGTTAACGATAGCACGCCGATCCGCAATTTTTACATCAGCCAACAGAGTGACGAGATGACGCTCACCAGTAACAGCGGCAGCGATATCCAGTGCGCCAATTTCCAACTTGCCGATGTCGATATCCAGATCGGGCAGCAGCGGATCGTCGGTTTCCGGTACGTCTTTAAACTCGGGAAGGCGCAACAATTTCGCTTTTGGAATGATGAGGGAACGGATATCAACATGGCTGCTAATGAACGCGAACGGACGCCAGTCCATCGCTACTTTTTCGGAAGAAACGAAAACACCTTTGGGATCGCTAATCGTCAGATCGACAACTTGCATCTCGTCATAGATTGATCCTTCGATTTTGCCGATGCCGATCTGCATACCGTTTTCAAGTTCAAGCGCCTCGACTTGCTTTTCGATAAACCGGTGGCCGCTGTTTGTATCCAGCCAGATATAACCGCCTACGACAATCAACACGATCAACGCGAGCAAACCGCCCAAACCCATAAAGATTTTGCGCGGCCAACTGCTGCGCGTTCCGCTATCGGCCGTGGTTTCCGTATCGCTCATCAGAATGCCTGCCCGATAGAGATATAGACCGACACTCGCGACTCACCAGGCTGGCGGTTGATCGGTGTGGCGACATCCAGCCTTAGCGGACCAAAATTGGTGTAAAACCGCCCGCCGATGCCAACGCCAAATCGCATATTATCAAAACCTGGCGTCGAACTGGTATAGACCTGTCCGGCATCAACAAAGCCAACCACGCCATAATCGCCAAACCGGTAGCGCACTTCGGCTGCGGCCTCAACCAGGCTGCGGCCACCAATCGGACGGGGCAGAGTCGGGGAATCCGTTTCATCCGGGTCTGTCGGGTCGAATTTCGGATTTGGCTCCTGCACTTTCGGCCCTAGCTCCTGATAGCCGAAACCGCGCACCGAGCCGCCGCCTCCCGCATAAAACCGGCGTGATGGCGCAATTCGTTCGCGATTAGCGCCCGCAATCGAACCGACCCGTAGCCGTCCGGCAAGAACGATATTCTCGCCCGCACCATAATAGGCGGTTCCCTCAACTTGGCCACGACCATAAATTTGCGCGCCGCTGCCCAGAGACGCTTCGGGTGATAGCTTGGTGGACAGTCGGAACCCTTCGGTCGGATCAAGCAGGCTGTCGGTTGTGTCGAAAGTCACCTGACCGGGCAGTGCAGCGAGATAATAAGTTGTGCGGTCCCGCGTTCTAGTGAGTAGATTGAAATCCTGTTCATTAGTGCCCAGCACTTCAAAGCCAAAGCTATAGGTGAACCGCTTCTGCCAGATCGGGGTACTATCATAAGAAATCCGCCCGCCGATCCGCCCAGTAAACGCTTCATAAGCATCAAAATCGCTATGCAAGGCAGATAAGCCAAACTCCACCGTGCGATCGCGTCGGCCCGCGTTACTGCGACGAAAGGATAGCGATGCACCTTGTTCTTGCGTTCCGGCAACGGCGCTGGCAATCAAAGCCCCTTCGGGTGGGAAGAGATTGCGATGCGTCCAGCTGCCTTCCAAGCGAAAACCCTGCCCGGTTCCGTAGCCTGCGCTGCCCGCTAGCGTTCTTGCCGGCCCAGCCTCTTGCTCGACGTTGATCGTCGCATATTCGGTTCCATCTGGCCCCGCTTCATCGCTCTTCGTCGGTTTGACGGAGACAATGGAGAATAGACCGGTCGCAACCAGCGCCTTGCGTAGGTCATCGACTTTGCGGCTGTCATAAAGTTCACCTTTATCAAAGCGTGAAATTACATTGATATGTTCCGCATCGAAAGCGGTGGTTCCGGTCGTCACAATATCGCCAAAACTACTGCGTGGCCCAATATCGATCGGAAGTGTATAGTCGCCCGCCCCGGTTTCCGGATCGAGCAATATATCGCGCTGACCGATCTCGACAAAAGGATAGCCTTGCTCGGGCAACACCACAGCTAGGTTGGCTTCTGCCGCCAGCACCCGTTCAGCAACAATCGGTTCACCAATTTTGGGGACAAAATTCTTCGTGACCAGATCTTCTGGCACAACTGGCTCCGCCTCAAACATGATTGTTCCAAGACCATAGCGCTTTCCGGGCGTGACTTGCAAAACAACCGTCAGCCGCTCGCCGTCTGCAGAAGGAAGCTCTACATTGCCATTGACGCTGACATCAAAATAACCTTGCCCCGACAAAATATCGACCAACAACTGTTGATCTTCGCGCATCCGGGCGGAGACCATCGCGCCATTTGTGGCTTTGCCATCGCCATCTTCCAGCGCAGACAATTCCGCGAAACGACCCTTTATGTCATTGGCACTGATCGGACGGATATCGCTCTGGTCATCCAGGTTTTCCAAGCCGTCAATCCGATAGGAATAACGTAATCCGGCACCTTGCTCGCTGTCATCGGCCTCCGTAAATCGGCTCTCGTCGAACGGTTCGACGTCAAAAGTTTCCAGCGGCTCCAATGGATTATCGATCTCAGGATCATCGACCGGGGCATCAGCGATTAACTCAATCGGATCGCCGTCTTGCACCGCAGGAATTCCCGCAACACCGTTTTTGACATCCTTGGCCTGCGTCTCTGCTTCCAGGCGCTGTTGTTCATCTTTCCAATCCTGGACGGTGCCAAGCAACGCGTCGGGGTCTTCGTCAATAGGTGGGATAGTCTCATCAAACTCATTATCTGTGATAATTGGTTCGCGCGGGTCTGTGGGTTGAGATTCGTAGTCCGCGCCTTGCGCGTAGACTGGCGCCATTGCCGCGCTCGCGAAACAAGACGTTATTATAAACGCACAAAAGAACAATCGATTACTCATACTGCGGCGCGTGCTTAGCCTTTCTCCATTTCGATAGATGAAAATTTGTTCTGATCGAAAGAACATCCCAAATTGGTGGTTTCAAAATTATCGAAATCCACGAACAAACGCACCAAAAGTGACTTGGTTGCATCTCGCTAGCCTCAATGGGCCACTTTTCCCATATAATTCTCGATAAGGTAGGGTCTAACACCGAGCAACCGATCGAAAACTGCCATCATTTCATTTTTTACGATATACTGTTGGAGTATACATAATCATTTTGCTCACTGTTTTACCGGGTTATCAGGTACAAACTTGATCGGTTCATCAATCAAGGGGTGGACCGTTATCACGTTAAGCGTCTCTATGATCCTAATCGGTTGCCCTACTCCAATGGATGATACAACAGCATTTGGAGGGAGAGTTCTCTGATGCCGCTCGATGCCTTCGGTTTATCGGATGCAATGCTTTCATGCGACGCTAGAACAAAGGCGATGCCGCTTGCGGCAATCGGTATTGATCACAAAAATAATCAAGGACAGTAGATCAGAGACAGTTGTTCGGATTTTCTCGCAAAATGCCACACGTCCGTTCCGCTTCACTTGTAAAAACTCAGTTTCGATTACGAGTTATCCAGTATCGGACGAACGGCCAAGCCGACCTTAAATATTCCAAAGGTCAAGCAGCAACCTCAATTGACACTTTGTGTATTATATATATAATACAGTGGCTGATTTTTTTGGAGGCAATTATCGTCAGAAGATCCATCCTCATCCTGATATCTAGCCTGATGGTTTCAGCATGTGTTTCGCAAAAACGCACTAAAAACTATGGATTTTGAGGCCAACATTCAATCATGACCCGCCATGTCCGAACTGAGGCCGGAGAATGGTTGCCCGGTCACGCAGTTGGTCGAGATAGTCGGACCAATGCTGCATCATCTTGACGCGTTCATCCCAATATTGGCCGCGAGCATAGGCACGGCGCACTGAATTGCTTTCAGCATGTGCGAGTTGTCGTTCGATAGCGTGGGGATTCCAGATACCCATCTCGTTGAGAAGCGTTGCTGCCATTGCATAAAAACCATGTGCGGTCATTTCGTCCTTTCCATAACCCCAACGGCGCAACGCTGCGTTCAATGTGTTATCGGACATTGGCCGTCCCATAGAGCGCAGTGACGGGAAAAGATATGTTCTGAGACTGTCGTCATGCTCCAGCTCCCGAATTATCGAGAGAGCTTGCTTTGACAGCGGAACAACATGGGGACGCCGCATTTTCATCTTGTGGTCCGGAATTGTCCATACAGCTTTGCCAAAATCGAATTCCTTCCATTCTGAAAAGCGAAGCTCGCCCGGTCGAACAAATAAATGCGGGATCAGCCGCGGTGCGATACTGGTGAGCTTGTTTCCATCATATTCCATGATTGACCGCAGGAGTGCGCCCGCTACTTTCGCGGTGGTGATTGCTGCCCGGTGTTGAACTTTTGGAGAGATCAACGCACCACGTAAATCAGCACAAATATCTCGTTCAGCGCGAGCGGTTGCAATCGCGTAACGAAAAACCTGACTGCAAGCGCTGCTAATTCGGGATGCAGTGTCGTTGCGTTTACTTTTTTCGACCTTACTTTAAGACCAGTAATATTTCTTGAGCAGAAATCTTGGTGATGGGACGCCGCCCGATTGCCGGATAAGTGATTTCCAAAAGCCATTGTTTTCTGCTTTCCATGAAACCGGTAGTTTATGCGCCAGAAGCGTTTGTCGTTCGGTTGAACAAGCAGATACAGCCCGTCCCGGTCAGAACTTATAGGGTTTGTTTTTCGTCTTTGCGCGTTTTACCGATGCGGTAGTAAGACCGGATTTCTGCCCAGTTACAGTTGACATGATGGTATCACCTCCAATGGGGCTTTGGAGATACCATCAAATATACCATCAAAAGAATGGGCTTGGGATAGATGTCTCCGAATTGACCGGGACGGCATAACAGATTTTTATCAAGAAAAACAGATGCTTGATAGACGTTCTGGGATGTATTGGGAACAGGTTCTGGAGGCCCGAGCCGGAATCGAACCGGCGTGGACGGTTTTGCAAACCGCTGCGTGACCACTCCGCCATCGGGCCTAACCTATGGAAGATTGTGTGGAGAGGCCGCGAATTGCTAGTGTTTGCGGCTTTTGTCAAGCAAGAGTTCGCAACTATTTTGGTGCGCTCGCGATTATCGGTAATCGCTTGTTGTATCTGAACGGAATTTGAAACCCGGCAAGAGCACCCTCTCCGCAAAGGAAGAGGGCGCTTTGTGGTTTAGAACTGCACGCGCTTGGTAAAGCCGCCATCAATCACCAAATGCGCGCCGGTAGTATAGCTGGATGCTGGGCTGGCGAGGAAAACTACGCTACGTGCGACATCATCGGCATCTCCAAAATCGCCCAGCGCAAAACCCGCTTTGGTCATATTGTAAAAGTCCGGCATGCCTGCTTCGATCTGTGACCAGTTGCCGCCGGGGAATTTAATCGGGCCGGGTGAGACCATGTTGACGCGAATACCTTTGGGTCCAAGTGCTTGGCTAAGCTGGCTTCCATAAGTAATCAGCGCAGCCTTCATGGCATTGAACGCCTGCGGTGCGACGAATGTTTCAAAGGCGGCGGTGGATGACATGAAAATAACGCTGCCATCGTCGGATTTTTCCAGATGCGGCTCGAGCACGGCCATTGCATTAACTGCGCCCATAATATCGGTGTGGAATGTCATGTCCCAATCGCCAGTTCCGCCCGCGCCCGACGAGCTTACGTTGTGGATGAATATGTCACACCCGCCCAGTTCGCCTGCCGCTTTCTCAAGCCATTTGGGGTAGCCTTCAGCATCCGTCATATCAAAGGCTTCCGCAAATACCTTGCCGCCATGGGCTTCCAGTTCGCTTTTGGCCGCAGCTACTTGTTCAGCATTACGCGAGAAAAACGCGACATCAGCGCCTTCTTTGGCAAAATGCTCCAGCGCCGCACGGCCCAAGCCGCGACTCCCGCCGGTAAGAATGACTTTCTTGCCCTTTAATCCTAAATCCATTTTCTTCTCCTTTTATAGCTTTTTTTGAGGGGGTTAAAATTTCGCAATGGCGGGTTGGCAGACCCATTTGATGCCGCGCCGTAGCAGGTCGTAAATGATCGGCTGCTGCCAGCCGGAGCGGTCTACTTCCGGCCACCAGTCTAGTACCGGATCCATATCATAATGGCCCCGGCAATGGCCCATGGTCAGGTACAGCACCGCGCCTTTGCCCATTTTGCGGATATAAAAAACCGGATGCCGGCTTTTTTCGATATCGCTGTGCACAAAGCCGCTAATATCGTCCGTGCCATTATATTCAGTATCAAGCAGCACATCGAGCTCTGCGCGGGTTTCGACCAGATATTGCTCGTCCACGGTTTCAAAACTTTCTATGCCATTAACCAGTGGATGGTCGGGCTGCGCATTATCGACAGTGAACGGGATGATCGGCGGGTGAGAGAGAAAGCGACTACCCAAGGTATCAACAAATGTCGGCATATCATCGGGCGCATCAACCCGGCCGTCTTCCAGAAATTTGAGCACGCTGTTGGTGCCGTGCAACGCAAAATACTGGCCGCCGCCCTTGACCCAATCCTGAATATTGTTCTGCGCGGCTTCGCTGGGCATTAGGTCGCAGGTATAGCTTATCAGGATGTCCGCGTTTTTGATCGCTTCAAGATTCTCGTAATTCTCGTATATGCGTGTGCGAATGCGGTCATCTTCGGCGAGCAGCTTCAATATTTCCAGCCGGGCAAAATCAATGTCATGATATTTGCCAGCTGCGACCAGCACACATTTGATTGGTTTTTGGTCTGGTTGGCGTTCTGGAGCTTCGCTCATCTAATCTCTTCCAATCACAGGGTTAGTTTTTCCATCCCAATCGAGATGCATCTGACGCATCGCCGCAAAGCCATCAATCCCGGCTTGCGGGATTTGCAGATATTCGATGATCGTGCCGGGGCCGCCGCCATAGTCGGCGTAAAAAGCGCCGCCGACACCGCCGGGCAGGCTGACTTCCTGAATGACTTCGCCGCCAGCTTCTTCGGTCAAGGTGCGGGCATGGGCGAGATCATTGACGATCAGGCATAAATGTTGAACGCCTTGCATTCCTTTTTCGCGCCAGTCCCTGAACATCGATGGCGCGTCATTGTTTGGCCGGATCAGTTCCACCTGAACATCGCCCCAATAACCAATGGCCATGGAAAACTGGATATCGGATGTCTCGCCGCGATATTTGACATTTTCCACCGCGACCTTCTCGGTGTGGAAAAATGGGCCTGCGCCCATCTTCGTAGTCCAATACTCTAGCGCCGCGTCATAATCGTCGGGGACATAGCTGATCTGCATGATCGAGCCGAGCTTGGCCAGAGTGGCGGGTGTGTCGCTCATTCTTCGCCACGCCAGATTTCAGCGGACGGCCGCTCTTCCATCATCGCCGCAAAGCGCGCCAGATTATCGGTTCCTGCAGGCAACGACCAGCCAACTGTGCCGCCAAATTTAATGAAACAAAAGGCCACCAGGTCTGCCAGTGTCAACTTGCCGTTGCAGATATGGTCCTTGCTACCCAATTGCCCGTCCAACCATATCCAGTGCTTGTCTGACATGGAGGAAAGCTCCGCTGCGGCTTCGGTGCTCACAACATTCATGCGCGGTTCGAACATCGGCCGGCCCGCGCCGCCGCGAAAGCCCAGCGTCATTGGAACGGCAATCTCCTGATCGATCCGCCGCGCCCAGCGCCGTGTCTCCGCGCGTTCTTCCGGCGTTGACCCGATAAGAACCGGACCAGGTTTTATCTCCTCGAGATACTCACAAATGACCGTAGATTCGCTCAGCAGTGTCCCGTTATCAAGCTCCAGCGCAGGAGTGGTTTGCATGACATTTTTCTTTGCGTAATCGTCACTGCGGTTCTCACCTGTAATAATGTCAAAATGGATTCGCTCCACCTCAATGTCTTTTTCGACGAGGAACATGCGTACGAGACGCGGGTTTGGGCCGAGACTGGAATAGAGTTTCAAGGCTTTGCTCTCCTAAATTGGGCAGATTCGATGCCGCTTGATTTTTTTCAAAGATACACGGGTAGCAATGCGAACCAACCCTCTCAAAACCACTAGGCACGGCGCGTCCGTTTGCTGCCAGATTCATTAGTGGCATCAATGCTGTTTCTCGCTATTTTGGCCAAAATAGAACTCGCGTAGTTTTTCAGGAGAAGACAATGGTTGAAACGTTAACCGGACATAATCGGTCGAACGGTATTTCCTACAACGAGATATTGGAGAGCGACACTGTTCCTCCGCCAGCTATATTTCTTGAAGACTCGCCTATGGAACCGGGTGTTACAACCGTTGAAACACATAGATACTGGACAAAGGAAGAGCATGACCGCGAGGTTGAGCGACTTTGGAAACGGGTCTGGCAAATGGCCTGTCACAAGGACGATATTCCCAATGTCGGTGACACTCATGTTTATGACATCGCCGAACTTTCGTTCCTGATTGTTCGTGTTTCGGAAACCGAGATCAAGGCCTTTCCCAATAGCTGCATGCACCGCGGTCGCGCGATTTGCGACAATCATAAGCAGGGGCAAAAAGCGCTGCGCTGCCCGTTCCACGGCTGGTCATGGGAACTCGATGGCACGCTGAAGGAAGTGCCTTGCCAGTGGGACTTTCCCTCAGTCAGCAAGAAAACGCATTCGCTGCAGGATGTGCGTGTGGGTGAATGGGGAGGCTTTGTTTTCATCAACCCGGACCCGAACTGCGAGCCGCTCGAAGATTTTCTCGGTGATCTTGATCGCCATTTCCAAATCCCTTTTGAACGCCGCTTTGTTGCAGCACATCTCGTAAAACGTCTGCCGTGCAACTGGAAGATTGCGCAGGAAGCCTTTATGGAATCCTATCACGTGGTTGGCACGCACCCTGTCCTGATGCCTGCCTTTGGCGATGCGAATAGCAAATATGATGTGTGGCACAATGTATCACGGGCGATGTCTCCCGATGGTCCGCCCAGCCCGCACACAGACTTTGAAAACCCCAATCCGGAATCCTTTCCTGATGGCAAAGCATTCCAGAGTTTCATCCACCCGATCAGCAAACACACGTTCCGCCGCCTCGAAGAAAACCGGGTCGAGGTTTCCATGCCCAATGGGAAAAGCGGTATTTTTGATATGTATGCCAACTATATCGAAGGCGATCTGAAATCCGCTGACTTGCATATGTGCAACTGGGTTGGTGGCAAGATTGCGCCCGGCGAAGAAGATACACCAATAGCGTATAATGATGAACCGATGCGCGTGTTCCGCGACCGCGCGGCGAAGGCGCGCCGAGAAGAAATGCGGCCCGCCTGGGGGATATGGTTGATAATATCAGCGATGCTGATTTGAACGACGCGATTTTCTACAGTGTGTTTCCGAACATCAGCCCTTGGGCCGATTTCAATCCGATTTTTTACCGTTTCATGCCGGACGGCAATAATCCGGAACAATGTTTTCATGAAGTGCGGTTCATGGTTGCCTTGCCAGAGGGAGCTGAACGCCCCGCGCCTGCCAAATGCACGTTTCTCGATCTGGAAGACGATTATACGGAGGCCACGGAATTTGGCAGCTATCTGACCAAGATATTCAATCAGGATTATCTCAATCACAAAGCGATGCAAAAGGGAGCCAAAAGCCAGCCTAATGGTATTGCGACATTTGCTCAGTATCAGGAAAGCAAGTTGCGTCATTTCCATGAGACGCTGAACAAGTGGCTGGATAGCGAAGAGCCGCCGAAAAGCCCTAAGCGGAAAAAAGCCAAACTAGCGGCTTAAACGTTGGAAAATATTCCGGACGACTTTGAACGCGCGAGATTTTCCAGCCCGTTTCTCGATATGGCTGGCCCTTATTATGTCCGGCAGGATGATGATTGCATCGTTGTTGGCGCTCGGATTCATGAAGGGCAGATCAATCATATCAAAGTCGCGCATGGCGGGGTTCTGGGTACTCTGGCCGATGTCGCGTTAAGTTTGCAAGTGCACGAGGCGGAGCGGCCGCGTTTGCCGGTGGCGACGATGAGCCTCAACACCAACTATCTGGCGGCGGCTAAACTATATGATTGGGTTGAGGCCTATACGACAATCGACAGGATGAGCAAACGCACCGCCTATTGCAGCGGACGGATACTATGTGGTGAAAAAGTGCTGATGACGATGAGCGCGGTGTTCGCGATATTGCGGAAATAATTAGTCGGTCGCGCCCAAATATCCCAGTTGCCCTGCCTTGAAAATCGTCTGACCACGATTGACGCTGTTCAGCTTGGTCCCGGCCCGATTAACGTGATAGCGGATCGTCGCATGGCTGAGCGACAGAATCATGCTGATTTCTTTGTCGGTCTTGCCAATCGCCGCCCAGTGCAAACATTCCGCTTCCCGTTTGGAGAGAATGCAATTGGCAGGCATCCGATGCTTTTCGCGCATCGCAAGCACATAGCCGGTGATAAATCGAGCAGTCACGATACCGAGAAAATCGGAATAAAGCCGATAGGGTTCGCTCAAATCGGTGACACTATAATCTATCGGAGAGAAACTGACCGCCGCTATTTGCCCAAACGGCAGGTGCACCGGAATTAAAATGCCACAGAGCGCGCCGGTCGTCTGGTTGTAATATTCCTTGAGGTCAATCTCATCGAGATATTCGTTTTTCCAATGTCCGTGAAATCCCTCCGTATTGCACCACATCGGTTCGCTTTCGTAACGACAGGCACGGGGTAGCGGAGAGCTTAATGCAAGGCGGGTATCTTCCCACCAACGCTCGCCTTCTGCGACCCAGCCGAAGACTTCCTTGTTCAAAATCTCGCCATCCGCATCAACCATATGGGCTTTTGACGAGATGTCAGCGCTGGCGGCTATGCGCAGATTGTAAGATTGCGCGATCTCATGAATAGCTTCAGCAGCGGGACGAATTTCCGCAGGGCTGGTAATCGTAACACTGTCCAAGTTTTTCCGAAAACGCTCACGCCCGACACGCGGAATATTATCGACAAAATTTTCAGCCATCCGACAGCAATCCTCGCGCGACCTGTTATTCTTATAGGCTGCTTGTTGCGCTGTTTGGTTTTGCAGTCAACCAAACATTGCTAACAATAGTGATAGGCTCAAAGGGTGTCGTGCCGGTAGATTATTCGATCGTACCAATGAGTTCTCCAACCGGATATTCCTCACCGTCAGCGGCGATTATGATCTTGAGTTTGCCGGTTGCTGGCGATTCAACCTCCTGGGTCGATTTCTCGTTCTCCAGGGCGTAAATTTCCTGACCAGCCGTAACATCGGCACCATCCTCAACCAGCCATTCGGCGAGGATGCCAGCCTCCATGCTGAAACCCAGTTTCGGTATACGAATCTCAGTAGCCATATGTTTTCTTCTATCCTAAAATCTTGTGCACTTCGCGCTCGACATCATCCTGACTGAACATCCAGGCCTTCTCGATTGTTGGAGAGAATGGCACCGGCGCATAGCCTGATCCGACGCGGCCAACAGGTGCTTTGAGGTCGGAGAAAAGCTCTTCATGGATGCGCGAAGAGATTTCCGCGCCAACGCCGAAGTTTCTTACCGCTTCATGGACCACGACTGCGGCCTTGGTTTTCGCGACGCTTTTCAACACGGTTTCCTCGTCAAATGGCGCGATGGTGCGCAAATCCACAATCTCACAGGAAATACCGTCTTCCGCCAATTTATCTGCCGCTCCATGGCATCTGCTGATACTGCTACCATAGCCAATCAGGGTGATATCAGTTCCTTCGCGAGGGACAGATGCCTTCCCGAGAGGAACCGAATGATCCGGCGCTGGGGCCGGGCCTTTGACAAAATAACCCGGCGTATTCTCGATAAAGATCACCGGGTTGGGATCCATGATCGAAGAATATAGCAGGCCATAAGCATCTGCCGGATTGGATGCGGCAACGACCTTCAGACCGGGCACATGCGCGAGCCATGCCTCGAGCATGTCACTATGTTGGCCACCAAGGCCGGTGCCCGCACCGGTCGTCGTGCGGATTGTCAACGGAACTGTTGTTTGACCGCCGGACATGAACCTCAGCTTGGCCGCGTGGTTGACAATTTGGTCCATGGCCACGGTGATGAAATTCATCAGCATGATTTCGGCAACCGGTTTATAGCCAACCATGGCGGATCCAACCGCCGCCCCGACAATGGCTTGCTCGGAAATTGGCGTCGAGCGTACACGGTCGGTACCGAATCTTTCCGAAAGACCTAATGTCACTTTAAATACACCGCCGCCCTGCTCGTCAGCGATATCCTCACCCATGATGATGACCTTGGGGTCATCTTCCATGGCTTTGGCCATGGCCATGTTACAGGCCTGTGCAAACATAATTTCTGCGGGTTTCTTATCGTCGCTCATGCTGCAATCTCCACATCCAGAACATCGATGCGATATTCCTCACCGGGAGGATAGGGGGCATCAAGTGCGAACTGCGATGCTTCTTCGATGATCCCTGCGTTTTTGGCTTCAATCGCTGCGATATCGGCTTCGCTAACCTGTAGGTCGAGCAATTGCTGGCGCAGGATTGGCATGGGATCGTCCTTCTTAGCCTGCTCCATTTCTTCTTTAGGAATATAGTGGCTGGTGTCGCCGAGCAGATGGCCGTGGAAGCGGAAGGTCATCGCCTCGATCAGGGTCGGGCCGTGGCCGGCGCGGGCATGTTCGACCGCTTCTTTGGCCGCGGCGTACATTGCGCTGGCATCATTTCCGTTTACTTGCACTGAGCGCATTCCGAGGCCGTCTCCGCGCTGCTTGATCGAGTCAGAACTAGTCGCGAAGGCCATAGGTGTATGTTCGGAATAAAGATTATTCTGGCACAGGAATATGACTGGCAATTTCCAGACTTGCGCCATGTTCAGTCCTTCATGAAAGGCACCAATATTGGAAGCCCCATCGCCAAAGCAGCAGACGGTGACCTTCCCATCCTTATCGAGCTGGCTGCCTAGTGCAAGGCCATTGGCAATCGGGATGCCGGAACCCACGATACCGGTTGTTACCATCACGCCGGTTTCTGGGTGGGTGATATGCATCGGCCCACCCTTGCCTTTGCAGGTTCCCGCCATCTTGCCGGCAAATTCTGCCCAAAGGTCTTTGGACGGAATACCCTTGGCCAGCTGGTCATGGAGACCGCGGTAGATTGTCACCAGATAATCATCCTGATTAACCGCTGCCATCATCGCCGAGGACACAACTTCCTGTCCGCGAACAGGATAATAGACGATCTGCAATTGCCCGGCACCAATCATCTGACGGAATTTAATATCCGACTGCATGATAAGATCTGCGCGGGTGAAAATATCGATCAGGACGTCTTTGTCTGCCATCTGTGTATTTGCCAAAGCTTCGCTCCTTTATGTGATCATCCTCTATGGGATGTTAGCTGTCCAAACTTCATAGCGCAGCCAAGGCCACTCGCCACTATTGTTATAGGGAGTGAGCGATCATTGGACTGCTCTCAAATCCAGTTCTTTCGCCTGCGGGACGGTCTCCCAGAAATCGGGATCATGGCCGTAGAAGATTTTGGCCCCTGCCCGCCTGAGCGCGGAGAGTTTTTGCAATGAACCCCGGTAATGATCAGCGTTGTACACCGCTTCTGGCAACCGCATTTCATCGAGCGAGCGGCGGAAATTGCAACAGTCGCCTGCCAGCACGGCCTCCCCCGTTGCTGTGCGCACACGCGCCGACTGGTGGCCCGGTGTATGCCCGGGCGTGGGGAACAGGATAACGCTGCCATCACCAAATAGATCATGCTCTCCGATGATCCGCTTGACTGGCTGACCGGTATCAAAATCCTCTTTGGCATAGGCGCCATCTTCGCCCGAGAAGCCAAAGTCCCATTCCTCGCTTTGTACAATCACCGTCGCGTTGGGGAGCATATGATTGCCGCCTGCATGATCAAGATGGAGGTGGGAATTGATGATCCAGTCGATTTTATCCGGATCAACATCAAGCGCGCGCAGACGTTGGGCAATGGAATGTTCGTCAGGCATTTCGACAATCTTGCCGAGCCCTTTTTCCATCCCGATGAAACGATCGCTAAAACCCGTATCAAAAAGCGCGAGGCCTCTAGGATGATCGATCAGAAAAACGCAGGCTGGCACTCTGGTCTTGCCTTCTTCCCCGCTGATAAAATAGCTGGTCGGCAGGGTTATATAGCCGCACGTAAGGGCATAGATCAGCGGCCCGCCGGTTTGACTATTCTGCACCCTCCGCCTCCCTTGTTTTTTCTATTTTCTGGCCTTCCATTTTCTAGTCGCTTATTTTTTGGCCGTTTACTTTCTGGATCGTCGCCGTCACCGAATAGATCGTTTGTAGCCCTGCTCGCGCGCCGCCACCGATTGCATAGACGTCACCATCGGCTCCAAAATCGGCAATCGCAAAACCATGGCGGGGGAATTTAAGCGGTGCGCCGGAAGACCATTGCTGGGATTGCAGGTCCAGTATTTCATGGCTGGCGATCAAACCGTTACCGCTAATCGACTCGCCGCCAATAATGTGAAGCTTGCCATTGCGAACAAACGAGCTGTGCCCGCCGCGGCCGGTTTTCATTTTTGGCAACACCCTCCATTGGTCGCTCGCAAAATCATAAGCCTCGATGATATCAATCTCGGTGCCGAGCGCTTTGCTTCGACCGCCGCTGACATAGAGAATATTGTCGGCGACTGCGATAGCGTGGGAATGACGGGCCGTTGGCATGAGCGCTTTCTCTGCCCATTGGCCGGTACCAATATCATAGGACCATAAGGTGGAAAGGTCGGTTGTGCCTCTCTGGCCACCAACAAGGTATAGCTTTTCATCCCGATAGACCATGGCATGTTGTCCAATCGGATGCGGTAGTTTTGCAATGGCTTCCCATTCAGCCGATCCGTCTTCCAGCGCAAAGAGAGTACCATTCGGATCTTGCTCAAAAGGCAAAGCGATATAGCCGCCTGAGGCGAAAACCGTCTTTCCGTCCGACGCCATGGCGACATGATGCAGCGGCCTGGGAAGGTCCGGACAACTATGCAATTCGCCATCGGAAATATCATAATATTCGCAACTATCGAGCACGCGAAACAGGCCGATGCCCCCTGCGACGAACGCTTTGTTACCCGCTGTAGTTCCGTGGATTTCGGATCTCGGATAGTCCATACCATCGTCCCACCCCATAAGGGCGCGACCCAGAAAGAGGCCGCCCACGGCAAGCACCAATATCCCGATGATGGTCGCAAACAACCTTTTCATATTCCGACTATGACACGGACCGGCAATGTTTGCATCCCCCCACAAGCTATCAAAGCTGGCAGTACGTCCTGCAACCCAAAACGGTCTAACACCCCTGCAATCATTCCAAGGGAGCAAATTTATGACTGACAACCGGCAGTGGCTGATTAACGGGCGCCCAAGAGGACGCGGACTTGTAGACGATGATTTCAAGAAAGTTGTGACGCAGGTGCCGGAATGTGCTGATGGGCATGTGCTGGTAAAAAACGAGTTTCTCGGGTTTGATCCTGCCCTCAAGGGTTGGATGGAAAATATCGGTGGCTATGTCGCACCAACTGAAATCGGCGAGATCATGCGCGGGAGCGGTATCGGCGAAGTTATCGAGTCGCGCCATGAAGGCTTTGCCAAAGGCGACAAGGTGATGGGCATGCTGCGCTGGCAGGATTATGCGCATATACATGGTCGTGAAATTGAAAAAATTGAGAATGACGACATGCTGACCGCCAATTTGAGCGCGCTTGGCACCACAGGTGTCACCGCCTATTTCGGCCTGCTTAAACATGGTCGCCCGCAGCCGGGCGATACGCTGGTCGTCTCCGGCGCGGCTGGGGCGACCGGTTCGATGGTCGGGCAAATCGGAAAGATCGCCGGATGCCGGACTATTGGCATCGCGGGCGGCAAGGAAAAATGCGAGTGGCTAGTCAACGAAGTCGGCTATGATCATGCAATTGACTATAAAAACGAAGATGTTCGCGCGGGTTTGAAAGAGCTTTGCGATCAGTCGATCAATGTATTTTTCGATAATGTCGGCGGCAAGATATTGAACGATGCGCTGGCCCATATTGCGATGAATGCCCGGATCGCGATTTGCGGCGGTATCTCGCGTTACGAAACAGGCAATCTGCCCGCTGGTCCTGAAAACTATTTCAACCTGATTTTCAAGCGCGCTTCAATGTCGGGCTTCATTGTCAGCGACTATGCCAGTGAGTTTCCCGAAGCTCGCAAGCGCCTTCGTCAATGGATCAGCGAAGGAAAAATAACCTACAAAGAGGATATTCAGCAAGGTTTTGACAATATTCCAAATACACTCAAACGCCTGTTTAGCGGACAAAACTTCGGTAAACAAATGTTGAAACTCGACTAGGCTGCCATCCGGCGGGCTAACAAAACGCGCTAACTAATTGCGCAGTGCCAGCCGCCGCCCGTCTGCAATATGACGGTCTAATTACGAGAGGTAGCCAATGAGCGATCTGGAACAATTTCGCAGTGAAGCAAGGGCGTGGATGGAAGAAAACTGTCCGCCGGAAATGCGCGACGGCGACATGACAGCGGAGAAACAATGCTGGGGTGGCCGCAAGTGGCAGTTCCAGTCCGATGCGCAAAAGCTTTGGTTTGAGCGCGCTTTGGCAAAAGGCTATACGGTGCCAACATGGCCCAAAGAATATGGCGGCGCTGGCCTGTCGACTGACGAAGCTAAAATCCTGGAAGAAGAGCGCCAGCGAATTAATGCGCGCAAGCCGCTCAGCAATTTCGGTATCTCGATGCTTGGCCCTGCGTTATTGGCGTATGGCACCCATGAACAGAAGGACATGCATCTCAACCGCATAGCCAATGGCGAAATCCGCTGGTGTCAGGGCTATTCCGAACCCGGTGCCGGTTCCGATCTCGCCTCGCTCAAATCCAAATGTGAAGAAGTCGTCATCGATGGGGTTGATCATTGGCTGCTCAATGGTCAGAAGATCTGGACGTCGAACGCGGATATATCCGACTGGATTTTCTGCCTTTTCCGCACGGATTTTGACGCGCCCAAGCATAAAGGCATAACCTTCATTCTGCTGGATATGGCGAGCGAAGGTATCACGGTTAAACCGATCATCCTGATCTCAGGTCATTCCCCGTTTTGCGAGACTTTTTTTGATAATGTCAAAGTGCCGAAAGAATATGGCCCGGGCAATCCGGCGGTAGTCGGCGAAGTCAATCGCGGCTGGGATGTGGCGAAGGCACTGCTGGTCCATGAACGCGGGATGCTTGGAACTGCCTCGCCTCTGCGCGGCACGACAGGCCCCGATAATCTTGGTGAATTTGCAGCTGGTGAAATTGGTTTGGATGAGGCGGGACGACTTGCCGACCCGTCTCTTCGTGAGCGTATCGTGCGGGCCGAGATTGACGATTGGGCCTATACGCTGACGGTCGAACGGATGAACGATGAGGCCAATGCGGGTAACGGTCTGGGCGCGAAATCATCAATGCTCAAATATGCTGCGTCCGAGCTCACCAAAAAGGGCACCGAGCTCAGAATGGATATTGGTGGTACCAAAGCGGCAACCGTCGGGAAGGACGGCATCGAATATGGCAGCCTTGCCAACATGTGGCTGTACAACCGCGCCTATTCGATATTGGGGGGCACAACCGAAGTGCAATTGAACATTATTTCCAAGCGGGTCTTGGAACTGCCTGACGCTTGACGGCTCGTCGCGAAGAAAGCTGAATATGTCGCTGATACTCACCGAAGAACAGAAAATGTTGCAGGATGCCGCCGCCGGGTTCCTTAGCGAAAACGCGCCTGTATCCGCTTTCCGCAAGGTGCGCGACAGTAAAACGCCGGATGGTTTCTGCCGTGAGCTCTGGGCGGACATGGCAGAAATGGGCTGGGCCGGGATCATTGTCGAGGAAGAATTTGGCGGTAGTGAATTTGGCTATGTTGGCGCCGGGGTTTTGGCCGAACAAATGGGCCGCCATTTGACAGCTTCGCCGTTTTTCTCAACATCTGTTTTAGGGGCAACGGCGATTCAGAAATATGGAACATTAGCGCAGAAAGAAAAAAACCTTGGTACAATTTGTAATGGCAGCAAACTGTTCGCGCTCGCGGTCGATGAAGGGCCGCGTCACAATCCCAATCATATAGAATTTACGGCCAGAACATCAGGAAACGGTTATGTTCTCTCCGGCTCCAAAACATTTGTTGCAGACGGCCATGTTGCAGACAAGCTGATCATTGCTGCGCGGACATCGGGTGATGCGGATGACATAGCGGGCATCACTTTGTTTCTGGTAGATGCCAATGCTGCGGAAATTTCCCGCGAACATACGCCAATGGTAGACAGTCGCAACGCTGCCAATATCACGGTCGATGGCCTCGAAGTTACCGGAGATGATATCATGGGCGAAGTTGGTGGCGGCTTTGAAGCTCTGGAAGGCATATTGCGCGCAGGCCGCGCTGTCTTGGGCGCGGAAATATCTGGTAGCTCCCAACAGGTTTTTGAGATGACGACAGACTATCTGAAAGAGCGCGAACAATTTGGCCGGAAAATCGGCTCGTTTCAGGGACTGCAGCACCGCGCGGCGCATCTGGCAACCGAAATTGAAATGACGAAATCGGCTGTGCTGAAGTCGTTGCAATTGCTTGATGACGATTTTGAAAGTGCGGGGGCTACTTGCTCAATGGCCAAAGCGAAGTCGGGTATGACCGGGCAACTCGCGACGAAGGAAGCCATCCAGATGCACGGCGGGATTGGCGTCACCGATGAATATGATGTCGGACTCTACTTCAAGCGCGTCCATATGGCGCAGCAGATGTTTGGTGATGCAGGATTTCATGCTGACCGCTTGGCAAAACGGTCCGGCTATTGAAAACAGCCTAGCTGTCGGTAACGGTCATATTGGCTGGCCCGAAATGCGCTGTCATCTTTCGCACCTTGCCCGCTTGGTCGAATTCAAAAATATCGATAACGTGAAGCCGCGTCACCGGCCCCTCGACCGACTTGATTTCGGCTTTGAACGGGAAAGCCGCAGTCGCCGTACTAAGGCATATTTCGCCGGTCAGTTCAACCTTCGCGCCGCCAGCAAAAGCGTTGGTATAAAATTCAAGAATCTGGTCCGCTCTCTTTGGCTCAGTGCCAGCCGGATCTTCCACCTCGGCATCATCGGCGTAAAGATCGAGCACAGCCTGCATGTCCCCGCGTTGATCGCGGCAAGATAATGGCGCACCGCACCGGCCATATGTTCAGGGGTTGGCATGACATCACCTCATTCGTTCAAGCGACAAGAATAGGGCACAACTGAGCAAAAGAGCGTCTGGCACAATTGATAGGATAAGGGAGCACAATAATGACAGGGCGATTGGAAGGAAAAACCGCGATCATCACCGGCGGGGCATCTGGCATAGGTGCTGCAATGGTAAAACGTTTTATCGAAGAAGGTGCCCAGGTGTTGTCAACCGATATCCAGCAAGAGCTTGGGGAGAAAGTCGCAGCCGAAGCGGGCGCGCTTTTTCTGAAACAGGATGTCTCCGATGAAACAGGTTGGAAGAAGGTCATGGCCCGCGCGAAATCGCAATTCGGGCGGCTCGATGTGCTCATCAACAACGCCGGGATTGTCATCGGGAAAAATATCGAGGATGTCGATCTCACAAGCTGGCAACATCTGCTGGGCATCAACCTCACCGGCGTGATGCTGGGTTGCCAAAACGCTATAAAAATAATGAAGGAAAATCCCGGTGGTTCATCGGGGTCCATCATCAATATTGCATCAACGTCCGCCTTCACCGCGCTACCCAGCGATGTCACTTACACGACATCCAAAAGTGGTGTGCGCCTGTTGACCCGCTCGGTTGCCGTGCATTGCGCGCATGCCGGATATAATATCCGCTGCAATAACATTGTGCCGGGTGCAACGCAAACCGCAATAATCGACGCGGCTGCAGAGATTGTGCCCAATATGGTGGAAATGGCCGCCGCCATGTCGCCGATGAACAGGATCGGCCAAGGCTCGGAAATGGCCGGTGCGGCAGTCTATCTGGCCAGCGATGATGCAGGGTTTGTTACGGGCATCGATCTACTGGTTGATGGCGGGATGCTGGCCGTTCATCCGGGATATTGAACCAGACAGCCTAGCCGTTTTGGCAGTTATTCGGCTGCCGGTTTGTGCCTAATGATATCGCTGGAAAAGGGAGAGATGGTGTGAGTCCACAGCCAATAGCCGAAAACCTGTTTACTGAAGACATGAGCGCGCTGATCGGTGCGCGCAACACAGATACCGGACAGATATTTTTCCCGCTTCCGCTCAATCAGGCCGATAATATTGAACCCTTCCCTCTGGCGTCGCGCGGGACGGTCTGGACCTATACCGTCCAACGCTTTCCACCTAAATCGCCTTATTTGGGGCCGACGGATATCGAAACATTCAAACCTTATATTGTCGCTTATGTCGAATTGCCCGGGCAGACGATGGTGGAATCGCGGCTAACCGGCGTTGAACCGGAAGATGTCAAAATCGGCATGGAAGTAGAGCTAGCCGTTATACCGCTTGATCCCGATGCCCCGGTTGCCGAGCAAAAACTTATTCACGCATTCAAGCCCGTTTAGGAGAAAACCATGTCAGACGTATGCATCGTAGGAGCGGGCATCCATCCCTTTGGCCGGACAGAAGGCCGGGATGGCATGGCGCAGGGTGTCTTTGCGGTAAAACAGGCTTTGGCCGACACTGGCATAAAATGGGAAGATGTCGAATTTGCCTTTGGCGGTTCTGCGGCTTCGGGCGCGGCTGATAATATGGTCTCGCACCTGGGCCTGACGGGTATCCAGTTTATCAATGTTTCCAATGGCTGCGCAACTGGCGGTTCCGCGCTCAATGCAGCAGCGAGTGCGATCAAGTCAGGCGAATATGAGCTTGGCATGGCAGTTGGTTTCGACAAGCATCCCCGCGGCGCGTTCAATGCTGACCCTGCAAGCTACGGCCTGCCCCACTGGTATGGAGAGGCCGGCTATATGCTCACCACACAGTTCTTCGGTGCGAAGATCATGCGCTACTTGCACGAACATGGTTTGAGCCGCGAAACGCTGGGCCGGGTATCGGAAAAGGCATTTCGCAATGGCGCGAAAACCGACCATGCTTGGCGGCGCAGCGAGGTTGATCTCGAAACAATCATGGCCGCGCCAATGATATCTGATCCACTCAATAAATATATGTTCTGCTCGCCCGCCGAGGGCGCGGTGGCACTTATTTTGGCGAGCGAGAAAAAGGCGAAGGAACTCGGCGGGCCGATGATCCGCCTTAAAACATCGGTTATGCGCACCCGGCCCCCAGGATCGTTTGAAGTTTTTGCCGCTTCCATTGATGTTGAACGCGGTGGCACGCCAACTGAAATTGCCGCCAAGGCTGCTTTCGAGCAAGCCGGTGTTGGTCCGGAAGATATTGATGTGGCGCAACTGCAAGATACCGAGTCAGGTGCGGAAATCATGCATATGGCCGAGAATGGCTTTTGTCCGCCGGGCGATCAGGAAAAGTGGCTGATCGAAGGCCGCACCGAAATTCACGGCGAGCTGCCGGTAAATACGGATGGCGGTTGCCTGGCTTGCGGAGAACCGATCGGCGCATCAGGACTGCGGCAGGTTTACGAGAATGTCGTGCAACTGCGAGGAACCGCTGGCGAGCGTCAGGTGCCCGGCGATCCGAAGACAGCCTATACGCAGGTTTACGGCGCGCCCGGTGTGGCGGCGGTGACGATATTGCAGCGGTGATAGCAAGACATTCTCGTCATCCTGACCTTGTTTCAGCATTCCTAAAGTGCTTACAGGGCTATTGAATATCCTGAAACACATTCAGGATGACGAACAAGTTTTTAGGAACACATTTTGAACAACCAAGTCACACCCGAAGCGATTGCTATGGCCGATAAAGTGGAAAGCTTCGTCCGCAGTAAAATTTTTACTTACGAAAAAGACCCGCGTTGCGAGGACCACGGGCCAACCGATGATCTCGTTCAGGAAATGCGTGCGCTCGCTAGAGAAGCTGGTGTTCTGACACCGCATATCAAGGATGATAGCAGCCACTTCTCGCATTTGGATACGGCGCTCATCCTGCGCAAGTCCGGCCTTTCTCCACTTGGGCCATTAGCGGTCAACACATTCGCGCCGGATGAGGGCAATATGTATCTGCTCGGCAAGTGCGCCTCACCCGAACAGAAAAAGCGTTTCCTCGATCAACTCGTCGAAGGGACATCGCGGTCTGCTTTTTTTATGACCGAACCGGCAGATGAAAATGGCGCGGGCAGCGATCCGTCCATGATGCTGACCACCGCAAAACCGGATGGTAATCATTGGGTCATCAATGGCCGAAAAACTTTCATCACTGGTGCAAAGGGCGCCAAGGTCGGCATAATCATGGCCAAATCTGATGACGGCGCGACTATGTTTCTGGTTGATCTCCCCGATCCGGCGATAAAAATCGAGCGGGTACTTGATACCATCGATAGCTCGATGCCGGGCAGTCATTCCGTGGTGAATATAGATAACCTGCGCGTGCCAGCAGACCAGATGCTGGGCGAGAGCGGTGAAGGCTTTAAATACGCCCAGGTGCGGTTGGCACCGGCCCGGCTCACCCACTGCATGCGCTGGCTCGGCTGCTGTGATCGCGCCCAGGAAATCGCAAGCGACTATGCCTGCAAGCGTCAGGCTTTTGGCAAGCCGCTGGTCGACCATGAAGGCGTCGGTTTCATGCTGGCGGAAAACCAGATTGACCTCAAGCAGGCCGAAATGATGATCGACTGGTGCGCCAGCGTTCTTGATACCGGCGATCTGGGCACAACTGAAAGCTCCATGGCGAAGGTCGCTGTGTCCGAAGCATTGTTCCGGATCGCCGATAATTGTGTGCAGGTCATGGGCGGAACCGGCCTCAGCAAAGATACAGTTGTAGAACAGGTCTTCCGCGAGGTGCGCGCGTTCCGAGTTTATGACGGACCCACCGAGGTGCATAAATGGTCACTGGCGAAAAAGATCAAGAAGGCCCACAAGATTGCAAATGAAGGATAGATCATGACCACCAACCGCAAATTCACCCTCGCCAAACGTCCCGATGGCGAGCCCAAACCGGATGATTTCAAGTTGGTCGAAGAAACCTTACCCGAATTGCAGGACGGCCAGTTTCTTGTCCGCAATCATTATATCTCCCTCGACCCGGCACAGCGCGGATGGATGGATGACCGGCCAAGTTATATGCCGCCCATCCCATTGGGCGATGCTGTTCGCGCAAGCGCGATGGGGCGCGTTCAGGCTTCCAAAAATCCAGATTTCCCGGAAGGCCAATGGGTGATGGGGCTGGGCGCGATAGAAGAATATTCCGTCGGACAGTCAGGCGGGTTTACCTTCCCCGTCGATGTCTCCGTTGCGCCATCGCCAACCAATTTCCTGTCGGTCTTGGGAGCGGTTGGCATGACGGCCTATTTTGGCTTGCTTGACGATGGCAAGCCCCAAGAAGGGGAGACCGTGCTGGTGTCCGGAGCAGCCGGTGCAGTAGGCTCGCTCGTCGGGCAAATCGCCAAGATCAAGGGATGCCGGACGGTTGGTATCGCGGGCGGCGCAGACAAATGCGCCCGGCTTGTCAGCGATTATGGCTATGACGCAGCCATTGACTATCGCGGCAAAGACGTAGCGGCTTTGGAAGCTGCCGTCCGCGAAGCAGCGCCAAACGGTGTTGATATTATCTTTGAAAATGTCGGCGGAAATATTCTTGACGCGGGGCTCAACAATCTCAACGAAAAGGCACGTATCATCATCTGCGGCCTGATTAGCGAATATAACAGCAAAGAGCCGGTTGGCGCGCGCAATATCTGGCAATTGATTGTCAAACAAGCGACGATGAAGGGGTTCCTTGTCCGCGATTATCCACCCCGCTTTGCCGAAGGCGCTGCGGCGATGGGCCAATGGGTCGCGGAAGGAAAAATCAAGTTTGACGAGGATATCGATGTGGGGATTGAAAATGCCTATGATGCCTTCATGAAACTCTTCTCGGGCAGCAATCAGGGCAAGATGATTTTGGATGTATCACCCGCTGACTAGGACATCACGACAAGGGAGGTTTTGATATGTCAGGTACCAATGAAAAGCTTGTTCTGGATTTCATCGATGCTTGGAACCGGCTGGATTATGATGCGATCTATGGCGCGATGTCAGAGGATATTTTCTATCATAATATCCCGATGGAACCGTGCAACGGAATGGCCGAGGTCAAAGCTTTTTTTGATCAAGGTGGTTTCAATTTTGACGGTGCGCAATGGGACGTCCATCATATCGCAGCGACCGGCCATGTGGTGTTAACCGAACGCACCGACAAATTCCGTATCGGCGAAAAATGGATAGCCATCCGCGTGATGGGCACGTTTGAAATTGAAAATGGCAAGATCACCAAATGGCGTGACTATTTCGATCTGGCCGAGTTTCAGGGGCAAATGGCAGAGGTTATGGGAGCCAGTGCAGCTTAGCTACATCTGCGGCTGATAGAGAGTGCCGTTATCCACAGGATATTCGCCTGCGGTCATAAACCGGCTTTCATCGCTCGCTAGATAGACACAGAGATTGGCGACATCATCGGGATGGCCCAATCCGCCGAGCGGGATCATCCCTGTTTCCGGCGTTTCATCACCCCCCGCGCCCACTGCTTCTTGCCGCACCATCGGCGTGTCGATGCCGGCAGGATGCAGACTGTTGCAGCGGATTGGGTAATTCTGCTCCTTGCAGTGCATCGCGACTGATTTGGTCATGGAGCGCACACCGCCCTTGGCAGCTGCATAAGCAACAAAGGGTGAATAGCCTTGCAGCGCTGCCATTGAGCTCAAATTAATAATCGAACAGAGCTGGTCGCTTGATTTCATCGACCTGACCGCTTCCCGGCACCCCAGAAACACACCCTCCAGCATCACACTATTTTGTCTCCGGAACTGTTCCAGCGTACAATCTTCTATGGTCGCGGGCAAAACCAGACCAGCGTTATTGATCAAAATATGCGGGCGTCCGAAATGGCTTTCAGTTTCCGCAAAAACGGCTTTCCAGCGCGCTTCTTCTACAACGTCTTGCACAAGGCCGACGGCATTTTCACCAATCATCCCAGCGGTCACCGTAGCGGTTTCACCATCAAGATCGGTCGCGACAACCCGCGCGCCTTCCTGGGCAAATGCGATGCTGATCGCCCTCCCCAACCCGGATCCTGCGCCCGTTACAATCGCGATTTTCCCGTTTAACCTACCCATAGCCCATCTCCCTTTGCCCGATACTAGGCAGGCTTTTTCTCGAAGAAAACAACGCTTAATATCGTTAGGCCCAAGTCCAATAAGTTTAGGTCCAGCACCCTTCAACCGAACCTTATCACAATCGTTAGGCGGGCGATTTCTCGTCACTACGATGGCAGATTTCCGACGTTTTCCGTAACGGAAACCTGCATTTGTTGCGCGAATATCACAGTTTTGGGAAGTTGCTATCAATTTGGCTAGCTGAGCATAGCCGAAACGCTGCTTAGTGTGAGATCAACAGAACGGGCAAGAAACCGTCAGATTTTTTAGGATAAACGCCGGACCATCAAGCCGGTGTGATTTGGGAGAGAGCAATGACCACAGAAACACAAAACCACAAATCCGTATTCGGCAAAGAGGCTGTTCGCGGATTGATGATGGGCTCCGCCGCAACATTGGCATTTGCCGGTTTTTCGGCCCCCGCAATGGCGCAGGAGGCTGATGAAGAAGCCAATAGCACTATCATCACCGTGATTGCTCGCAAACAGACCGAGTCATTGCAGGAAGTGCCTGTTACCGTGACGGCGATTGCCGGCGACACGCTGGACAAATTTCAGGTTGATCAGATTGCCGATGTGGTGAGCCGTGTGCCTTCTCTCAATGTGCAGGTTGGCGGTTCCGGGTCTGGTGGCCAGATCAGCCTTCGTGGCGTAGGATCTTCCAATATTTCAGCCGCTTTCGACTCTGCTGTCGCCTTTGATTTTGACGGTGTGCAAGTGAGCACCATGCGTATTGTGCAAGCCGGCTTTTTTGACGTTGCCCAGATTGATGTTCTCAAGGGTCCGCAATCACTCTTCTTCGGAAAAAGTGCTTCGGCAGGCGTGGTTGCCATTCGTTCAGCCAATCCAACTTCCACTTGGGAAGTCGGCGGCAAGGCATCATATGAGTTTGAGGAAAAAGGCTACAATATCGGTGGTTATATCTCCGGTCCCATCAGTGATACGCTCGGGATTCGTGTGGCTGCACAATATACGGATATTAGCGAATTTGCCAAAATCCAGCCGGGCATCCCGGCGCTTATTAGAAATCGGGGCACAAAGGACTTTGTCGGTCGCGTCACCCTGCAATGGGATCCGTCGGACCGGTTCAATGCCAACCTGAAATTGAATTATGTCCGCAACGAGAATGATGGGGCTATAGGACAAGCGGACCTGAATTGCGGTCCGAACGGCAGAGCCGACGAGATAGTTTTGCTCGGCGGAGCAATCGCGATTCCGTCAGGAGCAAATTGTAACGACAAAGACCAGTTATATCCTACTTCCGATCCATCTCCGACCGCAGTTGTAAAATTCCCCGATGGCAGTGCCGGCGCAAACGGGCGCTATCCTGGGCATCCGTTTGGTGAAACTGAAATCATATTTGGTCGATTGAAATGGGACCTTGATCTGTCAGACAGCCTGACGCTCAGTTCTGTATCTGGATATCTCAACCTCGACGCAGTAGATTTTGACAGCTACAGCTATCAGGGCGTCGGTCCGGCATTTAATCCTGGCGGTGTACCTGTTGGGCTGATCGCTCCGGCGCTTGCTGCAGTGAATGGCGTTGGTTCGCCGCAAGGTTTTGGGTCAAGTGATCCGCGCAACCGTACCGAGCAGTTCACGCAGGAACTTCGTATTGCTAGTGATTATGAAGGGATGTTCAATTTCATGCTCGGTGCATTCTACGAATCGCGCGAAATTGATTTCGATACTTCCCAGCAGGCAGTCAACATCTCGATTATCGCACCTGATCCGATAACGGGCAATACCTATGACTACTTCAAAAAGCACAATACCAAGACCGAAGCGCTGTCCTTCTTCGGTAGCGTAACGCTGGACTTGACCGAACAGCTTGAATTGTCTGGTGGCTTGCGCTGGACCGACGAAACCAAGGTCAATACGATTACGGTGCCCTATGTCCACGCTTTCTTGGGCCCTGGACCAGCATTTATCGGCAGTGGCTTTTTCTCCGGTCCGATCAATTTTTCGGATTCTAACTTCTCGCCAGAAGTCTCACTGAGATATCAGGCAACGGATGACATCAATGTTTATGCTGCTTTCAAAACAGGCTTTAAATCGGGTGGCATTGACAATAGTGCATTGCCATCCAATTCCTTGAGCGCTGCGGCTCTCAGCGGAGATTTTGGTTCGCTGATATTTAAATCCGAATCTAGCAAGGGCGGTGAAATCGGAATAAAATCGCAATTTGCTGATCGTAGCGTGACGCTTAATGGTTCTGTGTTCTACTATCTATTTGACGATCTGCAGGTGCAGAATTTCAACGCGACAACCATTCAGTTTGTGACTTTGAATGCCGGCCAATTGGAAAGTAAGGGATTTGATATAGATTGGGCATGGAGCACCCCTATCGAAGGCCTCAATTTCTCGGGCGCGTTGGCTTATACCGACACTAAATATAGCAAGGCGTTTATCACCGGCCCCGGTCCCGACGGGATTGCCGGTAATGCAGATGATGTGGATTTGAACGGCCGTCAGGCAGCTCGTGCTCCGAAATTTGCAACGAATGTCGCTTTTGACTGGGCTATCCCAATGGGCGATGCCCTTGAATTCGGACTCAATGGCAACCTCCAATACAGCGGTTCGTATTTCACCAATGACGATACGCTCACGGATTTGCGTCAGGACAGCTATGTCACCATTGACGGTGCGATTTCCGTTGGCCATCCGGATGGCAAATGGAAGCTGTCCCTGATTGGTACCAACCTGACCGATAAAATCATTACCAGCACCAGCGGCGGACGTCCGTTCCTTGCAGGACCAGGACTTGGTCTCCCAGTTGGTGACGATTTGATTGTTACGCAAAACCGTGGCCGGCAGGTGTTCGTCGAAGCCAAATTCAAGTTCTGATCAACCCTCCCGTTGATCTAGGTGAGGCCGGACAGCTGGGGCTGCTCCGGCCTTTTCTTGGCCGGCTTCTGATAGCCATAATGACAGTGGCGGACGCTGGTTCTGTTTCACTAAAGTGGCACCAATAATCTAATAAAGGAGCAGGCAAAATGGGACGTCTTGAAGGTAAAAAATCAGTCATATTGGGCGCCGCCGGGCAGGGAAATATGGGGCAGGTTATCGCCAAACGTTTCCGCGATGAGGGTGCTGATGTTCTGGTTGCCGGACGCAAAGAAGATGAGCTGAAGCGTTTCGCCACAGAAATCAGTGGCCATTATGCGCTCTGTGATCTGACGGTGGAAGCAGATATCCAAGCGCTGGCGGAAAGTGCAAAGAGCCAGATGGGCGGCGTTGATATTGCGATCAATGCAACCGGTGTGGGCTTTCTGAAACCGTTTCTGGAAAACACCCGTGAAGAGTTGGAAATGATGGCGGCATTGCAACTCACCGGGCCGTTCCAGTTCTATCAGGCCATGATCAAGGCGATGAGTGACAACAAACCCAGTGGCGGCTCTTTGATCCAGATCAGCTCTGCCACCGCGACAATCATGCTCAACGACCATGCCGCCTATATGGGTACAAAGGCAGCCACAGATCATATCATCCGCTGCGTGGCCCATGAATTTGGCGAGCACGGTATACGTGCAAACAGCATATCGCCAGGCCTCACCAGGACGCCAATGACTGCCGGTGTCGATCAGGTGCCGGGATTGGTCGAATCCTTTGAAGCGCGCTATCCGCTGGGGCGGATTGGCACGAGCGAGGATATTGCCGCTGCGGCCGTATTCCTTGCCAGCGACGAATGCTATATGACTGGCGAAAACCTGCAAGTGAATGGCGGACTATGCCTGCGCGGCAACCCGACCCGCAAGGATCAGGAGCTGATGATGGGGGCGATTGCCGCTGCGTCCTAAATGCCGGTTGGCCTTGGTTGAAATTTGCGCCATGAAGATGTGAGTTTATTCCAAGGACAGGACAGCACTTGCTCGATATCTTAAGCCAGTTTCAGGGCCTGATCGGCATAATCTTCATCTTGGCTTGCGCTTGGTTGCTCTCTGAAAACCGCAGAGATCTGCCAAGCTGGAAATGGATTGCGGGCGCAATTGCAGCTCAATTCATTCTGGCTTTGGTCATTGTCCGCGTGCCATTTATCTGGGATATTATTGGCCTTGCTAACAATGGTGTACAGGCGATTGAACGGGCAACACTCGCCGGATCAAGCTATATGTTCGGTTATCTCGGCGGCGCGGATTTGCCGTTTGCGGTGAAAGAGAGTGCGCAACCGCCGCTGATTATCGCCTTTCAGATTTTGCCGTTGGTGATCGTTTTTTCTGCGTTGGCGGCGCTGCTTTGGCACTGGCGTGTGTTGCAAATGATTGTCAAAGGCCTCTCATGGGCCTTGCAAAAGACACTGGGTGTCAGCGGTGTTGTCGGACTGAGCGGCGGTGCAAATATCTTTCTTGGCGTGGTCGAGTCGCCGCTGGTGGTGCGTGCCTATTTCGAGCGGATGAGTCGGGCAGAGCTGTTCGCTATCATGGTGCTGGCAATGTCGACGATATCGGGCGCGATACTGGTGCTTTATGCAACGACGCTGGAAAAGACCGTGCCCAATGCCGTCGGCCATATGATCTCCGCCTCGCTGATTTCGCTGCCCGCCGCGATATTGATTGCGCGGCTTATGGTTCCGGGTCTGTCCGACACAAAAACTGATCAAGATGAGCCAGGGCTAAAATATGAAGGCAGTTTCGACGCGATTATCAAAGGCACGATGGACGGCGTGCAATTGTTCCTCGCTGTGATTGCGGTGATTATCGTAATCTTTGCCCTAGTCGCGCTGGTCGATCAGATACTGGCTGCGCTGCCGTTGGTTGCCGGAGACGAACTAACACTTAAACGCCTATTCGGCTGGATATTCGCGCCGCTGATGTGGATGATCGGGGTGCCGTGGGAAGAAGCGGGAGCGGCCGGTTCCTTGATGGGCACGAAGGCGATCCTCAACGAATATGTCGCCTATCTGGAGCTTGTGGCACTTCCCGCTGATACGTTTGGCACCAAGGGGCAGCTGATTGTAACCTATGCGCTGTGCGGTTTTGCCAATCTGGCGAGCGTCGGCTTGATCATTTCCACCATTGGAACCCTATCGCCCGACCGCCGAGCGGAAGTCGCCGGTCTCGGGATGAAGAGCTGGTTTGCCGGAAATTGCGCGACGATGATGACCGGTGCGGTGATCGGGGTCGTGACATGGGTGTAAGGCCGCTCCGCCATGTTTGATGCCAAGCTGCGTCCCTATATCGACCCACCACTCAATGCTGCGGGCAGAATTCTGTCGCGCATGGGATTTTCAGCCAATGGCGTAACGTTACTGGGCCTAGGATTTGGCTTGTTGACGGCTTATTTCGTTAGCAATCAGTCATACGGATGGGCACTGGCATTTATCGCTCTCAGCCGGATATTCGATGGCCTCGATGGTGCTGTGGCCCGCGCCACGCAGAAAACCGCTTTTGGCGGCTATCTCGACATAGTTTGCGATTTCATCTTCTATGTCTCGATCCCCCTTGCCTTTGGCCTTGCCGATCCAGCCAACTTGCTCGCTGCACTTGTCCTTGTTGCTGCGTTCACCATCACCGGGATCAGCTTTCTCGCTTTTGCCGTCACGGCAGCGGAGCAAGGCGCGCAAACCAGAGCGCATGGGGAGAAGAGTTTCTTTTACAGCACCGGAATTGCCGAGGGCGCGGAGACGATCGGATTCTTCCTGATCATATGCCTTTTCCCCGCGCATTTCATCACGCTGGCCTATATCTTTGCAGTGCTATGCGGGATCACTGTTCTCCAGCGCAGCCTGCTCGCGTGGAAAAGCTTTAAGACCTAACTTCGCGCCCAGCGGAAATAGCGCTCGAGCAGTTTCAGCGCCCATTCCGGCTTGTGCTTCTTGCGCCAATCCCCCGCAGCAAATTTATTCGCTTCAGCCATGGTGGGATAGGTGTGGATCGTGCCCATGATTTTGCCAAGGCCAAGCCCGTGTTTCATTGCCAGCGTAAACTCCGTCAGCAATTCTCCGGCATTTTGACCGACGATTGTCACACCCAAAATCTTGTCCTTGCCAGGCGGCGTGAGCACTTTAACGAAACCCTGCGTCGCGCTTTCGGCAATTGCACGGTCCAGATCATCAAGATGATATTTGGTCACTTCATAGGTCACGCCCTCATTCCGGGCTTGTTGTTCGTTGAGACCGACATGGGCGATTTCCGGATCGAGAAAAGTCGTCCATGGCAAAAACTCGTAACTCGGCTTGAACTTTTTGAAGCGGCCGAACAGCGCGTTGACGGTTGCAAACCATGCTTGATGCGACGCATTGTGAGTCAGTTGATAAGGCCCCGCGACATCGCCCGCCGCATAGATATGCGGGAAGGTCGCTTGCAGATGCTTGTCGGTTTCCAACGTGCGGCCAAATTTAATGCCCAGTTCTTCCAGGCCGAAGCCTTCCAGTCGCGCGGCACGCCCGACCGCGATCAGCAGGTCATCAAATGGCAGGCTGACCTCCTTGCCATCTTGCTCCACGATCAGCATTTTCGTGCCGCTTTGCATTTCAGTGCGTAGCGCTTTGTGATTGCAGCGCAAATCAACACCAGAGTTTGTCAGCGATTGTGCTGCGACCTCTGATACGTCCGTATCTTCGATATTCATAACACGGTCGACCATTTCGACCAATGTGACTTGGCTACCGAGACGCGCGAAACTTTGCGACAGTTCACAGCCAATAGGGCCGCCGCCCAATACGATGAGCTTTTCGGGCACCGCATCGCGCTTGGCCATCTCCTCCCACAGTGTATCGCTGGTCAGATAACCGGTTTCCTCCAGCCCGGGCAAAGGCGGAACAAAGGGGCGCGCGCCGGTGGCAAGTACGATCGCCTTGCCCGTTAGCGTCTGCGTCTCGCCATCATTGCGCGCAATCTCCACCGTCCATGGATCCCTAAGCCGCGCATAACCCTGCATGACATCGACGCCCAGCCCTTCAAACCGTTCCACGCTGTCGTGCGGCTCAATAGTTTTGATGATGTCCTCAATCCGCTTGATGACCGCTTTGAAATCAAATTGCGGTGTGACCGGAGTCAAGCCGTAGCGGTCAGCATGCTGCATTTGCTCAGCAATCTTGGCGCTTTTGATCAGCGCTTTGGAAGGCACACAGCCATAATTCAGACAATCCCCGCCCATCTTCCCTGCTTCGATCAATGTCACTTTCGCGTTGATCGTTGCGCCGATCAGTGATGATACCAGTCCTGCTGATCCAGCCCCGATCACGATCAGATTGCGGTCGAATTTTTTCGGCTTTTGCCAGCGCTTAGTCATTACTCGCAACCTTCCCGTCTTTCTTAAACAGTTTGAGCGCGGCTTTGGCAATCCAGGGGAATAGCGCCAATAGCAGGAAAGATCCGAGTACCGGCAAGGTGAACACACCGCCAACCGACTCAACCTTGGATAATTGTGTGCCCGCGTTCACAAAAACAATTGTGCCAGCCAACATGCCGATCTGGCTAGCAACGAAATAGACCAGCACTCTTATTTTGGTCAGACCCATCAGCATATTGACAAGGAAAAACGGAAAAGCTGGCACCAGACGCAGGGAAATCAGATAAAATGCCCCGTCTCGTTCGATGCCCTCGTTAATCTTTGTGAGCCGCTGCCCAAACTTGCCCTCGACCCAGTCACGCAGCAGATAGCGGCTGGTAAGAAAGGCGATAGTTGCGCCAATGGTGGAAGCGAAGGACACAATGATCGTGCCAACCAAAAGGCCAAAGAGGGCCCCTGCCGCCAGCGTCATGATCGCCGCACCAGGGATGGAAAGCGCCGTTACGACCACATAGAAAAGGAAAAACAACGCGATAATCAGAAACGGTTCCGCCTGATAGCGCGCATCAAATGCCGCTTGCTGGGCCTTCAGGTTTTCGATTGTCAGCTGATCGTTCAAATCAAAGTAGAAAAAAGCAAAAAAGGCAGCGGCGATCAAGGCCACAATGACAAGTTTTTTCATATATTCCCGTCCCGTTACATGAATTTCATACTATTACACTGTTCGCGAGGGAGCGATAGTCGGTTAAAGGTTTGCGTGACTCTGTCGCACCGTCATCACGATATGGGTCATCACAGAATCGAATGCCGGATAGAAACTTCGAATAAAATCTGCCAAGACATAGATATTGTATCGGAAGAGAAAAATGACGGACCATTCCCCAGACAATAAAACTATCCGCATTGGTGGAGCCAGCGGATATTGGGGTGAAAGCGCGATGGCGACGCCCCAACTTCTGGGTGCCGATGTCGACTATCTGGTTTATGATTATCTGGCAGAAATCACCATGTCGATCATGGCGCGGGCGCATGCAAAAAACCCGGAAGCCGGTTACGCAACGGATTTTATCAGCGCGGTATTGCAGCCTCATGCCAAGGACATTGCTGCCAAAGGGGTGAAGCTGATCGCGAACGCAGGTGGGGTCAATCCGGTCTCTTGCGGCGCGGCGGCGCGAGCCATTATCAAGGAGCAAGGGCTTGACCTCAAAGTCGCAGTCATAACGGGTGACAATCTGCTTCCCGAGATAGATCGGATCGCCAGCCAAGCACCAACCGAAATGTTTACTGGTGCGCTCTTCCCGGAGAAAGACAAGATCGCCAGCATTAACGCCTATTTAGGGGCGTATCCGATTGCCAAAGCGCTTAGCGAAGGCGCGGATATCGTGATCACCGGCCGCGTCGTGGACAGCGCAGTGACACTGGGTGCCTGCATCCATGAGTTTGGCTGGGGAACCGGCGAGTTTGATCTCCTCGCCAGCGGCAGTCTTGCAGGGCATATCCTGGAGTGCGGACCACAGGCGACAGGCGGTAACTTTACCGACTGGGAAGACGCAGGCGACATTTCCAATATTGGCTACCCGATAGGAGAGGTTTCCGCAGACGGTTCGGTTGTTGTTACCAAACCAGCAGGGACCGGCGGCGTTGTAAACGTCGGCACCGTTTCCGAGCAGATGCTCTATGAGATTGGCGATCCGCAAGCCTATATGCTACCCGATGTTGTCTGCGATTTTTCCGGCGTGCAGATCACCCAGCTGGACGCGGACAAGGTCCAAGTATCACCGGCGAAAGGCTCTCCCGCGCCGGATAGCTACAAAACCTGCCTGACCTTTTCGGACGGATTTCGGGGCGGCACCTATTTGAGTTTTTACGGGTTCGAAGCCGACCGAAAAGCGCAAAAATATAGCGATGCGGCTTTCGAACGGGCCAACGCGGTTCTGCGGCGACATAATCTTGGCGAATATACAGAAACCAGCGTCGAACTGATGGGCGGGGAAAGCCAATATGGTGATTTTGCGTCCGATCATGAGCCTCGCGAGGTGGTCTGCAAAATTGCAGCAAAACATCCTGAGGCAGCGGCGCTCGAAATATTGCTCAAGGAACTCACCGGGCTGGGACTTGCGACCCCGCCGGGACTGAGCGGGTTTTCCGGTGCGCGTGCGAAACCTTCGCCGGTGGTGCGGTTATTCTCGTATCTGACACCCAAAGGCAGTTTGTCCGCAACAATCGATGTCGATGGTAAAATCCTTAGATATGATGATGCGCCGGGAGTCCTGTTTGATTCTTCAAGTCTAACGCGTCCGAGCGTTCCGGAAGCGCCAATAACATCTGATGAAATGGTCGAAGTCCCTTTGATTAAACTGGCGTGGGCGCGCTCGGGTGATAAAGGCAATAAGGCGAATATCGGTGTTATCGCACGGCATTCCGATTATCTCCCCTATATTTGGGCCTCGCTCAGCGAGAAATCCGTCGCTGCAAGATTTAGCCACTTTATCGAGGGTGAGACGAGCCAAGCGCGCATCGAAAAATACTATCTGTCCGGTTCCCATGCGGTGAATTTTCTGATCGATGCGGTGCTTGGCGGTGGCGGCGTCGCGAGCATCAGAAATGATGCGCAAGGCAAGGGATATGGGCAAATATTGCTGGCCCATCCAGTAGCCATTCCGAAAAACGTAGCCGAGACTTTGATTTGAGAGGAAAGATTAAGCATGCAAGAAGCGACAGATTTTAGAGACGAGAGTGATACGATAGCCCAGCTATTGGCCTCCGCAGATGAGCCCCTGTTTGCGACCGTTACACAATTCAAGAAATGGACGATTGAAGATGTCATTGGCCATCTGTATGTCTGGAATGTTGCGGCTTTGACAACACTGGAAAACCCGGATGGTTTCAAGACATTCATTCGGGATTTCATGGGCCAGTTTCAAAAAGGGCTTGGCCATATTGAGGCACAGCGCATCTGGCTGGACGAGAATGCAGATGGCGTGCGGGGCAAAGCTCTGTTTGATACCTATTGTGAATATTATCCCAAACTGGCTTCCGCCTATGACGCCGCCGACCCGGAAGCGCGTGTCGCATGGGCAGGCCCTGATATGAGCACACAGTCCAAGATCATCGCGCGGCAAATGGAAACATGGTCCCACGGTCAGGAGATTTTCGACATATTGGGTCAGGATCGCGAAGAGGGCGACCGGGTGCGCAATATCGCCCATCTGGGCGTGACCACTTATGGTTGGACTTTTCGCAATCGCAAGGAAGAGCCGCCGGCTCCCAAGCCTTTTGTTCAACTCACTGCGCCGTCCGGCACAACCTGGGAATGGAATGATCCCAGGATGATAATGTAGTCAAAGGCAGTGCTGTGGAGTTTTCCCAGATTGTAACGCAGACGCGCAATGTCAAAGATACCGCTATCCAAACGATAGGAGATACCGCCAGGCGCTGGATGGACATTGCGCAATGTTTCGCAGGCGGGCCTGAAACGCCGCCAGCCGCTGGCGTTCGCCGCAAGCTTTCATCGACTTCAGTCTAGCACATCAGTTAACCGCCCGGTCCTTGCCCTCCCAATAGGGTGCGCGCAAATCCTTGCGGAGGATTTTACCTGACGGATTGCGCGGCAATGCGTCTATAAAGTCGACCGATTTCGGGCATTTATAGCCCGCAATATGATCACGCGCATGGGCGATAACCTCCGCTTCGGTCAGCTGCTGCCCGGCCTTGACTACCACGCAGGCCTTCACCGCCTCGCCCCATTTCTCATCGGGTATGCCGACCACGGCAACATCGGCGACTTTGGGATTGGTGTAGATCGCGTTCTCAACCTCGGCCGGATAGATATTCTCGCCGCCGGAAATGATCATATCCTTCAACCGATCATGAATATAGAGATAGCCGTCTTCATCAAGATAACCGGCGTCTCCCGTCCGTAACCAGCCGTCAGCATCGATTGTCTCGGCAGTTGCATCGGGCCGATTCCAATAGCCTTTCATATTTTTTGCAGATCGCGTGGCGATTTCACCAACTGAATGTGGCGGCAATTCTTCCAGACTATCCGGATCAATGATTTTGATTTCAACACCGGGCAACGGCGTGCCGACCGAGCGCATTTTCTCGTTGCCATTTACGTCGTGATCTTCAGGATTGAGAGTCGTAATTGTGCCACTGGTTTCGGTCATCCCGTACATCTGGACAAAGCCGCAACCAAGCACATCCATCGCCTGCTTCATCAGTTCGAGCGGGATTGGCGATGCGCCATAGGTAATATACTTGAGTTTGGAAAAATCCACCTCGCTGGCGCGGGGATGGTTCAGCATAATCTGGATCGCGGCAGGCACCATGAATATCTTCGAGATATTATATTGCTCGATCAGTTCCAGCGCCTGGGTTGGATCATATTCCGGCAACACAATCGCGCTGCCGCCGGTATATAATACAACGAGCCCGGTGCCAGTGCCACTAATATGGAAGCACGGCATGGCGAGCAATGTGATCTCACCTTCCACCGGTTTTTGCCAATCCATAAGATCCTCTTCCGCAATGCCAGCGGAGCGCGAGGAAAAGATTGATCCGTTGGTCATGATCGCGCCTTTGGGGTGACCGGTCGTCCCCGAGGTATAAAGTTGCAGCGCGTCATCATCGGCGGCGCATTCCACCATCGGATCAATCGGTTCAAAACCATCCCGCCAAGCAGGATAAGAGGCGAAATCACCCTCCGCTTTCTCCGCGCCAAAGATCATCTCGACATGTTGCAACGCAGGCTTTATTTTACGGACAAGTTCATCAAAACCCGGCCCGATAAACATGATTTTCGCGCCGCAGTCGTTGAGAATATAGGCCACTTCCGGCGGGGCCAGCCGCCAGTTGACCGGCACCATCACCGCGCCCAGCTTGGCTGCTCCAACCAATATTTCAAAATAGAGATGCGAGTTTTTCCCCATATAGGAAATCCGGTCACCCTTGCCAACGCCTTTGGAGGCCAGCGCTTGCGCCGCGCGGTTGCTGTCCCGGTCCAACCGAGCATAGGTCATCTCGTCACCTTCGAACGTGAAGACCACGGCATCGGGTTGTTCCTGTGCTTGAAACCGCACAACATCACTTATGGAAATAATATCCTCTTCTCGCATTCTGATTCCTTTTTTCCCGGACTTGCTTCCTTGCGCCGGTTTGTTTCTCCGATGTGCAGTCTAGAGCCGCCGCTGATCAACGCGACCTAGCATATTCATTAGCTTTCAGTCCGCTTCTGCTCCAATTGCATAGGTGAAATACGAGCGCAGCCTTGTAAACAAAAGCGATGCGCGAATTGGCACTTCACCAGATTACGATGATGGACGGCGGCCCCGAAGGACTGGTGCGCTTTGCAGCTGAGATGAGATTGCGCCGTGTGTGTCTGTTTACCGCATCTCCGCGACATGCAGGCGGATCGAACATGTTTCCAGTCGTCGACGCCGATAATGCAGGTTCTTTCAAAAAATTTCTGCGGGACCACCACGTCTCGATCATCAATGCCGAATATTTCCCGATCATGCCGGATTGCGATGTCTCTGAATATACTGGTGCGCTGGAACTGGCTGCGGATTTGGGAGCGACGCGTGCGGTCACCCATATTCATGAAACCAGCATCATTCGGGCGGAAGACCAGCTCGCCAAGCTATGCGCCCTCGCGACTTCGCTTGGAATGGAAGTCGGCCTGGAGTTTACCGGCTTTGCCAAAGGGTGCGATAGCCTCATCGCCGCGAAGGCCTGGCACGACCGCATGGGCCAAGCTAATCTGAAAATCGCGATTGATGCGCTGCATCTGTTTCGCACCGGCGGTGCCTTGGAACAGATGGAGGCTTTGGACCCTGAAATGATTGGCTATGCCCAAATCTGCGATGGCCCTGACTTTCGGCTATCTGACGACTATATTGCAGAAGCCATGAACCGGCAAATTCCCGGAGATGGAATCTTTCCGTTAAAAGAATTTGTCACCTTGCTCGGCGACCATGTCGATATTGATATTGAGGTGCCGCACACTGGCGGGATTAGCCCGAAAGCCTGGGCGACCCGCGCCGTTCATGCCAGCCAAAGTTTATTGCAATGAGGGAGATATCATGACCCACGAAGAGCTAGTCGACCGGACGAAAATTACCAACCATGTGCTGAACTATTCCACCGGCATAGATCAGCACAAGTGGGAATTATACCGCTCGATCTTTACCGACGAAATCACCATGGATTTTTCCAGCTGGTCCGGCGATCCTGCGGTGACGATGGCTGCTGATGACTGGGTGACAGGCGTCCGCGCTGCGCTCGAGCCGTTTGATGCAACCCAGCATGTACTCACGAATTTCGCCGTTGCAGTGAACGGCGATAATGCGACCTGCACTTGCTATGTATCCGCGCATCATCATCTTGTGACTGGTGATTTGCGGGAGATGCACTCTATAGGCGGATATTATGTCCACCAACTGGCGCGCAATGGGACCGGCTGGCTGATCCACGAAACTCAGCTGAACGTTACTTGGGAGATGGGTGACCGGGGGCTGTTTGCGCTAGCGGTTGCACGGCGCTGATCACATTTGCTTTCAGGAAGGTAACGCTGTCTGTCAGGACCGTCGCCTTATCGCGAAACGGGATCGACAGGGCCATCACCACATCTTCGTGATCCAACCCTTTATAGTTGATCATCTCCACCTTAGCTCCGGCCCCTTCCAGCTTGGACGTTAGGTTGACGGCATTATAAGGCCGCACCGTTGTGTCTTCACTGCTGGTTAGCAGCAGCATCGCCGGCGCATCTGCCCTTGCAAAATTTACCGGCTGGGTCCGCTCGGGTTTCTTATATTTGCTCATAGCGTCAATCGAACGTTTTTTATCGAATGGATAGAAATCATAGGGGCCACTCATCCCAACCACAGCACGCACCGAGGAAATTTTCACGCCGGCGGCCGCAAGCCAGCTCGGGTCGAGCGCCAGCAGCACAGCCGTATGCGCGCCCGCACTATGCCCTGAAAACGCAAGCCGCTCAGGATCCCCGCCATATTTCGCGATATTATCCTGCACCCAGCGCACAGCCTGCGCGCCATCTTCAATAAATGCGGGGAAATGCACCTGTGGTACCTTGCGGTAATCGGGAACGACAACGATAAACCCCGCTTTCGCAAAGGCCTTGGCGGCGAAAGCATAATCCTGGCGGGATCCTTTAACCCATCCGCCGCCATGCCAGAATATCAATACCGGTTTTTTGGAATCAGCCACCATGTCGTTAGCGCCCCACACATCAAGCATCTGGCCATGGTCACCAAAAGCTATGTCTTGACCAACCAGTTTGGTGCCCGAGCCACCACCCATCACCGCATCGTATTTGCTCAGCAATCCCGGAGGGGAAGCCGAATAGAGATAAAGGCCAACGGCAGCGACCAGCGCCAATATGGTCAAGATAATCATCTTCATGCGGTTACGGCCCCTGGCTCAAAATATCAACTGGAAACATCATATATTCTGCCAACAATAAGGCAACATGGTGCAGAATCTAAACTCTGGTGATCACTGGCTCATAGTTCCCGTCTCAACCGGTGGCGGATCGGGAAGCGGAATGTCGCTCGTGTCCAGCCAATTGCTGGTCTCGCGACGATAATAGCTGTCGAGCGCAGCAAAGGGAATGCGAAACGGAATACCCCACCCGCTATTCCACATCGCGACCACGCCCGTGCGTGTCACCGGATCGAAAATCATCGTGGCGCGAAACCCGTCTACCGCTCCTGAATGACCAATCAGCCGATGTCCTGCATAAGTGACGCTGCGCCAGCCCAGCCCATAAGCGGCGTTAGAAAGCGCGCGCGCAAGGTCACCACTGTAGAGCCGGGGCGTTTTGGTAAGTGGGGCATGGGCCAGCATCAGAGCTTCGCTCGGGAGAACATCACTGTTTTCACCCATCTGCGCCTGCATCCACCGCGCCATATCCAGGATATTGCTGTTGACTCCGGCTGCGGCGGGCAAGCGCCAATATGATTCCACCGGCACGCGCACCTCATATCCACGATGCGGGTGCGCCCAGCTTTTAGCGCCGGTCAGGCCTGCCATGCCAAATTTGGCGCTGGTCATGCCGAGCGGTTTAAACAAATTGTCCTCAACCGCTTGCGGATAAGGTTCGCCGGCAGCGGCTCCCAATATCTCGCTTGACGCATCGAACGCGATATTCTGGTAAGTGTGGCACTCACCTGGAACGCATTGCAACGGTGCCGTGGCGAGCTGGTTGCGGAGCAGTCCGGGGCTGTCTCCATCCTCAAGTTTGCGGTCAAACGCATTTTTGGTGAGCCCGCTGCGATGCGACATGAGCTGGGCGAGCGTCACATAGTCATTCGCGCCGCCTGGCAGACGCAGTGTACTGTTCCATCTGGCGAGCGGCTGATCGATATCAAGCTTGCCTTCGGTCACCAGTCTGGCGGCCAATGTTCCTGCGACAGTCTTTGAAACCGAAGCCCAGCGGAACACGGTTTCCGGCGTTACCGGCTCGCGCGACCGTTTGTCGGTTACGCCATAGGTGCTGACAAAGCGAAGCTCGCCATCTTCAACAATGGCCACCGCAAGACCAGCCATTTCGGGTCGTAGCGAGAGCGCGACCAGCTGCCGGTCCAGCGCGCGATAATCGATCCGGCCATCCCATTCTTCGGGAGTGTCAGGTAGTGTATCCTTCGGACCCGCTATTCCTGCCGCCATGACCGGAAAATCCACCTGCTGTCCGGTAAACGCCCGATAACTGTACCAGACAACGAGCGAGATCGCAGCCAGCGCGAATAATAGAACTAGCAGTTTTTTCATTGTGCGCTGCTAGACAGCAACCCCATATTGTGCGGTGGTCTTGGCCGCGACGTCCTCCGCGTTCACATTCGGTGCCAGCTCGATCAGCCGGAACTGGCTATCATGGTCTGTCCGTTGGAACACACAAAGGTCAGTGATAATCATATCCACCACATTGGTGCCGGTCAGCGGCAGTGTGCAATTGGGAATAAATTTGGGCGATCCATCCTTGGCACAGTGATCCATCACCACAATGATCTTCTTGACGCCTGCAACCAGATCCATCGCACCGCCCATGCCCTTGATCATTTTCCCGGGGATCATCCAGTTGGCGATATCACCATTTTCAGCCACTTCCATCGCGCCCAATACGGTCAGATCTATATGACCGCCACGGATCATCGCGAAACTGTCGGAACTGCCAAAATAGCTCGTTGAAGGCAGCTCGCTGATCGTTTGCTTGCCCGCGTTAATCAGATCGGGATCTTCTTCGCCTTCATAAGGGAACGGCCCGATGCCAAGCATTCCGTTTTCAGATTGCAGTGTTACTTCCACACCATCCGGAATATGGTTTGCAACCAGCGTCGGGATACCAATACCAAGGTTGACATAATAGCCGTCGTGCAGCTCCTTGGCAGCCCGCGCCGCCATCTGGTTTCTGTCCCAAGGCATTTGTTATCCTTCTTCTTCGAGTTCGACGGCATCATCTCCGGCGCTGGTGACCAGCGGTGGCGGTGCGATAAACCAGCCATTACCAAACATATGCTCCAAAGTTATCGCGCCATCAGGGTCACGCAGATAATCGTATAGTTCATCAAAATCCGAGCGGCTGTCCCCGGCCATAGCCACAATGCAGTAGTTGTTGGCCGCGTCCCAGCGGCGTTCCTGCTTGCGGTCTTCACCGCCCCGGTCGAGAAACAGGAAATCATCAGCGCCACTCGCTGACAGCTCGGCATCCTTCAATATCGCGCTGATCCGGTCGGATAAGACACTGGGTTCGTCCGACAACCAGATCACACTAATTTTGGCAGCTCGCAACTCGCCAAGCGCCTCTACCAGACCGTTTTGACGGTAAAGTGTTTCCGAGCGGGACCAGCCGCTGTTCGACTTGTCGTCCATATCGATGAGTACGGCCAGAGGCTTGCCTTCACAGCGCACTGTTTTTGGCTTGAAGATGTCGACACGCGGCACGAGAACTGCCGACTTGACCCCCTCGCCGGCTTCCAATTTGACCGCCTGGCCCAAGGCATAACGCGCGAAATCATCATATGGTCGCGGTTGTAGCACGTCCAGAGGCCTGAAAAACCGGGAAAGATATTGTCGGCTCTCATCGCTCAAGGCCGTGTCAGGCTCATCGATTGCGCCACCCTGCCCGGTGAAGTCGGTTCGAGAATCGGATGTTTCAGCGGCCAATACCGTATCGACATTTGTCGGAAGAAAAACCTCCACCGCACCGCTCGCTACAAATTCCCTCTTCGCCTTTACCCGGTCTATCTCGGTCTTGCCCATCATACCGGCAGCCGCGATTGGCAATAGCGCGGCGACACAACCGGAAAGCAGAGGCACTACAGAGATTGCCAACAAGGATAGATGCCTGGGCTGCATCAAGCAGTTTCCCGTTCACGCGTCATCAGGAACTCGATTTTCTTGTCATAGGGCGCACCGCAGATCAGGCGCTTTACATAAATGCTCGGCAGATGAATGGCATCAGGGTCCAGCGCGCCAACTTCGACGATCTCTTCCACCTCCGCGACGCAGATTTTCCCAGCCGTGGCCATCGGCGCGTTGAAGTTGCGGGCGGTCTTGCGGAAGATAAGATTGCCCGCCATGTCCGCTTTCCAGCCTTTTATCAGGCAGACGTCAGCAAATATGCCGCGCTCAAGTATATAATCTTCGCCGTCAAATTCTTTCACTTCCTTGCCCTCGGCGACCTGCGTGCCAACGCCTGTTTTGGTATAAAAGCCAGGAATCCCTGCTCCGCCTGCACGGCAGCGCTCCGCCAAAGTCCCTTGCGGACAAAATTCCACTTCGAGTTCGCCAGACAGAAATTGTCGCTCGAATTCCTTGTTTTCACCGACATAAGACGAGATCATTTTTTTTACCTGCCTAGATCGCAGCAGCTTGCCCAGTCCTTCATTATCAATACCGGCATTGTTGGAAGCGATAGTGAGGTCTTTGACGCCAGCATCTCGCAGCGCGTCAATCAGCCGTTCGGGAATACCACAAAGGCCAAATCCGCCGACACAAAGATGCATGCCATCAAATAGCAAACCTTCGAGCGCAGCGGCCGCATCAGGGTATATTTTCTTCATAGTCGGGCGTCCTACATGTTCTGGCCGCCGTTTAGCTTATCTTTCACGCCAGCGTCCAGAATAGAATATATTTCCAGCGGTTAATCGGTTAGGAGACGCGGTGTGACCCGATTGTTCGCCTGCCTTTCTCTGCTCTTTTTTCTGGTTCCTGTAACTTATGTTCACGGGCCAACGCCGCCGAAAAACAACAGCCAGTATATCAACCTGGAACCAATCCGCTTCAGTTCTGATAACCCTCTGCGAACAAGCGTTGGCCGACTGGAATTTTTGGCAGGCTGGAGAATGACCAGCGGCAATGGTGATTTCGGTGGCATTTCATCAATGCTTGCACTTGCTGATAACCGCTTTTTCTTTTTGAGCGACGCGGGTGTGTTGATTGGCTTCACTCTGGATGAACAAAACAACAAGGCCGTACGCCCGTTTATTGCGCCGTTGCCCGATGGGCCGGCCAAAATGAACGAATTTGCGAAAGAAAAATGGGATGCAGAATCGCTGGTATATGATCCGCGCACTGGGCAATATTGGGTAGGCTATGAGCATCACCACGAGCTCTGGCGCTATGGTCCTTCCTTTGCGCGTAAGGAGGCGTCGCAAAAGGTTCCGAAAATGCAGAAATGGCCGCAAAATGGTGGAGCAGAAGCCATGCTTCGCCTTGTCGATCAAAAAACCGGCGAAAATCGGTTTCTGGTCTTTTCCGAGAAGGCTCCTTTCTCAAAAGGCGGTTATCAGGCGCTTATATTTGACGGCGATCCCGCCGAACCCGACACCAAATCAGTACGTTTTGGATATCAACCGCCGGATGGCTATAATCTGACCGATGCGGTTCTTTTTGGGAATGATCAGGCTTTGTTGCTGCACCGTCGTTTTACGCCACTCGACGGCGTGTCAGCGATCCTGTCGGTCGCCAAGCCTTCGGAGATAAAACCGGATCGTGTCTGGACGTCCACTAAAATTGCGACGCTCAAACCGCCGATGCGGGTGGACAATATGGAAGCCTTGGCTGTGACTGAAGAAGGCGGCGAAAAAATCATCTGGATCGCATCGGATGATAATTTCAACGCCGTGCAGGAGACGATATTACTGAAATTCCGTCTGCTTAAAGGCAAACAGAAACGCAAGGGACCGCCTGCAATCCCAGGCAAAGAAAAAGCCGGAGCGGACCCCGGCTTTTCATCGCTCGGCCAATAGCCAAGCCAGATATGCGATTCGCTTAAGCGGCAGCAGGCTGCTTTTTGACGATTTCCTTTTTCAGACGGCGCGCCTTGAGGCTCAGCTTGTCGTCCGATGTTTTCAACAACCAGTTGTCAAGACCACCGACATGCTCAACCGACCGTATGCCATGGGTTGAAACACGCAGTTTGACACCTTTTTGCAGAGCATCGGACAGCAAGGTCACATTTTGCAGGTTGGGCAAAAAGGTTTTCTTGGTCCGGTTTTTCGCGTGGGAAACATTATTACCCACCATCCGAGTTTTACCTGTCAGTTCGCAAATCCGCGACATCGCATAAGTCCAATTTTTTTGTTGTTGAGTGATTCCCATGCGGGAAAGAGTGGGCACCTAACCACAATCTGCCGGTTCGTCAAGCATTGCGGGGAGATAATTGCTTCCTGTTCTGGCCAATGCGCGGCTTTCGCGCTAGTCGCCTCATCATGGCTCAAGATCCGTTCACCTCTTTCATGCCTGAAGCGCTTGCCTTGGCTCGGACGGCGCAACAACGCGGAGAAGTACCGGTCGGCGCTGTCGTGGTTCACAACGGCGCGATTATCGGACGCGGATATAATCTCTCGCGCACCAATGCAGATCCCAGCGCCCATGCAGAAATAGTAGCCATGCGCGAGGCGGCGGTGCACCTACAGAATGACCGGCTTGATAACTGCGATCTGTGGGTGACGCTGGAACCCTGCACCATGTGCGCAGGCATGATCTCCCATGCCAGAATTAGGCGCTTATATTATAGTGTACCGGATCCCAAAGGGGGTGCCGTAGAGAGTGGCGTGAGGTTTTTCGACCAAGAAACCTGTCATCATGCGCCGGACGTTTATAGCGGATTCGAGGCCGATGCTGCGGCGCTATTGCTCAAAGAATTTTTCGCGATGCGCCGCCCCGAACCTAATGGACAAACCGCGCGACGACATCGCGGTAGCTGCGTGATACTTTCACCTGCGCGCCTGAACCGAGTACCAGAAAACACTCACCGTTGGTGTGCGGCTTCACTTCACGCACCTGGCTGAGGTTAACGATTGTAGAACGGTGGACGCGCTGGAAGTTGCGCGGATCGAGGCGCTTTTCCAGGTCTTTCATTGTCTCGCGCAAAATCAGGGAATTATCTGCTGTATAAATACACATGTAGTCACCCGCTGCATCTATCCGCTCAATCGTATCCACATCGACCCGGAAAATCTGGCCACGGTCTTTGACGTTGATCAGTTTTTCATATCGGTTAGCGGCGGCTGGTTCGTCATTATGTTCCATATCCGCAATCGCATTGGGCGCGACTTCGTTCAGTACATTTTTGAGCTTTTCAATCTCCTCTGCGCCGCGTTTTTCGGTGAGTCTTTTGCGGACCCGGTCGAGCGCATCGGCCAGTCGGTCTTCCTCGACAGGCTTGACCAGATAATCAATCGCGGACGCTTCGAAAGCGCGCACCGCATGGTCGGCATAAGCGGTCACGAAAATAAACAATGGCGGTTCGATTTCCATGACGCCCTGTACCACAGAGAAACCGTCAAATCCCGGCATCTGGATATCCAGAAACACCAGATCAGGCTTAAGCGTCTTAATCTTGCGGATCGCCTCACGTCCATTGCTGCAAGTATCAACAATCTCGATATCTTCAAATTTCTCCAAGCGGATTTGCAGACCCTGAATTGCGAGCTTCTCATCGTCCACCAAAATTGTCTTGATTGTCATGCCTATATTTCCTTGTGCTGCAATGTCGCCACTGCTGGAGACGTTGCTGGTTTTGCGCCTGACCCGGTGTCATTTCCTGAATTTGGCTCTGGATTAGATCCTGCATTCAGTTGATCCACCGGTTGTGGCAATATCTCCCCGTTGGTTGCATGCTCCCCAAAAATAGCCTCGTTATACCCACCCCTGTTGGCGCTCGGGTCGGAAGATTGTGCATCTTCGATAGCTTTACGCTCTATTTGCTCCCGTGTTTCAAAGGGGAACGCGATCTTGACGGTAAAACCGCCGCCAGCCGAAGAAACTATCTCAAATCTATGTGCTTCTCCATAAGCTTGGTTTAATCGCTCCTGAATATTGCCAAGCCCGACACCAGTGGAGCTGGCATGCGTATTTACAGGACCGTTCTTTCCCGGACCAGTATCTGCTACCACGATTTCAACTGTATCGCCGTTCAACTTTGCCGAAACAGAAATATCGGCACCTTCTTCTTTTGGTGTCACGGCATATTTAATAGCGTTTTCAACCAGCGGCTGGAGGAGCAGAGATGGCAACAGCGCATCGCGCACGGCAGGATCTATGTCAAAACTGGGTCTCAGCCGTTCCTCAAATCGCATTTTCTCGATATCGAGATAGAGGTGCAAGGTTTCCACTTCCTGCTCAAGCGTAACCCGGCTGTGCACCTCGTTCACGAGTGTATGGCGCAAGAATGACGACAATCTGGAGATCATTGCGTTGGCAGGCTCAGTCTGTCTTAGCAAAACCAGAGTCGAAATGCTGTTCAGCGTGTTAAACAGAAAATGCGGGTTCAACTGATAGCGCAACATCGCCAGCTGCGCCCTGGTCGCCTGCGTTTCCAGCTGCATGAGCTGGTCATTTTGCTCTTCTACCCGCAGAAAATAGTTGATCGCGTAATAGAGCGCCGACCAAGCCCCGAGCATGGTGATATCGACATAGAGATTGGCTAAAAACAAGCTGCCGAAACCGACTTCAGTGGCGGGGTTTAATATCATGAACACCCAGCCATCAATAAATGCGAACAACGCTGCTGCGATTGCCAGCATGAAAGCAGTTGTGCCCCACATCACCAGCGGCTTGCGGTGAATCAGGTTTTTGTAAACCACGGAAAGTAACAAGGAGATAGAATAGCCAGTTATGGTTGAAATAATAACCGGAACCAGAAAATCGAGCGGCACCTGATTGGCGATACCCGATATTGCGCGCAGCACCAGCGCCCCAGCCCAACCGGCCGATTGAAGGTTCCAGAAGGCACGGTTTTTGTTATTAAAAAACGGTTGGGGACGGATTTGCATTGCGGCCATGGCCCTATCTATAGCGCGGCATTGCCGTTTGGGAAAGAATCGCCTATCATTTGGCGAAATAAGATATCCAAGACAATTGTTTTCATGCAAATGCAAAGATGTTTGCTTTCTTACGGAATCAAATGTGTCAATGTTTTGGAAAGTCGTGAATGCGACGCAGGATGCGGGCCAAAAATAACGGCCTCAAAATTAGGAGAGAGAAATGGGCGGCCCAAACGAAACCAGAGCGAAATTCCCTTCCATGGAAGAAGGCACGCAGGAAGACTGGAAGATCATCTCCGGCCATTTCATGCCTTTTGCCGGCAAGGTGGCCGACCGGGTGCTTGACCATTTGCGCTTGCTCGACGGCGACTTCGGCGGCTTTCCCATCGACCGCCTGCAACATAGCCTGCAAACAGCAACACGGGCGCACCGCGACGGCCGGGATGATGACTACGTCGTGATGGCGTTGCTGCATGATATCGGTGATACGCTTTGCACCTACAACCATCCCGATGTGGCAGCGGCCATCCTCAAGCCATTTGTCAGCGATAAGCTCCATTGGATCACCGAGAAACACGGTATTTTCCAAGGCTATTATTTCTTCCACCATCTCGGGCAAGATCGAGATATGCGCGAGAATTTCCGTGGACATGAACATTTCGAGGATTGTGCCGAATTTTGCGAAAAATATGACCAGTCCGCATTTGACGCCAATTATGACAGCGCGCCGCTGGAGTTTTTCGAGCCTATGGTTCGCAAGGTCATGGAACGGCCGATTAACAGCATTTATGTGAAAGAATAGGCGTTAATGCCTGACGAAGACGTTTGTCGGGGCGGGGCCTAAGCGGCTGAAGGCTCGTTGATTTCCCTCAGATGGCGCACATTAATATCCGCGCGATCCGTGGAATTATTCGACGCATGATCGCGCAATTCCGCTTCATCGATCCAGCAAAGGTCTTCCAGACCCAGTTCTCGCCCGTCATGGGATTGAATGACGATTTTCGCAATCGGTTGGCGATCCCGCGCGTCGGCCAAAACCGGGTTTGAAACCACACCAGTTTCCCATTTTTCGCCCCATTGCCGCATCGCCACAATGGTTGTCAGCAAATCCGCACCTTTTTCCGTGAGCTGATATTCGACCTTGCGTTTGTCATGATCGCACGGCCTGCGGGTCATTATACCTGCGTCGACCATCCGCGTGAGACGGTTCGCCAATATGTTGCGGGCTATACCGATTTCAGACAGAAAATCCTCAAAATGGCGTACGCCGCTGAAGCCGGATCGCAAAATCATGAAGCACCAGCGTTCGCCAATAACTTCCAGCGATACGGGTAAACTGCACTCCGATGATAGGTTTTGCAGATCGCGTGCGAGTCCCTGTCTGTTCAAATCATCCATCTGCCGGTCCTAACCCAATTTCGGAGAATGCCAAAAATAAATTTAAGTTTTTAGTTGCAACTTAAAACCTATTAAACTAAGTACTGATTCGCAACCTAAATTGCAAACGCTAAATCCCCTCCTCCCCAGGGAATGATTAAAAAAGGAAAATACGATGACTCTCTTCCAAAACCCTCTCCGGACCGCCTCTGCGCTTGCTACAGCAATGATGGTAACCACCGTCCTCTTTACTGCCAGTGCAGGGCAAGCCCGTGGCAATCCCGTTGTCTACACCGCTGAACTGATGGCACCCGTCGAAGCTGCTAACCACATAATTCGCGGAACCGTCGTCAAATGCGCCGGAACCGAATGCAGAGCCGGCGCAAGTAGCTCCTCTGTGAAAACGGTTTGTGCCAAGCTCGCAGACGAAGTCGGGCCCCTCGCTTCTTTCTCCTACAAAGGCGAGCCGATTGACGAAGCGGCACTAGCCAAATGCAACGACTGATACGCCCCCTCATCTAACTCTTTCCTGACCGGTCTCTCAATCCCCGTTGGGTCCGGATTTTCTACCCCGGACCACTGCCGGTCAGAACTTCCCAGTAAAATGGGGCGCCGATGCTGTCTGAATCCAGCATTTACTGGATCAACCGACTGGCATCGGCGCTATTTTTTTGTCCCAAATATTGGTTTTTTGTTGCTCCTGCGAACAAAGCGCGACACCTTGGCCCGGTGCTAAGACAATATGAACTTGTAGAGCGGGTGCGTGAATATGACCCGGAGGCGGATGAAGATCTGATCAACCGCGCCTATGTCTATTCGGTTAAAATGCACGGCAGCCAGAAGCGGGCGAGCGGCGATCCCTATTTCAGTCATCCGATTGAAGTGGCAGGCCTGATGACCGACCTGCGGCTGGATCAGGAAACGATTGTCACTGCCCTGCTCCACGACACTGTGGAAGATACACTCACCACGGTTGACGAGATCAAAAAACTCTTCGGTGAGAATATCGCGCGGCTGGTTGACGGCGTAACGAAACTCTCCAAAATTGAAGCGCAGACCGAGGACGAACGTGCGGCGGAGAACCTGCGCAAGTTCTTGCTTGCTCTATCAGATGATATTCGTGTGCTGCTGGTTAAGCTTGCCGATCGGCTGCACAATATGCGTACGTTACATTTTATCAAGAGTGAAGAGAAACGCCAGCGCATTGCCCGCGAAACCATGGATATTTATGCACCACTGGCGGAACGCATCGGCATGTATGAATATATGCGCGAGATGCAATTGCTTGCCTTTCGCCATCTCGAACCGGAAGCTTATGAAACGATCACCGGCAGATTAAAGCAGATTAAGGAAGGCGACGAAGGCCAAGTTGAGAAAATTGCTGGCTCAATCCAGAAAGCACTCGCCAATGCCGGACTAGCCGCCGAGGTCAGCGGTCGCGAAAAGCATCCCTACTCCATCTGGAGGAAAATGCAGGAGCGCCATGTCAGCTTTGAACAGCTGACCGACATTATGGCTTTTCGCGTGATTACTGACAACAGCGCGGAATGTTATCGGGCGCTCGGAATTCTGCACGAGAAATGGAAAATGGTACCCGGGCGGTTCAAGGATTATATCTCCACACCCAAGCGCAATGGTTATCGCTCTATCCACACGACAATCATGCACAGGAATAACATGCGAGTTGAAATCCAGATCCGCTCTAACCGGATGCATGAAGACAATGAATTCGGACTGGCTGCACACTGGGCCTATAAACAGGGCAAGCAGCCGGATGGTCAAGCAGGCTGGATTCGCGATCTTATCGAAATCCTCGATCATGCCGAAGATGCCGAAGAGCTGCTCGAGCATACCAAACTCGCCATGTATCAGGACCGGATTTTCGCGTTTACGCCCAAGGGCACTTTGCTCCAGCTTCCCAAGGGTGCGACCACCGTCGACTTTGCCTATGCCGTGCACACCGATTTGGGAAACCAGGCGGTTGGAGCCAAGGTAAACGGTCGCCATGTGCCGCTGCGCACCCAGCTTCTCAATGGCGATGTCGTCGAGGTGCTGAAATCAGACGGGCAGGAACCGCAGCCCGGTTGGTTGTCCTTTGTTATCACCGGCAAAGCGCGCGCGGCGATCCGGCGGTTTGTCAGGTTCAAGGAACGGGATGAAATTATTGAAATCGGCACCAAGCTCTATGACGAAATCGTCGAGCGATTGCCCGGGAAAATCGGCAGGAAGGCCGAAAAACTGGCGCTAAAGCGGCTGGAGTTGGAAGAAATGGACGATCTGATGATGGCGATCGGCACCCATCACATAAGCAACCGGGACGTGATGGAAGCTTTGATGCCGGGCAGCGTCAACGACAATGATGCTGACCGAAAATGGCCGGAACAGGATCGCGCCATATCTATCGAAGGCTTGACGCCGGGCGTTGCATTTGATCTCGCGGAATGCTGCCACCCGGTGCCAGGAGACCGGATTGTTGGCCTGCGTCGCAGCGGTCAAAATGTCGAAGTACACGCGATTGATTGCCTGCAACTAGCCGACGGCGTGGATGCTGACTGGGTCGATCTAAGCTGGGGCGCAGATAGCGACGGCGCGGCGGCAAGACTGGCTGTTGTCCTTCATGACAAACCGGGGACATTGGCCGAAATGGCCGGTATTTTTGGCTTTCACAACGCCAATATCTTGCGCCTTCGAATGACCAATCGCGACGCGCCGTTTCACACTTTTGAAGTCGATCTGGAAGTACATAATGTGCATCATCTGATGCGAATATTGTCGGCGCTCCGATCATCGGAAGCTATAGCGCAGGCCGAGCGGCTTTAACTTTCGCCCCGCCTAATTGCGCGAACCTGCGCCAGCTTGCAGCTTCTTGAGGTCTTCAGCGCTAATAAAATCAAGCAGCTTTACATCAAAAATCAACCATGCACCGGGAGGCACGGCCTCGCCGGCTCCCCGGTCGCCATATCCGAGTGCGGGCGGTATCCACACCCGGTAGCTGCCGCCTTTTTGCATGAGCTGTAACGCCTCACCAAATCCGGGCACCACGCCAGCGACCGGAAAACTGGCCTGCACATTGGAGTCGAAGACTTTGCCGTTGAGTAAGCGCCCCTCATAGCCAACCAATACTGTAGCGCTTTTGTCTGGCCGGTCACCTTCACCCGCAGCAAGCTGCTTATATTTAAGACCGCTTGGCTGGGTGACAACATCCGGCTGGTTCACCGCATATTTGATCACGTCCGGCGTTACTGCAGGCTCTGCAGTCTGGTCATCTCTTGCAGCGGAACCGATGATCGGTGCCACCTGCTGCTGCCTGAAGTCCAGCAGTTCCACATTGATATCAAGCACGCTATCGATCGGAATATGCGGAAACGGAGAAAATTCGCCGAAAGCCTGATCAGCGGTCAGGGTCACTCGGTAGCGTCCGCCCTTCTGCATTTTGAGAAGCGCGCTGCTGAGGCCTTTAAGTGTCTGATCGGCGGGGAAAGTTTCCCAAACGCCGTTAATCGGCTGATCTTCGCCTTTGATCGTGATCTGATAATTTGCCAGAATAGTATCGGTTGCCAGAGGCGGTGCACCTTGACCCTGCTTGATCGTCTTCAGCTTCGCACCCGCCGGAAGCGCATTGGCGCTTGATGCGGACTTCGCCAAAACAGGGGAAGATAATATTGTGGATGATGCGGAGCCGACCAGTCCAACGGCCGCAGCGAATATCAGAAATTTACGCAAAGTTAAGAAGAGCCTCGATTATCCGTTTCATTGCCCGGGAGGAGGTCCGCCCGGGGCCGCTGGAGAGCCTGGTCCACCCGGAATTTGACCCTGCTGCTGCATCTGCTGAATTTGCTGCATCTGCTCCTGCGTGATAAAATCAAGCAAGCTAACATCAAAGATCAAGAGCGAATTGGCAGGCAGTTCAGGACCGGGAGAGGCCTCACCATAAGCCAGCTCCGATGGAATCCAGATTTTATATTCGCCGCCTTTTTGCATCAACTGCAGTGCTTCGGAAAAGCCGGGGACGACGCCGCCAACCGGCATGGGTGTCTGCTCGTTGGCATCAAACACCGTGCCATCGCGCAACGTGCCTTCATATTTGACCAATGCCGTATCAGTTGCGGTGGGAGATGGCCCCTCACCCGGTTTGATGGTCTTGATTTGCAGACCGGATTTAGTCGTCACGACGCCATCTTCGGTCGCATTATCCGCCAGAAACTGTTCGTTGGTGGCACCGGTTACAACCGCGTTCTGCGTTCCGATATAAGCAAGCCCTGCCGCAATAAGCAAAACGACCGCCAGCCCAATCCAAAGCTTGGTCAGCGATCCTTTTTTGATTGGCTGGATGGGAACGGTTGTAACGGACATATCTAAAAACCAATCTGCTAATGTTAAGGAGCTAGGTTACCCTATATCGTGCCGTCGCGCTCCTGGCGCTTGCGATCCATTTTGCGGGCGCGACGAACAGCGGCGGCTTTTTCACGAGCGCGCTTTTCAGATGGTTTTTCGTAGTGCCGACGGAGTTTCATTTCGCGGTAAACGCCTTCACGCTGCAATTTTTTCTTCAGCGCCCGAAGGGCTTGATCAACATTATTGTCGCGAACCATGATTTGCATAAGACTGAGTAACTCCGTTCAAAACCTGTATATTGCCAGCAGAAACATCGGCTGGCTCAAAATTCAAAGTGCCGTAAAAAAGGGTTTGCGAATGAATCACTCATCGCAATCCCGTGCCGCCTACCAGCATGAAACGACGATTTCAAGCAATTTGGACAAAGAATCAGCATAGATTAAACCAGCGGAGAGCCATATATTTCCGGCAATTGCAAAGCTCTTGGCATTCGCATTTCGCCGATAGTTGCTATACAAGCTGTGATAATTGAGAAATCAGGAGATGAGATATGGCTACGGCAATCAACGTGCAATCGAGCTGCAGTGAAGCGGAATGGAAAGCGCGGCAACGGCTTGCAGCCTGTTACCGGATTTTCGCCTATCTCGGCTGGGACGAGATGATTTTCAACCATATCACCCTGAAAGTACCCGGCGAAGATGATGCATTTTTGATCAACCCATATGGCCTGCATTTCAGCGAAGTCACCGCCTCAACACTGGTCAAGATTGATATCGATGGCAACACGCTTGATGGCTCGACCTATCCGGTGAACAAGGCGGGCTTCACCCAGCACAGCCTGTTCCACCGCGAACTGCCCGATGTTCATGCGATCATCCACACCCACACTACCGCAACCATGGCGGTGTCATCGGTCGAGGGCGGATTACAGCCAATAAACTTTTACGCCGCTGCGATTGTTCCCCGCCTAGCCTATCACAAGTTTGAAGGCATTACGGTGCATGACGACGAAGGCCCGCGCTTCCTTGCCAGCCTCGGCAAAAAACGGATGATGTTGCTGGAAAATCATGGGCCGGTGGTTATGGGGCGGACGCTGGAGCAAGCATTCCTCAACCACTGGGTATTGCAACGCGCCTGTGAGATACAGATGCAAACGCTCGCGATGGGGAAACCGGTGATGATCGGTCAAGAGGTGATCGACAAGCATATGGCTAACCTGTCGCAGGCCTCAATTGATCCTGTCCAGCAAGGCGTGCCTGAATTTGATGCTATGGTTCGACTGGTGGACCGCGAAGACACGAGTTGGCGGGAGTAGATATCCAATTTTCGTCATCCTGAACTTGTTTCAGCATCTCCATAACGATAGGGCATCCCTTGAGAGATCCTGAAACAAGTTCAGGATGACGGATTTGTAGCTATGACGAAATTCACCGTCAATGATCGCCCGGTGCAATATCGGATGGACCCGCAAACGCCACTCCTATGGGCGCTGCGCGATGCGTCCAATCTGACCGGCACCAAATATGGCTGCGGCACAGGCGACTGCGGCGCCTGTGTGGTTGAGGTGGATGGCGAGGCGATCCGTAGTTGTCTGGTAACCATCGGCGAAATGGAAGGGCGGTTTGTAACCACAATCGAAGCCTTATCCCGCGACCGTAGCCATCCGGTGCAACAGGCCTGGGCAGCAGAAAATGTTCCGCAATGCGGCTTCTGTCAGTCCGGTATGATCATGGCAGCAGCGGTATTGCTCAAGAAAAACCCCAGTCCCTCCAACGATGATATTGATGAGGCGATTACCAATATCTGCCGCTGCGGCACCTATCCCCGCATTCGCGAAGCGATTCAGCGCGCGGGCCGGGTCGCGCGGGGCGCAGATGTGCTGAGCGCTGCGCCGCCGCCGGGGATTGATCCTGAAGATGCTGCCAAAGCCGTTCCAGCGCTTACGCCGAAAGAGTAACCGCTCCCCTGCGTTCGCTGGGGAACACGTTAAAAACCGACTTTCACCGTCAAACGCGCATTAATCGGCTCACCGGTCGAGATATTGTCGTTATTGTGCACGGACGGAAAATAAGTATCGTCAAACAGGTTTTCGATGTTGAGCTGTACTTGCACCTTCTCGCTGACATCATAATAGAGCGCGGCATCAACGCGGGTATAGGCCGGGATACGGACGGTATTGTCGTTGGTTGCAAACTGGCTCGACTGGTGGGTCACGCCCAAACCAGCAGCGAATTTCTCTGACACATCATATTTGGTCCAAAGCGACGCCATATGCCGGGGCACTTGAAACAGGCGCAAGTCTTGACCGGCAACGGTTGCTGCATTGCGCTGCTGCCCGTCAAGATAACTGTAGCCTGCATTGATTTGCCATTTGTCGGTCAGCTTGCCGACCAGTTGCACTTCAAAACCTTCGGTACGGGAACCGGACAACGTGGCATTGCCCTGATTATCCAGCAGCGTCGCCTGATTATCGCGATCCAGCCGGAACAATGAGGCGGTCAGGCTTAGCCCGTTAGCAAAATCCCATTTCGCGCCGATTTCATAATTCTCAAAGCTCTCCGGTTCCAGATCAACCGTGCCCAAAGTCGTGCCAACGGTCGGCGTCAATGTCAGAAACTGGTCGCCCGAGCGTGGCAAGAAACTCTTGGAGTAGCTCGCATATATCGAAATATTTTCTTGCGGTTTGTAGATCGCGCCAAAACGCGGAGAGAATTTTTCATCGGTCCGGCCGAGCAACCGACCGTTGCGGATATCATTTACATCCAGATCAAAGCGGTCAAAGCGCACGCCGCCAATAATTTCGAAATGCTCGCCGATGCGGATCTGGTCCTGCAAATAGAGCGACAGAAAATCGAGGTTCGATCTCGTATTCCGATTGATTACGGGAAAACTGGATGCGGTCACGATAACCGGATCAGCAAGCGGAACAGTGATAAGGTTGCTGTTACTGGCTGCGAACAAAATGTTCCTTCTCGCATTATCCGACTGCTGTTTGCCATATTCATAGCCGAGCAGCAATGTGTGCCCGAAAATCCCGGTGTTCCCGGTCCATAGCAAATTGCCCTGGGTGACAAAATTTTCGCGGGTCGTTGTATCGACATAGCCGTCCAGCGTCACCGAATCGGCAGCCGGAGTTAGACGTATGTCTGCAATCCGCGCATCTGTGGGATAGATATTACGGTATAGCTTGTCATAGTTACCATATTGCGTTGTCGAATTGAAACTCAGCTGATCGCTGAATTCATGCTCAAAGCGAAGTTTCAGAACGTGCGCCTGCAAGGTCGTAAGATTGGTTCCATCCTGACCAAATAAAGTATCGCGAAACCCCAATAATGGTCCGCAAGGATCAGCAAAAGAGCAGGGTCTGGCAGCGGTGCGCAGCTCTGCCGGATTGCCGCGATCAACACCGCGATCATCATCGACATATTCGTAGGAAAGCAATAACCGACTCTTCTCGCCAAGCTCCGCGCCGAAAGTCGGATTGATCGCAAAGCGCCGACCGTCAAAAAAATCACGATGGTTGTTAAATTCTTCGTAAAGCCCGTTTATCCGAAATGCAGCGCCCTCACTGACCGGCGCGTTGATGTCTCCACTCAAATAAAATGCGCCGAAACTATCTACGCTGCCGGATACGGACCCGGATAGTTGAGCGGCAATCGGTGATTTGGTCACGCGGTTGATGATCCCACCGCCGCCGCCCCGGCCAAAGATCATCGCATTCGGACCTTTGTGAATTTCTACGCGCTCGATATTATAGAGCGGCCGAAAATATTGCACATCGTCACGGATGCCATCGACGAAGAAATCCGCCGTCGTATTCTGGCCGCGGATCGTGATCTGGTCGCGGTTGCCTTCACCCTGCCCAATCGAAGCACCGGGCGTATACCGCAAAATATCACCAATATCTTGAAGCGCCTGATCGTCCAGCTGTTCGCGTGTAATCACCGACACTGTTTGCGGTGTATCGAGCAGTAGCGTGCCTGTTTTCAGTCCGGCACTGCTGATTGCGACATAACCGTCCTTTTCGCCCGTAACAATGATCTCGTTTTCATCATACGCGCCAGCGTCATCCAGGGTTTCTTCGGCGGCATGGGCCTGCCCAGCTTGCAGGGCGAGAACTGCAGCGCCGGACATTGCCATAACCCGAATTTTACGACCATGGGATAATATCATTTTCAACCTTTTCTGCGAATCGTTCTCAATATCAATAGTCAACTAATGCGAATAGTTCTCATAAGCAAACACATTTTTTGCGATTTCAATTTTTCTTTGAAACATGTCGCTAACTGGTGTTTATGGGCGATATAGGAGCAACGGAGACCCCCCTTATGAAAGCAACGATCTGGCACAATCCAAAATGCGGCACATCCCGTAAAACCCTGGCAATATTGGAGGAAGCACCTGACATTGATGTCACGGTGATAGAGTATCTTAAGAGCCCGCCGACCCGTGCCAAGCTGGAACAGCTCTACCAGGATGCTGGAATCACCCCTCAACAGGGCTTACGCGTAAGGGGTTCGCCCGCAGACGAATTGGGATTGACGAACGATGATGCCACGGCAGACCAGATACTGGATGCGATGGCCGGTGAGCCGAGTTTGATCGAACGCCCGCTGGTAGAGACCGACAAGGGTGTGCGACTTTGCCGTCCGCAAGACACGGTTTACCAAATCATCTGATGTCACCAAATTGTTCGCGACCTTATGATTTTGAAATTGCCGGAAGATTTCTATGGCCGTTATAGCAGTGTACAGCATGAAAGGTGGCGTCGGGAAAAGTTCGACCGCCGTCAATCTTGCCTGGAACAGTGCCACCAAATCCTCCCGTAGAACGTTGCTGTGGGATCTGGATCCACAGGGTGCAGCGTCATTTATTCTGGATGGCGAAAACCATAAAAGTGATCGTGCGCACGCGTTGATTACCGGTGACGTAAAGCCGAAGAAATTGATCAAAGCGACAGAAATGGAAAATCTCGATTTGCTCGCCGCCGATGTATCATTGCGCAGCCTTGACCGCTTGTTATACCAGATCAATAAACTAAAATATCTCGGTAAAATCCTGAAGACATTGGAGAAGGACTATGACCGGATAATTCTGGATTGTCCTCCCGGACTTACCGAAACCAGCGAGCAAATATTACGCAACGCCGACCTGGTAATCACTCCCGTTATCCCTTCACCGCTGTCGGAGCGCGCGCTAAAAGACGTGCAAGATTATCTGGATGCAAAACGCCGCAAGCACGCGCCGATTTTGCCGGTATATACAATGGTAGACAGGCGGCGAACGATCCATCTTCAAACGCTGGCGAGGCACAAGAAATGGCCGGTCATTCCAATGTCCAGTGCAGTCGAACGCATGACGACACTCAAAAAACCGGGAGGTGAATTTGCGCCGCGCGACCCTGCGACCAAAGCCTATGCAAAAATCTGGCGCGGAATTGAGAAGCGACTGGCCAAATCGTAGCAGCCGAATTTCCGCCCGGCCAGAGAGCCGCTTAAGCTGCGTATCCGCCGCGAATCTGGCTCATGTCATAGCCTGCAAATAGTTCCAGCGCATCGCTCGCAATCATCGGGCGCCCAAAATAATAGCCTTGGATTTTGCGGCAGCCCAGCTTCTGGATCATTTTGACCTCGTCTTCGGTTTCCGCACCCTCTGCCGTGGTCGACATGCCTAGGCTGTCGGCCATAGCCACCACAGCGCGTATAATCGCGAGGCTCTCGGGAACCTTCTTGGCCGCACCTTGAACAAAGCTGCGGTCCACCTTGATCGTGGTAAACCGAGTCTTGCGGAGATAGCCCAAGGAAGAATAGCCGGTGCCAAAATCATCGAGCGACAGGTTTATGCCCATCGCAATAATTTGATCGAGCACTTCAGCCGCGCCGGTGCCTTCCCGCATGAAGATACTCTCGGTTACCTCGATTTCGAGACGATGCGCCGGAAGCCCGCTTTCCTGGAGTGCGGATACAACCATATCCAGAAAATCTGGATCGCTGAGTTGATCGGCAGAAGCATTTACGGCTATTTTTATGGTCGATGGCCATTTCATCGCCTCTTTGCACGCCGTCCGCATCACCCATTCGCCAATCGGCACAATCAGCCGCGCGTCTTCGGCCAAGGGTATGAATTTCGCAGGTGAAACAACACCAAATTCCGGATTGGTCCAGCGTAGCAAGGCTTCAAAACCAAGCACCCCACCAGTGTCGGCGCTGACCACCGGCTGATAGTTGAGCGAGAACTCATCATTGTCGAGTGCCTTGCGAAGAGCCATTTCCATGACCCGCCGCTCTTCGGCATGAACATGCAGTTTTGGCTCATATTGGTTATGCGCACCGCCGCCCTGGTCTTTCGAACGGTAGAGTGCCAAGTCGGCGCTACGCATCAGCATTTCGACAGTACGGCCATCACGCGGACCGATCGCCGTTCCGACACTGGCGCCGATATAAAGCGTATGTTGATCGACTTCGTAAGGCTTTGAAAGGGTATCAATGATCTTCTTGCCAAGAGATTCCATGTAATGGCTATCATTGGCATCCTTGATAACGATAGCAAACTCGTCACCGCCAAGCCGACCGCAAAGCTCGTTCTTGCTCATAATCGAACGCAATCGCTCGGAAACGCGCGCTAACAAACGATCACCAACAGGATGCCCCAGGGTATCGTTCACCGCCTTGAACCGATCCAGATCGATCATCATGAAACCGCAACGGCCATTCCATTGATCGGAATTTTGCATGGCCTTGCCGAGTGCTTCCATAAGCTGCAATCGATTGGGCAATCCAGTCAAAGTATCATAGCGCGCCATGTGCGAGATTTTATCGGCGGACTCGCGCTGTTCGGTGACATCCGATCCCACACCGCGAAAACCATGAAAGACATTGCTTTCATCCATCTTGGGTGAAGCAGATAGTTCCCACCAGCGTAGCTCGCCTTGTATCTCAACCGGTACGATCAGATTGCTGAAACTTTCCCGGCGCTTCAATCGCTCTGCTAGGTCATGCAGTTCACTGGAAAACTTGCCCGAATCCCAGGATTGCCCAGCAACCAGTTGCAGGAAAGGCTTGCCATCAATGTCTCCCGGGGAGAGGCCAACGGCATGCGCAAAACGTGGAGAAGCATGGGTAATGCGCCGCGATGTATCGGTTTGCCACAACCAGTCTGCGCCGGTATCTTCAAATTCGCGCAACAACAGGCTGACAGTTTCATTTTTTTCGTGAAGATTGGCCTCGGCTATTTTGCGCTCCACAAAAGCACGGCCAGTCATCAAACAGGATGAGACAAGGAGAACGGTCGTCGCAAAAGCGGTCAAAGTAAGCTGAAGATCACCGATCAGATACCAGCCGAAACAGGAGGCTGTTCCCGAAATCAGAATGAAAATCAGGCTACTGGATGGAATAGCAGAGAGCAGCATGGCTGATCCCACCATCAGGCACAAGACGATGGACCAGAGGCCCAGCATCGCTGGTGGATCCGCAGTCAGACCGAAAACAACAAGAGCAATCGCCCACAAGGAAGCACCGGCAGCCGCACTCACGTGCGTCATAATGGTGTCGCTTCTGGATATAGTCTTGCGCTGCCAGAGATTGTCGCGCCGCACTTTAAAATGGAGGTGGAGATAAAGCCCGCAAAGACTCGCAAACCAGACAAACAGAAATACCGGATTGACGCTGCTCATGCCAAATTGCACAGCCAATAGTCCGCACACAATCGACGCGATTACTTTAGTCCAGCCGTTCTTCTGCATCCCTTCATACTGAAGCGCACGAATGCGTCCCAAATCCAATCCTTCCGGATCGGATAGGCCAATGAGTACACGAAACGGGATTTCCCGAGGCAAACCAGATTGAGACGTTTTTTCTTCCACGTCTCGTCCCTACGCGCAATTCCTTATCGAAAAGTAACGACAAGCAGGGTTTTTTGGCTTTTCTTGGTTAACCAACATTAAGGAAATTATGCAGCGATTGCATAGGGCTGGATATCACCGGACAAATATAGGTTTCTCGCCTTTGCCCGGCTCAACTTACCTGAGCTTGTGCGTGGCAAAGTTCTCGGCGGAACCAGCTCGATGACGCAGTTCATTCCGGTTATCGAGCGCACTTTTTCGCGAATCTCATTCCGGAGCCGCAATCGCTCGATTTCATCGGATGTGCGGCATTGCACCAGCACAGCGGGTGTTTCATCGCCGCCAGGCGTCGTAATTGAGAATGCCGCAATATCACCGGCTTTAAAGCCCGGAATTTGTTCCACTGCCCACTCAATATCCTGAGGCCAATGGTTCTTCCCGTTAATGATGATCATGTCTTTGGCACGGCCAACGATGTAAATATACCCTTCTGACAAATAGCCCATATCTCCGGTATCGAGCCAGCCATCAACCAGACAAGCGTCAGTGGCTTCCTTGTTACCATAGTAGCCTTCCATGACCGCCGGACCGTTCATCCAGACTTTGCCAACTGTCTTTTCTCCCAAAAGGGATCCATCTTCTTCGCGAATTTGGATCACGGTATCACGAACCGGCTTCCCGCAATTTACAATAGCGCGGAAGCGTTTCGGGCGGTTTCCATCAGCGAGCTTTTCGCCGGAGAGTTCGGTTTCTTCAACCAGTTCGACTTCCATACCTTCGCCAGGCGGCATAATCGTTACCGCCAGCGTTGCCTCAGCGAGACCATAGCTTGGGAGGAATGCTTTGGCGTCAAACCCGGCGGGGGCAAAAGCATCGGTGAATCGCTGCATGACATCGGGTCGTATCATATCTGCTCCATTGCCCGCTATCCGCCAGCGCGACAGGTCAAAACGCTCTTTCACATTGGACTGGCTACCGATCCGACGCGCACAGATTTCATAGCCGAAGGTAGGCGAAAAACTGCAAGATGTTCCCGGATTGCGGGAAATCAAGTCAAGCCAGGATAGCGGCCGACGCGCGAAATCTGCGGTTTTCAAGTAATCAGTAGACACCTGATTGGCGACCATCGAAAGGAAGCAACCGACAAGCCCCATATCATGATAAAACGGCAACCAAGATATGCACCGGTCTGACTCACCGACCAGCATCCCATGGGAATGTGAGCCAAGATTATGCAACAGAGCTTTGTGGGTAACTGCAACCCCATGCGGAAAGCGTGTAGAACCGCTCGAATATTGCAAATAAGCCAGATCGCCGCCGGTTGCTTGCGGGAATTCACATGGCGGAGCAGCATTTTCCGCATATTTGTCCCAACCAAATGACGGGATATTTCGGGATTGGCCCGCTGCCGCTGCCATTTCCTCGATTTCATCCGGATACAGCAATATCGCTGGATCACAGCTATCCAGTTGTACGCCTATTTGTTCAATATAGCTTTCCTTGCCGCCAAAGGAAGTTGGCAACGGCAGTGGCACCGGCAGTGCGCCGGCATAGACCGCCCCGAAAAACAGCGCGCAAAATTGCGGTTCTGTATCGGCAATCAGCGCAACGCGCTGGCCCGGCTTTATTCCCGTAGCAATTAACCGCCGGGCGGCTTCTTTCGCATCTGCACAAAGCTCGGAAAATGGATAGACGCGCGATAGCGTCGCGCGCGCATCATAGAAATTGAACCCGCGATCGCCGGCAGCGGCATAGTCCAGTGCCTCGCCAAGAGTTTCAAAATCGGCAAATATGCGGGGATGAGTGTCAGCGGTCGGCGTCGGGATCAACTCGGTCATTCAATATCAACTTTCCAGAAGGTCCAGCCTTCTCAAAATTTTCATTACCACCTAAACGAGGTCAAACCCTTCACAATATTAGCAAAAACCGACCCGATTGCGCTATTGTCGTAACCAATGGTCGCTACTGACGTTTAAATTTCGGCTCGACTGTGGCACAAAAAGGGCAATCATCAAAATTGAAGGTCAAAGCGTTGAAAAATAGCGGTAAAGCGTTGGACCAGAACAGTCTCCAGGAGCTGGCTCTTCGTTATGTAAGCAAATATGCCACGACGCGGTATAAACTGACGGCTTATCTACAGCGTAAACTTCGTGAACGGGAATGGAATGGAGATACGCCCCCGGACATTCAACCTATGGTCGAGCGCTTTGTCGAACTTGGATATATTGATGACGCACTATTTGCCAAAAATAGAGCCGCTTCGCTGGCTAATCGAGGCTATGGCAAACAGCGGGTTTCCCAAGCATTATATCAGGCCGGAATTGACGAAGATGACGGCCGCGATGCCTTGGCACTGAGCGACGAAAACCAATGGGAAGCAGCGCGAATTTTTGCCCGCAAAAAATCGATCGGGCCCTTTGCCCGGGAACAACATGACCGGGAAAAACAACAAAAGCAGCTTCAGGCTTTTCTTCGCGCAGGACACTCCTACGATATTGCCGCCAAATTCGTTTTCGCCTCGCCGGGCGATGAAGTAACAGATACGCATTGATTGCGACAGTCATTTGAACTGCCAAGAATCGCCAGTTTACAATTAATATGATATAGTTGCATCTCTCGAGTCTCTGGCATAAGCATTGCCCGGGTCGAGACTAGTATGCGGAGATGCTTTGTGGCCAGTTTATACGCAGAACCTTCACTCGACCTGGGCGCTTCGCACGATGCGCCGGACGAGGTCAGCACGTCCGAAAATGCCCGAATTCTAGTGGCTAAAGGCCATATAAAATGGTTTGATAGCCATCGCGGATTCGGATTCATCGTACCAAATGAAGATTATGATTCTGGCCGAAACGGCGATATATTAGTCCATTGGTCGATTTTGGAGCCGATAGGCCGTCGGGATTTGCCGGAAAACGCCAAGGTAGAATGCGAGTATGTTGTTGCCGCAAAAGGACTGCAAGCAACCAAAATTGTTTCTTTCGACGTTTCCGGCTGCGAATTGGCAGAGACCAATTCCTCTTCTACCAGAGCGCAGCGGCCTATTCACATTGTCGACGATGCTTCGAGTTTTACGGATGCGGAAGTAAAATGGTTTAACCGCGTTAAAGGCTATGGCTTTCTGATTGTTGACGGCGTGAACGAAGATGTTTTTCTGCATATGGAAACACTACGTGATGCCGGTGTTGCTGAAGTCTTGCCAGGACAGCATTTGCTTGCGCGCACTTCGACCGGCGAGCGCGGGTATATGGCCGTGCAAATATGCCTGCCGCAAGATCGCGACCGACAATCGGCATTCGAATAGGGCAAATTATGAAACTGTTTTTTAGAGCCGCGATGCTCTCTTCGCTGCTGTTGCCTGTTCTGTCCTTACCTGCCTGCTATGCCCAGAGCGGGGAAGCGGTCGGAAATAACAAGGCATCCAGCTCACAGCTTTCAGACGCTGGGTTACAACTGGTTCCGCTTACCATTAGTTCAGCCGGAAAAACGCACAAATTCACGGTAGAAGTTGCCGGGACGGTTGAAGAACAGGCTCAAGGCCTGATGTTCCGGCAGAAGCTTGCGCCCGACGAAGGCATGATCTTCCCGTTTCCCGAGCCCCGCCCGGCAAGTTTCTGGATGAAGAATACCGTCATACCGCTGGACATTATTTTCGTTCGCAGTGACGGAACGGTTGAATCCATCGCTGCCAATACAACGCCTTATTCGCTAGAACCGGTGAGATCAGGAGAGGCTGTCGCAGCTGTGCTTGAATTGGCTGGCGGACGGGCGGCGGAGCTGTCCATTGATGCCGGTGACAAGGTGGAATGGCCCCGCTAGACTAAAGACCGCGGGAACTCTTGGCTGGTCGTGCCATTTCTAGACCCGGCTTTGCTGGAAGCCATCAAACCATCTGTTTTCGGCATTTTTTAATTGCGAACTCCCTGCCCTTGTCGCTAAGCGAAAATATATGGGACTATTAGGCAAAATTTTCACATGGTGGGACGGTGCAACTATTGGCACATCCCTGTTCAGTGCGCTTAACGGCACAAGCGTTGGCGAAGATATTTTCGGCAATAGATATTTCGAAATGAAAAATCCTCGCAAGGGCACCAACCGACGCTGGGTGATTTATGATGGCGCCAATGATGCCAGCCGCGTGCCGCCGGAATGGCATGGCTGGTTGCACAATAGCTATGACGAAGTACCCGAAAGCTATTTACCGCAGCCCCGCATCTGGGAGAAAGAACCAACCGGTAATTTGACTGGAACGGCGGCGGCCTATCGTCCAGCCGGTGCTTTGGAATCAGGTGGCAAGCGCGCAGCGGCCACTGGCGATTATGAACCGTGGAACCCGGCTGAAGCAGAATGACTGGCTCAAAATGACCAGCAAGTCCAAAACATTCAAAACTGCAGCTGTCATTCTGCCTGCCCTGCTGCTCGGCAGTTGCAGTTGGTTCAGCAGCGATGATGTTGAAGAACATGCCACCGGCAAAGCGGCTGAAAAAGCAGCTGCCGCTGCTACCAACGATGAGCTGGTCCAGCCGGTTACCGAACAGATCGGAACTCCAATGGCTGAGCGGGTGGCGACCCTGGGCTTCCTGAACAAACGCAACGGGCTCACTCGCGATCTAGAATTGAAACCGGGTCAATCCATCCGTATCGGGCGGGCAATCGTCCGTCTGCGCGCTTGTGAACGCACCGCGCCGTGGGAATTGACACCGGAACAAGGCGCATTTGTGCAGTTGCTGGTGAATGATCGACCAGCGACCCGTTCCGGGGCTGACAAATGGCGCAGGGTATTTTCCGGTTGGCTTTTTCGCGAGTCTCCATCACTCAACGTGGTTGAGCATCCGATTTATGACGTCTGGGTCAAAAAATGCGAAATGAGCTTCCCCGGCGAAGAAGATGCGCCCGACGATGCCGTCGATCCAACCGCGCCACGCTCGTCCGACTCTAATGCCGCTAACAGATCATCAAGTGCTCCAAACGCGACCGCTCCGGAAGAATCTGAAACCGTCGCCCCTGCGCCTACTGCAGCACCAAGACCAGCAACGCCGCGGTCACGGCCAACACCGGCTCCCTCCGCAGAACCAGAAGATTTGATCGGCAATCTGATTGAGGATAATACCGGCGAATGATGTGTTGAATGGACCTGTGCAGCAAAAAGCGCTTCAACATATTCTTCCTGACTGATTTCAATAGCGCCCAGTGAAGCCAGATGGTCGGTCATAAACTGACAATCGAGTAACGAGAAACCTCCGACCTTGAGCCGTGCTACCAGCCAGGCCAAAGCCACTTTGGACGCATCCCGCTCGCGCGAAAACATGCTTTCGCCGCAAAAAGCTCCCCCTACAACAAGGCCGTAGAGGCCGCCCACCAGCTTTTCTTTTCCGCTGTCATCAGCTAGCCAGCATTCCACGCTATGGGTCATGCCCTGCTCGTGAAGATCACAAAAGGCTTGTTCAATATCGGCGTTAATCCAGGTTTCACGTCGATCATCCGAGGCTTGCGCGCAAATCGTGATGACTTCGCCAAAAGCCTGATCAGCAGTAACCCGAAACTTGTCGCTCCGGATGGTTTTGCGCAAAGAACGCGACATTTTAAACCCATTTAGCGGAATGACCGCACGGGTTTTTGGTTCTACCCAGAAGGTTTCCGGATCATCGCGGCTATCGGCCATCGGGAATATGCCCGAAGCATAGGCTTTGAGGAGTAAGTCGAGATCGATAGACATTATCGCTTGTCGAGCAGCTTTCTCGCTTCGAGCCCAATTTTTTCGGCAACTGCAAGATATTGATCAGCAAAACCTGCACCTTTGCGCCACGCAGCGCCAATGCTGCGGGTTACATCCCAACCTTCGACTTGCAGCAACGCCACATCGCCACCACGCGGAAGTTCTGAACGAACATAGAGGGCCGGCAGGATCGCCAGACCGAGGCCTGATGCCACCATCTGGCGGACGCTATCGAGACTGGTGCCCTCATAATCATGCAGGAGATTCATATCATGTTTCTGGCATTGCAAAGCGACATCCCGGTGTAAATGGTGACGCCGGTCCAGACTCAAAACCGGCGCATCCTTCAAGTCGGATTTTTGCAGGCCGGACTTGTTTGCCAACGGATGATCAGGCGGTGCAACCAATAGTAGCGGCTCGCGAAAGAGCGGCTCAATCTGGAGATTTTCGCCCTCAATCGGAAGCGGGCCGAGCAGCATATCGATGCTGCCTTTGACCAGTTCCATCGCCTGCATATCGGGAATGCCCTCCCGCATATAAAAGCGCAAATCCGGTTCGCTTCTATGAAGATCAGCGATCACTGGTGGCAGCAGATAGGGACCCAATGTCGGCGAGACGCCGAACCGCAAAGTCCCGGCCAGCCGATCACTGGCGCGCTGGGCGAGATCACGAATATCTTTCACCTGCACCAGGACTTTGCGCGCCCGTTCGGCTATTTCTCGCCCTGCAGGAGTCAACTCAGCTCCATGTGTGCGGCGCTCGACCAATGTCACGCCCAACCGGTTTTCCAAGGTCCGCAGCTGGTGACTCAACGTCGGCTGGGACGCTGCTGCAGCCTGCGCTGCCCGTCCGAAATGGCGATGATCCGCCACGGCAACCAGATATTCAAACTGACGTAATGTCGGCATTAGGTCCCCCAAAGTATATAGACAGGTTCTATCGATATTATCATTTTCATTCGATTAGCATTATCGATTGTTTCCTGCAATATCAAGATTAACAGAACACAGCTTCTGAACGAGGACGTATTTAGAAAGGATGATGCAGATGAAAAACTATTTGAATAGCCTTATTCGCAAACATCGGACACTCGACAAGAAAATTGCGACCGCCAAACCGGGCTCCAGCCAGATTGCGGAATTGAAAAAACTGAAATTGCGGCTGAAAGATCGCATACAAAGGATCCAGCGCGGGCCGCAGAGGCAAACCGCCTGATCCTCAACTTCCTTCCCAGGTCCCTACCCTAATCCTCGGGGACGGCAGCACTCCCTCCACAGGCTGCCGTCCCTTTTTTTGATCTTCTCGAGAGACTTTTAACTATGCAATCAGCTCCAAAAACTGCGCTCCAGGAGTTTCTAGCCCGCGAGACCAGCGCTGGAATTGTGCTGTTCATTGCCGCCGTTCTTGCAATGATTGCTGTCAACAGCGCGTTTAGTCCGCTTTATCTGGCCTTTCTGAACATCCCTGTAGCCATTCAATTTGGCGCGCTTGATATCGCCAAACCACTGTCATTGTGGATAAACGACGGGTTGATGGCGATATTCTTTTTTCTCGTTGGCCTGGAGGTGAAACGCGAGATTGTCGAAGGTCAGCTATCGACGATGGAACAGGCTTCGTTACCTGCTGTTGCTGCGGTCGGCGGCATGGCGGTTCCGGCGTTAGTATTTCTTTATTTCAACTGGCAGATGCCGGAGAATGTAAATGGTTGGGCGATCCCTGCTGCCACCGATATTGCCTTCGCTTTGGGCGTATTGGCGCTGCTTGGTAAACATGCGCCGGTTTCGTTGAAAGTTTTGCTACTGGCGATCGCGATCATTGATGATATCGGCGCGATAATTATTATCGCGCTATTTTACACTGCCGAAGTGTCGAATCTTGCACTGCTGCTGGCTGGCGGAGGAACCCTCATTCTCATCGGCATGAACCGCCTTGGTGTGGTCCGCGTCGCGCCTTATATTCTGGTAGGCACCTTCCTCTGGATATGCGTACTAAAGTCGGGCGTCCACGCGACACTGGCCGGTGTTATTGCAGCGCTGGCAATTCCTCTCAATGCAAAGGACGGAAGTTCACCACTCAAGCATCTTGAACATATTCTACACCCGTGGACGGCATTTTTAATTCTACCGATATTCGCCTTTGCCAATGCCGGAGTGTCTCTGGCCGGATTGCAGATTAGCGATTTAATGGCACCATTAGCTTTGGGCATTGCCGCTGGTCTGGTCGTTGGCAAACAGGTTGGGGTATTCTGTTCGATGTGGCTGGCCACGAAAGCCGGGATTGTGAAACGCCCTCCAAATATATCGTGGACACAATTATACGGACTTTCTTGTCTCACCGGTATCGGGTTCACCATGAGCCTGTTTATCGGCAACCTCGCCTTCGATGATGCAGAACAGATCGAAACCGTAAAGCTTGGCGTGATCAGCGGATCATTGATCTCTGGTGTTCTCGGCTTTTGTATTCTGCGTTTCACCAAGTCTGCCGGAATAACGCGATAGAAAATTTGGCTCATGTTATTTGAACAACCATGCTATCTCCGTAGTGTGAAACGACAGCTTTATCTTCTCGCTGGACTGACCGCTCTGGGGCTTGGAGCCATCGGCGTGGTTTTACCGCTCTTGCCGACCGTTCCCTTTGTGATCCTTGCTGCTTTCTGCTTTGCCCGAAGTTCGCCGAGGCTTGAGGCATGGTTGCTGGATCACAAAATATTCGGCCCGCATATCCTGAATTGGCGCAACAACCGGGCTATCACCAAGAAAGGGAAGCGTGCGGCGCTGGTCGCCTTTCTGGCAAGCATAATCATCGCGTTGATTTTCGTGAAAATGCCCTGGAATCTGATACCCATCGCCGCAGCGCTGATCGGTGGCACATGGATCTGGACACGTAATGAACCTGTCTCCATGCGGGAAGCAGAATCGCCTACGCATAAAGAATAGTTTTTTGCGGCCGCCTTTCTGATATTCTCTGCCCAAAATTCAGGAGAGAATAATGTCGCGTCAGAAATTGATGGAAATGACTCAATCACTAATCGATCATGCCGAGGCTGGCACGATGGAGCTCACCGACGATGTCGTGGCCGTTCCAGCATCTGATTATACCGACGAGGCGCGCTTTGCGCTGGAAACGGAAAAAATCTTCAAGCGCCTGCCCTTAATGCTGGCGCCTTCATGCGAACTCCCAGAACCTGGCTGCTATAAGGCGATAGACATGGCCGGCATTCCGGTATTGGTCACACGCCAGAAAGATGGTACCGCGCAAGCGTTTCTCAACAGCTGCACCCATCGCGGCAATCCGGTGGCGCAAGGCAGCGGCAATGCAACCCGCTTCACCTGCGGTTATCATGGCTGGACGTTTAAAAACGATGGTGACTTGCTCGCAATTGCTTCCCCGAAAGATTTCGGCACAGTCGACAAAGCGCAATTCTGCCTCCAGAAATTCCCCACGCTGGAGCGGGCCGGTTTGATCTGGGCCACGCTCGATCCCGAAAGCGCGTTGGATATTGAGACTTATCTTTGCGGCTACGACGAAATGCTGTCTCATTTCGGTTTTGACAACTGGCATTTGTTTGACCAGCGGACGATTCCGGGCCCGAACTGGAAGACCGCTTATGATGGCTATCTGGATTTCTATCATCTGCCCGTGCTTCACAAAGATACTTTCGGAGCCGATTTTTTTAATCAAGCCAACTATTTTGCCTGGGGTCCGCATCAACGATTGTCGGCACCATCGAAATTTGTTCAAAAAACTGGCAGCGACGAACAGATTGATTTGACGGAAATTTCTCCGCAAGACTGGCCGATTGATGCACTGTTGCAGGGTGTCTGGACGATCTTTCCCCATATATCGATTGCCAGCTTTTACGGCGGCGGCGGACGTGGCGCGATGATTTCCCAGCTTTTCCCCGGCAAGACGGTTGGTGAGAGTTTCACCACGCAATTTTACGTGATGGAACATGAACCCACCGACGATGCTGTCCGCCAGGGCGCAAACGACCAGTTTGCCTTTTTGAAAACCGTGGTGGCGGATGAGGATTATACCACCGGCAAACGCCAGCATGAATCGCTGCAATCCGGATTGATCGAAAAAGTCTGGTTCGGCCGCAACGAAGGTGGCGGGCAAGTTTTCCACCAATGGGTTGATCGGTTGATCGATGCCGACGATGCCGAACTGGACCGGATTTTTGCTTCACAAAAGCTTGACGATCAATTGGAAGCAGCGGAGTGATCTAGCTGCGCGACCTGTGTTGCGCGTGCAAACATCAGGCGTTCTGAACATCAGAAGTAGGCGATAAACTGGGCGGTAGAGCGTCCGACCAGCCGGGTCTCTGTGTGCGTAGCTTCTCCAGCATCTGCTCCCAATAGGCTTCGGTTTTGCCCTTGAACTGGATGTTGAAATCTTCCTGCGTACGGAATTCCAGTATTTCCACACCGTTCTCGCCAATGGTATAGGTATAAGGCGTTTCGGCCGGCAGGAAAAAGCCATCGCCTGCTTTCATCTCTTCAGTCCCCATGCGGATATCACCGGCGATTACGTAATATAGACAATCACTATCGTGGCTATGCAGCGGCAGCGGATAGCCGGGTTTGAACCAGAAATGATGAAGCGAAAAACCAAAACCGCTGAACAGGCACTTGCCGGAATAGCCTTCCGCCACCCCGGCTTCGCCCATTTTGGTCAGGCCGTCGAGAATGACCGGCGCATCATCGACATAGGACATATGCCCCGCTTCGTTAAATTCCTGTGCATCCTCAGATCTGAAAATGCGCAGAACTTTTAGCGGTTCCGGCCTTGTGCGGATATCAGACATGTCTTTCTCCAGAATTTACGAAAGGAGCATAAACAAAGAAGTTCGCGAGGTAAAACTAAGTCTGGTTTTTCAAAGTTTCCGGCACGGGATAGAGCGCAATAAACCGGTCTACCACGGCCGGACTCAGCAAGTTTTGGAACGCGCAACCGAGACTGTCGCGGTTGCAGTGCACTGTCTCGGCTTCCAACGCGGCAAGCGTGGGCAATTTGAGCCAGCATCGCGTGCCGGGATGGGTTTGCAAAAGGGCATCACAGGCGAAGCCGGCAAGCGACAAATCTGTCACCTGAACCGCAAAACTGGTCGATCCAGAGAACCGCAATCGCGCGGGGATAAGTAATTTATGGCGCGGAGCGCAGCGATCTACCTCTGAAGCAAAGACATAACGGCTGAGCGGCGGAATCCTTAAAATTTTTCGGGTCGGGGAATCTATCATATCGCATATCCTTGGGTTGGAGTTTGATTTCAGTGCAGATGCCGGATTTCACCGAATTACGCCCGGAAAATAACCAGAAAGCCAGTATCGCAAGGACACACTCTCATAAGCGAGTAAACTGGTTCTTGTCCCGCGCGGTAAACAGTGACTCTCATTATCTTAACCATTTTTTCATATTTGAAATACGCTAATATGGCGCTTGCTCTTACCCGCGCATGGCGCTAATGCGCCGTTCAGTTGATTTCCATTACAACGGATCGGCTGATGTAGGGGTGTAGCTCAGATGGTAGAGCGTCGGTCTCCAAAACCGAAGGCCCACGGTTCGATCCCGTGCGCCCCTGCCATTTTCTCTCGCAATGAACTCGCAATGAGATTGCTGTCAGATATCGGCTTTTCGGCCATGCCGTAGCGTCTTGTGTTGCATTGCCAGAAGCCCCGTTTTCTGCCATATTCATATGATGCTTGAACAGACGATAGATATGGCGCTTGCCGCATTGGAACCCTGGCTCGGCGGTCGGACGTTTGACCAATGCTGGGATGAATATGAAACCAATGGCTATGTAATTTTCCCGGCGATCATGACGTCGGAGGAAGTCGCGCGGCAACGCGCAGCGCTTCAGCCATGGATTGACGCGGACGTAAGAGGCCGCAATGTTTTTGAGGGCACAGAGTCCAACCGCATATACGCCATGCTAAGCAAAGATCCGATCTTCGCAGACCTAATTACCCACCCCCTCCAACTCGCCTTTGCCGAAAAAGAACTAGGCAAATCCTGCCTGCTTTCTGCTTGTCTGGCGATAAACCTGCATCCGGGCGAAACTGTGCAGCCATGGCATATGGATGACGAACACTGCCGCCAGAAAATGCCGCGCAAGGCTTTGGGTGTGAGTACGTTCTGGACGATTGATGCGATGACCGAAGACAATGGCGCAACGGAAATATTGCCGGGCAGTCATGCGTGGGGCGATGAAAAACCCGTCGGAGCAAACGCTCTTTCCGATTTTTTCAATGCTGATGATTACGCCCATAAGGACGACCCCGGCTATCACCCGGACGCTATCAAAGCGGTCATGCCTGCCGGCTCCCTGATGATCGCCAAGGGAAACCTATGGCATCGCGGCGGGGCGAACAAATCAGGCCAATCGCGGCTGATCGTAACCCCGCAATATTGCCCCGGCTGGATGCGACCACTGGAAACCATGTTGCTGGCTGTACCGCCGGAAAAGGCGGCAAAATTACCATCGCGAGTGCAGGAGCTACTCGGCTATTCTATCCATGAACCGTTTATGGGTTACGTCGATGGCATGCATCCGCGGCGGGCACTGCACAGTTAAGCCACACTCTCCCCTTGCGAATCTGTGAATCAGCAGTTAAGGGGCTGGTTCTTTCCGAAATCATGCATATATCCGATCACAGTCCAGCGACTGACACCCGGAGTTTATGTTGAAACCGGGAACTAAAACGGAAACGAAGCAATGGCAAAAGTAAATCCAGGCGAGTTCATGCGGCAGGTCCGCACCGAAACCAGTAAGGTTGTGTGGCCAACATGGCCAGAGACCGTGCGTACGGCGATTTTGGTGCTGATCATGACGACGATCCTCGGACTTTTCTTCCTTGGCGTTGATGCGGTATTTAACGGGACTGTCGGCTGGCTACTCACGCTGGCTTGATCGTCCCACACAGTAATTTGAGAATTTAGGATAAGGTCCACCCATGGCAGCACGCTGGTATATTATTCACGCTTATTCTGGCTTTGAGCATAAGGTCAAAGAAGCGATTGAGGCGGATGCCAAGCGTTTGGGACTCACCCAGCTGGTTGAAGAGATCGAAGTTCCGACCGAAACCATCACCGAGGTTCGCCGCGGCAAGAAGGTACAATCGGAACGGAAATTCTTTCCCGGCTATGTGCTTGCCAAGCTCACAATGACCGATGATGTCTATCACCTGGTCAAAGACCAGCCAAAGGTTACCGGCTTTCTCGGCACCACCAAGCCGCAAGCAATCAGCGAAGCGGAAGCTGCGCGCATTCTCAACACCAAAGAGGAAGCCGCCAACGCACCGAAAACGCGGATCACCGTCAATTACGAAATTGGCGACCAGATCAAGGTTCTCGATGGTCCGTTTGCCAGCTTTAACGGTATTGTAGAGGAACTGGATTTCGAGAAAAACCGCGTGAAAGTGTCTGTGTCGATCTTTGGCCGGGCTACACCGGTTGAACTCGATTTTGAACAGGTTGAAGTCGCGAAGTAGATTGTTCCGCATCGCCCGGCGAGTGCGATGCCTTTAATGACTTGACGTTACTGGACATCGGCCCTTTTCTGAAGCGCGCGTATCAAGTCGAAACGCGCCGAAAAATACCACTTAAAGATAATCAACGTTGAGCGTCATCGAGCCGCTGCAATTGCCGTCGGGCTGGCCCGGGTTAGCATGCAGCACGCCCGCGCAACCGATCGCTGTGCCCGTTGTTACCAGCGGTAGAACATGGCCTTCGGGAACGATAAGCGGCCCACTTGAATTACTGGCCTGGCAGGTCAGGTCTATTCGCATGTCCGGTCCGGCAGATCCGGTGAACGGGATTGAACGCTGGTAGGAAATATTGGCATCCGTCGAACCATAAACGGTAAAACGAGCCGCCGTTGCACTGCCGAAACACACGGTATCGTTGGCGCAAAACCGGTTTCCGGTCCACACATCCATCGCTACCCAAGGATTGGCACCCGGGCCGACAACAACCGAGCCGTAATTCAGGTCCTGTGTCTTAATGATGGAAATCGGCGTTGCGATAGTCGCGGAACTGGTCGCCGTATCTGCCTCTGCATGTGCGGCGCTGGCCGTCGTTGCGGCTAATAAAGCCCCCAATACGCGCGCTGCAGTAGCCACACCAACCTTCTTCATATTTTGTTGCCCCATTTTAATCGATCCCTTGGTTCGTTATGTGCCTTAAAAACTTGAACATCTTTCCAAATTTATTGGTAAATTATTGATTGACGAGTGTTTATCCGGACAGGCTTGCTTTGCCCGCCGATCTCGACTAATGGCTCCGTTCCTGCGGGAGGCGAGTCTCCGGACAAGCCGCCAGTACCGCTTAATTTGACCCACCCTAGACTCGCTCATCCTGAGCTTGTCGAAGGCGGGAATAGAAAGAAAGGACAGCCAAATGGCTAAAAAAATTGATGGCTATATCAATTTGCAAGTACCTGCCGGTATTGCAAATCCATCCCCGCCAATCGGACCAGCACTCGGTCAGCGCGGTGTTAACATCATGGAATTCTGTAAGGCGTTTAATGCCGCCACAGATAAAATGGAAAAAGGCGCGCCGATCCCGACCAAGATCACGGTCTATGCGGATCGCAGCTTCACCTTTGAAACCAAAACACCACCGGCGAGCTTTTTGATCAAAAAAATCGCCAAACTGAAGAAGGGCTCGAGCGAGCCCGGCAAAGTTTCCGGCGGCACAATTAAATCATCACAGATTAAAGAAATCGCGGAAACGAAAATGGTTGACCTCAATGCGAACAGCATCGAGCAAGCCATGAAAATCATCGCCGGCAGCGCCCGTTCGATGGGCATCGACGTGGTGGAGGGATAGGACATGGCTAAACTCTCTAAAAAAATGCAAGCGATCAACGCCAAAGTTGATCGCACGAAAATATACAGCATCGATGAAGCCATCAAAACGCTGAAAGACCTCGCGTCTTCCAGCAAGTTTGACGAAACATTGGATGTTGCAATCAACTTGGGTGTTGACCCGCGCCATGCTGACCAGATGGTCCGCGGCGTTATCAGCCTTCCTGCTGGCACCGGTAAAGAAACCCGTGTTGCTGTATTTGCAAAGGACGCGAAAGCGGACGAAGCGAAAGAAGCTGGCGCGGATGTAGTTGGCGCGGAAGACCTGATGGAAGCCATGCAAAACGGCGACCTCAACTATGACCGCATCATTGCCACTCCGGATATGATGGGCGTTGTTGGCCGTCTCGGTAAGGTTTTGGGTCCAAAAGGCCTTATGCCCAACCCGAAACTCGGCACCGTGACTCCAAATGTCGGACAAGCTGTCAAAGACGCCAAAGGCGGACAGGTTGAATATCGCGTTGAAAAAGCCGGTATCATCCATAACGGCATCGGCAAGATGAGCTTCAAGGAATCGGATCTGCGCAAAAACTTTGATGCGCTGGTAAATGCAGTGGTTCGCGCAAAACCAGCCGGCGCGAAGGGCAAATATGTCCGCAAGGTTGGATTGAGCACGACCATGGGTCCGGGCTTGAAAATCGATCTCAGCGAGATTGAAGGCGCTTAAGAACCGCTTTTTCCCTTATGCTGAAAGAAGTTCAGTACGAGGATATTTTTGATATAAAAGAGGCCGGGCTAACCCCCCGGCCTTTTTCTTTGCAGGAGTCCCCACATGACCGAGACCAACAACCATAAAGGCTCCTGCCTCTGCGGCGCGGTGCAGATTGAAGTCGCCGGCGACCTGCCAGAAGCCGATGCATGCCATTGCACAAATTGCCGCAAACAATCTGGCCATTACTGGGCTTCCACCGACATCCCCGCCGGTGCGCTGACCGTGCGCGGCGAGGAGAATGTCTCGTGGTATCAATCCTCAGAAAAAGTGCGGCGTGGGTTTTGCAAAACCTGCGGTTCCTTCCTGTTCTGGGATGCGAACACCGTGGATAAAACCGCTGTGGCGATGGGCTGTTTTGATACGCCGACAAGGACGAAGCTGTGGAGCCATATCTTTGTCGCAGACAAGGGAGATTATTATCAGATTGACGATGGGGTTTTGCAGCGGGATCAATAAACCCTCGCCCTCAAGGGAGAGGGCAGTCCTATGAACTGCATTGTCATTTCGAACTTGATCCGGAATCCCGATTCACAAAGGTTGACTGCTGCCGCTCTGGATACTGAATCAAGTTCAGCATGACAAAACACCGTTTAGAAAAATTCGAACAATATCGCGGATATTTGTATGATTTATTGAATAATCGCCTTTTGGAATCCAATGCGGGATTTGATGATACCGACAAACATACAGCTTTTTGCGTTGCTCAGGACGCGCTGCAAGATACAAATACTGGAATATTTGCTATTCTTGAACAGGACAATACAGGCAGGAAAGACCTTGCATATGTTGAGTTTTGGGGAGTGCTGCAAACAATTTTCATTCAACAAGATGCACTGAATGAGATGTACTGGTCACTGACCGGTATCGAAATTTCAGAAAAAACGCCATTGACCGGAGTAACTGACCATACGGACTGGACAACAATTCGGAACCAACGGAACAGGTACTGTGGCCATCTTGTGAAATCAGAATTCAAAAAAAAAGGTCCGAACTTCAATTGCAAGACCCGGATTGAGTCCATTGTCGGCACTCGTGACAACCTATTTTGGTGATGGAAGAGAAACCGAAGTAAAGGCCGTTGACCTTAGTGTCTGACCGAAAACTAAGTTGAGTGGTATCAGCGGTTTAGCTTGACGCATTCCCAGGTCATTGATTCAACGCAAGTGACAAAACTTCGCAAAGGACCGATGATGTGGACTGATACCACCCGCATGCAACATGCCCGCAAAGAGCAGCGTTTGCCAAGTGATTTAACCGATGGGGAATGGGCTTTGCTTGAACCGTTTCTGCCCCGCCCTTGTCATGTTGGCCGCCCGCGCAAATGGCCGATGCGGCGGATCGTTGAGGCAATGCTGTATATGCTGCGCGGCGGCCTGCCTTGGCGGATGATGCCACCGGGCTTTCCCCCAGCAACCACGGTGCAGCACTATTTTTACCTCTGGCGCGACGATGGCACATGGGCGCGGATCAACCATTACCTGATCCAGGATGCGCGAATAGCGCAAGGCAGTGAAGCCTCGCCCAGCGCTGGTGTCATCGATAGCCAGCGGTCAAAACGACAGAAAGCGGCGGGATACGCGGCTATGACGCGGGCAAGAAGACCAAAGGCAGAAAGCGCCATATCATTACCGATACCAATGGCTTTCTGGTTCATGCCGTCATCCACAGCGCCGACATACAAGACCGCGATGGCGCGCCGCTTGTGCTCGCCAACATCCGTTCCACCTTCCCGTGGCTGCGTCATGTCTTCGCCGATGGCGGCTATGCAGGCGACAAGCTCAGAAAGGCACTGACAAAAATCGGCGACTGGACCATCGAGATTATCAAACGGTCAGATCGCGCAAAAGGCTTCATCGTTCTCCCCCGCCGATGGGTCGTCGAACGCACTTTCGCATGGTTGAACCGCAACCGCCGCCTTGCCAAGGACTTCGAGCAATCTATCGCTTCGGCAACGGCATGGATCTTCATGGCCTCCGTCCAACTCCTCACGAGACGTATCGCAAGATAATGATATTAAATAGAATAATTATCGGTCAGACTCTAAGAAGTGGTATTGATCGCTACTATCGGGTTGCGGTTGTCTTCATATATTTTATCTTCCGGGCAATGAGAGAACGTTGGGGACCTTTGAAACGATTCAATTCACAAGACTTTTCAGATGCAATCACGCTCGAATTTCCACCAGAGTATCTTAAATGCGTGCATCCTGTCCAATAATATGACTGGGCAACAGTCACCAACCCTTGACATTCCCACCCACCCCGCTAATGCCCATCTCACAAATTGTGACTCCCTAACAGGATCCACAATTTCCGTCCGAGACAGCGGGTGAGGGTAATTTGACCCTCTTAATTTCCAGCCTAGACGGGGATCAGTTTTTTCGTGCTTTGGCTTTGCCAAACGCGGGTCTGGTGAAGCGCTCTATTTATTGAGCGCGTCCAGCGACCAAAACCCCCCTTCGGATTATACAGAAATGGTTTCGACCGTTTCTTTCGCTCGCCACCCCCTCACCGGGATGACGAATTTTGTAATTGGGCATCGCTCTTGGGCGGCGCCCACGTGAAGGAGCAAAATATGGATCGTGGTCAAAAGACCGAAGCCGTTGCGCAACTGAACGCTGTTTTCAAGGAAGCCGGCGTTGTCGTGGTAACACGCAATCTTGGCCTTACCGTTGCTCAGTCTACCGAGCTGCGGACGAAAATGCGGGATGAAGGTGCAAGCTTCAAAGTCTCAAAAAACCGCCTTGCCAAGCTGGCTCTGGAAGGAACCGACTATGCACCGCTAGCAGAAATGCTGACGGGGCCGGTCGCTCTTGCCACATCGGATGATCCGGTGGCGGCTGCGAAAATCGCAGTTGAATTTGCAAAAACCAATGATCGTCTTGAGATTGTTGGCGGCGCAATGGGTGATACCCTTCTCGACGAAGCAGGCATAAAATCCCTGGCTTCCATGCCTTCTCTTGATGAACTGCGCGGAACGATTGTTGGATTGCTTGTTGCACCACAAACGAAAATCGCTCGTGTTCTTGTTGAGCCGGCCAGTAGCCTTGCACGTGTAGTCGGCGCTTATGCCGCTACGGGTGAATAACTTAAACTATTATAATATTTAGAAAAATCGGAGCATATTAAAATGGCTGACATAGCAAAATTAGTTGAAGAACTTTCAAAATTGACCGTGATGGAAGCGGCTGAACTGTCCAAAGCGCTTGAAGAAGAGTGGGGCGTATCTGCCGCTGCTGCTGTAGCAGTTGCTGGACCAGCAGCTGCTGCTGGCGGCGCGGCTGCTGAAGAGCAGAGCGAATTTGACGTCATTCTTACCGGCGACGGCGGCAAGAAAATCCAGGTGATTAAAGAAGTCCGTTCGATCACCCAGCTTGGTTTGACCGAAGCAAAAGCTCTGGTTGAAGGCGCACCGAAAGCGATTAAAGAAGGCGTCAACAAAGCCGAAGCTGAAGAAATCAAAGGCAAGATCGAAGCTGCTGGCGGTACCGTAGAATTGAAATAAGCCCTTCCGGTTTATTGATAAGAACAAAGGCGGTCTCCCCTGCGGAGGCCGCTTTTTTCTATGGGAGTTTTACGACCAGTCGCATGCCGATACTGTCAAGGCCCGGGTTTTGAACGCTGCTGAATATCCGCGCGTGACTGAGATGCACCCAGCTGGCTTCCAGATCAACCCGCTGGGACAGGCGCACACCGAGCGCCAGTTCCGGTGCAAACAAAACGCGGGATCCCAGCTGCGTCTGCGAACCGTCAGGTGCGAATTCGAGTTCTGGGCCGTCGTGGATAGCAATGCCAATAGCGGGACGGGCGTAAATTTTATCGCCGATCTTCCAGCTTAACCCAGCCGCAGCAAAGCTGGTGCTACCGGCACTATTGATCGATCCCAAAATATAAGGCGATGGTTTGCCAATGAAGGACAGACCGTCAATCCGGTTGCCGCGATAGCCAAATTGAAAATCAACACCTTCAGCGCCTGTATCCTGCGCGACTGGCGTAGCAATTTCCTGTGATGCAATCCCATCGAAAATCTCGTTAGCTTTCGTCGGCGAGGCAATTGCCAGGCCCATTAGGTTAGCTACGAAAAATGAGTGCAATCTGATCATATAAGATTGCTATCCGAAAACCCGAAACTGGGGAAGCGGCATTGCCCTCAAGTCTTGATCTGGGTCAGACACGCTAGAATGTCTTAACTTAGCCGATTGGCAGCATTTTCACCGGCATATTGTCAATTTCATGCAGGAAACAGCTGCCCGAATAAGTCAATGGTCCATCCTGCTCTATCCGGACATTGCGGCCCAAAATTTCTTCAAACAGTATCGCCAATTGCATTTCCGCCAGCCGTGCGCCGACACATCGGTGGACGCCGTGGCCAAAGCCGATATGGCGCCGGGCATTGTCGCGGGTGAAATCCACGACGTCAGGATTGGAAAAGACATTCTCATCACGATTGGCCGAGATATACCACATAATCACCTTGTCGCCTTTGGACAGAAGCTGCCCACCAAGTTCGGTATCCTGCGTGCAGGTCCGCCGCATATGGGTGACAGGCGACTGCCAGCGGATAATTTCCTGCGCTGCATTAGGTACCAGTGAGGGGTCTTTGCGTAGCAATTCAAACTGGTCGGGGAAGAGGTTGCACGCATGGACAAATCCGCTCATCGAATTGCGAGTGGTGTCATTTCCTCCGACAATCAAAAGCGCTATATTCGCCAGCCGTTCGAGCTGTGGCATATTGCCCATCGCTTCGCTGTGAATGATCCGGTTGAGGATTTTGTCATTGGGTTCCTGCTGGCGTTCCCGCTCAAAAAGCTCATCGAATTTTTGCAGCATCTGGAACATTTCGGCGTAAAATTTCTGACGCCGCTCCTCGCTAAAATCGGGATTCACATCGCTCGCGGTATCGGACCAGCGTTTCATGTCGCGCCATTGCTCCCAGGGGAAATCGAACAAGGTGCAGAGCATGCCGATGGTCAGTTTGACCGATACTTCTTCCACCCAGTCAAATGTTTCGCCAACTGGCAGCGCATCGAATAGCTCTTTCGTCCGCTGCCGGATTTCCGGTTCGCGGACCAGCATCTCGCTGGGGTTGAAGGATGGCTGCACCACCTTGCGCTGCGCGGTGTGCTTGGGCGCGTCCATGGCGATGAAATTTGGAAATTCATCCTCCACCAGGCCAGTAGTAATTGTTATTCCACCATGGACGTAGGATGACGAATAGGTCTGTGCGTCCAGCTCCACCTGCTGCACCAGATCATGGGTCACGACGGACCAATAGGGACCATAAGGACTATCGGGCAGAAAGCTCACCGGCATATCGCGGCGCAATTGCGCGAACGGTTCCTGCCATCGATTTTCGCTGTACAGCGCGCCTTCACTCACATCAAAAGGGGTGATCGCCCGCTTTTCAAGAACATCAGAATCGGCCATGTCATTCCTCTCTTTTGCCCGCAGCCTATCGTATGGTTGCAGAAAGGCAAGCCGCTGCTTTAGAGTTAAGGTGCATAGCGGCAGGGGATTCGGAAAGCGATGAGAGAAAATGACGACCTGAGAGTCCTGGTCCGGACCATCCGCGATTATCCCAAACCGGGCATCCAGTTTCGCGATGTTTCGACTTTGCTGCTTGATGGCCCCGCCTTTCGCAAAACCATCGACCGGATGATCGCGCTGGTTGATCCGGATAGCTTTGATTTTATCGCGGGTATTGAGGCACGCGGCTTTATTGTTTCTGCGGCTATGTCCTACGCGCTGGAAAAGGGCAAAGTGATGCTCCGCAAACCGGGCAAGCTGCCGGGGCAATCGGTCAGCATCGACTACGCACTGGAATATGGCACCGACCAGATTGAAATGCACACTGATGCGATCCGGCCGGGACAGCGAGTGCTGCTGGTCGATGATCTGCTCGCGACGGGCGGAACGGCGATGGCGGGTGTGGAATTGCTACGTGGGCAAGGGGCAGTGGTGGATACGGCCTTGTTCATCGTCGATCTGCCCGACCTGGGCGGCAGTGCAAAATTGACAGCCGTTCAAGTCGAACCAATGGCGCTGATGGCCTTTGCCGGTGATTGAGCGGATTGCCATCATTGCTGGCGTTCAGGATGAGGCGGAAGCTTTCTTGAAAGATCATGGTGCGCGGATTGATATCAGCCCAATGGGGCAAGTACGCAGGATGGACTTTGCAGACAGGGAAGTGATCATTTCATGTTCCGGTATTGGCAAGGTTCATGCAGGCGCGGCGGCCATGTATTTGCATCAAAACTACCAACCGGATCTTTTTCTGGTCATCGGCACAGCCGGTCAAGTGAGCGATGTAGGGGGCGGCTGCTTCTATCTGCATGAAGCCCTGCAGGCAGATTATGGCACGTTGGAAAAGTTCGGCGATCATGAAGGCTTTACCCATTATGATGCTGGGACCTGGCCAATTGGACCAGCCGACTGGTCACCGTTCGCAGCATTGCCGCAACCGAATGGCCTGAACCTGCCCAACGCGCGCATCGCGACCGCCGATTGCTTTGTGAAATGCCCCGAACGCTCAGGTTATCTGCGTGATGAGCTAAAGGCCGATCTGGTGGATACGGAAACCGCTGCCGTGGCGCAGATTGCGAACCTACTCGGCATTCCATGGGCGAGCATCAAGGCTGTAACTGACGGAGCTAATAGCGACAGTTCCGGAGACTTCCATGCAAATCTCGAACAGGCTGCCAACCGCGCAGCCGATGAGGCGGCTCGCTTTATCGAGTTGCTCTGATTGCAATTGACATCTGTTTGAAAACTTGGTCACAAACATTTGGTCGCTCAGTATTTAGGAGCAAAACCGCGTGCCGGTCATTGAATTTATAGTAAAAAACATCCTGCATTTCATGCCGATCATATTCGGATTTGCGTTTTTCGGACCGCTATTTGCGCAGATCATGGACGGGTTAGGTTGGGTTTCGCCGCTAGGCCTATCCACCCTAACATTGGGCCTGATTATCGGCGGCGCATGGGGCATATTCGCGTTCTTTAGAGGCAGCTGGATATGGGCGCGCCCATGAGCGATACCATGACCGACGCAGAACTGCGAAAACAGGAACGCTTGATTGCCCGCAAATATGCCGACCGCTTCCCTTGGGAAGTGCCGACCTGGGGCCTGGGCAATATGTTGATCTGGGTGTCGCTCTGGCCACTGGTGTTCATGGATATCTTGCCGCTTTGGATCGCTTTTCCGATTGCCTGCGTCAATGTTATGGCCTGTTTCCTGCCGGCGCATGAGGCTGTGCACGGCATGATCGCGCGACCCGGCGAGAAGCTGCGCTGGCTCAACGAACTGGTTGGCCATTTAAGCCTGTTACCCATGGCGATGCCATACCGGCTCCAGAAGGTGACGCACATGGAGCATCACAAGCATGTAAATCATCCCGAAAATGATCCTGACATCACCACCCAATCCAAAGGGCCACTGGATGCGATCTGGCAGAGCTTTGTCCAGCGTCAGCGCGGTAAAGGCGGCGCGATGCGCGGCTATGGCTATATTCTCGAAAAAGTCGGGCGCAATGACGTGCTGGTCGACGGCGCATTGTACCAACTCAGTTTTTTCGGGATATTATTTGCGCTGGCATGGAATGACTATGCGATTGAGGCCGCACTGCTCTGGTGGGCACCGCGTCATATCGGCATTGCCTATATCCAGTTTTTCTTCAGCTGGGCGCCGCATCATCCGGCGCATGAACGGGGACGTTACACAAACGCCAAATTCTGGACCAGCCGCGTCGGTAATATCGCCTCGATGGGGATGCAATATCATCTGATCCATCACTTGCATCCGTTTATTCCGCTGACCGACACGCCCAAGGCTTATCGCGAGTTGAAGCCGATATTAGAGGCAAGGGGGTGCCGGTTTGAGGGGGATTTGCGGTAGCCCACTTCACTCTCGCCCTTCAGGGGAGATGGATTTATGTTATGAAGCCACCCAATTCCCGTGAAACCCTGGCGGAATCCGGTGCGGAACGTGGATAACCGCTTGCGGCTCGCCCAGAAAATCATCGGCTTTCAAAATAGTCAGCTCGCTGGTTTCGTTCTTGGAATCAATCACCAATCCGATCAACCAGCCTTCATCTTCGTCAGCAGCATCGCTGCTCGGAACAAAGACAAATTCCCCCGGATGGCGACTATCACCAAAATCGCGGGTCAGCGTTTCGCCGCTCTCCAGATCATGTTTGTACAGCTCTGTCCCCGCGACATCAAAATCACCATGCTCGCCGCCCAGTGAAACCGCATAAGCATAGCGATAGGGCTGGCTGGTCAGTCGCTCATCGTAGCGCGGGAATTCCTGCGGGCGATCATGTAATATCTTGCGGTCGACCTTCTTTGAAACCGGATCAATCGTCCAGCGCTCGAACCGCGACCAGCTGCCGCCAGGGCCAAATGTGGTCTGCGCATAAGTACTTTCATGCACCACTACATCAACGACAGTCTTGCCATCAGCCGTCTCAAACGCATTGGCGGGGTGATAAACATAACAAGGCTCGTCCAGCTCGCACCAGATAATGTCAGCATTGCTTCCGGTCTTGGGCAGCAACCCAACCCGCGCGCCATGATCGGGGTTCCAGTCGTAGGGGAAGGCATAGCCAGCCAGCATGCGCTTCATCGAGAAGGTTGCGGGCAGATCAAAAACCAGCACATTATTTTTGGTGATCTGGCAATCGTGGATTGACGGACCGTCCTTTACCGCAATCGGTTCTTCGCGGGTCACATTGCCATCGGGACTGACTACCACATGCCAGACTTTATCGCCAATCGGCGCATCATAGCAAATCGCGTGCATTTCACCAGTTTCCGGGTCCTCGTGCGGATGCGCGGAAAAGGCATGGGTCAGCGTGCCGTCGAAGGGATTATGTTTGATTGTATTTAGCTCATCATCAAGCTCGACCGGAAAACCGCCCGCCTCGACAATCGCAAAGGTCCGGCCGTTGATGCCAACTATATTCGTGTTGGCCGTATCGGTTCGCGGCTTGCGGGTTCCGGGTTTGCGTTCTTCGCCAAGCGCATCGCTCACGGCATTACTGCGGATCCAGCGATTGCGATACCAAACCGCCTCGCCGTCCTTGATCCGGATGCCATGCGCCATGCCGTCGCCGACAAACCAGTGATAGCTGCCTGCTTGCGGCGGGGTCACCGGATTGGGACCGATTCGCATGTAACGGCCGTCAAGTCCGGACGGGATGGTGCCGGTCACCTGCATCGCCGAAATGGTTTCCTCGCTCTGCATCGGGGCGTGCACTCCGGTCAAATAAGGATGACCCTCTTCCGGATCGGGAAGTCTCTTGCGGTTATAATTGGCAACGGCACCCATGACAGGCGTGACGGCAGCGCGGATGGTTTTTTCGATAACAGAGGTCATTGAAGAATTTCCTTTTCAGTTAATCCAGATATCGGCGATGGTCGCTATGGCCATGGCCAGTAAAACAAGTCCGCCGGGATGCGGTCGGCGCAGGGCCGCAAGATTGCCAATCCCTGACAGCATAAAAATTATCGCAGCGATGATCGGAAGCAGATCGCTGCCATCCTGCATGCGGTTGAGCATAACCGCGATACCAAGGCCCGCCCAGGCAATAGACGGCATATGAAACACCGCCCGAATGATATCCCGCATCGGTTTGGCGGCCAGCATACCGTCAGTGCGTTCGCGATACAACGGCTCCAGCAAAATCCGCTCGCTGAGCGTGGAATGGGCCACTGCAACTATGACGCCCAAAGTGGCCACAATGATTGCGTAGATTTGCATGAGTTACCTTCTTGCTTGGCATTTCGACTCTGAATGTTTATGCTGTTAACATGGCGAAAAAAGGTAACAGTGTCAACATTAAAGAAAGTGCCAAGGAAACCGGCACATATCACCACGGCGATTTGCGCAGCGCAGCGCTGTCGCTCGGTATGGAGCAAATCGAGAATCTGGATCATCCGGATATAGGGCTACGTGCTCTCGCTCGCGATCTAGGTGTATCGGCTACTGCGCTTTATCGCCATTTTCCGAATAAGGATGCGCTGTTGGATGCTCTGGCGATGGAAGCGCTCAACCGGCTCGGCGCGAATCAGGCCAAAGCGGCGATGGCGGCGGGCGGTGGCCGCGAGGGATTTGTCGAGGTTGGTATTACCTATGTTGAATGGGCGGTGAAAAACCCGGCGCAAATGCGGCTCATCTATTCCCGCGTCGGAGAAGTTGATTTGACCATTGAGGATGCCAGCCAGATGGGAGAAGCGTTTCGCCAGCTCCGCACCGGGATCGCGGCGATGATGCCCAAAAGCATGAATGTCGAAGAGCGCGCTGTAGCCGCACTGCACACCTGGTCACTGGTCCACGGGCTGGCGATGCTTATTTTGGATGGTCAGGTGGAATATGATCCGGCGATGATCCGCAAGGTGGTGACCATGACGGATTTTCGCCTGAAACAATCAGACTGAACGCACGCCCTTGATGGCAAGATATGATCCCATCGCAACCAGGGCAATCAGATTGGATATCATGAACGACGCCGTCACCGTACTGTGACCAATGATCGGAATGAAGTCGCGAGCTACAACAGCCGCAGCCATGAAAGAAAAGGCAAATATACCCCATCCGGCGATCAGCTTCGGGATCATTCCGGACCGCAGGAACAAATAAGCAAAGCCGACCATCGAAATACTCGACAAGATCAGACCGAGATGGAAAGAAGTATAGTCCGATGTTGCCTGTAATCCAGTTAAAAGCAGTCTCAGTTCCTCATCCGCCAATTCGGCATAAGCTATGTCACCCGCCAGTTCGGCGGCGTTGAGATTAAATACAGCACTCATGAGCACGAGCAGCGCCGCACCCAGACTGACGATCAGACTCCACGCGGCAAGCAATTGACCGATTGACCGCAAGAGCATGAATAGACCGGCACTAATCACAACCTGCAGCGCGAAAACCAGCAGTGCGATATAGGCCTTGGCCCGCAATTGGGTTTCCGCCTCCAGCATATTCTGCGCCGTAACAATGACATCGGCGGAGAGATTAATGTCAATGCCCTGCCCCACCGTCAGCGCACCGAGAACGCCGACAAGGATAGTCCCCAGCAACGACCAGCCGACAATATGAGCGATTGTTTCAAGCTTCAGCGGAACTGCAGTCGATACATCTTTCATTCAATGTGTATTATTAGAGCAATACAGTAAAGTCAATCATTGGCGTGTCTTCACGCTAAAGCGGAAAGATGGTGCGACCGCCGTCGATGACAATGCTTTGTCCCGGCATGAAATCGCTTTCTTTTGAAGCCAGAAACACCGCGATAGCTTCGAGTCTGGTCCGGTTTGACCTCCGAGTCATTCTTCAGAGCGCAACATCATATCCCGATGCTCGAGATCCTTGACTTGGGCGAGCGCAAAACGCGATGAACGCCCCGTTTCGACAAAGCCCAGTTTTTCGAGTATCTTGTATGATGCATCATTCCCGATGAAACAGCCGGAGACAATTCTGGAGTCTGGCAAAACCGTCTGCGCCCATTGCAGCACAGCGCGTGCAGCCTCGGTGACATAACCTTTGCCCCAATAGGGTCGACCAATCCAATAGCCAAGCTCCAGCGAGCTGTCGTGATGGCGGACCAGCCCGATAGTGCCGATAAATTTATCATCCAGAATGAGCGCCCATGTCATTTCCTTTTCAACAACTTCGGTGAAAAAGAAATCGGCATCTTCCAAACCATAGGGATGGGGCAAACGGGCAAGATATTTCGCAACCTCCCAGTCATTGGCCAGCAGTATCAATTGCTCGCTGTCGGACAATTGCGGTTTGCGAAGGACCAGCCGGTCGGTTGTTATGGACGATATTTGCATGTTGTGATCTATTCCAGTTTTGATGCTCCTGCATCTAACTGTTGCTTCTAAAAATCCAGCATTTTTGAACACGCCGTTGCCTTGGCAGGGTGAGAATAGTCCTCACAAGTCGTTTCGTGCTGCAACCGGATCACGGCGAACATATCTATTCCACACATAATCCCACGGAATCAGCAGCGCGACGGGAATGACCAACAGACATTCAAACACGGTCATCATGGTGTCCTCGTCCATACGGTCACCCAGCCAAAGCGGCAGAGCCATTCGGAGCAACCATATCGTTTTCCACATAACCTCGAAGATCAGTATTGGCAGCATCATTAATGGTCGCCAGAGACCCAACAAGGCAAGCAGAGACATCGCACCGAGCATCGAAGCCACAACGCCGGATTTAAGCGGCCAGTCCTGCACCGGCTCGATTAATTGCGGCCATAGCGTCAGCGCCAGACCGAAACCTATAATGGCATAAGCAACGCGGAGCAGATTAAGCCGTAGCGGCGAGATAGACGGTGCTGTCACTGGTCAGGTTCCTTATCTTCAAACGCCAGCAAATCCCCCGGCTGGCATTTCAATTCCCGGCAAATCGCTTCCAGCGTCGTAAACCGCATCGCCTTGGCCTTGCCGGTTTTCAGGATCGACAGATTGGCCAGCGTGATGTCGACACGCTCGGCCAATTCGGTCAGGGTCATGCGGTTATCGTGCAGCAGATCGTCGAGTTTGACGGAAATTGCCATTAGACCGTCCCTTCCAACTCTTCCTGCATCTCGGCACCGCGGTCAAATACCCTTGCAAGGATGATCAGAAGCAGGACCAGCAGCACGCCGGACACTGAAATGCTGGCATCTGCTGGCATTTCAAAATCAACGCCGGGTTTCGGGTCGCCGAGCATCGTGACAACACCAATAGCCAGCAGGCTAGCGCAAAATGTAACAATCTGGATTGCAAATGCCGCGATACCGATCCCGCGCAGCCGGGTGCCGTTGATATGTGTAAATGGATTGCCCTCGCCAACCGAGTTCACGATGCGTCGCAGGCGATCGACCGCAAAAAGCGTCAGCAGCAACATGACAATCGCCAGTATCATGATCAATGCGATCATCCCGAACATTTCAGGCTCAGGCGGGTTCACAAAAGCCTTTGACATTTCCGCCAGCAAAAATTGATATGTGAACGGTATGGCCAGTAAGCAAAGCACGACCACGCTTATCCCAACAAGCAAAGCCCACTTGCTAAAAGTCAATATTCCCCGCGCCGATTTCAGCACGATATCATTTGATTCTTTGGTCTGAGTCATTGTTGAATTCCATTCTCGATTCGCGTTGCTTATCGTTTATCAATATCACCATATTGATAAACATCAAGTAATTTATTGTTTATCAATAATTACCGGGGTTTCCAGGCCTGAAACAAGCCTCCATCCATTCCATTGCAAAGCATTCCAGACGAACATCCGCCCCTTGACCCAAATCCAACATCTCCCTATATCGTTCGCTCACCGCAGATTTCGAGACAGGGCGTGCAGTTGCGCAGTGCGCCATAAGAAATGATTTCTGACCGGTTTTCAGGACGCTAAGAAGCTGCAATTTCCAGACCCAGAAAAGGGCATCGGAGATATGCGGCTTTTATTGTTCTGAAGCGCCTCATAAATTTTGAATTTCCACCGGCAGTGCGTTGCAATCGCAGCGCAAATCCGGTGATGGCGAGAAGGCAAAACACATATGGCTACCCAAGCAGCGTCTGTTAAAACGACGGCTCCGACCCCAACCCGCAAGAAGCGTATTCGCAAAATCTTTGGCGACATTCATGAAGTCATCGAAATGCCGAATCTCATCGAGGTGCAGCGCGAGTCGTATGAGCAATTCCTACGCTCTGATCCTTCCGTTGGTTATGTTTCCGGTCTGGAAAAAACACTGCGCAGCGTATTCCCGATCCGCGATTTTGCCGGCACTGCCGAAATGGACTTCGTCAACTATGTGCTCGAAGATCCTAAATATAATGTCGAAGAATGTCGCCAGCGCGGCATCACCTATGCTGCTCCGATGAAAGTAACGCTGCGCCTGATCGTATTTGAAGTTGATCCGGAAACAGAAGCGCGTTCGGTTCTCGATATTAAAGAACAAGACGTTTATATGGGCGACATGCCTTTGATGACCAAGAACGGCACCTTCGTCATCAACGGCACAGAGCGCGTTATTGTCAGCCAGATGCACCGTTCGCCCGGCGTTTTGTTTGACCATGACCGCGGCAAAACCCATTCGTCCGGCAAATTCCTGTTCGCCGCCCGCGTTATTCCTTACCGTGGTAGCTGGCTGGACTTTGAATTTGACGCGAAAGACATCGTCAACGTCCGTATCGACCGGAAACGTAAATTGCCCGTGACCGCATTGCTGCGTTCGCTTGGTGATGCCATTCTTGAAGTCAAAGAAAAGAAGCCGCCGTTCAAGGTTGGCGAAATGGTTCGCGTTGGCGGTATGAAGCAGCCTGCTGAAATCACTGAGGTCGAAGGCAATCGCATCACCATCAAAGAACCTATGGGTGCGATTGAAATCGGTGGCAAGATTGAAGATGAAGGCCGCACCAAATCGGCTGAAATCACTGGCATCCTGAAGCAGGGTTATTCCGAGGAAGACATCCTCAACCTGTTTTATGATCGCATTACTTACAAGCGCGCTTCCAAAAAGAACGGCGGCGGCTGGACTATCCCGTTTGTTTCGGAGCAATGGCGCGGCCAGAAGCCGACCTTTGATATTGTCGATGCAGAAAGTGGCGAAGTCGTTTTTGCGGCAGGCACCAAGATTACACCACGCGGCGCTGCCAAGGCCCAATCTGACGGCATGACAAATGTCGTTATTCCAACAGAAGAAATTTTCGGTCGCTACAGCGCGTTTGATCTGATTAACGAGAAAACCGGCGAAATTTACATCGAAGCTGGTGACGAAGTGACGGTTGAAAATCTCGAGAAGCTGGATGGTGCCGGTATCGATCATCTGGAACTGCTGGATATCGACCATGTCACCACCGGTCCGTGGATCCGCAACACGCTGAAAGTCGACAAAGCGGATGACCGTGATGGTGCGCTGTCCGATATTTATCGCGTCATGCGCCCCGGCGAACCACCAACCCGCGAAACAGCAGAAGCGCTGTTCGAAGGCCTGTTCTTTGACCCTGATCGCTATGACCTCAGCGCAGTGGGCCGTGTAAAATTGAACATGCGTCTCGAACTGGATGCTCCGGATGATTACACAATTTTGCGCAAGGAAGACATTCTTGCCGTTGTCAAAACCCTCGTCGATCTGAAAGATGGCAAGGGCGAAGTCGATGATATTGACAACCTTGGCAACCGCCGTGTTCGTTCTGTTGGTGAACTGCTGGAAAACCAGTATCGGGTTGGCCTCCTGCGCATGGAGCGCGCTGTTAAAGAGCGCATGTCCAGCGTCGATGTATCCACTGTGATGCCAAACGATCTAATCAATGCGAAACCTGCGGTTGCAACCGTTCGCGAATTCTTCGGCTCCTCGCAACTTTCGCAATTTATGGATCAGACCAACCCGCTTTCGGAAGTTACCCATAAACGCCGCGTTTCAGCATTGGGCCCCGGTGGTCTGACGCGTGAACGCGCTGGCTTTGAAGTCCGCGACGTTCACCCTACCCACTATGGCCGTATCTGCCCGATTGAAACGCCGGAAGGCCCGAACATCGGTCTGATCAACTCGCTGGCATCATTTAGCCGCGTGAATAAATACGGCTTTATCGAAACGCCATACCGGAAAGTCGTCGACAATAAAGTGACTGACGATGTGGTCTATCTCTCCGCCATGGAAGAGCAGAAGCATACGGTTGCGCAGGCAAACGCTGACCTTAATGAGGACGGCAGCTTCGTGGAAGAAATCGTCTCTTCACGTCAGGCCGGTGAATTCCTTATGGCGCTGCGCGACACCATTACCCTGATGGACGTTTCGCCGAAACAGCTCGTATCGGTCGCAGCTTCGCTCATTCCTTTCCTGGAAAACGATGACGCCAACCGCGCACTCATGGGATCGAACATGCAACGTCAGGCTGTGCCTTTGGTGAAAGCCGAAGCGCCGTTTGTCGGAACCGGCATGGAAGAAACCGTCGCCCGCGATTCCGGCGCTGCCATCTCGGCGCGCCGCGGCGGTATCGTCGACCAAGTCGATGCAACCCGTATCGTTATCCGCGCGCAAGGCGATGTCGAAGCTGGCAAATCCGGCGTGGATATTTACACGCTGCAAAAATTCCAGCGTTCCAACCAAAACACCTGCATCAACCAGCGACCGCTGGTGAAGGTGGGCGAAATGGTTCAGGAAGGCGACACAATCGCTGATGGTCCTTCGACAGATATGGGTGAACTGGCGCTGGGCAAGAACAGCCTCGTCGCGTTCATGCCCTGGAATGGCTATAACTACGAGGATAGCATCCTCATCAGCGAACGTATCGTGAAAGACGATGTCTTCACTTCGATCCATATCGAGGAATTTGAAGTCATGGCGCGCGATACCAAGCTTGGCCCCGAAGATATCACGCGTGATATTCCCAATGTCGGTGAGGAAGCGCTGCGCAACCTTGATGAAGCCGGCATTGTTTACATTGGCGCTGAGATCGAGCCGGGCGATATTCTCGTCGGCAAAATTACCCCAAAAGGCGAAAGCCCGATGACGCCGGAAGAAAAACTTCTGCGCGCGATCTTTGGTGAAAAAGCATCCGATGTTCGCGATACCTCGTTGCGCCTGCCTCCCGGTGTTGCCGGTACTGTCGTTGAAGTGCGCGTATTTAACCGCCACGGCATCGACAAAGACGAACGCGCTCTGGCGATTGAACGCGAAGAAATTTCGCGCTTCACGAAAGATAGAGATGACGAGCGCGCCATCCTCAACCGTGCAACCTTCAATGCATTGAAAGACATGCTGATCGGTCAAACCGCAACCTCTGCGCCAAAACCGATGAAGAAAGGCGCGACGATTACCGAGGAAAGCCTTGCCGAACTCGAGCAGGTTGATTGGTGGAAAATCGCGGTCAAGGACGACAAGTTCCAGTCCGATTTTGAAGCGACCCGCGGCCAATATGACGAAGCGATCAAAGAGATTAACGAACGCTTTGAAGATCGCCGTGAGAAGCTGGAGCGTGGTGATGAATTGTCGCCAGGCGTATTGAAAATGGTCAAAGTCTTCGTCGCGGTTAAGCGCAAGCTGCAACCGGGCGATAAAATGGCTGGCCGTCACGGAAACAAGGGGGTCATCTCCCGCATTCTTCCGCAGGAAGATATGCCCTTCCTCGAAGATGGTACGCCGGTAGACATCGTGCTCAATCCGTTGGGCGTGCCTTCGCGTATGAATGTCGGGCAGATTTTTGAAACCCACCTTGGCTGGGCCGCACGCGGCTTGGGTGAGCAGGTAACGAAAGCGCTGGAAGAGTGGAAGCTGGCTAACCCGGATCCGCAAGCAGCATCTCCGCCTGACGCAGTGAGAGATCGCCTGAAAGCGATTTACGGTGAGCAATATCATGAAGATATTGACAGCCGCGATACCGATGAGATTGTCGAAATGGTTGGCCATCTGCGGCATGGTATCCCGATGGGAACGCCAGTGTTTGACGGTGCGCATGAAAGCGATGTTTCCGATATGCTCGAGCTGGCAGGTCTGGATCGTAGCGGTCAGGTAAACCTCTATGACGGACGTACCGGCGACAAGTTCGATCGCAAAGTGACAGTGGGCTATATCTATATGCTCAAACTGCATCACTTGGTTGACGACAAGATCCACGCACGTTCCATCGGGCCTTACAGCCTTGTCACGCAGCAGCCGCTGGGCGGTAAAGCGCAGTTTGGCGGACAGCGGTTCGGGGAAATGGAAGTCTGGGCACTGCAAGCTTACGGCGCGGCTTACACGCTGCAGGAAATGCTGACAGTCAAATCCGATGACGTCATCGGACGGACCAAGGTTTACGAAGCAATCGTCAAAGGCGACGATACTTTTGAAGCCGGCGTGCCTGAAAGCTTCAACGTTCTGGTCAAGGAAATGCGGTCACTCGGCCTCAACGTCCAACTCTCCAGCTTCGGCGACGAAGATGAAGAAGGCGGCGACGGCATTGCGATAGCGGCGGAGTAAGGCGATGGTAGCCGAAGGTCTTGCTGCTGACCGTGTGCAGGAATTCGGAATTTTGATGGAAGAAGGTGGTTGGAATGATGAAGGTTGCCGTTCCGGATTCGGGCATTGTGAAGCCTCAATTTCCGGCCATGGCGTCCGATTTACATGGATACGCGACCGATCGGACCAGCAATTCCTCGTCCGATTACTCGAAGATCCATGTTGGACACGCGACGAACCCGCCGATGGCATCAAACCGCCTTTCCCTGATTTACCTGAAATTCTCAGATCTCTTGGGCTTCTGGCAAAAAGTACCTGTGAGGACTTCCCAACAGCCTACAATCACTTGGCCGAAGTTAAATCGTACCTGTCCGATCCAGAAATTACGAGGAAAAGGTATAAGAAAGAGTTAGGTAGGGTTAAATTGCAGCATTCCAGATTGAAATTATCGAAGATACAGACCGATGTCCCTGACTGGCTTGATTTTGGGGATCGAATTAAGTCTTTAGAAAAAGCAATCCTAGCATTGTCGAGGAAATAATTATGAACCAAGTAACAAATTTCGCAAATCCGATCGCAAAGCCGGAAACATTTGACCAGATACAAATCGGTCTTGCCTCACCTGAGCGCATCCGCAGCTGGTCATTCGGTGAAATTAAAAAGCCGGAAACCATCAACTACCGTACGTTCAAACCAGAGCGGGACGGTCTGTTCTGCGCCCGTATCTTTGGTCCGGTAAAGGACTACGAATGCCTGTGCGGCAAGTACAAGCGCATGAAATACAAAGGCATCGTCTGCGAGAAATGCGGCGTTGAAGTCACAGTAACCAAGGTCCGCCGTGAGCGCATGGGTCATATCGACCTTGCCGCTCCTGTTGCGCATATCTGGTTCCTGAAATCGCTGCCATCGCGCATCGGTTTGCTTCTCGACATGCAGCTCAAGCAGCTTGAGCGTGTGCTCTATTTCGAAAGCTATGTCGTTATCGAGCCTGGTTTGACAGCATTGGAAAAATTCCAGCTGCTGACCGAAGACGAAATGCTCGAAGCGCAGGATGAATATGGCGAAGACGCTTTCTCTGCCGGTATCGGTGCGGAAGCAGTCAAGATCATGCTGCAGGATCTCGATCTGAAGCAGGAACGCGACGATCTGATGGAAGAACTGCGGGTTACCAAATCCACATTGAAACCAAAGAAGATCATCAAGCGCCTGAAAGTTGTCGAAAGTTTTATCGATTCTGGTAACAAGCCGGAATGGATGATCCTTGAGATTATTCCGGTTATTCCGCCTGAGTTGCGTCCTCTTGTTCCTTTGGATGGTGGCCGATTCGCAACCTCCGATCTGAACGATCTCTATCGCCGCGTGATCAACCGGAACAACCGCCTGAAACGCCTGATGGAACTGCGCGCGCCGGACATCATCGTCCGTAACGAGAAGCGTATGCTTCAGGAATCCGTTGATGCGCTGTTTGACAACGGTCGTCGTGGTCGCACGATTACCGGCGCAAACAAACGTCCTCTGAAATCTCTCAGCGACATGCTGAAAGGCAAGCAGGGCCGTTTCCGGCAGAACCTTCTTGGCAAACGCGTCGACTATTCCGGTCGTTCCGTCATTGTGACCGGTCCTGAGCTGAAACTGCATCAGTGCGGTCTGCCCAAAAAGATGGCACTTGAACTGTTCAAGCCGTTTATCTACGCGCGCCTCGACGCCAAGGGTCTTTCGATGACGCTCAAACAGGCTAAGAAATGGGTCGAGAAAGAGCGCAAGGAAGTCTGGGATATCCTCGAGGAAGTGATCCGCGAGCATCCCGTAATGCTGAACCGCGCGCCTACGCTGCACCGTTTGGGCATCCAGGCATTTGAGCCGGTACTGATCGAAGGCAAGGCTATCCAGCTTCACCCGCTGGTTTGTTCCGCCTTTAACGCCGACTTTGACGGTGACCAAATGGCCGTTCACGTTCCGCTTTCACTGGAAGCGCAGCTGGAAGCCCGTGTCTTGATGATGTCCACCAACAACATCCTTTCACCAGCAAACGGCAAACCAATTATCGTTCCTTCACAGGATATGGTTTTGGGCATCTATTATCTGACAATGGATCGCAAAGGCGAACCCGGCGAAGGCATGATGCTCACCGACATGGCCGAAGTGCATCAGGCATTGGAAGTTGGCGCGGTTACGCTCCACTCCAAGATCATCGCGCGTGTTCCTCAGACCGATGAAGACGGCAATGAAATCATGAAGCGGTTTGAAACAACCCCGGGCCGGATGCTGATTGCGGAATGTTTGCCGCAATCGCACAAGGTACCGTTTGACATTGTAAACCGCTTGCTGACGAAGAAAGAAGTCGGTGATGTGATCGATCAGGTTTACCGTCACACTGGACAGAAAGACACAGTGCTGTTTGCCGATGCGATCATGGGCCTTGGCTTCCGCCATGCCTGCAAGGCCGGCATCTCCTTTGGTAAGGATGATATGATCATCCCGGACTCCAAAGACAAAACAGTGGACGAAACCCGCGCTTTGGTGGCTGACTACGAGCAGCAGTATCAAGACGGCCTGATCACCCAGCAGGAAAAATATAACAAGGTTATTGACGCCTGGTCGCGCTGTGGTGACACGGTTGCGAATGCGATGATGGACGAACTGGCGGCAACCCCGCTCGACGAGAATGGCCGCGAAAAAGAGATCAACGCGATTTACATGATGAGCCACTCCGGTGCGCGTGGTTCGCCAGCGCAGATGAAGCAGCTTGGCGGTATGCGCGGCTTGATGGCGAAACCTTCTGGCGAGATTATTGAAACACCAATTATCTCGAACTTTAAGGAAGGCCTGACGGTTCTTGAGTATTTCAACTCCACCCACGGTGCGCGTAAAGGTCTCGCGGATACGGCGTTGAAAACCGCTAACTCGGGCTATCTGACCCGCCGTCTCGTTGATGTTTCGCAGGATTGTACGATCGTTGAAGACGATTGTAAGACTGAAAACGCGCTGGAGATGAAAGCGATTGTTCAGGGCGGTTCGGTTATCGCATCCTTGGGCGAACGTATTTTGGGCCGGACTATGGCTGAAGATATTGTAGACAGCAAAGACGACAGCGTTGTGATCAAATCGGGCACATTGCTTGACGAAGCAGCCATCAAGGTGATCGAAGAACTCGGAATTCAGTCGGCTCGCATTCGCTCTCCTCTGGTTTGCGAATCCAAAATGGGTGTCTGTGGCACTTGTTACGGACGTGATCTTGCTCGCGGTACACCGGTTAATATCGGCGAAGCGGTTGGTGTTATCGCTGCCCAGTCTATCGGTGAGCCTGGTACACAGCTAACGATGCGGACCTTCCACATCGGCGGCGCAGCACAGCTGAACGAGCAATCCAATCTGGAATCCGTTGCTGAGGGTACGGTTGAATATCGCGACATGCCGGTGATCGAGGACAAGAACGGACGGTTCCTGTCACTCGCTCGCTCCGGTGTTATTGCCGTGATCGACAATGATGGCCGCGAACGGTCTGCTGATAAAGTGCCTTATGGTACCAGCGTGCTGATCAAAGATGGCGCGAAGGTTAAATTGGGCGATCGTCTGGCTGAATGGGATCCGTTCACGATGCCAATGATTACCGAGAAACCGGGTGTCATTAAATATCAGGACGTGATCGAAGGCAAAACGATGACCGAGATTACCGACGAGGCGACCGGTATCGCCCAGCGCGTAATCATGGAATATCGGGCTTCCGGCCGCGGAGCCAACAAGGAAGATCTGCGTCCGCGGATGACTTTGCTGGACGAGAATAGCGGCGAAGCAGGTCGCTACATGCTGGCCAACGGAGCGACGTTGTCAGCTGCCGATGGTCAGACTGTTGAAGCTGGCGACGTTATTGCCCGTGTCTCTCGCGAAGCAGCGAAAACGCGTGATATTACCGGTGGTTTGCCACGCGTTGCTGAATTGTTCGAAGCACGTATTCCAAAGGACAACTCGATCATCGCCAAAATTGATGGCCGGATCGAATATGTTCGCGATTATAAAGCAAAACGTAAAATCGCGATTATTCCGGAAGAGGGCGATCCGGTTGAGTATCTCGTGCCGAAGACAAAAGTCATCGACGTGCAAGAGGGCGACTTTGTGAAGAAGGGCGATAATCTGGTTTCCGGTTCGCCTGATCCGCATGACATTTTGGAAGTCATGGGCGTTGAAGCTCTGGCCGAATATCTGGTTGCGGAAATTCAGGAAGTGTACCGTCTGCAGGGCGTGAAAATCAACGATAAGCACATTGAAACGATTGTTCGTCAGATGCTGCAAAAAGTTGAGATCACCAATGGTGGCGATACAACCCTTCTTCCTGGCGAGCAAATCGACAAGGAAGAGATGCTGGAATATAACGCCAAGCTAACCAAAAAGCAGACCCCTGCTGAAGGTAAGCCAGTATTGCTCGGCATCACCAAAGCATCGCTGCAAACGCGTTCATTTATCTCTGCTGCTTCTTTCCAGGAAACCACCCGGGTACTTACCCAGGCGGCGGTTGAAGGGAAGAAGGATCAGCTAATCGGCCTCAAGGAAAACGTGATCGTTGGACGCTTGATCCCGGCTGGTACAGGTGCAGGCATGAACCGTGCGCGCATCGCAGCAACCAGCCGCGATGCGGCTCTTCGGGCGCAACAGCAAAAAATGGTCGATGCCATGCAGGCTGCCGAAGATCTGAAGGCGGAAGAAGTTGCCAAGGCTGCGGCTCCAGTTACAGCAGAACCGACCGCTGAGGATGTTTTTGCAGCGCCGGCCGCAGAAGCGGACGTGGCAGTGGCGGAAGCGCCAGTCGATGAAGCCGAAGCGCCCGCAGACGCAGCAGAAGCGACTGGCAAGGAAGACTAAACTCTTCCTTCAACAGCAAACAAAGAGCCCCGCCGGAGATAATCCTGCGGGGTTTTTTGTTTCGTAAAACGCTGTGGCTGGAAATTCAGGAGGTGCGCACAAGAACGTTGCTATTTGTTCAAGTCGCTTTTTTAGGATCGCTGCGATTCTTGCGCCGGACGGTATCATGTTGACCGGACACCTCTGCTTTTGCAGCGTAAAGCGCCCGATCGGCAGTTTCAAACAAGGCTTCCTGGGTATTTCCATCATTTGGCCATTCCGCGACACCGACGCTTGCCCCCACCCGAATGACATGGCCATCAATATGACATGGCGGCGCAAGAGCAGCCAGCGCGTAGTCGGCTATGGTTGCGCTTTCCAGCGACGACCCATGGCGCACCAAAATCGCAAATTCATCACCGCCCATGCGCGCTACAATGGCCTCATCGCCGCAAGCTGAGCGCAGGCGACCCGCTATTTCAATAAGCAGCTTGTCGCCAATCGCGTGCCCATATTGATCGTTTACCGGTTTAAAACCATCGAGATCCATCAGCGCGATGGCAAACCCGCCCTCACTCTTATTAGTCGCAATTTCTTGTTCCAGAAATTCAGATAGAGCGCGCCGGTTGTGCAGACCGGTCAATGGATCGGTATTTGCCAAGTCTTGCATCTCGCGGCGCAGCAGCAACAGTTTGATAAATTGATTATTCTGCTGAGTGATCATGCGAAAGAGGAATATCGTCACCATGGTGAGGCTTGCAGCAGCCGACATATAAACGCGATCGGCTGTCAAAAGCAGCAGTGCCGTTATTGGGATTATCCCGATCACAATATTCAATATTGCTGCCCAGCGCACCGTGGAGAGGCAATAGATGGTTGTCAGCGAACCCATGGCCAATGTGAAAGGATAGAATAGCTTCATTTCCGGCGGCGCGTTAAACCAGCTATTGAGGCACCATATGCTGACCAAGACGCAGATTGTGGCGGAGAATACCGCTGATTCTGTGATGAACTTTCTGGCTAATTCGGCGCTTCCGGATGCATTGCGATCCTTAATCAACGCAAGAAAGCAAATCAGGCAGGACGAGCCGACGGCAATCGGAACACCAAAGCGGATCATCGGCGACGTGCCCGGCATCGAGGCATAGAGCACCATGGGAATAGTTAGAAACATGGCAAGCGAAAGCCAGCGCGACTGAATTTGCAGCCGGGTCGCGCTTAGCACGGCAAATTCGTCGCTGATTGATTCGGGCACCGGTGGGAACGTCTGCCGCCAAAGGTTATCTAGTATCGCTCTCATTCATCTGCGCTATCAATATTTGGTAAACGACCTGTTAACCACGATGCGCATTTGAGCAAAAAATCCTGCGATGTAAGATGATTACGAATTTTACATTGTGATAGATTTACCATTTTTTAACCATAAACTCGATATTTCGGTGCTTCTGTTCCACACACTCCGGGAAACGCCATGTCATTCGAGAACGCCAAATCTATAGTCCCCCAAGCAGCGCCGCCACGACAGTAAAACGTGGTGCATCCCACCCCAGCTTGCCGCAAAATGACAGCCCCGAACAAAAAACGGAACGCGAGCAGCAAATTTCCAACACATGCGAGCAATATCAATGGACTACCGAAGTGGAGGCTTTGCCTGGAGTGCCATTGGCAAAAGCCATGCCGTCCGACGATGATCCTTCTATTGCGTGGTGGCTTGATGTTCTGCACGTCGGCCTGGATATCATCAAGAATATCGCCGCCGTTTATACCCAGCCCATTTTCTCCGGTCTGAGCGCTGCAGAGAAAGAGATTATCGATCAGGCCTTACATGTGGCGCAGGAAGTTTCAAACGCGGTGGATGCGATCCGGTTAAAACACACACTGTCGAAAGATATCACTGATCTCGAAGCCGAAGTGCATCAAGCAGAGCAGCAATCCGATATCGATCAACTGAAACAACATGACAACGAAATTCGTGATATTATCGACATCATCATGGACATTTTGAAAGCTGTGGAGACCGCCGATACCCGCTCAATCGAAGCGTATCGCAATCTCTATCAAACCACGCCCGTACCGGCGATCGCCTATAACTTTCAGGACGATGATCTGTTTGCCCGCCTTCGCATCGCCGGGCCTAACCCCATGCTGATCAAAGGTATTGATGCGGTACCCGACAATTTCCCGGTTAGCGCCGAGCAATATGCCGCAGCCATTGCGGGTGATGATCTCACGACCGCCCTAGCTGATGGTCGGGTGTACTTGCTTGACTATGCGGAGTTGGAGATTTTGGCGGCCGGAGTTTGGAAAGGCCAGGCCAAATATGTTTATCAGCCAATGGCTTTGTTCGCCGTGCCTCCGGGCGGATCATCTTTGAAACCGGTTGCCATCCAATGCGGTCAGGACAACAATCAGTATCCGGTCGTGACACCGACCACTGCATCCTCTGGAAAATGGGGTTGGGAACTAGCCAAATTCGTCGTTCAGGTGGCCGACTGTAATTACCATGAGCTGTTTGTGCATCTTGCCGACACGCATCTGGTGAGCGAGGCCATTGCGGTTGCCACCCGGCGAAACCTTGCCAATAAACACCCTCTCTGGTCGCTGCTTGTGCCGCATTTTGAAGGCACTTTGTTTATCAACAATCTTGCAACACAGACATTGATCAATAAAGGCGGTCCGATAGACGCCTTCTTTGGCGGGACGATCACATCCAGCCAGATGGCTGCGGTCAAAGCACGCCTGTCTTTCGATTTTTATGACAAGATGTTGCACAACGACATGGCAAAACGCGCTGTCGGCGATTCTACCAAGCTGCCCGACTTTCCTTACCGCGATGATGCGCGGCTGGTGTGGGATGCTATCCACGACTGGGCACAGCAATATATCAATGTCTATTATGCAGATGATGACGCCATCACCGGCGACACCGAGCTCGCTGACTGGGCTAAATCGATTGCATGCGAAGGCCATGTTGCGGGTTTTACAGCAATCACATCGCGCGAGCAGTTGGTCGATGTGTGCACGATGATCATATTCACCGCCAGCGCCCAACATGCGGCGGTTAATTTTCCGCAAAAATCTCTTATGGCCTTTGCCCCAGCAATAACCGGCGGTGGCTGGACAGCGGCCCCGACAGAGCAACAAGGTCATGATAAACAGGAGTGGCTCAACTATATGCCGCCGATGTCTCTGGCTCTAGTGCAGCAAAGCTCATTAATTCTGTTAGGTTCGGTTTACTATCGGCCGCTTGGCGAATATCAAACCAATCGCTTCCCCTATCAGCAATGGTTCCGGGATGCGGTGATTACGGAAAGTGAAGGGCCTCTGGCACGCTTTCAAGCTGGCCTGCGGGCCGTTGAAGCGCGGATTATTGCCCGCAACAAGCAGCGAATGCATCCCTATACATATCTGCAACCCAGCCTGATCCCGACCAGCACGAACATATAGGGAGTATTGGATAACAAAAAACCTCGCCAGAGACGATCCGGCGAGGTCTTTTTCATCAGTCCAATATTTAAAGTGTCGACACCTGATCCATGGCCGTGTCCAGCGCGGCGTCGCCTTTCACCATTTGCTGGTCCGCCGCAATAAAAGTTACATCGGTTATGCCGACGAAACCAAGAACATGGCGAAGGTAGCCGGACGCAAAATCAATTGCGCTGCCCATCTCCGTGCCACCAGATGCGACAAGCACATAAGCTTTTTTGCCTGTCAGCAAGCCTTCCGGGCCATTGGCGGTGTAGTGAAATGTCTTGCGCGCCCGGGCGATCATGTCGATCCATGCTTTGAGCGCCGCGGGAACACCGAAATTATATATTGGCGTTCCGATTACCAGCGTATCGGCAGCAACAAGTTCTTCGACCAGCGCATCAGAATAAGCCAGTTCGGCCTTCTGGGCATGGGTGCGATCTGCCTCATCGGTGAAATTGGCGTTCACCCAATCTTCGGTCACAAATGAAACACCATCAGTTAAATCGCGGATAGTGACCGTTTCGGGTGCAAGCTTTTCGATCACCGAGTCAGTGAGCCTTCTCGAAGATGAACCGCTTTTGCGGGCGCTGGCGTCTATGCGGAGGATGCTATTGGACTGCGTCATGATTGTTTTTCCTTTGAATTGTTTGGAATAGAGCGACATTGTTTGGAATAGAGCGACGTTGAAGGGGCGCCTATATTTAGGGGAAGTAAGCGCCCCCTCCTTCGCGGGTGTCAGTGTTTGGTTTCGAACGCCTCGACAAAGACCAGCTCGCTGTCGCTGAGCGCTTCAATGTCCAGCGATGCAATATCCCGAATAGCCAGTGCATCGCGGGCATTCACTTCTTCGCCGTTGATTCGCAGCTTGCCAGCGGAACCGACAAGATAGACATGCGCACCATCGGCAATTTTGTGGATTATGGCTGTGCCTTTGCTGAGCGTTGCGCCATAAAGCCTTGCATCAGCCCGGATCATCAGCGCGCCGCTTTCGATATCTGCATCGAAACCGCTGGCGAGAATCTCCAATTGCCCGGACCGTTGGCCTTTCGGAAAGGCTTTCGCATTCCAGTGGGCATCGCCGCCGGGCGCACGCGGTTCGATCCAGATTTGAAAGAGCTTTGTCTGCTCACCTTCCAGATTATATTCGCTGTGCATCACGCCGCTGCCCGCACTCATCACCTGAACATCACCGGCCTCGGTACGGCCCTCATTGCCCATATTGTCGCGATGGGTGATCGCCCCCTCGCGGACATAGGTGATGATTTCCATGTCCTTGTGTCCGTGCATCGGGAAACCGGTGTGCGGATTGATCTCGTCATCATTCCACACGCGGATCGGGCCAAACCCCATGCGAGCGGGATCCCAATATTTGCCAAAGGAAAAATGGTGGCGGGCCTGTAACCATTCATGGTCCACATGAGCCAGGTCTTTAAATGCGCGTTTCTCGATCATTGTCATTCTCCTGTTGGAGCGGATCATTTCCGCTCGACTTGAGATTGAGATAGGCACATCTTTTAGTTTCTAAAATAGACAAGATAGAAATTGATTGTTTCTATTTTTTATCTAATGTAACCCGATGGCATTACCCGATTATGAAGCATGGGCGATATTTGCAGCGGTAGCGCGGCTCGGTAGCTTCACCGCTGCGGCAGCGGAACTTAGTCTTTCAAAACCAACCATATCCAAGGCGATAACCCGGTTGGAACAGTCGCTTGGTACAGTATTATTCCATCGAACATCGCGGAAAATATCACTTTCCACAGCAGGCTGTTCCTTGCTGCCGCACGCCCAGCAAATTGCGCAGGACGGCGAAGCGGCGATGGATGCCGCAAGAGATACCGCTCATCTGCTACGTGGTCAGGTCCGCATGGCTGCACCGCTCAGCTACGGTCTGTCCCATCTCGCTTCGGTGATCGCAAGCTTCATGACAAAATACCCGGAAATCGCTGTGGATGTGCAATTGAGCGACGCCAAAATTGATCTGGTTGATGAGGGTTTCGACGTCGCTGTCCGGATTGCCGCTCTGCCCGATAGCAGCCTGCGCGCCATCAGACTGCGCCGCATCGAAAGGCATTTTGTCACGTCACCTGCCTATATTGCGCGCAATGGCGAACCCAAGCATCCGGATCAACTTAGCGACCATGATTGTTTCATCTATTCCAACATACCCACGCCCGAAATCTGGCATCTGTCCGGTCCGGGGGGCAAGAAGGTCAGCGTCCAGCCGCGCTGCCGCCTGCGCTCCAACAACGGCTCGCTGGAGCTGGAATCCCTGATCGCCGGGCATGGCATCAGCAACCTTCCAGACTTTCTGATTGACGAGCATTTGCAATCAGGCAAACTCAAAAAAATCCTGAAAGACTGGCAGTTTGAACCCATTGATCTCAACATCGTCATGCCCCCTTCCCCACTGCGTCCCGCACGCGTAAATGCGCTGATCGACCATTTGAAAGAAAATTTGAACTAGTGCCTCTGGAAACCATCCTGCTATTTCTGATCGCCGATCTGATGTTCTGCCTGACGCCGGGGCCGGCAACTATGGTGACCGTCAGTCACGCGTTGCCACAGGGGCCTGCTGGCGGGATGCGGGGTGCATTGGGCCCCATTCTTGGAGTCAATTTTGGCAACTTTGTCTGGTACGGGCTGACCGCTTTCGGCCTGATCGCCTTGATTCAGGCGGTGCCAGTCGCTTATTCTGCACTGCGATGGATTGGTGTGGCCTATCTTGCCGGGATGGGCTTGCAAATGCTGCGCGGTGGCAATAGTCGCCTTGCCAGCCAGTCGGCGAGATCTGCCAATTTCAAGCGCGGCTTTCTAAATGGTCTGGCGGTCCACATGTCCAACCCGAAAGCACTGATGTTCTACGTCGCATTCATCCCGCCATTTATTGATCCGTCGGGCAATGTGCTACTGCAATTTGCAATTTTGGCGGGCCTGACCGTGATAACCGAGACAACCGGCCTGACATTTTATGCCGCGCTAGCTTCCAAAGCGCGCAACCTGGGCAATGCCGATTCCGCTCAGCCGTTTTTCCAGAAAATTGCAGCTGCAGTATTGGTTGGCGCGGCGCTTATATTGTCATGGTGGAATTTGACTGATGACTCTATGCAAACTGCGTTCAACTTGCCGAAAGTCTTGGTAGGATAAATGCCCAACATGTTTCGTTTCTGGCCCGTGATATGTATATTGGCAATATCTGCACCCTTGTCGGCGCAAGAGACCACCGAACCGGCATTCAACGCCAAAACCATATTGGCGCTTAAAAACCTGCAACTGCTGGATCAGCGCCTGTACACCGTTGGCTACCGGTTGGTGTCCGCAAACGAGCCGTTTTGCAGAACCAAGGTAGCAGGTGCCGGACTATTGCTACACGATATCAATCAATATGGTGATCAGGCCGCAGCCCGTTTCGCGCTGGGTTTTGATGGTCCGGTAGCGATTAATGCGGTTGCCCAGGACAGCCCGGCTGCAAATACAGGCTTGGCTCCGGGCAATGATTTGTTCGTGATTAACAATCTTGCCATAGCCGATATTGCGGTCAGCAATCAGGAGCTGGATTCTGAAGTGCCCGCATATCGCCGGCTCGCTGCGGTTAATGCGGCATTGGAAAATGCATTAAATAAGGGACAAACCCAATTGACCGTTAGTGTCGGCGGGATCAGGCAGATTGTTACCGTCGATCCGGTCCAAACCTGCCCAAGCCGATTCCAGATTCGTGTTAGCGATGATCGCAGCGCGTCGGCCGATGGAAGGATGGTCAGCATATCCTCCGCGCTCGCCGAATATTTTCAGAGCGATGATGAATTTGCTGCCGTGGCAGCGCATGAACTGGCTCATAATTTACTCCATCACAAAGACCGGTTAAACGAACAAAATGTCAATCGCGGGTTTTTCGGCCAGTTCGGTAAAAGCGCCGGGCGGATCAGGGAAACCGAAATAGAGGCGGACCGGCTGTCGGTCTGGCTGATGGCCAATGCAGGCTATGATCCGCAGGCCGCGATCCGGTTCTGGACGCGCTATGGCAAGGAGCATGGCAAAGGCATTTTCTCTGCTTCCACCCATTATAAATGGAAGAAAAGGGTGATGCTTTTTGAGGACGAGATAGCAAAAATGGCAGCGATGGGGCCGACAAGCGGGAAATATGCTCCGCCATTGTTGACCGCTGACAAACCCTGATCTTACCTTTGGTGCTGAGCCTGTCGAAGCAGGAACGGACCGGGCGCGTTAATAATCATCGCTATAGCGTTCCTTGCAATCCTTGCGTTCCTGCTTGTTGCGCGCATCATCAAGGCATAATTTGCGTTGGGCTTTGCGTTCGGCCAGCACCTTCCGGCCCACGTCCTCTTCTTTTTCGGATTGCGATTGAGTGGTTGCATCGACGGCGGTTTCAACCACCGTGCCTGCGGCCTTGAAAGGAGCCGAGATGATCTTGCTGGCGACACAGCCAGATAGCATGACGGGAATGGATGAAATCAAAACCAGTGTGATAATGCGCATGATATTCTCCTACTCGACATGTTCATGCGCGTCTTTGGCTGAAACTGGCATGAATGTCATTTTAGCCCTCGGCCAGCAACTTGGTCGCAATCTCCCGAATATCACTACCAATTTCGGGATGCGCCAATGCGAGCGCCAGATTGGCCTCGACATAGCCTTGCTTCGACCCGCAATCGTAACGCTTGCCATCAAAGGTCATCCCGTGAAACGGCTGCTGCCCGATCATCTGCGCCATTGCGTCGGTCAACTGAATCTCACCACCAGCGCCTGCTTCCTGCGTTTCCAATATGCGCATAACTTCGGGCTGCAAGATATAGCGACCAGGAACGATCAGGTTGGACGGCGCTGTTCCGGCTGCGGGTTTCTCAACTAAGCCTTTGACTTCGGTAATCGCGCCATCACGATAGCCAGGGTCGATCACCCCGTAAGATGGCGTATCTTCCATTGGAATTTCCAGCGCGCAAACCAGATTTCCGCCAAGCTTATCATAGGCATCGGCCATCTGTTTCATACAGCCAGGGCTGCCAACCATAAATTCGTCCGGCAGAAATATTGCAAAGGGTTCATCACCGACAATATCCCGTGCGCACCAGATTGCATGCCCAAGCCCCAGCGGCTCCTGTTGGCGCACAAATACACAGTCGCCCGGCTTGAGCCTTGTACCGTCCAGTGCTGAACCATCCTTGTCGCGATCCGCCATCGTCCGTTCGAGCTCATAGGCCATGTCGAAATGATCCTCGATCATCCCCTTGCCACGGCCATTGACGAAGATCATCTGTTCGATTCCGGCTTCCAGCGCCTCATCCACCGCATATTGCAACAGCGGGCGGTCCACGATCGGAAAAAGCTCTTTGGGCATCACCTTGGTCGCCGGAAGGAAACGGGTTCCCATGCCTGCAACTGGAAAAACGGCTTTTTTAATCGGCTTCATGCCTTTGCATTGTCCTTTAGCTTGTCAGCAAAACTGGTCCGCAGCTTTTGTAGCTTTGGTGGAATAGTGGCAACGCAATAAGGATTACCGCGCCCCTCATCAGCCCAATATTGCTGGTGATAGTCCTCGGCCACATACCAGGTGGCAGGCCCTTCAATCGTCGTCACGATCGGTTCATTACGGCCTTCAGCAGCGCGGGACATGCCCGCTTCGGCCTCGGTCCGCTGTCCATCATTTAACGGAAAAATTGCCGAGCGATATTGTGTGCCTACATCATTGCCCTGCCGGTTTAACTGGGTCGGGTCATGGGTCGCAAAGAAAATATCCAGTAAATCGGAATAGCTGACCACCGCGTCGTCGAAACCAATTTTTATCGCTTCGGCGTGTCCGGTCGTTCCGGAGCAAACCTCCCGATAGCTAGGGTCGGGATTATTACCGCCAATATATCCGCTTTCGACCGATTTAACGCCGGCGATATCGTTGAACACCGCCTCCGTGCACCAAAAACATCCGCCTGCGAAAATTGCTTCCTGCATTGCCATGTGAAACTCCTATCAGACAGGGGCCGGTTTATCACCAGTACCGCCATTTCCATTCTTGGCAACGCGCCGTTCTTCATCACGACGCGCTACCAGCCAATACATAGCTGGGGTTACAACGCGGGAAAGCAAGGTCGAACTGATCAAACCGCCGATAATTATGATCGCAACCGGCGCGTAGAGCGACCCGCCCAATATCGCCAGCGGCAAAAGCCCGCCAATGGCCGTGACCGACGTCAACAAAACGGGCAGGAAGCGAACTTCGCCGGCCTTCTCGATTGCATCACGAAGCCCCATTCCCTGATCCCTGAGCTGGGTCGTAAAATCGACCAGCAATATCGAATTTTTAATCTCGATGCCGATCAGCGCAATAAACCCGATGACCGCCATGAAACTCAGCGAATTACCGGTGATAAACAGCGCGATCAATCCGCCGAACGTTCCCAAGGGGATGACGCCGGCAACCACAATAGTCTCCTTAAACCGCCGGAACTCGGCAACCAGAATGCCGAATATCACCAGTAGCGATGTAATAACAATAGGTCCAAGATCACCAAATGTCTCGCCAATCGCCTCGCTTTCGCCGCCCACTTCGAATGAGTAACCTTCAGGAAAGTCGATCTGTTTAATCTTCCTAACCGCCCTGTCAGTCACCGTTGCACTTACCGCGCCAAGCTCTACCTGCGCTGTTACCGAAATCGATCGTTCGAGCTGGTAACGCTGAATTTGTGGCGGTGCATTGGTAAGTTTGGGGTTGCTGATTTGAGACAAGGCGATCGGATCCCCGCTCCGGGTAGCCAGATAAACATCATCAAGCGCAGACACCGGCTGGGTATCTCTGAGCGGCAATCTCACGGTCACCGGATAATTATCGCCTTCTTCATCCCGGAATGTCGCTGCGCGCTCACCGCTTAGCGCCAGTCTGATAGCGCGGCGCGGTTCGCCTGCGGGAATATTGAGCAATGCGGCCTTTTGCTCGTCCAGCCCTATGTCCAGGTCAATTTTATCAGTCGCCACGGGGTTGTTAATATCCCGAGCACCGGGAGTATCTCGCAATATGTCTGCCACTTGCCCGGCAAGAGTTTTCAGTTCATCCAGCTTGGGTCCGGCAATGCGGATAGCAACAGGCGCTTCAATTGGTGGTCCGTTGTTAAACAACTCCAGCTTGATTCGTGCACCGGGAATCGTATCAAATTTCTTGCGCAGGCGTTCGACCATTTCAGGGCTGTCGGTCTTGTCCCACTCATCCATGACCGCCAATATCTCACCGTAGTTGGTCCGTTCTGCTCCTGGCCCGACATTGTAGAAAACTTGCGGGTTGCCCCGACCAATGTTCTCGGCGCGCACCACCACCGACGGTTCATTTTCCAATATTTCAGCGACATCCTTGATGACAATATCAGTCTGGTCGAGACTGCTGCCCTGCTCTGTTTCAACGGAAACCCGGAAATAGGGCGCGTCGGCGACAGGGAAGAGCGAGAACCCCATCGAGGGCACCAGTGCAAATGCAGAGGTGCACAGGACCAGCGCGATTACCACGGTTTTCCAAGGCGCACCCAATGCGACATGAAGAAACGGCCGGTAGAAGCGCTGGATTTTTTCACTGACCCAACGAAACGCAAAATTGCCTTCCGGATTCTCATCCCGCTTGAGCATCTTGCTGGCAAAGAATGGAATCAGCGAAAGCGAAATTACCAGCGAAGCGAGCACGGTCAACATGATCGCGAGGAAGAATGAATTGGTATAGGAACCCGCACCGCCCGGCAAAAAAAGCAACGGCGCAAAGGCAAACACCAGCACGAACGTAGAACCGATCACAGCGCCCCGAATTTCCAGAGAGGCATCTATGGCCGCCTGTTTGCGGGTTTTGCCCATCCGCAGATGCCGGGCGATATTTTCGGTCACGACAATGCTGTCATCAACCAGTAACCCCAGCGAAACAATGAAGCCCGCAATGGAGAGCTGACTGAGGTTATATCCGAACGCCTGTAGTGCGACCAACCCGGAAGCCAAAGAGAGCGGAATGGAAATCATCACGATCCCCGATGCGCGAAAGCCGAGCGGCAACAGTGTGATGATCACCAGCCCGATAGCAATCAGAAAATCTCGGCTCAACTCGCCCAAACGCCGCTCCACGTCGCGGCTCTGATCCATCTGCATCTCAAGCTTGATGTCCGGCGGCAAAATATCGCGCTGCCCGTCCAGTTCTGTGTCCAGCTGTTTGATAAGCCGCGAAACATCAATGCCATCTTTTTGCGTCGCGGCCAAAAACACCGCCCGCTTGCCGTTGTGGCGGGTGCGGTAGATTTGTTCGGCAGCGCCCCATTTTATGTCCGCCACATCACCGACAGTCAGCAAAGTTCCGCCTGATGCCCGCAGCGGCAATTCGCGGATTTTATCCAGATCACGGAAAACGCCGCCAGCATCGACATTCAATCGCCGGCCGCCACTTTGCACCGCCCCGCCCGGAAAATCCAGACCACCCTGCCGCACCGCATCCGCCAATGCACTGGGCGCCACTTTAAGTTCCGACATTCGCGCCGCATTGATTTCAATACTGACTTCCGGTTGCGGCAGGCCGAAGATTTGTACTTCCCTGACATCGTCATAACGGGTCAATTTATCGACCAGATCATCAGCATATTTTTCCATCCGCCGCCAGGACGCAGTTTCGCTTACCAGCGCGACCTGAACGACGGCCGCTTCGGTCGTCCGGTACCGGCGAAATTCGAGACGCTGCAAATTCGCCGGCAAGTCACTGCGAATGGCAGAGATTTCCCGTATGACATCATCGAAATAACCCTCGACCTTGGCCCCGCGCCATTCCGTGAATGTCACCCGGATAGTCGTACCGCCATCGGTACTCGTTGAGACAATCTCGTCGATATCATCCAGCGATTGCACTGCATCTTCAATGGGCTTGGCAACCGTCTCCTCCATATCCTGCGCATCAGCGCCGGGCAGCACGGCAATGATGTTGACCGAAGGAATAGGAAAATGCGGATCAACCGCTCGGGGAATCGTAAAAAGCGCGTTGAGGCCAAGCAGCACCAGCAACAGGAAGAGTACCATGGTGAGCTGCCAGCGCTCAATAACAAATCTTGCCAGCATTTCAGTTAATGACCCGGAGCGCTGGTCGATCCATTTTCAGGAAGCCGCAGCTTGAAAGTTTGCTCTGCTCGGTCATCAATACCATCAACCGCTATTTCGCGGCCCGAATGGGTTTGATGATATCACCATCGCGAAGTTTTTCGACGCCACGGGTTACAATGGTGTCGCCCTCATTCAGGCCTGAGGCGATCTCGAGAGTCTTGTCGTTTAGCGCGCCAATGATCACGCCGCGCTGTTTGACCCGGTTTTTCTTGTCGACGACAAAAACCAGGCCTTCACCGGTACGCAGTCCAAAAATTGCGGTTGCCGGAACAGCTATTGACCCGTCATTGTTGCGAGACACTTCAATATCCACGGTGCCCAATTGACCGGACCGCAAACGACCACTGGCAGGCAGCAGGAAACTGACTTCAAACGTGCCGGTGCTAGAATCAGCGCGACCATCTTTTTCGCTGACAACCGCCTCAAACGGTTCGTCGCTCACCGCTGATATAGTAACATTTGCCCGCATACCCACCCGCACCCGGGAGGCATCGGCATCGGTCAAAGGCACTCGCAACACAAAACCCTTACCAGTTTCACCGAGCACGAGAGCGGTTTGCCCCGCCGCCACGATCTGGCCCGCATCAATGTTGCGTGCCAAAATAATACCACCGCTCGGAGCGGTTATCCGCGCCGTGCGGCTAGCAAATCCGCTCGCATTCACGCGCGCCAAGGCCGCTTTTGAAGCCGCCTCTGATTGTTCTAGACGCGCTTTGGTAACCCAGCCATCCTTGTAGAGTGACTCTATCCGGCTGAGTTCAGCGTCGGCCCGTTCACGCTCGGCCTGCGCGGCGTCCAAATCGGCAGAAACCGTGCTGTTATCCAAAGCGGCCAGCACAGCACCCTGTTTTACCTGATCGCCTTCATCATAGCGGACCGAAGCGACTTTGCCAGAAGTGGTGAACCCAAGTTCCGTTTCGCGCCGCAGACGCACAGTACCAGCACTAGTGATAATCTCGGTTCCGCTGGCAGGCAAGACTGTTTGAACAGCGGCTGGGATAGGATCACGGTTCTTCGGTTTTTCCTCTGCTTCAGTTTCGCTGCAACCGAGCAACAATGCTGGCAAAACCAGAAGTAGGTATCTGTGCAGTAACCGCGCCATAACTCGGATATCTATCCCCCTAAGAATGCCCCTTCTTAAGTGGCGAAATCGACTTGGACCAACAAAAAATTGCGTTTTGCAACCAAAAAGGTCCGGTTTTGTCAACCGGACCTTGTTTACAGTGCTTGAGAATGGGCTTTGGCTTACTCGCCAACGACATCCTGTCCGGAACCATCAAAAAATTTATAGACAAAACCAGCGAGAATGGCGCCGATAATCGGGGCTACCCAGAAGAGCCAAAGTTGGCCCATGGCCGCGCCACCTTCGATAAGCGCCGGGCCGGTACTGCGCGCAGGATTGACCGACGTGTTAGTAACCGGGATGCTGATCAAATGAATCAGCGTCAGGCCCAGTCCAATCGCCAAAGGCGCAAAACCTGCTGGCGCACGGCCGTCGGTTGCACCCAAAATTATCATCAGGAAAAAGAAGGTCAGCAATATTTCAATAGCCAGCGCAGCGCCCATGGCATAGCCGCCCGGCGACCTATCACCATATCCATTAGATGCCAGACCGTTTTCCACGATATTATAATCGGCATGGCCGGTCGCAATAAGATATAGCGCCGCTGCTGCTGCAACCGCGCCAACAACCTGCGCAATGATATAGACCGGAATTTCATTGGCCGGAAACCGTCCGCCGGCCCAAAGTCCTATGGTCACCGCAGGGTTGAGATGGCAGCCGCTGATATGGCCGATTGCATAAGCCATAGTCACCACAGTCAAACCAAATGCCAGTGATACGCCGAGCAGGCCAATGCCTACCTCCGGAAACGCTGCTGATATAACAGCACTACCGCAACCGCCGAAAACAAGCCAGAATGTACCTATAGCTTCTGCCAGAGCCTTTTGAATTGCAGTCATAACACCCTCCCACTTATAGTTTTAGTCGAACCAGATCAGAGGCAATTTAACGCAAAACTGCTATTATCACAAACTTTATGCTGTCAATTGTTGTAACGCGAGACCTCTACCATCAGTGCGCCGCACGCTGCAGACGATCATTGATGGCGGCACCAATGCCCTGATGTGGTATCGGCGCTACGGCGATACTGGTGCGGTCACTGGCGTCAGCTTCATGCAGAACGGCGAATAAGTTGCTGGCGGCTTCGGCAAGGTCTCCGTCAACTGACAGACAGCGATCACCATGAATATCGCCAAAACCGATATAAAACTCCCGTTGTTCCGACTGCTCTGCATTGAGCCGCAAAGACTTGATTGGCGCATAATGGCTAGCAAGTTGACCGGGTGCTTCAATATCACTTGATTGTTGGATCATCGCAGCCACACCAGCGACCTCAAAAAGCTGCTCAGCGGTAACCGGCCCGTGGCGCAAAATCTCATAACCATTGCCGCGAATGGCAACAATGGTCGATTCCAAACCGCTTTCACAGGGGCCGCCATCCAATATTATCGGTGCAGCATCACCAAGGCTTTCGCTGACATGGTCCCTGCGAGTCGGGCTAATGCCGCCGCTTCTATTAGCCGAGGGTGCCGCCAAAAAGAGACCGCTCGCTTCCAAAAGTGCGCGCATGACAGGGTGGGCCGGACACCGGATTGCGATGGTTTCCAGCCCAGCTGTGACAGCCGGAGCAGCAGGGCAGTCGCCAGTTTTGGGAACCACCAAAGTGAGCGGACCCGGCCAGAATGTTTCCGCCAGCTCTCTCGCAAGATCATTAAACTGCCCAAGCGTCAGCGCCGCTTCAAGATTGCTAACATGCACAATGAGCGGGTTGAAATCCGGACGGCCTTTGGTCCGGTAAATTTCGGCCACAGCGGTTCCATTGGTCGAATCAGCAGCGAGACCGTAGACCGTTTCCGTTGGGACAGCGACAAGACCGCCTTCCTGCAAACGCTGCGCGGCTTCGGCAATCGTCACTGTGCCGTAACGTCGCTCGGCGCTGCCAATATGATCATTTGAGCCAGACATGATAGGGCGCTATAGCGAAGCCGAATTTCAAGCAACAGCAGATATACATATCCAGGAATTGATACGATGAGTTTTACCGCCCCCAGCCGCGAACAGAATTTCGTTCTCAAACATATCGCCAATATCGGCGCGCTTGCCGAGCATGAGCGTTTTGCTGACGCGAGCGAGGATATGGTTGAGGCGATCGTCGAGGGGATCGGGCAATTTGCAGCGGGCGAGTTTGCGCCGATTAACCGGACTGGTGATACTGTCGGCGCAAAATGGGATAGCGGCAAGGTTACTACGCCCCCGGGCTTTAGAGAAGCTTATCAGCAGTTCGTCGACGGCGGCTGGGCTTCGATTGACGGGCCGGAAGAATTTGGCGGTCAGGGCCTGCCCTATTCGCTTTCTGCGCTCATACTGGAAACCTGCGGCGCGGCGAATTTTGCCTTCACCTTATGCCCGATGCTGAGTTTTGGCGCCGTCGAGGCCATTCACGCCCACGGTAGCAATGACCAAAAAGCTGCTTTTTTGCCGAAAATGATCTCCGGCGAATGGACTGGAACGATGAACCTCACCGAACCGCAAGCGGGCAGCGACGTTGGTGCATTGCGCGCGACGGCCGATCCGATCAGCGAGGGCGAGCATGCGGGGAAATATAAGATCAAAGGGCAGAAGATTTATATCACCTTCGGCGAGCATGATCTGACGGACAATATCATCCATCTGGTTTTGGCCCGGACACCCGGCGCACCAGAAGGCACGCGCGGTATATCGCTGTTCATTGTTCCCAAATTTCATCTTGATGCCGATGGGAATCCCGGCGCGCCCAATGATGTGACCTGCGTTTCCATCGAACATAAGATCGGCATTCATGGGTCGCCCACGTGCGTGATGGCTTATGGCGAGAATGACGATTGTATCGGCGAGATGATAGGCGACGAATTTGGCGGGATGAAAGCGATGTTCACGATGATGAACAACGCGCGCATCAATGTTGGTTCACAAGGTGTGCAAATCGGCGAGCGGGCAACCCAGCAGGCGATCATGTTTGCGATGGATCGGGTACAATCGGCGCGGGCTGGCAGCGGTTCGAAAGACCCGGTAGCGATTATCGAACATCCCGATGTGCGGCGGATGCTGCTGCGATCCAAAGCGCTGACCCAGGCGGCTCGGGCTTTGCTCTATTATGCGACGTCGCATGTCGATCAGGCGACGCTCGACATCGAAGGTGCGAAATCCCGCGCGGAAATCCTGACGCCGCTCATCAAGGGTTATGGCACGGATGTTGGCAACGAAGTCGCATCCATTGGCGTGCAAGTGCATGGCGGTATGGGCTTTATTGAAGAAACCGGTGCGGGGCAGCATTTTCGCGATGCGCGGATTGCCCCGATTTATGAAGGTACCAACGGCATTCAAGCGGCGGATCTAGTCGGGCGCAAACTCGGCCTTGATGGCGGTGATGCAATGATGGCGTTAATCACTGACATTAAAGCAGAAGCGCAAGATGAAGACGCGCTGATGCTATTGGCTGGTGCCTGTGAAGATATCGCAAACTGGATGGCGAGTGGCGATGCGTCAATCGATGACCGGCTAGCGGGCAGCTACCCTTTCATGACCATGCTGGCGACAGCGACCTGCGGGATGTTGATGAAAAAGCAGCACCGGATCGCCAAAGCAGAACTTGCTGACGGCAACGATCCATTCCTCAAAGCCAAGCTGGTGACCACGCGTTATTATCTCGACCATCTGGTGCCCGAAGTCATGGGCCTCAAAGCAGCGGCAATGGGTGGCGCAGATATCCTTTACACATTGAGCAGCGACGAACTGGCAGCCTGACAGTGGCGGACGAGGAGAATCAAACCAGCCTGAAGCGCATTGCCGATGCGCTGGAGCGCCTGTCTCCTTCTCCGCCCCCACGGCCTGATCTCACAAGCAATCCCGCTTATTTCTGGGATGGCGCAAGCATCCGAGCCATTGCGAACTTCAAACCCATCGCGCTGGATATGCTCACAGGCATTGATGACCAGAAAGACCGCCTGCTCGAAAACACCATGCGGCTAGCAGATGGCTTTGCCGCGCATGATGTGTTGCTGTGGGGCGCGCGGGGTATGGGCAAATCAGCGATGGCGAAATCGGCGGTGGGCGAACTTATGAGTTCCGGCAAAGATATCGCGCTTGTCGAAACCGCTGCGGATCATCTCGAAAGCTTGCCGATGTTATTTGCGTTACTGGGGAAAGATTCGCGCGCTTACATTCTCTTCATCGACGATATAGGTTTTGACGAGGACAGCAAGGCGCCGCGACTATTGCGTTCCCTGCTCGAAGGCGGAGCGGCCCAACGCCCCAACAATGTCCGGCTCTATGTCACATCAAACCGTCGCCATATCCTGCCTCGGCAGATGTCGGAACAGGATGATCCGGTGAACCCGCGCGACGCACTCGATGACAAACTGGCCTTATCAGACCGGTTTGGATTGCGGCTCGGTTTCCATGCTGCATCTCAGGATGACTATCTCGCAATGATCACGCGCTACGCTGCGGTTCATGCGCTGGATTTTGAAGAAAGCGATGCGTTGCTCTGGGCGAAACAGCGTGGAAGCCGCTCTGGCCGGGTTGCATGGCAATATATCGTTGAACTGGCTGGGCGCGCTGGAAAATCGCTCGATTGATTATTCTGCCGCTGCTTCTGGCTTAGCCGCGCCCTTCCTGGAAATCCTCCAGATTATTCCGCCAACATCATCGCTCACCAGCAATGCGCCAGTTTGGTCGAACGCCACCATGGTCGGACGACCCCGCGCTTTTTCGTTCTCGTCAACAAATCCGCTCAGCAGGGTTTTCGGCTTTCCTGTTGGCTCGCCTTTATCGTCAAAGTTTACATAGACCACATCATAACCCGCGAGCGGTTTGCGATTCCATGAGCCATGCCGCGCAACAACCGCGCCACGATCATATGGTGCGCCAAGGCCTTGGTCATGCGAAAAAGCAATCCCGAGCGGTGCGACATGCGCGCCAAGACCATAGTCCGGGCGTCGCTCATATTGGCGATGATCCAGATTTTTTTCAACGCGCGGATCAATATTGCCGCCCCAAAAATGCCATGGCCAGCCATAGTGGGAGGCAAAACGCACTTCTGTTAGATAGTCCGGGACCATATCACTACCCAGCATATCGCGTTCGTTCACCACCGTGTAGAATTTGTCGGTCCCGGGCAGATAGGCCATGCCGACCGGGTTGCGCATGCCATCCGCGAATATGATCTTTTTGTTGGTTGCGAGTTCAATCCGCAAAACGGCAGCGCGTTCCTTTTCAAGTTCCATACCGTTCTCGCCGATATTGCTGTTCGAACCGACCGAGACATACAGATATTTGCCGTCTTTGCTGGCCAGCAAATCCCGGGTCCAATGATTATTGGGCGCCTTGGCGTTGAGATTGGCCACTTTGCGGCCCTTGGCTGTAATCTTGGTGTCACCCTGCTTATAAGGGAAAGCGAGGATTTCGTTGGTATTGGCAACGTAGAGCAGGTCGTCAATCAGCGCCATTCCGAAGGGAGAATTGAGGCCTTCCATAAACGCAAATTGCTCGTCAATTTTGCCATCTTTGTCGCTATCTCGTAGCAAGGTGATGCGATTGGCGGAAGGCGTTCCTGCACCCGCCTTGCTCATCAAATTGCGCATGATCCAGCCTTCGATACCGCCCATAGTGCGCGGCGGGCTATTGGTTTCAGCAACCAAAATATCGCCATTGGGCAGGCGGAACATTGAGCGCGGATGATCAAGGCCTTCAGCAAACCGTTCGACCACGTAGCCATCGGCAGCAACCGGCCCTTCGCCTTCATTCCAGGGCTCCGCCTCTGCAACGTTGATCGTCGGAAAATTCTCTTTTCGCACATTGGTGAGATTGGGCTCAACCCCCGTCGTCGCTTCAAGAGGCAGACGTGCCGTGTCGCCTCGCATAAGATAAAAACCCGCACCGATTGCAATTACCAGCGCCAGAATGAGCAGATTTCGGAAATGTTTCATAATATACCAATAATAGAAAGTGGAACCCGCTGTGACAAGCGCAGTTTGATACGGAAAATCGGCTTAGCGCTCGCGGAGCCAGATGATGAGAGCGACGATACTGCCGAGCGCCAGTCCACTGAGAAACCCTAGAGAAGGCTGGCCAAGCATGCCACCAACCAGCACGCCTGCAATGGCACCAAAGGCAATAAAAATACCGCCAGCGCTTTTTTCCGAAGCAGGCGATGTGGAACGATTGGAATCATGTTTGTTGTTCATTTTTTCTCAATGCCATGATCGTTGCTGCTTAGCCAGAAAACTATCATTTTCTCGCTCGAATATTGCTTGGTAAACTTTTATTCACCATTGCTTTTGACACTATCTCCACGCCTCGCGGCTAGATGCAAACAGATGTAAAGGGTTGCCCGATTGGCAGGCCCCGAATACGCAGGAGCCTGTTTTGCAACTACCGGTATTTATAGACTCCACCAACTATTCTGATGCCCAGCAGCTCAGAGCCAATTTTGGCGATGAAGCCGGGCTGGAAGCGGCCAATCGCGCCGACAAAAGCCGCGCCTTGGGCAATCATCTACATTATGTGAAGTGGCGTCAAGTAGAACGGCTGTGTGTTTTGCTCTCGATCGAGCAGACAATCGGGACCGTGCATTAGCCTTTTGGATTACAGGTTATCTGGGCCGAACCAGATGACCGAACAAGACAATTGGGGCGTCCGTCGATCAGGATAGAGCCGGTCCCGCTATTGTTCAAATCGGCTTGCTCCAAGACTTTAACATGGCTGCTGGCCGGGCCGCGATGGAGCAGATCGAGTTTGTCGACGGTGAGGGCGGCGCCATCGAATACGCTTGATCCCAGCAACTCGATTTTTGCGCTATCTGCCTTGCCCGATACACGCACCTGACCACCCCCGTTCATCGAAAGATTGAGCACGTCACTATCCAGGGCGTCCACGGACAAGCTGCCAAAACCACTCAAACGAATATTGGACGTTCGAGCCGCCATTTTATCGACAACGACCCTGCCCGCCCCGGAGTGGGTGATAGTTTTTAGCTGGTTTGTGCTCAGCCGGAGGGTGACCTCGCCATCGGGAGCAAAGGATTTACCATTGCCCGGTTTCGCATCGATCGCCACCATCAGGATATTGCCGCTTTTCCTCAACGTGACCCGATCCAGTATTTCCCGGGTCTCAGCCTCGGCCTTGGCCGATGGCCCCCTGCCAGTTTCGATGATAACATTAATGCCGCTGCGCACGCGAATTTCGTCAAATCCGAAAATCGAATAGCTGCGTTCTACGGCCAAAGCAGGACCGGCGGCGCATAGCGCAATGATTGCAAGTAGAAATCTCATCATAGCGGCCGTGCCTCTCCCATTTCCATCCAGCCCAGCCAACGCGGAGTCTTGGGCGCATAATGCCCCGAATTACCTGTCAATGCAAAGCCGTTGCTCTCAAATAATTTGGATACCGGTCGCTGTAAATGGCATCCGCCGGCGATGTGCTTCCATGCCGGTTCAATGCGTTGCTGCCATTTTTCAGGACCTTTGTCCGGCGCGCGGCCATGCTCGAGAAATAATATTTTGCCGCCTGGTTTCAGCACCCGGCGCATTTCTGAAAGAACCTGCTCGCCGTCCTGCACGGAGCAAAGCGTGAATGTCGTCAACACCGTGTCAAAGCTGGCGTCAGCAAATGGCATCGCCTCGCCTATACCGTCCAGAATATCCATATCGATACCGCGCGATTTGGCCTCGCTTCGCGTATAATCCAGAAGCTCGGCAGACGGATCAAGCCCGGTCAGGCTCTCAATCTTTGACGGATCATAAAATTGCAGGTTGATCCCGCCCCCACAGCCCAGTTCGAGCACTTTGCCGCTGGCTTTGGGGACAATCTTGCTGCGGTCTTTCATCACCGCTGGCATGGAACAGGCGAATTTTATGAAACGCGGAACCGCATATTTTTCCCATAAATTCGGCATGACTGATCTCCCGTCATTAACTGACCGGTTGAAGCTGCCACAGCGAAGCCACTTCGCCAAGAGAATTCAATGCAAAAGGACGCTTATTGCCCGCAGGTAATTTCGCCCGATCCCGTTGTTTTGGTGGTGCATTTAGCTTTGCCGTGGACGCGGATGTCTCCGGAACCCGTAACCTTGGCATCAACTGTTCCATCCGCAGTGAGCGTGAGATCGCCGCTACCAGTGACCTTCAAGACTGCATCATTGGTTTTCAATGCCTTGCCTTTCATCACGCCTGATCCCGTCACATTGGCGCTGACATTTTTCGCCTGCCCCGCGAGGTTCATGTCGCCTGAGCCCGATATCCGCGCAGTCAAATCATCGGCTTCAACAGCATCGACATTTACGTTGCCAGAACCGGCGACACTGACTGCGACTTCCGACCCACTCAGTTTGTCCGCCCGAAGGTTGCCTGATCCAGCCAGTTTCGCTTTTTTCAAAGATGGCGCGCTTACATATACGGTGGCGGAGCTATAGCCTCCGCTCCAGCCTGTTTTTTTCTCACGGCCGATTTTCAAGTTTCCATCCTGCAATTCGTAACGCAAGCGCTCAACAACGTCAGCATCACCTTCTGCGCGGATGGAATAGTTATCGGATGTTGTAAAAACGACATTGTCCGGCCCCGCCAGAGAAATGCCTTCGAAATTCCCGGGATTGGTATCAGACGTCGTTATGCGTTCTCCATCCGACATGCTTCCATTGCTGCCACCAACGGCATTGGCAATTGAACCTTCACAGGCTGCCAGTGCCAAAAGTGGTATTGCGAATACTATCTTTTTCATAAAACCTCCATTGCTGTAATAATACAGTAACACGGTGATATCGGATATTCAACTATTGTTTGTCGATACAAAAAAGCTGCCGCATTTCTGCGGCAGCTTTTTGGATATTTCGATGAAGCAGCGAGGAGCTTCGATCAAAAGAAATGTATCAGTCTTCCTTCACCTCATAATATTGCGGTGCGGCAATGTTGAGGATTTCCAGAATTTTCTCCAGCGCGGTTGGCTCGTCGGTTTCTTCCATCGCTGCCAGTTCACGGGCGAGACGGCTGGACGCTGCTTCAAAAATCTGCCGCTCGGAATAGCTCTGCTCTGGCTGATCGTCAGCGCGGAACAAATCGCGGGTCACTTCGGCAATCGAAACCAGATCACCGGAGTTGATCTTCGCTTCATACTCCTGCGCCCGGCGGGACCACATGGAGCGCTTGACCTTTGGCTTGTCTTTAAGCGTTTCAAGCGCTTCCTTGAGCGTTTTGTCGGAAGACAATTTACGCATCCCGACGCCTTCTGCCTTGTTGGTTGGAACACGCAATGTCATGCGTTCCTTTTCGAAGCGCAGCACGTAAAGTTCGAGTTGCATCCCTGCAATTTCTTCATTTTGCAGTTCAATCACCCGGCCTACACCGTGTTTCGGATATACAACATAATCGCCCACATCAAAGAGCAGCACATTCGCAGCCATAAAAAGCCTTTCTGATTCTTGAAAAATTATGGATAGTTTCGTTCAAACTATTCAAACCCCGACGAAAAAATCCTTTCGACCATATACAAGAGCGACCGAACTTCCCCCGTTCAGCCGCTTTCTGATATTGGTTTTAACAGATTCGTAACAAAAAAGCAATTTTTCGTTGCAGCGCACAACTTATCTTGCCTCAAACGCCGTGTCTCGCGGCAGTTCGCTAAGCGAAAGCCTCCGGCAGGGCGAAATAAGCGTCCGGCGCGCAATGCCAAACTAAAGTCTAATCACCTTCGCCAGGCTTTTCGGAAAACAACTCCATCTTGCCATCTTTGCCTTTATAGTCATCGGCATCGGCTGGCGGATCGCGGCTTACCGTAATATTCGGCCATTCCTCGGAGTATTTGGTGTTGATCTCCAGCATTGCTTCAAGACCATCTTCGGTGTCCGGCAGAATCGCTTCAGCCGGGCATTCCGGTTCGCAGACGCCGCAATCAATACATTCGGAAGGATTGATGACAAGCATATTCTCGCCTTCATAAAAACAGTCGACGGGGCAGACTTCCACACAGTCCATATATTTGCATTTAATGCAGGCTTCAGTCACTACATAAGTCATCTGGCGCGAAACTCCCCTTAACCAGACCGCGAAAACCACGGCTATTCTCGCCTTGCTATTGTGCAAATTTGATGGCGTCAACCGCCCATTTAGCAGACTATTTTAATCACCAGTTTTCAGTTCTTCATAACAGGTTTGCGCTCCGGCCGCGCTTTCCCTGCGCTCTGGAAGCCGGAAAACTCTGATAACGTGCACTTCGCGGCCTCGAGGGATTGTCAAAATATCATTTTCCCTGACCATCAAATGCGCCCGGTCCACGCGACGGCCATTGAGGCGCACATGCCCTTTGGCAGACATTTTCTGGGCCATTGTCCGCGTGTGGGCGAAGCGAAGGTACCAAAGCAGTTTGTCGATGCGCAAGGCCGGAGCCGAAGCGCCAAGTATGAGAGATACCGCACGTTTACCGCTCAAAACTGTATCCTATTCCTGCATATTCTATTTCTGCATCTTCTATTTCTTTAGGGAATCCCTGAGCGCCGCCAATTCGGCAAATGCGCCGCCAGCCGTTGCAAGGACAGGCTCTGGTTTGCGCGCAGCTTTCTTATGGCCCAAATTCTGGCCCGACTTTGATTCGCCTTTCCCTGTGCCGCGCGGTTTTTGCCCGACATGTCGGCGTTGATTGTTAGCTTTCGCGTAATTGTTCTTGGCGCGCCCCATGCCTTTCCATTGCCAATAGACAAGCGGCAAAGCAGCGGACGTGTCTGGTGCTTTTTCTGCTTCGGCGACCTCGTCTGATTTCTTATCATTGGCCACTTGTGCTTGGGCAGCAGGAGCGGCGACTGTTTGGTTCTCACCAACCCCGTCTACCGGCTTGTCAACAACTGGATTATCAACAGAGGCTTCCTCTGGTTTTTTATCGGTCTTTGCAAATCCAGCCACTTCGAGCAGCGCTTCATGCACCTCGGTTGCAAGGCCTAGCGACGTTGCAAGCGCGGGATCTACCGCAAACACATCGCCCTGCTGGCGGGCTTCATGCGCCTGTTTGATCAAACGCTCGGCCATATCGACGCGGACAAATTCTTGACCGACCTTGCGAAAACCCAGCCGGCTAGCTTCCTGCATGTTTCCGAATTTCCATTCTTTGAGATGCACCGCATTGTCCGGTGGCAAGTCAGTCATCGGCTGCTCATTGAGCGCAGCAAACAAGCCAGCGCGCCACGAGACCGCGCCTGGTTTCATCAATGCATGGTGAAACACGTCCAGAGCGCCAAAGACCAGTCCGGCACGTCGCGCGTGGCCGCGCATATCATTGTCGAGCGCACGCACCGCATCATTCACATCCCGCCGGTCAACAATGCCGCCAGCTTCTAAAATCTGAGCAAATAGAGCGCGGACAGACGGGGGGGTCGCTTCTTCGCTCGCCAGCGCGTCAATTTTGACCAGACCTTCCAGATGTTTGGCCTTCATCGCCTCGACCCAGGCACGCACGCGGTCTTCAACCTTTTTCATATTATCCGGTGTCATATCCTTTAGCGACCGGTCAAACTTGATCTCGGGATTGAGCAGACTTTTCCCTTTGGCGAGCACAGCCAGCCTGGCATCACCCCACATGATCGCGGGCTGACCAGCAGCATCGGCAACAAGAGCCAATACGCTGTCCGGAGCCTTGGCCAAAGCGTCTGCGTTTTCCGTCATAATCGTTCCCAAATATCTTTCCGCTGCTGCCAGCAGCATTTTGCGGTCTTCCCTCCGGCTATCCGAAGGCACGGTAAATTGGAAGCCCTTGAGTGTTCCAATTTCCAAACCTTCAACCAGCACGCTGCCCCTAGAATCTATCTCAATATCTTGCGGCAGCGCATCCTTTAGTAGCCCGCGCATCAAAACGCGGGTGCGTTTATCGACGAAGCGTTGCGTTAACTGGCTATGCATGGCATCGCTCAGTTTGCGTTCCAGATCGCGGGTGCGGTCGATCATTACATCGGCCTGTTCCACCCAGTGCGACTTTTGCGCAATATAACTCCAGCTTCGCGCTGCGGCGATACGCGCGGCCAGAGTGGCAATATCACCTTGCACATTTTCCAGCCGCGAAATTTCCTGTGCCATTCTGGCATGTGGTATCCGGCCAGCCCCTTGTGCCAGATAGGGCCATAGAGATGCGACAAAACGCGCCTGATGGTCAGCCCCCACTTTGCGAAAATCCGGGATTGATGAAGCCTCCCACAACAAACGCACGTGATCAGGATGGCTTACCAAATTTGTAATGACCGGATCTTGCGCAAGGCGTTTTAAGACAGCAAGATCGGGGGCTTCGGGCGCGGGGCGCAATAGCCGGTCCAAGGGTTTTTCTTCGAGTGATTGGATCAGGGCCTCGACGCTACCAATATCAGGCTCAGCGTTGCGCCAGTAAAGCCAGTTCAGGCGGGGGAAACTATGGTCTTCGAGCTTTTCAATCTCTTCGGGTTGCAATTCATCAGACGACGCAAGCCCAGACAGCACGCCAAAGCTGCCATCCTTCTGGTGTCGCCCTGCCCGGCCCGCAATTTGCCCGATTTCCGCCAGCGTCAATTTGCGCCGACGTCGACCGTCAAACTTCTTCAGCGCAGCAAAAGCGACATGGGAGACATCGAGATTTAGCCCCATGCCAATGGCATCCGTGGCAACAATATAATCAACCTCGCCGTCCTGATACATTTTGACCTGCGCGTTGCGGGTTTGCGGTGAGAGCGAGCCCATCACGATAGCGGCACCGCCATGTTGCCGCCTGAGCATTTCGGCAATCGCGTACACATCCTCCACAGAGAAAGCGACAATCGCAGACCGACGCGGCAGCCGTGAGAGTTTGCGCGGGCCGGCATAACTCAAAGTCGAAAACCGGGGGCGCGTGATTATGTCCGCTTCGGGGAGCAACTGCTGGATCAACGGTCGCAGGCTTTCGGACCCGAGGATCATCGTCTCATCCCGGCCCCGTGCATATAGCATACGGTCGGTAAAAATATGTCCGCGCTCCGGGTCGATCCCCAGTTGCGCCTCGTCAATCGCAACAAACGCGAAATCGCTGCCATCTTGTTTGACCGACGGCATGGATTCAGCAGTACAAAGATACCATTGTGCATCGGGCGCAATGATTTTTTCTTCGCCCGTCACCAGCGCCACGCGGTTTGAACCTTTAAGCTTCACCACCCGGTCATAAACCTCGCGCGCCAGCAATCGCAGCGGAAAACCGATCATCCCGCTGGAATGGGCGCACATCCGTTCAATCGCGAGATGCGTTTTGCCGGTGTTGGTCGGGCCAAGAACTGCAATGAGGGAACTATGCTGACGCTGGGACATTTGATATCATCACAGCTTATCTCGAGCGCTCAGGCAAGCGCTATTAGTAAAAACTACAACCGTAGATACAGGCACAGACTGCGTATCCGCCATTTTACACGCTTCACCGCATGTAAAGCCTCATGGCCCGCGTCTTAATTTGACATTAACCCTATTCCTGCACAGAGACAGTCAACTATTGCGGTGCAAGCTCGGCCTGTTTTTAGGGCATATTTGCATCATCAAGGGGTGCGTTTGTTCAAGAGTATCGACATGCTTGCCGAAGACGGTTTTGGAGCAGCTGCTATCGCTGCGCCTGCGCCCGTGTCATTTCGCGAGAGTTTTAGCGAAACATTGGGCGATTGGCAGGACAAGTTTGCCGATACCGAATGGGTCCCTGACCTTGGCCGCGACATCGGCAGCTTCACCTGGTTTCGCGGACTGGCCACGCTGGTTCTGCTATGCGGTGTCGCGATTTCCTGTCTCCCTGATTTCGGTCCGATTTCCGGACATCAAAAAGAGGCTCTCACAGGTTCCCGGGCAGACCAGATGCGCTCGCAAGTCATTGCACCTTTAGCCTACGGTTCTGACACCGGCATTAGCATGGCCGCAACCGACGCCGTGCGGCCACTCGCGCAAAGCCCGGAACGTCCATCCATCGAACTGGTCGCCACACTCGGCCGCGGCGATAGCCTTCGCCGCGTCTTGCAGCGCGCCGGTGTGGCCAGCAACGAAGCGCAGCAAGCGACCGACCTGGTTGCAAGCGCCGTCGCTCTGGGAGAGCTTAAGCCCGGCACCAAAATTGATGTGTTACTGGGCCGTCGTCCGGCCAAAAACCAGGCCAGACCGCTCGATCAAATTGCATTCCGCGCGCGTTTTGACCTCAATCTGGAAGTGCTGCGCGACGGTGCCCGACTGAAACTCAATCGCAAACCGATAATCGTTGACGACACGCCGTTGCGGATCAAAGGCGTTGTCGGCTCGAGCCTGTATCGCTCGGCCCGCGCGGCTGGCGCACCAACCGAAGCGGTGCAGAAATATCTTCGTGTTCTGGGAACCAAAATGTCAGTTTCCCGGGACATTCGCGCCACCGATGAGTTTGACCTCATCATCAATTATCGCCGCGCCGAAACCGGCGAGGTTGAGGTGGGTGAGCTGATGTATGCGGGCGTTGAGCGCGATGGTAAACCCCAAGCACAAATGCTGAAATGGACCAGCGACGGGCGCACCAACTGGTTTGAAGCTTCCGGCGTAGGTCAATCACAGGGTGAGCTTGTTCGCCCGACAAATGGTCGCACAACATCCGGCTATGGCATGCGGCGACACCCGATATTGCGGTACTTGAGGATGCATAGCGGCCTTGATTTTGGTGGTGGCTATGGCGCTCCTATTTACGCGGTAACCGATGGCACCATTATTATGGCAGGCCGCAATGGCGGCTATGGCAATTTCGTCAAGATCCGCCACGGCGGCGGGCTGGCCTCAGGCTATGGCCATATGAGCCGGATCGCCGTGCGCAACGGCAGTCGTGTCCGAAGGGGTCAGATTATCGGTTATATCGGCTCTACTGGCCTATCGACCGGACCGCATCTCCATTACGAGCTGTATCGCAACGGCCGGGCTATCAACCCCAATAGCGTAAAATTTGTGCAGCGGTCAGAACTCAGTGGGAGCGAATTACGCAAGTTTAAAGGCGAGTTGCAGCGACTAAAGCGTGTCGAACCGGGAGCGGCTTTGCGAAGCTTGAAAAGCGTATCGACCAAGCCAAAAATGGAACGCGAAATTAATCGTCTGATGAAGACGAGCGTGAGCTGAAACGTAAAATTGCTGGCTATTGATTTTTGATTATATAACCCTGGTCAGTAAGTTCCAACGCTCTCAAGTCCAGCCCCATTTCCTTCTTTGCAAGAGTGGCTACACCATCTGAAAACTCATTCAAGGCGGCCGGATTGGAAGCACTTGCCTCGAGACCCATCGACATGACCAGAGAGTTGAGCAGCAGCATATCGCTCAGTTGCTGTTTTCCGCTGTCGGTTGGCGGAATATCTTGCGGTTTGAGCAACAGCAATGCGGCCATCTGGTTTCTCAAACCCTGTGCTTGAGCGCGTGTTCCCTCTGTAATCTTCCCGTTTGCAGCATCACGCAAAGTATCGATGAAGATCGAGAAACTATCTGCAAGGTTATTGGTACTCATGCCATATTTGGAGGACGCCTCTTGCTGCATGAGTGCAAAAACATCCTGCGAGGAGAACAATAGCTCGAACAGGCTGGCCGAATTGGCGTCGCTGGCTTTTAGCTGAGCCAGAAACGTTTTTATTGCTTGCTGTCGAACAGAATTTGACGGCTTGAATTCAAATTGCCTGATATTTGAAACCGGGGCGACAGCGACAGCACCCGGACTATTGCCAATGACATTGCTGAAACTTGGCACCGTGAAACCCTGAACGCCGGGCAGTTTGGCCGGAGGAGCATTTATCCTTGCTATGTTTTCGGACGCTAGACCGGCAAACCGTCCGTTGGGATATTGCTTCAAATAGGATCGGTACGCCGTTTCACTATTTGCGCTCACCGTTCCTTGCCAAAAAAGAGATTCGTTGGTTTCTGCGCTTACCGTGGGCGCGCCTGCTACAGTTGCTTGGACCGAATTTGCAATATTTTGACCCGGTACAAAATAAAACGCATTTCCGGATAGCGAACCATAGGTAAATGGTTCCTGTTGACGACCGGTTTTGCGCAATACATCGTCGCGCACCGAGCGGAACAGCAAACTAATCTCCAGCCCCGGTTGCACCAGGCGCTGAGCAAGTGCTTCGGCAAACGGACTGTTGGAACCTTCCCCGTCGGCAGCGGTCGCTCCTGCCTTCGCGGCATAAACTATCAGCGTTTCCCCTTCTGGCTCAACCGGGGCAAGTCCTCGCCCGATCGACCGGTTGCGCATCGTGCGCTGCATGCTGGCGGTAAAAGGATTATTGCGGCATGCATCGAGCACAATGATCTTCAACCGCCCACCCTCGACCATCAGCAATGCCGTCTCTAGCCGCGTAGCCTCAATTTCCAGATCGCGGTCCCGGACCAGACGAGCATCGGTCGGAATGAGATAATTCTGCCCACCGGCTTCGATACCGTGCCCGGCATAATAGACCAGACTGACATCCGCCCCATCCGAACGACGGCCAAAATCACGCAATGCGATTTCCATCTCGGTTTTGCCCAGATCATATTTTACATCGACACTATCAAATCCGGCATTTTTGAGCGACGCTGAGATTAAGCGTGCATCTGCCGCAGGGTTGGCAAGCGCGGAGGCGTTGGCATATTTGGAATTGGCGATGACAAGCGCAACACGTTTGGCCTCGGCGGTGCCAGGAGACAGGTTAAACGCCAGCAGCGCAATAATGAGCAGGCGGATCAAACTTGTCATATTCACGTCAGCCCTTTTCGCCCCACTGCCAATATTCCATAACCATTACTATGATATGTTGGTTTGCACCGCAAGCTGATGAAAATGCTATTTCAATTGCCCTCTGATACTGCATCCCTATATTGCGCCTGCATGACCAATAGCAGTTTCTTCCCGCGCACTCGCCTGCGCCGCACTCGCAGCACTGTCTGGAGCCGGGCAATGGTCCGCGAGAATATCCTGACGCCCGCTGATCTGATCTGGCCGCTTTTCATCGTGGAGGGAGAGCAGGTTGAAGAACCGATCGCCAGCCTACCCGGCGTCTCGCGTTGGTCGGTGGATGGCATCGTTGAGCGCGCCACGGAAGCCCGCGATCTTGGCATCCCTTGTATCGCCCTGTTTCCCAATACACCTGCCGACAAGCGCAGCGACGATGGAAGCGAGGCGCTCAATCCGGATAATTTAATGTGTCGGGCGACCAAGGCGATCAAAGACGCACTGGGTGACGATATCGGCGTACTGACCGATGTTGCGCTTGACCCTTATACCTCTCACGGTCAGGACGGATTGCTCGACGATACGGGCTATGTCATGAATGACCGTACGCTCGATATACTGACCAAACAGGCTTTAAATCAGGCAGCGGCTGGCGCTGATATCATTGCACCGTCTGATATGATGGATGGCCGGGTTGGCGCGATTCGCGACGTTCTGGAACTCGCCAACCATCACAATGTCCAGATCATGGCTTACTCCGCCAAATATGCCAGCGCTTTTTATGGTCCGTTTCGTGATGCGGTCGGGTCTGGTGGCCTGCTGAAAGGTGACAAGAAAACCTATCAGATGGACCCGGCCAATGGCGACGAAGCCTTGCGCGAAATCGCGATGGATATCGCCGAGGGCGCAGACAGCGTAATGATCAAGCCCGGTCTCGCATATCTCGACATTATCTACCGCGCGAAAACAGAATTTAACGTGCCGGTTTTTGCCTATCAGGTGTCGGGTGAATATGCGTTGGTCAAAGCTGGCGCAGCGGCAGGTGTTGGCGATCATGATGCGCTGATGATGGAAAAACTGGTCGCGTTCAAACGCGCTGGTTGCAGTGGTATTTTGACCTATTTTGCTGCCGATGCAGCGCGCTTCATCAATGGCTGAGTTTCGACTTGAAACCGAGCGCTTGGTGATGCGCGAATGGCATGAAGATGATCTGGATGCCTTCCATGCTATCAACAGCGATCCAAGGGTTATGGAAACACTGGGGCCGTTAAAGGACCGCGAGGAGATTATAAACCTCATTTCCCGGTTGCAGGCGCTTCAGGAAAAAGACGGATGCTGTTTCTGGGCCCTCGAAACCAAATCGGACGGTGCTTTAATAGGCTGGTGCGGAATGATTAGGGGAGCGCATGACGTTCCGGTAAAGGACAAGCTGGAAATCGGCTGGCGGCTGGAATTTGATAGCTGGGGCAAGGGCTATGTTACCGAAGCGGCCAAGAAATGCATCGAGTGGGCCGCTGATCAATTTCCCGATGAAGAGGTGTGGGCCATAACCAGCGTAGACAACCATCGCAGCCGGGCGGTAATGCAACGGCTGGGGATGTCACATCTGCCTGATCTGGACTTTGATCATCCACTAGTGGAACCTGGCAGCCATTTGCTGCGCCACGTCACCTATTGTACGAAAGCCAATCCATGACCGACCCACTCATTCTGCCATTCAACGGCAAAACACCTAAAATCCATGAAAGCGCCTTCATTGCGCCCGGTTGCAAAGTTATCGGCGATGTCACTATCGGAGCGGAAGTCTCAATCTGGTATAATTGCGTCATCCGCGCCGATGCCAATCGCATTGAGATTGGCGCGCGGAGCAATGTGCAGGACGGCAGCGTTGTCCATTGCGACAGCCCGATGCCCGGCGCGCCCGATGGCTTTCCAACCATTATCGGTGAAGATGTGCTAATCGGTCATATGGCGATGATCCACGGCTGCACAATTAAGGATCGCGGCTTTGTTGGCCTCTCGGCCACGGTGATGAACGGTTGCATTATTGAAAGCGACGCCATGCTCGGTGCGGGCGCATTGCTGCCCGAAGGCAAGCATATGCTGGAGAAAGAACTATGGGTCGGCAGTCCTGCGAAAAAAATCCGCGAACTGCCCGAAGTGGCGCTGGCGGGGATGCGCATGGGCGTTGCCCATTATGTCGAGAACGGTAAGGCGCATAAGACGGCGATCCGAGATTATTCTGGAACCGGTAACTGATCTCTCCGTTCGGAGCGGTCCTTCAAGCCAGCAGCTTCCATGTCCATATATCGGCAAATCGTAGCCTTAAGCAGGATCGCGGTCGGTCGTCCGAGAAATCCACTTATGTTCATGCTCTGATGGAACGTACAGACGTCGCGGTCAGTTTCAATCCAGTGATTGGCAAAGGATGTCACACCTCCACCTTTCGATATCCAGGAAAAGCTATTATCCGGATTCCATTCGGTTATTGTCCAATTGCGCGGAAACAAACGCGGCTGCTTGATTCTGATTCTCGATCCCAAGCCCACTGGACCATCGTCTAAACGCTGCAAGGCGGAGAAGCTGTCTGACCATTGAGGCCATTTTTCAAAGTCGATCAATATGCTCCAGATTTGCGATGGGCTTGCCGCTATTTCGATCTTGTTGCGAAATTCAGGCATCATATATTTACCGCAACCGGTCCTTCATTGAATCGATTTCATCCTGTTGAAGGCGGACCTGATTATCTATCAACTCACGTTTTTCCGCAATTATCGCCGCGCCGCCAAGGTTGCCCCTCTCGAACTCGTCATCCAGACGCTGGATATAGAGAGAATCAATTTCCGCCAGCGCTTCCACAGACGGGCTGCGATCCATTTCCAGCGATGCCAAGTCCATCTGGGCAACGACCCACGCTTCACTCGAAACGGCAGCTCCGCGTGCGGCGTTTACCCGGCTTTTTACTGCAGGCAAATTGCGCAGGAATTTGCTATGTGCTGAGGAGCTTTGCTGTGCCGCATTGTCAACCGCAGCCTGCACATCACTTGGAAGCGAAGACACCGTTGGAAGACCGGACGCTGGCACAGGATCCGCATTGGCTGGAACATCCTCATAAGGCCGCTTCGCTAACGATGGAAAATCGCCTTGCTGCATCGCGCAGGCAGATAGCAGGAGGCTGGAAATCGAGAGCGAGAGAAGTGCTGTTTTCATGATGCCATCATTAGAGCGCGCCCGTTTGCGCTGCAATGAACAAATTGCCAGCCGGGATAGAGGTTGAAAATTGGCCAAAAAACGCCTTAAGCCGGTTGACAGCTTTCGCTCCATCTAGTAGCTGCGCACTCTTTCCGGCGTGAGCTAAGAGACTCGCGTTTAATAGCTTGTGCGCTGGAACCATATATTTGAAACGGAAAAATGCCATGTTCGCTATAGTGCGCACCGGCGGCAAGCAATATCGTGTTGCCGCAGGAGATATTATCGCAGTCGAGAAACTTGCTGGTGAAGCGGGTGATTCGGTAACTTTTGACGATGTTTTGCTTGCCGGAGACGGTGACAAGATTGCTGATACAAAAGGTCTGAAAGTAACCGGCGAGATTGTTGCGCAGGAAAAAGGCGAGAAGGTCATCATCTTCAAAAAGCGCCGCCGTCACAATTATCGTCGCAAAAACGGCCATCGCCAGCAACATACGGTAATTTCGATTACCGCTGTCGGCGATTCGAAAGCGCCTAAGAAGGAAGCAAAGAAAGCTGCTCCTAAGAAGGATGCTGAAAAGCCGGCAGAAGCTAAAAAGACCGAAGATAAGCCAGCTACCGAGAAAAAGGCAGCTCCGGCGAAAAAGGCTCCAGCCAAAAAAGCGGCAGCGAAGTCTGAAGATAAACCTGCTGCAGCTAAAAAGGCCCCAGCAAAGAAACCAGCGGCCAAAAAGCCTGCTGCAAAAAAGAAGGACTAAACCATGGCACATAAAAAAGCAGGTGGTTCATCCCGTAACGGCCGCGATTCAGCGGGGCGCCGCCTCGGCGTGAAAAAATTCGGCAGCGAAGCTGTTATCGCTGGTAATATTATCATTCGCCAACGCGGAACACAGACCCATCCGGGACGCAATGTCGGTATTGGTAAAGACCATACATTATTTGCGCTCATTGACGGTAAAGTCGCATTCCACAAAGGCAAGCTCGGACGCAAATATGTGTCTGTGGATGTCATGGCGGAAGCAGCCGAATAGCGGACAATCGATAACGGGTTGTCCTTTGAGGGATGACCCGGATGGTTCAAAGAGCCACCAAATTACAGGGAGAGGGTCACCCCTCTCCCTTTTTTTATCTCTCCCTGTCTCATTCGTCACCGATTTGTAATCCGCCCCAGCTATGGGTCGGCCGACAAAACGGGGACGGAATTAAATTATGACTGTGGAGAGTCCCGATGTTTGCAAGAACACCAAGATTATTGTTGAGACCAGGCTGGCCTGAAGATGTGCCTGCTGTCCATGAGGCAATCAACGACGAGGCCATCGTCCGCATGCTTGCCCGCGCACCATGGCCCTACGAACCAGAAGATGCGGCAAATTGGCTCGCAAGCGAAACAGATCCTCTACGACCTGCCTTTCTGATTTTCGAACGGACAATGGGTGAACCACGGCTGATCGGGAGTGCCGGGCTGGGTCAAACCGATGACGGCCAAACCGAAATCGGTTACTGGCTGCGCCATTCTCACTGGGACCGCGGATTTGCGACCGAGGCTGGTCAGGCCGTGATGGATATTGCCAGATCTCTGGGTCACAAGCATCTGTCGTCCGGACATTTCGAGGACAATCCAGCGTCAGGGCATGTCTTGCGAAAGCTCGGGTTTCGCCCAACTGGACGGGTCGAGCAACGCCACAGCAGAGGCCGCGGCGTCACTGTGCCTTGCGTCCTCTATAGCTGCAACCTCGCCGGTGTTGATCCGGCAGGTGATCCGGCGGGCGACACAGAATGCGACGTCATGCGATCATTGGCGGCCTGAGTTGAAAATAGGCTGCTATGCTACTTTACGGAGGCGATCACTTTTTCTGCGTTCGTCGAACACCGTCACATTGTCGTTCTCTTCCGGCTGATCCAATATAGCGGCCTCATACTCGCTTTCTGCAAGCTGTATGAGATAGCGATCATCTATGTCCCACGGATGGAACCCAGGCTTGAAAAACTGCAGCCATGGCAGCAATGTTCGGCGAAAGGGTGCCGGGCCGATCAGAGCATAGTGCAACACCCCGGTCCATGCGCGCAGCCCAGTTATGCCATCCTGCCTCAGCAGCTCGAGCATTCCCTTAATGCGGTTTTTCGTGAAACCCTTAGAAATCTTCAGCATGAAAAGAGTCTTCTTTTTCCATCGCTGCCAACGGCTCCAGTCGCGGGTCGCATGCAACCAGGTGTCATAGGCAACGCCTTTATGCTCAATTTCTTCCGAAGCGTGCCAAAGCCACATTTTCCGTTGCTCATCGTCCGCATGATCCAGATGCGCGGGATTTGCGATTAGCTCTTTCGCGATAATGGCGGTGATATGCTCGAGACAAGTTGTCGCTGCCAATTGATCAATCTCTGGCATATCAGCAATGCGATCCATGACACTGTTCATGGTCTGCTCAAGCTTTGAAAGATCATAATCAGAATCAGTGAGTTGCTGGTTAAAGCAGGCATGCTCGCGGCTATGAACCGCTTCCTGATGGATGAACGCAGTGATTTCTCGGCGCAATTTTTCAGGTGTGCGATTGCGGAAACCGCGCAGAACATCCATGAAAAAACGCTCCCCTCTTGGGAAAGTGACCGACAAAGCATTGTAAAATGCCGTTCCAATCGGATCGCCGCCCACCCAGTGACGGTTTTCGATTTCGGCTCCAGAAAAATGGCGATTGCGTGACTGAATCAACAGGTCGAGCGGTGTTGCGCTCCCGGAAATTTCATTGGGGAGATCGGTTCTGCTCTGGTTGACAGTTAGATTTTTCATCACGCTTGTTCGTCTTCCTTCAACTAGCTTCCGCCATTACGGTACGACCCGTTGAAGAAATCTATAGGAACAGTGCGTTAAGAAGACGCTCAAAAGACGTGCTTAAAAAAATGTTTACATCGTTGAAAAAGCGCGGAAATGCGTTGTTACAACGCTTAACAATTTCGGCCACATGGCTTATTTTCGTTGGTAGCGGAAATACCAGACTTCGTGACCTTGCCTGCGAGCTTTGGCCTCGTAGCGCGTCTCAGGCCAGCCGCCTGGACGGATCATCCAGTCTTTCGGGCTGTCACAAAGCCAGTCAAATTCATCCCGTTGCCCCATGATCATCATCGCCCATTCGAGATAGACCGGGTGATCGGTACCGAACCGAAACTCGCCACCGGACTTGAGTTTGGCGGCAATCAGATCAACTGGGCCGTGATTCATGAACCGCCTTTTGGCATGGCGCCATTTTGGCCAGGGATCTGGATGCAGCAAATAGACAAAACTCAGACTACCGTCAGGAACACGCTCGAGCACATCCAGCGCATTGCCCATATGCAGGCGAACATTGGCGAGCACCCCGTCGCGAATATGCTGTAGAGCGCCAACAACCCCGTTGAGATAGGGCTCGCAACCAATAAAACCGTGCGCTGGCAGCATGTCCGCACGCTGAGCCAGATGCTCCCCGGCACCAAAACCTATTTCAAGATGCAGCGGGCGGTCATCGCCAAATAATAATCTTGAAGATACCGGTCCTTCGGTTGGCACGGCAATCTGCGGCAAAAGCTTTTCAACAAGCTCTACCTGTTGGCCGCGCAAGGCGTGGCCTTGCCTTCGACCATAGAGCTGACGGACGGTGGTCGGATCGCCAAAATTGCTCGCCGACTGATCTTGGCCTCGATCTTTGTCTTCGTCGCTAATCATCGATAGACCCTAAGCAGGTTTTTTCATTTTCTGCCACACTAGCAACAAGATGCAGACTAAGCGCCTACAGCTTCTTTCAGCGCATCAACCAGATCGATTTTTTCCCATGTGAAGAAATCACCATCAGCTTCGCGACCGAAATGACCGTATGCAGCGGTTGGGCCGTAAATCGCTTTATTGAGACCCAAATGCGTGCGGATACCCTTTGGCGTCAGGCGCACCAACTGTGGCAAAATCTCTTCCAGCTTCTCTTCGCTCACCGTGCCGGTGCCGTACAGATCAACATTGATCGACAAGGGCTCAGCCACGCCGATAGCATAGGAAAGCTGGATAGCGCAGCGTTTGGCGAGGCCAGCCGCGACGATATTTTTCGCCAGATAGCGGGTGATATAGGCAGCCGAGCGATCCACTTTGGTAGGATCTTTGCCAGAAAATGCGCCACCGCCGTGCGGGCTTGCGCCGCCATAGGTGTCAACAATGATCTTGCGACCGGTCAGTCCTGCATCACCTTCAGGTCCGCCAATTTCAAAGCGGCCGGTTGGGTTTACGTGGATCACGGTACTGTCGGTGATGAAACCATTTGGCAACACGTCCTGAAATACGCCCATGACATATGCGCGCAGCTCTTCATAAAGAGCAGGGTTATCACTGTCCTTGAAATATCCTGGCGCATGCTGGGTTGATACCACTAGTGCAGTTGCCTCAACCGGTACTTCATTGACATAGCGCAAAGTAACCTGGCTCTTGCTATCCGGCTCAAGAAACGGCGCTTTGCCGCTGTGGCGGTCATCCGCCATTTGCTTTAAAATTTGGTGTGAATAATGCAGCGTCGCTGGCATCAGATCTGGCGTTTCGTCGCTGGCATAACCGAACATAATGCCTTGGTCGCCAGCGCCTTCGTCTTTATTGCCGCTCTCGTCCACGCCTTGCGCAATATGCGCAGATTGCGGGTGGAGATGGTTTTCAAACGTCAAATTCTGCCAATGGAAACCGTCCTGTTCATAACCGATTTTCTTGACCGTTTCGCGAACCGTTTTCTGGATTTCTTCCTGCGCACCATCGGCCCAGTTGCCATCAGTATCAATCATGCCATTGCCGCGAACTTCGCCCGCCAGAATGACGCGGTTTGTTGTCGTCATGGTTTCACAGGCAACGCGCGCTTCCGGATCTTTTGACAAAAACAGATCGACAATCGCGTCGGAAATCTGGTCGGAGACTTTATCCGGATGGCCTTCGGACACTGATTCGGACGTAAAAATAAATTCTGAGCGCATGGTATTTCCTGATTTTCTGCCAATTTCACGGCATTTGAGTTGATATAAGGAATAGTTTATATGTGCTTTAGCGAGCGCGTTGCCGTATGGCAATGGCGCAAATCAGCAAAAGCAAGGCGAAGCCGAGTGGCATGATATTGCCGTAGCGTGCAAATAGAGTTGGTGCATGTGCGGGCGGCAACATCGTATCAATTCTGCCTGCCTGCCCCATCGGGATATTGTTTCTGACATAGCCGTCAGCATCGATCACCGCAGAAATTCCGGTTGGGGTTGATCGAATTATCGGCAGCCCTTCTTCAATCGCTCTTAACCGTGCTTGTGCGAGATGCTGCGGCGGACCCCATGCGCCAAACCAGGCGTCATTCGAGGGATTAAAGATGAAATCAGGCCGGTTTTCGCGATCAACCACCTGGCCAGAGAAAATAATCTCGTAACAGACCTGAATACCCATTTTACCGAACGATCCAATATCCATCGATTGCGCGCCTGGTCCCGGCCAGAAATCAAAGTCTCCCGGCGCGAGGCGAGATAAGCCAATAGCCGAAAGCAAGGGTCGCATCGGCAGATATTCGCCATAAGGCACCAGATGGCTCTTGTCGTAGCGACCCAGCAGCTCGCGTTGCGCGTCCATTGCGAAGACGCTGTTTCTGGCCCCGACAGCGCGTGGTCCCACACCGTCGTTCTTATCCGCAAATTCCAGCTTAAGTCCTCCGAGCACAAGCACGTCGCCGGGCTTCATCAGGCTGGTGAGCTGTTGACGGACAAATTCCGGCGGTCGGCTATAATAGTAGCGCCGCGGATAACCGGTTTCCAGATAATCGGGGATCGCCGCTTCCGGCCAGAAAAGGATGCGCGGCTTATCGTCCTTGCGCAGCGTGAGATCAGCAAGCTTTTGCAGGTTTTGCTCTTCATAACCCGCCTGCCATTTATCCTGTTGGCCTATGTTTGGTTGGACGACAGTGATCTGATGCTGCTCACAGCCTTTAGATTTGGGAGGACCGCATAGCTTTACTTCAGACGTGAAAATTCCAATCAATGCAAAAATCGCCACGGGCACCAACATGAGCACGCCAATCCGCCATTGCTGCTTGAATAAAAACAACAATGCACCTGATAATAGGAAGACCACCGATGAAATCCCGTATGTTCCAAAGACGCGCGAGGACAGCGCAAGGACTTGAAGCGGTCCGGAAGTTAAAACCGATCCCAACGGATTCCAGATAAACCCACTAAACACCCAGCTTCTCATCCATTCGGTGATAATCCAGAAACCAGCAAGCGCGATGATAAATCCCAGTCTCCGAAATCCGTTCGCGTCGAGCGCAATTTTGCGGCTCAGCAACCAAGCCCCGAGGGCCGCCAGCGCCGGATATACCGCGAGATAAAGCGAGAGCAGCACCACTGCGACATAGCCAAGCCACCCCGGCATGGCAGCTTGGAAAGTGAACGCCTTGGCGATCCAGTTCAGCCCGACAACGAAATGGCCCAGCCCAAAGAGCCAGCCCACGATAAATACGGCCTTCTTTCCGGGCGATTGTTGCAACACGCTCATCCACAGCGCCAGCGCCAACAACGTCAGCGGCCACAGATGAAGCGGCGCGAAACCTGTCGCCGACACCGCGCCTCCAAAAAGCGAGACCCAATAGGGGTGTGTACGAACTAATTGGCTGATTTTATCCACGCCCGGCTTTTGCCGTGTTCGGGCATCCCGTTCAATTGCTAATTGCAGGACGGTAGCATTCATCTCTATAAGCCCGTCCATGAAAACACTCATGATAATGGCTCTGGCTGCGATCCAGGCCCCTGCTGCAACGGCACCCACGGCGGTGCAACCACTTAGCGATATTCATCAGCGAGACCTGTTGTGCGTTGCTGCCTTGGCTATTGTCGCCTCGGAGCAGGAACGAGGAATTGAGAGCGCGCTGGACTATCCGCTTCTCGCTGAACGCGGCAAAACTTATGCTGGCCTGATCGGCGAACGCATTATGACGGAAACAGGTCGCACCCGCGAACAGGTTCGTGCCGATATTCTCTCTGCCGTTGCTATGCAGCAGGCCAAGGTCATGGATGTCGCGGAACCCGGAGAAGTGGTGGACGCCGAAATGGCCAAATGCCTGCCGCTGCTGGATCAGGAAGTGCCGCCAAAGCCGCAACCGTCGCTCAACCAGTGCGCCGCGCTGCTGGAGCTCGCCTATGAGGAAGTCTACGGACGCGAAGGCCTGTCCAAGACCGCGCAGGACTTGAAAACACTTGCCTATGTGCTCGACAGCCGGGCACGCGAGAAAATGAAAGCAGAAGGTTATAGCGGGACCGAGAGCGACATCGTATTGACGCAGCTGCGAGAAGAGATGCATGCCGATGCAAAACGCAAGGAGGCAAAAGGACAAAGTTCCGATCTTGATTTTGAGCATTGCTTCGCCCTCGCCGCGCCTGAATCAAAGCAGCAAAAATATGAGCACTAATCTACGCCCTTTCCACCTTGCCTTTCCGGTCCATGATCTTGATGCTGCGCGCATATTCTACGGCGGCCTCATGGGCTGCGAAGAAGGCCGGAGCAGTTCACACTGGATAGATTTCAATCTCTATGGCCACCAGATTGTGACCCATCTGGATGAAAGCAGGGCCAGCGCGAAAATGACCAACCCGGTCGATGGAGGGGATGTTCCGGTGCCGCATTTTGGCGTGGTGCTGACGATCGGCGAATGGGACAAACTGGCAGAGCGGCTCAATACAGCCGGGATTGATTTCGTGATTCCGCCAACCATCCGCTTCAAAGGCCAGACAGGCGAGCAGGCTACAATGTTCTTTACCGATCCCAGCGGTAATGCACTGGAATTCAAAGCATTTGCCGATGACAGTCAGATCTTTGCCAAAGACTGACGCGCGTGTCCGTTCAGGCGAAATAATATTTCCGTTCGTGGTGAGCTTGTCGAACCACAGCTCCCGGCAAACAAATCCTTCGACAGGCTCGGGACGAACGGTGAGCCTGAACCGGTAACATCTCAGGCTGCATCGCCATGCTCCAACGCCATCCGCCGTTTGATTTTGTGACGCTTCATTTTCTCTACAAAGGTCGTCCGGCGCAAGCTGACAAGATGCGCCGCTTCTGCAACAACACCTTCTGCCATTTTCAGGGCGGATAATAGATAGCGCCTCTCTTCCTCCATCAGATGCTGCTTGAGATCAAAGCCATCACTGACAACTTTACTTGCGTTTTGGCCATAAGCCGGGCGTTTCAGCGACCGGTTTCCTGCAAAGCTTGAAGGCAGCGCATCCGCTTCATTGCTGGGCGCGGTCGAAGCCCGTCGGCGAAATAGCGACGATATCTGCGTGCTGGAAATCATCATGCCTGGGAAGAGTAACGCCGCGCGCTCGACGATGTTGCGCAATTCCCGCGCATTGCCCGGCCAGTCATAATCTTCCAGCGCCAACATTGCATCGGGCGCAAAATTTATGCCTTCGCAATCCATACCCACTTCTCTTGAGAAATGCGCGATCAGCGGTTTTATATCTTCCCGCCGAAATTTCAGTGCCGGAATATCAATCGGAGACACCGAGAGCCGGTAGAACAGATCTTCGCGAAACCGCTTTTCGGTGATCGCCGTATCCAGATTCTGGTGCGTGGCCGAAATAATCCGCGTATCAATGTTGATCGTCTTGGTGCTGCCAATCCGTTCAATCTGCTTTTCTTCCAGTACGCGCAGCAATTTCACCTGCATATCAAATGGCATATCACCAATCTCGTCGAGAAACAGACTACCGTTGCTGGCATCCTCAAAGCGACCGGTGCGTTGCGCAATCGCTCCGGTAAAGCTGCCTTTCTCATGGCCGAACAGTTCTGATTCCAGAAGATCCCTCGGGATCGCGCCGCAGTTCACCGCGACGAATTTCTCGCGAGAGCGCACGGAAAATTTGTGCAACGCTTTTGCCACCACTTCTTTCCCGCAGCCTGATGGACCGGTGATCATCACCGGTATCTGCGTGGCAGCCGCATAGCGTATCAGACTGCGCACCTCGGCCATCGCGGCGCTCTCACCGACCAGCATACGTGCCAAATCCTCATTCATGATTTTACCGATATTGCCCATTTTCCACCTCACCGCCAAATTTATGACGTTGATAAGCTAATGGACACGAAACAAGCGCCCCAAACCCACTCCGATCTGGTGGAAAACTCTCCCTAGCGGCTATTGGAGATGTGAATAAACGGTGCCCATGACGCCGGATGTGCCCATTCTGGCCGCCAGTCTGCAATCGGGCTGCCATCGCCGCGTTTGCCAGTTCGCACCGCATGCATTGCCTGTTGCAACGCCAACGCACGACCAGCATCGGGTGCGGCGCGGTCCGCCTTGATTGTCTCAACTGTCAACAACGCGGTTTCCTCGTCACCCACTCGCCAGTTGCTGGCGAGCAGAGATTTTGCCCCGGCAAACAGAAACGCCCGGGACAGCCCGGAAAGGCTGTCACCACCGCCCTGCCCTTCGGCAGAGGCGGTGTTGCAAGCGGAGAGGATAACCCAGCGCGCGTTTAGTTTGAGCTCGGTTGCTTCGGACGCGGATAGCACCCCGTCATCTTCAATTGTCGCTGTTTCCGGCGGGGTAAAGACCAAGGCGGGTTCATCCAGCCCATCCAGTTCCCCGGGCAATAATCCGTGGGTTGCAAATATGATGACCTCTGATCCGGCCATCTTTTGATCGGTTCGCACTGCTGTTTCGGTGGCGTTATCGCCGGTAACCACCGAAAGATCTCCTGCGTTTAGGGCGGCAGCCATAGCGTCAAGTTCCCGTCTGGTGCCGGGCAAGGGCACAAGTTGTTTCAAGCTTTGCGGATCGGCGAGAGACAGGCCCTGGCTGTTGGCAGCGCGAAAAAAGCCCGAGGAACCCGCTCCACGCTTCGTGCTGGCGGTCTGTGCAGGGCCATCCAGAGTTGGCGCACCAAATCCGATAAAGCCCCAATCCGTGCTTGCGGGTTTCCCTCCACTCTGGAGCAAAGACTTGTCCTGCAATTTAAGCGCCGACACCGCAGGCAATTGGGTGAAGGCATATTTTTCGCCCAGCCAGCTACTAGCGCTCAAAACATCAGGGTTGGCATTGTCACCTTCCTGCGGTTGCTCATTAATGAGCGCGGCAAGCGGGAGGCTGGCAAAGGCACCGCTGCTGACAACGAAAATATGCTTTTTGTCCAAGAAGATATCTTCCACCGGCGCGAATATATCTTGATACAGCGAATAAGCGCGCGTCCGGTCATAAGCGCGATAGCCCTCCAGTTGCGCATCGCTCACTTGTTCATCCGCAAAAAAGTCTTCCGGGCAGCCCAAGGGATCTAGCTGGCAGCGGAGATATCTAATGCTTGTTTCCGCAGATTCCTGTTTCCGCGACTGACGTTTCCAAGAGACGCTATCTTTGGTCACGCCGAGCAAAAAAATATCACCGATCGACGGAAATACCAAAAGCAGACCATCGCTATCACCCAGCCGCTGCTGGACATCAGAGATGTCTAGAGCGCCCGGCCTGACAAGCTCCGCATATTGCGGAAATTCAGTGCCCAGCTTGGCGTTTATAACGGTCAGTTCGCTGGTGACCTGATCGATTTCATTTTGATAACGCGTCGTATCATTCTGTTTTCCGGTTACGAGAGCGGTTTCAAATTGCCTGTCCAGTTGCACCTGCTGGCGTTTCAAATCCTGTTGGCGACGCACAAGTTTAGCAAGCGCGCTATCTCCCGATGCCGTTCTTGCCGCCGTTTGTGACATTGCTTTGGCCGATGCCGAAAGGCTGGCATTCTGGGCCGTGATAAACATCTCACGCATTAGAGTGTCTTCTTCCACCGGGATGGCGGCCGCCCGGGTCGCGAGTATTTTCATATGAAAACCGAAACTCGCCTCATCCAGTTCGCCGGGCCTGAAATCCTCGTTGATCGGTAGACTGCCGGTAGCGCCATTGCTTGTCGTTCGCTGCAAGCTGCGGTTCGTTTCGATTATTCGCAGCGCTTCGCGGCTGAGCGCGAGCGCTTCATTGCTGCGGGGGTTGTCTGGCGCAATGACCAGCGTCAACCCGTTGAGAGCCAGGAGCAAGGGATAACCGGCGCGTCCGGGCAGCGCCCGCGCCTTTTTCAACGCTGTACGCATGGATTGCTCGGCGAGTTTCGCCTCCCCGCCCAATAATTGCAAAAGCCCCAGATTACCATATGCCTGAACCATCCGGGGATGATCCGGCCCAATCGCCTTTTCGGTGATCGCAATCGCTTTGCGGGCAGCAACAATGGCCTCGGGGAATTCTTTCAGATTGGAAAGCGTCGTAGCCAGATTGCTATAATATAGTCCGAGATCCGCGTGATCTTCACCCAGAGCGGCACCGGCCCAGGCAACTGCATTCCGCATATCAGGGGCGGCCGAGAGATATTTTCCTTGCCGGGTTTTGGCAATGGCCAGGTTGGAAGAATGGCGCGCACTCCAGATATGAGCGTCGCCAAACTGGGCGCGATTGCGATCGAGCACGCGGACAAAATATTGTTCAGCTTCTTCGGCGCGGTTCTGTGCCAGCAATATGGTCGCAAGGTTGGCGACGGCAAGGTTAGTTTCCGGATGATCCGAACCTTTCGCTGCATTCCACGTGGCAATGGATTGGCGCGCCAAAGGTTCCGCCTCTTGCGGTCGGCCCTGATCGTTAATGGTGACAGCAAGCCCACCAAGTGCCGAAGCGATATATTCATGGTTTTCCGGAAGAGAGCCATTGGTCAGCACGCTCAGCGCTTTGCGAAACAATTTCTCAGCCTCGGGATATTGGCCTAGCGAGTAGTGATTGAGAGCCCAATTGTTGTACGCAAGGCCCGTAAACGGGTGCTGCGGCCCCGCAATTGCCTCATACAATGGAACCGCTTTGCTGAAATATTGCGCGGCCTCTTCATAGCGACCCATGCGTTCCAAGATGAGTGCAACATTCGCAATCGCCGTGGCGTTGTCGATCGTTTGCTCCCCAAATACGACTTCGCCAAGGCGCTGGCTTTCGACGAAATAGGTGTAAGCTCGCTCATTTTGGCCCAACTCGCGCAGCACCAATGCCAGCCGCCCAAGCGCGGAAATATAAGATGCGCTTTGTTTGGTTTGCCCTTGTTCATAAGCGGCCACGGCAGTTTCATAGGCCGGTACTGCCTTAGCAAACTGGCCGGTTTCCCGATAACCGTCGCCGCGCCAAACGGCTAGATTGCCTGCAAAATTGGCTTTAAATGCGGCATCCCGATCTTGCAGAAGATTTCGCGTTTGAGCCATTTCTTCCATCAATTGGGTTAGCTTGATGAGCCGGATCCAATCCCGGTTTCTTATGGCAATTTCGATGTCAGGAAACCACCGATCGACATCTTCAACAGATGACTGGGACGTATCGTCAGGCAGTACCGGAGCATTATAGGGCAGTATGGCGTTGGCCGTTTGGTCGGTGGCTTGAGCAGATGCCGTTGTGAGGGCTTGGCCGACGAGCAAGCCCATTAAAACCGGCTTCCAAACAGCACGCCGGAAACTGGTGCAGAAGCGCTCCCTAATCCGTTTCATGCTCCGTCTTCCAGCGATCCAGAGCCTGTTCGAGATGTCTCTCCGCCATGTCGCGTGCCGCATCGCGCTTCAGTCCCAATGAATCAGCCAGTCGTTCGCCGATCAGCGCATCGCCCAATGCCATCAGCACCAGCGTCAGCGTGTCCTCATGCATTTCCCGGTCCTCGTGACCGCCAACGGCAATATCATCAACCAGCTGGTGAATAGTATCAACAATCGGATCGAGCGCATCTTCATTGCCGGTCAGCAGCATCCATGACGACAGCGCGCCAGCGCCTTCCTTGTCAAACGCATCAAAAGTGAGGTCAACAATATCGCGCACCGATCCTTCACCGGTCCGCGACTTGATAACCGCTTGGGCAATCGTGCCGCACACCGAATCACTGAGATATTGCGCCAGCGCTTTTTGCAGGCCAGAGGCCGAACCGAAATGGTGGAGCAAATTGGCGTGTGTCCGGCCAATACGTCCCGCGACAGCTTTCAATGTTACAGCCTGAGGACCAGCTTCAATCAACAGATCGCGCGCGGCCACCAGCGCCATGCTGCGGCTTTCTTGCGGGGAGAGGCGTCGCTTCGCTATTGACATTTATGTAAGTAACCCTATTGTCATCTTTGTAAGTTATTCAGACCTAGTTTTATTTGGATCCAGTCAATGAATATGCCAACCCCCGTAAAAGTCCAGCCTGAAACAATATCAACGCCGACGCCGCAAGGGCACGAAATCACACCGCGTGATCGCCGGTTCGGCAGAGATGCTGACCATGCGCGCGACAAATACTGGCTAAACGGCGACCCGATTGGCACTGCTTTCTACGATGCCCTATCACTCACATTTCCGCGCGGCGAGGCCTATTTTATAGAAAGCGTAAAGGAATTTCGCGACTGCGCGCCGCCAAAATTGCAACGGGAAATTCGGGCATTCGTCAAACAGGAGGTCATCCACAGCCGCGAGCATCTTGCACTGAACCGGCGGCTTGAAGAGCGCGGTTTTGATATAAGCAGGATCGAAGAGCGCATCACAGAATCGCTAAACATGACCCAGGGGCGACCAAAAATCGCCAATCTGGCTTCCACGATGACGCTGGAACATTATACTGCGATTCTGGCCAAGGAATTGCTCGCCAATCCGCGTCACATGGCGGGCGCCGAACAGGAAACCGCAGATCTTTGGCGTTGGCATGCTCTGGAAGAGATCGAGCACAAAGGCGTCGCCTATGACACCTGGCTCTATGCAACCAAGGATTGGACCCGCTGGCAGCGCTGGAAAGTGAAAGCGCTCATTCTTTATGCGGTTACCGTAAATTTCTGGCGTAATCGCTTCACCGACACACTGGATTTGCTGGCACAGGATGGCATCAAAGGCTGGCGCGTGAAGCTGAAGTTCCTATCTTTTTTGCTCGCCCGTCCGGGCATGGGCCGAAAGATGATAATCCCTTGTGTGAAATTCCTGTTACCCGGGTTTCATCCGTGGAACGAAGACGACCGGCATTTGATTGATCTTGCAGACAGCGAATATGAAGCGGCGTTATTAGATCGCGACGCAACGGATAGCCTGAAAGCAGCCTAAGTTAGCAGTAAGCTGTTAATGCGCCGTCTTGCTGACATCGACTTTTTCAACCCATTCCGGGAAGAAACTCGGCTCGCGTGTGGACCAGCCAGGAGCGGTTGCAGCCGCTTCGCTGATCGATTGTAGCAAGCCTTTGCGCGTTTTCGGGTGGAGATGCGGAAGCGATGCGGCAGCGCAAAATGCACCGGGCAACCATGGCCGGGAATCCGGACCCAGCAGGCGCTCGTATAAAAAGCGAAATGCGGGGAATGAGCTGATGCGGCCCTGACCCAAATCATAAGCCGCAAGAGATATGAGCGCAGGCATAAAAGCCTCGATGCTCTCGATCGCACAATCTTTCGGGATCGCTTTGCGGATATCGGGAAACCGCTTGTACAGGGATATCTGCGCTTTGATGCTGGCTGCTTCGACAACGTCACGCGACCATGTTTCCACTGCATCGGCCCGTTCCAGACCAACGTCGAGCGAACGCCGGATATAGCGCTGGGTTGCCGAACCGAAGCTGGCAAATTCTTTCATCTCCGCCAGCGTCATTGCACCTGGCACGGGTTGTATCTCTTTTGTCATCGCCGGGACTCCCTGTTCTGTTCCCACAATGCGACATTGACAAAACATGGTTAGCAATTGGTTAAAAACGGAAAGTTTCGACCAACCACCAGTTTGCTTCGACCAAGCCGGGCCACACACCGATTCCGATAGAGACAAATGATACCATCTTGCCCTAAACTGTTTTTACAATGAAGAAATTTGATATTGGCAATCCGACACCGTCTGTCGGTCATCAGGTCGCGATCCTTTCGATCCTCGGCTTCTGGTTTTTTTATGTAACCGTGCTGACGCTCAAGGTCGCAGTCGGTGATTGGCCGGCCCCGGCCGAAATGGCGGCGCGACGTGTGGTCGTGACGATACTCGGCATCGGCGTTACCTATATATTATATCTGCTGCTCCGGCAGTTTGAAGGACGGCCGCTGTCCACCCGGATCATTACTGCTTTTACAGCTGCAATCCCTTTCGCCATCGTTATTGCCGGGATCAATCACCTCGTGTTCAATGTCTATGATCCTGAAAGTCTGTTTGATGGAAAAAGTACCGAAGAAATGCGCAAATATATGGCGCAGGACTATTTTGCGCTAAAATCCATTGCCGAAGATGCAATCTCCCGTTTCTGGCTGTTAAGTAGCTGGGCATCCTTATATCTCGCTCTCAGTTATGCCTCTGAAGTACGACAGATGGAGCGCCGCGCGTCGCGCTTCGCCCAGGCCGCGCAAGACGCTGAACTGCGATCTCTGCGTTATCAGGTCAACCCGCATTTTCTGTTTAACACGCTCAACAGCCTGAGCACTCTGGTCATGCGCAGCCAGCCTGCTGATGCGGAAGAGATGATCCTCAACCTATCTAAATTCTATCGGACCAGCCTGTCGGGAGATCCTCTGGAAGACGTTGCATTGAGCGAAGAAGTGCATTTGCAACAGCTGTATCTGGACATTGAAAAGGTCCGCTTTCCTGATCGCCTGAAGACGAAAATTGAAATCCCCAATGTGCTTTCCGATGTTCTGGTGCCGGGTCTTATTTTACAACCCTTGGTCGAAAATGCGATCAAGCACGGTGTCGCGCACAGCAAAAGGCCGGTGACAATATCCATCAGTGCCGCAGCGGAATACGACCGGCTCAAACTCATCGTCGCAGACGATGGCGAAGCAAAACCGTCTGGCGGCAGCACAGATCAAAGCAATGGCATAGGCCTTGCCAATGTCCGGGACCGCCTGGAAACCCGTTTTGGATCCGAGGCAAGCCTCACCATCACCAGACCGGATGACGGCGGCTTTGTTGTAGAACTGACCATGCCACTATTAGCGGACGTAAAATAATGGATGATATCGACTTCCCGCCATTGACCACTTTGATTGTCGATGATGAACCGCTGGCGATTGAGCGACTGCAACTTTTATGCGCGCGGCAAAATGATATTAACCTCGTCGGCACCGCCAGCGACGGTGAGGCGGCGATCCGCCTTGCACAGCAGCTGAAACCCGATCTGATGCTGCTTGATATTGCGATGCCCGGAATGACCGGCCTCGAAGTCGCAAAAGCACTCTCGGACATGGAAGGTTCACCAGCAATTATATTTGTTACGGCGTTTGACCGGTTTGCCGTTGAAGCCTTTGGGGTCGCGGCGATTGATTATGTTTTGAAGCCGGTGGAGAGTGATCGGCTCTCCTTGGCAGTATCGCGTGTGCGGGGTCGCCGGGGGAACATGCCCGCAACCCAAAAACAAGAATCGCCCTGGGCTGAAGAATTCTGGGTGCCCTATAAATCCGAACTGCGCCGCATTGCTGCATCCGAGATAGACCGGGTGGAGGCTGAACGCGATTACATGCGCTTGCACGTCGGCAGCGTAAGTTATTTATTGCATCAAACAATTACCGGGCTTGAGGAGAGGCTCAATCCGCAAGAATTTATCCGGCTTCACCGTTCGCATCTCGTCCGGCGCGACTGGATTGGCGGATTGCGGCACGATGGCGGTGGAATCTGGATTGCCTGTCTGAAATGCGGCACGGAAATCCGTATTGGCCGCACCCATCTGGCCGAAGCCAAAAAGCTGGCCGGTCGTTAGTTTGGCGCGGCTCGAACGCGCCGTCCCCATCAAAATTTCGCAAAGCAAAATGGAGAATAAAAAAGCCCCGGTGTAAGGGCACCGGGGTTGGTAGGTCGTTTGGCCAAATTGAGCCGCCTACATTGGGGTTTCGCGGCTTTCTAATGGGTTGTGTTCAGTTTTTAACCAGAAGCGCCGTTTTGATAGGCTTGCCCGCAGCTGCGGCCGCCATGATCGTGACCGTAGCACGCTGGGCCGAGTTGCTGGCTTGTTCCATGCAGTTGCCGTGATCTGCCATGTCTCTAAGGCTTTTGGAATCATATGAACCACAGACCTGACGCACCGCGCCCTTGATCCGGCCTTGCAGCGTTGCTTTTCCAGCGGCGCTGACCAGGTCGAGATCACTATAGTCTACCGCTACCGATCTGACCGTACGGTTCTGGGCACTCGCACTTGCGGCAAACCCGGTGGTGGTTATGGCAACCGCAGCAGCGGCCATCAGGGCTTTATTCAATAGTGTCTTCGTCATAATTTATCTCCTCGCATATAGTTTGCGGGCGTTGCCGGAAAATTGGGGGCCGACATTGCCCGCTTGGGGGTTTCGGGGCGGAAGCGGAGTTTTTGTCCGGGGAACGGACCGTCAGACTGTTGGTTCTAACTTGGGGTCACTCCCGCCTTGATTTTTAGATACCCAAGGCACGCGTCAGGATCACTTCAAGTTCGATAAACTACGATTGTAGTCTGCCAACCGCGCAAAGCTTCGACCAACGACAATTTGCCGTCGATCAAAGCAACTTTACGTAACTTTTGTTACTATTCAGATAGTTACAGATGACATCGAATCATGCTGTATTATGATACTAAATCAGCCCTGAAAGCGGACTCGATGGGTCGGCATACATCCGTCGGCCCATGCGACCTGATAAATAAGCCTGACGCCCTGCCTCGACAGCGAGCTTCATCGCATGCGCCATGCGGACCGGTTCTTTCGCTTCGGCAATCGCGGTATTCATCAACACGCCATCACAACCAAGCTCCATAGCAACAGCGGCATCGCTCGCCGTGCCAACACCGGCATCAACCAGCACCGGTACATTCGCGCCCTCCACGATCAGCCGGATGGTCACCCGGTTCTGGATACCCAGACCGGAACCAATGGGTGCGCCCAACGGCATGATCGCCACCGCACCGGCATCTTCCAGCTGTTTCGCAGCAATCGGATCATCGACGCAATAGACCATTGGCTTGAAGCCTTCTTTGGCCAGCACCTCGGTCGCCTCCAATGTTTCACGCATATTGGGATAAAGCGTCTTTGCTTCGCCGAGCACTTCCAGCTTCACCAAATCCCAGCCGCCCGCTTCCCGCGCCAGTCGCAGCGTACGAATGGCATCATCGGCGTTAAAGCAGCCAGCGGTGTTAGGCAGATAGGTGATTTTCTTGGGATCAACATAATCCATCAACATCGGCTGGTTCCGGTCCATGACATTGACCCGCCGCACAGCGACCGTCACAATCTCGGCCCCGGCAGCTTCCACCGCCGCCGCATTTTCTTCAAAGTTCTTATATTTTCCGGTGCCGACAATCAGCCGGGAGTGGAAGGTCTTGCCTGCGACAGTCCAGCTATCGTCATTATGGTCGCCGCCGCCAACAAAGTGGACAATCTCAAGCGCGTCACCATTTTCGACCTTCACCTGCTCAAGTATGGAGCGCGTCACAATCTCGCGGTTACGCTCCACTGCGACTTTTTCCGGCTCCAAATCCAGCGTACGCACCAGATCAGCGATGGAAAGACCTGCGGCCAGCTTATGCGGATCGCCGTTTAGCGTTATGGTAATTTCGGTCATTTGGGCGGTTTCCATCTGTTTGATCTCGCTTTTCAAATTCGGGGCATATAAAGAGGTAGCCTAAGTCGCAACCAAAAGCGCCATTGGGGAGCAAAAATTGGCCAGCAAAAAAACCATTTATGTTTTGAACGGTCCCAATCTCAATTTGCTGGGCATGCGTGAACCGGAAATCTATGGCTCCGATACATTAGATGATATCGCCGGGCGGCTCGAAGACCAGGCACAGGTGCTCGGCTTTGATGTTGAAATCCGTCAAAGCAATCATGAAGGCCATCTGGTCGATTGGCTGCAGGAAGCGGGAACGGATGAGGCGCAGGCGGTGATATTAAACGCTGGCGCGCTGACCCATACTTCTGTCGCGCTGCATGACGCGATCAAAGCCATATCTGTTCCGGTTATCGAAGTGCATATCTCCAACCCGGCAGCGCGCGAGGAATTTCGTCACAGGAGCCTAATCTCTCCGGTTGCAAAAGGAACTATTTGCGGACTAGGCGCGATGGGCTATCAACTGGCACTGGATGCCGCCTCTAAATTTTAACTTCTGAACAAAGGACGCAATATGCCTCCCAAAAATGAAAGCAGTGATGGCATGAATGTCGATATTAAACTGGTGCGTGAGCTTGCAGCTGTACTGGAAAAAGCCGGTCTCACCGAGATTGAAGTCGAAGACGGTGACCGCAAGATTAAAGTGTCCCGCAGTGGCGGTGTTATGTCTGCGCCGGTGGCAGCTTATGCGCCACCAGCGCCAGCCCCTCCCCTGCCCGTAGCCGCAGCCGCGCCGGCAGCCGAAGCTGCACCAGCCGATGATCATGCAGGCGCGCAAAAATCCCCGATGGTCGGCACAGCCTATCTCGCACCCGAACCGGATGCCCCGAATTTTATCAGCGTGGGAGACAAGGTGTCGGTTGGCGATACGCTGCTGATCGTAGAAGCCATGAAAGTGATGAACCCGATTATTTCGGAAAGCGCCGGTACAGTTAAAGCAATATTGGTCGAGAACGGTCAGCCAATTGAATTTGACCAACCACTTGTGGTGATCGCTTGAGGGGTCCGGCGTGACAATTAACAAAATCCTGATCGCCAATCGCGGTGAAATTGCGCTCCGAATTTTGCGCGCCGCCAAGGAACTGGGCATAGAAACCGTGGCCGTGCACAGCACAGCAGATGCCGATGCCATGCATGTCCGACTCGCGGATCAGGCAGTGTGCATTGGCCCGCCACCGGCTGCCGATAGCTATCTTTCCATACCGGCGATCATATCAGCAGCCGAGATTAGCGGGGCAGACGCCATCCATCCCGGATACGGCTTTCTCTCCGAAAATGCACATTTTGCCGAAGTCGTTGAAGCGCATGATATCAAGTGGATCGGCCCCAAGCCCGAGCATATCAAGATCATGGGCGACAAAGTTGCCGCAAAGAAAACCGCTGGCGATCTTGGCATTCCCCTAGTGCCCGGTTCCGACGGTGCGGTGAGCGAAATTGGCGAGGCAAAACGCGTTGCCAAGGATGTTGGTTATCCTGTGATAATCAAGGCGGCTTCGGGCGGCGGTGGACGCGGCATGAAGGTGGTGAACAGCGAGACCGAGCTGGAAACCCAGATGCAACAGGCGGGCACGGAAGCGAAAGCGGCATTCGGCGATGCCACCGTCTATATCGAGAAATATCTCGGTGATCCGCGTCATATTGAATTTCAGGTTTTCGGTGATGGCCGCGGTAATGCCATTCATTTGGGCGAACGCGATTGTTCGCTGCAACGCCGCCACCAGAAAGTTCTGGAAGAAGCGCCTTCTCCGGTCGTCAGTGCAGAGCAACGCGAACGCATGGGCAAAGTCTGCGTCGATGCTATGAAGGGTATGGGATATCGCGGCGCGGGTACGATCGAGTTTCTGTATGAAAATGATGAATTCTACTTCATCGAGATGAACACGCGGCTTCAGGTTGAACATCCGGTCACGGAAATGATCACTGGTGTTGACCTTGTTCGTGAACAAATCCGGATTGCCGATGGCCGTGATCTGTCTGTGAAGCAGGAAGAAATCGTGTTTAGCGGCCATGCCATCGAATGCCGAATCAACGCCGAAAACCCGAAGACCTGGGCACCGTCTCCTGGCAAGGTAACGAGCTATCATGCGCCAGGCGGTATGCACGTCCGCGTTGATAGCGGACTCTACGCCGGATATTCGATTCCGCCCTATTATGACAGCATGATCGCCAAGCTGATTGTCTATGGCCGCACCCGCGACGGCTGTATGATGCGGCTGGCCCGCGCGCTCGATGAATTTGTTATTGAAGGCGTGCAAACCACCATTCCATTGCATCAAAAGCTGGTCTATGATGAAGAATTCCAGTCGGGCGAATATACCATCAAATGGCTGGAAGAATGGCTGGCGAAAGATAATCTGAAATAGGGTAGACGGCTCCCTTGATATGCTGAAGGATCAGTTCGAAGCAAAGAGTTGTTCAGATAACTCTTACCTTTCCTGAACATAACAAGTCAGTTCAGGACTCCGACAGGGTTAATAACCTATGACTTGTTTCACTGATGCGGCAAATGGAGTCGCGCCGGACCAAAGTGGAAACAAGGAATAAGCCATGCGTATATTTTATATTACGGGTCTGATGGCTGCCACGATGCTGACGCCCGCCGCCGCATCTGCCGCAGAAATCGTGCCTAACCTCAATTCATCACAAGCACTGGTCAACGTCGATCTTGCTGGAAGCGCGGCATTGCAACGCGACAACCGCGGCGAACGCCGCGCCAATCGAGGTAATGGTGCAAATCGTGGAGATCGCGGAAATCGCGGTCAGATGCGGGCCCAGCAAAGCAATAACCGCGGCGATGTTCGCGGTGACATGCGTGCTGCCCGACAGGAAGCGCGTCAACAGTCCAGGAGTCGCCAAGACGTGGGCCGCAACTTCGATCAGGCACGCGAAAATCGTCAAGCGCGCCGCGCACAGGCTACCCAGAATGACATCCGTCAGGATCGCCGCGCATATCGGCAGGGACGGCAGGACCAGCGCCAGGTGGACCGCAGAATAGATCGCCGTCAGGATATCCGGCGCGGCGACCGCAACCGCGACGGTGTTGTCGACCGTCGCTTTGACCGCAACCGCAACGGCGTGATTGACCGTCGCTATGATCGCAACCGCAATGGCGTGGTTGATCGCCGGGTTGATCGCAATCGCGATGGTTATATTGACCGCAGTTACCGCCAGAATAACCGCAACAATTACAGCCGCCGTGACCAGCGCCGCTGGGATCGCAATTGGCGCAGCGACCGGCGCTATGACTGGCGCAGCTACCGCAACAGCAACCGCAACTATTATAGCGTAGGTCGTTATTATTCGCCATATCGGAGCCATAACTACCGCCGGTGGAACGTGGGTATCTATCTCGGCTCAGCCTTCTACGGCTCACGTTACTGGATCAACGATCCCTGGCGGTATCGCCTGCCAGCCGCCTATAGCGGCACCCGCTGGATCCGCTATTATGATGACGTCCTGCTGGTCGATACCTACAACGGCGAAGTCATCGACGTAATCTACGACTTTTTTTACTAAGGTCGACGAAATGAAATAACGGGGTGGCCCGGAACCATGATGTGGTTCCGGGCCATAATTTTTGCGCTGGTTATTTTCCGGTTGAATGCATTGCCATTTTCACACAGAGTTACCAAAATTCTGGAGATCGGCCTTGATCAGACATTTGCTCATTCTTTGCACTCCCTTCCTGGCGCTACCTGCCTTCGCGCAGGAAATGCCAAAACAAGACCCAATCACGGTCATTGTCGCCGGGCAACTCATCACTGACGCGCAAAGCAATGCTGGCGGACCAGCGGTCATTCGCGTTCAGAATGGGAAAATACTCTCAATATCGCGGGACGAAATGCTCGACCCTGCAAGTGATCCGGCGATTGTTGATCTAAGCAACAAAACCGTGATGCCCGGCCTGATTGATCTCCATGTTCACCTCACTGGCGATCCCGGCGGAGATTTCTGGAAAGAAGCCACCGAACCAGCCGAATGGGGCGTTGTGGTCGGCGCGAAAAATGCGCAGCTCACCGCTAAGGCTGGCTTCACTACAGTCCGCGAGGCAGGATCATCAAAATATAGCGCCTTTTCCTTGCGGCGCGGCACGGCAGAGGGTAAAATCTCCGGTCCCCGGATAATCGCTGCCGGTCCCGCACTGGCAATTGTTGGCGGTCACGGAGACACAACCGGCTTTACCGAAGATATAAACGACGCGCTTGCTAGCGGCTATAGCTGCACCGGGCCGGTCCAATGCGCCGAGAAAGTCCGCAAAGCATCCCGCGCCGGAGCCGACATTATCAAGATAACCGCGACCGGCGGTGTGCTCTCCCAGCAGGGACGCGGCCTGGAAGCGCATTTCTCCGATGCGGAAATGAAGTCCATTGCCGACACCGCCCATTCGCTCGGATTAAACGTCATGGCCCATGCGCACGGTGCACGCGGTATTGAAGCAGCAGCGAAAGCGGGAATCGACACAATCGAACACGGGACCTATCTTGATAAGCAAGCGGCCGATGCGATGAAGGCCAACGGCACAATCCTGGTGCCGACTTTAATGGCTTTCAAAGGTGTCACCGAGCGCCTGGGCAAAGGCATTTATACCCCGGTGGTTGAAGATAAGGTCCGTGCCGTTTCCGAGACCGCCAAAGTCTTTATGAGAAAGGCGCATGGCTGGGGCGTGCCGATTGCCTTTGGGACAGACGCCGGCGTCTTTGATCATGGTCGCAATGCCGGCGAGTTTGCGCTGATGGTCGAGCAGGGCTTGACGCCGCGAGAAGCGGTGGCAAGCGCGACAACGGTAGCGGCAAAGGTACTTGATATGGAGAACGAGATTGGCAAAATTGCGGTCGGTTTTTCAGCTGATCTTATCGCCGTTTCCGGCAACCCGCTTGATGATGTAACCGTACTGGAAAATGTCGATTGGGTGATGGTTCGCGGCCGGGTGATTGACTGACATCAGCGACGACAGCGATAATTATGCCAACGATCAAGCCGCTCTCGAAACAAGATACGCTAAAATACGCCAATCCCAAACGCATGGCGGAAATCGGGCGCGACGTAACCGATACGCTCAACGCGAACCCGCACGTGCAATGGCTCGAAAGCCCGCATGTTCAGCTCTATGTCTGCCAGAATTTTCTGTCCGACAAGGATTGCGACCTGCTGGTGAAAATGATTGATGCGGACTCGCAACCATCAACGCTGTACGAAGGTACGGAAAAGGAAGGCTATCGCACCAGCGACAGTTGCAATGTCGACCCGCATGACCCCGATATCAAACGCATCGACCAGATGATCTGCGACCTCATGGGCATCCCCGCGTCCCACAGCGAGATCTTGCAGGGGCAGCGCTACAAGGTTGGTCAGGAATTCAAGGACCATCACGATTTCTTTCATGAAAGCGAGCAATATTGGCCGACCGAAGCGCGCGCTGGCGGTCAGCGCACCTGGACGGCGATGGCCTATTTGAACGAGCCCGAAGAAGGTGGCGGCACTGCTTTTCCCCAACTCACCTATTCCGTCGCGCCGCGCAAGGGCATGCTGCTGATGTGGAATAATATGGGGATTGACGGCAAGCCCAATCTCAACACGCTGCATGCCGGCACGCCGGTGATCAGAGGCACGAAGTATATCATCACCAAATGGTTCCGTCTTAATGCCTGGCGCGGCGCACCTACCAATTAGCGTCGCACCAGAGCGCCCAAATGACTGACCGCCGATCAACCGGCGACAGTCTTCGACCAACGGCATTGGAAACATGGCGGAATCGTTGCAGCTGCAACCAACCTGTGTTAGCTCGACACAACAGTCTTTAGTATCAAGGAATTACCATGCTTCGGAAATCTCTCATCCTCCTCGCCAGCACCAGCCTTCTGGCCACTAGCGGCGTCGCTTTTGCCAACGCCGGCTCCGCAGCAACCGCTGCGGCTGATGCTGCCCAGGAACAGGCCAAGCCTGCAAAAATGACCGAAGGCGAAAAGATGAAAGCCTTGTTCGCCAGGAGCGATGAAGAAAATCTGAAACGCAATCCCATCGGCGCGCTGTTTCGCGGCGACCAGCGCTATGCCGACCAGCTTGGCGATTATATCAGCGACGCGTATTTCGCTGGCGAAAAAGCGGCCGAAGCGGCGGAACTCGCAGCATTGATGAAAATCGATCGCACGAAACTCAGCGCGTCGGACAAAATCGCCTATGATGTGTTCAAGCGCGACAAGGAGCAGGCGCTCAAAGGCTATTCGGACGAGATCATGGCGCTCACCGTCGTGCGTCCGCTCAACCATTTCAGCGGCTTCCACACCTTCTATCCCGATTTCGCTTCGGGCAAGGGCGCAGCGCCGTTCAAAACCGTGAAAAACTATGAGGATAATCTCAAGCGTCACAAACAGTTTGTGACGATATTTGATCGCTCGGTTGGCCGCTTTCGCGAGGGCATGGATAGCGGTGTTGTCGAGACGAAATTAACAATCACCAACGTGATCGAGCAGCTCGCCACCCAGATCGGGCTTGGCCTGGAAAAAAGCCCTTTCATGGGTCCTGTGCAGAATTTTCCGGAAGATTTCAGCGAGGCGGACAAGAAACGCCTGACCGCAGAATATGAAGTGGCAACCAAGGATATTTTCGCCAGCTTCCAGCGGATGCACGATTTCCTCAAAACCGAATATCTGCCGGTCGCGCGCGAGGAAGTTGGCTTATCAGCGATGAAGGGTGGCGAGGTTCTTTATGAAAACATGATCGAGAACACGACGACCCTGCCCTTGAAAGCCGATTATATCCATGATCTTGGCCTGAGCGAAGTCACGCGGATCAAAACCGAGATGGAAGAGATTAAAGACGAAGTGGGCTTTGAAGGCTCGCTGTCGGAATTTTTCACTTATCTTCGGACGGATGCAAAGTTCCACCCGAAAAGTCGCGAGAGCCTGACCCAGCGCTATTATGACATGGGCAAGACAGTGGATGCGAAAATTGGCACATTGTTCAAGGTGCTACCGAAATCTCCGCTGGAAATCCGTCCCTATGACGAGGCTGTTGAAAAATTCCAGGCGGGCGGCTCCTACCAGAGCGGCACGCCGGACGGCTCGCGGCCCGGCATATTCTATTTCAATGCCTATGACCTGCCCTCGCGCAACACCTCCGGCATAACCACGCTTTACCTGCACGAAGGCGCGCCCGGTCACCATTTCCAGATCAGCCTCGCGCAGGAAAATGAAGCCCTGCCCAATTTCATGCGGTTTGGCGGCAACACCGCATTCGTGGAAGGCTGGGCGCTCTATGCCGAGAAACTTGGCTATGATATGGAGCTTTACAACGATCCATACCAGCGCTTCGGTCATCTGGATGATGAGATGCTCCGTGCAATGCGGCTCGTCGTCGATACCGGCCTGCACAGCAAAAGCTGGACCCGCGAACAGGCGATCCAGTATATGCTCGACAATAGCAGCATGGGCAAAACCGATGCGACCGCCGAGGTTGAGCGCTATATCGCTATTCCATCGCAAGCATTGGCTTACAAGATCGGCGCACTGACCATCCAGCGGCTACGGGCAAAATCAGAAAAAGCGCTGGGTGATAGATTTGATCCCCGCGAGTTTCACGACCAGGTGCTCAACACCGGCGCATTGCCGATGACGGTGCTGGAGAAGAAAATCGACGATTGGATTGCCTCGCAATCCTGAGCACGGCCCTATTTGGGTTGAACCGTTCGTCCTGAGCCTGTCGAAGGATGCTCTGCGCTTTGGAGCCCTGCTTCGACCAGCTCAGCATGAGCGGTTTGTGGATCCCGCCGTGCCTGTTTCCAATAAACCGGCACTAACCGCATATTAAGCATTTCCCGGTAAGGCTATCCTCTGAAATTTTGGGGGATAGCCACCATGACAATAGAATTTTCAAGCCTGCTGAACGGCATCAAGGACCAGGGCGCGATCAACGCGGCCGATGTATTGGCGCTGCGCAAAATCGTGTGGCCTGACGGCGCAATCAATCAGGTCGAAGCCGAATTATTGTTCGAACTCAACGGCGCTGACGCCGAGCCATCGCAGGAATGGATCGACTTTTTCGTCCCCGCGATCACCGAATATTTGATCAACCAGCAAGCGCCCAAAGGCTATATCAGCGAAGACAATGCCGCGTGGCTGATGCGGCATATTGACCATGACGGACGTCTGGAATCAGAAATCGAGCTGGAACTGCTGGTCCGCACGCTGGAAAAAGCAACCGGCGCGCCTGCATCCTTGCAGGCTTATGCCATCCGCCAGATTGAAAATGCGGTGATGACCGGCAAAGGGCCAACCCGCTGCGGCGGTGAACTAAAACCCGGCTGCGTCACCGATGCAGAAGTCAAAATCCTCCGCCGCGTGCTCTATGCGGCCGCATCTGAAGGCGCGATCAGCATCACCCGCGAGGAGGCCGATATGCTGTTCCGCCTCAAGGACGCGACACTGGACGCGGAAAACAGCCCGCAGTGGAAGACATTATTCGTGCAGCTCGTCGGCAACCATGTGATGGCGCATAACGACTATAAAATGCTCGACCGCGCCGAGGCTGCCCGGCTCGAAAATTTCATGAACGACAACAAGCCCGGCATCGGCGGCTTTTTCAGCCGGATGAAATCTTCGGATATCGGCGGCGCGTTCAAAGATGTGTTCGGCGGCGATATTTTCGGTGACGGAGCGCAGGCGAAAAACCATGTCGCAGCGGTCGAAGAAGCCCGCGCGATTGATACCGACGAACAAAAATGGCTGCGCGAGCGGATCGAGGCAGACCAGACGACAGACCTGCTGGAAAAAGCATTGCTGGAGTTTATTGCCGAAGAGACCGGGCGGGCCGGGATTTAGGTTTTTCCAAAAAGAAATTCCGCGATTGGATAGCTTCGCAGGTTGATACTGACAATACGCCTTCTCCCTTGAGGGAGAAGGAGTTCTGGTATTCCGTTGCGTCATTGCGCGCGCAGCGCGGCAATGACGGGTTCTGGTCTAAATCAATTTGCCCTGCTCGCCTGACTTGTCATGACGCTGGGCTTTGCGGAAGGGCGAGACAACCCAAGGCAGGTCCGGTCGCCGGTCCTGAAACACTTCGGCCAGGGTGATGATTTGCAGGCGCGGATGTTTGCGGCCCGACACTTCGCTTTCAAACAGGCCGAGCTTGGCCGCTTCCTGCATCATCGGCTTGGATGGCAGCGCCTTGGTGATAAACACGCCGGCCAGTGCCTTCTCCCGCTCCATCACGCCGACCAAATCGCGGATCATGGCGACGCCGACATTGTCGCCGCCCTTGACCGATAATATGGCCTTTTGCGTTTTCTTGCCATCGGGTTTGAAATAAATGAAACCGTCAATGCCGCCATCGGCGCCCTTGCGGCCATCCTCGAACAGATGCCCGTCGAGCTTGGGCACGATCCATTTTTCAAATTCATGCTTGTCGCGCCGCGCCAGTTCCATTGCGGAGTCCAGCGACTCCGGACGGCCTTTGACGTCGAATTGCACACCGGGATGCGAATCTTTCATCCGCTGTTCGATCAGGTTGATCGCCAGATGGGTAACATCAATCCCGATCCATTTGCGCCCGAGTTTCTCGGCAGCGTCAACGGCGGTGCCACACCCGCAGAAGGGATCAAGCACGACATCGCCTTCGTTCGAAGAGGCGGATATGATGCGTTCGAGCAGGGCGAGTGGTTTTTGAGTGGGGTAGCCGAGACGTTCTTGGGCTTGAGAATTAAGTGGATTTATATCTGTCCAAACGGCGCTCATTATATTGCCATCCAATTCATTCAGAAATCTTTTAAGACGAGGCCGACGTTTGGTATCCAAGTAACCGTCGCTATCGGTTGGATACCATATTTTGTTTTCGTCATGGAGACGTTGCATGGTTTCAAGCTTGTATCGCCATCCTTTTGGAGGAAACGGGAAGCCTTTCCATTCATACATCATGTTTGGTCGAGGGTTCGGGCTGGTCATATCGCTCAGCGAATATGGCCCTCGTCCGTCGTTATCATCATTTTTGAATTTTGACGCTATATGGCTTTCGGAGTGCGGTTCCCGCGGTTCAGTCCAAGAAAAATTCTTGGACTTACTATAGAAAAAGATTGTGTCGGCAATCTTACTCCAAGTCTTACTGTCGTTGTGAATGTTCGTACGTTTCCAAACGATTTCATTTCTATAATTTTCCGCGCCAAAAACCCCATCCAGCAACAGCTTCAGATAATGGCTCGCGGTCGGGTCGCAGTGCAGATAGAGGCTACCGGTCGGTTTCAGGACGCGGTGCAGTTCGATCAGCCGTGCCGCCATCATGGCCAGATAGGCCATCATGTCATTCTTGCCGAGAAAGCCGAGCATCGCTTCCAGAAGATCATGGGTTTTATGGTTGCCGCTGGCGGTGACAAAATCGACTGATTCCTCGGCATCCGGCCCCCAGCTCCAGGTATCGTCAAACGCATTGATCTGCGCATCGCTGTCGCTGCCATCGGGGGATTTGAACAGGATATTATAGTTGGCGTTGGAATTGAACGGCGGGTCGAGATAGATCAGATCGACGCTCTCATCGGCAATATGCGACTGAAGCACTTTGAGATTATCGCCATAATAGAGCGTGTTGGTCATGGGGCATTGCTAAATGGTTTGCACGAAGCGCGCTAGGGTTAATCGTCTTCCTTCTCCCTTGAGGGAGAAGGGGTTCCCGTATTCCTGTCCGTCATTGCGCACGAAGCGCGGCAACCCAAAGCGTCTGCGCGCGCGGCTCCGGGTTGCCGCGTCGCTGCGCTCCTCGCAATGACGGCAGTTTTCGACGCGGCAGCGTGGAGCCACATCAAACTGGTCCCAGCCACAGAAATTCTGTCCTACACCCTCCGCAAATGCTAGGCAGGCCTTATGATGGTCCTATTATATTCTGCGTGCGCAGCTGCACCACCCGGTAAGATAATCTCCCGGGATTTTCAGGCAATCCGGCTTTCCCCTTCCTCCCCTTGTTCATTTCGAAAGCCACTATTGTGAACGAATCACTCCTCCCCGCCGCCCGCGAGATACTCGCCGCGCTGATCGCGTTTGACACCACCTCGCGCAACAGCAATCTGGAACTGATCGCCTGGGTCGAGGATTATCTTTTCGGGCACGGCGTCCCCTCGACCCGCGTCGTCAATGCGGATGCCAGCAAGGCCAATCTGTATGCCACGGTTGGTCCCGAAGTGGAGGGCGGGATTATTCTTTCCGGCCACAGCGATGTCGTGCCGGTGGACGGGCAGGATTGGGATAGCGACCCGTGGATGGTGACCGAGCGCGATGGCCTGATGCACGGGCGCGGGACTTGCGATATGAAAGGGTTTATCGCGCTGGCGTTGGCGGCGGTGCCTTTGTTCAAGGACGGCAAGCGCCCGGTCCATCTGGCCTTTAGCTATGACGAGGAAATCGGCTGCCTCGGCGCGCCCGCGATGATCGCGGAGATGGCGGTGAAACTGCCCAGTCCGGCACTCGCCATAATCGGTGAACCGACGATGATGAAACCGGTGACCGGTCATAAGGGCATCGCGGTGCACGAAGTGGAAGTGCTCGGCCATGAGGCACACTCCAGCCTCACCCATCTTGGCGTATCGGCCAATATGGTCGCGGTGGAACTGATGCATGATCTCGCCGAACTGGCGCGGGAATTGTGGGAGGGCGCTAATCCAGCCTCGCCTTTCGTGCCGCCCCATGCGACGCTGACCATCGGCAGGATGGAAGGCGGAACGGCGGCGAATATTCTCGCCCGCCGCGCGCATTTTGTCTTTGATCTGCGCTGCCCGCCGGGTGTTGACCCCGAGGCGGTGCTGGCACCGTTTAAAGCCAAGATCAGCGCGCTGGATACGCAGCTTAAAAAGGCGTTTCCTGAAACCGGAGTGACCATCACCCGGCAATCCAACGCGCCACCGATGACGCCGGAGGGCGGGGCAGAGGCAGAAGCCTTTGTCCGCAAGCTGACTGGCGACAATGCTCCGGCAGGGGTTGTGTCCTACGCCGCCGAGGCCGGGCAGTTTCAGCAGGCAGGCTTTCCCACGGTGATTTGCGGACCGGGTTCGATCGAGCAAGCGCATCAGCCGAATGAATATCTAGCGGTCGAGCAATTCGAGCGCGGAGTCGCTTTCATGCAGCGGCTTGCAGAAGAACTCAAGCGCACACCCTGAAGCCGTAGCGTCAGGCGAAAAATTTGTATAACGCGCAGAAAATAGCTATATTGGGAAGGATAAGGATTACGAAATGCCTGCTGTAAAAGCCGCCAGACCCAATGAAATATTTGCGCCGGACGAATGGCGTACATTGACCCGTGTGTCGCCGGTACGCGGCTTGTGGCTGGCGCTGCATGGATGGCTGGTCGTCGCGCTCGCCGCTGGTGGCACCGCGCTGGCGTGGGACTGGCACTGGCTGGCTGGGCTGATTGCGACGCCCTTTGCCATCGCCATTATTGGCGGGCGGCAACTTGGCCTTTCCATTCTGATGCACGAGGCGGCCCACGGCCTGCTCCACCCCAATCGCAAGATCAATAATTTCGCGGGCCAATGGCTGACCGGCGCGGCAACCGGCAGCGATTTGCACAGCTACCGCGCCTATCACTTGACCCACCATAAATTTACCCAGCAACCCGAAGATCCTGATCTGGGTCTGTCCAAACCCTTTCCGACAACACGGGCCAGCATGCGGCGCAAAATCATCCGCGACCTGACCGGGCAAACGTTTTTCAAGCAGCGCAGTAATCAATTTGGCGTGGCGTGGAAGGGATTGCGGGCGATGCTCGCGGGTAGTACTGATACTGAAATTGCAGCGAAGCGCGATACATCCGCAGGAACGCCTTTTAATCGCAATGGTGCAGCGGGCGTCGCTGCACCAGTGACTGATCTGGACGGCGCGAAGAAGACCACCCGAACCGTGGCGCGGTTTCTGGTCATTCAGTTGCTGGTGCTGGCGATCAGCCTGGCGACGCTCGGGATCATTCCGTTTCTGATATGGCTGGCCGCTTTGGCGACCACATTCCAGCTGTTCCTGCGCATTCGCAATATCGCGGAACATGCCTGCACCAGCACCGGTAGCGGCGATCCGTTTTCCCATGCGCGAACGACCTATGCGAACTTCTGGGAACGGACGACAATGGCGCCCTATTGGGTGAATTATCACAGCGAACATCATCTGTTCATGGGCGTGCCCTGCTATAATTTGGCCAAGGCGCATAACGCGCTGATGGTCGGCGGCTTTGAGGAACGGATGACGATTGCGAGCGGGTATCGGGAGATATTAAAAACCGTTACCGCCAAGGCTGCAACCGCCAGCTAATCACGCGCTATTCTCTCAGCGCCCGCAGCGCAGCGCCAGCGGCAAACGGCGTTATCCCCACCAGAAGCAAGGAGACAGCACCGAGAAAAAGCAGCGCGCTGCCGCTTTGATCGGCGAGACTTCCAGCGCCAAAAACCAACATCGGGATTGCCAGCGGCACCAGCAGCAATCCGCCAAGCGCGCCTGCCCCTTGAGCCCGGAAGTGAGCGCGGCGATCATTACAGCCAGCCCTGCCAGAGCGGGTGTCGCGATGGCGAGGCTCAGCAGCAAGGTCCACAGCGGTTGCCCTTCCAGTCCCATCAAGCCGCTGGCGAGAAGCGCCGCCAGTAGCAGTGGTGGTCCAAACGCCAGCCAGTGAGAAACCAGCCGCGCAAAAGCGATCAGTTCGTCGGTAAAGCCGCGCACCACAAGCTGATCATGGAAGCCGCTATCCAGATCAGGTTGGATGAGCCGGTCCAGCGGTAGCAACGTCGCGAGCAAGGCGGATATCCAAAGTATTCCGCCGCCGGTTTGCAGCAACAACGCGCGGTCCGGCCCGACCGCAAACGGAAAGAGCGTCGCCGCCGAGAGATAGAATATTACCGGCAGCCAGGTGCCGCCGCTCGCATAGCTCTGCCTTACATCGCGCCAGATGAGAGTGCCAAGACCGCCGATCATGACGCCGCCGCCAGGGGTTTGAGTTCGAGCGTAAGGTCGAAGTGGATCGGCAGCGGAATATGACTGGCGGCGAGAATGAGCCCGCCGCGCTCGAGATGGTTCTGCAACACCTGCCCCAGTTGCTCAACCGAAGCGGTGTCCAACCCATTGGCCGGTTCGTCGAGCAACCAGAGTGGCGCACCGGTCAAATAGGTCCGCGCCAGCCGCGCCCGCTGCCTCTGCCCGGTCGAAAAATAGCGCACCGGTACTTCGGCAAGACGCCCGAGACCCGCCGATGCCATTGCCGTCTCGACGTCAATGGAGGCATCGCCATCCAAGCTTGCCCAGAAGTGCAAGGCCTTTTCGAGCGGCAGATGTTCATCCAGCGCAAGATTGTCATCGCACAACGCCCTGGTTTCCGGTGCGGTTATGGATCCGGAGAACGGCTTGAGCAATCCAGCGATCAATCGCAGCAAGCTCGACTTTCCTACGCCGTTGGGGCCTGTTATAAGACCTGCCTGCTCCGGTTCGAGAGTGAAATTCAAATCGCGGAACAGAATTCTATCCCCGCGCACGCAGGACAAGGCCTCGACAATTAATCGCTTGTCGGCGTTTATATTGGATGATGTTGACGGCCCCGCGTTCATGGATCAGACTTAAGGCATGAAATGGCGGCAATGCCAAGAGAAGAGGACAAGATAATGGTAGCCCAATTAAATGAGACCGAGCGCGACGCGGCTTTAAAGGAGCTGTCGGACTGGAAATATGATCCCGGGCGCGATGCGATAAGCCGAAAGTTCAAATTTGGTGATTTTGCCCAAGCTTTTGCCTTTATGACCCGCGTCGCCATCCATGCCGAAAAGGCAGACCATCACCCGGAGTGGTTTAACGTGTATAACAAGGTGGATGTCGCGCTCACCACCCATGACGCCGGGGACAATGGCGGACTGTCGCAGCGCGATATTGATTTGGCGAAAAAAATCGACAGTTTTGTTTAAATATTATTTTTGCTCCGGTCCGGCGAGCACATCCCCCAGATCAGCCAATTGGGTCTGCTGTTTGCGCAGCCGTCCCGGCATCCAGCGGGCGGCAAAGGCAAGTTGCTTCGCCATCTTGTTAACCGGTTTATGAACCTTGTCGCCATGCACAGCTTCCCATGCCGCAGGACCGATTATAGAAACCGGGCTGACCATTACGCCGGCAGCCTCCAGCCGTTCCTTACCGGTTTGATTGGTGCCTTCGACAACTTCTCCGATGATGCCCGTATCGACAAAGCCGGGCATCAGCGACCGCGATTTTATTCCGTGCTTCTTGAACTCCAGATCATGAGATTCTGCCAAACCGCGAACCGCGAATTTGGAAGCGCTATACACGCTCAGATCAGCCACACCATATATACCAGCTGCCGATGCGGTATAAAGCACGCAGCTATCGGGCGTGTTTTTCAGCATTTCAAAGCAGGCGCGCGTGCCGCTTATCACACCAGTGAGATTGATAGCCAGCATCAGATCAATGTCTTCGTCCGCCATCTCTTCAATAGGCCCGCCAGTACCGATACCCGCATTGTTAAACAATACATCCATCCGGCCGCCAGTGATTTTGCCGAATTCTTCGACGGCCGTTTTCCATTGCGTGCGGTCGGTAACATCCAGTTTGTGAATGGAACTTTTCCCATCCGGCAGCATCGCTGCGGTCCCGGCCATACCCGCTTCATTGACGTCGGCGATACCGACAAACCAGCCTTTTCCGGCAAAGTAGCGACCGACTTCACGGCCCAGGCCAGATGCCCCGCCTGTGATGAAAATGGTTTTCTGTCCGCTCTGATACGCCATGGCTATCCTCTCGTGTGTGCAAATTTTCAAACAGTTTATTTACATTGATGTTCACTCCAGCGGTTTTTGCGCGTGCGGTCAAGCCCATCCTCAAGTGACGTTGGACATCGGTAAAAAAGATCGGCAAAAGGCTTCCCAATGCAATCAACGCGGACTTCCAGGGGCCCAGACCTCAGCCTATATGAAGTCAGCCGCCGTTTTGGCGGGATTCAAGCCGTTGATAATGTCTCGCTGGAAATAGCAGCAGGCTGTCTCGTTGCGCTGGTTGGTCTTTCGGGGTCAGGCAAGTCCACCCTGCTTAAAATGATCAATCGCCTGATTGAGCCAGACAGCGGCAAAATCCTGATCGCGGGCGATGATGTCACGACTACTGATCCGCATATTGTGCGGCGAAAGATTGGTTATGTGTTCCAGAATATCGGGTTATTTCCCCATATGACAATCGGGTGCAATATCGCGATTGGGTTGGAACTGGCGGGAGAAGACGGACGCGTTGATCGTGTGATGGAACTACTTGACCTGGTAGAGTTACCGCAAGAAATGGCTTCCCGCATGCCCGATCAACTCAGCGGCGGGCAGCAGCAACGGGTCGGCGTTGCCCGCGCCTTGGCGACCCGACCCAAGTTGATGCTGATGGATGAACCATTTGGCGCACTCGACCCGGTAACCCGCGATAGTCTCGGGACCCAGTACAAGGCGCTGCATGAAAAACTGGGCCTGACCACGATCATTGTCACTCATGACATGGCCGAGGCTCTATATCTCGCGGATCGCATATTGGTAATGGAAGACGGTCAGATAAAGGCAGACGCTACGCCTGCCGAATTGCTCTCGGGCCAAGCAGGAGATGAGGCCGAAGCGCTCGTCGCCATTCCGCGCGCGCAGGCGAAATATTTTCACGATCTCGGCCACGATCCGGACCAAAATCAAAGCGAGCAACCATGAGCGACACATGGAAAGCCGCTTTCACTCGCGTCCCGGAACTTCTCGCGGCCCACGTACAATTGAGTTTTTCGGCGCTGCTGCTTGCCATGGTAATCTGTCTGCCTCTAGCCATTTGGGCAGCGCGATCGCCCAGAGTTGCGGGCGTGGCGCTCACTCTCGCTAGCCTGATCCAGACAATACCAGGACTGGCATTGCTCGCCCTGTTCTACCCACTATTGCTCGGTGTTTCAGCAATAGTCGGCGGCGGCATATCGGCGTTCGGCTTTCTGCCCGCGCTGCTGGCTTTAACATTATACGCGCTGCTCCCGATATTGCGTAATGCAGTCACCGGACTCACCGGTGTCGATCCGGCGGTGAAAGAAGCGGCTGACGGACTTGGCATGACGCGAGCACAAAAAATGCGCCTGGTGGAAGCACCGCTTGCCGCGCCCACGATCATGGCGGGAATCCGAACGGCAGCCGTCTGGACAATAGGTGCTGCCACGTTGTCAACCACCGTCGGGCAACCCAGTCTTGGCGACCTTATTTTTGCCGGACTGCAAACCCAAAATTGGACCTATGTATTGGCGGGCTGCCTGTTTTCCGCCGCACTGGCTATATCGGTTGACGTGCTATTGGGGCTGATGGAGCGCGCTATAAGAGAACGCCGTAAAATACTCGCATGGGTCGGCGCTGCTATATTGAGCGCCGGACTGATATTCGCCTGTGCCCCGTTGCTTACCTCGAAGGATGATGTTGTCGTCATTGGCGCAAAGAGTTTTTCCGAGCAATATATATTGGCACGGCTGATTGGTGAGCGACTGGAAAATGCCGGATATAAAGTGCGGTACCGCGATGGGCTGGGTTCAGCTGTGGTGTTTGGAGCTTTGGCTGGCGGTGATGTCGATATCTATGTTGACTATTCCGGGACCATCTGGACCAATCAGATGAAACGCAGCGATCCGGTGCCGGCAGCGCAGATGTTCGAAGATATCGCAAAGTGGACCCGCACGCAGCATGGTGTTTCGATGGCCGGCGCATTGGGGTTTGAAAATACTTACGCATTTGCGGTGCGGGCCGATGACGCTGCAAAACGGGCAATGACGACTTTGGATGATTTGGCCCGAGAATCTCCCGATCTGGTTTTCGGCACCGATGTTGAGTTTCTTGAGCGCCCGGAATGGCAGATGGTCAAAGACGCATACCCAATGCGTTTCCAGGACACCCGGTCGTTTAATCCTACCTTCATGTATCCGGCTTTAATGAGCCGAGAAGTGGATGTAATCTCGGCCTTTTCAACCGATGGACGGATTGCTGCAAATGGCTTTGTGGTGCTGGGCGATCCCAAAAACGCCGTGCCATCGTACGAAGCACTGCTGCTAGTTTCGCCAGAACGGAGGAATGATGATCAATTCATGCGCGCAGTTAAACCGCTGGTGGGTGCAATCACGGTAGAAAAAATGCGCGAAGCCAATTATATGGTCGATCGCGATCAGGACAAGAAGACACCAAAGCAAGCCGCTGACTGGCTTGGTCAAAATTTAGAAAACAGGGCAAGTGACAATGTTTCGGACTAGAAGTTTTCCATATGGATCGCGGTTTTGGCGATGTTCTCGTCCGGATTTGTACTTCCCGACACCGCTCGGGCCGACGTCACCGTGACGTTCTACAGCCACGAATTTGGCGAAAGCTTCCCGCATGCATTTTACACCGTGAAGGGCAAGCTGGATAACGGCCAAATTGTGGATGATGCCCATGGCTTTACCGCCATCAATGTCTCACCGGCCATATTATGGGGTTCGGTGAAAGGAATTGTGAAAGCACCGCCGGCAAATTATATTGCCAAGAGCGATTCGCAGTTCAGTATATCAATAAGCGATGCAGCCTATCGCAAGCTCATGGCCAAAGTGGCAAAATGGAAAGCAATCCCGCAAAAAAGCTATAATCTCAACAAGCGCAACTGCGTCCATTTTGTTGAGGATGCAATGGCATTGCTAGGTTTGAAGACCAATCCGAAAACCAAATATCGCAAAAAGCCGACGTCGTTCATGAAGGAAATCGTGGCGCTCAATCCGGGTCTCAAAAAATAGCCTACATCACCATTACGTGATAATGATGCCATGTAAAAATGGCGACTGCGCCCCGGTGCGGCGACCAAGGCTCGGACAGTTCCCGCAATTCATGCTCTGACGGGCGATCTTTCAGACCCAGTATGTTGCCGATCCCGACTTGCACAGCGAGATCGCCAGCAGGCCAGACATCCTCTCGCCCCAGTGCAAACAGCAAATAGATTTCTGCAGACCAGCGGCCAATGCCCTTAACCCTGGTAAGCAGCGCAATCGCATCCTCATCATCGGCCGGCAAATTGCCAAGATCCAGCCCGCCCGAAATGATCAATTCCGCCAAACTGCGGGCATAGCCTTGCTTCTGACGAGACAAGCCGCAAGCGCGTAACTCGTCAAATTCCGTCTCGAGCAAAACTTCTGCCGGACACCCCTCACCCAGTCGCACTTCCAGCTTTTTCCACACCGCAGCGGCGGAAGCCACGCTGACCTGTTGGCCCACGATAGTGCGAAGCAACGTCTCATAGCCCTCAGGTCTGATACGCGGTTCCGGATGCCCCGAGGAAGCGATGGCAGCCTCCAGTTTTGGCTCTATGGCACTCACCGCATCCAGCCCTGACTTGATCATTTCTATTGATAGGCCCACGCCAACACTCCTGCCCGCATCGGGCCTTGATATTTTCCGCCGCAGCAGACATAGCGTGCGGGATTTTGGAAATATAGTTTTATAAGGGGTGTCTATGCCAACCATTCATGTGACAGGCCGCGATGGCGAAGAAAAAGCAGTAACCGTCGATAGCGGTATGAGCGCGATGGAAGCGATCCGCGACAACGGTTTTGATGAGCTACTTGCATTGTGCGGCGGCTGCTGTTCCTGCGCTACATGCCATGTGCATGTGGCTGAGGACTGGAAAGCCAAACTGCCCGCAATGAGCGAAGACGAAGATGACCTGCTGGAAAGCAGCGATCACCGAAACGAATTTTCACGACTCAGCTGCCAGATTGAATTGAGCGATGATATGGACGGCCTGAAATTGCGGATTGCTGAAGAGGACTGACTTTTTCGGTTCGCTTACGTTTTAAAAAGGGAGCAAATGTCTGCTCCCTTTTTTGTTTTCTACCACCATCTATTTCAACCGGATCAAAGCGCGCGGACTTTCTTTCAAGCCCTTTACATCCCAACGTATCGTCTTGCTGCTGCCATTTGTTTCATAGCCATCGGGGCCATTGTTCGCGAGCACTTCGCCATCAGTTTCCAGCGTGAAGCTACCGGAGATTTCGCTCATCGGCATGTCCTTGTTATTGCCCCCGCGCATCCCGCCAATCATTGCCAGCGACAGAAACGAGTTGGAGCCACCAACCGCAGGAGACATGACTTCCAACTCGCCCGATTTGCGCGGAACAATCTGAAAAAACGGATATTGCATCGCCGCATCATTGAGGATCGGAAAAGCAAAATAGCGGTCAAACGTCCCGGCTGCGCGATATTCAACATCAAATTTATTATCGCCGACATATTCGGCCTTTTCCCAACCATCATATTTCATCAATTGCGCTGCGAATTTCTTGAGCGCTTCATCATTGCCCGGAACCGCGCCGCCAAACATCGAAGCCATCATGCCGGTCCGTTGCTCATAATCCTCTTTGCGGCGTTCGTATGTTTCGATCTGCTGCTGTTCCAGTTCAGCCAGTTCGTCTTTGGTGCAATCGCGCTTCACCCGGCGCGGTGATGCTTCATCACCATCTGTCGCAGCTTCAGCGTCCGAGACGGCGACTTCTGTTGGTTCACTGTAATTGCCGTAATAGACATTGGGTGTTTTGGTGCCGTCACTCTCAATCCAGTCATTGCAACGCGCATTTTCCTTGTCGAATGGTTCCAGCTTGGGTTGGGACATATCCTTGTCGTCGCCAGCAACAATCTGCATCTCGCCAACATAGGTGAATTCATATTTCCCGCCCTGATGGAGCTTCAAGGTTGCATCAAACTTACCCGGCAGGAACAGGCAACCGGTCAGCAGCATTGGCGCGGCCAATACCGCAACGAATTTCGCAAACAGCTTCACAATCTAATCCTCCTTGCTTCGGGTATACTCCGCATAGAGCGCGATGGCAGCCGCATTGGACACATTCAGGCTCTCCATGCGCTGGCTCATAGGCAGTCTCGCCAGCGTATCACAATGAGCCGCGACATTCTGGCGCAGACCCTCGCCTTCCGCGCCCATCACCAGCGCCAGCTTGCTTTGGCCCATCGTTTCGCCAAGCGTTTGCTCTGCATCACCGTCCAGCCCGATACGCCAATAGCCCGCCTCAGCGATTTCATCGAGCGCACGGGACAGATTGACCACCCGCACCCACGGCACGATTTCCAGCGCGCCCGATGCTGATTTCGCCACCGTTCCTGATTCCGGCGGTGCATGTCGGTCCTGCGTCACAATCGCAGCAGAATCAAAGGCCGCTGCCGAGCGCAAAATCGCGCCGACATTATGCGGGTCAGTCACCTGGTCGAGCAGCAATATCGGGCGTCCGGATTCACTCGCAGCGTCCAGCATGTCGCCGAGCCAGATATCCGGCAACGGATCAACATCGGCAACCATGCCCTGATGCGGCGCCTCTCGCGGAACCACCCGTCCAAGATCAGCGACATCGCAATAGACCACCGAAAGGTCAGTCGGCAGATCCAGCCCTGCAAGCGCTTCTCGCGTTCCCGATATTTTTTTTACCACCCGGCGGGGGTTTTCGAGTGCCGCCTCTATCGCGTGACGCCCCCAGAATTTAAGGCCGCTGCCGGTTTTCTTGATTGATCTGTTTTTTCTTGCCATCACCAAGCCCTAGCGCCTCGCCGCCAAATGCGCAGCCCTTTTTTCAGACCATGAACAATGAATCCGCAAATTTGGAAAAGCTGACCATTGACAGCAGCGCGTGCTTTCGTCATTGAGCCGCTCTTGCCTGCAAAGGCATGGATTTGGTGACCAAATGGACAGGTGGCCGAGTGGTTAAAGGCAGCAGACTGTAAATCTGCCCGTGTAAGCGTACATAGGTTCGAATCCTATCCTGTCCACCACTCTTCGCCAAAGCTATGACTTGCAGGCCAACCAATCGACCCATGCGACACGCGCCTCATTCAAGCATAATAAGCGACGCTCTGCATACCGGTTGCGATGAGCTCTTTCTCGCTATTCCACATGCTCATATATTGGCTGCTCGCGCCATGATCAGCATGGTGCGTGTGGGAATCGATTAACCACCAGCCATCTGCGGTATGGATTTCATCGGCAATAATATTGATCTGCCAGTTCATCGAACTCACCATCGCGTTCTGGTCGAGCAAGCCCATCAGGGATGGTGGCAGACTGTCTCCCATGCACAGCAATTCAGCTACGATATTGAGGTCCTCGCGTTGCTTCAATCGCATCCAGCGGGTCAGGTGGTTTGTTTTAATACTGGTATCAATCCGCTTGCCAACATATTCCATATTGGACGTGAAAAACTGCGGTGGTCCACTATGCAGATCCGCGCCGTCGGGGAAGGGTGGAAAATCCGGCTTTATCATATCCGAGGTCGTGACTGCCGTATCGCGCTGCGCGGCGAAGACAAAACTGCAATGCAGACCAAGGCCCTTGTCACCAAAGATGTTTGATCCGACAAAGGCAGTGCTTTTGCCGCGGCGGAGCATCTCGGTTTCTGCCGTCAGCCTTCCAAACAGCGGGCCGACAAATGCGATCTGAGCAGAGCGCAAACCGGGCAGGTCATCCTCAATCTGGCTGGCGGCCTGATAGGCGAGCGCCGCTGACAAGCCGCCAAAGGCCGTGCGCCCCTGCGTCCAGCTTTGCGGCAAGTCTATCGGATTCTCTCCCCCACCTTTACCGCATTGCGAGAGGAGTCTTGCCAGAGCTACGGGCTGTATTTTTTTGTCGGTCATCGGTGCCGCATATCCTGCTAATTTATTGAAATCCACTGTTAAGATTGACGTTAACGTTTACAATCGGCTTGGTTTGCTTTATGTCTCTGCCTTTATTTCAATCTCTTACACGGAGATATTGTGATGAGCTATTCGAGCACCCTGACCAGAGCAGATCTTTCGGACACGATGAACCGGCAAGTGGGCCTTTCCCGCGCCGATAGCGCGGTGATGGTCGAGTCCATTCTCGATCATATGATCGAAGCCCTTATTGACGGGCAGAATGTGAAAATTTCCGGTTTTGGCACGTTTGTTTTGCGCGACAAGGGCGAACGTACCGGACGTAATCCAAAAACGGGCGTTGAAGTCCCGATCGCACCGCGCCGGGTGCTGACATTCCGCGCCAGCCAGACCATGCGCGACCGCATCATTGCTGCGGATTAAATCTATCAATCGAGTATAGTATGATGAAAGATAGCGGTGCCTTCCGAACCATCGGAGAACTCTCCAAAGAGTTAAAGATCAAGCCCCATATCTTGCGCTACTGGGAGGACCAGTTTGCTATGCTCCAGCCCTTGAAGCGGGCCGGGTCGCGGCGGCACTATCGCCCGGAAGATGTTGAGATGGTGAAGACGATCAACCGCCTGCTCCATGAAGAAGGCTATACGATCAAAGGCGCGCGCAAGTTTCTTACATCGCGCAAGAACCAGCCGACAACAATTGCCGAAGCCCCGGCGATGGCAACTTCCACTGCATCTGCCTTACCGATGACTGGTCCGGGGACGGAAGACAACAGCCTGATTGTGAAAGAACTAAAGTCCATCCGCGACCGGCTGTCGAGCGCGCTTAACGAGGCTTAGGATTTCGCGGCTATCATTCGCCTCAACATAATCAGCAGTACAAATATCACGCAGGCCATCCCAACCACCGCTGGAAACAGAGCAGTCGTCCACGAATAATTTTCCAATGCCGCGATGACGAAAATATTTCGGAAAACTGCGATCAGAAAAAGCGTTGCCTTTTCTTCATGCGGGTAATGATATGCCTTTCTAACGGAGGGTCCGAAGCCGAAAAGATCGACAACGGTCAAAACGATCACCGCCGACAGTGGCGTTGAGGTAATGAACCATAATGGCAATGCGCTGAGCGCCAGAATGAGAAACAACCAGTCCAGTTTCACAATGGAAAGATCGGCAGATCGCATTGATGCCAGAATGGCCACGCCAAATGTCAGCAACCCCGAAACGCCAATCGGCCATGCACCAATACCAGCCCCATCGGCCAGTTGTGCGGCACATACTATCACCGTGCCCGCGCCCCAGATACACCATGAAAACACATGCGGCTTGGTGTTGCCTCGCCAGATTGAAAGATAATAGGGAATGAAGGCAACGAAGGTCAGGATGAGCGCGAGCAACCCGTATATTTCTTTTGCTGCAAAGTCGCTCAGCATTTTTGCGGGGAAGGCTTAGGAATAATCCGGCCCCAGCTCCGGATCCAGGTCCCGCGGGCGCGTGAAGCGAACCAGCATGCCACTGTTTTCGGCAATATCTTCCCAACTTTCGATATCCAGATTCATCTCTGCGAGCGCGGCGGTGGGATATTTCTGTTCCACCGCGTCACGCGCTTCTGACGAGCCATCATCGGGTACGAGATCAAAGATCAGGTCTTCCAGCCCCGGGTTATGGCCGACCATCAATATATGTTCCGCATCCGCATTCGCTCCGCGTAATACATCCAATAATGTCGCGGAGGAAGCGAGGTAGATTTTGCGATCCCATGTCGGCTCCATCGAAAGACCGCAGGCTTCCTCGACATGCTCCAGCGTTTCGATGACCCGAACCGCCGGGGATGCCAATATCTGGTCATAGGCCAGATCATTGTCCTTGATAAACGCCCCAATAGCTTTGGAAGCGCGCTTGCCCTTGTCGTTAAGTGGGCGATCAAAATCTCTCGATACAGGATCATCCCATCCGGATTTCGCATGGCGCAAGAGACTGAGTTTTTTCATCTGAATGTATCTTGGCGGAAAAATGTTGCTGGGGAAAGACTGTATTTTTCAAACCTCAAGCGCCGGGCGGTCGCATCCGCTCCCTTGGCTATGCTCGCATAAGCTCGGGCGCGCAGTCGCGCTTGCCTCCGCTTCGCGTCGGTATCACTTCAGCTCATTACCAGTTGGAACACCGAGCGAATGATCGCGAGGCACGCGCGCCAAAGTCAGATAGCGCGCGTGGGCGGGTCAGGCCGCCCCTTCGGAGCGTGAGCGAAGCGAACTAGCGCGAGACAAAGTAAAACCTCTCTCCGCATGGCGTTTAAGGTTAAAAGAAGACGCCTCGCGCACCTCTCTAAGCGCAAATTCGAGCGGCATCCGCTCAACCGGCGTCCCTACCGGAAACGCGCTTAACAACCGTGACGGAAAAGCCGATGACAAGATTACAAAGTGCCCATGATCGTCGCTCCGACGAATAATCCGCCCAAAGGCCTGCGCGAGCCGGGCGCGGATGATGCGATCATCATAAGCAGTACCGCCGCCTGCCAACCGACGGGCCCGGTGCAAAATATTGGGACGCGGCCAGGGTACCGATTCCATCACTACCAGGCGCAGACTATCACCCGGCACATCAACCCCGTCGCGCAGCGCATCCGTGCCCAGCAAACTGGCTTTGGGATCGTCACGAAAAATATCAACCAGCGTACCGGTGTCGATCGGGTCGACATGCTGCGCGTAAATCGGCAATCCGCTTTGCGCCATGCGATCGGCAATCCGGGCATAGACCGTGCGCAGGCGGCGGATGGCCGTGAACAGGCCCAATGTGCCGCCGTCCGATGCTTCGATCAGCTGCGCATAAGCCCCGGCCAATCCGGCCATATCACCCCGTTTTACATCCGTCACAATAATCACTTTGGCTTGCTCAGCGTAGTTGAACGGGCTTTTCACTTCAAATTCTTGCGCCGGATGATCAAGGTGGACGGCTCCGCTGCGTGCGCGCGCAGTTTCCCATTCGCCGCCTCCTTTTAAAGTGGCCGAGGTAATCATGACACCGTGTGCAGGCTTTGTAACCACTTCGGTCACCGGGATTGTCGGGTCCAGCCAGTGGCGGCAAATGCCGATATCATATTCGCGGCCCTCAAACCGATCTATCATCAGCCAGTCGACAAAATCGGGATCTGCAGGACCACCGATCCGCGACAGCAAAGAAAGCCAGCCCGACAGCGTATCGCAACGCCAGCCGAGACTGGAGAGCGCACCTTCCATCCGCGCCCGGGCCTGCGCATCCATCCAGTCCGGGCCTTCTTCGATCAGATGCTCGATCCGCTGTCCCAACCTGACCAGCGGTTTGAGCAGCGCATCCATCGCTTGTGCAGCGGTCGCCACTGCATCGATCATCGGACCTTCGACTTCGGTCAGTTCGGTTTCCAGACCATAGCCGGCATCGGCGCTCTGGCTTTCATCGCGGGCAAAAACCACCGTCCGCACTTCGGCGAGCAAGGCTTCCACCGGGCCAAATTCTTCCCCTTCAGAAAGCCGCTGGAGCCAGCCATCGGTCGGCAACGCTTCGGCGGCATGGCGCGCGCTTTCAATCGCGCGTCCCCCTTCATCATCATAGGATGCGACATCAGCAAGGCGCGCAGCAAGGCCTCTGCGGCGACCGCGCGATTTGGACTCAGGCCCGATCACCCAGCGGCGGATTTCAATCGCTTCCTGGCCGGAAAGCCGTGCGGCAAACATCGAGTCCGCCGCATCAAACAGATGATGGCCTTCATCAAAAATGATCCGCGTCGGGCGGTTTTGTTGTTCGCGACCCCGCGCGGCATTGACCATCACCAGCGCATGATTGGCAATCACCAGATCAGCCTGCTGGCTTGCGCGGGTGGATTTTTCGATGAAGCATTTGCGGTAATGCGGACAACCGGCATAGACGCACTCGCCGCGCCGGTCCGTCAGCGCGGTTGAACCGTTGCGGCGAAACAGGGTGGTCAGCCATCCCGGCAGATCGCCACCGATCATATCACCATCTTTGGTAAAGGCCGCCCAGCGCGCCACCAGATGTGCGAGAATGGCGGCGCGTCCAGCAAAGCCGCCCTGCAACGCATCTTCCAGATTGAGCAGACAGAGATAATTTTCACGCCCCTTGCGCACCACGACCTTTTTGCGAAAGCTCTCTTCATCGGGATAGATTCGCCGGGTTTCGCGGTCGAGCTGGCGCTGCAGTGCTTTGGTGAAGGTCGATATCCAGACCGCTCCACCGGCTTCTGCCGACCATAAGGACGCCGGCGCAAGATAACCCAGGGTTTTGCCAATACCGGTTCCCGCTTCAGCGAGCAGCATATTGGGCGCACCCTTAATTCTGCGCGGATTGAATATCCCGGCGACCGCAGCGGCATAGCTTTTCTGGCCCTGCCGGTCTTCCGCACCCTCGCCCGTCAATGTAGACAAAGTGGCCAGGGTATCCTGCTTGCTCAAGGTGATGGATTTGGGTGCCGGGCGGGGCGGCTGTTCCTCCCATTCTTCGAGCTTGGAGAACAGCCAACGCTCCCCCTGCGCAGGTTTTTCCAACTTTTGCGCAACTTCGCTCGCCCACGGCCAGCGGAGGCGATAAAGAGCCTGCGCGCTGCTCCACGCGCCCTCTCGCTCTTTCCAGTTTCGAGCCTCCATCTGTTCCATCAGCGCCGCCGCAGCGGCCCGGCAAAAGGCTGCGACGTCGGCTTCCTGCTCCGGTACATTGAGCCCCAAAGTCTTCGCCATGCCCGCCGGGGTCGGAACCACGAACCGGGCAGGATAGATAAATGCGAAGAGCTCCAGCAGGTCAAGTCCTGAGAGATCAGGATAGCCGAGGCGTTGCCCCAGTAACGGCGCATTGAGCAGGATGTGCGGTGTTTCGGCAACCGCGCCGATGGCTTCCCCCTTGCCGATAGCGCGGGAAATTCCGTCGGTTCCGCAAATCCAGATGCCGCTATGACTGGCGTGGAGTGCGGGATAAGGGAGCGGCTTTATGCTCACTTATCCGCCGACAAGCGGCACGCCAGCGATCCACCGATGCGCGCCAAATAATACTCCGTAGAGAATCAGCGCAATAACCACGCTGAGAATCTCGCGACCGGCGCTCGGAAACACGGTGGGCTTTTGCCAAGCGCCTTCATTGCGCGAAACGGTGATGATCGACACCAAGGCCCAAACCAGTAATCCGCCAAATAAAACCAGCGAGCGATTATCACCATTGGCCAGCAGATGACCGCCTGCCCAAATAGCCATGCCTGTCAGCATCGGGTGACGGAGCCATTGCTTGATCCGTGATTTTCCTTGCGCAACGCCAAACAAATAGATCGCCAAGATCATCAGCAGCATGTTCAGATGCCGACCCCAGCTTGGCGGATCATAGACAAATTCCGGCACTATCGAGCGCCAGCCAAATATCATCAGCGCGAGCGACGTAACGATCAAAAGGGCGACCAGTCCCTGATGCGGCCCTGCCCCGAGCTTGGTGACAATGCCAGCGCGGACGCCCGGCGTTACCGATTTCATCAGATGCACTATGCTCCACAGCAACACACCAGCGATTAACATTCCCATCTTGCAACTCCTGCTTTTGTCACGTTCTAACTTGCTATACAGGCTAACACCAGTAATGCCGCATTAGATTTTTAACAGGATATTGTGCCCGTGCCAGATACGAAAATTGATTACCGAGAAGCCGCAGAGACAAGCAAAGCATGGCCGTTTGAAGAAGCGCGCAAATTGCTCAAACGCTATCGCGGCGAACGGGGCGCGCCTGCGCCAAAACCGGGCGGAGAGCCGATGCTGTTTGAAACCGGCTATGGTCCCTCCGGCCTGCCGCATATCGGCACGTTCAATGAAGTGCTCCGCACCACGATGGTCCGCAATGCCTATGAAACACTCACCGGCAATCCTACCCGGCTAATTGCCTTCTCTGATGATATGGACGGCTTTCGCAAAGTGCCAACCAATGTCCCCAATCAGGATATGCTGGCCGAGCATCTGCACAAGCCTTTGACCCAGGTGCCCAACCCGTTCGAGACCGATCATGAGAGCTTTGCCGCGCATAATAATGCGATGCTGCGCGATTTTCTCGACCAGTTCGGCTTTGACTATGAGTTCGTGTCCTCAACCGAGCAATATCAGGCTGGCGCGTTTGACGACACGCTGAAACTGGTGCTGGCGCGCAATCAGCAGATACTTGACATTATGCTGCCGACTTTGGGCAAGGAAAGGCAGGCGACTTATTCACCGATCCTGCCAATCAGCCCGAAAACCGGCCATGTGCTGCAGGTGCCGGTCGAGGTGCTCGACCCTGAAGCAGGCACAATACGGTTCGAAGACGAAGGCGAGATGGTGGAGCATAATGCGCTCACCGGAGGTGCCAAGCTGCAATGGAAGGTTGACTGGGCAATGCGCTGGGTTGCGCTTGGCGTTGATTATGAAATGTACGGCAAAGACCTTACCGATAGCGGTATCCAGTCCGGTAAGATCGCCAAGGTGCTGGGTGCGCGCAAGCCTGAAGGTTTGATTTATGAAATGTTCCTCGATGAAAGAGGCGAGAAAATTTCCAAGTCCAAGGGCAATGGTCTGAGCCTGGACGAATGGCTGCGCTATGGCTCGGAAAACAGCCTCGCCTTCTATATTTTTCGCGAACCGAAATCTGCCAAGCAACTGCATATGGGAGTGATTCCCAAAGCGGTGGATGAATATTTCCAATCCCGCGCCAATTGGCATGAGCAGGAGCCCGAGAAACAGCTCGGCAATGCCGTGCATCATGTCCACAATGGTCAGGTTCCCACTAGCACCATTCCGGTTACTTTTGGCTTATTGTTGAACCTGGTTGGCGTGATGGGCGATGCGGATCGGGAGCAAATCTGGAGCTATCTGCGTCAATATGCGCCCGATGCGACACCGGAACGCTATCCCGATCTGGATGAGCTGATTGGCAATGCCATGGCCTATCACAAAGACTTTATCGCGCCGACCTTGCAGCGCCGTAAGCCGGAAGGCGTTGAAATAGCAGCGCTGGAACGGCTTGATAGCGAACTTACTGTATTGCCCGAAACCGCAGTGGCCGAAGACATCCAGACGATCGTCTATACCATCGGCAAGGAAGGCGGGTTTGACAATCTGCGCGACTGGTTCAAAGCGCTTTATGAAACGCTCTTGGGCAGCTCACAAGGGCCCCGTATGGGCAGTTTTATCGCGCTTTATGGCGTGGAGAATACGCGCAGGCTTATCGCGGAAGCTTTATCTTGAGTGGCATCATGAATGGTTTTTCGCTCGCCCAGATAAACGTCCTGCGGTTCAAGAAATCAAAGGATGATCCCGCCAATGCCGATTTCATGGCGGCGCTCGATCCGGTTAACGCTCTTGCTGACAAGGCACCGGGCTTTATCTGGCGGCTGATGGGAGATGGCAATGATGCGGTTGATATTGACCCGATCCCGGATGACCCGCGCTTTGCGGTCAACATGTCGGTTTGGGAAGATGTGCAATCGTTGGGCGACTATGTTTATAAAAACCCGGAACATCTGGCCGTCATGCGTCGCCGACGGGAATGGGCCGAGCATATGGATGTGTATCAAGCGCTTTGGTGGGTTCCGATTGGTCACATTCCGTCGGTCGATGAGGGTTTAGCCAAAATCGAATATTTGAAAGAGCATGGGCCCACGATGGTATCATTTACATTCCGTCAGCCATATGATGCCCCCGATGGCATGCCCGCCATGCCAGTTTTGGATGAATGTGCATAATGATCGATATCTTCACGACAGGCGGCACCATAGATAAGGTCTATTTTGATGCGCTTTCGGAGTATAAAATTGGCGCGACCGCATTGCCGGATATTCTGGCAGAAAATAATGTCTTTGTCGCACACCGCGTAACCCAGTTGATGCGCAAGGACAGCCTTGAACTGACCGACGAAGACCGCGCTGCTATTCACGCGGCGGTTGCAAATAGTGATGCCAATAAAATACTCGTAACGCACGGAACCGATACAATGGTGCAAACTGGATGTATACTGGCCGATATCCCGGGCAAGACCATAGTCATAACCGGGGCCATGCAGCCAGCAACTTTGCGCAATAGCGATGCTGAATTTAATGTCGGATTTGCGTTAGCTGCAACCCAGACTTTGCCCCCCGGCGTTTACATTGCAATGAACGGTGAGGTTTTTGACCCGGCAACTGCCCGGAAAGACAGGGCAGCACATCGTTTCATTCATCAATAGCCAAGTCTGAGGATAATGGAGACCATAGAGGATGAACAGCCTTAGAAATGTTGATCAACTCGCCAACGATTTGCTCGGCAAGGAAACCCACGAACTGGGCCCGGAAGAGCGCAATGTCCTTGAGAGTATTTACCAAAGAACCATCGTCAGCGAAGATGCGGCCGACCGGGCTGACGAACAGGCCAGTTTTGGCGAACGCCTGTCAGACAGGGTGGCAGCAGTCGGTGGCTCCTGGGCTTTTATAATTGCCTTTGCGGTTGTGCTGTTCGGCTGGATGCTGCTGAACTCGGAAATTCTGACCAAGTTCAATGCCGCTTTTGATCCCTACCCGTTTATTTTCCTGAACTTGATGCTGTCGACGCTCGCCGCCATTCAGGCACCAATCATTATGATGAGCCAGAACCGCGCTTCGAACAAAGACCGGATTGCTGCCGCTCATGACTATGAAGTCAATCTGCGGGCAGAGATTGATATCATAAGGTTACACGAGAAAATAGACCTTTTGACTTTGGAAAAGATAGTGAAGCTCGAAACGGACTTGGCCGAGATCAAGTTAGTGCTGAAGCCTGCGGACTGAATTTTTTGAAACCGAACATAATGACCGCAATAGTCCCGATCATCACCAGATAAGCGACAGCGCCATAGAGCGTCAGCCCTGGTATCGTCCACATCAACAGCACATCATTGCCGCCAGGTACAGCACTCGCGCCAATGCCCATCAGAAAGCCACCCGCGAAGTTAGCAATTGCCAGTTTCCAGCTACCAAGTGTCGGCTTGAACCGGTCTTTCAGCCAGCTTGAAAAAATTGCACCGGCAAACAATGCCGCAACGGCGCCTTCGATGGTACCACCAACCGACAGTCCCTGCCCCTGAATAAAACTGTTGAGTTGCGCCGCATAAGCCCACTCAGGACGAGTGCCATAAATAACCGCTGCGCTCACCCCGACAGCGGCAAGAGCCAGATAAGCTGGTTGGCGTTTTGCGATCATCAGCCAAAGACTGAACAGACAAAGCATAGCAAAAAACACGAGCACAATCTGTTTTGCGATACTTTCATCGACGCTGGTGCGCGGCAGAAATTTGACAGGCCCAAAAGGATCCAGAACATCGCCGCGCGCTAACCAAAGCGCAAAGGCTAGCCCGACAAAGCTCAACATATAGCTGAACTTCCCGGTCCCGATATATCCCACAGTGCCAACAAAACATCCGCGATTGATGAGCGCCCCAATGCCCATCAGTGCTGCCCCAAAAAACAACTGCACATTGATCGCGATATCGAGCGGGATATGCGCCCGACCAGTAAATTCGACCAGAGCAAACAATACCATCGCCGCCCAACTCGCGATAATCAACAATCCGAACAGCCAGTCCGTCTGGCCTTCCTCCACCCAACGCCCCGTGGCGGCAACCGTGCAAGTCGCCACCCGTCCAAGAGAAAACCCGAGAATGAACGCAAGAGGGATCACGTAAAATACCGACATGCCTTTTTGCATACCGGATCAATGGGAAATCACAATATATTGTATTGCTGTCATTAGCAGCATAAATGAACGGCATGAAAATCAACGCTCAATTTGATCAACCCGTCGTTCTGCTGCCCAAAGATATGAAATGGGTTGCCTCCCCGTCACCAGGCGTCGAGCGAAAAATGCTCGACCGGGTTGGCGGTGAAGTTGCGCGGGCGACGTCACTGGTACGCTACGCTCCTGGCAGCTATTTTGATCCGCATGTTCATAGCGGCGGGGAAGAATTTCTGGTCATCGAAGGGGTGTTCTCGGACGAGCACTGCGATTATCCTGCGGGCACTTATGTTCGCAATCCAATTGGCACCAAGCATAAGCCGCATAGCCAAAACGGTTGCATCATATTTGTAAAACTGCACCAGTTTGACCCTGCCGACACGGCACATTTTTCGGTACACTTGGATAACCTGCAGTTTGAAGACGGCGGCGCGCCCGGCGTTGAATTTGCTTGGCTCCACCGGTTTGAGGGCGAGGATGTCAAAATCGTGCGCTGGGCGCCAGGTAGCAGTTATCCCACGCATGTGCATGACGGCGGCGCAGAGAATTTCATATTCGAGGGCAGCCTGAGCGATGAACATGGTCATTATCCCAAAGGCAGTTGGGATCGCACACCGCCGGGCTGGAAACACACACCATACACCAATGAAGGCTGCCTCACATGGACCAAGACAGGGCATTTAACGCCAGAAAAACTCGGGATATTCCGGGCTCCGACGCAGAAGTCTCTAAACTAAATTCCGCCGTCCGTCACTTCGTATCCAGCCGCTTCGAGACCTTTCCGAAGATCAGCAGTGCAGATTGCCAAAGCACCCGCATCGGTAGATCTGACAACGAAATTGCCACCGACTTTTCCCTCGCGAAAGAATGGATAGCTACCAATCTGGCAATTTTCATTCGCCTTTTCCGATTGTCGCAAAATATCGGCAATCTCGCTTTCAGGCGCCCATGCGCCAAGCGTTGATGACAATAGAGGCGCGCCGCCCTCCAGTGTTCCAGTCAATGCGTCCAGCATCCCGGCGGTAATTTGCGGAACGCCAGCCATAATAAAGATATTGCCGAGCTTTATACCAGGCGCACCAGATTTTCTGTTCTCAATCAGCTCCGCTCCATCAGGTGCGCGCGCCATTCGTAGACGGCCTTCGTTGATGCCGCCTTTGTCGGTATAATATTTCTCCAGTATCGCCCGCGCGGTCGGATGGATGACCACGTCAATTTCCAAAGCAGCTGCAATCGCATCGACAGTGATATCATCATGCGTCGGACCGATACCGCCCGTGGTAAACAGATAATCATTGCGGGATCGCAGGATGTTCACCGCCTCGGCGATGGCGTCCATTTTGTCAGCCACAACGCGGACTTCTGATAAACGAATACCCTGCACATTCAGCCAGCTCGCAATCTGTGCGATGTTTTTGTCTTGCGTCCGACCTGAGAGAATTTCGTCGCCAATAACAATCAGCGCAGCGGTCCAGATTTTGTCTTTCGGTTGTTCAGTGCTCATACCGCGCCTCATTGCAGAAAAATCAACTCTCGCAAAGCGGGAATGAAATTTCTGTTAAATTATCGGTGCCGCGTTGTAGAATAGTCAGACACCGGCGGACGAGCGACCTTTTCCAGTGGAATTTTCTTCCAGACAGGATCGCTTCCGAGGCGCGCATTAAAGCGCGTATTGAAAGTAAACGGGTCTGGCTGACTTGAAATCAAATCAGGGCCATAGTCTTTTTCTACTTTGCCGTTGTCAAATCCCATCAAACTCAAAATCGTTGGAAATATTCGGTAGTGGCTGCGTTGGTTTTTACCAGCTCGCGCCGCTTGTTTCCAAGCCTCTTGCTCATCGGCGCTGCCGCCAATGACAACGAGTGGTACAAGACCTTCTTCAATCTCCGGATTCGGTGTACAATGAGTAGCCTGTCCTTTTTCTCCGCGCTCATGGAAAGTCTGTCCATGATCAGACGTATAAATGATCGTCGCATCACCGATATTTGCACGCGCAAATAACCGGTCAAAGAACCCACCTACGTTCCAGAGCAGAGTATTGCGGTAGCTGTTTCGGTACAAAACCCAAGTGCTTTGGCGGCCATCCAAGCTGTTGTTCATCGCTGTATCGGTAACATCAGCAAACTGTCCGCGCTTTAACATCGGACGATATTTTGCGTATTTTTCCGGAAACTTATCATTGACCGGAAAATGCGCACCGACCTTATTGACCAGGATAAATTGCACTTCATTATCATTCAGATAGCCAGCCAGCTTGTCAGCAACGGCATGATCGCGATGGAGCACCGGAACGTGATCAAACTGCCGCCAATCATCAATCAATGCGCGCTCGGAATCATCCATCTGGTTTTGGTACCTGCCACCGGTGCGCTGAGCATCAATATAAACAGTCTTCATCCCGACTGCCTTGGCATAGGCCCAAATTGATGGCTTGGTTCGTATGATGTGCCGGTAATTGTCTCGCAAACCGCCGAAACGCAGCGCCAGATTGGAACCGACACTGCAATGGGTAATCGAGGCTGCCAGCCCGAAATTATGAACCGCAATTGATGTCATCGGGCTCACTAGGCCTGAATAAACGCCTGTATCGCTGTTGATATCGAGGTATGCACCGGCAATGCTTTCATCGATCACAAGAACAATATCAGCAGCCCTTCTTTCGGCACTCGGCTGGTAGGAGACTTGCTCACGTTCACCATGTTGAGCGGTGAGATATTCAATAGAATGAAGCAATGCATAACTGAATCCACTGTGCGATGATGGCAGCCCACTAGCTCCTTCTCCACCGCGAAAGAATAGCAAGACCGTAAGAAAAAGGACAATCGGAATTGCTGACCATCGAGCCGCTCTCGCCGCGATATGGCTAGTCGGTTGCGGGTTCAATCCGACTGCAAAAAGAAGCAACAACGCCTTACCTGCCGACAATGCTATCGCCATGCCCTGCTGCGCCATAGCGCTACCGATATCGCCAGCACTTTGCATCATCGTAAGGAAGGATTCATATTCCATGAAATCACCCACCGCCCACTGGTAGCTATCGACCAGCATTGAACCTGCGGCTAACAAGGCTGCGAAAGGCCAGCGAAGCCAGTCGCTCCTGAGCATGGCAAAACCGACCAGACTAATAACACAGAGCAGAAATAGTCCACCAAACGCGATCATGCCAACCGGTTGAATTTCCGGAGTCGACAGCATATCGAGCCGCCGCCAGATCTCTCCACCGCCAAGCAACAACATCAATGCCATCAGCACATATTTTGCCGGATTTTGCATCAAACTCCTGGAATAAAATAACTATTTTTCTCCAGATGATGTACCTAAACAAAGTTAATATATGCCAAAAAACCCAATAATTTTGGGGTATCGCCAAATCAAGGCACGATGCTTATATAACCTCCATGACTGATTATCTCACTGTCGAAGAAGCGACACCGCAAAGCCGGACTGGCGCGATCAAACTCCACGGACCAGAGGGTTTTGCGGGCATGCGCCAGGCAGGCCGCCTTGCTGCGGAAATTCTCGACGCTCTCGTGCCCCATGTTGTGCCTGGTGTGACCACCGGCGCGCTCGATGACATGGTCCGCGAGCATGCGTTTCGTGAAGGCGCGGTTCCGGCCACACTCGGCTATCGCGGTTTCACCCATAGCTGCTGCACTTCGATAAACCATGTGATCTGCCACGGGATACCGGGCGATAAAAAGCTCAATGAAGGGGATATCGTCAACATCGACGTCACCGTAATTGTCGATGGCTGGCATGGCGACACAAGCCGGATGTTTCTTGTTGGCAAGACAGCGATTAAAGCATCCAAGCTGGTGCAGGTCACCTATGAATGTCTGATGCTGGGCATCGAACAGGCCAAGCCAGGGAACCGGATGGGCGATGTGTCCCACGCGATCCAGAGCCATGCCGAAGCAAATCGCTACGGTGTGGTCCGCGATTTTTGCGGTCACGGCTTGGGCCAAATGTTTCATGATGCGCCGGAAGTTGTCCATGTCGGCCGCCCCGGCACTGGACCCGAACTGCGGCCCGGCATGTTCTTCACCATCGAACCGATGATCAATATTGGCAAGCCTACGACCAAGATGCTGGAAGACGGTTGGACGGCGGTATCGCGCGACCGGTCCTTGTCAGCACAGTTTGAACACAGCATCGGCATTACCGAAACCGGCTGCGAGATTTTCACCAAAAGCCCCGCTGGATTGGACAACCCCCCTTACGCCTGAGACCTATAATACTTGACCGTTCGCCTAAAATTTAGCTAGTCAGTTAAAACACGCTCCTGTCCTAGAAGATGGAGCGTAAACAGGAGATGGGTTGATGCGTCGGATCGGGATTTTTGCAGCACTTTGTTTGCTTGCCGCTTGCCAGAAAGCTGAGCCGGGGGCGGAAACCACGTCAGCTTCCAACGAAAATACGGAGTGGAGCAATATTGGCTTTGACGCCAAGGAACAGCGCCACAGCCCGCTCGACAAAATAAACGAAAGCAATGTTGGTGAACTTGGTATCGCCTGGTTCAAGGACTTGCCCGATGCGCGCGGTCAGGAAGCGACCCCCGTAGTTGTTGATGGCAAAATGTATATCTCAACCGCATGGTCAAAAGTTTTCGCCTATGATGCAAAAACCGGCAAGGAACTATGGTCCTATGACCCCGAAGTGCCCGGCGAAAAAGCGGTCGATGCATGCTGCGATGTCGTCAATCGCGGCGTCGCCATTTCGCGCGGCAAATTGTTTTTCGGCACCATCGATGGCCGCCTGATTGCGCTCGATGCCAATACGGGTGCCCGCCTTTGGGAAACACAGACGACCGACAATTCAAAGCCCTATACCATCACCGGCGCTCCGCGCGTTGTGAAAAACATGGTCATCATCGGCAATGGCGGCGCAGAATTTGGCGTGCGCGGCTATCTTACTGCTTATGATGTTGGCGACGGCTCCCAAAAATGGCGCTTCTACACAGTGCCCAATCCGGAAGGAAAACCGGACGGCGCAGCAAGCGACGAGATATTTGAAAAAGCCGCTGCCAAAACCTGGAGCGATGGCGAATGGAAAGAATCCGGAGGCGGCGGTACGGTCTGGGACAGCATAGTATATGACGAAGAACTCGACCAACTCTACTTCGGCGTTGGTAATGGTAATCCCTGGAATCACAGTCTGCGTTCCGGCGGTGAAGGCGACAATCTGTTCCTTTCATCAGTCGTCGCGGTAAATCCCGATACCGGTAAATACCTCTGGCATTATCAGGAGACCCCAGGAGAAAACTGGGACTATACTGCAACCCAGCACATCATACAGGCCGAACTGGAAGTTGGCGGCAAGATGCGCAAGGTGCTTTACCATGCGCCCAAGAATGGTTTTTTCTTTGTTATTGATCGCATTGATGGCACGCTGATTAGTGCCGAGCCTTTTGTCGATGGCATCAACTGGGCCACCGGCTATGATATGGCAACCGGACGCCCGATTGAAACGCCCGAGGCGCGCTATAACAAAACCGGCGAACCGTTTATCGCGATCCCGGGCGCTCTGGGAGCCCACAACTGGCATCCAATGAGCTATAACCCAAAGACGGGCTTGGTCTATATTCCGGCCCAGCAAATTCCGCAGGGTTATATTAATCCAACCTCAGAGATAGACAAAAAACGCGAACGGCTTGGTTTCAATGTTGGCATTGGCTGGGCTATCGGGCAGCTGCCCGACGACAAGGATGTCTATAAAGCCGCCGTCGCATCAACCACCGGCAAGCTGGTGGCGTTTAATCCCAAGACCGGCAAGGTCGAGTGGAGTGCCGACTATCCGGCCGCCTGGAACGGCGGCACGATGACAACCGCGGGAAATCTCGTGTTCCAGGGCACCAGTGTCGGCCTGTTCAAGGCCTATGCGGCAGATAGCGGCAAGGAACTGCTCAGCCTCGATATGCAGTCAGGCATTGTCAGCGCGCCTTCGACCTACATGATTGATGGCGAGCAATATGTTGCCTTTCTTACCAGCAAAGGCGGGGCTTTTCCATTAGTGGCTGGCGTCGCGGGCGGTGCATCTCGCAAGGTTCCCAATATTCCGCGGCTGGTTGTCCTGAAACTCGGCGGCAAAACGCAATTCCCGGCGCTGCCGGCGAAAACCGAAATTGCCTGGAACCCGCCGGAGCAAACCGGAACGCCAGCGCAAATAGCGGACGGCAAGGCAGTTTTTGGCCGCTATTGCATCGTCTGCCATGGTGACAGCGCTATAGGCAACGGCTTTACACCCGACCTCCGGGTCTCCGGCGTACTGCCCGACAAGGAAGCTTGGGCTTCGATCGTCGCAGGCGGAGCGCTGAAGCAGCACGGCATGGTTGGCTTCACCTCTCAGGTCAAAGCGGAACAAGTTGAAAATACTCGACTTTATGTCATCGACCGATCAATCTGGACGAAAGCAAATCTGCCCGAAATGACGGCGCCGATGACTCGATAACGGACGTTAGTTTTCTGCCTAAATATTAGGCGGCGATATGCGATATTGCCTGTTAAACAGGCGGCATTGAAACCGCCGCAATTTGACTATAGCTATCATCGTACAGTTTTCAGGCGATTCTCTAAACTTGCGTCATTTGGCACGTTAATTGAATTGGATAGGGCAATCATGCCCGCCTTTGGGGCCTTTCGTGCGCCAGAGTAACAGGGATACGGGGACGAATACCGATATGAAAAAGATCGAAGCGATCATCAAGCCTTTCAAACTCGATGAAGTGAAAGAAGCGCTACACGAAGTCGGCGTATCGGGAATCACCGTAACCGAGGCCAAAGGCTTCGGCCGCCAAAAAGGCCACACCGAACTTTATCGCGGTGCAGAATATGTTGTCGACTTTCTACCCAAAGTAAAACTCGAGGTAGTGGTTGAAGACAATCTGGCTGACCGCACGGTGGAAGCCATTGCAGCAGCGGCTCAGACTGGCCGGATCGGTGACGGCAAGATTTTCGTCATTCCCGTAGAAGCGGCACTGCGTATCCGCACCGGCGAACGCGATAACGACGCTATTTAATTCCAAACATTAAGATACAACACAAAACAAGGAACCAAAAAATGGGCAATAAACCTTCAGACATTATGAAAATGATCAAGGATGAGGAGATCGAATGGGTCGATGTTCGCTTCACCGATCCACGCGGCAAATGGCAGCATCTTTCCATGTGCGCTAGCGTGATTGATGAAGATGTTCTTGAAGAGGGCTTTATGTTCGACGGCTCTTCGATCGAAGGCTGGAAGGCTATCAACGAATCCGACATGATCCTGCGTCCTGACCTTGACGCGGTATATCTTGATCCGTTTTCAGCAACGCCAATGATGATCCTGGTCTGCAACATTGTCGAGCCAGGCGATGGTTCGCTTTACAACCGCGATCCCCGTTCGACCGCTGTGCGCGCGGAAGCCTACCTCAAGTCCACCGGCATCGGCGACACCGTGTTTGTCGGTCCGGAGCCAGAGTTTTTCATGTTTGACGATGTTAAATTTGAAGATGGCTATGACCGCTCCGGTTTCAAAATCGACGATATCGAGCTGCCAACCAATACCGGCCGCGATTATGATATCGGTAACATGGGCCATCGCCCGCGCGCCAAGGGTGGCTATTTCCCGGTTGCTCCGGTTGACAGCTGCATGGACATTCGCGGTGAAATGGTTGCCACTATGATGGAAATGGGCTTGCCTATGGACAAGCATCATCACGAAGTTGCCGCCGCTCAACACGAACTGGGTATCACTTTTGGAGAGCTAACGGAGACCGCTGATCGCGTGCAGGTTTACAAGTATGTCGTTCAGCAGGTTGCCCATGCTTACGGCAAAACCGCGACGTTCATGCCCAAGCCCATTAAATCGGACAATGGTTCGGGTATGCACACGCACATGTCGATTTGGAAAGATGGCAAGCCGCTTTTCGCGGGCAATGAATATGCCGGATTGTCGGAAATGTGCCTGCATTACATCGGCGGCGTGATCAAACATGCCAAAGCCTGTAACGCTTTCACCAACCCAACAACCAACAGCTACAAGCGTCTGGTTCCCGGCTTTGAGGCACCGGTATTGCTCGCCTATTCGAGCCGCAACCGCTCCGCTTCCTGCCGCATTCCTTACGGTGCGGGCGACAAAGCCAAGCGCGTAGAATTCCGCTTCCCGGATCCTTTGGCAAACCCCTATCTCTCCAACGCAGCATTGCTGATGGCTGGCCTCGATGGCATCGAGAATAAAATCCATCCCGGTGAGGCGATGGATAAAAACCTCTATGATCTTCCGCCAGCAGAACTAGCTGATGTGCCCACCGTTTGTGGCTCGCTGCGTGAAGCATTGGAAGCTTTGGAAGCTGATCACGAATTCCTGCTCAAGGGCGATGTCTTCTCGAAAGACCAGATTGACGCCTATGCAGAACTGAAATGGGAAGAAGTCAGCCGGTTTGAAACAACCCCAAGCCCGGTTGAATTTGATATGTATTATTCCAGCTAATCTTTGCGATTAGAACATTTTAAGAAGCCGGGGCGAGAAATTGTTCCGGTTTTTTTTCGCGTTGCTGACCTTTACCGGAGGTGGAATTGTTGCTGGATTTCGTGTAAAGCTTAACAAGAGGGGAATTGCAATGATAGCCTTGCACACCGCCGTACGGCGATTATTGCTTTGCCTGATTCCACTGATTTTATCGGGTTGTGCAATCCAGCTCGTACCTGATTATGATCAGGCGCTGGTCGCAGGGCTGGATGACGCCAATGTTGCTGCGCTGACATTATTTGCAAACCTGGAAGAAGGATCTCCAACGGAAGAATTTACCGACTACAAAAATGATTATGCGCGGTTAATCGGCAAATTTGAGGCATTGCGACAACGGGCAAACGCGCGCGCGGTGCCTCCACTTGCAAGCAAGTTGGCGAAAAAGAATATCATGCCGACCTTCTGTCGTCCTGAAAATAATCCCGCAGAATGCCTTAATGCCTCTCCCAAGAGTATGGCTGAAATAGTCTCGAACTTGCGGGTTATGCGCGCCTTCCACAAAACCAGAGGTTTGGTTCCCGATGCCGTGGCCGATTTCAGGAATCGATACGATACACAGATTGATCAGGCGTTGACCGTAGAAAACGCTTTGAAAAGATAGGAACTGACAGATGGATTCAGCGGATATTTTTAACGATATGGTTGGCAACCTAAAGGGGGAATTATCGGACGGTTATTCGTTGATTTCCGAATTTGTTGAACGGCAGGGCAGACTGCTGGCCAAACAGGCGGACCATCTGGCAAAAACCAGAGTGGATGGGTATCTGAAAGATGAAGATGAACTCTTCACCTATTTCCTTGACGGGCTGGCACGCGATACCGTCAACATGGTTCGGTCTCTGGCGATGTTGACAGTCCTCACCATTGAAAAGGCGTGGAACGCCGTAGCCAATGCGCTGTGGGGTGGGCTCACCACAATCCTGACTGCGGCCGGTTTTCCTGTCCCCCTAATTCCAAAAGCCCCGCCGTCAGTCTAGATAATTGACGAAGCGATTGCGCGCCTAATAATCCTTTGAGATACGCACGTTCGCGCTCTGTCTGCCGAGCGTCGAAATAGTGGACAATATCGAGAGCCACCTTGTGATCTGGAACTCTAGCTGCGTCGCGCTGTAGCCCTTGCCATCGGTAATAAGTTCAACATAGGCGCGGCGCGTGATATATTTTCCGGCCGCGATTGACGTGCCCGAGCCGGTATCGACATCAGACGGCAATATCCGCAGCCTGTCCAGCCCTACTGCTTTACGGAGCTGGTTAATCGGATCAAGTCCGCCGCTGCTATTCAGGGAGGCAACTGCGGCGGCCAGTTGCACCGCTTCCGGTGCCGAAAGATCGGATATGGATGCCCCGAAGAGCACGCGCGAAAGCAGCTCGTCTTCCGGAAGGGCGGGTACACTATTGAACGCGATTTCAGGCCGGTTGCCGGTACCGGTTACATTTATCGTCGCATTGAGTCCGGTAAGATTGGCTTCCGCTTCGATATCCAAAATCGGATTAACCGGCTGATTACCGACAAATCTAATACGCCCGCGCTCAAGCCGGAAACGCCTGCCAGCAAACGTATAATTCCCGCGAACCAGATCTGCATTACCGACCATGGTAAAATTATCGACCGGACCCGAGACTTTCAGATCAGCCCGCCATTCGCTATCGAGGCCTAGCCCCTCCACTTGCAATCGGTTCGGCGCGGTTGCATTGAGTGCAAATCTCCAAGGTCGCCCCCTTACTTTTATCGGTCTCTCGTCCGCACGACGATTTATCTCGCGAGTCTTGATTTGCGGCAGAGATGCAGCCGCAGTCGCTTGCCCGAATTTGAAAAAACTGCGGTTGAGAGTAACATCACCGGAAATCAGGCCGCCATCAATATTATTCCGGATTTTGATCGGGCCAGAAACGGTTGCTGCAAAGTCATCACGCGCGATAAGCGCTGCATTCCGTGCTGTTACATCCATCACGATGCCGACACCAACACCAGGCTCAACGGCGAAATTAAAACTGCCCGAACCGCTAACGCCCCCGCCGCCGCTCGTTACCCCGGTTATGTTGGGCAGGACGAGACGGGAACCGTCAAATTGCCCAGTAGCTTGAATGCTGGAAATCACCGTACCTGTTAATCCGCTTTCAAGGCGGGCATTGCTCGCTCTAAATTGGCCACGAATTTGCGGGTTTGCCAATGTTCCGCTTACATCCGCGCTTACCGCTACCGGACCAGTAAGATCAAACGTCTCCACACCGGTAAGGCGCCAGAGAACATCGGCCGCACCATTGAAACGGGCTTGCGCAAATAATGGATTGCGCAGCAGTTCATTTTTCCAATTGCCTCCGCTCAAATTGGATACACGGCCTTGAAACCGCCCAATGGTTTTGCCCGATTGATCTTTAACAATCCCGCGCGCAGCCGCGTTTCTATCGGAAATGGCAACATTGAAACCAAGATCAATGGGTCTCGATGTCAGAATAAGGCCCGACCGCGTCAGGCCCTTGACGGTCAGCTTTGCATTGCCAACCGGCACCTGCGATCCACTCTGAGTGAGTTTGACCGTGCCATAGGCCAAGCCGCCAAGGCCCAAGTCATCAAAAACAATATCCATCAAGGATAGCGGCATTTTTGACATATTGAGATCAAGACTGGAATTGCCACTACCCCATCGTCCGGAAAAGCGCGTAGCACCGCTACCGTAAGTTAATGTGGTTGGAGATGCTGCCCAGCCACCGCTCACCCGACTGAGCTCCAGAGCCTTGGTCAACCGAAGACGCCGCCCTTCAAATAATCCATCGCCGGTGACAAGATAGCGATTGGGGGATATATTGGCCTTCGCCTGGAATTCGAAAGTACTACCGCGTGTTCCTGCGACGGAGAAAACAGCGGTGCCTGAGCCATTGGTAAGCTTCGCATTTCCGGCGACGCGTCCGACAATTAGATCACCCCGGCTGATACCCTGCGCCCGCACAGTTGCAGTGATATCGGATTGGCCGTCAACCAGCACCAGATCCGCGTCAAGCACGCCAGTTCTGATCAAGATCGGTGGGGTCCCATCAAAACGGGCATTTTTCGCGACGAGATTTGCTCTGATTAGCTGGCGACCAGCCCCAGGTTCAAACCGGACGCTGCCATTTACACCGCCGCCATTTATATCAAGGTCACCCGCCAAACCATTACTGGTCGGGCGAATAATGCCGGTTGCGAGCGTATTAGAAACCAGCAGCCGGTCGATCCGCACGATTGTTCCCTCGCTGCCGGTCACAATAGCGCCATCACCATCAAACGGCCCAAGTGTTGAACCACCCGCAGCGGTGAATGCAAAGCCATTGTTCAACGGGTTTAGATTTAGCCTGACCGCCGATAATCCTGCGGCTGGCAGCGGATCATCAAGCAAAAGCGCAATTTTCGGGCGATCAAGAGGGCCATTAAGATCGAGATTGAAGCTACCATATTGGTTATGATTACCCCGGCCATTAAACGCAAACGTCGCGGCACCGGTTTGGGAGCCGCCGCCATTGAAGCGCAATTTGGGTGCGGCAATTGATAGGCCCGTAAAACGAAGCAGGTTGTCAGCACCCAAGGCAAGGCCGGTTTTCAACACGGGCAGTCCGCCACCCAACTCCCGCAGAAATGCGTTATCGAAGCGGCGGAACTTGGCTGTCGCATCGCCCGTCAGCATCATCCGGTTTTTATCCGGCCGAACGGCTATCGAAGCCACTATGTCAGAAACGCCCACACCCTTTATGAAGAACGCCGGAGCTTGCGCGTCCAGATTGACCGCATAGTCGCCAGAGGATGGGCGTACCTCGAAGTCTGCCTTGCCGTTCAAAGAAGTGGTCGAGAATTTTACGTTATCAGAGAACAGCAGCCCCTGTTCAAACCGCAAAAGTGCGTCGCCCTTAAACGCCGATGCCAAACGCTTGGCCAATTCACCATTGCCGATCAGACTGTCCACAGAGAGTTCCACTGGAATATTCCAGCCGCCAGCGTCACGCTGCCCTTCTCCCTCGGCACGAACATTGCCAAAAACACTTTTCCCCAACGCCAGCTGCGGTGCCGTCAGCAGATATTGATAGCGCAGCTCTGAAAATTTGCCATTAAGTAGCGCCTTCATCTCAAGGTCCTGTGCTTTGAGACTAGCGGTCAATGCCGAAGGGTTGCTGACCTGACTCTCGATACGCATGGCATCCAGCGAATTTTTACCAAGATCAATACCGCCAACCGCGCTCATGTTTAATGCGGACGAGCGGGCGGCCATATCGACATCAACCACGTTGTCGGCGAATTCCAATGTCCCGTTCAGTGCAATCCGGGGAGTTGCCAGTTTCCGAGCGAATCCCGCGGGCATCAGTTCGGCTGTGATATTGCCATCATAACCAAAAACACCGTCACGCGCTGCAATATCAATAGAGACAAGCTTTTGCTCATTTCCCGTGACGAGCAAATTTCCATCCCATTTTTTCCAATCACCATCGCCGTCGACTGCCGCCGTTATATCACGCTCCAATCCAAGATATTTCGCAATTGCACCTTTTGCTGGTGCCTGGATATCGGCTTTGATGTCGAGCTTTTCTGCATCCGGCTCAGCGTTGAGCATCAGCGCCAGCTTATCTCCACTTCTGGTTGTTTCAGCATTGAGATCGACCATAGCCCGCCCGGAGCGGATATCCACGGCCCCGGCCAGATCGGCAAACTGCTCATCCCCGGTTACCTCGGCTCCAATTGCCAGGTTATCGACGCGAAACGATCCAATATAGATATCGAACTCTGGAAGGATCGGCGCGTCTTCTTTCGTTTCAAGCAGCTTAGGCAGACGGTCCAGGCGCGCCTTCGAAACGACGACGCTCGTTATATTAAGTTCGTTGAATATCCAGGCAAACGGGTTCCAATCGAGAGAAACTTTGCCGGATGTAAAAAATTTTCCTTTGGGGTCGTGAAGTGCAAGATCGATGATCTGGGCTTGTCCAAAAACCGAACCTTCAATATCGCCAACCCCGATACGGAGGCCGTTTTCAGGCTCGAGAGCTTCTATCTGGGAGATTATATACCTATGGCCACTCTTGCTATCCAGCCACAGCCCGCCACCTATTATCCCGATCAGCAACAGGCCTAAAACGGCGAAAATTATATAGAACGGCCAACGCGACCCTCTGCTTCTTGCGGTCCGTGCCTGTGCAGCATCATCGGTCATTAGAAGGCTTGGCCAAGCGAGACATATAACGCCACCGGAGAATCGCCCGGTTGCGGATTGACAGGGGTGCCGAGGTCAATGCGGATTGGGCCAAAATTGCTGTAGTAGCGCAAGCCGATACCGGCTCCATATTGAAATCCTGAAAATCTTGGCAACGGGTTGGTATAGACATTGCCAGCATCTATGAACGGTACCACGCCAAAGTTTCCACCAAATGCATCTATGCGTATTCGCGCTTCCAACGAAAACTCGACGAGCGAACGCCCGCCAATGGGGTCATCATTCGCATCAAGAGGTCCAATGCGCTGATATCCATAGCCACGCACGGATCCGCCGCCACCGGAATATAATCGCCGCGACGGCGCAATCCGGTTGTTGCCCGCACCGACAATGGATCCTAGTCGCATGCGTCCGGCCATGACGATTTTTTCCGAGACCGGGTAATAGGCGCTCCCATCAATCTGTCCGCGTGTGTAAAAAAAACTGCCATTCTGAAACGATGCTTCCGGCGAAATGCGCGCGCCGATGCGAAAGCCGGACTGCGGATCAAGCAAATCATCGCTGGCATCATAAGTCACCGAGACGGGTAAAGCGCCGATGAAAAACGTTTGCCGGCTTGTTTGCCCTGTTGTGCCAACAACATCCCGCTCTTGCGAGGCGATGAGTTCAAGGCCGGCGGACCAGCTCCATTTCTTTTGATAGATCAGATTGCTTTGACGCTCAATGTTAGCGCCGACCGAAAATGTGCGCGCCTCAAATGCCGGGCGATCAATATTGTTCAGTGCTACCCGGCCATTGAGAACATTGTCCCGGCGGCGATGATTGTTACGCCGAAAAGTTACACTGCCAGATTGCTCCTGCGTAGCGAGCACACCAGTCAAGCGGATCAGGCCTTCAGGCGGGAAGAGGTTGCGATGTTCCCAGCTGACCTCGGCGCGGGCACCTTCGCCCGTTCCGTAGCCCAGTTCACCCGCAATTGTCCGCAGCGGTGCCGGCGTCAAATTAATCGCCAGATCCACTTTATCCGGATCATCCGAAATCACCGGCTCCATCGTGATGGTCGATATCAGACCCGTTGATATCAATGCGCGGCGCAAATCTTCAACATCAGAGGCCTTATATATGTCGCCTGGTTCAAAGCGCGCGATAAGCTGGGCATGTTCAGGGCCGAACAATTCCGTGCTCGCCATCTTGATTGCGCCAAAATTATATTTTCCGCCGGGCATGACAGGTTGGGTCAAATCGCCATTGCGGTCGGCATGGTCTATGACAAGATCAGGTTCACCGGTTTTGGAGAAAGCATAGCCGTTTTCAGCCATCGCCTCGTCGAGCCGCAACTGCGCCGCGATGATCCCGTCACTATTCAATATGGCGCCGGGCTCGAGACCAAATACGGAGCGAAAATTGGCCGGATCGCTGCCCGCAGCAGTTTCAAGGCCCGGCAACAAAATGTCAGCGAACTTATATTGCGGGCCCGCAACAATGTTTATGACAACCAAAATATCATTGGAACCGGCGGCTTTTCCTGCTTCCTCGAAGCGATTGCGAACGATTGCATCGTAGTAACCTTCTATCCGCAGGAGGCGCTCTACCAGTTCCGTATCGGTTTCTGCCCGGCGTTTGATCTGGGCAAAATTTGCCTGGTCATTCTGATATTGCTTGAGTACCGACAGGCTATCAAACCGAATCCCGAATTTCTCGTCAATGGCATCGGGAAGACCGGAGAACCGGATATCATAGTTGCTCAAAGTCATACTGCCGTCGGGTGCAAATGTTTCAGCAAATGCCGTGTTGTTGGGACCGTCAGCAATAATGCTTCCATCCGTTTCGGCGAAATTCGAAGGGAGTTGGGCAGTTGGGTCGACATTTTCTGTTTCAGCAAAACCATCCTGCGCGCTGGCGCTAACATTGGAGGAATCATCGGTTGAGTCCAGATCGCTGACTACAGGATCCGGCAGATTTTCAAGATCCGGCCAATCTACGCCAAAGTCAGGAAATTCGGTCAAAGGCTGATCGGGATCAAGCGGTTGATCATTATCCAGGATGTCCGGAGCTGCCGCCGCCTCTCTGTTGCCGGCAGAAGTCTGCGCCCATAAAGGCGCGCATATTGTCGCCGCACTTATCGACGCTACACACGCAAAAAGGTGAGAACGATACACTGTCAGACCCATTCCCTTGCACTAGCCGCTTTGGAAAAGCGACGCCAATAAATTAGATGGTCCCTCGTCAAACCAGCCAAAATTCGCGATATTCCGATTTTTGGACATAGAATGATGATTTACGTGCTTCGTTTAACCTCTCGTTAACCATCATGCCCCATATTTCAGGTTAGTAACCGCCGGCCCCTGTTAAATCCGGCACCGTGAGTTTTTTGGGAAATGCATAAAATGTCTATCAAGCGTACTATTTTGATCGAAACCGCATTGGTTGTTGGCGTGTTGACCGCTGGCATCAGTACCGCAAGTTCGGCGCATGCCGCTCCTCTGCCCTTTTTGGTGCAGGCTGCGGATAAGACTACTGCCGATGTGAAAATTGAGAGCAAGGTAAAAGTCGAGCGCTCTGTGACCAGTGACACTGGCGAAATCAAAACAACCCTGCATGATCCCAACGACGTAAAAGTCGTGCCCGGCGACAAGCTTGTCTTTATCAATGCCTTTAAAAATATTGGCAGCAGCCCAGCAACAGGGTTTGTCGTCAACAATCCCGTGCACCCCGCCGTTTCCTTTACTGAAGTGGACGAAGTTTGGGCGGAAGTGTCGGTGGATGGGGGCAAAACTTTCGGCAAACTCGCAGATTTACTCGTCACCGAACCGGGCGAAGCAGCAGCGGAAGTTGAAGTTGAAGCAGCGGCCGCTCCTGTCGCTGATATAGAGCGTGAAGCACAACCAGCTGACGTAACGCACGTGAAATGGGTGTTTGCCGAGCCTATCGCTGCGGGAGAATCCGGAGAGCTTCGCTTTCGCGGTGTCGTTAAGTGACCGGAATCACGATCAGACAACCGTCGGTTCCACATGGATCACTCGTCGCTGGCGTCGTGATGTCAAAACACATCCTGCAACGATCAGGATTGTTCCCACAATGGTGAAAATCGTGACCGGCTCGCTAAAAAAAAGCCAGCCAAATAGGGCCGCCCAGATGAAGGCGGTATATTCGAGATTGATGAGCAACTGCGCTTCCGCCCTGCGATAGCCCCAGGCGATGAAAACGGCAGAAATGACAGAAAGCGCGCCCGCTCCGATGATTTGCGGCGCATATTCGACGTCCGGTATCTCGGCAAAAAAAGGGGCAAACAGCAGAAACGCACAACTGAAGACAAGGTTTTGCGAGAAGCTGATCTCGACCGGGTTTGCAAGCAACGCTTGGGTTCGCTGGATCACCAAATTGCCCGCATAAAGGACAGCGGATAATAATATCGCGCCAATACCAAGAAAAGCTTCCTCGTCAAATCCGCCGCGCGCACGGCCCCATGCGATGATTAATACGCCTCCAAAGCCCAATATCGACGCGACTATCGCGTTGCGGTGGATGGTTTCCCTCAAAAATACTGTCGCCAGATAAAGCGCGATAATGGGCGCGATGAACGATAGGGCAATGGCTTCTGCCAGCGGCACGCGCGCAAGTCCCCAGAAAAACAAATAGGCCATGAATATCATGAGTACGCCGCGCTGCAGATGAATTTTGCGGGCAGCTTTGCCTGGCATTTTCGGGCTGCGCGCGAAGAACACGACCGATACGATCACCAGTGCCACCAATACCCGCCACAAAATCGCGTTGTACGCGCCCAATTCCATGCTGAGACTCTTCATAAACACGTCCATCATCGAGAAGGTCAGCAAGCCCAACATGACTGATCCCATGGGAACCAGAGGCGGGTTTTCATTATCAATCATTGGAGATGTCATGACGCATGCTATCAGGCCAGGCAAATAAATTGTCCAGTTACATCAAGCCCCAATTTCAGAACGGCGAGAACTTTCATTGGTTCTTCCATGCAGCTAAATGACTAGACGCATATTGCCTCTAAAACTGATCGCAGCGGGGCAGGAAGAGCAACCGGACGCCGGGTTTCGCGATCGACATAAACATGGGTAAAACTGCCAGCCGCCGAAGCGGTTTTTTCTTCTCCACGGAACAGGCCGACGCCATAAGTGACACTGCTATTGCCCAGTTTACCCACGCGGATACGAACCTCCACATCATCTGGAAATGTGATAGGTGCGAAATAATCGCAGGACGTGTTGACGACCAGACCGATGACTTTGCTGGCCTTGATATCCAGCGCACCTTGTTCGATCAGATAACGGTTTACCGCACTGTCAAACCAGAGATAATAGACCGCGTTATTGACATGTCCATAAGGATCATTGTCGTTCCAACGTGTCGTAATCGCCGAGCCTGACCGATAATCATCCCACACCGGCGGCGATGCTCGTTCTACCAATTTACCACGCTCCATCATAAATGCGCTGTGCGTCGACCAGTGCCAGATCCTTGGGATTATTCACGAGCAGCCGGGTTTGCAGCATCGCCGCTTCAGCAAGCTCGGTCGTTGCTTCCTTGGCAATGCCCAGTTCGCGCAACTTGCGCGGTGCTCTGACCTTGACCGCCAAGTCTTCGAGATGGTCAATTAGCTGTTGCGCCCGCGCTTCGATGCTGTTCTCGCTGCTCCAGGGTAAATCCAGAGCATCAGCGAGCTGGGCGTATAGGGGTGCCGCGACATCAAGATTATACTGCATGACATAAGGCATCACCAGCGCGTTGGAGAGACCGTGCGGGATATGATAAATACCGCCGAGTGGATAGGCGAGCGCATGGATAGCGCCAACAGGGCTATTGGCAAAGGCCTGCCCGGCAAGCATGGAGCCTCGCAGCATCGCTTCGCGCGCAAGCATGTTGGAACCATCGAAACAGGCGGTTTCGATATTGGCCGTCAGCAACTTTAATGCCTCGATCGCGAGCATATCCGAAATCGGGTTTTTCGCATTGCGCCCGGTAAACGCCTCAATCGCATGGACCATCGCATCAATGCCGGTTGCTGCGGTGACATTTGCTGGCAGGCCAAGCGTTAAAGCGGGATCAAGAAAAGCAGCATCGGCAAAAAGATGCGGCGATACTATACCAGCCTTGGTGGTTTCTCCGGTGGTCAGAATGGAGATAGCGGTCACTTCCGATCCCGTTCCCGATGTTGTCGGGATCAGGATAGTTGGCAGACCTTTGCGATCCAGCGCGCCAACACCATAGATTGCTGACAATGGCTGCGCATTGTCGACCGCCAGCGCCGCAACAACTTTGGCGGTATCAAGAGAGCTTCCTCCACCCAGACCGATCACGATATCAACATTCTTGCTCTTTGCCATGGCAATAGCCTGTTCAACAATGGCCTCTGGCGGATCGGCAATGACATCTTCAAAAATCTCGACGTTCAGCCCGGTTTCCTCCAATGCAGTGACTACCTGGGAGATCAGGCCAGCGCTGATAATGCCCTTATCCGTGACGATGAGCGGCTTGGACGCACGCAAGACCTTGATTTGGGCAGCGAGCAACGACAAACAACCTTGGCCGAAGTGAAGGGCCGGGACGGTTTGGAAGGTGAAAGCGTTCATGCACTTATTCCTTGCACCGATTCCGGGGCGGCGCAATAAAAAGGGGCCGGAAAAACCGGCCCCTCGTTGCTGGGTGACGAAATTCCCCCAAACTGGATCTGTAGCCTAGAACTTGCCGCGAAGCGTCACGCCGTACATGCGAGGCTCTTGCACGAAGGTCGACCGCGAACCAGAGCGAAGAACGGTGTTAAAGGTAACACCGCGTGTGACTTCGTTGGTCAAGTTGGTAACCCAGGCTTCAATACCCCATGCATCGTTGATATCACCGATACCGGCGCGCATGTTGATCTTGATATTGCCGTCCTGAAGATCAAACGGGTTGAGCGGTGCAGCTGCGACGGCCGCTTGCACGCTACCTGCTGCTGCAATCGCAGTTGCGCTTGGCACCTCAATTGCCTGTGTCGATGTCCGCCGGTCACTCTCCATGCGTGCCTGAGCGTTTACGAAGAACTTCAGGCTGTTACCGATATCGCGATCATAGGTTGCACCCATGATACCCACCCATTTTGGCGCATTGGTGTGGGAGTTACCACATAGTGCGACCACATTTACTACGGTTTGTGTACCTGCACAATCATTGGGATAAATCGCATTCGTATAGGTCAGGCCGCCGTTAATGGTGAAGTTGTCGCTTGGACGAATCAAAGTTTCAATTTCAAAACCGGAGGTTCTGGCCTTTGGAACGTTGAAAGTCGTAAACTGGGCACCGGTAAATTCAAGAACCTGAAAGTTCTGGAAATTTTCGATGAACCCAGCAACGTTCAACGTCACTGCGTTATCCAGGAACTTGCCCTTGAAGCCGACTTCATAAGCATCAACAGTCTCGGACAGGAAGCGCGGATCAGCGCCACCGGCAGCAGCGGTCGAGTCGAGGTTAAACCCGCCTGATTTATAACCATGAGTGAAACTGGCATATAAAGTGATCGGATCAGCAAATTCATAGGATATTTTACCGGTATAAATCAGCTCATTATCTTTGAACTTGGACGTGAATAGCCGTGGCAATGGAAACGGGTTAGCGTTTGAACCGATTGCCGGCGCGGTGAACGCGAAGCAACCCAATCCAAATACATTGCTGACCAATGCACCCGGAACGTTTCCTGCCCCGATAGTACCCAGAATAGCCGGGCAGAGTGGATTGTTGATCGCAGGCTGGCTGAAGCTGCCATCCTTGCTTTCGTCCGAATAACGCAAGCCGCCATTCAGCTTCAAACCATCAACAATTTCCATTGTCACATTACCAAAGAGTGACCAGCTTTTGCTGTTCTGGGTATAGGCATTGGTTGCACGGACAACCGATGGATCAATTCCGCCAGGAACGTTGAGCGGTGAATTTGGAAAAATATTGCTGTTGGTCAATAATGTCAGCGGGTTTGCACCAAAAGCGCCGCGAGTTGGCGCGAAGAACAATGCACCAACCAGTTCACCATAATCCTGACCAAGGCCGAAATTCACCGTCTGGGCAATATCTTCTTCCGAATAATAACCGCCAAAAACATACTCAAGGCGTCCGTCGAGAGCATCGCCCTGCAAGCGCAGTTCGTGGGTCATCGTTTCAATATCGGTACCACCGCCGGGAAGAACGTTGAATACGTCCAGCCCTGAAAAATCCGAATCGTAAGATTCCTGCGCGCTATATTCACGATAGGAGCCGATATAGATAAGGTCCGCATTATCGCCGATCGGAAATTCGACTTCACCGGTAATACCCCATTGATCGTTGCTGTTTACAGATTGCTGATCGGAGGTAGCAATCAGATTGTCAGCAGCGCGCTCTGCTACTGTTGTATCAAACCGGTTAACGGCGACAACTGGTGCGGCCATACCGCCGCGAGCGCCAAGACCAACGGCAGCAAACAGTCCGCCGCTTTCAACCGGTGACCGCAAAACCTCGATAGCAGCACAACAACTTGCAGTGCTCTTCGAATAATCGGCAATCAGCCGACCCTTGATACCGCCTTCGGTTTCGAAGCCCAGCTGACCGCGAATGAGATATTGGTCTGTATTGTTGGATTCCCCAATAGCTGTACCGGTGCGGTTAATGACAGTCACATAGCCATCGCGTTTACGATAGGCACCCGTCAGGCGAAATGCCAGGGTATCCTGAATGATTGGAGCATTTATGGCACCTTGCACACTCATATGGTCATAATTGCCATAGGTCGCGTTGACGAAGCCGCCGAATTCATTAAGGTCGGGGCGTTTGTTGGTAATGGTCAGGGCTCCGGCAGATGTGTTCCGCCCAAATAATGTGCCTTGAGGACCGCGAAGAACTTCAACCCGTTCGACATCGACAAACTCACCCAATGCGACACCGGGGCGGGACTGATAGGCACCGTCAACGAAAATGCCGACTGCCGATTCAAAACCGATATTATTCGAAGTCGTACCAATACCGCGGATACGAAGTACGACTGTGCCGGAAGCAGTTTGTGCATTTGAAGACGAAAAGCTTGGCGCGATGCTGCCAATATCCTGAACATTGACAACGCCCTGTTGCTCAAGCTGGACCGGGCTTATCGCCGTCACAGCGATAGGAATATCCTGAACGTCCTGCGCGCGACGGGTTGCCGTCACGATGATGACGTTTTCGTCAAACGCTTCTTCTGCGCCGGAATCCTGGGCAAAGGCGGGGGTGGCCATTGCGGTGCTGCACATGGCAGCCATAAGCACTTTATTCAAAACTCTCATTAGTATTCTCCCGTTGAACTCACCGCTTTGGTCGCCAATTTTCCTGGGGTTTGGTCTGCTCGTTAGCGGTTACGCTTGCGTCAGTCGTTTAATTGCGTCATTAAATCAAGGTGAGAACGCCAGATATCAGGCGATTCCACAGCGAACGTTGCAAAAATGTGACAATATTTTTGACGGATCGCGCGAAAAAAACTAGGATTCCGGTCAACGAACCGACGGAGGGACGCAACAATGATACGCAATTTTTTGAGCTTTGTGGCTTTGGGCGTCCTGATGGCAGGCTGCTCTGGCACCGGCGATAACGCAAGTACCAGCGAAACGGCACTCGCGCCGGGCGAAAAATCTGGCGAAGAAGCCAATCCGGATCGTAATGTCTATTTCGGTGATTTGCACATCCACACCAAAAATAGTTTTGACGCCTATATTTTCAACGTCCGGGCGACGCCAGATGATGCCTATAAATTCGGCATGGGGGAGACCATCAAGCATCCCCTCGGCTATGATCTGAAACTCGAGGGGCCGCCTCTAGACTTTATGGCGGTTACCGATCACGCATCCTACCTTGGCCATCTTGAGACCATGAACACACCGGGGACCGTGCTCTCCAAACTGGACATGGCAAAGGACATGTTCAGCACCGATCAGGAAAAAATTCTGACGGCGTTCCAGCTAATTGGCGGCGCGGTTCGTGACGGTGTAAAAATGCCAGGCGTCTATGATCCCAAAATTGTCGGCAACGTCTGGAAACAAATCAAGGATTCGGCAGACAAATATAATAAACCCGGCAAATTCACGACATTTTCGGGATATGAATATACCGCCGTGCGAACCACAAGGGGACCGGAAGGCGGATTTGCCGGCGGCAATCTCCATCGCAATGTGGTGTTCAAGGGGTCCGCTCCCGATATGCCGTTTGCGACGGTGGATTCAGTCAATCCCGAAGACTTGTGGAACTGGATGGATAGCCAGCGCGATGCAGGGAATGACGTTATGGCCATCCCGCACAATAGTAACGTGTCCGATGGCGAAATGTTCAAGATGGAAACCTACAACGGCCAACCGCTGACCAAGGCTTATGCCGAAAAACGTTTGCGCAACGAGCCTATTGTCGAGATTACTCAGGTAAAGGGGACGTCCGAAACCCATCCTTCGTTATCACCCAATGACGAATGGGCTGATTTTGAAATTTACGAATATCTACTGTCGTCACAGACCAAATCCAAGACCGCAACCGGCGATTATGTGAGGCAAGCGCTGGTCAATGGGCTGGCATTGACAGAGAAAATCGGTGCCAACCCTTTCCAGTTCGGTTTTATCGGTTCTTCAGACACGCATGTCGCTGGCGGGTCGTTTGACGAGAAAAATTTCTGGTCCAAAATTGGCGCAGTCGATGGCACACCGGAACTTCGCGGTTCGGTCCCACCGGGCGACAAGAAAAGCTGGGAGGGCGTGACGGTCGATCCGCGCGCCGCCAACTGGTTCTCGCGCTGGAGCGCGTCGGGCTACGCGGCGGTCTGGGCGGAGCAAAATACGCGTGAGGCGATATTTGATGCTATGCGCCGCAAGGAAACCTATGCGACCACAGGCACCCGGATCAAATTACGGTTCTTTGGCGGCTTTGGTTTCGACGAAAAAATGCTCGACGATCCGGCTATGGTCAGCAAGGCCTATAAAAACGGCGTCCCGATGGGCGGCGATCTTGTCGGAGCAGGCAAAGCACCGGGCTTTATTGTCTGGGCCATGCGCGACGCCGCAAGCGCACCGCTACAACGCGTGCAAATCGTCAAAGTTTGGACCGATGGCGGCAAGGCCAACGAAAAAATCTTTGATGTGGCTTGCAGCGACGGCGGCACTGTAGACGCCAATTTCCGGTGTCCCGACAATGGCGCAAAAGTGGATTTGAGCGATTGCTCGATCTCTCAGGACAAAGGTGCGCCAGAGCTCAAGACCTTCTGGCGTGATCCTGAACATAAGAATGGACAGCGCGCATCCTATTATGTCCGCGTGCTCGAAAATCCGGTATGCCGCTGGTCCACTTGGGATGCTTTGCGCGCCGGTGTTCCGCCTAATCCCGCGCTCCAAAAAACCATTCAGGAACGTGCATGGTCGTCACCGATCTGGTATGTGCCAACCACCGCCTGAAAGGCCTGAAGCTTGAAAAAACTGCTGCGCGAACCGCTGGTCCATTTTCTGGCGCTGGGATTGCTTGTCTTTCTCACGGACTATTTGTGGGCTGGCGGTCTGGACAGCAATGACCAGACAATTGTCGTCAGCCAGTCCGTGCTAGCGCGGCTCGATGATACGTGGATAAGGACAACCGGCGCGGCGCCGTCGGACGAAGACCGGAAGGGCCTGGTCGCACAATATGTCGAGGACGAAGCGCTTGCTCGTGAAGCCGGGAGGCTCGGCATGGCGGAAGGCGATGAAATCATAAAACGCCGCCTTGCCCAGAAAATGCGGTTTGTTGCTGCGGGCAGTGAAAGCGATATCGAACCGTCAGAAAGTGAACTGGAGCGCTGGTTTGAAAAAAATCGTGACAAGTTCAACATTTCCGAGACGCGCAGCTTTAACCATATATATTTCAGCCCGGAAAGACACGGCGATGCTTTGGAAGCCGTCGCAGATGGCGCGCGCGAAAAACTGCAAAATGGCGCCGACTGGAAATCACTCGGCGACCCTTTCATGCAGAAGCGCAGCTATGCGGCGCTACCGCAAAATGAAGTTGCGCGTGCCTTTGGCCCGGATTTCGCAAAAGCGGTATTTGCTTTGCCGAAGGGCCAGTGGAGCAAACCCGTCGGATCGGCATTCGGCCTGCATCTGGTACGGATTGAGGTGATTGACCAAGCCGCAAAGGCCGATTTTGCTGCCAATCGCGATCGCATCCGCGCCGCCTATATTGAAGCAAAGGCGGGAGAAGAAAATCAGGCCGAAATCGACCGAATTGTAGGCCGCTACAAGGTTGTAGTTGCGCAAACCAAAGAACCGGCACGATAAACCGGCTTGGCCTGTCGTTTGCACCGCGCTAGGGAGCGTCAAACAGCAGTACAGGATCAGCCAACTCATGCCCCAACTCATTCTCCTTCGCCACGGTCAATCACAATGGAATCTCGAAAACCGCTTTACCGGCTGGTGGGATGTTGACGTGACCGAGAAGGGTATTGAGGAAGCGCGCGCCGCAGGGCGATTGATGAAAGAAAAGGGCATTGATGCCGATCTTTGCTTCACCAGTTTGCAAAGCCGGGCCATCAAAACGCTCAATCTGGCGCTGGAGGAAATGGACCGGCTATGGCTACCGGTTGAGAAAAACTATCGGTTGAACGAGCGCCACTATGGCGGCCTTACTGGCCTCAACAAACAGGAAACCCGAGATAAACATGGCGACGAGCAGGTGCATATCTGGCGGCGCTCTTTTGATACACCGCCGCCGCCCATGGCCGCCGATAGCGAATATCAAATGTCCAGTGACCCGCGTTACAAGGGCATAGAAGTGCCTGCCACCGAAAGTCTGAAAGACACCATTACCCGCGTGTTGCCTTACTGGAAAACCCGCATCGCACCGGAATTGCAGGGTGGAAAACGCGTTTTAATATCAGCCCACGGCAATAGCCTGAGGGCACTCGTCAAACATCTTTCCAATATTGCCGATGATGAAATTACCGGCCTGGAAATCCCGACCGGACAACCGATTATCTACAATCTCGATGGGGATCTCAATGAAATTGAACGCTATTATTTGTCCGAACGCTGAGAACCCAAACGCTGGATCGGCTTAGCTCTGACCCGGCTTCAAGGCATACATCGCCTGATCTGCCTGTACCATGAGATCTTCAACAGAATCCTTGGGGCCGACAAAACAATAGCCAATGGCCGCACTCATTTTGATCTGCGAACCATCATAATGCAAAGTGGAACTTGCAATTCTTTCCATCAGGAATTTGATTTTCGCTTCCACCTGATCGGCATCAAGCTTGTCGAGCAAGAGTGCAAATTCATCGCCGCCAATGCGGGCAACCATGTCCGAAGCACGAATATTGTCATCCAGTAGGCGCCCCAAATGAACAAGCAATTGATCTCCAGCTGTGTGTCCTTGGGCATCATTGACGGATTTGAGGCCATTGACGTCGAGATACAATAGTGCCGTTATATCGCCATAGCGCTGACACCGCATGATCCGGGTTTCCAGTGCTTCAATGAACGACCGGCGATTGGGCAATCCAGTCAGAACATCATGCCGGGCCATTTTTTCCAGCTCTGATATCTGCAGCTTCATCCGAGCATTTTCTTGTTCCAGAACAATGCATTTTTTACATAGTGAGGTCGTACTATTGTTGCCGCTGACCAATTTCATATCCCTGTGGTACCATGCAAGTTTACAGCAAATAGAAGCTGAAACACTATTTGTTCGAAATTTGTTCACTAGTCAATTTTATTGAAAAAACAAGATTTCATTCCGCGTATCAATTGGAAACTCTTGCCCGTCGTGAATATTCGCACCCCGTTTCTGCTAATGGAACATTGCCTGATTGCCACACTCTATAATCAGCGCTAAGAGGCTGTGCTTCCACGGCATGTTTCAGGTGCATATATGAGCGAAGCAAAAGCAGAAATTGATCCGAAAATCGGAATGATCATGGGCAGCCAATCAGACTGGTCCACGATGAAGCTTGGTGCGGATATACTGGAACAGCTGGGCGTTGCTCACGACGTTCAAATTGTCTCCGCCCACCGCACACCGGACCGGCTCTATGATTATGCGAAATCAGCGGTTTCCAGAGGGCTGAATGTCATAATCGCCGGAGCGGGTGGCGCCGCCCACTTGCCTGGTATGATTGCGTCCATGACGAGGATCCCAGTGCTCGGCGTGCCGATTCAGTCCAAGGCGCTGAACGGCATGGATAGCTTGCTCTCGATAGCGCAAATGCCTGCGGGCATTCCGGTTGGTACTTTGGCAATCGGCGAGGCCGGGGCCAAGAATGCGGCGCTTTTGGCCGCTGCTATTTTGGCCAATAATGACGCATCACTGGCGAATCGCCTGGATGCATGGCGGGCGGCACAAAGCGCTGCCGTTGCAGACAAGCCTGAATGAGCGCAGCATGACCGCGCTTCCTCCCGGATCAACTATCGGCATATTAGGTGGCGGGCAGCTGGGCCGGATGATGGCGATTGCGGCGGCGCAGCTCGGCTATCACTGTCATATTTATGCGCCAGAAGAACGGAGCGTGGCGGCTGAGGTTTCCGCCGAATTCACCTGCGCCGGATATCATGATCTCGAGAGCCTCGATAGCTTCGCAAAAAAATGTGCCGTGATTACAATTGAATGGGAGAATGTTCCTGTTGATCCCCTGTTTCACATCAAGGATCGTGCGCCGTTATATCCGCCGGTCGGGGCGCTGGAAATTGCGCAGAACCGAATCTCCGAAAAGAACTTCGCCCGCGATCAGAGCGGGGTCACGGCTCCTTTTACGGAGGTTACGGATATTACGTCACTGGAGCAGGCCATCGCAGAAATTGGCGCACCGGCCATCCTGAAAACTATCAGCATGGGCTATGATGGCAAAGGGCAGGCGCGAATCAAAGCCGGTGATGATTTGAACGTCCATTGGAAAGCGGTTGGTGAGCAACCTTGTGTGGCCGAAGGCTTTGTGACCTTTTCCCATGAGTTCTCGGTGATTTTGGTGCGCGCCCAAGATGGTGAAATCCGGTTTTGGGATACGCCACATAATGTGCACGAGGATGGCATATTGTCGGTTTCAAACGTCCCGGCACCCTCTGAAATTCTGGATCAGCAGGAAGAAGCGCGCGCGCTGGCCGCACATATGGCGCAAGCCATAAACTATGTTGGTGTGCTGACCTGCGAGTTTTTCGCGACTTTCAAGGGTCCCGTGTTCAACGAGATGGCACCCCGCGTGCACAATAGCGGTCACTGGTCCATCGAGGGCGCAATCACCAGCCAGTTTGAAAATCATATCCGCGCGATTTGCGGATTGCCGCTGGGCGACACCGGATTGGCAGCCAAGCGGGTCGAGATGCATAACCTGATCGGCACACAAGCAGACGATTGGCAAAATATCCTCGGCGATGACCGCAATCATCTGCATCTATATGGCAAACGCGAAGCCCGAGAGGGCCGCAAAATGGGCCATGTGACAAAGTTGTTTTTCTAAGCTATTGTTTGTTATCTTTCTGCGCTAGGTGCCTAAGTTCAAAACAAGGCAAGCAATGAACCACCCTGAAATAATCTTGATCCTGGCCCGCGCTGAAAATGGCGTCATTGGCAAGGATGGCGCTTTGCCCTGGCACATACCAGCCGACCTGCGCCGCTTCAAAACCTTAACCCAGGGCAAGCCGATGATCATGGGGCGCAAGACGTTTGACAGCCTGCCCGGATTGCTGCCAGGCCGCCGTCATATCGTGCTGACCCGTGACGAGGATTGGGAAAGCGATGGCGCTGACGTTGCGCATGATGTGGATGCAGCGGTGAGGGCCGCAAATGCGCCCCATATCGTGATAATAGGCGGCGCGGATATCTATCGACAGTTTATTCCGCGCGCCGACCGCATCGAACTCACCGAAGTGCATATGGATGCGGATGGCGATACCGTGCTCGACGATTTTGACCTATCGGACTGGACCGAGGCTGTGCGCGAGGCACATGACGCAGCAGACGGCAAGCCGGCCTATAGTTTTGTCACGTTGAAGCGCCCCACCACATAACCCCGACACGTAAAGAGTAATCTATGAAGAAGTTTCTGCTCTCATTCTTTGGTTTGTTCGCCATAGCGACGGCTGCTTTCTTCATTTTTGCACCAAGTGTGTTTGAAAAACAGACCAATATGGTTGACGGCAAGTCGCTTCCTCCCATTACACCCGAGGCGCAGGAACTGCATGACAGCCTGATGATCGTTGATTTGCATGGCGATACATTGCTGTGGAAACGCAAGATTACCGATAGCGTTGATCGCGGTCATATAGACTTGCAGCGCCTGCAGCAGGGCAATGTCGGCCTGCAGATTTTTTCCAGCGTGACCAAAACCCCGCGTGGGCAGAATTACGATAGCAATAGCGCCGATACCGATCAGATTACGTTGCTCGCAATTGCGCAGCTGCAACCCTACCGGACATGGTTCTCGATCCTGGAACGCCAGTTGTGGCATGCAACAAAGCTCGGCCGCGCGGTGGCCGATTCAGATGGTGCCATAACCCTGATCAGCAAGCCCGCTGACATCGATGGCTTGTCGGGCAATGACAGACCGATCGGTGTGCTATTCTCCGCTGAGGGCCTCCAGTCGCTGGAAGGCAAGCGCGCGAATCTCCAGAAACTATACGATGCCGGTATGCGCATGGCCGGACTAGTGCACTTCTTCGACAATGAACTCGCTGGCTCAATGCATGGCGAGAAAAAAGGGGGCCTGACCGACTTTGGACGTCAGATTGTGACCGATATGGAAGACATGGGCATGATCGTTGATATCGCCCATTCGAGCCACGCTACCGTCGCAGAAGTCCTGAAAATCGCTCGGCGTCCCGTGGTCTCCAGTCATGGCGGATTGCAGGCGGTTTGCGGCGTAAACCGTAATCTTACCGATGAAGAGATCAAAGGCGTCGCGGCAACCGGCGGGGTAATCGGCCTGGGTTACTGGGACGGCGCGATGTGTGATACGGACCCGAAATCCGTAGCCAAGGCAGTCAAGCACGTTCGCGATCTGGTGGGGATTGAATTTGTTGCACTCGGCAGTGACTTTGACGGCGCGGTGACCACGCGCTTTGACACCAGCGGTATTGTCCATATCACCCAAGCGTTCATGGACGCGGGCTTTAACGAGGATGAAATCCGTGCGGTCATGGGCCTCAATGCTCTGCGCGTTCTAAGGCAGGGGATGAGCCCGCTGAAAGACTTGCCTAAACAAGCTGTTGAACCGACACAAGAATCCAGCCAATAGCCGGTTATGACTCGGCTGAGCGGACATGACCGGATAGAGGGCGACTTGCGCGGTGCAATAATTGCGCTCGGCAATTTTGACGGCTTTCACAAAGGTCATCAGGCCGTGGCAAAGGTCGCTACCGATTGGGCACAGGCCCAAGGCCGCCCCGCGATTATCGCCACGTTCGATCCGCACCCCGTTCGCCATTTTACGCCCGATGCTCCGCCTTTTCGTCTGACCACGCTGGGCCAACGCGAACGACTTTTTAAGGCAGCCGGGGCCGACGCAATGCTAGTTTTTGAATTTGGCGCGGAACTCGCCGGGACCACGGCAGAGGATTTTGTCGCCAAATTGCTGGTGGACCGCTTTGGCGCGGCAGGTGTGGTCACCGGCGAAGATTTCACCTTTGGCAAAGGCCGCGCGGGCAATGTGGTAGTGATGGCCGAGCTAGGAAAGCCGCTTGGCTTATCGACAAAAACCGTTGGCCCGGTAAGCGATGACAATGAAGTCATTTCTTCCAGCCGTATCCGTGATGCCTTGAAAAATGGCGACTGTGAAACTGCCAACGCACTGCTGACACGCCCCTTTGCGATTGAAGGTGAAGTTATTCACGGCGATAAAAATGGCCGCTTATTGGGCTATCCCACGGCCAATATTGACATCGACCATTATCTGCGCCCGAAATACGGGATTTATGCGGTTAAGGGCAAATTGCCAGACGGGCGAATTTTGAACGGAGCCGCCAATCTCGGCATCCGGCCAACCTTCGATCCGCCCAAAGAACTACTTGAGCCATATTTCTTTGATTTCAACGAAGATCTATATGGCAAGACAATCGAAGTCGAACTGCACCACTTCCTGCGCGGCGAACAGAAGTTTGATGATCTCGACGAATTAAAGACCCGTATGGAGCGCGATTGTCACAAGGCGCGAGAATATCTTGCGTGAAGGCGCAACTGTCCGTAATCCCCGGCGATCATGACTGACACCACCAAACCAGATTATAAAGACACGGTTTTCCTGCCGAAGACCGATTTCCCGATGAAGGCCGGACTTGCCGCCAAGGAACCGGCGATCCTGGAGCGCTGGCAGACAATCGGGCTTTATGAAAAGTTGCGAAAGTGCCGCGCAGGGCGGGATAAGTTCATTTTCCATGACGGGCCACCTTATGCCAATGGAAACATTCACATAGGGCATAGTCTTAACAAGACACTTAAAGATATCGTCGTAAGATCGCAAACTTTGCTGGGCAAGGACGCGCCGTTTGTGCCGGGCTGGGATTGCCACGGACTGCCGATCGAATGGAAGATCGAGGAGCAATATCGCAAGAAAAAGCGCAACAAGGACGAGGTCCCGGCCAGCGAATTTCGCGCAGAATGCCGCGACTATGCGGACAAATGGGTCAATGTCCAGCGCGAGGAATTCAAGCGGCTCGGCGTACTTGCCGAGTGGGACAAGCCCTATCTCACGATGGACTATGACGCCGAAGCCGCGATTGTCGCAGAGCTCTTGAAGTTTGCAGAAGCGGGACAGTTGTATCGCGGGGCGAAACCGGTGATGTGGTCGCCGGTGGAGAAAACCGCGCTGGCCGAGGCCGAGGTGGAATATGAGGATATCACCTCGACGCAGATTGATGTGGCGTTCGAGATTGTCGAGGCGCCAAATGCGCCGGAACTGGTCGGTGCGCATGCGGTGATCTGGACGACGACTCCTTGGACAATTCCGGTCAATCAGGCACTCGCTTATGGGGCGGATGTTGATTATGTTTTGGTCGATCACTTCACTCCAAAATTAATCCCAACCACTGAACGTGGTTCGCCTCCAACGCAGATGGACCCCAGCCAAAGTAAAAGAATTTTGATCGCTGCTGATCTATTTGAAGAATTGAAATCTACTCGGATGCTTTACGGGCTTGCTCAATCTGAGCAAATTCATTGGTCAGGCAAAGGCTCCCAACTTGCCGGAGCCACAGCCAAACATCCCATGGCCGACAATTTCCCGGACAGTGAATTCTACACCAAACCGCGCCCGTTTCTCGACGGCTCGCACTTTGTCACCACCGATGCGGGTACGGGTCTGGTCCATATGTCGCCTGACCATGGCGAGGATGATTTCGATCTGTGCAAGGCCAATGGCATCAATCCGGTGTTCGCGGTCGATGCCGACGGCGTCTATCGCGAGGACTGGGAATGGCTGCCGCGTAGCGATGAACGCGCCGGCGGGGTGATCAACAAGAATTTCAACGGCCCGGATGGCCCGATCTGTTCGGATTTGCGCGAAGCCGGCGCCCTGTTGTCGGCCAGCGCCGATTTCACCCATAGCTATCCGCATAGCTGGCGCTCGAAAGCGAAGATTATTTACCGCTGCACACCGCAATGGTTTGTGCCGATGGACTCCCCCCTCCCCTACAGGGGAGGGGCCGGGGTGGGGACGACCCGAACAGCGCACTCGCGAAGGAACTCCCCCACCCCAACCCCTCCCCTGAAGGGGAGGGGCTTGAAATCGGCCATGCTGAAGGCATCAACGGAACCCTCCGCGAAGTTGCGCTGGACGAAATCCGCAACAAAGTGCGCTTTGTGCCCGAACGCGGACGGCGGCGGCTGGAATCGATGGTTGAAGGCCGCCCGGACTGGGTGCTCTCCCGCCAGCGCGCTTGGGGCGTGCCGATTGCGCTTTTTGTCGACCGCAAGACCGGCGAATATCTCAACGATCCGGCGGTAAACGAGCGGATTATTGCAGCGTTTAAGGCGGGTGGGGCTGATGCCTGGTTCAATGCCGATCATCAGGATTTCCTCGGCGATAAATATGCGCTCGATGACTTTGAGGTCATAACCGATATTCTCGACGTCTGGTTTGACAGTGGCTGCACCCACGCCTTTGTGCTGGAAAGCGGCAAATGGCCCGATCAGCAAACACCCGCCGATCTCTATCTCGAAGGCAGTGACCAACATCGCGGCTGGTTCCAGTCGAGTCTTTTGGAGAGTTGCGGCACAAGGGGCCACGCGCCTTACAAGGCGGTGCTGACCCACGGGATGACGCTCGATAAAACCGGCAAGAAAATGTCCAAGTCGCTGGGCAATACACTCGATCCCAAAACGGTGATCGACGTGCAGGGCGCGGATATCCTGCGGCTTTGGGCAGCGAGCGTTGATTACACCGAGGATCACCGGATAGGCGACGAAATCCTCAAGGGCGTTTCGGATAGCTATCGCAAGCTGCGCAACACCTTCCGCTATATGCTTGGCGGTCTGGGCGACTTCACCGAGGCAGAGCGCGTTGCGGTTGCCGATATGCCCGAGCTGGAACGCTATATCCTCCACCGCCTCGCCGAGGTGGATGCGGAGCTGAAACAGCATGTCAATGATTTTGCTTTCGGCCCCTATATGCGGGTGCTGAACGCTTTTGCGCAGGAAGATTTAAGCGCCTTCTTCTTCGATATCCGCAAAGACTGTTTGTATTGCGATGCGCCCGATGATCCCAAGCGGATGGCGTACCGGACGGTGATGGACATATTGTTCCACGCACTGACCCGCTATATCGCCCCGGTGCTGGTGTTTACTGCCGAAGAAATCTGGCAGAGCCGTTTTCCGGATGAGGATGATAGCATTCATTTGAAGGAGTGGCCGGAGGTTGATGCTGGTTGGAAAGATGACATTCTTGCGGACAGGTGGAGAGCGGTCCGGTTGGGGCGTGCAATGGTCTATTCTTATATAGAGCCCCTTCGACGTGAGAAGGAAATCAAGTCTAGTTTGGAAGCAGATGTAATTTTGGATTTGGATGCTGGTAACTTTGATCGGACTGACGGTATTGATTGGTCAGAGGTTCTGATCGTATCTGATGTCAATTTAAGCCAACTAGGCAAATTGGATGATGATCAAAAAGCTTTATCAGGCAACGTCACCGTCACCAAAACCAACAACCACAAATGCGGCCGCTGTTGGCGTCTCCTCCCCGAAGTGGAAGAAGATGGCGCGTTGTGCGGACGTTGCCAGAAGGTGGTGGCATGAGAGATAATCGCCGCACACTCGTCATTGCGAGCGCAGCGAAGCAATCCAGAGCGTCGCTAACCGCTCTGGATTGCCGCGTCGCTTCGCTCCTCGCAATGACGACAGTAAAATGGTGAATTGCTTATGACCGACCCAATCAAAAAATACCGCCGCACGGGCCTGATTATCGCCTTCCTGATTTTCTTCGCTGACCAGTTCACCAAATATCTGGTGATGCATCCGCTCGATCTCAAAGGCAAAGGCCAGATTGAGCTGCTGCCCTTTTTCAATCTCACCTGGGCGGAAAATTACGGCGTTTCCATGGGTTTTCTGACCGCATCCAGCGATTTCCAGCGCTGGGCACTGGTTGCATTGACCGGCCTTATCGGCATCGCGGTGTTTGTCTGGATGAACCGCGAAAAAGCGAAGTGGGATATTATCGCGCTGGCGATGGTGCTTGGCGGGGCGATGGGCAATATATTGGACCGCGCGCGTATGGGCTACGTCGCTGACTTTGCCGACCTGCATTTTGGCGATTTCCGGCCATTTCTCATTTTTAACGTTGCCGATGCGGCTATTTCCATCGGGGTCGTCATCCTGCTGGCCAGGGCCTTGCTGATCCGGGAAGAGAAAACGGAAAATGCGGACGGTTCAGCTTGATGAAAGTTGACCTGTGGCAAGAGCGCGCTATCAGGCTGTTTAGAGATTTTTTAGGAATATGATTATGCGTAAATCCATCATCGGCATCAGCCTTGTTTCACTGATCGCGCTCTCTGCGTGCGGTTCCGGCGGGTTTTTGAATCGTGACCGGCCCGATGAATTTGCTGTTTCGCGGCAGGCGCCGCTGGTTATTCCTCCTGATTTTGCGCTGACCCCGCCACGTCCCGGTGAGCCTCGTCCGCAAGTTGCCAGTTCGCAGCAGCAGACGCTGGAAGCCATGTTTGGCGGACCACAGGCGCGCAGCGTCACCGAATCAGCAATCGTTGGTCAAGCTGGTAACTCGGACGCGGGTATCCGCTCCTCCGTGGGCGATGCCGGAACGTTCACCGTCAATAAAGGCGGTGTAACCCGCGATATTATCGCTGCTCCCGAAGGCGACGGACAAAACGCCCAGGCCGCCACGCCTGAGTAAGGCTGGGCCGGAGTGAATATCAAGCTTTGGACGAAAAACCTGAAGCGAGACATAATCGCAATATGGATTGCGGCCCGCGATGGACGGACCCCGTTCATCGCAAAAATCGTTGCAGGGGCAACGGCAGCATACGCACTTAGCCCAATCGACCTCATTCCCGATTTTATTCCCCTATTCGGATATCTTGATGACATCATAATCGTACCGCTAGGTATCTGGCTGGCCCTGCGTTTCATTCCGGACCAGCTGATGGCGGAGTTTCGTGAAACTGCATCCTCGCAATCAGAGCGACCGACCAGTGTTTATGCGACCGTCGCAATTGTTGCGATTTGGTTGGCTTGCGGGATTTTGATCTCCGTGAATCTATATAGCGGGTAATCGCGACGGGATATACATGCCCACCGCTTTCTAGTGCCGGAAATGCCGCATACCGGTGAACAGCATCGCTAAGCCAGCCTCATCCGCCGCCGCAATCACCTCGTCATCGCGGATAGATCCGCCGGGCTGAATAACCGCCGTTGCCCCTGCTTCAACTGCCGCCAGCAAACCATCGGCAAACGGGAAGAACGCATCAGACGCCACCGCAGACCCAATGGTGCGCGTTTCGCTCCAACCGGCTTTCTCTGCCGCATCCTTGGCTTTCCAGGCGGCGATGCGCGCGGATTCCAGCCGGTTCATCTGGCCCGCGCCTACGCCTGCTGTCGCGCCGTCTTTGGCGTAAACAATCGCGTTTGATTTCACGTGCTTGGCGACCGTCCAGGCAAACAGGCAATCGGCCATTTCCTGCTCTGTCGGCTGGCGTTTGGTTACGCATTTCAGATCATCGTCAGAAACATGCCCGTTGTCACGGGACTGGAGCAGGAAGCCACCAGCGATGGATTTAAATGCCATGCCGCCACGCTTCGGATCAGGCAGTTCACCTGTTAGCAGCAGCCGCAAATTCTTTTTCTTCGCAAAAATCGCCTTGGCATCGTCATCAGCGTCGGGGGCGCAAACGACTTCTGTGAAAATGCCGGTCATCGCTTCGGCTGCCGCGCCATCGAGAGGCCGGTTGACGGCAATAATCCCGCCGAAAGCCGACACGCTGTCGCAGGCCAGAGCCGCTTTATAGGCGTCGAGAATATTATCCGCGCTTGCCACGCCGCACGGATTGGCGTGCTTGACGATTACCACGGTTGGCGGGCTATCACGAAATTCGCTGACCAGTTCGAGCGCAGCATCCGCATCGTTGTAATTATTGTAACTCAGCGCCTTGCCCTGCAGTTGCTTTGCTTGCGCAATGCCTGAAGCGGAAGGGCCATTTGGCAGGTACAGTGCCGCCATCTGGTGCGGGTTTTCACCATAGCGTAATTCAACCGGGCGGCTCATCGTCAGCGGCAATGTGTCCGGAAACATCTTGCCCTGATCGGCAAAACCAAACCATTGCGCGATCATGCTGTCGTAGGTCGCGGTCGCAGCGAAAGCCTTGGCCGCCATGTTTTTGCGAAAAGCCAGCGAGGTCGCGCCGCCATGTTCCTTGAGCTCAGTAAGTAATGTATCGTAATCGGCAGCATCAGTTACAATCGTTACGAAATCGTGATTTTTCGCCGCGCTCCGCACCATGCTTGGCCCGCCAATATCGATGTTTTCGATAATCTCGTCGCGTTCCGCACCCTTGGCCACGGTCTGGGCAAAGGGATAGAGATTGACGATCACCAGATCGATTCCGGCAATATCATGCTCCTTCATCGAAGCGACATGACCCGCATCATCGCGCCGTGCCAGCAGGCCGCCGTGGACCTTGGGATGCAGGGTTTTTACCCGGCCATCCATCATTTCGGGAAAGTTCGTGACATCGCTGATGTCCGCGACCTCAAGCCCCGCATCGCGCAACGCCTTCGCCGTGCCGCCGGTCGAGATCAGCGCAACGCCCATGGCCGCCAGTTGCTTGCCCAGTTCGGCCAGACCAGTCTTGTCCGATACCGACAAAAGCGCGCGTTTTACCTGAATATTTTCCGTCATAAATTCCCCGTTTAACCCATATGTTTGAGCAGCCAGCCGGTCGCCCCGCCGCCGCTGCCCACTGATCCCGATATTACCATTTGCCGGACTTCGTGGGGGATACCCATGCCGTCAACCCAGACACTTTCTTCCAATATAATCGCGCTGCTGGTCGAGCGGAATTGCCATAAATTGCCGTCTTCCAGCCGCAGCAATACGCCTTTGCCATCGGATATGAGATCGCTCTCGATATTCGGTCCGAGATGGAAACGCAGTGCATATTGCACATCATCCTTCTTGCGGCGGCGCTTGCGGCCATCGGGGATCAGCATGTCCTCTCCGCGCAACTCCAGACCATCGGAGCGAAGCAGCAACAGGCGCTTGTGATTGAGGCCAAAGCGCCGCGCGTAGCCGTCGTGATTGGCCTCCAGCCGGGTCGCATTTTCAACATCGCGGCGGAACAATTCCACTTCATTGACACCGCGACCCAGCTTGCCATCGGGCAGGATCGAGGTGCTGTTGCTATCATCAATGCACAGGGTGCTGTGAGCCGCCGTTGTGCGAAGTCCACGCGCAAGACTGGCAGGAATCGTCGCACCGACCAACCCTGCGCCGCCGCAATTGGTGATGATCCGGCAGTCGCCATTGGAAAACTCAAAGGCCAAAGTGGAAGCGCAACCCGCGACTGCCATGCGCGCAATTGGTGGCGGTGCTGCGTCGAGAATGAGCACCGAGCGCCCGGACGACACGCGCTGATAGCCCCAGTCCCGTGCCTGGCGCAGAGGCCGCGCCCGCACACCACTGGCTTCGATAACCTGTGCCACCTGTTCCCGCGCCGTTGCGCCGCTGCCTTGCCAATTGCCCATCGTGCCATCAAAATGGGTGAGCCCGGTGAGCGGCGGCACCGCTTTGTTCAGCGCTTCTTCCAGATATTCCGGAGCATCTTCCCGCGAGCGATATAGACTTGCTTGAGCATCGAGAGCAGGATGACGGCATCCATCTGGTTAAGCGGAGAACGGGACACCGAACCGCCATCGGCAAAGAAAAACTCGCCCATCGCTTTTTGCAGACCGGCCTCGCCAACAATCTGGCGCACCCGCCCTTCCGGCAACAATAATGAGGACGCAACAACGCCGCTCCATGCCACCAGCCGTCCGAGGCTGGAGGTTGCCTTGTCTGCCGTGCGGTCCAAATGCCGCGCGGTGCGGGCGATATTGTTGAGCAATTTGGAGCGGTAGATCAGATCATTGGACGAGAGAATAAGCGGCGCATGGCTGGCCCAGATCAGCAACCGCCAACCGCAATTATCGGGCCTCCATGCTGGTTGACGGATTTTTCCGCCGTTCGCGTCCAGCCATTGTTCGATCAGCTTTTCGGCAACCGGTACTGCCTGGTCGCGTGACGCCGCGGTATCAAGATCACGCAGCCACTGGAAGCGGTGCACATAATCCTCAAAAGCGGGCGGCAGTTTGAGGTCGGCAAAATCAATGCCCTCGTGTTTCTTTTTGAGGCCACGAAACAGAAAATAGCCCGCACGCACGGCGGTACCCTGCACCCGGTCGCCATCAACAGGATCGACCGGCACCGCAAGCAGCCTCAACGGCAATTTTCCCGACAGACGCAGCTTGTGCATCGGCATCCGCCACGTCAGACGGTAGTAGAGCATGGCCGCTTGCTCGGCGAGTGATTGCCCGCGATCGCCATCCGAGCGCAAGGTCAGGCTGCGGCCGTCCGGCGCTTCCTCATGCTCTCCGCTATAACGATCCGGGCTTTCCTCATCCCAATCGTCGTGATCCGGTGCGCTCTCGCTCATTCACCCCTCAGGCCGCTGATATTGGCGGCATATTGCTCCGGGCCGCCACGGAAGGTCGCGGTGCCAGCGACCAATGTATCCGCGCCGGCGGCAATTGCTTTTGGCGCGGTGGTCAAGTCAATGCCCCCATCAGCTTCGAGCCGGATATCCTTGCCTGTCTCGTCAATACGTTTCCTGATCGCTTCGATTTTCCTCAATTGCGTGTCGATAAAGCTCTGCCCACCAAAGCCCGGGTTCACGCTCATCACGAGAATGAGGTCGAGGTCATCTATCAAATAATCCAAAGCGCTCAGCGGTGTCGCCGGGTTTAAGACCAAGCCTGCCATTTTTCCAAGCGACTTGATTGTCTGCACGGTGCGGTGCGGATGCGCGCCTGCCTCAGGGTGGAAAGAAATAATATCCGCGCCGGCGTCAGCGAAATCCTCAAGAAACTGATCGACCGGTGAAATCATCAAATGCACGTCAAACGGTTTTGCACTGTGCGGTCGCAGCGCTTTTACCACCGCCGGGCCGATTGTGATATTCGGTACAAAATGCCCGTCCATCACATCAACATGAACCCAGTCACAACCCGCTTCATCAATGGCGCGCACTTCTTCGCCAAGCCTCGCAAAATCAGCAGACAGGATAGATGGCGCAATGCGGATGTTGTGGGACATGGAACTTCCTTAATCTGCCATGGCATCTAGAATTTTTACACCGCGCTAGCAAGATGCGATTCCGACGTATCCACACTCCCTTGTGGACAGTTTGGGGACAGGTTCACAAGATATGGATTTTCAGCTTTTGCGGCGCAATCTCGCGATATAGAAACCGTCAAGATAACCCTGTTCGGCAAGCATATTGGGCAGCGTGCGAACCGTTCCGTCAGCTTGTGGTTCTATGCCATCGGGCAACTCACCACTGGTGACTTTTTCAATCTCGAAATCATCCCGCTTTTCCAGAAGTCCTTCGATCTGTTCTTCGCCCTCTTCCGGTTCCAGCGAACAGACCGCATACACGAGAACACCGCCCGGCTTCACGCACGGCGCTACGCGCTCAAGCAAGGCACGTTGCACTTCAGCGCGGTCCGCTATCTGGCGCGAGCCGATGCAATGTAGCACATCGGGATGACGCCGGAAAATGCCAGTCGCACTGCATGGTGCATCGAACAAGACAGCGTCTGCTGGCTCGGACGGTTTCCACTTCATCAAGTCCGCAATAACGGTTTCGGCCTCGAGCTTGGTGCGGCTCAAATTATCGTGAAAGCGCTCCATGCGTTTTGCATTATTGTCGACCGAGATCACTTTCCAGCCATTGCTCGCCAGTTGCATCGTCTTGCCGCCGGGCGCTGCACAAAAATCAAGCACGGTCTTTGCCCCACCATCAACATTGCCTTCTCCGAGCAGGCGCGCTGGTATCGATGCGGCCAGATCCTGCACCCAAAACGCGCCCTCATCAAAGCCAGGTAGCTGGGTCAATGGAACAGATGGAAGCATCCTGAGGTGTTTTGGAGCGAGGCTTTCGCCTTCGAATTGCTGGATAAATTCTCCAACATTTTCATCCCGAAAACTTAAATCGAGCAATGCGGGTTTGGACCATGCCTGTGAAGCCGCATCGCCAATATCCGGACCCCAATTCTGCATCCAGCGGTTCTCGGTTTCCTCAGGGATCGCAGGGTATTCCGGCAGCTTGAGCTTGCCGGATTCAATGCCGCGCATCACTGTCGAGAACACGCCATGCACCAGCCGCCGCGGACCGCCATGAACCAGCGGCAAAGCGGTTGAAATGGCGGCATGCTGGGGTGTTTCCAGAATCAGCACTTGCACCAGCGCGATACGCAGAGCCATCCGCGGTTTGGCATCATCGGCAAGCCGGTTGCGGGTTGCGCTGTCAATCATCGCATCCAGCGCGCTCATCCAGCGCAGCACATTGGCCGCAATATTGTGGGCAAGCGATTTGTCCGAAGGATTGGAAAGCTTGCCGGTCGCCGCTGGCATCGCCTGATCGAGCGTCTCGCCGCGCCGACATACAGCGTCGAGCAGCCGGATAGCGGACTGGCGAGCAGCGAGACCGGGGATTTTTGCGTTGGGTTCGTTCATTATCTGTGTTCCGCACTTGATGCGGAACCTTTGGCGATTCTCGCAGGCCTCCCCATAGACGCAACCGGCTCCGGATCAAGTCCGGAGCACAGTGTTTCGTTATCGCGGCCCTCTAGGATCCAGCGCGCTGCGCTTCCTGAGGCCGCTCATATCACCCACTTCATCGGGGCGACTGGACCAGCTATCTGTTCCGCCGCCGCCAAATGCACCGGCCATATCCTGCAGCGCGGCAATCCGGTCTTCCGTCGGCGGGTGTGTGGAAAACATCTGCTTCACGCCAGAGGGCACAATATACAGCTGCGCGGCAGCAGGATTGCGCTCTGCAACAGGATTGCGAATATGTTGCGCCTCGCTTGAAATTTTCGCCAAAGCGGAAGCCAGCGCCAGCGGTTTCCCGCTAATCTTCGCGGCGGATTTATCCGCGCCAAACTCGCGGGTCCGGCTGATCGCCATTTGCACGATCATCGCGGCGAAAGGCGCAACCAGGACGGCCAGAATCCCGGCCAGCCCTCTGTTGCTGCGAAAGAACATCCCGAAATTGGCTAGCATGGAAACGGCACCGGCAATGGTCGCCACCATCGTCATGATCAGCGTATCGCGGTTTTTCACATGACCCAGCTCGTGCGCCATCACACCTTCCACTTCATCGTGGCTGAGCATATTGAGCAGTCCGGTGGTCGCCGCGACGGCCGAATGTTCAGGATCGCGCCCGGTTGCAAAAGCATTGGGCTGCGCCTGATCGACAATATAGACCTTTGGCATCGGCAACCCGGCGCGCTGCGCGAGCCGCTGCACCATGCCATAAAATTCCGGATGGCTGGAAGCATCGACCTCCACAGCATTGTGCATTTTCAGAACGATCTTGTCGGCGTTCCAGTAAGTAAACAGGTTCATCCCTGCTGCGACCATGAACGCCAGAATAGCACCACGCGGGCCGCCTAACGAGAAACCCATGACCATGAACAAAGCGGTCAGTGCCGCCAGCAACATTGTTGTCTTCATCATATTCATCGCAAAATACTCGCTTGCTTATACCTGTTTCTCATCCAATATAAGGAGGGAGGCGGGATGTTTCAATTTTACGGGATATCAAAAATATGGACAAAAACGATAGAAAACCTGGCGATCGCCCTAACCACGTAAAACCGCCCGCACATCTTTCCAAAAGCAAGCCGGTGCCAGAACCTGATCCGCTGGAAAAAACCGACGAGATATTGGAGAAAAGCGGGCCGACCCGTTATGGCGACTGGGAGCATAAAGGCCTGGCGATTGATTTTTGACAGCAACAACGCCTGACCAATATGTTTCGCGTTTCTCACCGATATTTGGTATTGAGCCACTAATCACAATTTACAAAAAATTAACCAGATGCTGGTACCGCCATTTCGAACTAGGACCAGAATCATGGCTTCAACGGCACAAAATAATGACATGACAACACGGAGTGAAAACCGTGTTCAATGTCCATTTGTCGGTCAATTGCGCCGCGGTGCGGGGATGATGCAGCCGGTCACGATCCGCGACATGTCATCAGGCGGCCTTCAGGCGACCTGTTTCAACGCGCCGAGCGAAGGGGAACGGGTTACCGTACGCTTCGACAATGGCCGCAGCGTGCATGGCTTGGTGCGCTGGGTGCGCAAAGGTGTCTTCGGTGTGGAATTTCAGGCGCCGGTCAATGTTTCCATGGTCACGGAAAATGCAAAAACCCATCCGTTGCGACGCAGCACCGATATTCGCTGATTTTATTCAAACATATAGCTTGGCGACAAGATATCCCGTTCAGCTTGAATCAGCCAAATTTTCCGGCACCGCAAAAACGTCGCGATAGGAAATGAACTTCCCATCCTGCACCCGGTAAAGCCCCACCCCTTCAACATCGCCCTGTGGCCGCTTCCAAATCCAGCGCGACCACGCGACCGTCTCGTCTCCGGCAATTTCCAGCACTTCAAACTGCGGCGGATTACCTGCGAATAATTTGTCCAGATGGGCGAGCAATTTTGCGATGGCAGGCTTGCCTTCAACCCGCCCAATCGCAGGGTCTTCAAACACCGCATTATCAGCGAAGAGTGGCAGCAGATCCACATGGCTGCCATTGATCTGAATGTCCCAGAATTGCTCGGCCAGCGCCTTTGCCTGTCCCATATGCTGCTCCCCTAGTTCATGATGGCGTTATGTTTGAGCATCTGTTTTTGCAGCGCCGCTTCAAAATCGCTTTTCATTTTTGCAATAAAGACGGGGAAGCCGTCGCGGTCGACAAAAGCCAGCGGATCGCCAGAATCCAGCTTCTCCTGCTTGCCCGCCATGCCAAAAAATTCCGGATGGTTGGACAGAAATATATCCGGTTGCCAATCCTTGGTGATCGCGAATGTCTTGCGGTAATCCTCTACGATCCCCTCATATTGCGGCGGTCCGATCAGGCGGTTGGCCGCCACCGAGGCAGAACAGAAAAACAGCGTCTTGAAGCTCTCGCTGCCCTGCTTCACATCCATCATCCAGCTAGTGCAGCCACGGGAATGTCCCGGCGTGATATGGGCGGTCAGGGTGACGCCGCCCAGAGATACAGTCTTCCCGTCTGCTATGATTGCATCGACCTTCACCGGCGGCGCGTTCAGATAGCTCTCCTTTTCCGAGCCGAGATAGAAGCCGCCTTCCAGAGCCGAACGGTCGCCCTCGCTCGCCAGCAACTGCGCACCGGTCAACGTCTTCAATTCAGCCAGACCGCCCGAATGATCGAGATGCGCATGGCTGTTGAGCAGAATTTTCACATCCTGCGGATCATAGCCCAGTTTTGTGATCGCATCGGCGACATATCGCCCCTGCCCCGGCATCCCGCCGTCGATCACGATATGACCATCCTTGGTGGGAATGAAATACATCCCAAGTCCCTTGGTGCCGACAAAATAAACCGCGCCCTGATCTTCGCCGATGACCTTGAACGGCTCCACCGATGCGAACCAGTCGGGCATATTTTTCTGCCAGCCAGACATGTCCAGCTCGCCGGAATCGATCATGGTGTCGATTTTGGACAGCGTGTCGGGCTGGGTGTCCGCTACCGGTGGAGCAGCAGTGGTGCAGCTGGCGAGGCACAAGCCAATCGCCAACAGGCCGCGTTTCGAGATTGTCATATTTCTCTCCCTTGCGCCAATCTATCTGCGAGGGAGCCACGATGCCAGCCCTTATCTTGCGAAAAACTGAACGGTTTCCTCGTCCATCGGGAACATCAACTCGATCTTCGTTTCTCCTGCCCTGGTATCTTGCACGCTCCCAAACTGGGCGATGGTCGAAAACAAAGACAATCGCTTTTCGCCGATGCGAAGGATCGTTGGAATAACCGCCTGATTGAGGTTGATCGCGCTCATGTCGATTTGCTTGACGCGCTCATGATTGGCGAGGCGCTGCATAAGCGCCGCGAGCTTTTCATCCCCACCCAGTTCCAATATTTCGGTACGCAGACGGGTCAGCGAGAGCATTGCAGCCTCGTCCCAGTTCTCAATCAGATCAAGCCCGGCGCTGTTGATCAATATGTCCATCATATTGGCAGTGCCGTCGGGACTGGCGAGCGCCAGCAACATCTGCGCGCCGTTGTTGGATTTTACTACATTCCAGTGCCGGTCCACCGCGATGCCGGGGAAGGGATCATGGTGGCTGAGCATCATGTCAATCGCCTGATTGACCGGAGCCAGTTCGGGGGCATCATCGGGCAGGCTGGGATAGACCGGAGCAAAGCCGGCGGCGTTCAAGGCCTGATTGGCGGCGGGTCGCGGGAGTTGCAGTGCATCTGAGAGCCGCAGCACCATCTCGCGGCTGGGGTTTGATCGACCCGATTCCAGAAAGCTCAAATGCCGCGCGGACATTTCCGCTTCCAGGCTAAGGTCAAGCTGGCTGAAGCGGCGCACCTTGCGCCACTCCTTCAATATGCTGCCAAATTCGCTTTGCATCGATAGGTCTCCCGATAAGCTGATTTCTTTGCCACAATTACAGCTGCCTTGCACTTACTTGAGAGGTAATTGTTTTGCCGAGACAATGGTGCTTTATCGACGGAGGAACTGAAAACAGGAGAATATCATGTCACCACAAATGGCCGGAAAATATATGCGCATTGTCGGGATTTTCTCGATCCTTGTCGCCGTCCTGTTCGCGCTGGCAGGCGTGAATGACTTTACCGGTGTGAATGACCTGTTCTTCCGGCTTGCTTCATCGGGCAACGAGGGTGTCGCCGGACTGAACACCCTTGAGGCAAAAATGGCGATGGCAATTGCGGGCGGTGTGTTTGGCGGGTTAATGGCTATGTATGTATTTATATCCGCGCCGGGGGTCGAACAAGGCAATGAACTGATCCGCAAGGGTTCAATCTACACGTTTCTGACGTGGTTCATCATTGATAGCGGCGCTTCGCTAGCCTCCGGCAATGCGCCAAATGTGATACCGAACGTGATATTCCTGGTAACCTATCTGGCGCCGCTGCTATTGGTGAAACGCGAAACCGCCCGGCACACCTGACTAACCGCGCCCGTTAACATCCTTCACCCAAGGCCCAAAGGGCGAATTGCCGAGCATCGCAACCTGCGTTTTCGCGCTGACGTCATTTATCCCGATCTGCGGTTTGCCGCCAGGATGCACCGGCAAGCGCAGCGGACGTTTACCCGGAGCCATTGCAATTATGCTAGCGATTGCGCGCGGAATATCCATCGGATCAGTCGAGCCACCGCCGTCGCGCAATGCACCAGCAACCAGTTCGGGATAGGCCGCTTTGCGCTCTTCATCTGCACGCTCCAGCATCGGGGCGGTCAGTTTATTTCCATTTTCCCAGATTTTGGTCGGGAACCCGCCGGGCTGGACGATGGTGACATCAACGCCATGCGGCACAAGCTCATAAGCCATTTGCTCGCTCATCGATTCCACCGCAAATTTGGTCGAACTATACAGTCCCATGCCCGGCACCATCACCCGGCCAAGCTGCGAGGACACATTGAAAATCGCTCCCGATTTCTTTGCCCGCATAGCCGGCAGCGCCGCGCGCGCCACCCGTTGATAGCCGAGCACATTGGTCTCAAACAGCAACTGCATCGCCTCGATATCCTGCAACTCGACCGGCGCGCCGGTGCCAATACCGGCGTTGTTGATGATAACATCGAGCGCGCCACCGTTCAGACGTTCGGCCTCGGCCACCGCTGTGTTCACCGACTCATCCGACAAGACATCAAGCTCCAGCAACGTCACATCGAGCTTTCCGTCCTTCGCTGCCTTTCCCAGCGCAGCGCCTTCAGGTCGCGGCAAGCCTCGCATGGTTGCAAAAACCTTCGCGCCCAGTTTGGCATAATGAATTGCGCCGAGATAGCCGAATCCCGAAGAGCAGCCGGTGATCAAAATGGATTTGCCTTTTAGATCGGGCGCGCTCGTTTCAGCGGCGCTGGCGGGGCCCGTGGCAAGCACAGCGCCTGTTGCGGCAGTGGCGGCGATTAACTGGCGACGATTCAGTTTTGCGGCGGTCATCGGGGATTCTCCTTGTTTCCTTTATCCTATCATGGTTTTCGACTATAAAGAAATGCGTTATTTGGGAGAAAAGCGATGCAAATTACCAAAGCCAGCGATGCGGTCGGGGCTATTGTTGAGGATATTGATGTCAAATCGCTGAGCGATGGTCAATTCGCCGAAGTCCGGAATGCCTTTCAGAAACACGGCGCTTTGTTTTTCAAAAATCAGAACCTGACGCCCGAAGATCATATTGCCTTTGCCGAACGCTGGGGCAACATCGATTTCAACCGCTTCTTCAAACAGCGCGAAGGCTATCCCGCGATTGCCGAAGTGCTCAAAGAGCCCGACCAGCAGCTTAATATCGGTGGTGGCTGGCACACCGATCACAGCTATGATGAAATTCCGGCGATGGGCTCGATCCTCTACGCACTGGAAATCCCGCCCAGCGGTGGCGACACATTATTTGCCGGAATGGCAGCGGCCTATGAAGCGCTCGATGATGACATGAAAGAACGGATTAAAGACCTGAAAGCCCGTCACGGCAACGCGCATATTTTTGGCGAAGAAAGCGAATATCGCAAGGCCGTTGGTGATCGCTACACCAATGCCGATCAGGCCGGGCAAACGGCCGTCCATCCGATCGTGCTCACCCACCCCGAAAGCGGCGCGAAAGGGCTGTACGTCAATCCCGGTTTCACACTGGAAATTGTCGATATGGAGCCCGAAGAAAGCAAGGCGCTGCTACAGGAGCTGTACGCCCACATCATGCAGGACCGTTTCCACCATCGCCACAAATGGAGCGAGGGCGATCTGGCGATGTGGGACAACCGCGCGACGTGGCATTATGCGCTGAATGATTATCAGGGGCATCGGCGCTATCTGAACCGGATTACGATTGAGGGTGTGGCGCTGGGGTAGCGGCAGCGATGGGCGCAAAAAGTGGACATCAGCTATTCAATAGCGGTCAGTCAGTTTACGACTCAGTTGATGACGTTGGCCTGCTGTCGTGAAAATAGTATCGATATTCGTTGGGCGAAGCTGGATGTTGCATCACCACCGACGAGCGGCGAATTGAATTTCTTGCATCGGTTTGACAAGTGACCACTACGAGGCCATCTGTCGACCCGGAACTGATCGGCAGTGGCGGTCGTGGAGAACATAATATTTCGGAAAATTCGCCACCTAAAATTGAAGAGCTTGAAAGTCTCCGCGGGATTGCTGCTACACTAGTAGTGTTTGTGCATTTCCCGGCATGGAATCCTTGGCTCTACGATATTGATTTTTTCCGAAACGGAACCGCCATGGTGGACCTGTTTTTTGTCTTGTCGGGTTTTGTGATCTGTATGATCTATGGAGACCGACTGAACTCCACCAGAGATGTACTCCGCTTTCAACTGCTACGGCTGGGAAGGCTCTATCCAGTTCACTTCCTATTCTTTCTTGCATTCTTTGCGATCGAAGTGGCCAAATGGATAATTGGCGCAATTGGGTATCCGGAGTTTGAGGCTGCCGCATTCACGGCGAATGGCTTTTCCGATATTATATCCCAACTCACGCTAACGCAGGCGCTTGGCCCGAGCATTGGTTGGGGCACGTTCAACGGCCCTGCTTGGTCAATTAGTGTTGAGTTCTATTGTTACCTGCTTTTCGCCTTGGTGGTTTTAGTTTTTGGTCGAGCGAAGTGGCATGTATTTGGATTTTTCGCTCTACTTGGTTTGACGAGTTCTGTTTTCGCGATCATTGATAACAGTGCAATCTACCGATGCTTAGCTGGGTTTTTTACCGGTTGTATAGTGAGCGGCATTTGCGCGCGCAAACCATCGTTGGAAGTTCCAGCTTGGCTTCAATGGGCGATATTTGTCTCTTTTTTTCTATATGTCGGAATTTTTATCGAGCCGTATCAAAAGGTCGGTGTCTTTTTGATTGCTGCCGCTCTTATACTAGCCATTGCTAAAGGAAGGGATGGGAGCTTGCGAAGACTGCTACGGATGCGCCCTTTCGTCGCAATGGGTGCATGGTCATATTCGATCTATATGTCTCATGTCCTGGTGATCTATATATTCCTTCAGGCTACCATCCACCTGTCTACGGCTTCAACAGTCGTCGTTTCTGGGGTTGCTATTCCTCAGTTTTCGATTGCCGATACCTTGGCGCTTTACAGCGTCGTGCTCATTGTCGTAACCTTGGTCAGTGCCTTGATTTGTCGAATCTACGAGTTACCACTTCGCATAATGTCCCGGCGCTTGATTTTCTCGCGCCTTGGGGGGCCGCTGCCCTTTCCTAAATTGACTTCGCATTGACTTCGAAGGGTAAATTCTTCTTTTTGGCGCGAAGGCGCCAACTTGCCACCCAATTTGCGCCATCAAAGAATGCAAATGCGAATGTCCGGTTTCGGGATGTTGAGATCACAACAAATTTGACGGATGCTTGTCCGTCACTGTAACTCCCCTACAGCCGTCCTCAAACAAACCCACCACCAACGGAACCCGCCATGACCCTTATCGGCCCCGCCTCCCACAGCTATTTCTCCCAACGCCTCCGACTGCATTATGCCGATTGGGGTAATGCCGATGCACCACCGCTGATCCTGCTGCACGGGGGCAAGGACCACTGCCGTAACTGGGACTGGGTGGCGCAAGAATTGCGTCATGACTGGCATATTATCTGTCCTGATGTGCGTGGGCATGGCGACAGCCAGTGGAGTACCGATGGCAATTATTCCAGCATGGCGATGGTCACCGATCTGGCGCAACTGATCCATCAGCTGGACCTCTCACCCGTCACCATTGTCGCGCACAGCATGGGCGGCAATATCGCGCTACGCTATACCGGGCTTTATCCCGATACAGTGCGCAAGCTGGTCGCGATAGAAGGGCTTGGCCCGGGACCCGAGATGCTAGCCGAACGCGAGAAAATTGGTCAGTTGCAGCGGGTGCGTAATAGCATTGAGGAAAAGCGCAAGGCCGCCGGCCGTCAGGTCAAGCGCTACGCAACATTTGAGGATGCGCTCAAGCGGATGCAGGATGCCAACCAGCATCTGTCTGATGAACAGGCTCGGCACCTCACCACCTATGCGGTGATCCGCAATGAGGATGGCAGCTATAGCTGGAAATTCGATCCCTATGTGCAACACTGGGACAGCATCGACCTGACCCAGGATGCGATCCACGCGCTGTGGGCCAATGTCACTTGCCCGACCCAGCTCCACTATGGTGCCGACAGCTGGGCCAGCAATCCGGAGAAAGATGGTCGCATGCAGTATTTTGGCGACAACGCGGTCGTGAAGGAATTTGCCGATGCCGGTCACTGGTTGCACCATGACCAGTTTGATAGGTTTATTGCGACCTTGCGGGAATTTTTGTAAGCCTTATCTTCTTCGCGTATTACTGCGGGGGGTCACTTGTCGCATTACCGGGTTTTAGCATAATATCCGCGACTGCCATCTGCGGATAACAGCTTGTCACCGGACATATTTAATCGAAGCTCCGCAAAAGGCGGCTTTATAAACACGCGTCTGTCCACGCTGACTTCATAAACCCGCGCATTAAAATCCGCCGGAACATCGAATTGGGAAGAATATTCCTTCCCGTCATGGAGCAAGGTCAGTTTGATCGACTGTAACTGCCGCTGCATAGCTGCTGAAGCGAGGGCAAAGCCAAGTTCGTAGCTGTTCGCGCGTTCCTTGCTACCATCGGCAAAGGTAAATTCGGCGCTTATGTTCAAACGCGCATCGGGATATTCGCGCCGGTTGACCCATATACCCACGCCCTCGCTCCAGTTTGCATAAGACCCGTTTTCATTAGCCGAATAACCGGTTTTATCAGCAGACAGATACAGGCATTCCGCCGGCATAGGGGGCGGTTGATATTGCATTGTCTTGCCCGCAGCGCGGCCACTTTCTGCAAGAAACGCAACCGCCTCTTCCCATTCCAGCTTTGCCGTGCGCGCGGCTATTTCAAGATCATCGTCCGTGCCGGACCGGTCACGCGCAAAATAGGCCGTCATCGCTTTTTCATATGCGCGATACCGATCACGCTCGATTTTAACACCAGCATCAAATTGTTCTTCTGGCCGCAGGTTTTTTGGAAAAGGCGTGTCATCCGAAGATGAAAAATAGCCGCCATCTGTCAGAAAAGCACAATTCCATTTAGCCCGGTTTATACGCCGGATATTTTCCGCGTCAAAGGCGGCATCGGATTCTTCATTGTCCCAGCGATAGCTTTGACCCAATACAAAAACCGGCATATCCCTTTTAAACTGATGCGGGCCGAGTATCACCTGCCCGCCGGTTTGCGTCCAATTTCCCTCGCTATACAGGTCCAGGCCGCCAACTATAAGTTCCCATTTATATGTGCCATCTTTTTCAAGCAGAAGATTGGACGCCGTTTCCATAACACCGGTGAGGCGATAGGAACCCACAGGACTTTTTGCAGCAGCGTCCGTTTCGCCTGGCGCGGTTTCTTGTGCCAAACCGGCTGGCGACAAGACCAGCGCGGAGAATATGGCGGTGAGATAAGTCGCTATATTATGCATGAGCAAGTCTCTACAACGTGAAGTTTACAGGCGCAAACAGGACGAACTACAGCGATATTGCTATCACATCTAATGTGATAATCACTCTAGACGTATCACACTACAATGTGATAGACGCTTTGCAACATCACATTGCAAAGGCGATTCCATGAGCAAAATATTGATAGAGCAACTGATCGAACTGATCGAATCCGGTGAAGAAACCCGCGCTGGCCTTGCTCGCGCGGCGGGCCTACACGCTAACAGCCTGCGCCGTCTTGGTGAGGATGACTGGAATCCGACCGCTGAAACGCTTGGCAAGCTGGAGAAATATCTCGCGCGCGGCGGTAGCGACGTGATGGCAACGGCGGAAGAGATTATAAACGAAGCACGCAACGGCAGAATGTATATTCTCGTCGATGACGAAGACCGTGAGAATGAAGGCGATCTGATCATTCCGGGCCAAATGGCAACGCCCGATGCGATTAACTTCATGGCCAAATATGGCCGCGGGCTGATTTGCCTGGCTCTGGAAAAAGCGCGCGTCGATGAACTTGGTCTCGATATGATGAGCCAGAATAACCGTACTGCGCATGAAACCGCCTTCACCATATCCATAGAAGCGCGGGACGGGGTGACCACCGGCATTTCCGCCGCCGACCGGGCGCGTACTGTCGCGGTGGCGATTGACGGCACCAAGAGCAAGGAGGAGATTGTTACACCGGGCCATGTCTTCCCGTTGCAAGCGCGCAACGGCGGCGTGCTGGTGCGCGCGGGCCATACCGAAGCGGCGGTTGATGTGTCGCGGCTGGCGGGACTTAATCCTTCCGGCGTGATCTGCGAGATCATGAAGGACGATGGAGAGATGGCGCGGCTTGATGATCTCATTGAGTTTGCCCAGCACCACGGCATGAAAATCGGCACGATCCGGGATTTAATTGCCTATCGCCTGCGTAACGATCATCTCGCTGCCCGCCGCGCAGAAGCGAACTTCACCAGTGACTGGGGCGGCGAGTGGAAAGCTATCACCTATTACAACAAGGCAACAGAGACCGAGCAGATCGTGCTACAGAAAGGTCATGTCAACCCCGAAAGACCGACCTTGGTGCGCATGCATGCGATGACCATCTTCAACGACATATTTGGCCAGACCGGTCCCAGCGGCAAGACGTTGTCCGAATGCATGAAAATCATCGGGGAGGAAGGTGCGGGACTGATTGTGTTCATTACCCAGTCGAGCCCGCAATTTCTGTCCAACCAGGTTCGCAAACTGGCTGGCGAAAAGGGACCGCATATGGACCAGCTCCGCGATTATGGTGTCGGCGCGCAGATCCTGACCGAGCTGGGTGTCAGCGATATGGAACTACTTTCCAACACCAGCCATGATCTGGTCGGGCTGGATGCTTATGGTCTGCGCATTGTGGGACAGCGTGAAATTCCAACCGGTGATGCGTCTAAAGAAACCATAGAGCTGGAGTCGGCATAATGGCAAAATTCCTGATCGTCGAAGCACGGTTTTATGATCATCTCAACGATATGCTCCTCGATGGCGCGCGCTCTGCGCTCGAGGCTGCCGGCCACGAGCATGAGACCCTCACTGTTCCCGGGGCGCTCGAAATTCCCGGCGCGATTTCGCTGGCGATGGAGAGCGACCAATATGATGGCTATGTCGCCATCGGCGTGGTTATCCGCGGCGAAACCTATCATTTTGAAATTGTCGCTGGCGAAAGCGCGCGCGGAATCATGGCGCTAACCATGGACGGGGCCGCAATCGGCAATGGTATCATTACGGTCGAAGACGAAGCACAGGCTTTGGCGCGTGCCGACAAGACGGAAAAAAACAAGGGCGGCGAAGCAGCGGTTGCGGCCATTGCGATGTATGAACTTGGGCTGAAATTTTCCAGCTAGCAGCAGCGGACCTGTTTGCCCGCCGCCGTCATGGAAACTATTTTATTGCGTGCCCGCTAGCGCCGCTTTGAACTGGTCTTCGGTCATCGTGATGGAAACACCATCCGCCTTCGCCATGAATGCTGCCACCGGCAGCTTCACTGGCAGGCCATTATGTTCGACGGTCACATATTCTGCATCGCTTTCCTTAATGGTGCCAATCACCGCGGCACCGGTAACGGTTTTCACTTCCGTGCCAGGAGTGAGGCTGGCGAGCAATTGGGCTCTGGCATCGGCAGCAGCCTTTTCGACGGCTGTATCCAGATCAACCTTCGTCATCATGATGGACAAGCCATTGTCTGCCTCGGCAAAAGCATCGGTCGCAAGCGCGGCTTTATTCTTGCCGGTATCGACCACGACGACACCGTCGCTCACCGAATCTACCGATCCTACCTCACCGCCATTGGGACCAATAACCTTCATTCCAACCTGGGCTTCGACAGCCGGAGCGGCATCTTGTGCCAGAGCCGGGGTCGCGGCCAGTAATGCGACACCGGTCATGAGGGTCAGGAAATTCTTCATATTTTACTCCTAGAGATTACAAAAAATGGCGGCCTTCCGCCGAAACCTGCTGGCTAAAAAAAGATGGCCGTGATTGTTAAGGGGATTGAGGCGAATGGACGCATGGACAGGACAAAGAGTGCTGCGCCGTCCCTGTTTCAATGCGACAGCTGTTTCATTTTCGTTCCACTTGCCCCTCACGCATGTCCGCCACTTCCCGCCGCAATCCTCTAATCTCATGCAATATCTCGTCCCGCTGCGCTGCCTGTTCTTCATCCGTCTCTTCATGCATCGCGTTGACAATGATCGCGATGAACAGGTTGAGCACGACGAAAGAAGTCACCAGAACAAATGGCACAAAAAACACCCAGGCCCATGAATAGACTTCCATGATCGGGCGGACGATGCCCATCGACCAGCTCTCTAATGTCATGATCTGGAACAGCGAATAAAGCGACGCGCCGATCGTGCCGAACCATTGGGGAAATTCGCTACCGAACATCTTCGTCGCCATGACGGCGGCAATATAGAAGACCAGTCCAAGCAATACGATCACTGTCCCCATCGATGGGATTGCGGCGAACAGGCCCTGCACCACTTTGCGCATTTTTGGCATAGCGGAGATCAGGCGAAGCGCCCGCAATATCCGCAAGGCGCGCAGGACGGACAAGCTGCCACCTGTCGGCAGCAGAGCCGCGCCAACAATCACAAAGTCAAAAATATTCCAGCCGTTTTTGAAAAAGCTGAGCCGGTAAACAATCAGTTTCAGGGCAATTTCGACAATGAAAATCACGATGGCGATCCGGTCAAGCGCAACGAGAATCTCGCCATAGCGTGCCATTAACCCCGGCGAGGTTTCCATTCCGATGATGATCGCATTGAGCACGATCACCACCATGATCGCATTTTGAAAACGTGAAGACTCAATCAACGCACGGATTTTTTCGATCACTATGTCACCCTTTGATAGACACAGATCATCTGGCGCTTCGGGCAGCGCTTATCAAGTCATGCCAGAAGGAAAATCGAAGCTCTTTCGGCTGTGTTTATTCCGGCTTCGTCAGCTTTAATATAAACCGGTCGGTCTTGCCGCGCACGGCGGGATCAAACACATTTTTGCTATGCTCATCGCCGGTTCCCTCCAACAGTTCATCATTGCGCTCGACCATGAAGCCGGCGGCTGACGCAGCTGCTACGGCCAAGTCAGGATCGATCCGGTGAGTGGCCGTGTTATCGCCATCAGGGTCGCCAACATGGTCGATCACGCCAAATACACCGCCCGGTTTGAGCTTGGCCTTCACCGCCGCGAGCATTCCGGTCGCAGCCTCTGCGCCGAAGCTGTTATACACATCATGAAAATTCAGCGCAGTGATCGCGACGTCTATGCTGCCATCAGGCACACCGAGGTCTGCAATCTCACTATTGAGTCGCTCGATTTGCGGTAGTTTGTTTGCCTCCAGCCGCGCGGCAATTTCTTTTTCATAAGCGCCATCGCGCAGTTGCAGAGCAGCGGCCGGATTTTGTGCATAAACCTTGCCGTTAGCGCCGGTGGCTATGGCTGCAGCGACGCTATACCAGCCGCCGGAAGAAATCAGATCGAGCACCGTGTCACCAGTTTTCAACCCGATGAAGGCAAGCACTTCAGCCGGTTTTCGGGATTCATCACGGGCCTTGTCTTCATCGGAACGATTTTCGGAAGCGGCAAGAGCTGCCTTGGTCATCGCTATATCAATGGTCGCAGCGCCGGCTTCTTCATGATGGTTGGCCAATGCCGGCAGGGGTCCGAAGGCGGTAGTCGCGAGGCAAAAAGCGGATATTCTCAGCAGCGCAGATTTCATCGATTCTCTCCCATTTGGCAACAATGTCGGTCAGGCTGAGGGTTCAGTCAAGCGCCATGCGATGGCTGGCGATTATCTGAAATGATCATAGTTATGCACGAGTCCGCTTGACCAAATCTGTTCTTTCTATATTTTAGAACAAACCATGAACAATATCGATTCGGATTCGGGCAGGCCTTTCGACGCCTCACCCATTAACCCTGTTGCTGTACCCAAAGAGGTGTCAGCAAAATCTTCTGCCTTGCGGGTGCGGCTCGCGAAGATATTGGCTGCGTCTGGCGTAAAGACAGCAGGCGAGAGTGGTGCGCCATCCCACTTCACCTTTGGCATAGACAGGATCGATGCCGCGTTACGCGGCAATGCCTCGGCAGATGGCTTGCCGCGCGGAGCGTTGCATGAACTGCATGCAGCCGAAAAAGCGGATGCCACCAGCGCAGCGGCCATGGCTTTGCTGCTCGCGGAGCGGTGCCGGGACGACAGCAAGCCGGTCCTGTGGATTACCCAAAGCGGGGAAGCGCGGCGGCAAGGCAAACTTTACCCACCGGGTCTTGCCGAATTGGGAATTGATCCTGCCAGCATTATCCATGTCGCTGCGCCCGATAGCATCGCGGCGCTGCGGGCAGCGGCAGACGGGGTGCGCTCTTCCGCCATGGGCGCGGTCATTGTGGAACTGGCGGGCAAGAAACCCAAGGGACTGGACCTGACGGCAACGCGGAGACTGTCGTTGTCGGCTCAGAAATCGGGTGTCCCGACCCTGCTGCTGCGATCCGGTTCTGATCCGGACAACCCCTTGCCCACGTCTGCGTTTAGCCGCTGGCAGGTTAGCGCGGCACCGTCCATTCCGCTGGAAGCCAATGCTTCGGGGCATCCCGCTTTTGATATCACCCTGCTGCGCCATCGCAGCGGGCTCTATGGGCTGAGCGCCCGACTGGAGTGGAATCGTGAACATAGAATCTTTGGAGACATTGGCCACGAACAGCAGTCGGAAGACACGCCGGACCTTGGCATTATTCCTCCCCCATCTGCCATGCGAGCGGTTGATCAAGGCACACGGGCAGCATGAAGCGCCTTTTACGCTGACCGAGAAGGTCCGGGGGCCGTTGTCATTGCTGCTGCAGACCATCAGGCATTATCGCTGGGTCTTGGACCCGGCATGAATCTGGCGGACGCGCGGGCGCGGGTGCCGGACTTGCTGGTTTTTGCTTATGATCCGCTGGGTGATGCGCGCCTGCTCGGGCGTCTGGCAGAAGCGTGTGAGCGCTACACGCCGATGGTCGCGGTCGATCCGCCCAATAGCCTGATCCTCGATATAACCGGTGCGACACATTTTTATGCCTCTGAAGAAGCGCTCGCGCAGGATGCCGAAGATCAGCTCGATAATGCAGGTTATTCAGTGCATTGGGCGCTGGCAGGCACGCCCGATGCCGCGCTGGCGCTGGCGCGGCACGGTCTCAAAGAAGGCGCAGAAGCCCAGCTTCCTGTTTCCGCTTTGGCCATGGATAGCAAAACCCATCAGGCGCTGGAACGTGCCGGGCTTTACAAGATAGGTGATCTGGCAGAGCGGCCACGTGCAGGGCTGGCGGCGCGCTTCGGGATGGAACTGACCTTGCGTCTCGACCGGTTGCTGGGCATCGAAGACCGCCCGATTGATCCGGTTCGCAGCCTTGGCAATGTTGTGACCGAACGCCGGTTTGCCGAACCTCTCGCCCATATTGATGCTGCGCTCATATGCCTGTCGGAGCTGTTTGCCGAAGCCGCCGAGCGTTTAAACGAACGCGGGGAAGGCGCGCGAATGGTCCGCATGATGCTGTTTCGCTGTGACGGTGATGTCGCGCGATTGGGCGTTGAAACCGGAGCACCAACCCGGGACAATGCCCTGTTCAAACGGCTGCTGCGCGAGCGGATTGATGCACTCAACGATGAACTTAATCCTGGCTTTGGCTATGATCTAATCCGGCTTTTTATTGTGGCAGCCGAGCCGCTGGCACCGCAGCAACTGAAGCTTGAAGGCGGCGAGGATCGTCAGGGTGATGAGCTTGCTCTGGTCAGCCAGCTTAGCACAAGACTTGGTCGGGAACGCGTGCAGAGGTTCATACCAGCCGATAGTCATATACCTGAACAGGGCTTGCTTGCATTGCCAATGTTGAGTGCGCCTGCTCCGATGCCGTGGAAAGCATCTTCATCTAAAAACCCACCTCTACGCCCTCTACATATGTTCGATCCACCACAGCGCGTGCAGGTGATCGCTGAGGTCCCCGACGGGCCGCCTTATCGTTTTACCTGGCGGCGCAAAACTCATCAGGTGATCCGCTATGAAGGGCCGGAGCGCATCGCCTCGGAATGGTGGCAGCGCGGAGATGGTCATGAAACGGGGAAAGGCGGCCTCACCCGCGATTATTACCGGGTCGAGGATGTCAAAGGACGACGCTACTGGCTGTTCCGCCACGGTCTTTATGGCGCAGAACATACCAATCCGGATTGGTATGTTCATGGGTTATTTGCGTGAACACGAGCGCGGCACCAATTCCGTTCGTGCTGAGCCTGTCGAAGCATCTTTTTGCGATGGTCCTTCAACAAGCTCAGAATGAGCGAGTGTCTGATAAATGAGTGTCATCACCCCTCCTCCCTTCGCCGAACTCGCCGCCTCCACCCATTACAGCTTCCTGCGCGGTGCATCCTCCCCCGCCGCCATGGTGAGCCAGGCAATGATACTGGGCATGACAGGCATCGGTATCGCCGACCGCAACAGCGTTGCGGGCGTCGTACGCGCGCATGTTGCCCTGCGCAGAGCGCGGGAGGATGCGGAGGAGGAAGGGGTCGCCCTGCCGGATCTCAAACTGCCGGATCTCAAGTTGATCGTCGGCTCGCGTCTGATCTTTGCCGACGAGACACCAGATATCATTGTCTATCCGCTAAACCGGCGCGGCTGGGGGCGACTGACGCGGATGCTCTCGACCGGGAACCTGCGCGCCGAGAAAGGTGATTGCCACTTATTTGCCGCTGACCTGCTGGAATGGTGCTCGGAGGATTGGGCTTTGATAATATTAGCCCCTCCCCTTCAGGGGAGGGGGAAGGGGTGGGGTATGAAGGAGTTGGCTCGATGCCAACTTCTGAGTTTGGTGTGTGAGGACAACCCCCACCCCAACCCCTCCCCTGAAGGGGAGGGGCTTATAGCGGCGCTCAAATCCTGCACCTCCCATATCTGGCTTGCTGCAACCATGCCGCGATCGGGCCCGGACAAACGGCACCTAGTCCAGCTCGCCCGCCAGGCCGATCATCTCGGCATTCCCATGCTCGCCACCAATGATCCGCTCTATACCGCCCCGAGCAACGCCCGCTGCACGATATTCTCACCTGCATTGCTCAGAAAACCACGATCGACAAAGCAGGTCACCTGCTTGCTGCCAATGCCGAGCGCTATCTCAAACCACCGGAAGAAATCGCGCGATTGTTCAAGGATTATCCCGAGGCGATTGCCGAGACGCAGAAGCTGCTTGGATTGATCGACTTCACCCTCGATGAACTCAGCTACCATTATCCCGATGAGCCTGTACCGAAAGGCTGGACGCCGCAGGATTGGCTCGAACATCTCGCCTGGTCTGCGGCCCATGAAAAACATGGTACGATCATCCCGGAACGACTGCGGTCCAAAGTCGAGGAAGAATTGCGGCTGATCGAGAAACTGGATTATGCGCCCTATTTCCTGACCGTCCATGACATTGTCAAATGGGCGCGCGATCAGGGGATATTATGTCAGGGTCGAGGCAGCGCAGCCAATAGTGCGGTCTGCTATTTGCTGCACATCACCTCGGTTGATCCGATGAAGCACGACCTGCTTTTCTCGCGGTTTATCTCCGAGGAGCGCAAGGAGCCGCCAGACATTGACGTCGACTTCGAACATGAACGACGCGAAGAGGTGATCCAGTATATATATGAGCGCTATGGTCGCCATCGCGCAGGCATAGCCGCCACTGTCGTCCATTATCGTTCGCGTAGCGCGATCCGCGAAGTTGGCAAGGCGCTCGGCCTGTCGGAAGATATTACCAGCCGCCTCTCGAGTACCGTCTGGGGCAGCTATTCGAGCAGCGCCCCGGATAATCGCTTTGCCGAAACCGGTCTTGACCCCGAAAGCCCCGAGATCAAACGTGTTGGTGATCTGGTGCGGCAGATATTGCAATTCCCCCGCCACCTGTCCCAGCATGTCGGCGGCTTCGTGCTGACGCAAGACCGGCTCGATGAAACCGTGCCGATCCACAATGCAGCGATGAAAGACCGCACGTTTATCGAGTGGGACAAGGACGATATCGACGCGCTCGGCCTGATGAAGGTCGACATATTGGCGCTCGGTATGCTGACCTGCATCCGCAAGGCGTTTGATCTGATGGAGAGCATCGGGGTACGGCCGGAAGGAGAACAGCAGTGGGCACTCCAGAACGTCCCGACCGAAGACCCGGTCACCTATGACATGCTCTGCAAGGGCGACAGCATCGGTGTGTTTCAGGTCGAAAGCCGCGCGCAGATTAACATGTTGCCGCGCCTGAAGCCGCGCGAATTTTATGATCTGGTGATTCAGGTCGCGATTGTCCGGCCCGGGCCGATTGAGGGCGATATGGTCCACCCCTATCTGCGGCGGCGCTCCGGCATCGAAAAGACGGTCTATCCCAAACCCAACCCGCCACATGATCCTGATGAGTTAAAAACCGTGCTGGGCCGCACCTGCGGCGTGCCCCTGTTTCAGGAACAGGCAATGAAACTCGCCATTGTCGCGGCAGATTTCTCCGCCAGCGATGCCAATAAATTGCGGCGGGCAATGGCGACTTTCAGGAACGTGGGCACTATCCATCATTTCCAGGCGAAGATGATCGAAGGCATGGTGGCGCGCGGTTATGAGCGCGAATTTGCCGAGCGCTGCTACAAGCAGATCGAGGGGTTCGGCAGCTATGGTTTTCCCGAAAGCCATGCGCAGAGCTTTGCGATACTGGTTTATATTTCCAGCTGGATCAAATGCCATTATCCAGCGGTGTTTGCAGCGGCCTTGCTTAACTCGCAACCAATGGGTTTTTATGCCCCTGCGCAGCTTGTCCGCGATGCGCGTGAACATGAGGTGGAAGTGCGAGAAGTCGATGTGAATTATAGCGCGTGGGATAACGGGATTGAGGTTGAAAGCCCTCTCCCCTTCAGGGGGAGGGTTGGGAGGGGGGCAGTGCGCCAGCTTCTCCGACTCCCCCTCTCCCGGTCTCTCCCCTGAAGGGGAGAGGAGAAGTTGCTCTCCGGATCGGCTTCCGTCAAATTGACAGCTTCCGCGAGGAGTGGGCCGAGAAAATTATCACCGCGCGCCCTTTCAGAACCATCGAACAACTCGCCCATAAAGCTAATCTGCCGGCCCGTGCATTGCGTCTGCTCGCCGATGCCGATGCTTGCCGTTCGCTGGGACTGGACCGGCGCAAAGCGCTCTGGGAAGTTCGCCGCACGCCGGTCAATACACTACCCCTCTTCGAAGCCGCCCAGGCAAAAGAGCTTGCCGAGGAAGAAGATGCGCGTCTGCCAGCGATGACCAAGGGGGAGCATGTTGTGGCCGATTATCAAAGCGTTAGATTATCGCTCAAAGGCCATCCGATGGAATTTCTGCGCGAGCGGTTTCGTTCGCTAGGCGTGCTTAGTTGTGCAGAAATAGCGCGAGCCAAAAATGGATCACGGGCGCAGGTCGCCGGCGTTGTCCTGATCCGCCAACGCCCCGGCAAGGGCAATGCGGTCTTCATCACGCTGGAGGATGAAACCGGTGTCTCCAATCTGCTGCTATGGGCCAGCCGGTTCGAAAAAATGCGCCGTCCGGTTATGGCTGCGCGGCTGATGCTGGCTACGGGTGAAGTTCAACGCAGCGTCGAAGGCGTTGTGCATCTCATGGTCAGCCGGGTTGAGGATTGCACGCAAATGCTGGATGAGATCACTGCGCTGGGACAAACGCCGGTCCCAATGATGCATGCTGATGAAGTGAAACGCCCGATTTATCGCAAGGAAGATCGGCAACAGGAACGTGAGCAAGCGGGCACAGCGGAAACGCCGGTGAAATACCCTCCAGTTACACTGCCATCCCAATATACCCGGCATGGCCATCCGCGCAATGTTCGCATCCTGCCAAAGTCTCGGGATTTTCATTAAGTCACTGCCCCGTCAAACTGGCGCTCGCCGCTACCAAAGATCAGATAAAAGACCAGACCGAAAGCGGTAACCCCGGCCGCAACCTGGAACACCAGCGCCCATGATCCGGTAACTTCCAGTATCCACCCGCTCACCAGCACCCCGATAATGCCCGGGATTGTGCCTGCCGTATTGGTGATGCCCATCAGCGTGCCGGCATGTTCCGGCGCAATATCCATATGATTAACGAAAAAACCGCTGACCGCAAAAGCGCCCAGCGCGCTGCCAATCGTCATGATCGTGATTGCCGCGACTGCGCTTTGCGCCTGTCCCACAAGCAGCAATGCGGAGATGCTGCCACCAAATCCGATCAGCATCATGATCTTGCGCACCCGCGTAATCGTCATGCCCGTCCCAATCATCCGGTCCGCGACAATGCCGGAAATATTGATAAACAGAAACAGCGCAATATGCGGCATCATCGCGAACAGACCGACCGAGGCATAGTCCACACCCAGCCCCTTGGTCACAAAAGTCGGCAACCATGCCAGCAGCACATAGAACCACCAGTTATTACAGAAATGCGCGACGATGATTGCCCACACCGGCATATTTCCCATCAGCGCCCGCCAGGGCGTTGCAGCAGCCGGTCGATCTGCGATCGCGTCCGCTGCAATCAGGTCCAGCTCGGTCTGGCTAATCCCCTGTTGCTTCCGCGGATTCGACGTGATCAGGACTTGCCAGAGGGCACACCAGATAAATCCGGCTGCGCCAAATATGTAGAACACCCATTCCCAGCCCCACCACGCAACAATGACAGGCGTCGCCAGAAGGGCAAAAACGGTACCCAGGGGAATGCCGCTATTGGAAAATCCGGCTGACCGGGACCGTTCCTTTACAGGTATCCAGCGCGCATATAGTGCATAAATGGCCGGAAAGGTAACCGCCTCGCCCATGCCCATTAAAATACGGGCAACGATCAGCACCGCCACACCCAGAGCCGCTGCAGGCGGCGCGATGAGGGTGAACAGCGACCAGATAAAAACGCCAAAGCCCAGCACAACCTTGCCACCGTAGCGATCAGCCAGTTTGCCGCCCACTATCTGGGTCAACAAATAGCCGACGAAGAAGCTGGAGAGAACCAGTCCCTGCGTCGACATGTCCCAGCCATAAGTCTCGACCATTGGAATAATCGCCACGGAAATCGCGACACGGTCCATATAGCAAATGAAAATGGCCAGAAAGGCCATAAGTACCAGTTGGTGGCGCTTTTGCATTGAAACTTCCCCCGAATAACCGCAGCTTGCCATAAGCCTGACGGCATTCCATTTTCCTTGCATAAATAACCCGTATCCCCTATAGTTTCATTTGTAACTATATAACGTGCTCTGCACGATTGCATCTCAAGGAAAACAAATGGCTGATCTGTTTGAAAACCCCGTCGGTCTTGACGGCTTTGAATTTGTCGAATTCTGCGCACCCGAGCGCGGCGTGTTGGAGCCGGTATTCGCAGTCATGGGCTTTACCGAAATTGCCCATCATCGCAGCAAGGACGTCCACCTCTGGCGGCAGGGTGGCATTAATTTGATCATCAATTATGAACCCAAATCGGCAGCCTGGTATTTTGCCCGCGAGCATGGTCCATCCGCTTGCGGCATGGCCTTTCGCGTAAAAGACGCCCGCAAAGCTTATGCTCTTTTGCTGGAGAACGGCGCAGAGCCAGTCAATATTGAAACCGGCCCGATGGAACTCCGCATTCCGGCCATCAGAGGCATTGGTGGAGCGATCCTCTATCTGGTGGACCGCTATGAAGGCGGCGAGCGCAGCGAAAACCTGTCCATCTATGACATTGATTTTGAATATCTACCCGGTGTTGACCGTCATCCTGTGGGCGCAGGGTTCCACACCATCGATCATCTGACACATAACGTCTACGGCGGCCGGATGAAATATTGGGCGGACTATTACGAGACGCTGTTTAACTTCCGCGAAATCCGCTTTTTTGACATCAAAGGCGAATATACCGGCCTCACCTCCAAGGCGCTAACCGCACCGGACGGCAAAATCCGCATCCCGCTCAATGAAGAAGGCGAAGGCGGCAAGGGGCAAATCGAGGAATTCCTGCGCGAATTTAACGGCGAAGGTATCCAGCATATCGCTCTGATCTGCGATGATCTGATTGCCTGCTGGGACAGGCTCAAAGAGCTTGGCGTGCCCTTCATGACCGCGCCGCCGAATACCTATTACGAGATGCTCGATGGCCGTTTGCCGAGCCATGGCGAAGACGTAAAGGCGCTGCAAACGCGTGGCATCTTGCTTGATGGAACAACGGAAGGCGGCGAACCTCGCTTGCTGCTCCAGATTTTTGCCGAAGCGCAGGTCGGTCCGGTGTTCTTTGAATTTATCCAGCGCAAAGGCGATGATGGTTTTGGCGAAGGCAATTTCAAGGCGCTGTTCGAAAGCATCGAACGCGATCAGGTTGCGCGCGGGGTGCTAAACGTCGAGGAACCTGTTGGCTGATTATGGCGTTATCAAAACAATCCGTTCGTGTTGAGCCTGTCGCAGCATGTCCGGAATATGTTCTTCGACAGGCTCAGGATGAACGGAAAACATCATCATGACAGATTTACCCGCACCCAAAATCAACGGCATCCATCACGTTGCCTATCGCTGCAAGGACGCCAAGGAGACAGCGGAATTTTATAAACGCGTTCTGGATATGCCGTTCACCGTCGCGTTTTCAGAAGACTATGTGCCGTCAACCGGCGCATATGATCCCTATATGCACATTTTCCTGGATGCAGGCGGCGGCAACATATTGGCGTTCTTCGAATTGCCCGAACAACCCGAAATGGGCCGCGACGAAAATACTCCGGAATGGGTGCAGCATATTGCTTTTCAGGCACCCGGCATGGACGACCTTATGGCAGCCAAAGCCCGCGCCGAGGCCGAGGGGCTGGAGGTAATCGGCCCGACCAACCACGGCATTTTCAAGTCCGTCTATTTCTTCGATCCCAACGGACACCGTTTGGAACTCGCCTGCAACACCGGCACGCCGGAAGAAATGGCCGAACTGGAACGCGTCGCGCCAGATATGCTTGAAGAATGGAGCCGCACCAAAAAGGCACCGCAACACGCTGCATGGCTGCATGAAAAGGCGCGCGACGAACATTAGCCCCAATCCCTCCTTTATTTCCATTCGTGTCGGGCGTAGTCGAGACATTGAACCAATGCACACCGTTCTCTCGACGTAGCTCGAGACGAACGGCTGACAGATAAAGGAACACAGATGAAACTCGCTACCCTCAAGAACAATACCCGCGACGGCCGTCTGGTCGTGGTCTCGAAAGACCTGACCCGTTGCTGCGAAGCGAGCAACATCGTGCCGACGCTGCAAGCTGCTCTCGATGATTGGGAGAATTGCGCACCAAAGCTGGAAGCGCTTTATCGCGATGTCGAACATCAGGCGGTGCCCTGTGAACGTTTTCACGAGCGCGAAGCCCACTCCCCCCTTCCCCGCGCCTATCAATGGGCCGACGGCAGCGCCTATATCAATCATGTCGAACTGGTTCGCAAAGCCCGCGGCGCCGAAGTGCCGGAGAGTTTTTACAGCGACCCGCTGATGTATCAGGGTGGCAGTGATGCCTTTCTCGGCCCGCGCGATGATATCCCGCTAGGTGATCCGGCCTGGGGCTGCGACATGGAAGGCGAGATCGCGGTCATCACCGACGATGTGCCACCGGGCGTCAGTGCTGCCGATGCCGCTGGTCATATCAAGCTGGTCATGCTGTGCAACGATGTGTCCCTGCGCGGCCTGATTCCCGGCGAACTGGCCAAGGGCTTCGGCTTTTTCCAGTCAAAGCCGCCATCGGCTTTCTCCCCGGTCTGCGTGACCCCCGACGAACTGGGCGATGCGTGGAAAGGCTCGGTCATCCATCTGCCGCTGCAGGTCGACTATAACCGCGAACCCTTTGGCCGCGCTAATGCCGGCGTAGATGCGACCTTCAGCCTAGCCGATCTGGTCGCCCATGCTGCCAAAACCCGACCGCTATCCGCCGGCACGATCATCGGCTCCGGCACGGTGTCCAACCAAGGCCCCGACGGCGATCCCGGCAAACCGGTCAGCGAAGGCGGCTTGGGCTATAGCTGCATCGCCGAAATCCGGATGATCGAGACGATCAACACCGGCGAAGCCAAGACGCCGTTCATGAGCGCTGGTGACACGGTGAAAATCCAGATGCTGGATGCGGATGGGCATTCGATCTTTGGTGCGATCCGGCAGGAGGTTGTGGCGGTCTGACGGGGTTGGTTGTTTGGGTGATTTTGGGGTCGGATATATTACGAAAGCCGACCGCTAACTAGCTTCCTGGCGCAATTAGTGGCGGCGTTGCTCTATCTGGTGAAGTTGCACAAGCCGAATAAAATCGTCCGCATCCTGCCATCTTTTAGGACGATGAACTCCTCCCCAAATTGTTGGAAACCGGATTCCTGCCATCCACAGCTTTTCAACTTTTTTCCACTGCAAAACATTCGATTTTTTGGGCGCCTTAAAAGACCTCCCCATCGGAGCCAAAGGGGCTCGGCAATTAGGGCATGGAGCCAATCCGTCTCTCAGCTCGACTTTGAAGCTAACTCGACAATGAAAGCAGGCATGCGCTTCCAATGAACCACCAGATTTCATTCTAGGTTGTGGCGACATGATAACTCTAGAACCAGTATTTTTCCTGATTTCCATCCGCCGAGCTTTTTCTTTTTTGGTCGTCATGCTGGCACAGTAAGATACAAAACCTAGCAATGCAATTAATGTCCCTTGCGCGCCTATATCGAACGATAGCCTTGCGGAAACAATTCAAACCGGCACCGCAGTCTCGTACTTAATCCGCTCCATCGCAAAGCTCGCCGAGACATCGGACAAGGGCACCGCCTTGATCAGTTTCTTGTACACCCGGTCATAGTCGGCGACATCGCGGACGAGCAGCTTGAGCAGATAATCCACTTCGCCCGCCATCCGGTAAAACTCGACCACTTCCTCGATGGAAGAGGCTGCATCTGCAAATTTCTTGAGCCACGCATCGCTATGGTCACCGGTGCGCACGGCCACAAAAACGGTCATGCCCAGGCCGACCGCTTCCGGGTCCACAATCGCCACCCGGCGCGCGATGATCCCGTCTGCTTCCATCCGCTTGATCCGCCGCCAGCAGGCATTGGTCGAAAGACTGAGTTTCGCTGCGAGGTTTTCCAATGATAGACTGGAATCACGTTGCAATTGTTTCAGAATATTCCGGTCATTCTCGTCAATATTTTTGGTTTCATTGGCCATGGATAGAATATTATCACACATACCGGAGATAACAAGGCGCTATCTCCCCGAAATCAACCCGCCAATGTCGCCAGATTTCGATTATCTTCTGTTTTCACCTTCACCTTCATGCCGATGAAATCGGTATCTTCCGGCGCATCATTCAATATGCCAATAGCGGGCAAGCCATTTTCATCTTCTAGCCACAGGCTCGCTGCCCCGCGACTGGCCTTGCCATAAGGCATCGCATAGCTTTTGATCACCGCGCTGCCGTCAAAATAATGCTCGGGTTTGATATGCTCCGCCCTGCCAATTCTATTGGGTTCAGCTATCCGGTCCGGGGACCAGCCGCCGACCACCGGTTGTGCCGCATAAATGCCGACCGACTCCTTGTTGATCACGCCGCCATTGGCCGAGATCATACCCGGCTTGCTGCCGTCGTTCCGCAGCGCCTGAACCAGCGCCACGATGCCGTGCGTGCTATAGCTATTTCCCGGACCACCAAAGAACGATAGCCCTCCAGTCAAAGTATATGACGACAACGGCCGGTCTGGCGAGCCTAAAGCATCCATTGCCAATGAGACGGCGACCGGGAAGCAGCTGTAAATATCCATCGGTCCCAGATCACCGGCGTTCACTTCCGCCAGCTCCAGCGCTTTGGGAAAAGCCGATTCCATCGCCGGTGAAACGGACAAATCGGTTTGCTCGCTAATCAGCGGCACGCTGGCATCCGCGCCGCTGTGGAGATAGATCATCTTGTCTTCAGATATACCCAGTTCCGCCACATGACCAGCGGTTGTGAGTATCACGGCCGCGCCAAGTTCGACAGCATCCTGCGCCACCATCCAGCGGCGATAGGGATCGTTGAGCTGATAGTTGCCGTGGTCATCTTCGAGCAATTCCTCCGCGGTCCAGTTCCGGGCAAAATTCGCATGGTCTCGCGTCACCGAAACACTCGCAAAGGCAGACCAGAGCTCGGCCATGTCTTTCGCATAGCTTGCCCGGTCCATACCGAGGCGCGCGCGGCGGGCATTTTCGACAATGCCATAGGCCATCGGCATGCTGATAATCCCCTGCCGCCATTCATAGGGCGTGAGCATCTTGTCTTCGGTCGTCAGCAGATTGGTAAAGTCGCGGTCTGATGTCTGGCTCCAGTCCAGTTTGTGCCCGGCGCGGCGGGCGCGCTTCACCGTGCCGATATTCTCACCGCTGGAAATTACGACGGCTTTATACTTTCCATCATACACCTGCTTGGCGAGCTGGTTGATATGCTTTTGCGGGCTCTGGCCGCCAACATCTCCATAGAGAAGCGTGGCCGGTCTCAGGCCGGATGCAATGGCCACAGCATCGGGATGATTATCCGGCGATCCGCAATCATGCGGTAAGCCGCTATCATGGAAAAGCCGCGTCGAGAGCAGGCAGTCTATCGAGGCGCCAAGTTTTTCGCTAGCCCCGCTATCAGCCAATGCGGCGTTTACCGCTGCTGATGCGAGATCAACCGTAGAGGGCCAGTCCGTTTCCAGAAATTTGCCGCTGGATTCCCCAACGCCTACAATTACCGGAGCTTTCGGATCAGTTATTGCCACGCACATATCCCCCAAATAAACAGTTCATCAATCGATTAAAGCTGATAACAGACGGGCTGTTTGATGCACCTAGTAATTTGAGGATATTTTGATGAGCGGATGGCCGGAACTGAAATGGGACGCAGAACAGACGGGGCCACTAAAAGGTCTCAAGATTGTCGATATGTCGACCGTTGTGCTCGGCCCGTTCGCCACGCTCAACTTTGCCGATATGGGTGCCGATGTCATCAAAATTGAAAATGGCGAGGGCAAGTTTGCTGGCGACATGATGCGCCATGCTGGTGATAGCCCGACCGGTGACCTTGGCCCCATCTATACGGCGCTCAATCGCAACAAGAAGTCGATCACGCTGAACGGCAAAAATGAAGACGACAAGGCGGTCATTCTCGAGCTGCTCAAGCACGCCGATGTGTTTTTCCACAATGTCCGCCTCGCCGGAATGGAGCGACTGGGGCTGGATTATGAAAGCGTCAAAGCGATTAACCCCGGAATTGTCTATGTCCATTGCGCCGGCTTTGGTCAGGGCGGCGAATATGAGAAACGCCAAGCCTATGACGACTTGATCCAGTGCGCTTCGGGCTTTGCCAGCCTGTTTGAAATGCGCGGCGATAGCGGCAGGCCGCTCTATATGCCGTCGCTTGTCGCGGACAAAACCATCGGCCTGTTCGCGGTGAACGCGACGCTGGCGGCGCTTTATCACAAGGAGAAAACCGGTGAAGGGCAGTTTGTTCAGGTGCCGATGTTTGAGGCGTTTACCTGGTTCAATATGGTCGAGAATCTCTGGGGCGAGACGTTTATTCCCGGCAACGGACGGCTGGCCTACACGCGGTCAATAAACGAGAATCGCAAACCCTATCCGACCAAGGACGGCTATATCGGACTGGTGCCTTATAATGATGCACAGTGGCGCAAATTCTTTGAGCTTGGCGGAAAGCCGGGGGTTTTCGACGAACCGCGTTTTTCGGATTATTCGCAGCGCACCAAAAACATCACCGCGCTCTATGCAATCATCGAGGAAATTGCCGCGACCAAGACGACCGACGAATGGTTGCCGCTGCTGGACGAGAATAATATTCCGGCCATGCGTTACAACAAGATGGAAGACGTCCTCACCGATCCGCATCTGGAACAAGTGGGCTTCTGGCAAGAACGCGACGGCAAAAAAACCGGTAAATATCGTACGATCAAACATCCGGTGCACTATTCCGCCAGCCCGGCGAATATCTATGCCGACCCGCCGACGCTGGGTGCGGACAATGACGAGATACGCGGAGCGCTTGGAATGCCCGCGAATGATGATTAGGCTTGTGAACCTTCTCCCTTGAAGGAGAAGGATACGGCGGCTTATCTGAAAGATTAGCCGAAGTTGGATGAGGGTGCACGGGCTGCCGCTGCGGGGCTAAGCGATGCCAATAACCAAATCGGTTCTGCAATTCAAAGACTTGCGTTTAGGTCACACAGGGTCACACCCCCTAAGACAGAAAAAGCTATCCCCCATAGAATAGCCGTTTAGCGATGGGATTCAGGACTGAGAAAGAACGGAAAAGAGGTTACAAAATCGTCCCGATGTAGGAAAGAGGCGAACGATGGCAGCTTTATATGACACGATCGGGGTGGGATACGCCAACCTGCGCAAACCTGATCCCCGGATTGCCAAGGCCATTCATGATGCGCTGGGTGATGCGCGGTCGGTATTGAATGTTGGTGCGGGGACCGGGTCCTATGAACCGACGGACCGAGAAGTAACCGCGCTGGAGCCCTCGGCGGAAATGATCAGCCAGCGTCCGCCTGATGCAGGTAAAGCGTATCAGGGCGTCGCCGAAGATATGCCCTTTGCCGATAATCAATTTGATGCGGCGATGGCGGTTTTGACTGTGCATCACTGGAGCGATCTGGAGGCCGGCCTGCGCGAAATGCGGCGGGTGGCGAAGGAGAGGCTGGTTATCCTGACTTTTGATCCGGAGGCGCATTATTTCTGGTTGGCGGATTATATTCCGGAGATTGTCAAGCTGGACCAGCCGATCATGCCGAAAATGAGTGAATATGGACGCATCCTTGGTGATGTGAAAATCGAGCATGTTTCGGTTCCGCATGATTGCACCGATGGATTCCTGGGCGCCTATTGGCGGCGACCGAATGCCTATCTCGACCCGCAGGTCCGGGCGTCGATATCGACCTTTGCCAAACTGGACGATGCGCCGAAAAGTCTGGCGCAGCTGGAACAGGATTTGGAGTCCGGCGCGTGGGAAGAGCGCTATGAGTATGTGATGGAGGACGAGAGTTTGGATGCGGGGTATCGGTTGGTGATTGCGGGCTAATCCTGTGGCTCAAATTGGCAAAATAAGGCAAAGTGCTTTCGGACTTGACTTAGGCTTGCATCTACCGATCAATCACTTTGATACGATTGAATGGATATTCTTTGCTCACCCCAATGTATTTCAGAAAAAGTATGCATTCCGAATTTTTACCTCGAACATGAATGATTTGGTCTCTTTCGTTAAGCATGACCATTTCTACTGAGGGGTCGGCATCAATGAAGGTTCGCACGGAATTCATCGCGTCCTTTCTGTGCTGGTCATCAGAGATAAGTTCGAAACTAATTGATTTGTTGCATTCGGCCAAGTCGGTGTTCGAGCAACTCGACAGAAACGCACATGTTAACAAAACCGAGATAAACATCTTAAGCATCACGACTATATCTGGACCGCCTAAATCTTTCAGCAAAGACTACTTATCCACACTTGATGGTCTCTAATGTCAGCTCCTACTCCCGCGTCAAACTAGCATAAACCCGACCCAGAAACGCCGTCGTCGTCACCTCAGCCCCATAAAATTCTTTATCAAACTCCGCAGTCGGTTGCGCCGCAACAATCGCATCCAACCCCTTACCCTCATCAATCATCGCCTGCACGCGGTCGCGGATGGTGGTCAGCACTTCGATATAGCGCGCCAGCTTTGCTCGCGTGGTGACCGCACCGTGGCCGGGGATGACCTTTGTGTCATTGTTGATCGTGTCATGCACCGCCTGACAAAAGGCAATCATGCCTGTGATATCACCGCCATTGTCGGCATCGACAAACGGATAGCCGGAGTTGTTGAACACATCGCCCAAGTGAACGGCGTTGGCACCGCGAAAAATAACTGCAGTATCGCCGGTCGTGTGCGCGGGGCCGACGTGGAGCAGATCAATCTGCTGGTCGTTGATATGAAACTGCATCGTCTTGTCATAGGTGATGTCTGACCGTGCGTGCTTCGGATAAGCTTTCTGCTCATAGGCGACGAAGCCGAGATTGATGATATGATCGTCCAGCATTTTTTCACGGCTATTGGATTGAGAGACAATCCATGTGCCATCCTTGCCCAGCGCCATGTTGCCGTCGGCATGGTCGAAATGCCAATGGGTGTTGATCACAAAATCAACCTTCTCGCTGCCAATTTCTTTGAGCGCCGCCTTGATTTTGGGCATCAGCTGGGGGAACTGGTCATCGACGATCAGGGTTCCGTCTTCGCCAACGGAAACCGCAATATTGCCGCCGTTGCCGAACAGCACATAAAGCCCATCCGCAACCTTCTCGGTCTTTATCTCGACGCCATCCATGTCCCAGCCAAAGGCTTTATAGATTCCTTCAGCATCAAGCGGCGGGGCTTGATCGGCTTTGCCCTCGTGAGATTTTACATCATGTGCGGTTGCGGGAGTAGCAATCGCCAAACCAAGAGATAATCCAAGAACCGTTATCGCACGTTTCATAAAATCATCTCCTACTACAATCCGTTATTTCAAAATGCCGTTCATGATCAGATCAACGGTCTGATTGCGATACGCATCGCGCATCCGTTCGTCGAAATCCGTACGGCCGTAGCAATATTTCCACACCAGCTTGCCGGTAAAGAACCGGTCCGCCGCGCCGGTCACGGCCGAATAGAACAGGTCGGGATCAACATCGCGGAACACGCCGGACTTGATACCATCGCCGACGAAGATATTATAAGCCTCCGACAATGGCTTGAGATATTTATCGGCAATTTCGCGCGCGCCTTCCGGAGGCAAGTCGCGGATCAGGCGCATCGTCAGCCGGTGAATATAGGGAAATTCATAGTAGGTATCTATCACCGCGCCAATATGATGGCGCAGCTTGTCCTCGGGCGGCATATCTTTTTTGATGAGCAGCCCGACATCCTCGACAATTTTGGTCATGTCGCGCTCAAGTATCGCTTCAAGCAAACCGTCTTTGTTTCCAAAATAATATTTGACGAGCGCGCTGTTCAGGCCGGAACGGACCGACAGTTCGCTGAATGATATGTCGATCGTATCACCTTCGCGCATGATCTGACTGGCGGTTTCGATCAGTTTGTCACGGGCACCCGCTTCATTCTCTTTGTCGTCATTGGATTTTTGCGCCAGTTTTTCGACTTTCATATCCGTCCCCCGGAGTGTTTAACCGGTCACTTATAAGCAGGTTCTTCCCACCAAGGGAAGCTGTCTGGTAAATCGGTCGAAACTTTGTCGGGGTAAGCCGGCGCACGCTTCTCCAGAAAGCTGGCTATGCCCTCTTTCGCATCGGCAGATTTCGCGCGGTTATAGATGATCCGGCTATCCACTTTATGGGCTTCCATCGGGTGCGGGGCAGCTGGCAGTTGCCAGAGCATTTGCCGCGTGACCGCGACCGAAACCGGTGCAGTATTATCGGCAATTTCACGGGCCAAAGCATAAGCAGCAGGAAGCAGGTCTTCCGGTTTGTGGAGCGAGCGGACGAGGCCGCCATCAATCGCTTCCTGCGCATCAAACACGCGCCCGGTCATGCACCATTCGAGCGCCTGCGCGCGACCAACAATATTGGGGAGAAACCAGCTCGCCGCGCCATCGGGCGCAATCCCGCGCCGCGCAAAAACAAAACCAAAGCGCGCAGTTTCGCTCGCAAGCCGCATGTCCATCGGTAACAACATGGTCGCACCAACGCCTACCGCCACGCCATTGATTGCGCCGATCACCGGTTTGAGGCATTGATAGATACGCAGGATGAGCAAACCACCACCATCGCGAACGCGGGGATCGGAATAATCCTCGACCGGGTCTTCGCTGGCGAATGGCTTTCTGCCGTCTTCCGGAGTGAGATCAGCCCCGGCGCAAAAAGCCCTGTCACCTGCCCCGGTTACCACCACCGCCCGCACCTCATCATCGGCATCGATGCGATCAAAAGCGTCGGTCATTTCCTTGATCATCGTACCGGTAAAAGCGTTCATCTTTTCCGGACGATTGATCGTGATTGTCGCGATTTGATCGGCGACGGCATAAAGGATTTGCGTATATTCAGTCATGTCCAAACTCCGCTCGCCCTGAGCCTGTCGAAAGGCGGATTATCTAGCCAACATCCTTCGACAGGCTCAGGATGAGCGGGTTTGTTGGTAATTCCTAACGCGGTGCCATGCGGATTGCGCCATCGAGACGCACATCTTCACCGTTGAAATAGCTGGTTTCAATCATGCACAGCGCAAGCTTGGCATATTCATCCGGCACACCCAGGCGCGGTGGATAAGGCACCATCGCGCCCAATGCATCGCGGACCTGTTGTGGTGCGCCAGCCAGCAGCGGCGTATCGAAAATGCCCGGCAGGATCGTGTTGACTCGAATGGCTTCGCGGGACAGGTCACGTGCAATCGGCAGGGTCATACCGACAACGCCGCCCTTGGACGCCGAGTAAGCCGCCTGACCAATTTGGCCGTCTTCCGCCGCCACAGATGCGGTGTTTACAATCGCGCCGCGATCACCATCTTCCAGCGGATCGAGCGTCAGCATCCCGGCCGCAGACTTGGCAATACAGCGGAACGTGCCGATCAGGTTTACTTCGATCACGAACTTGAAAGCGTCCAGTGGAAAATGCTTGATCGAGCCGTCTTCCTTTGACCGGCTAACCGTCTTGATCGCATTTCCGATACCAGCACAGTTCACCAGGATACGCTCTTGCCCGATGGTGGCGCGCGCTTTTTCAAAACCGGCTTCGACACTGTCATCATCGGTCACATTGACCTTGCAGAAAACGCCGCCCAGTTCCTTGGCCAGTGCTTCGCCTTTTTCCTCATTGAGATCGAACAAGGCGACCTTCACGCCTTTTTCTGCCAAACGCCGCGCGGTTGCGGCACCGAGGCCGGAAGCACCGCCGGTAATGACGGCTGAAATATTGCTATTGAGTTCCATATTGATTCCTTCGAAAAAATATCGTCATCCTGAAGTTGTTGCAGGATCCGCGAAGACTATTCCCAGCCCTATGAGATACTGAAACAAGTTCAGCATGACGATTGATAATCTTTTAATTAAGCCGCTCGATAATCGTAACGTTGGCCTGACCACCACCTTCACACATCGTTTGCAGGCCATATTTCGCGCCCTTGCCTTCCATTGCATTGAGCAAAGTCGCCATCAGCTTCGTGCCCGATGCGCCGAGCGGGTGGCCGAGCGCAATCGCGCCGCCGTGAACGTTGATCTTGCTGCGATCCGCGCCGGTATGCTTGAGCCAGGCGAGCGGAACGGGCGCGAATGCTTCGTTGACCTCATAAAGATCAATATCACCGATTTTCATGCCAGCCCGTTCCAACGCGCGGTCGGTTGCGAATAGCGGCTCTTCCAGCATGATTACCGGGTCGCCAGCCGTCACGGTCAAATTGACGATGCGTGCGCGCGGCGTCAGGCCGTGATCTTTCAAAGCTTGCTCGGAACAGATGAGAACAGCGCTGGAGCCATCGCAAATCTGGCTGGCATTGGCAGCCGTAATCGCGCCGCCTTCCTGCAAGATTTTCACAGCGCCGATGCTTTCCTTGCTGGCGTCAAACCTTATGCCTTCGTCCACTTTATGTTGCTCTTTACCGTCGGCAGTTTCGATTTCGATAGCGACAATTTCATTATCAAACGCGCCGGATTCGGTTGCTTTTATTGCCTTGTGATGGCTTTCGAGAGCGAACTGATCGAGATCATCGCGGGTAAAGCCATGCTTTTTAACCAACATTTCAGCGCCCATAAACTGGCTGAACTGAACACCGGGATAAGCTTTTTCAAGGCCTTCCGATTTGCTGGTCCCAAGACCGGCATCCTTGAACAGCTTGAAAGTGGAGCCCATCGGAACGCGAGTCATGCTTTCGATGCCGTGGGCCAGAACCATATCCTGCGTACCCGACATAACGCCCTGTGCTGCGAATTGAATTGACTGCTGCGAAGAGCCGCACTGACGGTCGATGGAAACCGATGGGATGGAATCAGGCAGTCTGGAAGCCAGCACCGCATTACGCCCAACGTCGCCCGCTTGCTCGCCGCCCTGCATGACGCAGCCGGTAATCACATCTTCAATCGCCTTAGGATCAAAATCATTGCGGTCGGCAATAGCATTAAGAGTGGCTGCACCCAGATCAACCGGATGAATTCCTGCCAAACGGCCACCACGGCGGCCACCAGCGGTTCTTACTGCGTCTACAATATAGGCTTCTGCCATATTCCTGCTCCTTGATATTAATAAGATTCGAAAATTTAACTGAACGGTTAAACCGCACTCTGGTGAGCGTCAAATGAAAAAGGCCATAACTAAATTAGGTCCCAACAAAAAAGGCCGCCCATTACATTTGCAATGACCGGCCTTTCCTGTTCATTCACCTGCGCAATTGGTCAGTGCGTTTAGGCAGGGACATTGTCTCTCTTGACCGTAATCACCTGCGGATATGTAAATTCAAGCAGGCCTTCCTTGCCATATTCTGCACCAAAGCCGGATTGCTTGTGGCCGCCAAAAGGCGCGAAGGGCGACAGGTGGAGAAATTCATTCACCCACACCGTGCCGGTTTCCATTTGCTCGGCAACACGCACGCCTTCATCGGGATCAGCAGTCCAGACAGCGCCAGCAAGGCCGTATTCACTCGCATTCGCGCGGCTGATAGCCTCGTCCGTTGTACTGAATTTCATCAGCGGCATAACCGGACCAAATTGCTCTTCGGCCACAATCCGGGCGTCTTCGGGTGGGTTATCGAGGATCGTGATCGGCACGTAGTAGCCGGGTATATCGGATTTTTCAGCGTCACCACCGACGAGGAATTTATAGCCATTATCCTTCGCATCCTGAATCAGTTCCAGCACTCGGTCATATTGTTTCTTGTTCTGAATCGGTCCAACTGCTGTACCTTGCTGCGAGCCATCGCCGACTTTCACATTCTTGGCATAGGCGGCAATAGCTGCGCTGAGTTCGTCATATATATCTTCGTGGATATAGATGCGTTTCGCCGCCACACAGATTTGTCCGGCATTGGTAAAGCTCGACCAGAATAGCTGCTCGGCGACCTTCTCGACATTGGCATCGGGTAGCACGATCGAGGCATCATTGCCGCCCAGTTCCAGCGTAATCCGCTTGAGATCTTTCGACGCACCTTCCATAATCTTCTTACCGGTCGCGGTGGAGCCGGTGAAGGTGATCTTGTCGATATCGGGATGTGCAGTGATCAGCGGACCAAGGCTGTCTTCGCCGGTAATGATATTTACAACGCCCGGAGGGACCGCATCCTTGATCAGTTCTGCCAACCGCAATGTCGTAAGCGGTGTAAACGGCGAGGGTTTCAGCACAATGGTGCATCCAGAAAGCATAGCCGGAGCGATTTTCTGGACCGCCATCATCACCGGAAAGTTCCACGGCACGATGCCGCCAACAACACCTACGGGAACTCGGCGGGTGCGGCTGAGCCGCTGATCCGTATCTTCGTTGATTTCATCATCCAGATCGAGTGTCGCTTGCGCACCCGACATACCCGCTGCGCCAGCGATCTCGCCCTGTGCCTGTGCATGGGGCTTGCCCTGTTCAGCAGTTAGCAGACGGAACAACTCGTCGCTATTCTCTGAGATAATGGCCGAGATTTTCTGAACCGCTGCGCGGCGCTCTTCGATCGGTGTCTTCGACCATGTTTTAAATGCTGCGCGGGCCGCAGCCACTGCGCTGTTCAATTCCGCTTCGCCACAAGCCGGAACTTGCCCGATGACTTCTTCATTGGCTGGATTTACGACATCCAGAACATCGGATGTGCCAACCATTTCGCCGTTGATCAGGTTCTTATATTGGGTAACCATTTTACTCTCCTTCAAGGGGGTTTTGCCTGTTATTTCGTTTCTATTTGAGTCGCTTATACATGAATTCAAGGGGCCGCGCGTCACTCATTTTGATATGGTATATTTGAGCGGCAGCGTTTTGAGACCACCTACAAATACGGATTGTGCGCGCTTTGGTTCGCCAGCCAATTCCACCGTTTCAATCCGGTCGAGCAACTCGTTAAACAATATCCGCATTTCCAGCCGCGCCAGGTGAAGCCCCAGACATTGATGCCCGCCAGCACCAAATGCCAGATGCCGGTTGGGTGAGCGCGAAGCGTCAAACTTACGCGGATTGTCAAACGCTGCCGGATCATGGTTCGCCGCAATATAGCTTATCATCATCCAGTCATCTTTGGAAATTTTCTGACCGCCGACTTCGGTATCTTCCGCAGCGGTCCGCATGAAATGCTGCACGGGCGTAGTCCAGCGGATCGCTTCCTCGACTATGCCGGGAAGCAAATCACGGTCCTCGCGGAGCCGTTGCCATTGCTCGGGATCTTGCGCCAAGGCCTGCATCGCACCGGCGGTCGAAGCAGAGGTCGTATCATGTCCTGCGGCGGCAAGAATAATATAATATCCCGCCATATCACGGTCACTCAGATATTCGCCATCCACCTTGGCATTGGCGATAACGCTCGCGACATCCTCGGTTGGACTAGCGCGTTTCTCTTCGGTAAGCTTGGTGAAATAGGCCTCGAAATCAGCGACCGCACCGATGACCAACTGCATCACCTGCTCTGGCGGCATTTCCGCGATACCCGATTTGTTGAGATCAGGATCGGTTCCACCAAACATTTGCTGGGTGAGGAAAAGCATGCGCTGCTCGTCCTCTTCCGGCACACCCAAAATCTGCATCACAACATGGAGCGGATAGGGAGCGGAAACCAGCGGCACAAAATCCGCTTCGTATTTACCGTCTTTCTGGCCAGCATCAACAAGCCGGTCAACGGTTGTCTTTGCCAGCACGCTCACCTCATCCTCTATCTGCCGGAGGTTTTTCGGCATGAACCAGTCCTGCGTCAGGCGACGATATTGTGGATGGGTTGGTGCATCAAGTGCGACGAGCGAATTGACCAGATTGGGGCTACCGCCGGTGACCGATTTGACCAGTGCATCGGCGGCGTGATTGGAGAGCGTGACGCTGCGCGGGCTGTTCAGGAAGGTCTTGTTATCCTTGCTGATCTGCATGACATCATCATAGCGGGTGACCAGCCAGAACGGATCGTGCATTTCATCATTCACAACCCGGGCGACGGGTGTTTCTGCCCGTATGCGATCAAACTGGTCAAGCAACTTGTCCCAATCTACATAATTGATCGGATCAACAACTGCCAAAGCATCATCGGTATTCAGAACAGGCGCTGCTTTCGTCGCCATCACGCTATTTTGCTTTCGTTCTTGTCCGCCCAATATTCGTCGCGGAGCAGCCGTTTGTAGAGCTTTCCCGTTGCGTGACGGGGCAGCTCTGCGCGGAAATCAATCTGCCGCGGGATTTTGACGCCTGAGAGAGATTGCCGCAAAAATGCCTCCAGTTCCTGCGCCAGATCATCGCCGGCTTCACCCATGTCTGCGGGTTGAACAACCGCCACGACCTTTTCACCCATATCGGGATCAGGCGCACCAATCACCGCGGCATCGGCAACCTTGTCATGGGTGATCAGGGCGTTCTCGATTTCCTGCGGATAAATGTTCACGCCGCCTGAAATAATCATGAAGCTTTTGCGGTCGGTCAGATAAAGAAAACCGTCTTCATCAACCTTTCCGACATCGCCGAGCGAAGTCCAGCCATTGGCATGGGTCGCCTCTTTCGTTTTTTTCGGGTCGTTATGATATTCAAATTTATTGGGGCTATCGAAGAAAATCTGACCCTCCTCACCGACCGGCACTTCTTCGCCATCTTCACCGCAAATATGCACCTCACAATTTACTGGCAGTCCGACCGTGCCTTTATGCGACATCCAGCTATCGCTGTTGCACATCACAAAGCCATTCCCCTCGGTCCCGGCATAATATTCAAACAGAACCGGTCCCCACCAGTCAATCATCGCTTCCTTGATCGGAATCGGGATGGGCGCAGCGGCATGCACTGCGCTTTTGATCGACGACATATCATATTTGGCGCGCACGTCTTCGGGCAGTTTCAGCATCCGGACAAAATGGGTTGGCACCCACTGGCCAACGTCGCACTTATATTTCTCGATCAGCTGGAGCGCATGTTCGGGATCGAATTTTTCCATGATGATGGTGGTGCCTCCCAGCGCGTGAACGGCCATATTCCAGCGCATCGGCGCAGCGTGATAGAGCGGCGCGGGAGAGAGATAAATGCAATCCTTGTGAAAACCGAACGCCATCTGCGCCAGCGCGCCAAGCGCGTTGAGCGCGTCAAACGCCACTTCCGGCAACTTCATTCTTATGCCCTTGGGGCGCCCGGTTGTGCCGGAAGAATAGAGCATGTCGCTGCCAGCAGCTTGGTCGGCAATCGGGGTATCGGGCATATCGGCCAATAGCTCATCAATATTGCGTTCGTCATTCACACCGAAAATTAGCTGCGGGACATCGGGATTTGATGCTTTCAGTTGCTCAGCGATCGGCAATAATGTCTGGGTACTAATCAGCAGCTTTGCGCCGGAGTCCTTCAATATATAGCTAATTTCATCAGGCGTGAGACGATTGGAAATTGCGACCTGGATGATGCCGGACCGTTGCGATCCCCAGGTGACGGGGAAAAATTGCGGGTGGTTTTCCATACAGATCGCCACGACGTCACCAATTTTCAGTCCGCGCGAACGATATAGTTGGGCCACCTGGTTGGAGCGCTTGTCGAGTTCGCCATAGGTGATCGTTTCACCAGAACTCGCCATGATAATAGCCGGTTTATTAGGATTTTCAGCTGCGTGGTGGCAGGGGTGGGTCAATGCTCTCTCTCCATAATGACGGCGCGAATATTGTGTCCGATTCGTCTTTGCTGCATCATGGTTTAATCAAGTGATTAAATCAAACATTTGTATCGCTGACCTGTTGCCGGGCCGAAAGACTATTTGTTCAGCGCATCGTAAACCATCTTGCCCGAGATGCCTCTGAAATCCACTTCGGGTCCGTTTTGACCAAAGCGCTGGATCATGCCGATGAAGTAGAGATTATTAACCGGATCAACCCAGAACCAAGTTCCCGCAGCCCCGCCCCAAAAATAGGTGCCATCTGGGTATACAACGCTACCGGAGCCATCATTTTTGATGATTCCGAAATCAAGTCCGAAACCCAGCGAGTCTATCGTGGCCTGCGTCAGCGTTCCAGCGATTCCGACTTTTTGACCGTCTTTCAGGACATTTGTGCGCATCAGTTTAAGTGTTTCGGGCTTCAGGATTTGCTTGCCATCCAGCGTGCCGCCATTGGCCAGCATCTGAGAAAAGCGCGCATAGTCATCTAGCGTTGCAACCAAACCGCCGCCGCCCGATTCCATTGCGATTGTTTCCGATTTGAAGGCAACTTGGGGAAACGGTACTTGGCCAAATTCCTTGGTGACCGGATGATAGCCGAACACATCGGAAAAGCGGTCATAATCTTCTGCCGGAACCGAAAAACCGGTGTCTTCCATGCCCAAAGGATCGAATATGCGAGTCTTCAAATACGCTCCGAATTTCATGCCCGAAAGACGCTCGACAATCGCTCCCTGAATATCAACAGAGGCTGAGTAGAACCAATCCTTACCGGGTTGTGTCATCAAAGGGACTTTTGATACCTTGTCGATAAAGCTCTGCATATCAGGCGAACGCAGAATTTGTTGCTGCTGGAATGCCTTGTTTGAGGGATCATCTCCGTACAACCCGTAAGCAAAGCCTGCCGTATGGCTCATTAACTCGCGCATTGTTGGCTGACGGCTGAGAGGTTCCAGCTCGACACCGCCATTGCCGTCATAACTTTTGACCACTTTAAGATCAGCAAATTCGGGAATAAATTTGGAAACCGGGTCATCGAGTGAGAATTTGCCTTGCTCATATAGTTGCATCAGCGCCACGCCGGTAATCGGCTTGGTCATCGAATAGATTCGGTAAATCGTGTCCTCTGCGATGGGTGCATTGTCGGACACACGGCGAATGCCGGATTGCATATGACTGATAACTTTACCGTCTTTGACAAGCAGGGTCGCAATGCCCTTGGCGTCGCCGTCAGCGACAAATTGCTTCATGCGCGCTTCCAGTGCAGCAATCTTGGCGGGGTCGAAATCTGCGCCAGCGGATTCGGTTGTGTAATCGGGGAAAACCGAAGGTGCTGCGGCGGCACTTTCGGTTGGAGAACTAGACAACTGCGCACTCGCGCAGGATGCGAGCGCAAAAGCGCTGGCGGCTATTAGCGCCTTAAAACCCATGCTGGTCATTTTGAATTACCCCTTAATTTTCCACATATATATCCACAGGCACAGCCAGATCGGCAAACACCCGGCCAATCGGGGTCATGCCCGTGGCACCATCATCGATCACCTGTTCAAGCCCGGCCTGTGCGCCTGCGCCTTTGAGCATCACAACCACCGTCCGCGCTTCGCAGATTGCGGCCTTGGTGAGCGTCACCAGCGGCGTGTCACCATCATCGGGAAGCAATCCAATCGCCCGTTTTTCCGGTGGTCCGTCGAGTGCTTCTTCCATATCGGCGCTTTCCATTATGCCCGCCGTGCTGCCGTCTGCACCCATGCCCAGCCAGACAAGATCCAACGGCCATTTGGTATCCTGCAACCGTGCATCGGCAGCGGCTCCGGCCATGTGATAATCATCATGCTCGGGCGCAAGCGGCAACACCCGCGCACCGCGGGTGAGGAAAAGTTCGGCCAGCTTCTTGACCTTGCTGCGCGGATCATCAACCGGGACAAGAAAATCATGGGTCGGGATGATCGTGACATATTTCCATTTAATCTGCTTTTCGGCGAGCGCCTCCAGGACCGGCATGGCTTCATCGCTAACCGGCAACGCGAGCAAGGCATCCCCGCGTGCGTCCAGCGCGCTTTCGATGATAAAAGCGACATCACCTGCGACCGCACCGACCATCTCGGCATGATCGTCAAAATCCCACCATTCAAGCTGCGAATCTTCACCCTCGGGCAAGTCATCCATATCCCAGTCTTCCATTGCGTCTTCGATTTCGCTCATTTTCGCTTCCGTAATTTTTGTTATGTCCTTGCTTCTAAACGCTTGGCTTGTCGCCGCAAGGGAAGAAATTTATTGTTGAGACAATCCGTCCTGGGTGGCGGCCTGTCCATCGGCAGACGGCTCATCCAGCCGCAAACCGGATGGTCGCAAAATGGTGAGCGAGGCCGGAGCGCCGCTGATCGGCTCGCGGGCGGCAATATCCACCTGAACAAAGCCCTGATCCTCCGTAAGCTTGGCGGTTTGTGTCCATTGCCATTGCAGCCCGCCATTTTGCTCCTCGCCGCGTGTTTCGCCCAGCGTCGGAGGTCGTGGATCGGTGAGAATTTCCACGGCGCGGTTGCGAACGACGGATTGCGCGATCACCCGCAGCTCCAGCTCTGCTGCATTTCGGGTGGTATAAGCTTGCAGGCGGATCAAGGCCAGGGCGGCAAGACTGAACACCGACAGTGCCACCAGCATTTCAATCAAGGTGAAACCGCGTTCGTTTTGTTTTGGAGACATATATCTTTCCAACCGGATCATGGCCGCGACCCTACACCAACGAGTTGCACATCACCCATAGGCGCAATTTCTATAGCGCGTTCCGCATTTTGAAAGCGCAATGTCACCTCTGCCGCGTCACTCGGCAGGCCCGTGCTTTCAAAGCTGATCAGCATAGAGCCCGATTGTTCGATGTCTGCGCGGACGCCGTCAGACCAGTTGGTCGTTTGAAATGGCTTGTCTTCCAGAACCGCCCAGCCTTCTTTGCCGCGCTGCAAAAAGCTGTAACCCGAAACCGTAACCTGCACCGCCATCGGGCGTGACTGCAGGATGGCATTGTCACGCAAGGCTGCCGTGCGCGCAGCAAAGCGCTGGGCATCATCTTCCAGATCACTGGTACCGTCAGGAAAATTGAGCACTACGATAGACGCCATCAGCCCCATGATGACGAGCACGATCATCAATTCAACCAGCGTGAAGCCGGCTTCATTTGAGCGACTGTTCATTTTGATCGGGAGAATCATCACGTCACACTCCAATCTTCCTCATCCCTCTCTTGCAGAACAGCGACGCGCCTGCAATGACGGGCACAGAGAGTCGAAAAGACTGCAATATTGTCGGAGGAAAATAGCATGAGTGACGTCGTCTTATACGACCAGCAGGACCGGATTGTGACAATCACCCTGAACAAGCCGGAAACGCGCAATGCGTTGTCGAAAGACCTGTGTGAAGCCTTGGTCAATGCGATGAAAAGGGCCGATGCGGATGCGGGCGTCAGCTGTGTGGTTCTGGCCGCCAACGGCAAAAGCTTCTCCTCCGGTGGCAATCTGCACGAAATAAAAGCGATGACCGCAGAGCAGAATATGACGCCGCTCGAAATCGAAAAATGGTACAAGACCGGTATCCAGCGCATCCCGCTAACCATGGCTGAAATTTCGGTGCCGGTGATCGCTGCAGTTAATGGCCATGCCATTGGTGCGGGCAATGATCTGACCACGATGTGCGACATCCGGATTGCTGGCGAAGATGCGATTTTCGCCGAGAGCTTCCTGCGTGTCGGGATTATTCCGGGTGATGGCGGCGCGTGGCTATTGCCACGGATTATCGGACAGGCACGAGCGAACCAGATGCTGTTTACCGGCGAGTTTATTGATGCCCGGAAGGCGCTGGATTATGGCTTGGTGTCAGAAGTCGTGGAGAACGATAAGCTGCTCGAACGCGCCTATGAACTGGCGGAAATGGTGGTCGGATTGCCGCCACTCGCGATCCGCAAGACCAAAGAACTGGTGCGGACAGCGCAGAGCGTAACGCTCAAGGAAAACCTTGATCAGGCCGCGCTGTTTCAGGGCGTGTTGCAGCAGCTGGACGATCACCGCGAGGCGATTGATGCCATTCTGGAGAAGCGCAAACCAGTGTTCAAGGGAGCTTGAGATGAAAAAGATTTTAGTTTCAATATTGGCATTGAGCGTAGCAACAATCGCCCATGCGGCACCGCCACAAGGCGTGGCAACTGAAGCCACGAAAGCGGCCAATGCCGAAGTCGCCGCGCGCCTGCCGATTGCCGACCAGACGGATTTCGAAAACGCAACACGCGGTTTTCTCGCCAAAATCGAAAAACCCATTCTCAATGAGGATGGTTCGGTTTCGTGGGATCCCGCCCAGTTTGATTTCGTCAAAGGCGAAGCGCCCGATACCGTCAATCCTTCGCTTTGGCGGCAGGGCAAGCTCAACAGCATCCACGGCTTGTTCGAGGTTACTAAAGGCATCTACCAGATACGCGGCTATGATCTGGCGCAGATGACCCTGATCGCTGGCAAGACCGGCTGGATCATTGTCGACCCGCTCACTACGCCCGCACCTGCCAAAGCCGGACTGGCGCTCGCCAACAAGATGCTGGGCAACCGCCCGGTGGTTGCGGTGATATTCACCCATAGTCACGGCGACCATTTTGGCGGCGTCAACGGCGTCGTATCTGCGCAGGATGTGCAATCGGGCAGAGTCCAAGTCATCGCGCCGCATGGTTTCCTTGCTGAGTCCATCGGGGAAAGCGTGATTGCCGGAACCGCAATGAACCGGCGCGTCCAATTTCAATTTGGCACGGCCCTCCCGGTCGGAAAAACCGGTCATGTTGGCGGCGGCCTTGGACAAAGACTCTCCAGCGGTGATGTTGCGTTGATGCCGCCTACCCGCTCGATCAGCAAAGATGGCGAGACCCTCACAGTCGACGGCATCACATTTGATTTCATGGATGCAGGCGAAACCGAGGCACCCGCCGAACTGGTTTTTTATATGCCTCAATTCAAGGCGCTCCACACCGCCGAAGTGGTTACGCGCACCTTCCATAATGTTCTCACGCCGCGCGGCGCACTGGTGCGTGATACGCTGAAATGGAGCAAGGTTATCGACGCCATGTACGCCAAATATGGCGTAAAATCCGATTTGATGCTGGCATCACATCACTGGCCGACGTGGGGCAGCGAAAATGTTCAGACTGCGCTCAAAAACCAGCGCGGACTGTATCGTTACGTCCATGACCAGACCATGCGCCAAGCCAATCAAGGCGCAACGATGCACGAAATTGCCGAAAACATCGGCGAGCCGGATTTTGCCACAACCGACTTCGGTGTGCGCGATTTTTATGGCACGATGAATCACAACTCCAAGGCCGTCTATCAACGCTATTTTGGCTGGTGGGATGCGGTTCCGGCGAACTATCACCAGCTTCCCCCGGCAGAAGCATCGGTAAAATATGTCTCGGCGATGGGTGGCGCGGACAAAGCACTGGCCGTTGGCGAGAAAGCTTTTGCAGACGGCGATTATCGCTGGGCGGCGACCGTCTTCAATCATATTGTCTTTGCTGACCGGGCTAATGAGGCAGCCAAAAAATGGCTCGCTTCGACTTATGAACAGCTCGGCTTTCAGGCAGAGGCTGGCACCTGGCGGAATATCTATCTGGTTGGTGCCAAGGAGCTGCGCGAGGGGAATATTGTCAAAGACTCTATCTCTACGGCAAACGCAAAGGTGCTGAACGGTATTCCCGCAGTTGATCTGTTCGACGCGCTGGCAACGCGGTTTAATCCGGCCAAAATGCAGGGCAATGGCGGTATAATTACATTTACCTTTCCGGACCGCAAAGAAGAGGTCTCCGTGGATGTTGGAAAAAGTGTGATGTTCCCGCGTGGCGGCACTAATCAAGAGGCTGTCGCCACCGTGACAATTAGTCGCATTAATTTCACCAAGCTGTTGATGCGCGAAACAAGTCCAATGCAGCTAATCCAGTCCGGGGCAATGACCTTAACAGGCGATACCGCCCTTATGGCAGCTATGTTCAGTGCGCTGGACGAGGTTAATCCGCAGTTTGATATCGTGATACCATAAGAGGCAATCCCCATGCAGCGTTTCAATTTCCCTGTCGTCCAGCCCGATCCAGCGCTGGAGGAATTGCGCACCGAGTTGCAAGCTTTCCTGCAAGAAGAGCGTAATACAGGAAATTTCCGGCCTGAGCCGGAATGCTGGATGGCGTCTGCTGATCCTGAGTTTTCGAGGAAAATGGGCAAGCGCGGATGGATTGGTCTGACTTGGTCCAGTCAATATGGCGGCCATGACAAGACCGCGCTGGAACGTTACATCGTTACCGAGGAAACCTTGCGAGCCGGTGCTCCGGTTGGCGCGCACTGGATTGCCGACCGTCAGCACGCACCCATGTTGCTGGAACATGGCACTGAGGAGCAGAAGCTGGATATCCTGCCTCGTATCGCTGCCGGAGAATGCTATTTTGCCATTGGTTTGAGCGAGCCCGGCGCGGGTTCCGATCTGGCAGCTGTAAAAACCACTGCCGAGAAAGTGAAAGACGGCTGGAAGGTCAACGGCCAGAAAGTTTGGTCTTCCGGAGCGCATATTTCACATTATATGGTGGCGATATTGCGCACCTCGCCCGCCGATGGCCGCAACCGACATGTCGGGCTTTCCCAGATCATGATTGACCTGTCGCTGCCCGGCGTCACCATCAAACCTATCGTGGACTTGTCCGGCGATGCGCATTTTAACGAAGTATATTTCGAAGACGTAATTGTACCCGACGATTGCCTGCTCGGCGAAGAGGGCGGCGGCTGGAAACAAGTAACAGGTGAACTGGCGATGGAACGCAGCGGCCCCGAGCGGTTCCTGTCTAGCTATATCACCTTGGAAACGGCGCTGTGGCAGTTGACTGGTAAAATGGGATCGGACTCGCAGGCGCGGCTTGGCAAGCTTATCGCCAATCTCCGCACCCTCCGCGGGATGTCCTGGGGCATTGCCAATCTGCTACATCAAGGCGTGTCACCGGAAACCGAAGCGGCGCTCGTTAAAGACCTTGGCAACCGGCTTGAGAATGACCTCACACAGCAGGTCCGCGCGATGCTGACCGACCTGCCGCCCGAAGAGTGGAGCCCGGAAATGCAGCGTATCCTGAATATCGGTATTTTGCGCTCGCCGCCCAATACCCTGCGTGGCGGCACAACCGAAGTGATGCGCGGGATTACGGCGCGCCAATTAGGGCTGCGGTAGATGGTGAAGTCTGTTTATTCTTTGCCGTTCGTCCTCAGCCTGTCGAAGGATACTTCTCGTCGCACGGCGCACTTCGATAAGCTCCTTGCGAACGGAACTCTCTCTGGGGTTTTGTCATGATCAACACCACCGGCATGGTCGCCGAAACGGCCACGAAAATTTACGCTGACCTTTCCGGACGCGAAGTGCCGCATCAAGCAGAGGCGGGGCAATATCCTCAAGCTTTATGGGATGCGCTTACCGAGAACGGCCTGCATCTGGCTTGGGTGAGCGAAGACAACGGCGGCTTTGGTGCAGATTATGATGAAGTCTTCGGAGCCATTTGGGCGTCGGCGCAGGCGGCTTCTCCTGTGCCCTTTGCCGAATCCCTGATTGCCAACTGGATGCTCGACCGTGCGGGCCTTGCGCCTGCTGATGGTAGTGTCAGCTTTGCTTTGACCGGCCACCTTCCTACGGCCGATATTCCATTTGGGTTGCATGCCGATAAAGTGGTGTTGTTCGACGAGGCGCATCAGGAAATTGCGCTGTTCGATAATCGCGGTGCTGACATGACCAGTAATGAAGCGCTATCTCCCGATGGCAGCACGCGGATGGTTTTTTCCGGCCATGTCGCCGAAGCATCAGCCAAAACGAACCTGTCGCGACGGGCTATCGAAGCACTGATCCTCACGGTCCGCGCTGTTCAGATGGCAGCAGCGATAGAAACCGCGCTCAATCTTTCCATCGACTATGTGTCCCAGCGCGAACAATTTGGCCGGCCGCTCTCCAAGTTTCAGGCCATCCAGCACCAATTGGCTGTCGCGGCATCGGAAAGCGCGGCGGCGACAATGGCTGCGACGCAAGCGGCGAGCGCGATTGCGCGGCACAAAGACAACCCAGAAAATGCCTGGCACGAAGCTGTTATCGCCAAAGTCCAGATTGGTCACAGCGTTGAGGCGGTCACTGTGCCGTTCCATCAGGTGCACGGGGCGATGGGCTATACGCAGGAATATGATCTGCATCACTACACGCGCCGCCTGTGGGCGTGGCGCGATGCGCTGGGCAACGAACACCACTGGTCGAAACTGCTGGGCGCAGAATTGGCCGCGACCTCTCCTGACCAAATCTGGAAAGGCGTGACAACGGGTGATTGGCAGGCTAGTTAACCGACCGATTAAACTGATTCTTGCACAAGGAAATTATCCATGAAAACACGCATCACAGAAATGTTCGGCATTGAGCATCCGATCATCCAGGGCGGCATGCACTATGTGGGGTTTGCCGAATTGGCAGCGGCGGTTTCCAATGCAGGCGGGCTTGGTATCATCACCGCGCTGACCCAGCCCTCTGCTGCGGCACTCGCCGATGAAATCGCAAAATGCCGCGATATGACCGACAAGCCGTTTGGCGTGAACCTGACCTTCCTGCCGGTGGTCAATTCACCCGATTATGAAGGCATGGTCAAAGCGATTATCGAAGGCGGCGTCACGGTCGTGGAAACCGCAGGCAATAATCCGGTACAGGTGCTGCCCGCGCTGCATGACGCCGGAATCAAGGTGATTCACAAATGTACCGCTGTCCGTCATGCACTCAAAGCGCAGAGCATTGGCTGTGATGCGGTATCGGTTGATGGATTTGAATGCGGCGGCCATCCCGGCGAAGATGATATCCCAAACATGATCCTGTTGCTGCGCGCGGCTGACGAACTGGATATTCCGTTTGTGTCTTCCGGCGGTCAGGCCGATGGTCGCAGTCTCGTCGCGAGTCTCGCAATGGGCGCGGACGGCATGAATATGGGCACGCGTTTTATCGCGACCAAGGAAGCGCCGGTTCACCAGAATGTGAAAGACGCCATTGTTGCTGCGAGCGAACTCGACACACGCCTCGTGATGCGCCCACTGCGCAACACAGAGCGCGTGATGACCAATCCGGCCGTTGAACGCCTTCTCGAGATCGAGAAAGAGAAAGGGGCTGACCTGCAATTCACCGACGTGATCGAGCAGGTAGCCGGTGTCTATCCGCGAATCATGATGGAAGGCGACATGGATGCGGGCGCGTGGAGTTGCGGCATGGTCGCGGGCCTCATCAACGATATCCCGACCTGCAAGGAACTGATCGACCGGATCATGGCCGAGGCGGATCAGATCATCAACGAACGCCTCAAAGGATTCCAGAACGCGGCCTGATCGATGGAGCCATATCAACCGCTTAGCCGCTCCATTGCTGGCAAGGTTGCCATAGTGACCGGCGCGGCCAGCGGCATGGGTCGAGCGACGGCGCATCTCTTTGCATCGGAAGGCGCACATGTCGCGGTGACCGATCTCGATCAGGGCAAATGTGATGCCGTTGTACAGGAGATTGGAGCGGCTGGTTATAAGGGTTCGGCAAAGGCCTGGGCATTGGACGTCAGCGATCAGGCGGCGATCAAGGCGGTCGTGGGTGACATTGCCCAAGCCTTTGGCGGCATCGATATCCTCGTCAATAATGCCGGCTTTGCGATTCCCGCTGATGTAGCCGAAGAAAGCTACGAGGACAGCTGGGATCCAACGCTCGCAGTCATGCTCGCCGCGCACCAGCGGATGATCCGTGCCGCATTGCCGCATCTCAGAAACGCCGAACATCCACGCATCGTCAATGTTGCCTCGACCGAGGGCATGGGAGCAACGCCTGGGAACAGCCCTTATGTCGCCGCGAAACACGGCGTGATTGGCCTCACGCGCGGTCTGGCGGTTGACCTTGGCCGCGAAGGCATCACGGTCAACTGCATCTGCCCCGGCCCGATCCGCACTGGCATTACCGATGCTATATCCGAAGAGCACAAAACGATCTACGCCAAGCGCCGTGTCCCGTTGCGCCGTTATGGCATTCCCGAAGAGGTCGCGCATCTGACGCTCTCCTGCGTGCTGCCGTCGGCGAGTTTTCTGACCGGAGCGGTGATTCCAGTGGATGGCGGATTGACGATCAAGAACGCTTAATCCGGCCGGGCTTTCCGGTGTGATAGGCTAGCCAATCTATCAAAAGACTCAAACAGCAATCCATTGAAACCGGACACATCGCCCAAACCCGCCTTGCAGACGCTGTCCGCCTTCAGACCGATATGCTGGGTACCCGGAAGATTGATAATCTCGAAATTCCCATTCTTTGCGCCGGGAAGCTTTTCCAGTCTTTTGGTTGCCAGAGCCGTCGGGGTTGAATCGTCATATTCGGAAAAAACAAATACGGCCCGGCCGTCATAATCTTGCCAGACGGGAATAGGGTCAAACGCCAACTCAAGAGTGGTGAACCAGTCGCCGGCATCAAAATCAACATCTGCGGACGATGGAAATAGCCAGTCCCGCAGCGCGGGATAGACGCTTGCACGTTTGGTCAGGCCATCAAGTTTTTCGGGGTTGCTGCGGGTCCGGACATATTTGAAAAATTCTTCCTGCTGGTCCAGCGCCATCCTGATTTCGGCTTCGACGATTCCCGCGCAACGCATGCGCACTTCAGTATTATACAGATTCTGTTCCTCCACGGTCAGCGCCGATCCTGCGGCACCAAGCAGGTGCACATGACCAGGTTTTGCGCCCTGTTCTATCGCCTTGGCGACCACCCAACCGGCCTGACTGGAACCGGCAAATCCGATATTGGAGCCAACATCCTGCTGCATTGCGAGCCAGTCCATTGCGGAGATCGCATCGGATGCCAGATCGGCAAAGCCCATTTTCGACCAGTCCCCTTGCGATTTTTCGACACCGCGCTTGTCATAGGTCAGCACAATGTGACCGCGTTGCGCCAATGCTTCCGCCGTGACCGCCATAATCGAAGCATAGCCATTGCGGTCCTGGGGCCCAGACCCGTGGACCAGCACCATCGCCAGACCATTGGGGTTGGCTGGGCGATACAAGTCTCCGGCCAAAGTCAATCCGTCCCTGCTTTGGAAGGATACCGCTTCACGTGTGTAATTTGGCTGTTTTTTGGCAATAGTTATTTTGTTATCCTTGCGGATGCGAATAACATCAGCGCCCTCGGCTTCTTTGAAAAATTCATAGGCCACCAGTTCCTTGTCGGACAATACCCTGTCACCACCGGTCCAGATGCGCCCCGATTTCCGGTTCAGACCTTGCCAGTCATTCGTGCAACTGTTGCGGGCGAACATCCGCACGATCGAATGGGTAATGATGAGATCGCACTGGTCGTCGAGTTTGTAGCGGCCGGTCAAAGTGCCATAATAGGCTGAATCAAGCTCTTCATTTTCCTGATCGAGACGAACGGGGCCGGGCAGGGATTCGAAATCATCAACTGTAGCGCTGGTGCCGAAGTCGCTGATAAACCGGCCTTGGCCTGTTGCTTCTCTCACGACTTTGAATGTCCCAAAACTGGTCTCTGCATCGCCAAATCTGAGCCGGTAGACGCCATTTTCTTCGATGCGTCCTTTGGCTGTCTTGCTGTTTGCTGTCCGGAAATTCAGATCAAGCTTCAGCTCAGGATCCACGCGCTTGAAAAGATCATCGAATGACCGCGCAATTGCGGCAGAGCCTTCATATTTTTCAATGGGATCACCATAGTCATACGTCAGGGTAGCGTCAGGCACATAGGCCGCTGCTGCCCTTTCAGCATCGCGCTCGGCATAAGCTTGCCGGAGAACCGCATAGGGATCAGATACAGGGTCTTGCGCCGCAATTTGCTGTGCGCAACTGGTCAAGATCAGAAAAAAAAGACAGAAGAACGGGCGCATATCAAATCCGGGCTCTAGTTTCAGATTGCTGTATTACTGACTTAAAACAGTTGGTTTTGCAACCGATAAGCGTCTTTTAATTTACTCCTCCCGCACATTCATCTGCTCGCCTATATTCGCCTTCAACTCAAAAACATCAGGCCGCGCATAATGCCCGGCGACATCCATATCAAACTTGCCGCGCATCCGGTCGTTCAGATCAACCTCGGCGGTCAGGATCGCTTCCTCGCCAAAAACTGGCCCAGCTAGAACCTCTCCATCTGGTGCAATGATGCAGCTACCGCCGTTGATCAAAACCGTATCGGCCCTGTTCCCCTGCACTGCATCAAACTGGTCATCGCCCAGCCCAATCATACCGCGCTCCAGATATTGGCACGCCGACAAAACGAATGAACGACTTTCCAGCGCGATCATTTGCATGGTCGGCAACCAGACCGGACGGTCATCGACAGTGGACACGCAGTAGAAATCGGGATTGGAATCGTAATAGAAACTCCGGAGCAGCGGCATGTAATTTTCCCAGCAGATCGCGCTGACCAGCCGCCCGGCGGAGCTTTCCATAATGGGCAGATCGCTGCCATCGCCCTGTCCCCAGATCAGCCGTTCCATCGCGGTGGGGACCAGCTTGCGGTGGACACCGAGCAGCGATCCGTCCTTTTCAAAAGCGAAAGTGGAACAATAGAGTGTGGCACCTTTGCGTTCGATCACGCCGACAATCACCGCGATCCCGCTAGCTACGACCGCTTCACTCAAGGCGTCAAATTCGGGTGTACCCAATTCCACCGCATTATCCGAATAGAGCCGGAATAATTCCCGCCCCGCCGCATCGCGGGACCCGACGCGCACGCCGAAATCAACGCCCTTGGGATAGCCGCCAATGAAAGCCTCCGGGAAGACCGCAAGCTCACTGCCTGCCGCCTTGGCCCCGGCGAGCCAATCTGCAAATTTGTCGATTGTAGCGGGCGTATCAAATGGGTCTGATCCCGCCTGTATAACGCTCACGCGCTTCGTCTTGTTCACCATAAGCTATCCCAAAAAATCAATTGCGCCGTTCTCAACCGCGACAAAACTAGCACTGGACGACGCGTCAGCACAGCAAATTTGCCATCCCAGCGCGCATGGGTTAGCCTAATTCCGGGTCAAATAGTGTTGTTCGCGTTTTAGATAAACAGGGGAAGGACTATTATGGTCGGGCAATATCTATCAGCGGAAAAACGGGTCGGCGAAAACCGCAAATTGGTTGGCTTTCGCGGCGCCTGCGCTGCGATATTATTGGCCTGCATGGCTGCCGGTTGCTCCGAAACGGACAAAGCGTCTGAGCTTGTCGTCGAGCCGGAGGAAGAAGTTGTCGCCGTTTCAACCGTTGCAGCCCCGTCTCCACAAGGCGCATTCATGCTGCTGTCCGATGTCCATCTCGGGTTGGATAAATCGCAAGCATCGGGGAAATGGTATTGCCAATACCAATGCGAAACCGATGATGCTCTATGGACCAGCGCGCAGAACGAAGCGATTAATCTGGTAAACCAGAACAGCGCCGAATTCATCATTTATACCGGGGATCTGTCCGCGCATAACGAGAGTGATAGCAACCGAAAAAGCGAATTTGGACAGGTACTAGACGGGCTTGAAAATATATCGAGCAAAACCGGAAAACCGTTGCTGTATCTGCCGGGGAATAACGATTCCGACGATGATGACTATTGTGCCTTCACTTTTAATAGCGAGGATCCCTTCGATTCCGCAGCAAACCCAAATAACTGGCCGGTGGCTGGCGGCAACGCCAATATCATCAGCCGGGATGCAGCCAATGGATATTATTCGGTTTATCCGCTCGGTAAACCGGCTGCGGGAACCGGCGCGCCCGCTTTACGGGTGATCGCGCTAAACACCGTCATATTCAACAAACATTATGTTGGGCCAAGATTTGGCTGCAACCAGAGCAATTATCGCACGCGCCAACAATCAGACTCCGATAATCAACTGGAATGGCTGTCCGCGCAGTTGGCGGACGCAGCAAGCAAGAAAGAAAAGGTCATACTCGCGATGCATATTCCGCCCGGTTATGACGGCTTAGGCGGCAGCGATAATTGGCATTACAGCCTGAACTATCTAGCGACCGGCAAAAACCCGCTTCGGCAATATAAGGGCCAGTGGATTCAGGATGTTTTCCTCCAAATCGTGGCCCATCACCAGTCGGAAATTGTCGGGATGGTGACCGGACATACGCATCTCAATGGCATCCAGCGCATGCATGATTGCAGCGCCCAGCAAGCTTTCACGGAACTGGGTGTATCGGCATCCTCGATCGTTACCGACCATGGCAGCAATCCGGCGCTAAAAATATTCTCTTATGGCGATGATTATGAATGGACCGGCAACACAACCTATTTTGCGACCCGGCCATCAGACACAAGCGAGATTAACTGGAAGTACAACGACCTGAATGGTCAAGAAACCTATAATCAATTTGCGTTTGCCGAGAATTATCTGTGCACATCCTGAGACACTGCAAAGATGGGGCTTTATTCGCGCATCAAGACCATGACCGCCGATGACGAGAAAAATGGAACAGAAGCCGTGTATGACGGCATGATGAAATATCTGAAGGTCGACAAAGACAGAAGCAGCAGAAGCCGTAACTACAGAAAAGCGATGGACGTGAAGTGCCGCGCCAGGTTCTGATATCATAGGGTGATATTAGCGGTTTAAGCGGCCTAGCTGTCGTTCGATGCCCAAACCGCCAGCACTGATCGCAGCGCTGCCACCAATGCCAGAGGTTGATCAAGCATCAGGTGATGCTCGGCCTCCGGCACCGCGATCATCGGGATATGTTCTCCGCCCAGCTCGCGGATATAGGCGGCGCTGTCGGCATCAAACAACTTGCTCTTTTCCCCATAGATAATGGCCTGCCGGTGCTGCAAATCAGCGATACGTTGGGCCGCTTTTAACCATTTCGCCTGATCATTCTCGCTGCGAGCAAATACTTGCGGATCGAATTTCCATGTCCAGCCGTCACCCTCTTCACTGGCAACCTGTCGCATTGAGTGATAGGCCATATATTCGAGCAGGAAAGGTGCTTGCGCGTCTTGCGGCGGCGAGAGAATGAACCGGCCACGCGCGGTTTCATAATCGGGATAGATATTGGTTGGCCGGTTAGCCTTACCGGAACCGGGAGGACCGCCGCCGCGCTGAAAATGCTCCATCAGTTTTTCCGGTCGCATGATCATAAGATCGCAAATGATCAGCCCGCCAAAGCGCTCACCCGCTTGTTCCATAGCCGTCAAGGCAACACCTGAACCAAAACTGTGGGCGATAATCCTGGGCTTTACCGGGCCTGAGAAGAGGCCCAGCGCCTCTGCCAGCAACACCATCCCTTGCGCGCGCTTTTCACCGTCGCAATCGGGGATCATTTCGCTCTCTCCCATGCCGGCAAGGTCATAGGCGATCACATCATATTCCCCGGCCAGAAACGGCGCGACAAAGGCAAAGCAACGCGCATGAGCGAGGAAACCATGGGTCAGCAGCAACGGCGGATTTCCGCGCTTGCCCCAGCGGAAATAGTGGACTTTCACGCCATCTACTTCGATATACGCCTCTTCGCGCGGCACATCCATCGCCGTGATGAACCAGTCGGGCAGGTCCTGTCCGCCGGCCCAGATATCAACGATATCCGTGCTGGCGCTTGTTTGTTTTTCATCCATATGGAGTGTTTACTTACCTTGCCAATTTGGTTTGCGTTTTTCTGCAAAGGCGCGCGAACCTTCCTGAGCGTCCTGCGATGCAAATACCGCTCCAGTGATTTCGACCTGCCTTTTCCAAGCCTCTTCCTCTGTCCAGTCATAGCTTTGATTGATCATTTTCTTGGTCGCTTTGAGCGCTAGCGGGCCATTGGCAGCGACGGTCGCGGCCAGTTCAATCGCTGCATCGAGTGCTGCGCCTTCGGTTACACGGTTGACAAAGCCTACTTCATAGGCGCGCTGGGCAGAGAAGAAATCGCCGGTGAGCGCCCATTCCATCGCGATACGCTTGCCGACCAGCTGTTGCAGTTTGATAACGCCGCCAGCCGCTGCGACCAGACTGCGTTTCACCTCGGGAATACCGAATTTCGCTTTGTCATTCGCGACGCAAAGATCGCACGCCAGAGCCAGTTCCAAACCGCCGGCAAGGGCATATCCCTCAACTGCGGCAATCAATGGCTTTTCCGGGCCTTTCTCGGTGATCCCGCCAAAGCCGTAACCTTTGACCGATGGTAATTCACCTTTCAAAAACCCTTTCAAATCCATGCCGGAACAGAAAGTCCCGCCCGCGCCGGTAATGATCCCGGCGTTGAGGCTGTTATCATTATCAAGCTGTTCCATCGCCGCGCGGATGCCTTCGGCCGCCTCCTTGGTCATCGCGTTTTTGGCCTCGGGCCGGTTGATCGTGACGATAATGAAACCATCCTGAATATCGGTGAGTACTTCTTCGGTCATATTCTTTTCCTCTCAAATTTAATCAAACAGCAAATCAGCCAGCTTTGCCCGGTGCCATGCTGCATCGCCGATCAGGGCACCTTTGAAAATTGCCTGACGTCTGTACAATTGCGCATCGCAATCATGCGTAAAACCAAATGCGCCATGAAACTGGATCGAACGGTCTGCGGCATGGGAATAGACACTATGTGCGCTTGATGCTGCCATATGGACCGCAACTTCGCCGCGCCCCTGGTCGCCCCAGCAATGCGCTGCGCTGTAAAGATGCGTGCGGGCTTTTTCATAATCGACATAATTATCGACAGTCGGATGTTTGACCGCCTGAAAGCTTCCGATGATTTTATCAAATTGTTTGCGGGTGGTGAGATATTCGATGGTATAATCGATGACCGCTTGCGTCCCGCCGGTCATCTCGGCGGAATGAATCAGGCTGGCGGCGAGCTCGATCCGCTCCAGTGTCTCGCGGGTTCGAGACGCATCGAACAGTGCATCGGTCGAGATTGTCAGACCGTCCAGCGTTAACTCAAAACTGCGCACGGTTTCGTCAATCACCGACTCCCGGCGCAGTGCGCTGTCAACTATGACGTTGCGTTCAATCAAAGCGAAACGCAGCTCGCCATCAATCTTGATGCTCGCTATGATTAGCTCGGCACTATCCGCCCAGAGCACAAACTGCTTCTTGCCGGACAAGGTGACGGTGTCGCCGCTTATAACCCCGCTAGCCGCGATATTGGCCAAATCCCAATCGCCATTATCTTCCTGGAGCGCCATTGTTGCCGCGGCTCCTGCAGCAATTTTCGGCAGCCAGGCCGCTTGTTGGCCCGCACTTCCACCCGCAAGCAAGACCTGCGCTGCCAAGGTTGTCGAACCGAACGGCGTATTCATTAGACGCCGCCCCATCTGCTCGGCAATCGGCACAACCTCTGCCATCGACAGACCGACGCCATCATAGGCTTCGGGAATAGCTATCGCGAGCCAGCCGAGTTTGCCAATTTCTTTCCAGATATCCGGATCATAACCCAGCTCGTCACCGATCAGTCCGCGCACTTTTTCAATGGGACTCTTGTCGCGGCAAAAATTGGTCGCCACGTCCATCAGTTCGATCTGCTCTTCGGTCGTGCCGAGTGTGCCTAAATTATCCATCTTACTTACCCTTGATCAGCGTGTTTTCGGCAAACCAAGCGCATGCTCGGCAATGATATTACGCTGGATTTGTGAAGTCCCGCCGCCAATGGTGGAGGAAAAACTGTTCAAGTAACTACGATGCCAATAGCCGTCATCAACCGCATTCTCATCGCCCACATAATAACCTGCTTTTGAGCCTTGGAACTCCAGCGAAAACTCGGTCAGGCGCTGGATCAAATCCGTGCGCGCCAGCTTGTTCATTAGCGGCAATCCCATGGGCCGATCCTGCATCAGCTGCGGCATCCGGCGGCGGGTGTTGTTCAGATTGAGCGCCTGAATATCGATCATGAACTGCGTCATCTTGTCGCGCATCACCGGATCATCAAGCAACGGCTTGCCGCCGCGTGTCGAGTTTTTCGCCAGCTCGACAATCTGCATCACATCGAGCTCTTTGACAAAATAACCGCCGACCGGTTTGACCTTCGCGCCACGTTCGTATTCCAGTGTCTTCATCGCCATCGACCAGCCATTGCCCTCGCCGCCGAAAAGGCAATCGGCAGACACGCGGGCATCGGTGAAGAAACATTGTACAAAGCCATATTCGCCAGTCATTTTCTTGATCTTGGTCGTGGTGATCCCCTCCACATTCATCGGATTAAGGAAGAAGCTCAGTCCCGCATATTTATTTGGCGCATCAAAATCTGTACGCGCGAGCAAAATCATATATTTTGCGCGATCGCCGAGAGACGTCCAGATTTTGGAGCCATTGAGGACGTAATCGTCGCCATCACGAACGGCTTTCAGCTGCGCATTGCCAAGATCACTGCCATGCTCAGGTTCCGAAAAACCCTGACACCAGATATCTTCGGCGCTCAGCATCGGTTTGATAAATTTTTGCTTCTGTTCCTCGGTGCCCAGATCAAGGATCAGCGGCCCTGCCCAACCATTGCCAATCGCGTTGATCATGATCGGCGCATCATATTTTTTCATCGCCCGGGTCGCCGCGCGCTGGTAGTCGTCATGCAGCCCGCCGCCGCCATATTCTTTCGGCCAGCTTGCACCCAGATAACCCGCTTCATAAACCTTCCGCTGCCAGTCCTGCAGAAAATCAAACTGCTGGTCGGTCGACACTTCCATGAACGTCAGCGGCAACATAAAACCCGGATCACGGACGGTGTTTTCCTTAAACCAGGCATCGGCCTGTGCCGCATAGTCTTTCAGTTCGGCTGCGCTTGGTTTGGTCATGTCTTGATCTTTCCCTCAAAGGCGAATCTCACGTCTTAACTGCACGGTTAAATCTGCAAATGCAATGGGCCGCAAAAGCGGCCCATCAATAATGCTAATCAGGCTTGCGCCAATCCCAGCTTGGCTTATCCAACAACAACCATCGCCAGCGAACGCGCAATCAGAGCCGGCGTTTCGATGCCGTCAATCTCGACCGTGACATCATAGGTCAGCAACCAGCGGCCCGGTTGTTTTTCAACCGCGTCGACCAGCGTATGGCGCCCGCGCACTTTAGAACCTGCACGAACCGGATTGAGAAAGCGCACTTTGTCAAAACCATAGTTGATCCCCATCACCGTGCCTTCAAGACCGAGCGTTGTGCCATAGGAAAGCTTGGGCAAAAGCGAGAGCGTTAGCAGCCCGTGCGCAATGGTCCCGCCAAAGGGCGTTTTGGCTGCGGCTTCTTCGTCAATATGGATGAACTGGTGATCCTCAGTGCAATCGGCAAAATTGTTGATCCGCTCCTGATCGACGGTGACCCAGTCGGACACACCGACTTCCTTGCCTTTCCAGGATTCCAGTTCGCTTGCTTTGATCATTGGCATATTATCTCTCCTGCTTTTTTGTCTATACGGTTATGTTCGTCCTGAGCCTGTCGACGGACAGCGTCATAGATACTGACTTCGCCAAGCTCAGCCCGAACGGGCTTTTGCTAACCCTTCATCACTTCCTGCATCCGGCGGAAGAATTTGCCGCCTTGGCCGCCGCCATTGGCATATTCCTGCATACCGGTTTCATCGAGGATCTTGTCGATATTTGCGGCAATGGCTTCTGCACTGCGATCTGCTTCTGGAAGCCAGATGCCTTCGGTTTCCAGAATTTTGGCCGCAGCAAAGCCGCCTGCACCAGCCGTCAGGATTGTTTTGGACGGCGCGCCATCGCTGCAGAGATAAACCACTGCCGGTGTTACCGCTTCGGGTACCAGCATTTTCAGCGCCTCTTCAGGCATGATATCTTCGGTCATGCGGGTGGCAGCGACCGGTGAAATACAGTTGGTGTGAATGCCCTTGCCCGCGCCTTCCTGATGCAGACTATTCATCATACCCACCAGCGCGAGTTTCGCGGCGCCATAATTGACCTGACCAAAATTGCCGTAGAGACCTGTCGAAGACGTGGTCATGACGATCCGGCCATATTGGCGCTCGCGCATATGGTCCCACACCGCCTTGGTACAATTGGCGCTGCCGGTCAGGTGAACATCCATCACGAACTGGAAATCTTCCATGCTCATCTTGTGGAAGCTCTTGTCGCGCAGCACGCCTGCATTGTTCACCAATATATCGACGTGGCCCCATTTGGCGATCGCATCAGCGACCATTTTTTCGACCGCGGGCATATCGGTAACTGAGCAAGCAGCAGCCATAGCCTCGCCGCCTTCGGCCTTGATCTCATTGACCACCTCATCCGCCGGGCCTGCGGAACCCCCACTGCCATCGCGTGCGCCGCCAAAATCATTGACCACCACTTTCACACCGCGCCGTGCCAGTTCCTTGGCATGTTCGCGTCCCAGCCCAGCGCCAGCACCAGTGACGATGGCAACGCGGTCATTAAATTCTACTGTGCTCATGGGGAATCCCTTTTGTTAACTGAATGATTAACGAAGAGCGATGCGCAATCCTGCGCATCGAGTCAAGGCGGGATTGCCGCAATAACGGGTGGCAGCCAGCGCTATTTTTTAGCCCGCTTGGCTCTTCCCCTGCCGGCCGTAGCGGCGGATGCGGCGACGCGCTTTTTCGGTTTGGTCGCTTCTGCCTTTTTAACTGCTACTGACTTTTTCTTGGGAGCGACTTTCTTCACCGGCTTGACCGCCTTAGTCGACTTGGCCTTCATCAGGTCCATGAAGCTCTGCTCGACACAGGCAGCATAAAATTCGGGATCCGGCATGATTTCCCGATCCGCAAGGAATGTCAGGATGACATTGCCATTATAGCTGGTCACGACATGGAACACGCCCTGCCCTTCGGCCAATATCCCCATGCCGAAAGATTTCACCAGCTTTGCGCCAGCAAAATACATCGGAACCATCGGTCCGGGTACGTTGGTCACCACCGTATTCACCGCCGGGTTCATGTTCTCAACCAGCCCCATCCGTACCATCAGTTTGGTACTCGCAGCGGTCAGTCCAGCAGGCATTGCGCCGGAAATCTCCATCAGGGTCTTGGCTCCCATCGCCTCGGTCATAGCCTTGGAGCGCTGGGTCTCGGCCATTACAAATTCGAGCCGCTCAGCCGCGCTATCGAGGTGCGTACCCGCACCGACCTGCATCATTGTCACCTGATTGCCGGCGCTTGCTTTGTCGTCATCAGATCGCACGGACACCGGCGCGCCGATTTTCAATGTTTTCTCCGGCAGATCATTTTTTGCCTTCAGATAGGCGCGCAGGGAACCGCCGACCAATGCAATCATCACATCATTCACCGTCGCGCCGGGAAAATTAATGCGGATTTTCTTGATATCGGCGAGTGAAAACTCCCGTCCGTCAAACACCCGGTGCGGGGAGATTTTTTTGTTAAACCGCGTTTTGGGTGCACGCCCCTTGGCATCATCGCGCTGTTTCATCCGCCGAGTCAGGTCGAACATCCGCTTGGGTACAGGCAGCAGGTTTTGTAAAGTCTTCAGACCGCGCACCGGGTTCACGACATTGTTAATTTGTGCCTTGAACAACAGATTGAGCGGTGCCGGATCGGGCTCAGGGCGATAATTGCCTTCAAATTCGCGCGGTGCCATTTTCGCATCCATGTCATGCAACGCCAATGTCATCTCAAGGCCCGACTTGCCGTCCATCGCCGCATGATGGAACTTATGGAGGACCGCGAAGCTGCCCGGCGGCACGCCATCAACATTATTCAGCCCCTCAATCACCGTAAATTCCCACAGTGGCCGTTTCATATCGAGCGGGCGCGCATAAATGCGGGCGGCCTGAATGCAGAGCTGCCGCCAATCCCCAGGCTGCGGTAATGCGATATGGCGAACATGATATTCGAGATCAAAATCCGCGTCATCCACCCAATAGGGGTGATCGAGATCAAGCGGCACGCGCACCAGTTTTTGCCGGAAAATCCGTGCGCCATCGAGCCGGCCTTCAATATAACGCAAAATATCCTTGAAACCGACGGCACCTTTCTTCCCGCCATTTGTAGCCGGAGCGGTGGAAGGATCATAGATCAGCATCTGGCCGATATGCATTGGCGTTGACTGTGTTTCCGTATAGGCAAATAGCGCATCGAGCGTGCTAAGTTGTTCCATGTATCCAATTCCCTCCATCATTCCGAATGCGCGATTAGAATCCGGTTAGTAAGCAACATAAATGAGATTTGCCAAAGAAGCGAATCAGTTAAGCACTTTACCAATCACGCATTTGCAATCCTGCCAGCAGTTCGGCCAGCCAGCGCCCCGCGATAAGTGCGGTGATGTTCCCGATATCGCTATTGGGATCAAATTCAGTCAGATCGACCGCGCGAACTTTTTGGTGAGAGGCGACTAATCGTGTCGCGGCGAAAAATTCCGTTGGTGTCATTCCTCCTGATCGTCCTCCCGTCGCACCAGGAGAAAGTGCGCGGTCAATGACATCAATATCGAAATCGACGTAAATATACTCGCACCGATCCGATAGCCGATCGAGGGCCTCCGAGATCACAGCGTCCAGACCCCGCTCCCGGCAATCAGCCATTGTATAAACCGAGATTTCTTCCGTCTTTGCAAGATCGTGCATCGCTTTGCTGTTGGCGAAGGGTGCCAAACCAATTTGCGCGATATGGTTTCCCGACAAGCCGTCTTCCAGCAGCGCCGATATGGGGTTGCCGTTTATCAAACCTTGCGCGGTGGGTCGCAGATCAAAATGGGCGTCCAGCGTTAACACACCCACGGTGTCGAGAGCGACGTCGACAGCATGAACACCCGCTCTGGTAATCCCGTTATGCCCACCCAATACAGCGGTCAGCGGGTGCCGACTGACGAGCGGCTGGATTGCCTTGACCAGAGGCGCGAAACCTTCGGCAGGCGAGAAACCGGCAATCAGAACGTCTCCGGCATCAAAAATGCTGCTCCCGGCCAGTTCGATTTCGCTTTCCAGATCATAAGTGCTTATCCGGCTCAATATGTTGCGCACGACTCCCGGCGCTTCATCGCAAGCGTTCTTAGACACCGATCCCAATGTCATTGGCGCGCCGATCAACGCCATATCCGCCGCAACATCATGGCCCAAAAGTCCGGCGATGGACGGCCAATCGGAATTTTGGTTCACGGTCATTCTTTGCCTCTCCAGCTATCAACAGCCATAGCGAGTGTTCTTTTCCCAGAAGCGGACTATAAGGCCTTAGATAGATGGAAGCGACCTCTATGCGAAACAGGCTTTATCATGTGGGATAGACTTTGGTTGAATGCGAATTTGGCCACGATGGCTGATGCCGAAGGCTATGGGTTGATCGCCAATGGCGCTATCGCCTGCAAGGGCGGACGCATTGCCTGGATTGGTCCGCAGGCTGCATTGCCCGACGCACCTGATAGTCTCGCTTTTGATATTGTGGATGCTGGCGGCCGATTGATGACGCCGGGCCTGATCGACTGTCACACCCATCTGGTTTTTGGCGGTAATCGCGCCGGCGAATTTGAAATGCGGCTCGAAGGAGCGAGCTACGAAGAAATTGCGCGTGCTGGCGGCGGGATTATCTCCACCGTCAAAGCGACAAGGCAGGCAGATGAGGAAGTGCTCTACGAGAGTGCATCTGCACGGCTGAAGAATGTGCAGGCCGAAGGCGTGACCACCATCGAGATTAAATCGGGTTACGGGCTGGACATCGCCAGCGAGGTAAAAATGCTGCGGGTGGCGCAATCGCTGGAACGGGATAATCCGGTTCGGGTACAAAAAACATTCCTCGGCGCACATGCTGTTCCGCCCGAATATGCGGGGCGAGCTGATGATTATCTGGACCATGTCATTGATGATATGTTGCCTGCTATTGCGGCGATGGGCCTCATTGATGCCGTTGATGCCTTTTGCGAAAATATTGCCTTTAGCGCAGTACAGCTGACCCGCCTGTTCGACGCTGCCCATGCGCTGGGTCTTCCCGTTAAATTGCATGCGGAACAATTGTCGGATTGTGGCGGTTCCCGCATGGCAGCATCCCATGGCGCGCTTTCTGTCGACCATCTGGAATATCTGGATGAAGCAGACATCCCGCTGCTTGCCAAACATGGCACGGTTGCCACGCTTCTGCCCGGCGCTTTCTATTATCTGAAGGAAACCCGATTGCCGCCGGTTGCAGCGCTGCGCACTGCCGGTGTGCCTATGGCGCTTGCGACCGATTGCAATCCGGGCTCCTCGCCCATTACATCACCGTTGCTGATACTCAATATGGGGTGCACACTCTTCGGAATGACGCCCGCCGAAGCACTGCGCGGCATGACGATCAACGCCGCCAAGGCCTTGGGGCGACAGCCCGATATTGGCTCGCTTGAGCTTGGCAAAGCTGCTGATCTGGCGATCTGGAATATCGACCATCCCGCAGAACTCAGCTACTGGATTGGTGCTAACGCGCTTCACCAAAGCTATTTTGCCGGTGATCCGGCTTTCGCAGCATGAACAATTTATAGCGTCAATTGATCTGGCAGGATATTGAGAATGAACATTGAAATCATCATCCCCGGGTCGGTGGACCTTCCCGTTTTGGAACGCATCTACCGCCAGGGTCTGGCCGCAGCATTATCTGCAGATGCCAAACCAAAAGTCGATCAAGCCGCCCAAGTCGTCGCAAAAGCGGCTGTTGGCAGCGATGCGGTTTACGGGATTAATACCGGCTTTGGCAAATTGGCGCAGACCCGGATTGACGCCAGCCAGACCGAAACATTGCAGCGCAATCTGATCTTGTCCCATTGTTGCGGTGTGGGTGAGCCCATGCCCCGCCCGCTGGTGCGCTTGATGATGTCGCTCAAACTCAATTCTCTTGGCCGCGGTGCTTCTGGCGTTCGCTGGGAATTGATAGGTTTGTTGCAGGATATGCTTGCCAATAACGTAATGCCCGATGTCCCTGCACAGGGATCGGTTGGTGCATCCGGTGATCTGGCTCCGCTCGCCCATATGGCAGCAGCAATGATGGGCGAGGGACAAGCTTACCATGAGGATAAACTCATGTCTGCTGGGGAAGCCCTTGCCCAGGCGGGCCTTAAGCCTATTGTCCTGCAAGCCAAAGAAGGGTTGGCCCTTATCAACGGTACCCAATTTTCCTGCGCTTATGCTCTCGCGGCCTTTTTTGACACTTGGCGTCTGGCCCAATCGTCCCTGATAACCGGCGCGCTGGCGACTGACGCGGCCATGGGTTCGTCCGCGCCGTTCCATCCGGAAATCCACGCGCTGAGAGGCCATCAGGGACAGATAGATGTCGCCGCTGCACTGCGCGCCTTGATGGAGAACAGCGTACTGCGAGAATCCCACCGGATTGATGATGACCGAGTGCAGGATCCCTATTGCCTGCGCTGCCAACCGCAGGTGGTGGGCGCGTGCATCGATATGCTGCGCCATGTTGGTCGGGTTCTTGCTATTGAGGCCAATGCGGTCACCGATAATCCGCTTATTGTGGACGACGGCGCAATCATGTCGGGCGGCAATTTTCATGCGGAGCCCGTGGCCTTTGCCGCCGACCAGATGGCAATCGCGATTTCAGAACTCGGCGCGATTGCCCAGCGGCGGATTTCGACTTTGGTGGACCCCGCTCTCAACAGCGGCCTGCCGGCATTTCTCAGTCCGGATCCCGGCATTAACAGCGGCTTCATGATCGCCGAAGTGACCAGCGCAGCTCTCATGTCGGAAAACAAGCAGAGGACAATGCCGGCCAGTGTCGATTCCACCCCGACCAGCGCCAATCAGGAAGATCACGTATCGATGGCGGCCCACGGAGCGCGGCGGCTGATGCAGATGAACGACAATCTGGCGATCATCATTGCTATTGAATGGCTGGTCGCTTCGCAGGGCATTGAGCTACGCGCACCGCTGACCACCAGCCCATTGCTGAGTGGCGCAATCGCAAAATTGCGCATCAGGATACCGGCCCTTGAGAATGACAGGTATATGGCAGATGACCTTGCCGCCGCTGGGCAGCAAGTTTCCAACGGGGATCTCGTCCGGACGGTCCCGAATAATATTCTTCCACAACCATGAGCGAGGCCCAGATATGACTGATCGCAGAAAAAACAGCCGGAGCGTGAAGGCTCCTATGGGAAGCCAATTGCACTGCAAGAGCTGGCAGACCGAAGCACCTTATCGCATGCTGATGAATAACCTTGATCCCGAGGTAGCAGAAAACCCCGACGAGCTCGTGGTTTATGGCGGCATCGGCAGAGCCGCCCGCAATTGGGCTGCTTTTGACAGTATCATTGAACAGCTTGAAAATCTTGAGGGCGACGAGACATTGCTGGTGCAATCAGGCAAGCCCGTCGGCGTCTTCAAAACCCATGAAAATGCACCCCGCGTTCTCATCGCCAATTCCAATCTGGTGCCGCATTGGGCGACCTGGGACCATTTCCACGAGCTCGATAAAAAGGGCCTGATGATGTACGGCCAGATGACGGCGGGAAGCTGGATATATATCGGCTCCCAAGGCATTGTGCAGGGCACCTACGAGACATTTGTCGAAGCCGGTCGCCAGCATTATGGCGGCGATCTGTCCGGTCGCTGGATATTGACCGGAGGATTGGGCGGCATGGGCGGCGCTCAACCTTTGGCGGCCACGATGGCGGGGGCGAGCTGTATCGCAGTGGAATGCGACGAGACCCGCATCGATTTCCGCTTGCGCACGCGCTATGTCGACAAAAAAGCCAAGACACTCGATGAGGCGCTGGCGATGATCGAGGCGGCCAAGGCAGAAGGCAAACCCGTCTCGGTTGGTCTGCTCGGCAACGCCGCCGATATTTTCCCCGAAATCTATGAGCGCGGCATCCGCCCGGACCTGGTGACGGATCAAACCTCCGCTCATGATCCGATCAATGGCTATTTACCACAAGGCTGGACCATGGCGAAATGGCAAGCCAAGCGGGAGAGCGACCCCAAAGCCGTGGAGGCCGCTGCCCGTGCGTCCATGAAAGTCCACGTCGCGGCGATGGTTGATTTCTGGAACGCCAAAGTGCCGACGGTCGACTACGGAAATAATATACGCCAGGTTGCGCTCGAAGAAGGCTTGAAAACCGCCTTTGCCTTTCCCGGCTTTGTGCCCGCCTATATCCGGCCGCTATTTTGTCGCGGTGTTGGCCCGTTCCGCTGGGTAGCGCTATCGGGTGATCCGGAAGATATTTACAAAACCGACGCGAAGGTGAAAGAGCTTTTGCCCGACAATCATCACTTGCATAATTGGCTCGACATGGCGCGCGAACGCATCGCGTTTCAGGGTCTACCTGCCCGCATATGCTGGGTGGGCTTGGGCGATAGGCACCGGCTTGGAATGGCGTTTAACGAAATGGTCGCCCGCGGAGAGCTCAGCGCGCCAGTGGTGATTGGCCGCGATCATCTCGACAGCGGTTCTGTTGCCTCACCCAATCGTGAAACCGAGGCAATGCGTGATGGGTCAGATGCCGTGTCAGACTGGCCGCTGCTTAACGCGCTGCTCAACACAGCGTCCGGCGCGACTTGGGTCAGCCTGCATCATGGCGGCGGCGTTGGCATGGGGTTTTCACAGCATGCCGGGATGGTGATTTGTGCCGATGGAACCGAGGATGCGAGGCAAAGGCTGGAACGAGTATTGTGGAACGATCCGGCTACCGGCGTGATGCGCCATGCTAATGCAGGCTATGAAACGGCGAAGGATTGCGCCCGCGAGCATCGCTTGAATTTGCCCGGAATATGATGCCAATCACGAAATCCCATCCGTTGCGGCCAAAGGATGGTTCGAGGCCCAAAATAGCAACCAGCTCAGAGCTCAATAAACGCCTTTATTCGCCGTCGCAATTCCGCTAACGCGCCAGTGAGTGATCAAAGGCTACCGTTTTGGAGGCCTCGTGAATGCACCTGTAGCTCAGCTGGATAGAGCGCTACCCTCCGAAGGCAGAGGTCAAGTCAGGAATGGATCAAAAAGAGGAATTTTTTGCTATTATACCAAGTCTCTTACGCACTTTCGCCGTATCGGCTTCACAATGCTGATTTTTCCGCGTAAGCATCGCGTAAGCAATATGCACCCGTAGCTCAGCTGGATAGAGTGTCGCCCTCCGAAGGCGAAGGTCACAGGTTCGAATCCTGTCGGGTGCGCCAGCTTACATTTCTGTTATTGATACGTTGGCATTGAGATTATTCTGTTTGGCAATGATCGGGGTCGGACCCTTCTAACTTTTTATCAGTAGGTGACTGGCTCGAAACCAGCAGGGCTCACCATATTTTTCATATAGTTAGTGTGAAACACCGTTCTAAAAATTTGAATTAGAACGGTAAACTGCGTTTGAAACATGGCGATGTTGGCCGGGTTTTGAAAATCATCAATAATCGCAATGGTAAATAAATGAGCAATTGCATCTCCACCTGCTTTGCTGATCGCTTCAGCTAGTTCGAACAGTTTTAGGTATCCGCATTTGACCGAGCAGGTGCGCGGGAAGTTTGAAAGCGGGATTGGCATTTTTTTGGAACGGAAGCCAATGCAGGCCAGACTTTCAAACTGCGCTTTCGTTGGAAGATGATTTCTCAAGATCACGCTTTTTGGGAACAAGCTTACCCGCGCCCTGAAAACGGAGATTGGGAAATCAATTGGACGCTCGACTTAACGTGCCCTGCTTCTGCGGTGGACCGGTAAAGTTGAGAAATGAGCGTTGGGTGACGGTTCGACCTGTAGCTTTTGGAGACGGCAAAATATGGCATGAACTGCGGCTTGCCAATCTCAACAACTTCCGATCTTGTAGGGCGTGCAGCCCGCATGTCTACTTTGTACAAAGTTGTACATCCGGGCAATAAATCCTTCTGTTTCACCCGATACCATGGTTGCGGAAGCTTTCGGCTAGTTTGTCAAGCGGCCCCACATTTTTTCGGATACGCGAAAGTATTAGTGCACCTTGAATGCCTGCGATGAAGGCCTCTCCCTTCGAGGCAGCATCAAGAGAATCGTTCCCGTTTTTTTTGAAGGCATCAGCTACAATGGTGATCCATCGATCAATTGCGACAAGGCCGGCGGCCCTGATTTCAGGCGAATGCGGCGCACATTCCAACATGGTTGTTGCGATTGGACAACCGGAGGAAAAGTCGCTTGTCTCCATCCATATTGCATAGGTGTCAGCAACGGCGGTCACAAACTGGTCAGAACCGCTGCTTGCCTCCAAATGTTCCTGCATCATATTGGCCACCATGTTTCCGGCAAGTTCGATTGTTGCTACTGCAAGATCCTCCTTTCCCCCGGAAAATAGTGATAAAGCGAACCCTTGGGCGCTCCGCTTTCAGCGATAATTTGTTGCAGGCCGGTGGCAGCATATCCCTGCTGCCGAAAGAGACGCATTGCCGTGCGAACCAGATTTTCCTTGTGCAAAGGCTTTCGGGCCATCGATATGCTCCTTCCATTGATTATTGAACTACACTGACAATTCATTGTCTTGCATGCAACAAAATGTTTATATAGACCGGTCATTATAATGATGGAGAATCAGTATGACTGTGAATTGTAAAATTGAAGATGGCATTGCGCACATCACGATGGATGATGGCAAGGTCAACGCACTTTCGGGTGAGCGCCTGGGCGAATTATCTGCAGCCTTGAAACAAGCAAAAAATGCGGATGCCATTGCTTTCATTTCCGGGCGCCCGGGTATATTCTCTGCCGGATTTGATATGAATGTATTCGCGCTTGGAGAAGGGCCATCACGAGACATGTTGTCTGCCGGTATCAGGGCAATCGTCGATATATTGGCCCATCCCCGTCCGGTTGTCACATTCTGCACTGGCCATGCCTATCCGATGGGTGCATTCCTGATGCTGGCCGCTGATCTCAGGTTGGGGTTGAATGGCGATTTCAAGATCGGCATGAATGAAACAGCGATCAAAATTGATGTTCCGGACTTTGCACTGGCACTTGCCAATGCTCGGCTCACACCTGCGGCACGTACCGGGATTCCTGTGGCCAGAATGTTTTCTCCTGAGGAATCAATCGCAGCAGGCTATCTTGACTTCATTGCTCAAGAAAATGATTGCGAAGATCTGATTGGCGGACAACTGTCAGCATTGCAGTTGCTGGACCATGGCGCATTCCGGTCAACCAAAGCGCGTCAAAATAATGCGCTGATCAAAGCCATTAACAAGGCCGGAGTTCCAGACAGCCTGACCGCTTAATTTTCAATATATGAACACATGTATATTAAACCGCTCATGTCGCAGAAACCAGATTTTCAAATTGTGCAGATTTCAGCAAACCAGCCGGAAGACCTGACTGCAATCCTAGATTTGTTTGGCGATGCTTTTGAAGATGCTCAAACATATTGCGCCGCGCAGCCCGATAAGGCGTATCATGAGAAATTGCTCGCAAGCGACAATTTCATCGCTTTGGCGGCTTTGCATGAAGAGCAGACTGTCGGCGCGCTAACCGCCTATGTTCTGCCAAAGCCAGAACGCGAGCGCAGTGAGATTTACATCTATGATCTTGCGGTAGCCGAACATTTTCGGCGCAAAGGTATTGGCACTGGATTGATTGAGAAAGTGAAAGAGTTGGCAATCGAAAAAGGGGCCTGGGTCATATTCGTTCAGGCCGACCATGATGATGAACCGCCGATAGCGCTCTATACCAAGTTGGGTGAGCGAGAAGATGTATTACATTTCGATATTGCGCCAGCAAAGCGCGAATGAATTTGAAAGCAAGTTTAGAAAATTCCGGCTGTTCTCAATCTGGCGTTTGCTGGCGTAGAGATCGAAGCCAATACCAGCAAATCGGCGGAATGATCAGTTCCAGAGCACCTAGGAAAATAAACAGGGGAAAAGGCCAGCCCACTTGAACTACCGAAATTATCCGCGCGATGCCGCCGAAAAAGAAAACTGCCATCAAAGCTAAATAAACGCCGGATCGGTTTTCCAGATCAAAACTGCACCAGATAATTGCCAAGCCAAATCCCAGAAAAAGGGATGCATAGAAGCGGTCTTCGCTGTCCATCGTCGCATTAACTGGCACACCGCCGGGAATGACGTCCGGACCCAGCACGATATGGGACAAAGCGACAATGACACACACAAATCCGAATAGCCGGGAGAAATAGATCAGCGCCGTTCTCATAGGGATTCAATTAGACCAATTGATATATTTTTGCAAAAATATTTTGGCCCGCAAACGTTTGAGCAAATTGTCAGAGCCGAGCTAATCATACCAAACTCTCCCAGAAGCGAAGAGCAACATTGTTTAGTTCTTCCGGTCGTTCTTCGGGGAAAAACAGTTTGGCTCCGCCGATTTCAATAACATCTCGGGCCTCTATCAGAGCATCCTTCAGCCAATAAGCCCATTGTACGGGAAAAAATACATCATTGGTTCCCCAGACGATGAGGGAAGGAATTCTTAGTTTTCGCAGATCATTTTCAATCACGACAAGTTGCTGATGATCCTGGAGCCCCGCATAGCGATTAAACGCGGCCTTTCGCTCGGCTGACGAAACGATCGGAACCATATTTGCGTCTATCGACTCACGAGTCGTCATTGCCTTGGCATTTTCGTAAACCATCGGTCCGATCCCACCGTCAGCATAAAATACTTCCGGTGATCCAATCATCAGTCCAAACTGGTCTGCTAGGAGGCCTGCTCTTGCCGCATCTCTAATTTCGCCCAGCGCTTCGGGAGGCCAGTTGTCATGCACATCGCAGTTTGTGATGACCATTGACCGCACACGATCTGGAGCCTTGACGGCCATGATCTGGCCGACCGCACCGCCGCTATCGTTAAGTAGCAGATCAAATTTCTCGATTCCTATTTCTGTTAATGCTTCCAAAATCATCTGGGCCTGCTCCCGGAAACTTACATCCTGATCGGGATTAGCCTCCGTATCACCATGCGCCATCAGATCGACTGCGAGGCACCTTCGACGGGGATAAAAAGAGTCAATTTGATGCCGCCAAAAATAGGAGCTCTGCCCGAGTCCGTGGATCATGACAGCTGGGAAGCCTGTTCCGCAATCCAGGTATGACATCGTACCGAAGCGTGTTTTGACCGTGCTTTTCTTCATGAGCGGCTCATGCACATTGGTATTTTTTAGCATCACAATACTCCAGGTCGCCTTTGGGTGATTTATCCTCGTTTACATAACATAATTATGTTTTGTCAATGCCGATTGATTCTAACTCTGGCTTATTTAATAACCGGAAGATAAGGATATGCCTGCAATGACAAGCCAGGCCAGCAAAAGTGAAGCAACAAAAGAGCGAATTATCGCCACTGCGAGAACTATGTTTGCTGCGAATGGCTATGCGGATACGGCGCTTTCCGACATTGTCGCGGAAACGGCCATCACGACTGGCGCTATCTATCATCATTTTGGTGGGAAGAAGGAACTGTTTCAGGCAGTGGCTGAGAATGTAGAAAAAGACATTCTCAGTGCTGTGGCGACAGCGGCGACTTCAAAGAAATATCCGTGGGACCAGCTATTGGCAGGCGTATCGGCTATGCTGGAACATTGCACCGCACCGGATGTGCAGAGAATCGTATTTATCGACGCTCCAACGGTTATTGGGCCTGCTGCGTGGCGTGAAATTGAAATGAAATATGCCTTTGGAGCAATGCAGCAGAGCCTACAAACTTTGATCTCCTTGGGGCAGGTTCGCCCTTTTGCAGCTGATCCTCTCGCTTCAATTTTGTTGGGCGCGTTGATCGAGGCTGCCCATAGTGTTGCCAGATCAGAGGATCAGGCTCGCAGCCTGAAAGAAGCGCGAGAAATGATGCGCTTGCTTTTTGAGTCAATCAAAACGACTTGACCTTGATGCTAAAATAACATAATCATATTATGCTGGGCCAACAGCAGACGCCCGATAAATCGAGGTGGCTTCCACCCAAGCTCTGCTCCGTTGTCTTTTCAGGGCCGGGCCGTGCGAGCGTGAACCAGCTTTGGGTAATAATCGGAGTTTGGATATGGAAATCGCCTCAAGCATGTCTGCTGTTGGCATCATTCTAACATCAATCATCATCCTGTCTCTTGTCGAAGCGCTGATACCTCTCAGGCGGCGCTCAGACTGGAGCAAACGTCATCTTGCGCCCAACCTCGTCATGACGTTTCTGACCTTTGCAACCAACCTCATTTTCAACATCCCGTTTCTCTTCGGCTTGGTCTGGCTACAATCCAGAGGCTGGGGTCTCTTCAACGCAGTGACGTTACCTACCGCTATAACTCTTCTGGGAACTGTCATCATCCTCGACTTTGCGTGGTATCTTACCCATGTATCCATGCATAAAATTCCATCTTTTTGGAGAGTGCATGCCGTTCACCACTCTGATCCCATCGTCGATGTTACCACGACCGTAAGGCAGCATCCATTGGAAGGCGTCATACGCTATCTGTTTCTCGCTGCCTTTGCGTTTTCATTCGGCGTGCCACCTGCAGGATTTGCAATATACCGGATATGGTCGGTCCTATACGGTCAGTTCGAGCACGCAAATATCCGGCTCCCCCAATGGCTCGATACCGCCATTACATTCATCGCTGCCAGCCCCAATATGCACAAAATCCATCATTCAGCCAATCAACGGTACACCGACACCAATTACAGCAGCATATTGAATTGGGACCGCCTGTTCGGAACGTTTGTTCCCTCAAAATTTGGAACCGATGTCCGATATGGACTTGATGGATATTATACGGAGAAACAGCAATCGGTGGCCGGAATGCTAGTCCTGCCATTTCACAAAAACTTGAGCAACAACCTCATGGGAGAGCACAATGAAGATGAACAGTAACTTGGCCGACACCATGCCCTTTTCAAAACTCATGGGCGTTAAAATTATTCGCGCGGAAAAGGATGGTGTGATTGGGGAGCTGCTTGTAAAAGAAGAACTGTGCACAACTAGCGGAACCATCCACGGCGGTGCGATTATGGCATTTGCCGATTCTCTTGGCGCTATCGCCGGTTTCTTGAATTTGCCAAGTGGTTCGAATGGCACCACGACCACGGAAAGCAAAACCAATTTTCTGGGCGCGTCGCTCGAAGGATCATTGATAACCGGCGAAACGAAACCCATCCATGTCGGGCGGCGACTTTCCGTGTGGCAGACAAGGATTACACGCCCCGATGGAAAACTCATTGCGCTCACGACGCAAACGCAAATGACGCTATAATCTTTGCTTTAACCTAATGACAGGATTTCGGCGACGGTAAATTGGATGCGATTGCAAGCAATTGGGGCGTAAGCGGTACGGCAGCTGTCGAAATTGCAAGTACGTATCCACCATGTCCGCCGGAAAGCATGTTAAGATACATGTTCCAGCAAATGCCGGTTCAGCCCAAATCTGAATTTAGCGCCAAGAATTAAATCTTGTCGAGGCATTGAATACCATCGAAAAGTTGCTCCTCACTCGCATCGGCATATCCCAGGATCAGCCGATTATCGGCAACCGAGTTTTCTATCGCATAATGGCTTACAGCAGGAATGTTTACACCCTGGGCTTGCAGTTTCCTGGAAATCACTGTTGCAGAATCTTCGACCTTTAGCTCCACTACTGCATTCAGTCCCGAATTCAGCCCGGTAAGTTTCGCGGGAAACGCACTGGCTTCAATTGCTTGCGATAAAATCATTCGTTTTCGAGCATATATTTTGCGCATTTTTTGGATATGCCGCTCGAAATGATGATCGGCGATGAAGCGTGTAAGTGCACCCTGGATTATCGAGTTTGGAGCATATTCTGTCATAGTCCGTAATTTGGCCATTGCGGTTATTATTGCCGGGTTGGCAACAACATATCCTACGCGAAGGTCGGGAAACAGGGTTTTGGAAAAAGTCCCGCAATAAATGACACAATTATTGGATAGCGCTGCAAGCGGCGCGAGCTGCGGAACATCATAGCGAAATTCGCCGTCGTAATCATCTTCGATGATCAATATCTGATTTTGGTGCGCCCAATCGATCAACGCGCGGCGGCGGCCAAGCGATAATCGGCTGCCGGTTGGAAATTGGTGTGAGGGCGTAATATAAAGAAAGCGCGCTCGCGAGGCATCTTTAGGAATTGCGCCGACAATTAAACCATCTTCATCAACGGGAACCGGAACAATCTCGGCACCCGTCAAGGCAAATGTTTGCCAAGCCAATTGATATCCTGGATTCTCGACAAAAACCTGGTTCGATGAGTTGAGGAATAATGACGAGAGCAGATGCAATGCGTGAATGGTACCGTTTGTAATTATAATTTGGTCTGGCCCTACGGTCAGGCCTCGTGCACGGCGCAAATATCCAGATATTTCATTTCGTAGATCGGAGAGGCCTAGAGCACATCCATAGTCTGATGATGGATGTGCACCTGCTGCGTCAGCCACGCAGCGTCGCCACGTCTTCAGCGGAAAGGCTTCGAGCGAGGGCGGCAGGGCCTAAAGTCAATCAGGCTGTCAAGATTCTCATCAACCTTGGGAGAAGCGATCACGATTGGCGCAACGTTGATTTCCTGTGCCTTGTCCATTTTTGGATCACGAAGGTGTTTGGCATCGACGCAAACAAATGTCCCTGACCCCTGGCGCGCCTCGATCAATCCCTCAGCAATCAATATGTCTAATGCAATATTGACCGTTCCCCTGGCGACGCCCAATTCCAGGGCGAGCTTCCGGGCGGACGGAAGCCGATCTGATGGTCTTAACCGCCCATTCTGAATGTTCATGCGAACGGCGTGCACGATCTGGCCGGAAAAATCTCCGCTTGTTCGGTCGATTACCCAATTGACCTCACTGGCAGTCGGTTCAAACATGTTGGCCATAAATTGGTCTACTAAAAATATGCAAAATTGGATCAATACATAGGGCCACTCTCTACTGCATGTAAAGGTCATGACCAACACAGAAATAAATGATCTACTCACCCGGTTCGCGCAGGCCTGGTCCAGCCAAGACCCCGCCCAGGTTGCTTTGTATTTCTGCGAAGATGGTGAATATCGGGCCTCAAAAGGTTCTTTTTCAGGACTTTCTGCGAAAGGACGGAAGGATATTAGCCAGCTCGTGAAAAAGATGTTTGCTGTTGATCGCAATTGCATGGCGACAACAAACCGTCTGTTGATCGACGGTCAGATGGCCGCCTGGCAATGGCGCTACGACTTTCCCGACGGCTCTTTTGAGCTGGGGAGCGATTTCTTCGAATTTCGCGACGGGCTAATCGCGTTGAAAGACGCATATCGAAAGGTGATTACCGATCTCGACACTTGCCAAAAACTGAAACAGGGAAAGATGTCATCATGAAATTGCTGATTGGAAACAAAAATTACTCCTCGTGGTCCTTTCGGGTCTGGCTCACCATGAAGGTCAAGGAAATCGAGTTCGAAGAGGATTTGCGGCCATTTGATGTCGAGAACGACTATGCCGATTTTTTCGAATTTTCGCCCACTGGCAAAGTTCCGGTGCTGCAGCATGACGGTCTAACTGTGGTCGAGTCTCTGGCGATACTTGAATATCTCGCCGAGCAGTTTCCGGACAAAAATCTCTGGCCTGCCAATCCGCGCAGCCGGAGCGACGCCCGCTGTATATCGCATGAAATGCACGCCGGATTCATGGCCCTGCGTGCGGCCTGTCCAATGAATATGCGCCGGAAACACGCGGCCATTGCAGTTGATGAGGCGGTGCTGAAAGATGTCCGCCGGATTGAGACGATCTGGTCGCAGTGTCTCGATAAATCAGGGGGGCCCTTTCTGTTCGGCGATTATTCAATCGCCGACGGTATGTATGCACCAATCGTCAACCGGTTGCAGATTTACGAGCTGAGCAATATCGACGCCGTGGCATCCTATACCCAAACCATGACGTCTCTTACCCCCTGGCAGGATTGGGACAAGGCCGCCAGAGATGAGCCATGGGTCATCGATATTGACGAAGTATAGGCCAGTTTGATGCCGCTTCCCAATATGTCCGGCGTGCGCGACTTTGATTTTCTCCACGGCAAATGGCGGGTCACCCATCACACTTTGAAGGGGCGACTGGTTGGCGCGACGCAATGGGAGGTGGCCGAAGGAATCGATATCGTCCGTCCGGCGTTTCGGGGTTGGGGGAATAGCGGGCGCTTTATGCGATTGATCGATGGCGAACCCTATGAGGGGATGCCGATACGGCTTTACAATCCCCGGGACGCGCGGTGGCGGATATATTGGCTCGACACGCTCGACCAGCGCATGGAGCCGCCGCTTGTTGGCGGATTCAAAGACGGTAAAGGGCTGTTCTACGGCGAAGACCAGCTGCGCGGAAAAGCGATCAAGACCCGTTTTACCTGGTCTAAAATTACCAGCAATACCGCGCGATGGGACCAGTCATTTTCGGACGACAGCGGCAAGAACTGGGAGCTGAATTCGGTGATGGATTTCCGGCGCGACAACAGCCTGCCAGACAATCCGGTTTTTCCCTTACCTGCATGAATGGAAACAGAAAAATGAAGCAATATGTTACGAGAAAATCACGGCCAAGAACCAGGCTCACTGCGAGCATTATGACGTTAAGTGCCCTATGCCTGCCCCAAATGCAGCCGGACAATGCCCATGCGGAAACAGCTGGCGTTGAGACAGAAGCTGCACAATTTGACGCACTGCTCGCGACCCATGCCGCGAGGATCATGAGGTCAGCCCCGGAATGGGCAACCCAGATGGGCGTTTCCGAGGATGTTGCCGGCACTGGTTTCCAGTCGCATCTGTCGGCTTATTCGCCTCAGGCCAATGCCGAAGTGGCCGAGCTGCTCGACCAGTCAGCCGCCGAACTCGCGGCAATCGACAGGTCGAAACTCTCTACGCGGCGGCAGATCAGCTATGATGTGCTTTCCTACGCCTATAACATTGCCCAACGCCAAAACCGGTTTGGCAAAGGTCAGCCGTCCGTATTGCTGGCCAACCCGCCCTATGCAGTGAACCAGCTGTTCGGGCCACAGATAGACATTCCCCGATTGCTGATCGCGCAGCAACCGGTGCGCTCAGAAGCAGAAGCAAGGGCCTGGCTATCCAGGGCGTCAGAACTATCGCGTGTGCTCGACGAGCTTGCGGCAATGACCGAAGCTGACGCACGTCGCGGCGTTATTCCGCCGTGGTTTGCGTTGGAGGCAATCGCGAAATCGGCCACTTCGTTTACCGAAAAACCGGAGAGCGAACATCCGATAATGGCGGCTTTTGGCGAAAAGCTCGAGGTGATCAAGGATCTGGATGACGCCAAGCGCGCAAGCCTTCAAAGCGAGGCTTTAACGATCCTTTCCAGTCAGATTTATCCGGCATACCGCCGGTTCGGTGCACGGATGGCAGCACTTGTCCCTGCAGCAGGCAGGGACGCCGGCCTTTGGCGAATGAAAGACGGTGCGGCCATGTACCGTGTTGCGCTTGAGGCCTATGGCGCCAATGGCCTGTCTCCCGACGAAATACATCAAATCGGTCTTGGCGATGTCGACCGTATCCATGGTCAGATGGATAAAATTCTGAAGGCGCATGGCTATTCAAATGGATCAATAGGAGAACGGATGGCGGCGCTAGCCAAGGATCCGGAATATTTGATTCCCGACACCGATGAATCCAAGGCAGAGTTGATAACGAAGCTCCAGTCGGACGTTGACCGCATATTGGCACTGGCTCCCCAATGGTTTCTGGACGTACCCGAATATAAAGTCGAGGTTCGCCGGATTCCGGTCCACGAACAGGATGCATCATCGGGTGGTTATTATACACCGCCACCGCTTGACGGTTCGCGGCCAGGAATATTCTGGATCAATATGAAGAATGCAGCCGACATTCCAACCTATACCTTAAAATCTCTTGTCATGCACGAAGCCGTACCCGGCCATCATTTTCAGGCGGCCAAATCGCTTTCTATCACCGACCTGCCGCTCATCCAGAATATGATGTGGTTCGGTGATTACGGCGAGGGATGGGCTCTATATGCTGAAGAGCTGGCCAAGGAAATGGGTATGTATGAAGGCGATGATCTCGGTAATCTCGGACGGCTGCGGATGGAACTCTACCGCGCCGCACGGCTGGTAGTTGATACCGGCATTCATGACAAGAAATGGAGCCATGATAGGGCGATTGATTATATGGTCGGCGTAACCGGGGAAAGCCGCGATTCGATTACCCGCGAAATTGAACGTTATGCTGTCTGGCCCGGACAGGCCGCCTCCTACAAGCTGGGCATGATCCAGTTCCTGCGGCTGCGCAAAAAGGCGGAGACAGTGCTCGGCGACCGGTTTGATATTCGCGAATTCCACGATGTCGCGCTCCGTGATGGTTCGATGCCAATGAAGATTCTGGAAATGCGGATAAATGCGTGGATTGCTGAAAAGCGGAGAGAAAAATGATGGCCGCAAAAACCCCTGTTCGCCAGCTTGCTATGGTTCTGAGCCTTGCAGCTTGCTCTTCGCATACGGCACAGGCCCAACAACTCGATATCCTGCCTCGCGCCTGCGAAAGCTCGCTGGCATTAAGTGCGGCGCCCGAATATTTGCGTGCAAAGGCCGGAATATATGTTCTGTCAGCCGAGGGCTATGAACAGGTCAGACCATCTGCAAACAATTTCACCTGCATCGTCAACCGCGATGATCCGCGCGTGCTCAAGCCAACCTGTTTTGACGCGGAGGGTGCAGCGACCATCATTCCAAAAATACTGGTGGTCGGCAAAAGGCTGTTGGCAGGCGAAGCGGCGGATGCAATCAACTCCAAGCTCAAGCTTGAATTTGCCGACGGAACTTTTATCTCGCCGCGCCGTCCCGGCATCGCATATATGCTTTCCCGCTACAACCGGCCGGTAAATCCGCAGACTGGCCAACTTGGATTCTTCCCGCCGCACGTCATGTTCTATGCGCCGAACCTGACCAATGACGATATCGGCCATGACATGAAGCATCACAATCCGGCACGCCCATTACCTATGATCGCCTATGGCGGGCCGCAAGGCTATATGATCATGATCGCCGATGACGGCACACTTCGACAACGGTCCGATCTTGATGCCTCCTGTCCCAACTGGATATTCGGGGAATAGTCGACAATGATCGCGCGGAATTCCACAATCAACAGTCATTGTCCTTGGTCAGGCAAGCCGGTTGCGAACGATTCCACGACATTCTACCGCGGACACCCAGTGGGATTTTGTAATCCGGGCTGCCGGGATAAATTTGACGCCGCGACCGGCCTGTTTGAAGATATCTTGCGCAATCCTGTTGCGGCGGCCAATATCAAACCAGCGGATTATCAGAGGCGGTATTTCCAGTTTCACAATATCTGGCGGGTGGACGACCTGCGGTTGAAAATTTACACGATCCAATTGGCAGAGACAGCCACCCTGAAAGGTGAGCTTTTCGAAAAAGCCTTGGTCTATATCCAGTCCAATTTGCCGAAGGTGCGTCAAGAGGAAGGGCCGGACCATAGGCTTGGCTATGCCATTATTCATCCCGGCGAGATGGCTACCTGGCTGTTAATCCACTGGTGGGCGCATAGCGACATTGCCATGCGCCTGCTCGCTTCCGCCGAAGTCGGCCAAGCATTGTTCAGGCCACAAGATCATCGGAGGTTCCACGCCTGCGTTTGGGAGCATATTGTTATTGATCACGAACGTAACGCTTGGGTTGGGAATATGATGTGCAACGATAATAGTCCGGACGCCTATCTAGAATGCAGGCTCGCAGATGGTCTGTACTGAAAAAATTGTCGTCCGCCCTTTCGTTGCTGATGAGGCTGATCAGCTACTGTCATTGATGCGTAGCCTTGCCGAATTTGAAGACTATGTTGAAAGGTTCAAAGTGACCGCCGAAGATCTGGTCACCTATGGCTTCGGGCCCAACGCCCGATTCACTGCCTATGTTGCAGTTTCTTCAAATGAAGATAGACTTCCGTCGGATCCTTCCGTGTTGCTGGGCATGGCCGTTACATATATGATTTCATGGACCTATGACCGCAAGCCAACGCTTGTGCTGAAAGAACTATTTGTACCCGAAGGTTCAAGGGGGCGCGGGATTGGCAGCGAATTGTTAAAGCGCGTCGCTCGGCAAGCCGGGGATCTGGGGGCATCGCGAATAGTCTGGACCGTGTTGAAAACAAATGGACCGGCGAAGGAATTTTATTCGCGTCATGGCTGCAAAATGGACGACCAATGGGAGCCTTGGGCTATGGATGGAAACCGCATCATCGAATTTGCAAATGGTGCCGGAAAGCAGGATAAGAACAGCAAATGAAAATTGTGAAATTGGCAAAAAGGCTCGGCTGCTGCGTGCTACTCGTAACTCCGGGTTTGCTGTTGGAGTCTCAACTGATTCAGGCGCAGCCGCATCCAATCTCCGCGGCAGAAGCGGTGAATTCTTGGCAGACACTCGATACCGAAGCTTACAAGGGCAAGCGCGATGATATCAGCTTCGGAACGCCGACGCATGGTTGGTACGGAACGGGAAAAGGTGATCTTTTTGCGACCGAAGATGGCGGAGAAAACTGGAAGCTGGTCTCCAGCCGTCCTGGCACGTTCATCCGCGCCCTTGGGTTTATTGATGAGAAAACGGGTTTTATCGGAAATGTAGGAACCGACTATTATCCGGGCGTCACAGATGAGACACCACTTTACCGCACCGATGATGGCGGTATGAACTGGACCCCGGTTGACCTTGGCAACAATACGATCAAGGGCGTTTGCGCGATTGATATTTTGCCGGTTCGCAATTTCTATCAGGGCGAGCTGCGTGATGAGACTATCATTCACGCCGCCGGGCGCGTGGGTGGACCCACCGGCATCTTGCGCTCGCTTGATGGCGGACATAGCTGGACAGTGATCGACATGCAGGATCATGCCGGCATGATCCTCGACATCAAGTTTTTCGACGCATGGACCGGACTGGTGTTTGCCAGCTCGTCGACTGGCGATGACCGACAAGGGCTTATTTTGCGGACGACTGATGGCGGCAAATCATGGAAGCAGGTCTATCGTTCAGGCCGCGATGCGGAGCTGATCTGGAAGGCCTCATTTGTCGATTCAAAAACCGGCTATGCCACCGTACAAAGTTACGATGCCGGGCGGGCACAGCAATTGATCGTGAAGACGAGCGATGGCGGCAAGAGCTGGAGCGAATTGCCGCTAACCAGCGACACGGGAGCGCGCCAGTTCGGGATAGGTTTTGTCGATGAAAATCACGGCTGGGTCGGCACAATGGCGGGCGGATTCTATACAAGCGACGGCGGCAAAAGCTTTACGCCGGCTCCAATCGCCAGAGCGGCCAATAAATTCCGGATCATTCGCGGTGAAAAAGACATTAGTGTGTTTGCTATTGGAACCGAAGTGCAAAGACTAAAGCTGGAAGCATCAGGTCAACGCAATAAGAGAAATGGCAGGGAATAATAGATTATGTTCAAATGCCTAGCCAAGGACAGGTGTCCAGCACGAAGCGATTTTGTCTACTTTTTATCGGAGCGGTATTCGACTTCTAATCTCGAGCAAAGATGCAATTATCCGGTTCCCAGATAGTGATCAAATCAAGCGCTTTGGAGCAAAGATAACACTCGAACAAATTGCCCATCACACCAGCGGCTTGCATAGTCCCAACTATGCAGCGCTGACGGAGGAATGTTCGTGATCTTAATGCGGGAGGCGTGCCATGGTTATCCGAAACATCTTTGTTGCGAGAACTGATCGACATTAAGCAGTGATCACACAAATGTTCCAACTGGATGTGTATCCGATTAGCCTCGACCGCGCCCCTTGCGAATGATAAACAATCCCAAAAGGGCTTAGAAGTCGGCAGGAGAATGTATGGCGTCACTGTTCCAGTTGAGGAAGTCGATACTTTTCATCACACTGCTCTTGGTAGCGATGCCACTTCAGATTCGGGCACAAGTCGTCGATCTTAGCGGCGTGGACAGAGACCTAATGGTACCGCCCACGGAAATTATGGTCCTTGGATAGACGCATTTAGCGTCACTGGAAACCCCTCTGACAAACAGCGAATTGGAACCGTTGCTCCAAAGACTTGAACGATATCGCCCTGATATAGTCACCATTGAGGCGGTATCAGGTGGAGAATGCTGGCTGCTAAGGCAATATCCCAGCGAGTACCCTGGAGTCGCCAAAGACTATTGCTTCGATGCCCGAGAATACCAGGTGGAATCGGGCCTCACTGACAGCGATGCAGTAGCGGAAATTCGCCATATTCTCTCTCAATGGCCTGCAAAGCCGGCGGCGAGCCAGAGGCGCCACTTGGCAGCAGCATTTGTCGCCGCAGGTGATCCTTATTCTGCGCTGGTGCAGTGGTTCCAGCTTGCGGAAGCAGAGAAACGAGCGGCAGATGGGCTCGGCGAACGATCCGCAACTTTCCTCAATGAATTATCTGAACGTCCAAACGAGAGCGCACAAATCGAGGCGCGGTTGGCAGCAAAACTGCGGCATGTTCGCGTCTACGCCATTGATAATCACAGCTCAGACGCGATTTTCGCAAACTTCGATGAAGGTTTCTGGGACCGAATGCAGGAAATCTGGCGATCGGAACCGGTCCCCGATCAAAGCGAGATGCGGTCTGTCGAAGAAGATATCCGAAGCGAAGGCGGAGTCTTGCGGGCTTTCCGTTTCTATAATTCAGCCAAGGCACAATCATTTGCCATGGATTACGACTTTCGCAAGGCGATGAACGATGCCCTGCCAGAAGGATATGGGCGCAAATATGTAGCATGGTTCCAGGCGCGAAACCTGAGAATGGTCGCATCCATTGTTGAAGCAGCCGCGACGAAGCCAGGCGGCAAGGTGCTGTCGATTGTTGGAGCATCACACAAACCCTATTTTGAAGCCTACTTGGACCAAATGCACGATTTCAAGATCGTCAATATCGACGCATTCTTGGAGTGAGCATACTTTTAGATTACACATCATTATGCTCGGTCTTGCGCCTCTTGCTCACAGAAGGATATGAAATGAAGAATCTCAATTTTCATCTTCTGACTTTCCTTGGGATGCTTCTGGCCCCTTCGTCACTCATGGCGACCGAACCAGCTCAAGATAGCGGTGAGATCGATGCCGCTTCAGAGGAAAATGCTTCCGAGTTTGCTCAGCATTCGATCACGCATTCACGCGATAACATATTGTTTGATGCACTCATTTCGCTGGAAGGCAAGCATGAAATCGCTGGGTCAAAGAGAGGTTCCTTCGTAGAGTACGAAGTGATGTCGAGAGGCAGCATTGTAACAGAAACATGGGTCTTCCCGAAGGATGAGGGTCTTTTGAAAGAGTTAACCGTCTTTAACATGGACAACGGGAAAATTCGGGCAACGCACTTCTGCGCTTCGGGCATTGTAAGTGAAATGTCGCTAGTTTCGGTTGGAAATGACGGCAGGTATGAGTTTACAGCGGAAAAAACTCAAAACCAATCTTCGTCAACAACAGCTTTCAATTCCGGCTTCGCTTATATTTTTGAACCCGGGCGAATCAAGAGAGACGAATATTGGAAAGAAGGTGAAACCATAACAACATCGCATATTGATTTAATCGCCACAAGATCACTCCGTTAGTTGATTTATCCATCCTCAATTTGGAGAGAATGCAAAGCGGGAGAGAACTTCATTGGCCGAGAATTCACCCCTTGCCATCGCTGTCCGCGTCAAGCTGGGAGTTCAGATGCCTTTGCCCATCGAGGATACCGAAGATTCGCTCAAACACTCTCCATCCGGCTCCAGTGAATGAAGCGGTTGTTGATCGTTTTGTCTCAACCGTATTGGCGCAGTGGTTCGCGACAGCGCAGTCCGTTATGGATCACGAAGATGATGTCGTAGATGATCGGCGGTTGTCGCCCCGCGGCATCCCATGGCAAAGCAGCAAAGATGACTCTGCCCGGCGCATTTGCGCCTCCGGCAATCAGATCACTCATGGAAGTGCAGACTCAGCGCTACCACTGACCCAGATTATCGGCGCGGTGAATTTCCCTTGAAGCGCTCTGACACCAGAACGAATGTACTCCTCCCAAAGTGCACTCTTTGCTCCAGCCATCCGGATCTGTGCGCACGGAAATTGAGGATAGATGCTTGGGATTGACTGTGCGCGTTGCTGCTTCAGAGTGCCATAACAACTGAGCCTGATGAGTCAGTCTGGTGGCTGTCTTTGCCCCGCGCAGAACCGCTAACAACCATCTCTCAAAAGGCTTTTTGCAAGATTGGGATCGACATCGACTTGTTCGAGAATATCTTCAATCGCCGCTTTATCTCCTTTGGCCAAGGCGCGATCAAAGTCGTCTAAGAGACCAGAGGCAAACAGCCTCTCATTCACCGTCATCCCGCCATAGTCTCGCTTGCCCATCGTCAGAACCGAAGTCGAAGAACAAGCTTCCGCAATTGGGCCGTTCGCTGAACATCGGATTTGCCCGCCACATGATTTGAAAGCGGAAAATCAGGTATCAGCCCATTCCAAACCGTTGCCGTAGTCAATATCATACCGATGCTTTCTGGCTGTGGAGAAAATCGATTTAATCAGAAACACCGATTCTGTTCTTCAAGGAAGATTTTGTTCCGGTCTTTTGGTGCCGGTATCACTGCGACGTAAGTCCCTACATGTCTACAGGTGAACTCGCGGCCTCCGCGAATTGCGTTGATCAAGTTGGCTTTGCTGCCATAGGAGACCAGTCCGACTAGGTCATGAGCGAGCAAAAGCTTCGGGCCGTGTGTGGTAGGCGCGGAATGGTCGCTGCAGTTCGTCAGAATGATAAGCAGCACCACAGCGGCAGATGGTTTTGTGTTGTTTGTCAAACTCAAGCTTTGCACCACCAACTCTTGACTTGCCGTTCTCCGGCTTGGGAAGAGTCGCTGCTACGGCCAACCAATTTACCGTTCGTTCCAATTACTCCAACCCACTGCGTATCGGCTTCCCTGAAGTTCATATTGGTAGGAGAGTTTGATGGTCGCTGCGCTTCGATCCTTGGTGTTTGTGTGAATATCTCTTCGTCATAAATGGAGAGGAATTCGGCGGGGTGCCAGTGGACTATATCGTCCTTGCCATCGCTATTTGAATCGAATGCCCAGCCAACATATATTGGTGACCCGTTCTCAACTGCGGCAACTAACGCGGCCTTTGCTCCTCTTTCGATACTACCGTCATAGCCAATTGAAAGGAGATGACGGTTGCCGCATACGTCGCTCATAGCAGTGCGGTCGGGTTCATGCGAGTTTGCGCCTTGGCAGGCTAAGGTGAGCGACGGTCCCGCTGTGGCGATCAAGCTTCTAAACATGGGTTTCTGCACTGCCTTTCTCCTTGTCCGTCGTCAGTGCATCTGGCACTGATGGCTGCGTAAATGAGCGGAGCATCGGCCTCGCCCGGCTGGCTGAGGAGCAGCTTGAGACGGCCAGAACTTCGCTCGGCTCACCTGCCATTGCCGTACCTGGACCGTCAGAACCAATAGAAGACGATTGGGTCGGCGGTGCAGCTTTCTAAGAAAACGGAACCGCTGCCAACAGGATCCATGTAGCTGCCGACTTCATGGTTCAATACAATGAGTCGGCAAGAAAACCCACGCTATTCCACAGTCCCATCTTCGGCCGGCCTTTGTATGCCCGAACGACGCGCAACCGTTCTTCCCGCCTCATTGACGTGAAATTCAGTGAAATATGAACCATGTTCGCTGTACCATGAGACGTTGTGAGCGGTATCAAAGGTACCATCCCCATTTGGAATTCGGTATTCAACCTCCGCCTGATAGCGCCCCTCAGGATCGGGGCCAGAACAGGAACGATAGTGTGTATCGGCAGACAGATTTAGTGTTCCATCGATAATTGGTACCAGCCTGTCGCCAACCAACCGGACGAGGTTGGGTTTCGCTGAGTCCTCGCTCGTTCCCGTATCACCGCCGAAAGATTGGCTGGACCAGGTGTCTGTGTCGATCTGGGTATGGACGGATGTCGCTCGGTAAATGCGAAATTTGCCGTTGAGCGTGGCGATTGTGCCAAAGTACTCCCAGCGGCCTTCATCCAGCTGCATAATCTTTCGAATGCAGTCGCCCTTTTCATCCGCCGGAACGCTTTGATCTGCAACAGTTTCGGAGAGGGTGGGGGAGAAGGCTGAAAGAGATATTATTGTGGCCAAAGCCGCTTTGAGTTTCTGTGTCATGTGAACCCTTGCTAAATTTGAGGAAGTTCGGTGCGGCATGAATAGGTAAAGGCGGTAATGAAGTCTCATTGATTCCGCGTGAAATGCTATCGTTTGTGCGCTTTTTGCCGCAATTCTCAAAGGGGAGGTTGACGCATCCCTTAACCACGTTACATTGTCGCCACGACGCGTATAAAAAGGCAAATTGCAAAGCGGTGGTGTTTCTCAATGCACTGGTAGGGGTGTCGGCAATAACGCTGCTGGTTGTCATGGCGATTGTTGCTGTGATGTATATTCGTCCCGCGCGCGCATGGCCTTACCTCATTTTAGCCAGCCTCACGACCGCCAGCCTGTTCTTGAGCCTCTCTGCGCCAGCTCTTGAGGTTCCAGCATTGCTCACACTTATTGCTGGATTCGCGAATGTCCCCCACCTCTACTTCGTCTGGATCTTCGCGTTATCTGTATTCCAGTCCGGGTTTTCCCTTCAGGCGTGGCACTTGGCCATCGGCGGCATTTACACTTTCCCGATCTTCTGGTTTCGGGCATTCCAGTTCGATCTGACAGGGGCGCCGCCTTATGCTTTGAGTATTGGCGTGTCGATTGGCTCTGCTCTGCTGGTGATGCATGTCGCATCGGTAATCATTCGCGAAAGTGGTGCCGACCTGGTCGAGGCGCGAAAACGAACACGGGCATTCTTTGTTACGGCGCTAATCTTGACCACAATTTTGACTGCTATCGTGGACCTATATCTCATTGCCGCTTGGCCGGAATATGCCCAACTCATAAAGGCTGCCTGTATCTGGCCCGCTGTCTTTGCCGCCGCCATTTGGCTCGTGAGATCTTCAAAGGACGACTTTGTTTTGGTTCGCGCGGTAATAGATTTTTCGAACGCCGAGGATCAGACAAGTTCCAAAGACCGCGCACTACTGACGGCTCTGCAATGCAAGATCCTGAAAGAGAGGATATATCTCAACCCTGATTTGACCGTGTCGACATTGGCCAAAGACCTTGGAGTGAATAGTCACCGATTGCGGGCACTTATCAATACGTCGCTTGGCTATGAAAACTTCAATCAGTTCATAAACTCGTTTCGTGTTGAAGCGATTGGACGTCGCCTTACCGATGAGAAACACGATCATCTGCCCATACTTACGATTGCATTGGAGGGAGGTTTTCGTTCGCTTGCGCCATTCAACAAGGCGTTCAAAGCGCAGTTTGGTACGACACCGTCCGACTTCCGCAAAAGAAGACAGGTCAGCCTTGCTACGATCAGAGCGACTCCAAATCGCTTGCAGGGCTGAAAGGTGAGCCTAGGACTTTCCAAACACTGGTTTTGCCACAGACAGCAAGACCATCTCTCCGACTGCAAACACGTCGAAGCAATTGGAGAAGGGACTGCCAAAGTGAGGCTTTCGACTTATCCTGCCAGATATGGTATTTGAGCTTTCCTGATGAAGCCCGCAATACTCATCCCGGAGATTGGCAAATGAGTGACCCAGGCGACGATAGAAGTGGGCGGGTTCTTTTTCAACATGTTGTTGCGACACTGGGAGCAGCTTGCCAATCACTTGCCCTAAAAGAGCACGTTCGCAGACCTCATCGACTTGAAGAGATACATACCTTCGAATTCAAGGGTGGAGCAATTGAAGTCTTGTTTGACATGCGTGAAGACAAGACATGGATATATCTGCGCAAAGGTGCACTTGCCAAAAATGAACTGTATTTCCTAGAATTAGATGACAATTTTCAGCCAACCCGAGCTCTGGCTGGAAGAGTTGTAATCTACAACAACTGGAGTGCCGGAAACAAATCAAAGGACAGCAGGGCTGAGATGGTAATTCTAGATTGGGAAGTAGATTTGATTTCAAAGCACATTAGAGAAATTGCGGATGGAAGTTGGGCGCTGCCTGTTAACCGTCAATGAATAGCCCCTAGTTTACCGGACGCCTTCGATACCGATGTTTTGCTATCGTCCGTGATGGACCAGTGCCTCTAATGCTGCATAGCCTTGCGAGATATGTCGACCCTGCGTTCTGCCCGCCAGACCTCTTCGTTTCCCTAGGAGAACGGGAAACGAACAAGCATCATTACAGCAACCAAGATGCCCTCAGTCCATGAGCCAAAATGCCGAAACGGAGCGGTTGTTTCCTGAACCCCGGGAATTGCTCCACAAGTCTCTAGCGCTTCACCCGTCGATCAGGGACATTTAATCTGACAATGTCGATACTCACGGTCAGATTTGCTTGCACTGGAATGTCGCTTCCAAATTCGAGCAATTGTGTATGGAGTAGACTTGGGACTTCACCGCTGGCGGGGCGGTTGTGATCGGCTTTGGGCTAGCGTTGCTCAGCGCTACTAATTAATCTATAGGCCGAGGGGAGATTGCAGGCGAGTGGAGGGCGAGTTGACCGGAAGCCGACGTTTTAATCGCGGAGGTTACGCTTGTCTGAAGGGGAGTAGTCTCCTGAATATCAGTTCATGTGGAATTGGGTTGTTTCTATCAATGGTTGCATTGCTCATGCTGGTTCCCCAATCCAATGCAATCGCTTCATCGGAAGATGAAACGGTGGAGCGCGAAAAAATCCAATGGATCGAACGCTGGATCGAAGACGGAATGAAGTCCACGGCTTTGCCGGGCATGTCCGTTGTAATCGTTGAGAATGGCTTGGTGGTTTACAACAAGGGCTTCGGGGTCAAGAATCGCAAAGGCGATCCTGTTTCGACGTCGACCGCATTCCCGCTCGCGTCGGTATCCAAGACGATGACCGCGATGCTCATTCTGCAAACATCAAGCGAAGGCTTGATCCGGCTGGACGATCGCGTTGTAGACTACTTGCCCGATTTCCGAACGCGGAACGTTGACCTTTCGGATCAGATCACGATCCGGCATCTGCTCAATCAAACGAGCGGTTTTTCCGGATATGTCGGAAATCTGCATCAAGACGACACCGCCAGGCGTACCGATGCGTTGCAAATCGCGATGGCTCGATTGCGGGATGTTACACTGGAGCGAGCGCCTGGGTCGAAATTTGAATATTCGAATGTCAATTTTGATATTCTTGGGCTCGTGCTTGAAACAATTCGGAATAGTCAGTTTGAAGAGATAGCGAAGCAGGGGATCTTCGCGCCTCTCGGCATGAATGACAGTTTCATACTTGCGCCTGAAGGCCCCGTTCAAGACGTTTCCGAGAGATTCAGATATTGGGGTCGTTGGCCAGCCTATTATGATCGACGCCTTGGCCGCGGCTTAGTCGCTTCTGGTGCGGCTTTTTCCAGCAGCGATGACATGGGAAAGTATCTGATCGAATTGACCAACGACAACCCCAAAATATTTCCGGTCGCGCAGCGCGAAGATATGCTTACTGCACACGGCGGTGCCTCGGGCATCGTCTATGCGAAGGGCTGGTTTATCGACAACTCCGGAGCCGATACGCTTGCCTATCATGACGGATCATTAGCAGGGGCGACAAGCCTGATTGGTTTTGTGCCCGAAAGGCGGATTGGTTTTGCAATCCTGGCAAATTCCAGCATCGGCCTGCTGTCGGGCGATACGCGCGGTATCGAGGCCGGAATTGTCGACATATTGCTTGATCGACCCCTTAGGGAAATAGGTTCCCCGCCGCTCTATCAATTCATATTCTGGGGGCTGGTTGTCTTGCTGCTGGCGCTGGTGACCTGGCTAATCCTCTTTGTGCGAGCGTGGCTTGGCGGACGGCTAAAGGCGACCACATTGATGCTCTTGGGACCAGCATTCCTGCTCACAGTGCTGGTGCCAGCCTTGCTCTACAGCGCGCCGCTTGCGTTTGGATCCTCCTTGCCATCATTGGCTGAATTCCTTCCCGACATTGCACTGTTCATCAGTCTGGGCGCAGCCGTTGCAGCCCTATTGGCTGCACTCCGGATAGCGGTATGGCTCAAGCAAAGGTTAGCGGAAAAAGGAGAAAGAAAGTGGGGGCATGATCGTCCAAGATCCGTCTTACTCGGGTTTTGTCAGCAACTTGATTCCAAAGCTGCTCAAGGCTCACTTTGGAAGCGTCATGACCCTATTCGCCTTTTCAATGTTCTGTTCGGGCCCCATTAGCCATGCAATGCAACCGCCAGCCTTGGAGACTTCGGAAACGGCGCCGCAGGGCCGGCTGGCAATTGGACCCATGCCAATGGAGGTTATCGAAGCCCATATCCCGACCAAGCCTGTGCCGGTCAGAGTTAATGACAGGGCTCAGCTGTCGTATGAAATCACGATCGCGAATGGCATCTCCAACGCATTCGAACTGCGCAGGATCGAAGCTTTTGATGTGAGATTCCCGGCGGATCCCGTCGCCACCTGGGACATGGACTACCTAGGCGAACATTTCTTGCGCCATGGGATGCGTCCGCCGACCGGCAATACCGTGGTGGCTGGGAATGGGTTTGGAATTGCGAACCTGCGTTTTGACATTGCGGAGAATGCCTTGCCATCGGTGATCTTCCACCGTCTGATCTTCAATGCGATCTTGCGTGACGGCTCGACACGGCAGCTGATAATCGAAGCCGCACGAACGGAAGTACCAGCAATGACCGATCTCGTCTTGAGCCCTCCCTTCAGGAATGGGGCGTGGTTCTATTCAACAGACAGCCACCGGGACACCAGGATCATCACAGAAGGTCGCCCCAGCTATGCGCAACGATACGCAATCGATTGGGCGCGAGTTGAATACAATGGCACCTTTCGGCAAGGCGAAGACGGCAGCAATCAGAGCTACGTGGGCTATGGAGCCGAACTCCTTGCTGTTGCCGATGGTACCATTGTCGCGTTGCGCAACGATATGCCTGAGAACATAGCTGAGGGAGAAGGTGCGGTATTGAAGCCTTCGCAGGATACGCTGGTCGGCAATTTCGTGATGATCGACATAGGCGGTATCAATGCGGTCTACGCTCATCTCGTACCCGGTTCAATTCGGCTTGCTGTCGGGGATTCGGTGAAGCAAGGAGACATTATCGGAAGACTGGGCAATTCGGGCAATTCAGATGGCCCCCACTTGCATTTTCACTTGGAAACGAGGACCCCGGCCAACGTTCCGCTTTCCGGGGAGGGGGTTCCGTACCATTTCGCCACCTTCCGACAAATTGCGAAATATCCGGAGCAGGAATTGGAGGCGCTTTTTGACGGAAAGAGGCTTCCCCTGAACCTGAGCCCCATCAAGACATTTGAAGCGCTGCCGCAGGGGGCTGGAATTGTCTATTTTGGCGGAGACTAGGAAGCCGACCGGGTGCGTATTGTTTAGAGGCCAATTATTCTGAGATGCTTTTTTTTGAAGCACTTTTGCGGTTTTCGACCGTCGCTATCCTGCTGGTTTTTGCCATCATTGCATTTCGGCATTCTCCCAAGAACATAAGAATTGTTCTGGGCGGTTGCCTTGCCGTGTCGCTTTCCGGCCTCTTGCTTGCTACGCTGCCGGAAACCCTGGCTCCTCCCGAGCCGCTTGCGATTGGCTTCAGGATCATCGAATTGCCGAACTTTGTGCTGATTTGGCTTTTCGCTCTGGCGCTGTTTGATGACGAATTCCGGATTGACCTGCCGAAAGCGAGCTTTGGCATTATCTATATAGCCTGGATGGCGCTGGTCCAGCTGGCACAACATGGTCTGCTTACCTTGCCTGTGGAAACCATGATCTCAGCGCTCGATCTGGCATCCATAGCCCTGATGGGGCATCTGTTTTGGTCCATCATGACCGGTATCAAAAATGACCTAGTGCCGCGCCGTCGGGCAGCGCGCTTTTGGTTCCCATTTGCGCTGGCGGTTGCAGGAGGTGCGGCAATTCTTGTCCAGTCGCAATTGCATCAACAATACCCTGAGGCAGTCTCACTGTTCCGCGTGGCATTAAGCCTGCCCTTGGCCATTTGGGGATTCATCTCGTTTGTGAAACTCGACTTGCGAATGCTGGCTTTTGGACACGACGCATTTAAGTCCGACAAGATTCCCGGTACTGAAATCGATCCCAGGGACCAATATGCAAGGGACCGGCTTCTTGCGATCATGGATGAGGAGCACTTGTATCGCGAACATGGACTCACGATATCGCAGCTGGCGGAAAGAATGAGGATTCCTGAGCACCAGTTGCGGGCATTGATCAATCGCGGCTTGGGCTACCGGAATTTCTCAAGTTTTCTGAATCACTATCGGTTGGCTGCTGCAAAAGCGGACCTCTCGAATCCACATTGCGCTCGCAAACAGGTGCTGCAAATTGCGATGGACGTTGGTTTTGGCTCGCTAGCCTCCTTCAACCGGGTCTTTCGGATATCCGAAGGGGTGCCGCCCAGTGAATATCGCCAAAAATGCCTCGCTGAAGCCGAGCCAGATTAGAATTCACCGCTTATTTTCAGAATTGCGCATTCTTTTTCAAAATTGAGGGGACTTGGGTTATCTCGTCTGCTTGTTTGCGCTCATGCAAGCGGAGATGGACAATGACTAATGAGGCAGCCCCATGGAAATCGAAAGTGCTTGTCGTCTCTTGCATTTTTCTGGTGTTTTTGAGTTTCTCTTCTGTAGCAAACTCTGAAGCTTCTAAGCTGCGAAATCCGGAATTTGGCGCTTGGGGCGTGGCCACAAACCAGCTCAGCGTATCGACTTTGCCCGGCGATAACTTTTATCAATACGTAAACGAAGGTTGGCTGAAATCAACTGAGCTTCCGCCTGGCTATTCCTTCTACAGCGAACCATATGCCGTGCAGGACAAAATCATTGACGAGATCACCACATTAATCACGCGAGCGGCCGACGCAGGAGAAAATGCAAGCACGCCCGCTGAACGCCGCATCGGGGATTTCTACCTAAGCTACCTGAACAAGGACCAGATCGACAATTCAGGGGCGGCAGGATTGCAGCGTGAAGTTCAAGCCATTCTGCAGTTGCAAACCCACGAGGAAATAGCTGCTTGGATGGCTAATCCACGTTCGAGCTCCATCTTCAACCTCATTGTTCAACCGCCAATCGATATGCAAGGCGGCTATGTCTTGACGATAGCGCAGTATCGGACCACCGGCCTCGGATTGCCGGGGCAAATCTACTATGAAAGCGAACTGGCTCCCTACCCTGAGCATCGCGAAGGCTATGTCCGATACGTTGCAGACACGCTGGAGCGGGCTGGTGTTGATCGGACAGAACAGCGTGCCCGTGACGTACTTCAGCTTGAGACCAAATTCGCCAGTATCATGTGGGATTTTGCCCGCTTGCGCGAAGCCGGAGCGAGCTTCAACTTAGTTCCAATTGGCAGGCTTGAAACACTCGCTCCAGGTTTTCCGTGGTCTGACTTTCTAGCTGCTCGAGGTCTTGAAGACCTTGAGCAAGTGAACCTGGGTGTCGGCGCGATCAAAGAGAGTGCAGAACTCTTTGAACAGTTGCCGGTCGATGCGCTCGCGTCCTACCTTGCGTTCCACTGGATCGACAATCATGCCGCAATGCTGCCCGAGCCATATGCCGAGGCCGAGTTCGACTTCTTCCAGCGCAGCCTCTTTGGCGCAGAGGAACGCCTGCCGCGAACCGATCGTGCAATCCAGCTCGTTCAGCGCCATTTGGGCGCAGATATCGGGAAGATCTACGCTCAGGAGAATTTGCCAGCTGCCAATCGCGATCAGGTCGAACAAATCATTTTCTATGTCCGCCAGGCGTTTCGGGAGCGATTGCGTGAATCCGAATGGATGGACGATCCAACCCGGGATGAGGCGATCGCCAAACTGGATGCTATCATTGTGGAGATTGGTGAACCGAAAGAAGGTACAGACTGGTCTAATCTCGCCACTGATCGCGATAACCTGATTGGCAACTATGCCAATTTGAGTGACTATCGCTGGGCAGTGCAGCGTGATCGGATTGGCAAGCCGATTTCCCGGTTCGGGGATTGGAACATGCACCCGCACCGGATTGGTGCGGGCTATCATCAGCAGTACAACAAGATTTTCATCACGGCCGGCGCGCTCTTGCCCCCATTTTTTGATCCCAACGCTGACCCAGCCGTTAACTTCGGGGCCATAGGCGAGACTATCGCACACGAATTTGGGCATGCCCTTGATGACCAGGGATCGCAGTTCGACAGCAACGGGGCGCTCAGAAATTGGTGGTCGCCCGGATCCCGGGCTGCCTATAAGCAGCAGACTGATACCCTGATTGAGCAATTTGAGAGATACGAACCTGTTGCCGGGGTCCACCTAAAGGCCGATCAGATGATCGGTGAAATTGTCGGCGATCTCGTAGGCACGTCGATCGCATTTCGCGCATATGAACTGTATGCGGAAGACCATTACCAGAATGGACCGCCGGTGCTTGACGGATTTACCGGCTATCAGCGCTTTTTTCTGGCAACAGCGCAACAAACCCGAACAATCGCGACCGACGATGCGCTTAGGGAAATCGCAAACCATGAAACCCATCCGCCATCTGAATTCAGGGTCAACGGCGTCCTGAGGAATATGGACGTTTGGTACCGCCACTTTGGTATTGGCGAGACTTCAGAGCTCTACCTGCCTCCAGACGAACGCATAGTGCTTTGGTAGCGACCGGAGGTTCACCCTAGGACATCCCGAGTTTGAAATCTGCAGATGCTAAAGGAGAGTGCGATGATCAAATTCTTTCCGACGGGTATTGCAGGCCTTGTCGATCTGGCGATCGTGCCACAAGTGGCCTTTGCGCAGGAGTACATTGAGCCGGATCGGGTGATTCATGAACCCAGCGCTGGGGAGAAGGCTTGGATCCGCGCTATGCTAAAAGAGCGTCGAGAAGGCGACTTCGATGTTCGTGCCGCGTACAAGCTACGCAGTTTTCATCCCGCAGATATTGCACGGTACCGTGATGAACTATCAGACGCCGATAGTCCTGTAGAAGCCTTTGCCCTGATGCGACGCTATAACGAAGAGGTTTCGCAACGAGATACTGAGGAGCTGCGCGTGCAATACGCCCTTGCAACCAACGCATATGATGCTCAGACATGGGGCTTGCTCGTTTGGATAACCGAACGCTTTGGCTTTCCATCGCGCCAGCGGATCGGCGACGACAACGATAACGCTTTGCTGTTCCTGCAACATCCGCCAAGCCGCGAAACGCAACGCCGCCTTGATTGTCTATTCAAATCCGAAGTGCTAGCAGGGCGTATGCCAGCAATGGCCTATGCATCGATGGTCGACAAAATGAATTTTGCCCACGGTGAACCCGTAACCTACGGAGTCACTGAGCGACTTGTTGACGGAGAAGTCGTACCAACACCTGTCGAGGACCTCGAAAAGGTGAATGCGGCCCGTGCCGAGCTGGGCCTCCCGCCTCGTGAGAAATAGGGCGAGGAAGACATCAGACAAAATGATCTCAGCCGATCGCTTCTACAGATTCTAGATGAGCGCGAGTCATCACTTTGATCTGTCACTATTTTCAGAACTCGGAGATGGGCTGCAGGCATCATCTTCACGCAAATCCGGTTCATCAACAATGGGACGCCAGATGAGCGAAAGAGAGCTGGAAACCCGCTATAGCCCTGATCGAGAATCCCGGATCATCTTCATTTCTCGAACTGGCCTTGTGCATTACGAACTGGAGAGAATGGTCCGTGATGATTTCATTGGCGGCGAGATATGGGAACCTTGCGGGGAATCTGGGTTGTACCTGACCCTGGCCGAGGCAATTGCCGATGCGAAGAAGGAGGTCCCGTGGATGCGGGATAACGAGATGAATTGACAATCGATCACCTATTTAGGCTGGGAATTCTGGTTCTTCTTTGCATCATTCTTTGTTGGCAATTGCTCAAGACAAGGACAAGCAAGACAGACTCAGCGGCGGAAAATTTTCCCGACACCTATTGGGTTTTTTCGCGCTACGAAGCGCAAAACCAGTCCAAGCATGACCAACAGCGTCTCCTGATCGAGGAATTTGCATCAGGGCATTTGTGGAATGAGGATAGTGGATTTCTGATCTTTGAATCGAGCGCCAGCATGCGCGAGATATTTGACGGCCTTGCTCCGCTAAAGCTCGATGGCGACGATTTGATCATTATTGGCGCATTCGGCTGGGATTCTTGCCTCATAATGGGCCGTTTGAAAGACGTGTCGTTACTTGACTTGGTGGATTTGGCGTGATGATCGTTCCCCGTATTCAGCCAGCTCTTGGCAAGAAGTGTCCGCTGACCGTCAGCCCGCAGGCAACCCTTCTCGCGCATGGAGCACAATTCGGACTGCTCGCGGCGTTAGGAGTGCGCGCTGCAAAAAAGCACAAAGTTAAACCGATTGTCACTTGGATCGCGCATGCATGAGAACTGACCGGTTCGAACGGATCATGGAAACCAGCTTCAAGCCTTTTCTAGCGGACTTAGGTTTCAGTTTCGCGCCGCTTGCCGTCAATGGACGACAGTATCGAGCAAGCTTCATTGCTCGAGCCCATACTCTTATCATATCATTCGAAGTCGGCTCCGAGTGTCTGGATATCATGCTCGTGAACAACGACGATTCAGGCTTGGCTGCGATCGATAATCACGAGAGGACACCTCGCCTGCAAGACCTAAACATCAGGTATATGGGCAAAGTATCGGAAAAGGAAAAAGTGCTTGGCAAGAGCTCAACCTCGTATTTCCGACCTGACGATCCAACGGAACGCCTGATGATCAAATGCGCCCGTGATTTGCGATTAGTCCTGCCACGATATTTGCGAAGCCACTCATGATATGACTGGGAGATTATGGCTTCCGCAAGGAATGTTGAGATAGGATGAGATGGACTGCAGAGAACGGCAAGATATGCTGGCGACTGTTTGGGCGCGTAGCGCTTGTGATAAGCGTAATTGCGATCTTGGCGGTTCTGCTCAAGCCGACATTAGAACTCCGACATAAATACAGCCTAATGCCTGCGGAACCTGAGGCCTCGGTGAAATTGGTGTATTTCTCCTCAGGAGGGGCCCCGAAGGTCACATCATATGGGATTTATCAGGAACGCTCTTGGTCCCGTCACGAAAATCTGGTGCTTACGTTCGCGGTTGAGGATGACTTTTCTAGGCTCGTGGTCCGATCAGTTGAACTTGAGCCCTTGGTGCATTCTGAGAATGTGGATGTTGCGGCCAACTTATTCTCCTTCAGAAAATCGGGGCCAAACTCACACAGCCAAAACGAAGGAACTCTTCAGATATCTGCGAAGGTTACCGGTCTGAAACCAACAGATTACCTCATCTCGATAAGGTACGAAACCTGCCATGATGGCCGTTGCACCTCGCGCGAGACCCGTCAGGAAATCAGATTCACAACGAGCAAGGAATTCCATTTCGAGAATCTCACAAATCTCATTTATGCGGCATGAGGCTGATTGTGCTGCCTAACCCACGAATCTTCAGGGCCGTGTTGCATCGCTACGCGCTGCTGCCCGCACCACCCCCATTGCATGTGAAACTGCGGAGTTTCCCTCATTATTATTCGGTGCAGTCCAGACCCTAACCGGACCTTTCGGGGCTAGTCAAAGGGATGGTCCCTTGGACGGGCAAGATAGCTTCGAAAGGCACAATCCATGAAAAACACAGTCACACTCGTCGGCTTCGTAGGTAACAATCCTGAGGTTCGCGAAACAAAATCAGATGCAACGATTACCAACATCTCACTGGCAACAACGCGCTCCTACAAAGACAGCGAAGGCGAACGTCAGCAAGATACCGAATGGCACCGCATCACCTGCTTCAACGGCATCGGAAAATGCGTTGCCAAACATGTCACCAAGGGTGCCATGATCATGGTCACTGGACGTATCCATTACACCAAGTGGACCGACCAAAATGACATCACCCGCTACGGCTGCGAAATCATCGCCGAGCAGGTTGATTTTCTTTCCAAGGCGAGAGAGAAATCTGCCGACTAAACGCAACTGACATTGCAATTTCCCAAGGCTCGGTAGCATCCGCTACCGGGCCTTTTCTTTTGTCTAATTAGGCTACAATGAAAAACGGTCGTTTCGGATATTCAAAACGGCATTTTTCCATCCTGTCTTCCACCGTCAAACCGCGCCGCAGTTTGCATGAACAAGGTGGCTATTTGTTACCAGATCACCTTTTGATGAGAACAAACCTCTTTCAAAAATCCTATCCATCAGACGTCGGATCGGTTATGAAGTCCGCCGGTAACGGGGAGAAATGAGTTCTTTTCGTGATCAAGATCGTTAAGATCAAAACATGTCCAAATAGGGAACAACAAAGTGCACGCCCTACTCAGGTTTAACAATCCCTAGTCATGTCCGAGTTCTGCCCGCGCTAAAAATTTTGAAAGTGCAGCACTGCGCGAACCACGATCTAGCCCATAAGCCATATGCTTGAATTCCATGCCGTCCAAAAGGCCTTGAATATATCCTGCAATAGTATCTGCAGCCATAACCAAAGCTACGTCGAGCGAATGGATATACTTGCTGGTGACGGTCCCCTTTGAATGACCGACCAGCGCAGCGATTGTCACTTCAGTGAAACCGAGATCGTTAGCGATACTCGCAAAACTGTGACGCAACACATGCGGCGTTACATCCGAAAGCGGGGAATCTCTGATTATCTCTCGCCAATGTTTCGGCAGAGCACCGTAGGCATTATCGTCACCGGAGCCTGGAAACACATAAGTGCCATCGTTATTTTCCCTGTGCTTTTCCAGAAACTCCACGACGGGCAACCCAATCGGGCGCACTGAATAGCCTTCCTTGCTATCAGACAAGCGAAAACAGCTTTTTTCAATATCAACATCTTTCCAAGGCAACGAAATAATCTCGCCACGGCGACAGCCCGTGAGTGCAATTTGACGAATCACCGCAACAGTCGTTGCATATTTGTCTTGTCTGGCAGCGGCAGAGAGCATTCTCCCCAGAATGCGGTATTCGTCTTCGGAAAGCCTGCGTTGCCGAACATTGTCTTTTGGTTTGCGCAGGCCATGGGCTGCATTGGTATCAATGATGCCTGCGTCCACCGCATACGTGAGAATTCCGCCCAGCAAACCGATGGTGCGCGCGGCCGTTCCCGCACCGCCACTGACAATGGACTTGCCGCGAAGCATTTTTGTTTTGACGCATAACCGTGTTTTCCCGGCCATAATGTCTTTCATGACTTTATTGGTGTCGGCCTTGGTCAAATCCTTGACACGCCTGTTTCCGATCAACGGAATTATATGGCGCTTTATACGCCCCAGATCCGAGGTAATTGTCGATGCCTTTTTGGGACGCCCTTTCCGTCCCAAAATAAGGCCCGCTTCGAGATCAGCTTGGTAAAGAACACAAAGCTCTTTGACGGTGATCGCCTTGTGATCGAGGTGGCGCTCCTCGGCAGGATTTTTGCCTTGTGCAATCCGGCCAAACTGGATTTTCGCTTCCTGCCGCGCCGTTTCAGCTGTCCAGACGCCGTGAAGCCCAATGGTATAGCGACGCGAACGTCCGGCGGAGCGATATTGAAGAACATAGCTACGTTTGCCCGAAGCGAAGACGCGCAGACCAAAGCCAGCTAAGTCATCATCCCAGATAACATAATCCTTATTTCTTGATTTGGCGGCATCCACCAACCTTTTGCTGAGTTTTGGCATATTACTCTCCAACTTTGTCGACCGGTTTCGCGTAAGCACCACGTAAGCAGCTGAACGGAAATCGCGGCGTAGTTTAGGATATGCCGGCGGAGCGAGCGCTTCAATTTAATTTATTAACTACAGTATGTTAGAGTAGAAAAAGAACCAATCGCACCCACTAGCGTAGAAGAACTTTAAAGCCTCCGAAGGCGAAGGTCACAGGTTCGAATCCTGTCGGGTGCGCCATTATCTTAAACTTGACCGAGCGACCTTAAATAGTTCGCGATTTCATCAAGATTCTTGAGGTCGGCATATTTTTGCCCGAGATCGAACAAATTGGCCGATTGCACCTGCGGGTCCCGGTCACCGCAAGCCTCAGTTACCACGACAGGGCGAAATCCGTTTTGTAATGCGTCCAGCGTTGTGGCGCGGACGCACCCGGAAGTTGAGAAGCCAGCTAAAAGACAAGTATCTATACCCAGCGCATTAAGCGTGGACGCTAGTGTCGTGCCGAAAAACGCACTGGCATATTGTTTGGTGACCACGATGTCGCCGGATTGCGGCTTGAGCCTGTCATCAAATTCCGCGAGCGGCTGACCTTTTTGAAACAGCGATAATGCGGCAACTTTCTGATAGAAGAAGCCACCATCCGCGCCACCGGGAGCAAATTCGACGCGGGTGAAGATCACCGGAACATTTGCCGCCCGCGCCATCCTATCAAGCGCGATCATTCCATTAAACGCGTCTTCCGAACCCACATAAAGCGGGGCGTCTTTTTCAATATAGGCTTTTGCGGCGTCAATGATAATCACCGCCGGGCGTTTGCCAAAACCAATCTTTCCGCCGAAGCCGGCAGAGCTATATGAATCATGCAGATCAGACATTATTTCATCCCCATCTTTGCTGGCATATTTCTATTACTCAAGGCGTTATCGGCATTGCTGTCAATATGCGGCTGGCACCGGTCCAGTCCATCGTCAAGTTTCGCCGCACCATGAGCAAATATTTCGTACCGTGTTCAATAGGAACGCGGCAAATCCAGCACATGTTCAGAAATATAGGAAAGGATGAGATTGGTCGAAATCGGCGCGACTTGATAGAGCCGGGTCTCCCGAAATTTGCGTTCGACATCATATTCCGCAGCAAAACCGAAACCGCCAAAAGTCTGCACGCAGGCCTCTCCGGCGGCCCAACTCGCATCGGCAGCCAGCATCTTCGCCATATTCGCTTCGGCACCACAATTTTCGCCGGACTCATATTTGGCAATCGCATCGTGCACCATCAGCTCGGCCGCACGCATCTGGGCATAAGCTTTGGCAATCGGAAATTGCACACCCTGATTTTGCCCGATGGGACGGCCAAATACGGAGCGTTCCCTGGCATAGGCGCTGGCGGTCTCGATAAACCATTTCGCATCGCCGATACATTCCGATGCAATTAAAATACGTTCGGCATTCATCCCGGTCAGGATATACTTAAACCCCTTCCCCTCTTCGCCAATCAGGTTTTCCGCAGGCACTTTCACGTTGTCAAAAAATACCTCGGTCGAGCTGTGGTTCATCATCGTCTCGATAGGGCGTATGGTGAGACCGTTACCCTTGGCTTGCTGCATGTCGAGAATGAAAACCGACAAGCCGTCCGTACGTTTGGTGACTTCTTCCTTGGGCGAGGTCCGGGCGAGCAGGATCATCAAGTCGGAATATTCGGCGCGGCTGGTCCAGATTTTTAGGCCATTGACGATATAATGATCACCGTCTCGTTTCGCGGTTGTTTTGAGCGACAATGTGTCGGTGCCGCTGGTTGGTTCGGTCACGCCAAATGCTTGCAAGCGCAGGTCTCCGGATGCCACCTTTGGCAAATAGGTCGATTTTTGCTCCTCAGACCCATGTCGCAAAACCGTGCCCATCGTGTACATTTGTGCGTGGCATGCTCCACCATTGCATCCTTGCGCATGGATTTCTTCCAATATTGCCGCTGCTGCTGATAGGGGTAAACCCGCCCCACCGAACTCTTCGGGTATCAGCACAGCAAGATACCCCGCGTCACTCAGCGCCTTCACAAATTCTTCGGGGTAATCGCGATTGCGATCTTTTTCCTGCCAATAGCTGCCAGGGAATTTTGCGCAAAGCTTGGCGACTTCTGCGCGGATTTCGGAATAGGTTTCGATCATCATTCTCTCAACAAAACACCGGCATCTGCGAGCGCTTCAACTTCATCTGCCGGGAGGCCGAGCCAATCCTCTAGCGCTTCCAGATTATGCTCGCCGCGCCTGGAAAGTCGCGTTCCGCTGGGAAGGCCGCTTTGCGATTCAGAGAACCGATATGGCGATTGCACGGTGCGACGCGCGTTACCAATATCATCCTCTATATCCACCACAATGCCGCGATGCTTGATGCTTTCCTGTTCATAAATTTCCGGGCCAAATTCATTCACCTTACCCCATGCGAGGTTCATCGCATCGAGCCGCTTGGTCAGCGCATCGAAGCTTTCGTAGGAGGCAATATGATGTTCCATTGCTTCACGGCGCAGTTTGATTTTGGTGGTGAGGTCTGCGCCTTTTGGAGTCGGGTCTTGCAGGTCGTCCATGGTTGAAAAACAATGCCACAGCCAGCGCATATCACCAACAATCAAGAGCTGCATATCCTCCGGTGCCTGCCAGACGATCGTCTCCACCGGTCGCGGCCAAGTACCATCTAGCGCCCAGTTGGCGTAATCGTCACTGGCATGCAGCGCGTTGAGCAATGTCATGTCAATCTGCTGACCCTGTCCTGTTTTTTCCGCCACCCGCAGGGCCGCCAAGACACCGATCAGCCCATGCAATGAAGTATAAGAATCGGCCATGGCAAATTGCATATCATAGGCGGGACCGCCGCTCATCTGGGCTTGCCGACCGATCAGGCCGGATTCAGCATGAATAATGGGTGCATAAGCCGCGCGCTTGGCCTCGGGACCCGTTTGCCCGAAACCGGAAATCGACAGCATCACCAGCTTGGGATTGAGCTTTTTCAGGTCTTCCCACGCCAAGCCAAATTTTGCCATCACACCGGGGCGAAAATTCTCAACGACGATATCGGCTTCCGCTGCAAGTTTTCGCGCCAAATCTCGTGCCGCTTCCTGCTTCAAATCCAGGCAGATATTCCGCTTGCCGATATTCTGCTGCATGTAGAAACCCGCCGCGCCGCCGCCGGGATTACTAAAAGTACGCGTAACATCGCCTTCCGGCGGTTCAATCTTGAGCACATCAGCACCAAGGTCAGACAACATGCGCGTGGCAAAAGGACCCGCGACGACCCGCGAGAAATCGAGAACTTTCAAACCTTCGAGCGGATATCCTGAAATAATGATGAGTCTCCTGAAAGCTTGGGATTGTCTATCAAACGGGTTAGCCTATCCTGATGATGCCGGAACTGTTTATTTAGCCAAGGCCGCCAGAATGTCCCTGGCAAAGCCCTGCAATGTATCATCGCGTGCGCCCATGATTACGATCCGGTCGCCGGGCTGGGCGAGTTCCAAAATACGCGTTGCGCAATCCGCTCGCGCCGGAATATGCTCGGCCTCCGGGCTTGATGCGCTCTGTTTGCCACTGATAGCGTCGATGATGCTCTTGCTCCCAATCGACTTATCGACCGTGCCGCCATAATAGACCGGATTGCAGAGGATGACATAGTCACGTTCATCGAGCAATTCAGCAAAACTCTCCGCCAGTTCCGCACCCATTTTGCGGATTGGACCAAATCCATGGGGTTGGAAGAAGGCAATAATCCGGCCCTCAAATGCCTTCATGGTCTTTAAAGTCGCGCTGATTTTATCGGGATTATGACCGAAATCGTCGATCACCGTGATGTCATTGGCAGTGCCCACCACATCATATCGCCGGGCTAATCCCGTGAATTTTCCAATCGCTGATACGCTGGTTTTAACCGGCACGCCTGCGGCATAAGCCGCCGCTATTGCGGCCAGTGCGTTGGCGATATTGTGGCGGCCCGGTACTTGGAGATTTACCACATATTTCTGGCCGTCTGCGGTCAGGGTGAAGCTGCTGCTCACCGGCGCCTCGACAACTTCGCTCGCCCGGAACGCAGCGGCTTCACCAAATCCAAAACTGATCGGGCTGGAGAGCGAAAGCCCTTCCAGCACAGAAACACTCTCGGCATCATCAAGATTCCAGATGACTGCCTTTGCTTTTGAAGAAAAATCGCCAAACAGCTGGTGCAGCTCCTCCAGGCTTTTGTGATCGAGGCTTACATTGTTAAGGACGGCGATTTCCGGATCGAACAAAGCAATAGAACCATCGCTTTCGTCGACTTCGCTTACAAATACCGCTCCTGAACCCACCCGCGAGCTGGCAAATGGCGCATCATCACCAACGAAATTCTTCATCACCGCGCCGTTCATGATCGTTGGATCAAGGCCGGCTTCGGTCAATATCCAGCCGATCATTCCTGTCACGGTAGATTTTCCACTGGTCCCGCCGACCGCGATACTATTCGATGAAGCATTTAGCTGCTCGGCCAGCAATTCGGCCCGGGTCATCCGTTTGCACCCGAGCTTATTGGCTTTGGCAATATCGGGTACACTGTCTTCAATCGCGGCCGAGGCAATCAGTATCTGCTCACTGGAGGTCAGCCCGCTGCCGTCCTGCGCGAACAGGCCAATGCCCTCGGCTTTGAGCCACTCGAACTTGGCTGCCAACCGACCTTGATCGAGCGCGCGATCAGAGCCGGCGACATTGGCACCACCCTCGCGGACGATCATTGCCAGTGGCAACATGCCTGATCCGCCGATGCCGCAAAAATAATAGGATTTGTGTTTCATCATTGCTCCCCGCTATTGGCTCCGGTTAGATTTTGCAATTGCTGAAGAGAGTATTTTACCATGCCACAAGTACGGATCGGCATTTGCGCGCCTTCCACGCCGTTTTCCCGGGAGGATGCGGCGCGGGTCAGCGCCGTTGCGGCAGCAAGCCATCCCGATGCGGAACTGGTGTTTGCCGACCAATGCTATTCCAGCGCTGGCCATTTTGCTGGTAATGATCAGGAAAGATGCGATGCTTTTGTCCGCATGGCTAATGATACGTCACTGGATGCAATCTGGTTTGCGCGTGGCGGCTATGGCGCGGCGCGGATTGCCGAGGATGCTCTGCAGCAGTTAACCGACGCCGCGAGCCGCAAAACTTACATGGGTTATAGCGATGGCGGCAATCTGCTGGGCGCTCTTTACCGAGCCGGGATTGGCAAGCAAGTGCATGGTTCTATGCCGGTTGATATTCAGCGTGAAGGCGGGGTTGATGCTATTCGCCGGGCATTGGATTGGCTGGTGCACCAAAATCCTTCTGCCTTGGAGGAGCATGTCGTGCCGGACCAGAAATATGCAGCGTTCAACCTGATGACGCTCTCGATGATGGTCGGCACACCGCTATTGCCGAACCTGCGAGACCATGTGCTGATGATCGAGGAAATCTCCGAGTATCTTTATGCCTTTGACCGCGCGATGTTCAATGTCACCAGCCATCTCAGCAGCGCAGGATTAACTGGTCTGCGACTTGGCCGGGTCAGTGCAGTGCCGGAAAACGATCGCCCCTTTGGCGAGAGCGAGGAAGAAATTTGTCAGCGCTGGTGCGCACGCCACGGCATAGATTATCTTGGCCGCGCCGATATCGGACACGACGCAGCCAATAAGATAGTGCCTTTCGGGATGCTACCGAAACAATCCGCTTAGAAGGTAAATCCGGCTTCGACACCAAAGCGACGGCGACCGCCTGGTGAGAGGAATGATCCACCAAATTCAATCGCCGGAATAACCTCATTGAGATATTTGCGGTCCAACAGATTGTCCGCAAAGGCCGTGATATTCCAGTTGTCGCCTTCAAAACCAAAGCGCAGGTCCATCACGCCAAAGGCTTTGCGTTGGGTGATCGAATAATCCGCATCGCCCACGAATGCAGGCGGCGGCCCGGGCAAATTGGAGATCGGCAGCAATCCGCTAAACAAAGTCGGGCTGGTGTTGTTCTGGACACTATGGAACCATGTTGGCCCAGTGATCCGGTAATCGGCGCGCATCACCAGATCAAAGCTGCTGGCAATCGGTGCAACCACTTGGGTGCCAAGGTTAATTGTGTAGTCTGCGGTATAGGGTGACTTATTGCCAACTGTGTTTGGACGGGAGGCATTGGCTTTGATCTCGCTTTCCGTCACGTTGACCGAACCAAAGATGTTCCAGCCTTCGATGATTTCTGCGTTGGCGTTAAATTCAACGCCATAAAGCTCAACCTCGTCGATATTTGACACCACGCGGAGCAGACCAAACGCCCCGACGAAGAATTCAAAAAACTGCATGTCGGTGACATCAGTATAATAGCCGGCCAGGTCGAATGTTACCGAGCCATTAAAAGCCGACCCTTTGAAACCCGCCTCAAACGCGCTCGATTTCTCTTTGCGGAACTGGTCGTTGATCAGAACATTGGTGCCGATGAACTGGTTGAAATTCTGGTCAACAATGGCGGCTGCGCCCTGATTATTGAAGCCACCCGACTTAAAGCCTATACCCCAGTTGGCGTAGAAATTCAGATCATCGCTCAGTCCATAGCGTAGCGACAATTTGGGTTGCAGCTGCTTGAATGTGGCATTCTGATCGGGAATAGGGCCAAACGCTTGCCCCGGATTAATCGCTGCTCCGGTAATCGGATCAATCGCAAGCGGCACCTGATTGGAAACCTCACGCTCTTCGATATCGTAGCGCAGCGCCAAACCAACATCGAAATTATCCGCCAGTTCATAATCCAGTGAACCGAAGGCGGCGTAGACATTGGTGTTGAAATTGTCCGAGAAAAGCTGCGAAGTCGGGTTGCTGCTATTCGTATCGTTAAACAATTGCCGCGTTACGCCTTGCCCGAGGTCCGCACCGAGGCTCACACCCACGTCGCGGTCAATATTGAGATAATAAGCCCCCACTTGCCAGCCGAGCGGACCATCGCCATTGGATGACAAGCGTATCTCGCCACTGATGTCGGTTTGTTCGCGGATCTGATACTGCGTACCATCGCAGGTTGTCGGGCTATAAGGACCGAAGGTCGAACCATTCGCCGGATCAAATATAAAGGGAACTGGAGAAGTGCCGATGAAACCCGGCTGATTGACCGGAAATCCGGTGAGTGCTGCGGTGGATGCAAAACAACTATTGGCTGCTGCCTGAGCCGTCGGCGTGCCCGCTGGGAACGGAATATAGCGTGCAAAGTCAGCAGACGTGCCATCTGCGGTCAACGCCTGATCAACATCGCTGTAAAGCGCCCATGCCGTCAAAGTCGCACCGTCAAAATCGTGCGTGACTTTGACCGATGTCTCAAAGGTTTTTTGATCGTTGGTTGGCCGGATGTTTGAATAGAAATCAAAAGGATGCGCGTTCACATCTTCAAAGAATGCTGGGTTAACCCCTGCAAAATTCGGCAGATGAAATGCAGCGTTAAAGTTGATTGATGCGCCAGACAAATCGGCGTAGCGCGCTTTTACATCCAGTTCGGTATCGCCGAATTCGGCTACGAAACGGCCATCGACAGACCAGATTTCCTGATCATCGACAACCGCACGGTTGTTCAAAAAGCGATTGCGGTAAAAACCGTCCGTTGTGTTGTAAGAACCGGATAATACCAGCCCGGCGTTTTCGCCGACCGGCACAGACACATAGGCTGATGCTTTGTACGTATTGTCTTCTGCAGCACTAACTTTAACGCCACCCTCGAGCACATCTCCGGGTTTCAACGTCTGGATAACAATCGCGCCAGCCGCAGCATTGCGGCCATAAAGCGCGCCTTGCGGCCCTTTCAATATTTCAATTTGGCGCAATGTGCCCTGATCCTGATTGAGCTGGGCGGTGTTGGTTTTGAGAATACCATCGACAACCAATGCCACCGAGCTTTCCGCATCGCGTGCGCCGTTAATTCCGCGAATGTTGATCTGGGTATCGCCGGCTTCTGCGGTACCGCTCACAATGGTTACGCCCGCTGTCAGCTGAACGAATTCATCGGCTTGCTGGATACCGGTGCGCTCCAGCGCTTCGGCGGTAAACACGGTTACAGATGCGGGGACTTCGGCGAGTAATTCGTCCTGCCGCCGCGCGGTCACGATAATGACATTGCTGTCTTGCCCGCCTTCAACCTGCTCGCCATCTGATGTTTGTGCGGCGGCTGGATTGAAAGCGATCAGCGCGGTAACTCCGACTGAAAGTGATAGGGCTGTTTTGATACGACTCATTCTAATTTTCCTTCCCTGAATGGAAAAAGATGCAGGCCTTTTTGGGCTGTCATCATTATATTATACGAGGACATTCGCCCCGCTCATGTAGATATAGACTTCCTGAAATTTGTCATCGCGCACCCGCCAGAAATTGGTGTTGTGCAACAAGGTCGTATTGCCTTCCGCATCCTTCAGTTCCGCTACGAAATTTGCTGCAATCCGGCCATTTAGGTCATCAATAGTGCAAGTGAAATCGCGATGAATGATAGAGTTATAGCTCTCAAAGAAATCGACAAACATCCGCCGGATCGCTGCTTTACCGGCGTGGCGGGTAAAACTGGTCTGGGTGCAAAGCAAGGCTTCGTCATGAAAGCAATCAAGCGTGGCCTCAAGATCCTTGCGGTCAACGCTAGCGAAATATTTGTTGATTGCCAGGTCTTGCAAAGCGGCACGGGATAAGCCGGGTTCATATTGCATCAGACATCTCCCTCTTTAAGCAAGTTATCACCGCTCATGTATACGAACACATGCTGGAACAGCCGATCCTTGCAGTAAAAGCGGTTACAATTTTCATAGCGCAATTGCTCGCCACCATTGGGTGTTATCAATACCGTGAATTGCGAACAGACCGCGTTGCTCTCGGGGTCCGCCGTGTGCACGAAATTGCCGTGCCAAATCTGTTCAAAATCGGCAAAAAGTTTTACAAACATCGCCTCAATCGCATCGCGGCCATTGTGGATGGTGTTGGAAGTTGCTTCATGAAGAATTGCGTCAGGCGCAAAGCAATTGAGTATCTGCGCCATGTTCTTGTTATCGACGCCATCAAAATAGCGCTTGGTTACGATGTCGATATAAAACGGATAGGGCAACGGCACCTGCCCTGCCATGCCGGGAGACCAGTCTGCCATTAATACCATCCTTTTCTGATATCTTCGTCTTTGGGCACTTCAGGCGCAGGGAATGCTTTCTTGCTGTGCGTCAGACCCAGTTCGAGCAATGTTTCAAGAAATTTATAAGCAACTTGGCCCGGGTTCAGTACGGGAATTGGCAGGTTATCATCGAGATATTTCGCCGACTGGTGCATGGTAGTAGAACCGAGCACGATTACATCTGCGCCGTCTTCTTCCATCGCCGCAGTCGCCTCATCGATCAGCTTTTCAAAAATCACTTCTTCTTTGCCCGCCAGCAGTTCCGTTACATCTGGGCGAGTTTCGATCGATCGCAGCGAAGCGACCCGCTCCCACCAGCCATATTCGGTTAGCGTCTTCTCATACAGCGGGAACCATTCGGGCCACATCGTCAGCACGGTGAATTTTTTGCCCAGCATCATGGCCGCTGCAAAGGATGCCTCACCCGGACCGACGACCGGAATGTTCAGCCGCGAGCGCAACGCTCGCATGCCACTATCGCTCACTGTATCAATGAGGACCCCGGCATATCCCTCTTCTTCCGCTGTGATCCCGGCCTGAAATACCGTCCAGTCCATCAGCATCGTGTCGTGGTAGCTATCGCCCAAAGCTGCACCCCAGGGCACTGCAACAAATTCCGGCTTAAATCCAGCGCGAACAAAATCAGCGGGAAGCTGCTCGGCGCGCGCAGCAACGCCCGCTTCATCCATTGGAATGGGAACAATGACCTTGATGCGTTTTTGTTCGTCCATCGGATAATTCCTTGCTGTCCCCTTGTATTGTATACAATTCATAGCCGTCAAGCAGAATTTCGCCATCAGAAGCAGGCTTGTCGGTCAGGAAAATTTCCGCCAAAGGCATGATATGAGCCGCGCATCAGAAACCGCTTACCGGAAAATCCGGTCCTTCATCCTGCAAGGCGATGCATATCCTGGCATGCAATTGACCGAAGAGAAGCTGGCGGAAATATCAGGTGTCTCGCGAACGCCAGTGCGCGACGCAGTGCAGCGGCTGGAAAACGAGATGCTGATCTTTCGGAGCGAATCCAAACGGTTGTCGGTCGCCAACTGGTCTGACGGCGAAATAGACGAAATGTTTACGCTGCGCGCGATGCTGGAAGCTCATGCGGCCGTGCGAGCTGCGGCTCGAATTGACGCCGAATCAATGGCACAACTCAAGACGATTAACGAAGCATTGAAGGAAGCTGTGCGCCAAAAACCACCAGACATCTCGGCATTTCTCGAAGCTAACCGCAAATTCCATGATTTGGTTCTAACCTGTGCCCGGTCTCCACGTTTGAGCAAGCTATTGCCGGCGCTGGTTGAGCAACCGGTAGTTCGCAAGACTGCGCATCAATATTCAAAGGCGCAACTGGACCAGTCCGCTCAAGATCATGATGAACTGATTGCCGCTTTTGCGGCCAAAGACGAACGTTGGGCAAAATCGGTTATGACCAGCCATATCCGGCGCGCCTTTCATACGTTCAGCGTTGCCGCCAATCGTAATGACTAGATAACCCCGCGTTTTTCAAGATCGGCCATTTTCGTGCTATCCATGCCGAGCAGCTCACCATAAATGGCCTCATTGTGCGCGCCCAACTCCGGTCCGATAGATTCAATATGCCCGGGCGTTTCCGACAATTTGGGCGCAACATTTTGCATGACGAAATTCTCGTGCTGCGGGTGATCAAATTTCACCAATGCCTCACGCGCCTGATAATGCGGATCAGCTAGCATCTCCGGCGCACGGAACATTTTGCCCGCCGGAACGCCATGCTTTTCACAGAGTTCCAGCACCGCGTCGCTCGATAGCGTCTGCGTCCAGAGGTTTATCAACTCATCCAGTTCTGTCTGGTTTTCGCCGCGCGCCACATGGGTGGCATAGCGCGGATCTTCCGCGAGCTCCGCTTGCCCCATCATGTCCGCCATACGCTTCCACACGCTATCCTGATTGCCGCCAATCAGCACGCTGCCGTCAGTTGTCGTATAGACATTTGAAGGCGCAATTTTTGGGAGGATGGAACCGGTTCGTTCACGAATGTGACCGGCGACGGAATATTCCGGCACGGTCGATTCCATATTCGCCAGCACCGCCTCATAGATCGCCGAATCCACCACTTGTCCCTTCCCTGTGAGATGGCGATGGTGGAGCGCCATCATTGCGCCCAAGCAAGCATAGGTTGCAGCAAGCGAATCGCCAATGGAGAGCCCGACTCTGCTCGGCAGGCGATCCGGTTCGCCAGCAATATAGCGCATGCCACCCATCGCCTCGCCAATGGAGCCATAGCCTGCGCGGCTTGAATAGGGCCCGGTCTGGCCATAGCCCGAAACCCGGATCATGATCAGTGCTTCATTGATCGTGCTTAACCTGTCATAGCCCAGACCCCATTTTTCCATGGTTCCGGGGCGAAAATTTTCTAGCAGGAAGTCACTTTTTGCGACCAGCTGCCGGACGATGTCCTGCCCTTCCTTCTCGCGCAAATTCAAGGTGATCGACTTTTTATTGCGGCCAACAACCGAGAACCACAGCGGAATACCTTGCCCCCAACTGCGCATTGCATCACCGATTTTCGGCGGTTCGATCTTAATAACCTCTGCGCCATGATCACCCATCAGCTGGCCGCAGAAGGGGCCTGCAATAAGCTGCCCCATTTCAATTAATCGCAGTCCGGTTAATGCCCCTTGCGCCATGTTTATCACTCCCGCATGTTGCTTATAGCTATACAAAGCGGAATATGAATTGTATACAATTTATTAATCTGTAAAAGCTTGGTTGAATGGCAAATTAGAGAGAATATCTTATGGGGTACCGATTGGGCGTTGATGTAGGTGGTACGTTTACGGATTTACTATTGTTTAATCAGGACAGCGGCGCGTTTTGGCGACACAAGACGCCATCGACACCCCACGATAGCAGCGAAGGCATATTACACGGCGTCAATGCGCTTTGTGACGAGGCTGGTGTTGCGGCGAGCGATATCGAATATCTGCTACACGGCACGACAGTCGCCACCAATGCAGTTCTGGAAGGCAAAGGCGCGCGGGTTGGTCTGGTCACGACCGAGGGCTATCGCCATGTCATGCAGATTGCGCGGAGTTACGTGCCCGGCGGCCTTGCCGCCTGGATCATCTGGCCCAAACCCCAACCGCTCGCGGCGCTGGAAGATACGGTAACGATCAAAGGCCGGATGGATGCGGATGGTAATGAGTTCCGTCCGTTCGACGAAGATAGCGCACGCGCCGCGCTGACAACACTCAAGGACCAGGGCGTTGAGGCGCTGACGGTCTCACTAGTGAACGCCTATGTGAACGGCGATCATGAGCGCCGTGTTGGCACATTAGCAGCAGAGATACTTCCTGATGTGCCGGTTTCCCTCAGCCATGAAGTGCTGCCGGAAATGCAGGAATATGAGCGCACCTTGACGACGGTAGCCAATGCCGCTGTCCGTCCGGTGGTGAGCAACTATATCTCCAACTTGCGTAACAAGCTGAATGACAAAGGCTTTGCGGGCCGACTTTCTTTGCTGCGTTCAGACGGTGGCTTGATGACGTCAAACAAGGCGGAAGAACATCCGGTCAATATCCTGATGTCCGGTCCGGCTGGCGGCGTGACGGGCGCATTGTGGGTTGGTAAAAATGCGGGCTACAAGAATATTCTCACACTCGACGTCGGCGGCACGTCAACCGATGTAGCGCTGATTGAAAATCTCGAACCGCGCCGCGTGCGCACGACCGAAGTCGGGCATTTGTCCGTCCGCGCCTCTTCGCTGGATGTGAAAACGGTCGGAGCGGGCGGTGGGTCGATTGCTTATGTGCCGGAGCTTACCGGCGCGCTGCGGGTTGGGCCCGAAAGCGCCGGGGCGGTGCCCGGGCCGGTCGCCTATGGCAAAGGCGGTGAAGCGCCAACCGTAACAGACGCCAATGTCGTGCTCGGTTATCTGCCCGAAAACCTGCTGGGCGGCAGTTTCAAACTGGACCGTGAGGGCGCAAAGAAAGCGGTGCAGACAATAGCAGATGCGCTCGGCATTGACCTGATGGCAGCGGCCCGCGGCATCATTGATATTGTGAACGAAAATATGTTTGGCGCGCTCAGAATGATCTCGGTCCAGCAGGGATACGACCCGCGCCACTTTGCGCTGATGGGTTTTGGCGGGGCTGGTCCGCTTCATGTCAATGCGGTGGCCAGGCTGATGAGCAGCTGGCCAGCCATTTCTCCGGTTTCTCCGGGCGTACTCTGCGCATTGGGCGATGCGACTACACGGATGCGGACGGAAACCGCACGCAGCTATTCGAAACTGGCAACGCAAACCGACGTCAACGATCTCACCGCCATATTGACCGAAATGGAAAAGCAGCTCCGCGCTGAATTGGCGCAAGAAGGCGTGCTCGATAGCGATATCGAAATGGAATTTGAAATTGATGTGCGCTATTCGGGACAAGCGTTCGAAGTACCGCTGACAATCACGATGGACGTTCTCAATACAGACGGCGTTCATGGCCTGCTCGACCGTTTTGACGCAGAGCATTTGCGGCTGTTCACCTTCAACATGGAAACACCGCACGAGATTGTGAACGTGCGCGCGGTGGCCCTGGGCAAAGAGCTGGATCTGCCAGCCGCACAATTGCCGAAAGGCAATGGCGATCCGATCGAAGCGAAGATGCGCGATCACACGCTCTGGATGGACGGCAAGGAACGAGCGGCGGTGATCTATGACCGCAGCAAATTGAGACAGGGCGATATTATTCCCGGACCCGCCATCGTGATCGAGATGGATTCCACCACTTTGATCGAAACGGGCTGCGTCGCAAATGTCGATGCAGTGGGCAATATCCTGATCAATCTGGCTGAAGGAGCTTAATCATGACCGCACAAATCATTCAGACAAACGATACGCCGTTCAAGAAGATTGATATCGACCCGGTCACGCTCGACATTATCGAAAACGCGCTCCGCAACGCCCGCATCGAGATGGACGCGACGCTGGTGCGTACCGCCATGTCACCGGGCATAAGAGAGCAGGGCGATGCTTTTCCGCTGATCGCCGATCACACCGGCAAGATGATTGTCGGCCAGTTCGGGAGCTTCATTGGCGGCTTCTTGCAGCAGTTTGACGGTACACTGGAAGACGGTGACATGATCTTCCTCTCCGATCCCTATAGCTGTGAAGGCGCGGTCAGCCATAATAATGATTGGCTGGTGTTGCTGCCGGTGTTCAAAGACGACCGGCTGATCGCCTATACCGCGATGTTCGGTCATATGTCCGACATTGGCGGCAATGTGGTCGGTTCGATGCCGATTGATTCCAAATCAATTTTTGAAGAAGGCGTCCGTATCCCCCCGGTGAAAATCTGGAAAAAGGGCGAATATAATGACGATCTGATGAAGCTTGTCATGCACCAGACACGCAAGCCCGACTGGTGTCAGGCCGATCTAAACGCACTGATCGCCTCCTGCCGTGTGGCCTCGCGCCGCGTTGTCGAAATGGCCGAGCGTTTTGGCGATGATGTCTATATTTCAGCCACGCAGGAATTGCTCGCCCGCAACCATCGCGCGATGAAATCGCTGATCGCGATGGCAATCGGCGAAGACAAGGTGATGTTCGAGGATTACATCTGCGACGATGGGGTCGGTTTTGGTCCTTATAAAATCAAATGCACCATGTGGCGCGATGGTGAGAAGGTCATTCTGGATTTTGACGGCACCGATCCACAAAGCCGGGCATCGATCAACTTCTTCCTGAACGAAAATATGTTCAAGATGTTCTTCGGCATTTACATGATCATGGTCTTCGACCCACAGATATTGTTCAACGACGGATTCTACGACCTTATCGAGGTACGCATTCCGGAAGGCTCTTTACTCAAACCAAGGTTCCCGGCTGCACTATCGGGCCGCACCCACGCATTGGGGCGCATCTTCGACATATTGGGCGGATTGCTCGGGCAGAAAACACCAGAGTTCCTGAACGCTGCTGGCTTCTCATCCTCGCCACATCTCTTTTATTCCGGCAATGACAACCGCGCGGGTAAAAACGGCGACTGGTTCCAGCTGTTCCAGATCGGTTTTGGCGGCATTCCAGGGCGTCCCATGGGAGACGGTCCGGATGGCCACTCCCTCTGGCCCGGCTTTACCAATGTGCCCAACGAGTTTCTGGAGCGTTATTTCCCGCTCCTGATTGAGCGTTATGATACCGCGCCCGATAGCGGCGGTGCCGGCCTGCACCGCGGCGGCAATGGTATTCACATGACGTACCGTTTTCTCGCAGCGGGAACCATCTCGATCCACGATGACCGCTGGTTTGTTCCACCTTGGGGCGTCAATGGCGGCGAACCGGGCGTGCGCGCGCGCAAGATACTGGAAAAGGCCGATGGCACGCAGACGATTCTCGGCAACAAGGTGGAAGAAGTGACGGTGGAAGAAGGCGATCTGCTCCACTTTATCACCTGGGGCGGTGGCGGCTGGGGTGATCCGCTTGAACGCGATCCTGCTTTGGTCGGCAAGGAAATTACACAGGGACTGGTCACCGCAGAGGGTGCCAAAGCTTATGGCGTGATCGCCAATGATGCCGGTGATGTTGACGATGCGGCGACCGCGAAGCTGCGCGATGATATGCGCGGCTCGAGAGGCGAGCTGCCCCTGTTCAACTATGGTCCCTCGATAGATGATTTGCGCAAAAACTGCGAGCAGGACACGGGTCTGCCCGCGCCTGCGCAACCGGTCTGGACCGCCGCATAGAACTGCGGTAGGGACTTGGCGGCCCCTAGCATTACGGCATTGCCATTGCTGCAAAGACTGTTAGACTTGTCCGGACAAATTATTGACCGACGAGGAGCGACGGATGTTATTTACGACCAGCCTGACTATGCTCGCGATGGTGGCGCATCACGAAGAGACCCCCAAGCTGGAAGACCTGTTATCGGGCATTTTCAGCAACGAAGAGCACGTATATTTCGAGAAGGATGCCGGGCGCGACACACCGCCCTGGATGTCCTTTAACATCAGCCATCAGGATGGCGAATGGGCGATCGTCCATATTGATGCCTTTGGCGCGGAAACCGGCAAACGGGAAAATGTGCGCATCACAAACGGCGAACCGCGCGCCATATTGACGGTGGAGAATTGCGCCCGAAATTTTGATCGCGCCACAGAAGGCTGGACCTATAGCGCGCTGCAAAACAGGAAACTCTGTCGACAGGACTATCCTCAATGTATTCTAGCGCCACCGACTCAAATGTATGTTCAGAACCCCGCTTTTCTGACGCCTTCTCTCGCTTACGTTCCAGAAGAGTGTTCCCCGTCAGCGATCGATAGACAGATTAGCGTCATATAATAAGGGAGTATTTTGGTTTCATTGCAGTGACTGTAAGGAACGAAGATGAAAGCAAAATACTCAAAAGCCTCCACAGAGCGGGTGGTGAAAGACATTCGCAGAGCGACCCGCAAGCAATATAGCGCTGAAGAGAAGATACGGATCGTGCTGGAGGGCCTTCGCGGTGATGATAGCATCACGGAGCTATGCCGGCGTGAAGGTATCGCGCAGGGTGTTTATTATAAATGGTCAAAGGACTTCATGGAGGCCGGGAAGAAGCGGCTTGCTGGTGACACGGCTCGCGCGGCAAACAATGAAGAGGTGACAGAGCTTCGCCGTGAGGGCCGTGATCTGAAGGAAGTTGTAGCAGAGCTAACACTTGAGAACCGGCTGCTCAAAAAAAGCATGATCGGGGATGGGGAGTTAGAGGAATGAGATACCCTGCCACTGAGAAGCTGGAGATTATCAAGCTGGTGGAGCGCTCACATCTGCCAGCGAAGCAGACGCTAGACAAGCTGGGCATTGCCCGGCCTACCTTCTACCGATGGTATGATCTGTATCAGCGGTTCGGCGAAGATGCGCTGGAAGACAAGCGCCCTGGACCGCGCCGTGCGTGGAACCGGATACCGGATGATATCCACGACCAGATACTGGAAATGGCGCTGGAACGCTGTGAGCTATCACCCAGAGAGCTTGCGGTGACGTTCACCGACACCAAGGGCTACTTCGTGTCGGAAGCCAGTGTTTACCGACTCTTGAAGGCCCACGACCTGATTACCAGCCCCGCCTTTATCGTGAGGAAGGCTGCAAGCGAGTTTAAGGACAAGACGACTGCACCCAATCAGCTATGGCAGACTGATTTTACGTACCTGAAGATCATAGGCTGGGGTTGGTATTATCTGTCGACCATCCTTGATGACTTTAGCCGTTACATCATCTCCTGGAAGCTGTGCACGACGATGAAAGCTGAGGATGTTACCGATACGCTGGAACTGGCATTAACAGCATCAGGTTGCGATCAGGCCCATGTGTTACATAAGCCCCGGCTGCTATCGGACAATGGTCCCAGCTATGTCGCGGGAGAACTGGCTGACTGGCTCAAAGACAGAAACATCCGCCATGTCCGCGGCGCACCCTTCCATCCACAAACACAGGGTAAAATCGAGCGTTGGCATCAGACCTTGAAGAACAGGATACTGCTCGAAAACTATTATCTACCCGGTGATCTCGAGAAACAGGTCGAGGCGTTCGTCGAGCATTATAACCATCAGCGCTATCACGAGAGCCTGAGCAATGTGACACCTGCCGACGCCTACTTCGGCAGAGCGCAAGCCATTATCAAGCAAAGAGAAAGGATCAAACGCAAAACCATCGAACATCGGCGCTTGCAATACCGCAAGATCGCCGCATAATATCAACCAACCAGATGGTGCCAAACACTCGCCGATCTTAACCGCCCATGTGTCTCAAATTATCTGACGACGGACACATACAACCAAAATCTCGGCTTCATTGCTCATTCGTTCCCACTGAGTTCGATTTCGTCCAACCCAAAGTGTGGGATTAACGCTAATCGACGGAGCTTTGAGTTCAATGTAACCTCTTTGCATTGTTGCGCCACCACGTGTAAGCAGCACTGCGAAATCAGGGCGCGTTCGGCCAAGCGGCGTTTCTCTTATCAAACGAAGCTGTCCCATCCCTTCTTGCAGGGCTAATCCAGTAAAGAGATTAGATACGGGCGTTGTAAGCTGAGCTTCTTGCTCGGCAGCAATCGCAGCGTTCTCCATAGCGTGAATGGCTGCATGATACTCATTAGCCAGTTGTTCAATTGTCATTATCAAAGTGTAACTAGATTTGATGAAATCACAAAGATTTTCCTAAATGAGTAAGCAATTTTGGTTATATTGATCGTAACGAATGACTGGGATGCTAGCCGTATTAATTAGGGTCCAGACCCATTAACGGGATTCCCAAAGTGATATAATTGTGATTCAATGTCTTGAGCAAGGAGGTATTGGATATGTCTGATTTCTTTTGGTTTTCGGATGAGCAGTGGGCGCGGATTGAGCCGCTTTTGCCGACGAAGACGCGCGGCATACTGCGTGTCGATGACCGGCGCGTGCTTTCGGGGATTGTCCACGCGTTACAAAGCGGCGGGCGCTGGAGTGATTGTCCGCCGGTTTATGGGCCGAAGAAGACACTCTATAACCGCTTCGTACGCTGGGCCGAGCGCGGGATATGGGAAGATATCTTCAGTGCTCTGGCTGGAGCCGAGGGCGTACCAGACAGGCTGTTCATCGACAGCAGTTGCATCAAGGTCCACCGGACTGCCGGAGGCGCAAAAGGGGGCCTTGGCCAATGGTATCGGCCAGACACGGGGCGGCCGGAACACCAAGCTCCACGCCATCTGCGATATAAAAGGAAGACCCTGTGTCCTCCTGCTAACGCCCGGGAACGTGCACGATATGAAGGTCGCCAAGCAGTGTATCGCGGCAATGCCACCGTCTGCTGAACTGGTTGGCGACAAAGGATATGACAGCAATGATCTGCGCGACTGGCTCGCCTCTCGTGGTACCACCGCCGTTATCCCGCCCAAGCGGCATCGCAAGGTCAAACTTGACTGCGATCCCGCCATCTACAAACAGCGCAATGTCGTCGAGCGCATGTTCTGCCGCTTCAAGGACTGGCGTCGTGTCGCAACACGCTTCGACCGCAATATCAAAACCTTTATGGCAACCATCGCCATAGCTGCTACCGTAATCTGGTGGCTATAATGAGTCTGGACCCTAGTATATCAGGTTTAATCGCGCTGGCTGTTTCGATTCCATCCCTGCCAGATGCCAGCTTGTTTGCGGAAAGTGGTGCAGCTTTGACCCCAAGGCTTATGACCCCTGCCAACCAGGCCCAGTTCGCGTTCTAAAGCCGCTGGGGCGCATTTAAGCATATAGTGGACCTTGCCCATTATTGCCGTCTCATAAGCCTCTGGATTGTTTACAGCGATATCACCGAAACGGATTTTCTGACACTGGAGAGTCTTGCGGACATAAGCACCCGGCAAACATAGCTTGGTCCATTTTGCGGGCATCGCTTTGAATATCGGATCGAGTTCCGGCGGGACATGCAAAATTAAATGAACATCCGCACCATTTTTCCAACCATGTTCCTGAACCCAAGCCCAAACCAGTCGATCGCCATGCCGCCTTGCCCAGTCGCTTGCCAACTTCACAAAACGTGCCGTCGTTTCGCCATTGCGCCGGGCATCAACCCCGCTCCGTTCCCAAAGTAGCGTGATGAACCGATTAAACGGACACCCGCTTTCCCATGCCACCATTGCTGCCCCGATCAAGTCTCGACATTGCTTTTCCGTAAGCTGATTGCTCGCAACATCGCGCTGTCTTCTGGAACCGCCATGCTGCAACAGCCTTTGCTTACTCTGGCGTCGCTGGATCATGTAATAACCGCCCTATAATAGGGATGCTTCGCAATTCAGGCACAAGCCGTTGAACGCATTCAGAAAGCTTGTGTTCCGGCTGGAACAAGCACGGACATCGGCAAATCGAACCGCGCAAGTTTCAAATGGACGCTGGGGGATATTAGCGAGCGGGTAGCAGGTCGAACCATTTCAGTGCATCGCTTTCCGCAATCCGAGTTGCGCGTCCGATCTTGCGAAAGGGCAAACGCCCTGCCTGATTTTCGCGATATACGGTCGACCGGCCAATGCCATAACGCCCGCAGAAATCTTTGATGGTGATGAGTCTATCCATGTTTGCTTCTCTTCGGTTAGTGATGCACCCCTCTAACCCATGGTAGTGGTTCATTTTTCTAACGCGAAACGAACCAGTCTCGAAAGTTAGCAACTTTAAGCGCGTTGCTTGCGAATTCTTCAGCCACAAGCCGCCAATTGGCGCAACGGATTCCATTCCCATTGCTTTTGCAGTTGAACATCAACTGACCGTGCGGACACGGCATTTCTGCCCAATAATTTTCAATGTGCCCTTGGACTTTCGCAAGCCGGTCATCTCTCTGGTATTCATAATCTAACCACCATCGCTGAACGTTGCGATGCGAAAACGGTCGTCCTTTTGAAGTCCGTCCAGATTCGGTCATGGCATTTGCCATATATTTATAAGCCTGATTTTTCCGATATCCGCCTTCAAGCAAAGACCAAACACCCATGACAATCCAAATCCGGACTTCGGTTTCGGCAACGGTTTCAGAATTTGTCCCGCCAAAGTTATTTGGTTTTGCCCAAGGGTGGCCACTACCGCTTTCCAGCGAATGGATGAAAATAAGGAGATCCTTAAAAGGCACGAGCAAGTCAGTGCCTTTGAACGGAGGGATTTCCTGCAAATGCCCAGCGATACTTCCCATATAGGCCGCCGCTTTATTACGTTTCAGTTCCACGTCCGGTTCAGCGTGATAAATTTTTATGCGTTGCTCCAATTCAGTCACAAGATCTTGCAACCATTCAGTTTGATCCCGCCAATCAGGATTGGAATCTTTGTTCATGGGGCCGTCGAGCCGTTCGCTGGAAAATCAAGTATTTCTGCACCTTTGCGCAAAACATCCAGATAATCACTCCACCATGACGCCATTTCAACGCGCTTATCCCAATATTTGGCTCGATTATATGTGCCGCGAATTTGGTTAGTATCTTTATGAGCTAGCGCCGTTTCAATGACATCATCATCCCATTTTCCGGCTTCATTGAGCAATGTTGAAGCCGTCGTTCTCAAGCCGTGGCCTGTCAACTCATCCTGCGCGTAACCCATGCGCCTGAATGCCGCATTGATTGTGTTTTCACTCATCGGCCTAAGCGGAGTCTGTAGTGAGGGGAATATATAACGTCCTGATCCGGTCAATTCCCGTATATCGGCCAAACTCGCAAGCACCTGCGCAGTCAACGGCACGTCATGGGGCCGCCGTGCCTTCATCTTTCCGGCTGGTATGTGCCAAATGGCATCATCAACGTCTATTTCCAACCATTCCGCGTGCCGCAATTCGCCCGGCCTGACGAAAACATGCGGGGCAATCTGCATGGCATATTTTGTTATGGGACTACCCGTATAACTATCGATCGCCCGCAATAGCTCCCCAACCTTGGCCGGATCGGTAATCGCGGCATGGTGCGTTACCTTTGGCGCTATCAACGCCCCTTGCAACAAGGCCGTTGGATCGGCTTTGCAACGCGCGGTAGCAACGCCAAATCGAAATACCCGGCTGGCAAACGCACGACAACGTTTTGCAGTTTCGAAATTACCTTTACGCTCTATCTTTTTGAGCGGTGCCAATATTTCCGCTGGTTCGATTTCAGCAATAGGCCGGAAACCAATCGCGGGCGTCAACAACTCCAGAAACCATCGCGCCTTAACCAAAGTCCCTTGCGCTTTTCTCTCTCGCACAAGCTTGGTTTCAATATAATCTTCCGCCACACCTGCAAAGGTATTGCCAGAATCCAGCACGGCCTGAATTTTGAGACGTTGCTTCTCCGCTGCCGGATCGACGCCATCTGCAATCTTGGCCCTCGCCTCATTACATTTGGCGCGCGCCTTAGCTAAAGTCACATCGGGATACTTACCCAATGCCAGACGCTTTTCTTTGCCGTTAGAGCGAAATTTGAGTCGCCAAAGCTTTGATCCATTAGGAAAAACTTCAATATACAGCCCTTTTCCGTCCGCCACTTTAAAGGGGGTTAACTTTGGCTGTAAGGCGCGTATTTCTGTGTCTTTTAGGGCCATTTGGGGGCATCACTTTTCGCTATGCCGTTTCATGCCCCCAATTATGCCCCCAAATTAGTCGGATTATGGGGGCATGATGAGAAACACCCTCGGCTGTTGAGAGACACAAAATGCTCTATAACTAGCAGAAAATCAAGCTTTAAGGGACTTTGAGAAACAGTCTAATGGTGCCCAGAAGAGGACTCACACCAATTTTCCCATAGCTGAACATATCCGAATATTTTCCTGTTATATCATAAGGGTATAAACGATCTGAGGTGAACATAGTTGAGCATTGATTTTCACAGTTTCGCATGTCAAAAGGTGGGCTATAGGGTGACCTATATTGTTCGAGTGCCAAAATGCGAAAAGGTGGGCTGGTGTTATATAACGCACTTTCACAGATGAAGGCCAAAAGTCTTGATGCAGGTAAATATGCTGACGGCCAGGGCCTCTGGCTTAACAAGCGTTCAAAGATTGCTGGCAAGTGGACGCTGCGTCTCGTCATCAAAGGCAAACGCCGCGAAATGGGCTTAGGCCGCTGGCCTGATGTATCCATTGCAGAGGCCCGCGAAAGAGCTGCTTCGGCGCGTAAACAACTACGCGACGGCATTGATCCAATCGCAGCGCGGGCACATAAACAAGAAGCGCCAAAGGTTGTTACCTTAGCTGAGGCAGCTCAAGGCTGCTTTGAAGCCAAGAAGGCTGAACTTAAAAACGCAAATGCCCGAAAACGGTGGCTTAGCCTATTAGAACAATACGTCCTTCCAAAAATTGGAACGACGCCGATTGAAAAACTTGACCAACATTTGATCAAGAAAACGCTCGAACCAATCTGGCGTACAAAGGCTGAAACGGCCCGCAAATCGCTTGGGCATATTGGTCAAACCTTAAAATATGCGGCTGCGCTTGGCTTAGATGTCGATATGCAAGCAACACTCAAGGCACGGGCTTTACTCGGCAAGCAAAACCACAAGACAGTCCATATTCCGGCCATGCCATATGCTGACGCGCCAAGGTTCTATAATTGGCTTTGTAGCATCGATCATACCGCCGCTCTGGCCCTGCGTTTCCTTATCATGACTGCCGCGCGAACGAGTGAAGTGCGGCTTGCTACATTTGATGAAATAGAAGGCAATGTTTGGACACTCTCGCCAGAGAGAACAAAAACTGGTCGTGAACACCGCGTCCCATTGACTGATGAAGCATTGGCGGTTGTTGAATGCGCTCGGACCAGATCAGAGAATGAATTCTTGTTTCCAGCTTTGAGAGGCAGGCCCATTTCCGATATGGCAATGTCGGCCTTTATGAAGCGCGAAGGCTATGAGGCGCGTCCTCACGGCTTTCGAACGACCTTTCGAACATGGGCCGAAGAACAAACTGACACGCCATTTGAAGTTAAAGAAGCGGCACTGGCCCATGCCGTGGATGCGGGTGTGGTGGGCGCATATCAGCGATCAGATAGGCTGGATAAGCGCCGCAAGCTTATGGAAGCTTGGTCAAAGACGCTCCTTCAGAAATCAAATTCTTAATCGATTCCATTCGCACAAGCCGTCTTCGGCCTATTTTCACAGTCTCAAGCTGTTCGTCTGCAATCAAGCGGTAGACCGTTGTCCGGCCAAGCGAGAGAATTTTGCAGCACTCAGTAATTGAAACAAGCTTTGGTTCCATTCCGCCTCCTACGCGTATGCTGGCTGACCTTGTTGCATTTTTACGAAACCATAGATGCTATCTGCCATTATTTCGACATCATCGGGCGTGTAGCTGGCGGCCGGAAGGCCAGTTTTATCATCATAAAGAAAATCATATATGCTCTGGCGAAAACCGTCTGAGGTACTTTGTTTTGCAAATACATCTTGAACCTGCTCCATGCGCGATTGGATAAGCTGTAGCAACTCAACGGACACCGCCTTGATTTTTCGAATATCACCCTTCGAAAGCTCTGGCTTGCGGAGCATATCATATATCGTTTTCTGCTCCTGCGTATCGAAGCCTTCCGCCACATATTCCAGCTCCTCTTCCTGCATTTCAGCAGTAAGGCGCATTAACGCCTCAAAGGTTGCTTCAATCGTGTTTTTGTCCTTCTCCTTGTTATAGTCGCGCACTATTTCATCGAAGCGTTCTTGGAAGTCAGTTCGCAGCGGATTTTCCATCAACATTTTTCGCAGACGCTGTGCAATCACATCCTTCAAGTTCTGGACGTCGGTTTTCTTCTGCGGGCTTTTCTCAAATTCCTTGCGGAGAAGCTCAAAATTTATCTTGGAAATATCGAAGACTTTTTCATCCGATTCTGGATCAGCTTTGACATCAATGGCTTCGCTTACGATAGCGTTGAGGCTTTGAATAATCGCCGAAGTATCAGCATTCTCGCGATCCTCCTCCAGCATCTTATAAATAAAACCTATCGCTTCATAATCATGCCGGAAATCCTGAACGCCTTTGAAGGTCAAGCACGCCTTATATTTTCGGAAAACCGCTCGTGCTGAAATTTCAAATTTCTTGCGGCTCTCGTCATCAATATTCACCGCCTCTTTAGCATTCAGCAAAGCCGCATTTTTCGCCATGCCAACCGCTTCATGCAATGTAGCCAGTTCGAAGCCGTTGGCTTGCAGTTGGTCGGCAACAATCCCAATGGCTTCGCGCAGTTCATCCAGCAATTCTTCTTCTGGATGCAGCGGATCGGTTTCACCGCCGCCCTCTCCGGGTTCGCCCTCGCCGGTGTGTCCTGCAAACGTAGCCAGTGCCTTGCGCAAGTTTTTCAGAATACCGCAATAATCCACAATCAGGCCATTATTCTTGCCTTCCTTCACGCGGTTGGCGCGTGCAATCGCCTGCATGAGCGTATGGGCCTGCAACGGCTTATCGAGATAAAGCGTTGAGAGTGAAGGCACGTCAAAACCGGTCAGCCACATTGCGCATACAATCACGATACGGAACGGGTGATCTTCTTTCTTGAAAGCGGTTTCGACATCGAGCCTTTTGATCTGGCCATTTGCATCGGTAACGGTAAAGCCATCCTTCATCAGCTTACGGTGCGGCATGATGTCGAGGTTCCATTTGCGGAATCTGTCCACCTCGCCCTGCTCATCGCTAACTACGACCGCAATTGCCGTTTCCTGCATCCATGCTATTTGCCGTTTTCTCGCCTGCAAGTCCTGTTCATCGACTGCATCTTTCAACTGACGTTCGTGTTCGGCAATTTCGGCATTCCAAGCCTCGCGAACATAATCGTGCATCCGAACCGCGGTGATCTTGTCGATAGCGACAAACATGGCCTTGCCGGTTTCCCAGTTGGTTGAATAATGGGATGCAAAATCTTCCGCGATATGGCGCAGCCGCTTTTCTGCTGTCACCACATGATATTCGCGTTTCAGCTCGTTCTCGAGCTTTGCGGCCACATCGGCGTCTTCAATTTCGGCCTCTTCAATCGCCTTGGCGAGCTTCTCATTGAGGCCTTCTGATGTCAGGCCAAGCTTGTCCCCGCGTGCATCATAATAGAGCGGCAGCGTCGCCTTATCCTCAATCGCCCTCTGGAAATCATAGGTTGAGATATAGCCGCCGAAAACCCTCTGTGTAATTTCATCGCTGGTAAATAGCGGCGTTCCGGTAAAGCCAATGAAGCTCGCATTTGGCAGCGCGTTGCGCATATTCAGTGCCAGCGTGCCATATTGTGTCCGGTGCGCTTCATCGGTCATCACGATGATATTCTCGCGCTGGGAATATCCTTCGCCTTCTTTCACCTCATTATTAAATTTCTGGATCAGGGAGAATACAAAGGCTTTATGCTCGCCGAGCAACTGTTTCAGCTCCCCGCCGCTGTCTGCCCGGCATTTTTCTTTGTCATTATTGGCAAGGCCGACACCTGAAAAAGTCTTGTAGATTTGATTGTCCAGGTCGGTCCGGTCGGTCAAAATCAGGAATGTGAAATCACCGCCCAGCTTGCGCCGAACCTTTTGCGCGAAAAGCGCCATTGAATAGCTTTTGCCCGATCCCTGCGTATGCCAAAACACGCCCAGCTTGCCGTCGCGCTCTTTACGCTCGACCACCGATTGCATCGCGCGGTTGACGCCAAGATATTGGTGGTTTCGCGCCACAATCTTGGCCAGCCCGCCTGCGCTTTCATCAAACAATATAAAATTTTCGAAAATGTCTAGGAAATTGGCTTTGGTGCAAACGCCTTTTAAGAGCGTCTCCATTGCAACAACGCCCTTCTCCCCTTCGGCCAAACGTTTCCAATCGCTGAAATGTTCATAGCGGGCGGTGATCGAACCAATCTTTGCTTCGATGCCATTGGCCAGCATCAATAGCCCGTTGAAATGGAACATATGCGGGATGGTGTCTTTGTAATCCGCGATATTGTCTTCATAGGCGCGACGCAGCGATTTGTCGGGGCGCTTGCACTCCACGAACAGCAACGGGAAACCATTTACAAAGCCGATAATATCCGGGCGGCGGCGATGCGCGACACCGCGCACCCACATTTCGCGAACACACAGGAAATGGTTGTTTTCGGGATTATCAAAATCGAACAGGCGCAGGCGCTTTTTCTTGATCTCGCCACCTTCATGAAAGCTGGCGGTTACGCCGTCGCGGATCAGCTCATACTTCTCGCAATTAGTCGCGACTATCGACTGAAAGCCCAGCGTATCGGTAATCTGGCGCAGCGCATGTGTGTAAGCCTCATCTGGTAGGCCGGGGTTATAACGATGCAATGCCTCGCCAATATAGCGGGTGAGCAGCACATCGCGGTCGCTCTTGCGGCCCAAAGTGCCTTCGTGTCCAAATGTCTCCTGATTATACGCATACACGCTGTCCCAACCGAGCTGTTCGCTCAGATAATCGGCCATTGTCTGCTGGGTCAGCGTGTCTTCGTTATAACTCATACTTCGATTCTACCATCCATTAGGCGCGGGAGTAATAGATCGCGAGCTTTCACGAGTTCATGGTTTGCAAGGGCAAGCGAAGCACATTGCGTTGTGATCGGTTCAATCTGCGCATTAAAGTCGTCTAGTATGCCCGAAGGTGGTGTAGGAATGGAAAACTGCGACAAAACACTCCAATCGGCACGAGGCATCTTCGAACCCTCTTTGACGGTCTTTGATGCAACTGCGACAAAGTAATCACTGGATGTTGCGCAAACTACTAGCGGCCATAATTTAGGGCTTTTGGGGCGCCAGATGAAAGCATCGGAAGACGCTAAACCATCACAGATTGCGAAGCCGACTTTGTGAAAATATGGTCGGATTTTGCCAAAAATCACGTCCCCCTTTTTGAAGCGAAATTTCTGGCTCGCAAGGCCTTCCGTAGTTTCCCAGTCGGCGAGTGTGAATGATCGCCTAGGGATATGTTCAAGGCCGATGTGAACATCTCCCTCAGTAAAGTGCACTGGCTTTACAGTTTCTTTTATCCAATCGACCAAATCAATCAGTTTGGTTTTCTTCCACCCCTCAGGCGCGCCGTCGATGATTTTGATGTGTTCATGTCCGGGGAAACGGAAATGGACAAACCATTCGCGGTAAAGCAGCCGCGCCGCCTCTTCGAGCAAAGCAATCCGCCGCCGGTTATTCTCAATCAAATCATCATAGGTAATAGCAACTTCGACAATTCTCCTCTGTACATCAAGCGGTGGTACTGCAAATTCGAAAAGGCCAAGTGATTTAGCATTCGCGTTTGGTTGAGCGGAGCCTCCTTTCACCCCGTTAACAAAATTTTTATACTGGTCAGATTCCACTAGAAGGCCAACAAAACCAGATTCAAGACGGTCATCATGAACTTTAAACCTCACAAGGTATGACGCAAAAACTGAATTCTGTTCAGACCTAATAAGCTTCGCATGACCTGTCGTTGCGCCAGTCCGTGCAACCACGATATCGCCGGGACTGAGTGCATATTTTGCGTTTAGTTTTTCGTCGATTGGGCAGTACGGAACCTTATCCCAATCAATAAATGGTGGAACGATGTCAGTTATTCTAAGAAATTTTGGCCCTATAGCCTCATCTTGTGCCGATGCTGTGTAGCCATATTGGCTATTCGCGATATCGCATAGCTTTACCCTAGGCCAACTCATACAATCAGCTCTGCAAAATTCTTTTTGATTGTCGCGGCCACGAGCGCCGCTTCCTCATTCAGCCCTTCAATCTCAATATGAATATCGCGCAGCGCCTCTTCAAAATCGAAATCCTCATCCTCTTCTTCCGGTGCAACACCAACATAGCGACCCGGCGTCAGGCTCCAGTCCTTGGCTTCAATCTCTTTGCGATCTGTCAGCTTCACAAGACCCTCGACATCGCACAGTTCGGCATCGGGGAAACGACTTTGCAGCCATTCGGCTTGTCCATTAAAATAACGCGCCTGTTTCAAATGCTCGGTCACAAGGTGACGCTCAGCATCCATCACATTCAGCCGTTTTTTGCCCTCTGCCGCCTTTGCACCGTCCGCCACTTCGGCATCATGCACACGGCCAGCCGTCTTGAAGAAATGGTCAATGCTTTTGGCCAGCGCTTTGGCCTGATCTGCCAGCGGATGCAGCGCTACGGCAGAAGCGAGCATCGCTGCGTTATCGCGCTTTTGACCATCCCAATGCGCTGCCTTCGCTGCTTCTGCGGCCTTGGACAGCGTCGTCATGTCGGCGTTTAACGTTTCTGCCAGCGCAGTAAGCTCCGCATCCTTATGCGCCGCCGTCACTGCGTCCATCGCCGCAATCAGCGGGGCAAAGTCGCAGCTCTGCATTTCCGTAAAAGCAGTTTCGAGATAGCCTTCAACCAGTGCCAAAAAGCGATCTTGCTGCCCGCGATACAGCCAAACAATGGCCGCGATATTCTGCGCTTGTTCGGGGGTGAAATCATAAATCTTGCGCGTGACTTTGCGGAATATATGCCGCGCATCGATCATCAGCACCTTATCGCGCATCGCATCGGGTTTGCCCTTATCCATAAACCAAAGCTCACAGGGCACGGTGCGAGTGTAAAAGAAGTTGGAGCGAATGGCGATCATCACATCCATATCGCCCGTCTTCACCATTGCCTCGCGGACTTTGGCTTCCTGACCGCCCGCAGACGAAGCCTGAGATGACATAACGATGCCAGCGCGGCCTTGCTTGGCCAGATAGCTATAGAAGAATGACATCCAGACGTAATTGCCGTTGGATACCTTGCCGCCTTTATTCACGCCGGGAAGGCCAAAGGTCAGGCGCGGATCGTCCTTAATTTTCTCCGCGTCAATCTCGTCTACGTTGAACGGTGGATTGGCCATCACGAAATCGGCCTTGCCGATCATCGCGTGCGGGTCTTCATAATAAGAAATGGCTTTTTGAATATCGCCCTCCAGCCCGTGAACGGCGAGGTTCATTTTGGCGAGGCGGATCGTGGTCGGGTTTTTCTCCATCCCGTAAAACGTCACCCGTTCATTCGGGTTCTGCTGCATTCGCTCAATAAAATGCGCTGACTGAACGAACATTCCGCCAGAGCCGCAGGCGGGGTCAATGATCTTGCCGTGATCTGGCTCGATCACATTGACGATGGTTTGCACAATGGAAACCGGCGTGAAAAACTCGCCGCCATCATGCGCCTTCTGATCGGCAAATTGCGTCAGGAAATATTCGTAAATCCGCCCGAACACATCGCCATCGGCTTTTTTAAGCGCAGGGTCGTTGAAAGTGCGCAAAAGCTGGCCAAGGTCATCATCGCCCAGTTCCTGATATTCGGTCTTAGGCAGCGAGCCATCTAGCGATTGATAATCTGCTTCGATGCTCTCCATTGCAGCGATGATAGCGCCCGCCCGGTCGCCGCCATCGGGAATGGCAACCAGCGCATCAAACTGCGCATCTGGTTGTAAGAATATCGAACCGCGCTGCGAAAAATCCTCTTTGGTGAGCGGACGTGTGACGCCGCCGCGTGATGGCAGTGTTTCCTCAATCTCGGCCTTCACCCGCAAAAAGCGGCTATAGGCATGACGTAGGAAAATCAGGCCCATGACAGGCATGAAATATTCATTGCTGGCAAAGTTAGAATTGGCCCGCAGGTGGTCTGCTACCGACCAAAGGCGTTTTTCGATTTCGCCGAATTGCTGCAAGTTGTTGCCCCTCAGAGATTCTTTAGTTGCGTGATTAGACATAAAATCGGAATTTGTCTTGGCATTATAGCCTATTTTATAGAAATTCTCTGCCTAATGCTGGTGGGCCTTTTGCAGATTGCCTAACTGTGCGAGACTTTCATATTGCTCGATAAGCGCGTCAAAAGTTCGAGAAGTGGTATTACACTGTTCACTATATGCCGGATCGAGCAATGACTCGATCATCAAGAGCCATTCCGGCGGCTCAATCATTATGTTTTTTCGGTCTACCAAGCGGTTCGAGGTCGCCATTTTCACGATTTCCCGTTTTTGCTCGGCAAGGGCCGAAACATATTGCGTATAAAGGCTTCTCACCAGTTCGAGGAATTTTCGTATCTGCGCCAAACGCTCCCCCTTTTTGGTGGTTTGCGCGGCTAGTGCCTCCCACTTTTTCGTATCGAGCAAAATTTCAGTTTTCTTGGCCTGATAGATTTCGGTATCGATCATCTCGTCAACATATTTGTCGGTCAATCGCGATAACCGCTCTTTGAGCTTGATGATTTCAAACGGTGCCTTTTCCGCTTGATCCAGCACTTGCCCCGCTTCTACCCATGCAACAAATTTCTGATAGATGATTTCAACCTGTCGGTCGCTGAGCACGAAGCGTTTAAGCAGCGACTGAACCTCTGCCTCAATCATGTCTTCGCGAACGGTCTTGGTGATGCAGGGTTTGAGCTGGCAGCGATAATATACTCTCCCCTTTTGTTTCTCAGGGATCATGGCCTGATCGCAATGCATACAGCGGAATAAGCCGCGATAGCGGTGGCCATGCTTGGTCACTTTCTTGTTGTCGCGACCTTCGCGGATATCAGCAACTTTTCGGTAGAGATCAACGCTGATCAAAGGTTTGTGGATGCCAGGATATGATTTGCCTGAACTTTTCACAAACATGATGCCGGCATAAAATGGATTGCGTAGCATCTTCTCGACACCCTGTTTGGAAACAGGTTGTCCGCGCTCGTTACGCAGGCCGCGCCCGTTGATTTCAGGAACCAGTGACCAGAGCGAATAATTGCCGGTCGCATATAGCTCGAACATGGTTTTGACCAATGGCCCTCTGACCGGGTCAATAGTTTTTGGTTTGCCGCCGCCATTGTCGTTGTAGCCAAGCGGGGCTTTGAACGGATAGAAGCCCTGCTTGAGTCGTCCGTTCAAACCTTTGATGCATTCCTCGCGCAGGTTGCGGATATAGTCAGCCGCTACCACTGCCTGCACGTCTGCTGCCAGACGGCCGCCGCGAGAACGAAAATCCAAACTTTCGGTGGCGAAGTGGATATCAAATCCAGCATCGGCAAGCTCGCCAATCCTAGCCCAATCAGCGAAATTGCGCGCTCCTCGATCTATACGATGGGCGATGAGGCCGTTCGCACCGCCTTTCTGCAATTCGGATACCATCCGGTTGAAAATTGGCCTGCCTTTTTTAGCGGCGGTTTCCTTCTCTTCGAACCATTTCGAGATGGCGATGTCATGGCGCTGTGCAAACAGCGTGATCGCTTCTCTTTGTGCCTCCAGCGAAACGCCGTCACCCTGTTTGACGGTTGAGACGCGGATGTAGGCAAAGCAAGTTTTCATGAAGTTTCGGGGTTATCTTCCGAATCTATCAAATTTTCAAAATTTGGCGAATCGGATTCCCACGGCCATGTGCCGTCGCGCTCCATTTGCTCGTAGGTTCGTTTGCAGATTTCAAAATATTGCTGGAGGAAATCTTCTTCCAATTTTGCGATCAATGCCTGTTCTTCTGCTGATAGTTTTTTGTCCATTTTTTCAGTTTACGGGATTGCAGTGGTTCTCAGTAGAACCCGAAAGGCGACAATTACGGAAGGTCTGGTCGCCAAGTTTGAATGCTGAATGCGGGCGTTTTGTGGCCGCCGATCATCAATTGGCAATAGCCGCGATAATTAGGCAAGCTCACCAGAGCATAAGGCGGCAAATCACCAAGCTGCCTTCCCATAAGCGGCGCGTCGTGCGCACCAAGCCTGAAGCTCAGCACGGTTCCGCAGTTACCCAATACGGCCTCAAAGACGGGCTTTTCCATCTGTGAACTGTGCTGGCAAAACAGGTTTATCGAAATCCTGTATTTTCTCATTTCTGAAAGCATCTCTGCGAAGCTCTCAGTGGTGAAATTATGAAATTCATCGACATAAAGGAAAAACGGACGGCGCTTTTCAAGCGGCGTATCATGGCGGGAAAACGCAGCGTTCATGATGCTGGAAACGATCAACCCGCCAAGCACGTTGGCATTGTCAGAGCCAAGCTGGCCCTTGGCCAGATTGATTATCAATATCCGGCCTTCGTCCATGATCTTGCGAAAGCGCAGCGGCTCTTTGGGCTGGCATAATGCCGTTCGCATTATCGGATGCGCCAGAAACGCGCCTAGCTTGTTGGCTATCGGCGCAACCCCGTCAATCGAGGTCATATAGTTCATTTTGGGCAGCTCTTCGGTCCAAAAGGCCCTGACTTGCGGATCAGTAATGCGCGGAACGACAGTTCTGCGAAAATCCTTATCAATATACATTCGCGTGATGTCGCGCATATCGGCTTGCGGCAGCTCCAAGAGCGCCAGAATTGAATAGCGCAGCAGATGCTCCATTCGTGCGCCCCAGCTATCTGACCATTGCTTTTTGAGCGTTTCAATCAGGCCCGATGCAATGAGCGGTCGGTGCTTGGCGGATGCAGGAGTGAGCGGATTATAGCCATAGGGACTAGCAGCATCTGCAACCCGCCAATGAATGTGAGACTGTTTGATTTTACCCGCGAGGCTTTCTGCCATATCACCATGTGGATCGATGATGCAGAAGCCGCGCCCGGCCTCTGCGTCCTGCAATGCCATCTGTTCAATCAGGGTTGATTTACCAGTTCCAGTTTGTCCCATCGCGAAAAAATGATGGAGCCGGTCGGCTTGCTGAATGCCAAATCGCCTTGGCGTAGTGCGATGGAACGCATTGCCTATGATGGTGACGGAGTTTTGCATGGGCGCATTATCATGCGCCTAGCTGCTGGCAAAAAGGCTACGAAAGCGGCTGTGGACATTGAGCTTGCGCACAATACGCCATGAAAGGCATGATATGGCTAGGCGGCCAATGGTGGCCCAGAGGAATTGATAAGCCGTCTTGCATCGGGTGCAGAATTTTAGATATTCTGCCCTTTAGGAAACAAGCATGGCGGTAATTCTAAGAACACATCACCTATGTGGTATGTCGCACTCACCGGAAAGGTTTCACCTTTCCGGCATTAACGGTGCGTCCATACCATATAGGTGGTGTTTTTCGATAGGCACATAAAACAGACAAACTGGGGGCATTGCGCCTGCTAGAGCGGCAGTAGGTCAACATTCTATGCTGATGCGATATTAGTAATCGTAATCAACGCATATGTTAAAACAATTCTCCCACGACCTGCGCCTCGCAAGGCGCAAGGCGGGACTTACCCAAAATGATCTGGCGCATCTGATGGCCACGACCGACAAAGAAATATCGGCGCTGGAACATGGCCGCAAAATTCCGTCACTGCCGCAGATTTGCGAATTATCGCTCATCTATGGCCGGTCCTTTGAAAGCCTATTTGCCGATTTGATGGAGTATGGAAAAAAGAAACTGCGCCACCAGATGCCATCGCTCTCCAATGATGTGCGCAATCATGTAGGCACCATAAACCGTTCTGCGACTCTGGAGCGCGTGACGCGGCGGATGAATGACACAAGATCGCCTTATGAAAGAACTTAGCTTTCTATCGTTCGCGGTGGCGACAGGCCGCGTCGGTGTTGTCTTCTTGGACAGAGGCAGGCTGCGTCATTGGCAAATGTCAATCACCGCGAGCAAAGATGCGAAAAAGGCCTCCAACTTTGCAGATACTCTCATTCGTGATTATTGCCCGAATGTCGTGGTGACGCAAAAGCTGAATGAAAAATGCCGCAAGGGACCAAAATCACAGCAGCTCATTGCCGTTATTGTAGAAAAAGCCACCCAGCATCCGGTGCTTGACGTCGCCGTTGAACGGCCCCGGCGATATGACAATAAATACCTCGAAGCCGAAGCGCTAGTAGCTCGCTTCCCCGAGCTTACGCCTTGGCAGCCGAAACGCGAAAAATGCTGGGACAGAGAACCCCGTCATACTGTCATTTTTGAAGCTTTGGCGATGGCAGAGGCCGCCATGCTTGGCCCTACAGAGCAACTGGCGGCGGCGTTAGGTTAGACTGCCACCGAGATACAAATCAGCCCACCGCTTTGCATAGCTGCCAGCCACCATATCCTGAGCAGCGGCGCGAAGCAGGGCTGATTTGTTAGTGATCCTTAAGTGCAGAATCAGACGGCAAACGCTTCAAGGGCTGGACTTCAAAGGCTAGGTCTTGTCCATCATCGCCTTTTTCCGCCAACCCAATTGCCTGACTGCGAGTTCGTTCTGCTTGGCGTGGTCTCGTTCCAAAAATTTCATCAAATACTTCGTGTGGATCGCATCCGATAGACCGACAAAAGAGCGCGAAATCGACCAAATCTAGCCGCAAATCGCCTTTTTCAAATTTGGAAATGTAAGCCTGAGAACGGTTCGTTTTTTCGGCAATATCAGACTGGCGCAATCCGGCTGCAAGCCGTTCACGTTTCAATATCATTCTGAGCCTTTGATGCTCATCTGAATATATTTCAGTCCTCATTTCGCGTCCCGGAAATCCATTTTCCGGTGCAGATAAATTCCACTTGGAATATATACCGAACAGTTATATACCAATTGGAATATGAACTTGTTTTGAAGTGGAATGAAAAAGAGGGGGTAATATGAAATTATTGAATATCAAACGCATGGCTGCGCTGTCGGCCTTGATGATTGTGACAACGGGAACGCTGTCAGGCTGCGCCATTGGAAGTTTGAGCGGCAACAGCTCGCAATTCAACACGGTTGAGACACTGACGCTTTCCAAACGACCCGACAATTTCTTTGATGGCATGGTCGCTATCGGCAAAGCGCAGGGATACCAATATACAGGTCGTGACGCGTCGATAAATCAGATCAATTTTACTGATCAGCCAAATTTCGGCCAAACAATAATCGGTACATCTTTCAGCATCAATATTATCGTGACGCTCAAGCCCGATGGCCGCACGGTCGAAATGCGCTTTTTCGGCGCAGGAACGGGCAGTAGCAGCGATGCCGAGCGATCTACTCTCCGTATTGAAAAACTGAAATCCGCTATTCGGGATCGGTGGCAATGAGCGCGCAAAGCAAAGAAGACCTGCATAAATGGCTGTCGTTGGTGTCAGCTGCATTGAAATCAGGGCCAGTGTTTTTTGGGCTGTATCTGCTGCTCAATACGCCCACTTATATTCTTCCCTATTTTGGCTCGAACTCTGCCGTTGTGGGCGCGCTCGGGCAAGTTGCAGGTCAAGATACACTACCTGCATTCTGGTGGCATTTATTCTTCCTGACCTGCCTGATTGGGATCACTTGGATACGCGGCGGAATGATTGGCCGGTCTTGGTTGGTGACGCTGCCAGTCTTTGCGGCGCTGTTCGACATGATGCCGGGATTCAACATGATTCCTCTCGTTCCAACAGCCTTTCACGTCACCACGATGGTCATGGGCGTCAATCGCAAACCGGAAGATTATCCCGACGATGATGGCGCTTCACTTCGGACTATGATGGGAACAGGCTTGATAATCGGGATGCTGTTGCTCACGCTTTACAAATCCATGACATGGGAAAGTATTTTGGAACAAGAAGTCAACGAGATGGAAGCAGAGAGAATTTCTGAAACAGCTCGTGAGCCAATGAAAAATGTTTTTAGGCCGGAACGAGCGCAGCCTGCCCAAGACAGGGTGATAAAAGCAGTCGTTGGGGGCCGCTTTACCCTTGCGCCATACGAAGCGATCAGGATTGAAGTCAACGACATACCAAATGGTGGCAAAATTCACCCTAAAACTGTTAAAGATGTTGGCGACTTAAGGACAGCGAGGTGGGACACGAACTTCGTCAATAACACCAACGACCTTCAATATAGGCTCGTATCTGTAGTCGACATTCCGTTGGAGTATGTGATTGGCTTGCCCGAATAGCATCCCATTTTCACCGCCTTTGGTGTACGTTTCAGCAGCTCAATCATCCCGCACACTTAGCTCATGTCAGCAATCATGCTGGCACAGAGCAAGGAGTGCAGATGATGAATATACGCCGCGAAGTGGAAGCGCGCCTAAAGGGCTTCCCTTTATATAGTCAGGAAAAACTGGCCGATCCAATTGTTCATTGCAAACTGTTCCACGCCTATGGCAGCGCAACATGGTACCTGACCGAATTTGATGGTCAGGACATTGCGTTTGGCTATGTCACCGGAATGGTTGCAGATGAATGGGGTTATGTTGCCATATCGGAATTGGAAGCGTTGCGGATTGCTAAAACAATCCCGCGCATTGAATGCGATGTGCATTTCCGCCCGATCATCTTTTCCAAACTCAGAATTCAGGAAGGGTTTTAGTCCCTGCTAGAGCCAAGCATAGTCTTGGCTCTTTTTCTGCTCGTCTCCAGTCTCGATGTAGCAGTGCTGGCATTGGTTTTGGCGGCGTAAACACGGGGCCAAAATCATTCCAGCACTGGAAAAGCTGATAGCTGCAACCGTCGGGAAAATGCCGCTCCGTTACTTTCAACATTTTCTCCAACCGCCTTTCGGTGGTGGTTACATTTAACACCAACATCGGCGCGGTGAGATTGAGATGCTGCTTGTATAAGCCCTGCTCAATATATTGCTGATATTGCAGCAAGTGTCGCCTGAAGCTCTTGCGATTGAAATTTTGCGATGTCGCCGGTTCGGTGGCCCTGTCGGCTTCAACCGCGAAAAATCGGAATCTGCTTCCCTGCTCGCCCAGATACTCAATACCAAATAGCGCGTCGGGAACTAAGTCTTTCCGATATGCCTTGCCGGATACGGGATCGGTCACATTCGTCGGGTAGCGCATTGTCACTTTTGCGCGGCGCAATATTTGGCTTTGCGGAATGTAATTCAGATAAGGATCATCGAGACAAGCCAGCTCTATCGAGGCCGTGATGCAGCTCACCATGAAGTTGTGGAGCCAAGGCCCGGATCGCGTTGGTCTTATGAAATCGTAATCACGGTCACCTGCCAAAGCTTCTATTGCTGCCGGTGCCAGATCATAGACAAGCTGGTTATACCGGCTGTCGATCGTGCGAAATTGTTGAAGCGGTCTTATCAGATATGGACCGCCATGCGGCGTCAGCTGCTCATGGAATAAATCGGTCAGCCGTTCCTTGGCACGTTTTTTTGACGCATGACTGTGATTTGCAAAATCGAGCAAGAATGACGACGGCAGCGGTCCATGCTCGGCAAGTTTGCCGAACCAGAGCATATCGCGCTTGGTTGGACGAACGCATTTGCCGGTTGAAGAGGGCTTCAACCGGCTGCGCCGCCCAAAAATGTCGGGCTGATCGCGCAAGATGCTACGCTGCGAGTGCAATCGGCAGGCTCGGACGGAAAATAGCGACCAGTGAAGGAAAAGGTGCAGATTGTTTGCCATCGCCAAATTTCAGGCGGCCCTTCACAAACCGCAGTTCAGCCTTTCCATAAATCCAGTTATGGAAATAGCGCGTGTCTGTGCGGGAATGCACCAGCAACACCACAGTCGCACCGGCAAGCGAGGCTAGATAGCATTTCTCGGCCCAGTCACCAATATTGCGGCCATAGGGTGGATTGCAGAATACAATGTGATCGCCCCAGTCCTGCTCAAGGCCGTTTTCAGACTTGGTATAGAAAATTTCGCATTTGGCATTTTCCGCTGTTGCACAGGGATCAAGAGTGAAACCAAATTCAGCATTGAGTGAGGCGAAGAAATCCGGCGGTGTCGCCCACTCTTCGCTGCGGCTTGAATATAAAACGCTACTTATTGCCATTTTTCAGTCCTCTTTTTGTCGAAAGGACTCGCTTCATATGCATGGAATAAGCGCTTGTAACCGTGCGGTATTTTCACGAATGAGAAGCAATACGCAGCAGTGATGGAGCATTTTCAAGTAATAATTTTACAATTAAACTTTAAGCGCCAACGTGCGTTATCAAGCCAACGGTCTTTTCTGAGTGCTCAACACCAAGAAGAATCTTGTAGCCATCATCAAAAAACGGAGGAGGGAACAAACTTCTGACAGTATGCATCGCGCCTGATCCAAGCCAAGCTTTTCCATGCTCCAACGAAAATCTCAAGACGCCTGCCACCAAATCGGAATAATCAACTAATCTTCCGCCTTCAGTGCCGCGAGCGCGAAAAAGTAACCCATGCTGTGCATGTGGACGAAGAAAAACCGATGGTGCAGCGATCCGCAAGTCAACTGTTTCGGTGAGCTTGCCTTTTGCTATACCTTTTTTTACCCGCTCTTTCCTACTATCGTCCGTGCGTATCAATAAAATGTAGGCAAATTCTCCATCGTCAGAGGAATTTCGTGCATCAAAGTGCATATATTGATTTTCAAGACCGGTTGACTGAGCGCGATGAACTGCAAACCAAAGAGCCACCCATACATTATCAACCATATCGAGCCATGTAGTTTGAATTCCATAATGCTGCAAAAGCGGCTCCTGAGCGTAATCTGGAATACTTTTAAAAAGCTTACTTGAAGCCGAAAAATCCTCTATTACTTTCGAGAGCTTTCGATGACGTTTATCTTGTGCAGTGTTACTTGAGATTCCTCTATAAAGTGTCGGCCGCATTGAACCGTATAACTTACGTTGGCCACGCACAAATATCCGTTCCCAAGGCTCAGATATATGCTTCAAGTATCCGATTGCTTGCATCAAGGCATGAGGACTATTCACATGGAATACCTTTTGACCTGAGACGTCCGTCTCGAAGCCGCAACCTGCAATAGTAAGTTTGGATAAATCGGCCAATTCTCTCTCCATAATTATTCAGTTTGAGTTAGTTTTACGTGCGCTACTACATTTTGAACCTTCAAATTCACCATTGGTCGCCGGGTTCAATATCAGTCTGGCCAGATGGTTTGGGCTGTTTTGGCGCATCCGATCCGTTTTCTTGAATCATTCCGATGCCAATCAGTGCAGAATGATGGACAGCATATTTCTGCCGCATAATCTGCTGCAAGCGCTGGCGGTCGATTTTGGACATTTTCGGCAGGCCTTCCAAATAGCCGAACGGAAATGTCAGAGGAACTGCGCTTTTGGTAGCGCCTCTGATATGCACTGCAAAACTGCCTTTGCCTTGGGCTTCAATAAACTCGGCTTGCGTATAAAGCATTGGTGCTAAGACCCTTGCATCTTTGGCTGAGACACCGCCTGCAAATTTGATTGCGGTATTGGCGGCAAAGGCTTCTTGCAGCTTGGGTTCCAATTGGCCGAGATACTGGTGGGCCAGCACCATTCCGACATTTTGCTTGCGCGCCTGAGCTAGAATAATGCCGATATTGCGGTCAAAATAATCTTGCGCTTCGTCGATATATACAAAGGTTGGGATACGCTTTTCTGGCGGCAATGTGGCGCGTTCCTGCGCAGCCTGTGCAATCATAGCGATGAAAAAACGGCCAAAGATTTCTGTTCCCTGCTCCTTCAGCAAATCCTTGGCCGTGTTGATCAGGATGATTTTGCCTGCGTTCATTTCCTTGAACAGATCGAGCTTGGATCGTGGATGCGAAAACATTCGTTCGAAGGTCTGATTTTCCAAGATACCCCAAAGACGGCGTAGCACCTGTTTCTTAGTCTGTTCAAATTCGCGGGACGAAAATTCGGTCTCGAAAAAATGTTTGGCCGTGCCGGTCAACTTGGCAATGCTGTCAGCAAATTTCTTCTCGCCGCCCGGCTCCATAAGCTCGCGCAAAGTGTGAATGGTGGCGTCGGGAATATGCAGCATGAGCCGCGTTACATAACGGAAGATCACATTCTGCTTCTGCGTCATTTGGGCATCAAGCAGCGTGCCCAGTACAAAATCATAAAGCTCAAGGATAGAATTGGTCAGCCGTTCGCGCTCCAGCGGCGCATAGCCTTGCAAGCGGTCCATGCCGACATCGAACAGGTTGAGTGATACTGGATACTCAACATCGGTCGGATCAATGATGACAATCTTATCGCGCAGTGCCCCCTCTGGTCCGAAAACGGCCATCTGTGAGATATTGCGGATCAAATCGCCCTGACTATCCAAAACAACAATCGAACGCGGCTCCTGCTCCATTGCAGCCAAATCCTGCGCAATCAAATATTGGAGCGTTTGCGTTTTGCCGTGGCCTGAACCTGCAACGATGTGATGATGCTCGAAACGGGATTTGGTGAGGATCGTGAAATTGAGCCGCTGGTCAAATAGCTCCAACAACGGCGTTCCGGCGAGATAGGTTTCGACCATTTGCTCCGGCGATTTCGCATCGAATTGCTCCGGCATTTTGGGAGCGCGATTGAAGCTCGCTGGATCAGCGGGATTGCCGCCCGATGCTGCGACAACATTGCGCTCAAGCCTGCCGCGCAAACGAGACAGGACGCCTAACTCTTCCAGTTCTTCGTCAAAGGCTGATTGCAGCGTTGCACCAGTCACGCTGCCCAAGTCGGCAATGCTGCGAAGCAAATCGGTTTCAACAGCAATGCCCTCTTGATCTTCACTCGCGTTTCGCAATGCCGGACAGGCAGTGTAGATCGCGCTCAGTATCTGACAGACGGTTTCGCCAAGCTGGCGATAAATTGCATCAAAATTGTCGGCCAGTGTTTGTTGCCGGGTCAGCCCTTCCCGAATGTCCCAAAGCTCGGCAATTGTGCGCTTCTGGCTCCAGTCAATCGCAGGCAGAATATACAGCTCTTCATAATCCAGCAGCAGCCGCACGAACGCGCCGATAATGGCCGCTTGCGAAGGTGGCTTGCCATCTGCCTGACTGTTTGAAATGCTTTGACCGTCGTGCGGAATATCGAGATGTTGGCAAATATCGGCAGTCAGACGATCAATCAATCCAGCGCGGTTATGGTCGCCGTCAATACCGGTTTCGACAAAGGCCTGTTCGGCAGCGCGATATTGTTCGCGAACCAGCTCTTCTTCGCTGGGCCTGAACAATCGATGCCAAAAGGCATGGACACGCGCACCGAACGGTAATTGCATTTAAGCGAGTCGCAATATGAGCTGACGCGCCTCATCCTTTGGCAGCGCATCGATTTCAATAGTTTCTGCGCCGTCCCAGTGCTTGGCGCTTTCGGCCACCTGCCGCAGAACATAAACCATATCGTGCAATCTGGCTTCCTGCTTAGCCAGTTCAATCACGCTGCTGCATTTGAAATTTCGACCCTCCAGCAAATCGCGAACATAGATTGTTTCGCGCTTCTCGTTGATCCACCAATAGGCGGCACCGCCGCCAGCCAACAATCCCAGAACAACTGCCACTTTGGTTCCGGCCATTGCCGACAGAACGACACCGGTCACGATAAATACCGCAAAGCCCAGCGCTGCTGCCGTGCGGATAAGATTTGGCTGTATCACTTCGACCAATGCGCCATTGGCGAAGCTGTATCTGTCCATCAGCGCTTTTTCATCGGCGGTAATTTCCAGCTTCGCCCAAAGCTTAAAATTGATACGCGCTATTTTGCCCGGTGTTTGTTCTCTCTTAAATAATAGATTCATTTCAGTCCCCCTCTGTTTGCTGTGACAAGCAGTTGTATCGTCTTATGAAATAAGAGAGAGGGTCAAGTGTATTCTGACCTTGAGAGATATTTCAGGAAAATTGGGTTCGGGAAATTCTTCATAATTTTATCGAGAAAATTATGAAGTCACGAAAAGCCATTTGGGCGTTCTGTTCAGCTACGGTGTGCGATGCTCAGCTATGAATGGGGATAGGTTCGGGCGAGTTATGGGGATAGTGGTTCGCGTTAAGCAATGGATATCTGCTCTTGCTGAATTAACTTTCTCTCGATCAGCTCGGCCTTTGTCTTTTCTGGCTCAGGCGTAAAAAATAGAATCTTCAAATTCCGTTCTGCACGTGAAAAACACACATAAGCAAGTTTGCGACCGCGCTCCTGCTGCCCCTCAGTTGGTTCGCCCGCAGTTCCCGGCGTTAATAACTTTGAGAAACTGTATTGATTCCAGCTAGCTTCAATATCATCAAATACGACAAGGACGTTCGGATATTCCTCACCCTTCACGCCATGCTGCGTGCTATATGGCGTATTCTCCGAAATGAAATCACGGTATGCGAACAGCTCCGTTGTGGGCATAGCGAATAGGCCATCGGCCAACCAATCTCCCTTCTCCTCATTATGCAACTCTTCGTCGAATTCTTCCGTTCGGGGCGCTCTATCGAGTTGCTCAGCTAGTCGATCAGATACTGGTATCAGCTCACGATCACGGCAATACGTCAGCACATCTTTGATTGATGACGCTTCCCAATGTTCTACCAGCTCTTTGAGTTGGGCTTGAGACTGGTCAATCATATCCTTCAGTTTGCGGTCAGCGTTGGAACCGTGCGGATCGTATGCTGGGCTACTGGTCCTTAGAATGTCGATAATCTTGCGGCTCTCGTTATTTTGAAACGCCTCGATCAGCGGGCAAATAACTGTGAGAAATGGCTTTAGAAGGTGGTGGTCACCTGATTCGTAATCGTCCTGAGCGCGCATTGAAGCAAATTGCCCGGTAAAAAGCTGTTGCAATCCAGAAAATTTCAAACGCCGAGCAATCATCTGCCGGACCAGAAAAAGCCGGATAATATCGGGCTGGTCTGTCCAACCCCAGCCTTCGATAGCCTGGTCCATAGCAGCTAATGCGCGGTCCAGTTGTGCATCTGAGTAACGCTTGCGCTCTCCTTCAGGTGCCTCCGCTCGGACCAACTTTATTTCTACGCTGCCTTCCACATCGGCATTTGGACCCGCCGCTACCTGTTGAACATCTGCACGGAAAGCATTCAAAAACTCGATCACTTGCGGAGAGCAGCGGAAATTCTCAACCTTGGTGATTGATAACCCATCTTCTGGAGGGGCAAAGTCGCCCGCCCTGCCATCATAAATCTGCTGCCAAGGATCGCCGAAGTAACCGACTATGGGTAAACCGGGCTGCGCGCAGGTCTGATTTATGCCTTCAACGATAGGCACAAACGTATCTTGAGCTTCATCCACAAAAATGAATGGATAACGAGCACCAATCAATCGGCGGAAAGTCGCTCGCTCGCGGAAAAGGTAACCGGCGATTTCGATAACATCATCATGGCTCATTTTCCCATTCAAATAGTCGCTGAAAACAGCATCATCGTATGAGAATGACACGACCTCTGGCAAGCCAGCCAGCTCATTCTCCAATCGAGCAACCTTCTCCCTTGCTTTGCGGGCTGTCTTCGTTTCTTTGCCAGTGTCTTGCTCAGCAGCTTTGGCAATCAAGGCGGGCAATCGGTGATTTATAAGCGCGTCTCGGATGTCGTCACCAAATCTGCCGATCTCGCCCCATAGGAAGCTATGGAGCGTTGACACCTTATACAGATCGTCGAAGCCTAGTCGCTCTCCGATAACTGCGACAGCTCGTTTTGTGAATGTGATGCAGGCAACCCGTTGACCATTCTGGCGGAGGGTCTCTCCATGCGTTTTCCGAACTTCACCAAGCGCGTCAACAAGAGAAGTGGTCTTACCAGAACCTGCGCCTGCGATCAGTGCAAAGCTACGATTCGTGGCAAGGCATTCACGGACTGCTTCATCTGCGGCGGTTTGGATGCGGTCTGACATATCTATGCGGGCTCATCGTTGACTGGGCCGTGCAGCCGCGTTTCAAGCCATCGAAGTCCGTCGGAAATATACTCTGGAACCTTCCAAACTGTGTCGCTGGAAAGCATATCCATTGCGAAGTCGGTTTTCTTGAAACTACTTGATTTTATACGATCATATATCGCTTCATAAGCATCATCGAGACCCGCTGGCACAGCAAAACGCAAATTCAGGGTTCCGTCTCGCAAGAGTGGGAAATTTTCGTAAGCAAATGCTTCCTCCAGTGTGCGCGGTCGCATCGTTAGAGTGTCATCGCCATCAGTCACCACAATGTCTTTTTGGAACGTTATGTATCGGTCTCGCTCTTCATCCGTTTTCTGCTGGGGTGTAGCTGCTATCAATTCTGCAATAGAATTCAAGCCAAGCAAGTGCTTCAAAGTTGCGTTAGATGTTAGCGCACCTGCCGTGTCGGCACGGCAAGCTGGATGATGCCCGTCTGGATGGACTGAATCGAGGTCTGTCACGATGATATAGGGAATGTGCAAGAATGCGAGTAACTCATCGAAACGGTGAGCGTAAGCGCCGCCGATCTCCAGAACGGTAAGGTAAGATGTTTTTAATCTGCTTGCGGCTCGGTCAATCATTGTAGGCATCAAAAGTTTCTCGACTGATCCCTCAACCAAAATTGCTGCATCAGCAAAAAAAGGTCGCAATGCGTCAAACGCAGGTAGCGCTTTAAGAATGCCAACACCTCTTCCTTCGAAGCTTCCTGACCTTCCAATTGAACTGACGTAGGTTGGAAGTCGCTGAGGCTGTGAACCTGCGTTGCGTTCAAGACTTTAGCGGTTTCTGGTGCTTCGCCATGCAAGTGACAACGTCGAAAATAGCGCACCTTACCGAACTCAGTCGCGTCTAATATATGCGAGGAATGGGTTGTCACTATTAGTTGGGGAATCCAGTCGCCAGCCTCTTCTGCGATTGCAGATTGCTGAATAACTTCCCAAATATTTGCGATAAACGTCTGCTGCACCTGAGCGTGCAAATGCACCTCTGGCTCTTCGATAAAGATAATCTGGCAAAGCGGACGGTTCTGGGCGGTGCGTACCCATTGGGAATGATAATGCTTGGCTTGAATTGCCATGTAGATGAGGTTTTTAAACCCCAGCCCGTTGTACAGTTCTGGCAGTTGATGCCCGCGTTCAGTGTCAATATACAGAAGATCTGTGCTTCCACGCAACGCTGTTTCAGGATTAAGCGTTGATACGATCTGCAATTCACGATCGTTCATCGATGGAACGCCAATCCCTTTAATCACGACCATAATCCCGGTGAACTGCTGAGCATAATGAGTGGTGAGTTTATCGTTATTCTCATCGATAACGCGGTGCGCCGCTTCTGCTACCTCGGGCCGTTCAAGATTGTTTTTGTAAAAGCCCGCAAACGCGTTCGACAGCTTGTTACTTCGAGAACCTTCCTCATCGTCGATGTTGCGCTGCGCTTCCACAAAGTCAATACGAACGAGAGTGTTGAGCAGATTTCTACCTTCGTCTTTGTCCAATGGTGATGCGACCACTTCCGCATTAGTAGCATCGAGCGAAGCATAGGTGACCTCGAAATGACGATTGAGTTCACTGTCATTCGAAAGAAATGCGGATAGCGTCTTGGTTTGCGGCTCGCCTTCCTCTTGCGGGTGTGCTGCCATGAATGCATCGCGAAGTTTGACGGGGTCGGGTGTCGTATAGCGCAGTCGCACGCCTAGTCGTTCAAAATTGCCTACCAAATTTGGAAGTAGCGTAATCGCTCGTCCATACTCAATCGAGTTGGGATCGATCTTGAACCAAATATCCAATTCAATTGCTGGAAGTGTTTCCGCTTCGCCGTCAACGCCAAATGTGTCGAAATCAACTACCCGTGCGACCGAAAAATCATAAATTTTGAATTTACGTTGTCCAAGGAAACATCTGAAGATTGCTGTCGCTGACGTCTTACCGCTGTTGTTAGGACCAACAAACACCGTCTCTCGCTCTTCAATCCCGGCTGATATATTTTCAAGCCGGCGGAAGTTTTTTATGTCGATGCGGTCGATTTTCATTTCAAGTTATGCCCATTTATTCCGTCTTTTGGATATAGGGTAATAATACTCGAAACTTTACTGATTGTCAGTTGTTTAAATTGGGTGACCGGGCTTGCAAACCCGATCACCCGCTCCTTTAGTAGGAGTGTCGGGCTGGTTCTTCGCGGCTTTTCAATTTGACGGCGAGCCAATCTAGCACCTCGGCCTCAACCCATCCCACTCTGTTCGGGCCTAGCTGTACCCGCTTGGGGAATAGGCCTGCCTTTTCCAGTCGTGCGATGTGCTGGGGTGAGTATAAAACTAGCTCCTTCAACTGACGCTTTGAAAGTATCCTCATCACGATTTCTCCGTTAAGAGAGCATCGCGATGCTCAAGGTTACGACAATACCCCGAGGCATCGACACGCTAGCAGCGAATCCCATTTGAGAGAATAAGTTCTTCAAACCGGAACATTGCCGAGCATAGCATCGCAAGTTTTGAGGTGGCCTATTAGGTGGGCTGAAATTTCAATTTTCTAATTTTCTAATTATTTTCAATAGTTTATTAGAAATCTTGGTGCCCAGAAGAGGACTCGAACCTCCACATCCTTGCGAATACATGCACCTGAAGCATGCGCGTCTACCAATTCCGCCATCTGGGCTTACCGGGCATATTGCCTGATCAGAGGCGCGCGATTAGCGGGTGGCGGGCGATATTGTCAATGATTCATATGGCTATTCTTTTGCAGCTTTGGAATCCGATATTGCGCGCTTGCTCCAGGTAGGGCAAAAGCGTTTTAAATCGGGCTGCAGGCGCAGTCTTCTGGATCACGAAAACAAAATAGGGTAATTATGACGCTCAACGGGCAACTTATATGTGTTTTTGGCGGCGGCGGGTTTTTGGGCCGTTATGTTTCGCAACAGCTTTTGACGCGCGGTGCGCGTGTGCGGATTGCCGAGCGTAACATTAAAAACGCAATGCATATCAAGCCACTGGGTAATCTGGGCCAGACCCAGTTTGCCAGCGCCGATGTCACCAAGAAAGAGAGTGTGGTCCGGGCCGTTTCCGGCTGCGATGCGGTGGTTAATCTGGTCGGTATATTCGGCCGCGGTATGGATGCAGTAAACGGCCAAGGTGCGGCCAATGTTGCAGAGGCAGCGGCAAGCGCGGGATGTTCGGCGCTGGTCCAAATGTCGGCCATCGGCGCGGATCCGGCATCGCCTTCGCAATATGGCAGAAGCAAAGCGGCCGGCGAAGATGCGGTGAGAGAAGCTTTCCCCAGCGCGACCATATTGCGGCCTTCGGTTGTATTTGGTCAGGAAGACGAATTTATCAATCGCTTTGCCGGATTGATTGCGATGCTGCCGGTGGTGCCGATAATCGGGGGTGATACGAAGTTCCAGCCGATCTATGTTGGCGATGTTGCCGATGCTACTGCCGAAGCACTGGAAAATGCGCGCGAACATAGCGGCAAGACATATGAGCTAGGCGGGCCAGAGGTCATCAGCATGGGCGACCTGAACCGCCGGATCGCGCAGATGACCGGACGGGACCGCAGCTTTATAGATATGCCAGATATTACCGCCCGGGTCATGGCGATGATGCCCGGCTCCCCGATGTCGACCGACCAGTATAAGATGCTGCAGCGAGACAATGTGGTTGCCGATGGCGCACTTGGTTTAAGCGATCTGGGAATTGCCGCCACGCCGCTTGCGGCCGTCACCCGTGGATGGATTGAGAAATATATTAATCATGGCCGCTTTGGCGCGAAAGCCAAAGTTAGCTAGCGCAAACTCTTCATAAACTAGAACCAGATCAAGAGCGCCACGCCCATTAGCACCCGGTAGACGACGAAAACCATCATTGATGCTTTGCGTAAAAACTGCATCAGGAAGGTCATGGTAGCAAACGCCGCAATAAAGGTCAGTACGCCAGTGATCAGCGCCTCTTTCAGCAGTTCGCTATTGGCGTCCATAAGATCTGGGACGATCAATATTCCGGCACCAGCGACCGCCGGAATAGACAGCAGGAAAGAAAAGCGGGCGGCTTCCACGCGGCTATACCCGAGAAAGCGCGCTGCCGTCATGGTCACGCCGGAACGGCTGGTGCCAGGGATGAGCGCCAGCGCCTGAGCGAGGCCGACGATGATGCCGTCTTTCAGAGTCATATCCTCGAATGACTTGACTTGCCGACCGAGCCGGTCCGCTACTCCCAGCAATATACCGTAGATGATAAGATTGATGCCGACGAGCGTTGTACTGCGAAAACCTTCCAGGTAGCCGCCTGTTTTCAGAAAAAGCCCGACGATCACGGCCGGTATTGTGCCGATGATAATCCACCAGAAGAGACGGCGTTCTGCCGGAGCCTGACCGATACCGATGGACGCCAATCCGCCTTTTCCCAGTGCGATCACATCTTTGAAGAAATAGGCGATGATGGCCAATAGCGAACCGACGTGCACGGCAATATCAATCATCGGGCCCTGATCGGCATAGCCGGTAAAAACCGGCAGCAAGATCAAATGCCCCGAGGAAGAAATCGGCAAAAATTCGGTTACGCCCTGAACGATCGCGAGCAGCAACATCTGGATGAACGTCATAAGTTAAGCCTTGCAAAATTTGATGCGGATTTTGCCGGGGCAATAGCGATCTTGCGATATAATGTCGTGCAGAAAATATATGTCCGTTTCGAGACTTTTATACGCATTCGATATGTCAATCTGACTAACAGCATAGCCTCCAGCAATTTATAAGGCAGTTATTCTGTCCTATATTGCCGTTTCTCCGTGACTCTCTCACAAATTTATTTTAGATAACGCCGGTAATGCACACGCTGGAGGGCGTATCATCACATCAATAATCACTGGAAATGAGCGATTGGCATGACAAAGGCTCCGCAGAAACTGGATATGCTGAAATTTGTAGAGGATGGGCAGGCCTATCCCGAAAAGCGTGAGCCGACGTTGCGCGCAGAAGATTTCCACGAAATTGCTGATCGTTTTCCGCCTGAAAAGGCCGCCGAACAGGCTGCGCGTTGTTCACAATGCGGCGTGCCCTATTGTTCGACCCACTGCCCTTTGCACAATCATATTCCCGATTGGCTGAAACTCACTGCCGAAGGGCGTCTTCGTGAAGCCTATGAAATGTCAAACCTGACATCGACCATGCCCGAGATTTGTGGCCGCATTTGTCCGCAAGACCGCCTCTGTGAAGGCAATTGCGTAATCGAATTTTCCGGCCATGGCGCAGTCACAATTGGCGCTGTGGAAAAATATATTACCGACACCGCATGGGAAGAAGGCTGGGTTGAACCACTCGAGCCGGGAGCACCGCGCGGGCAATCGGTTGGCATAGTCGGAGCCGGACCTGCGGGTTTGACCGCAGCAGAATATATGCGTGTCGCGGGCTATGATGTGCATGTCTATGATCGCCACGATCGCGCTGGCGGTCTGCTGACATACGGTATCCCCGGCTTCAAGCTGGAAAAGCATATCATCATGCGGCGGGTTCAGCGATTGAAAGATGGCGGCATCGTTTTTCATGAGAATTTTGAAGTTGGCAAAGATGCTACGCTGGATGAACTGCGCAACAAGCATGCTGCGATCCTGATTGCAACCGGCGTCTACAAGGCACGAGAAATCAAAATGCCGGGCGCCGGCGCGCCGGGCGTCGAGGAAGCGCTGGATTTCCTGATTGCTTCCAACCGCAAAAGCTTTGGCGATGACGTGCCGGAATTTGGGCCTGATTCCGGTGGAGGCCGCTTTAACGCCAAGGGCAAAAACGTCGTTGTGATCGGCGGCGGTGATACTGCCATGGATTGTGTCAGGACATCGGTGCGGCAAGGGGCCAAATCCGTGAAATGCCTTTATCGCCGGGACCGTGCCAACATGCCAGGCTCCCCCAATGAAGTGAAGAATGCCGAGGAAGAAGGCGTCGAATTTGTCTGGTTATCCGCGCCGAAAGCGTTTGAGGGCACCGATCATGTCACCGCCGTCAAAGCCACCCAAATGCGTCTCGGCTCGCCCGATGCCAGTGGCCGCCGTTCGCCGGAGGTCCAGCCCGACAGTGACTTTACGCTGGAGGCTGATCTGGTGATCAAGGCGCTGGGCTTTGATGCCGAAGAATTGCCAGCGCTTTTTGATTGCCCCGACCTCAGCGTAACCCGCTGGGGCACGTTGCGCGTCGATCACAAGTCCATGATGACCAATCTGGACGGCGTGTTCGCGGCTGGCGATATCGTGCGCGGAGCCAGTCTGGTCGTCTGGGGCATCAGGGACGGCCGGGATGTTACCGAACATATGCACCGGTATTTGCGCGAGAAGAATCAGGTTGAAAAAGTAGCAGCCTGAACGCTGCACTGCATATTGCAAAAACGGAGACCAAGACGTGAAAAAACTTTTTCTGACAGCAATTGCTTCTTTGGGCATGGCCTTTTCGGCACCCGCGCTAGCACAGGAAGAAGCCGCGACCGCCCCGAACGCAGAGGCGGGTGCCAAAGACCTCGAAGCCTTTACCAAGATGTTCCAGAATATGTTCGAAAAGGACGAAACACCAATTGACCCGGCGCTTTTGTCAAAAGGCGAGCGCGTCGCGGCGGCGGTTGTGCCCAAGGGCAGCTATCGCAAGATAATGGCTGAGACATTTAAAAAGGTCGTTGAACCAATGATGGAAGGAATGGACCAAATTCCGCTCTCGGTCATTGCAACATTTGCTGGCGTTGATGAAGATGACATCACATTGAAAGAAGGCGCAAATCTCGCTGATATGATGGCCATTATCGATCCCTATTACAAACAACGCAACCGCACGATGATGACCAAGCTCTCCGATATCATGATCGATTTGTCTGATGATATTGAACCATCCATCCGCAAGGGCATGGCAAAAGCTTATGCCCGCCGCTTTTCAGCTGACGAACTGGAATCGGTAGCGCAATTTTTTGAAACCGAGTCCGGCGCGAAATTTGCGGGAGAAAGCCTTGCGATCTTTGCCAGCCCGGAAGTCATGTCCGCCTCGATGGAAATGATGCCGCAGTTCATGGAACGGTTTTTCGGTGCGATGGAAGAAATCACCACGGGCTCGGGCGACATTCCGCCACCGAGAAAACTGGAGGACTTGAGTGATGCAGAGCGCAACACGCTAAGCGAGCTCATGGGCGTTGACCCCAACGAAATGACTGGTTCAGCAACAGACGGGCTTGCTGAGCTTGCAGAAGAAATGGCCGAAGACGTGGATGAGGAGGCAGCATGGAACCAGCGCGAAAACTGGACTGCCGCAGACCGGGCCGCTGTTGAGAAAGCCGAAGCACAATATGATGCCGCTTTTGATAGGTTCTTCGATGCCGAAGAAAAGGCCAAGGAAAAGGCCAAAAAACGGCTGAAGAAAGACGGACCTTGATGACCCACCATTACCCTACCCCGGAACATAAACGTCTCGCCGAAACCGGCATGTACCGGCCCGAATTTGAGACCGATGCCTGCGGCGTTGGTCTGGTCGCGGCAACCGACGGCAAGCCATCGCGGCGGGTGGTGGCATCGGCGATTGATGCGTTGAAAGCTGTTTGGCATCGCGGCGCGGTTGATGCGGACGGAATGACGGGCGATGGTGCGGGGCTCCATGTCGATTTGCCAGCGCGCTTCTTTGATGATGCGATTGCCGATAGCGGCCATAAAGTTCTGCCCAACCGTCTCGCCGTTGGCATGATATTCCTGCCGCGCACCGATCTCACAGCGCAGGAAACCTGCCGCACCATAGTCGAGGCGGAAATCATAGAGGCGGGTTACAGGATTTACGGCTGGCGTCAGGTGCCGGTCAATGTTTCGGTTATCGGCCAGAAAGCGCAGAATACGCGGCCCGAAATCGAGCAGATCATGATCGCTGGGCCTTTGCCTGACACGCATGATATCGCCGAGTTTGAAAAAAACCTCTATCTCATCCGGCGGCGGATCGAGAAGAAAGTCGTTGCAGCGCAAATTCAGGATTTTTATATCTGCAGCCTGTCTGCGCGGAGCATAATCTACAAGGGCCTGTTCCTCGCTGAATCTCTCTCCGTCTTTTATCCCGACCTTACCGATGAACGCTTCGAAAGCCGGGTCGCCATTTTTCATCAGCGCTATTCGACCAATACCTTCCCCCAATGGTGGCTGGCGCAGCCGTTTCGTTGTCTCGCGCACAATGGCGAGATCAACACCATTCGCGGCAATAAAAACTGGATGAAGAGCCACGAGATCAAGATGGCAAGCCTCGCTTTTGGCGATCATTCCGAAGATATTAAACCGGTTATACCGGCAGGCGCTTCGGACACGGCGGCGCTTGATGCTGTGTTCGAAACCATCTGCCGTTCGGGTCGCGATGGCCCGACGGCCAAGCTGATGCTTGTTCCAGAAGCATGGCAGAACAACGGCGAGATCGACCCGGCGCACAAGGCGATGTATGAATATATGGCGAGTGTGATGGAGCCGTGGGATGGCCCCGCCGCGCTGGCTATGACCGATGGCCGCTGGGCGGTTGCCGGGGTGGACCGCAATGCGCTGCGTCCGCTGCGCTATTCCAAGACGGCTGATAATCTACTGATTATAGGCTCGGAAACCGGCATGGTTGTGGTGCCGGAAAGCCAGATTGTCGAAAAGGGGCGGCTTGGCCCAGGGCAAATGATCGCCGTCGATCTGGACCAGGGGATCACTTATTCGGACAAGGAGATAAAAGACAGGATCGCCGCCGAAGAACCCTATCCGGAATTGGTCAAAGGCTTTCTCACGGCAGAAGATTTGCCGCCAGCTCCCGTCACCAGCGAGATGGATTTTTCAAAAGAGCAGTTGATCCGCAGGCAAACCGCCGCTGGCCACACGCTGGAGGATATGGAGATGATCCTCGCGCCGATGGTCGAGGATGCAAAAGAGGCGATCGGCTCAATGGGCGATGACACGCCGCTTGCTGTGATCAGCGCCAAACCGCGACAGATCAGCCACTTCTTCCGGCAGAATTTCAGTCAGGTAACCAACCCACCGATTGACAGCTTGCGCGAACGCTATGTGATGAGCCTGCGCACGCGCTTTTCCAATCTCGCCAATATTCTGGAAAAAGACAGCCAGAACGAAAATGTCATGGTTCTGGGCAGCCCAGTCCTCAGCTGCGAATTGTGGGAGCGGCTGAAGCTGGGCTTCGGTGATGCCGTGGCTGAAATAGATTGCACGATGACGAACACCGGCGGAGCCGTGGAATTTCGCGAGGCCATTGCGCGCATACGGAACGAAGCCGAGCAAGCGGTGCGCGCTGGCAAAACCGAAATTTTCCTGACTGACGAAAATATTGACGAAGACCATATGGCGATCAGCATGATTATCGCGGTCGCCGCCGTGCACACCCATCTCGTGCGCAAGGGATTGCGATCCTACGCATCGGTAAACGTCCGCGCCGCCGAATGTCTCGACACCCATTGCTACGCCGTGCTGATCGGCGTCGGTGCGACCACCGTAAATGCCTATCTCTCGGAAGCCGCCATATATGATCGCCACAAGCGCGGGTTGTTCGGCGATCTTACGCTGGATGAATGCATCGCTCGTCATAAAAAAGCCATCGATGGGGGCTTGCTCAAGATCATGTCGAAAATGGGCATCGCGGTTATTTCAAGCTATCGCGGCGGCTATAATTTTGAGGCCGTCGGCCTCTCGCGCGCACTATGCAATGATCTCTTCCCGGGCATGCCGACCAAAATCTCCGGCGAAGGTTATGCTTCGCTTTTCCTTAATGCGCAGGAAAAACATCAGGCGGCTTTTGAACCGGCCATCGTGCGCTTGCCCGTTGGCGGTTTTTACAAGCAACGCGATGGCGGCGAGGCGCACGCTTATTCGGCCCATTTGATGCACTTGCTGCAAACCGCCGTCGCGCAGGACAGCTATTCGTCCTACCTGCAATTCTCCCAAGGCGTTCGCGAACTGGAACCGATTTATCTGCGCGACCTGATGGAATTTAACTTCGCGCCCGAACCCATCCCTATCGATGAAGTCGAAGCGATTACCGAAGTGCGCAAACGCTTCAATACACCGGGCATGTCGCTCGGCGCGCTTAGTCCCGAAGCGCATGAAACCCTCGCCATCGCGATGAACCGGATTGGCGCGAAATCCGTGTCCGGTGAAGGCGGCGAAGAAAAACGTCGCTACACGCCCTTCCCCAATGGAGACAATGCCTCCAGCCCGATCAAGCAGGTTGCCTCCGGTCGTTTTGGTGTCACGGCGGAATATCTGGGGGCTTGTGAAGAATTAGAAATCAAGGTCGCGCAGGGGGCAAAACCCGGTGAGGGTGGACAACTGCCCGGTTTCAAGGTGACGGAATTTATCGCAAAACTGCGTCACTCGACACCCGGCGTGACGCTCATTTCGCCACCGCCGCATCATGATATATATTCAATCGAAGATCTCGCGCAGTTGATTTATGATCTCAAGCAGATCAACCCGCGCGCGCGCGTTTGCGTAAAGCTGGTGTCGTCTGCGGGCATCGGCACAATCGCAGCTGGCGTGGCCAAGGCCCATGCCGATGTCATTCTGATCTCCGGCAATACTGGCGGCACCGGAGCATCGCCGCAGACGTCGATCAAATTCGCTGGCACCCCGTGGGAAATGGGATTGAGTGAAGCCAATCAGGTGCTCACGCTCAACGGCCTGCGTCACCGCGTCAAACTGCGCACGGATGGCGGGCTGAAAACCGGACGCGACATCGTGATTGCCGCGATTCTAGGCGCGGAGGAATTTGGCCTCGGCACGCTAAGCCTCGTCGCCATGGGCTGCATCATGGTGCGCCAGTGCCACAGCAATACCTGCCCTGTCGGGGTCTGTGTGCAGGATGAAAAATTGCGTGAAAAGTTCACTGGCACACCGGAGAAGGTTATCAATCTGATGACCTATATGGCCGAGGAAGTGCGTGAAATTTTGGCGCGCCTTGGCTTCCGGTCGCTCGATGAAATTATTGGCCGTACCGAATTGTTGCGGCAAGTCAGTCGAGGTGCGGAGCATCTTGATGATCTTGACCTCAACCCGATCCTTGCCAAGGTCGATGCACCGGATGCGATGCGCAGTTTCAATCTGCCGACGCACCGCAATGAAGTACCGGATAGTCTGGACGCGCAAATGATTGAAGACGCCAAGCCGGTTTTCGAGCGGCGCGAGAAGATGCAACTGACCTATACGGTGCGCAACACCCACCGCGCGGTTGGCACGCGTTTCTCGGCGGAGGTGACCGCAAAATATGGCATGATGGATCTGCCCGAAGACCACGTCCATGTCCGTCTTCGCGGCAGTGCCGGCCAGTCGCTGGGCGCATTCCTTTGTCAGGGACTCACGCTGGAAGTTTTCGGTGATGCCAATGATTATGTCGGCAAAGGCCTGTGCGGTGGAAAGATTATCGTCCGCCCGATGGTGAGTTCACCACTCGATAGCAAAGCGAACACCATAGTTGGCAACACCGTGCTCTATGGCGCAACTGCCGGGCAGCTCTTTGCATCGGGACAAGCGGGCGAGCGTTTTGCGGTTCGCAACAGCGGCGCGAATGTGGTGGTCGAAGGTTGCGGCGCCAATGGCTGCGAATATATGACCGGCGGCAATGTCGTGGTCCTGGGCGCAGTCGGCAATAATTTTGGCGCAGGCATGACCGGCGGCATGGCTTTCATCCTGGATGTTGATCGTAATTTTGAGAAGCTGGCCAATCCGGAGAGCATCATCTGGCAGCGGCTGGAAAGCGATTATTGGGAAGAGCATCTCAAAGCGCTGGTTGAAGCACATCACAAAACCACAGACAGCAAGTGGTCCGAAACTATCCTGCGCGACTGGGACCGCTGGCGGGAACGCTTCTGGCAAGTCTGCCCGAAAGAAATGGTCAGCCGGTTGGAACATCCACTATCGGACACAGAGGCGATTGAGGCGGCAGAGTGATTTTGAAGTGACAGTAATTAAAAACCGACGGTCTGCATTACAGTTATTTAGTAAAGCAAATTGCGTTAACCATTATCCATCGCGTTAACCCTTTGTTTCCCATATATGGCATTGAAATTGCTTGGTTTCCTTGAACGGGAGACCTTTATGTTAAAAATCGCAGCATCAGCAGCGCTTGGGCTACTCACGTTCACCTCAGCGGCCTCGGCAGCGTTGATTGATCCCCAGTTTCAGCGGCTTGAACTTACCTATTCCGGAATAATAACAAATCCGGCGGCAGAGCAGATAGAATTGCGCGACTATGACGGCTTTCCGGCCCAAACATACACTGGCCCCGCTCCCGATTATCCCTACAAGATCGGCGATCCATTCAAATATTCGGTTCAGGTGGAAGTTCCGACAGCAGCGTTTATCGATTTCATCAAGGATCGCACGGGCAGTATCCTGACGGATGCTGATGGAAACTACAGGTTTACAGGCACAGATAATCTGTCTGGTACACTGCCAACCGGCAAAACTTCAGGCCTTGATATTACCGGAAGTATAACGCCAGGCTACCTGAATAGCCCGGGTGACGGCAATCGTATCAAAGGTATCGATATCGTATTTAATCCGGCGGCTAACAGCTACAAGCTAGCATTGGACGAAAACGGCTGGGGCCGAACTTTACTTGTCGGCCCTCAATTTATCTTTGATGAAGCCACCGGAACAATAACCGGCGGTGAAAATTGTTTCCCGGCGCCATCTCAATTTGATTGTACGCATTCCTATACCAGCTTCTCCGGAACCGCGACGTCTCTGATCCTTGATCGCATTGCTGTAACGGACTCGCGCGATGGCCGAATATGGCGCGGGTTGGCGGACGGATTTGAAGTGACAGGCGGTTGGAATTTGCCGTTGTTTGGCGCAGACCCAACCGAGGTTCCAGCGCCTCCCGCGCTATTGCTGTTCGGCATGGGTGCAGGCACGTTGGCATGGCGGCGGCGCAAGCAACGCGCAAACTGAATTTCGGCAGCGCCAAGGAACATTGTTCTTGCACTGATAATCTAGGCGCTTAGCTTTGACTTATGACGACTCGGCGAGATTTGGTTTCAGGTATTGGATTGTTCGGGCTTGGCGGCCTGACATCTTGTGTGCCTGCAACCGCCCCCACATCAGCGAGCAATCGGCAGGAGCCAAAGTCATGACCAAAATCACCCCCAATTATCTTGAAATGAAAGCAGCGGACTTGCCCGCCAGCAAAGCCTTCTACGAAAAGGCCTTTGGATTTGCATTCACCGATTACGGGCCGGAATATGCTGCTGTGGAAGGTGGCCCGGTACAGATTGGTATTGCCGCCGGAGATGAACCCGCCGCGCCAATGCCTGTTTTTGAGGCAGATGATCTGGAGGCGGCCTATGTGCAGGTCAAGGGGACCGGCGCGCAAATTGTTGCGGAAATATTTGCGTATCCCGGCGGGCGGCGCTTTGAGTGTCTGGATCCATCAGGCAACCGGCTGGCTGTGTACAAACCGGGATAATCGCTGTCGTTACAGGTGTTTACGAGTCTTTCGCTAGCCCGGCTGTTCAGTTCAGCTTTGGCTAAGGACAGCTCTGCTAGACGACAGTTGTCGCCGGTAATACGCGACCTTGTTTCAGGAGGACCATTATGCGCCGCTTCATTTCTATACCAGTTGTCGCCGTTGCATTGACGGTGGCAAATCCCGCTTTGGCAAATTCCGGAGATGACCCGGATAACTCTTCCGAATCCGAAATGATCGAGCAACTGAATGATCCTGTGTTTCAGGACGGTCTCGCTGATATGTTCGGCGGATTTATGGCAGCGATGATGGATGTCCCCATCGGGCCGTTCGTTACCGCAGTTGAAAAGGCCATACCCGGCGGTGCCGGTGCGTCCGATATTGATCCCGATGCCACAGTTGGCGACCTCGCGCGCCGCGATGATCCGGATTTTGACCGGAATATGACCGATGGTGTCCGCAAGGGTACTGCGATGATGGGTATCACGGCTTCCGAATTCGGAGCCTTGCTGCCGCAGCTCAAAGCCATCACTGAGAAGATAAAGCGGCGGATGGACGATATCGATTGATCGGTAATTTGACGTCCTGCGACTTATTTAGACCGGCCTTGCATCAAGCCCCTTCCCACAAAACCGAATCCCGATTAACAGCATAGCTATGTGGCAGTTGTTCCAGTTCCCTCTATGTCCGTTTTCGCGCAAAGTCCGCCTGCTTATGGGCGAAAAGTCGGTCGCCTATGAACTGGTGCGCGAATCGCCGTGGCTGCAGCGTGATGCATTTCTGGATATGAACCCGGCCGCGCGCACTCCGGTGCTCAAACATGGCCAGCGCGATATTGTCCTCGTCGATAGCGTGGCGATCTGCGAATATCTTGAAGAGACGGTCGAAAAAGCGCCGATGATTAACGGCACTGCAACCAATCGCGCCGAGATCCGCCGCCTCGTGGCCTGGTTTGATGAACAATTTTACGGCGATGTGACCGCGCCCATGCTCTATGAACGTATGCATAAACGCATCGTCCATCGCGCTCCGCCAGACGCCAAGGTGCTGCGCGAGGCCATGCGCCGCGCCAATGTTCACCTCGACTACATCGATTATCTGATCGATCACCGTAGCTGGCTGGCTGGCGCAACCATGAGCCTGGCTGACCTTACCGCCGCTGCGCAAATTTCCGTCGCCGATTATCTCGGCGGGATCGACTGGACCGGGCACGAGCAAACCAAAGCATGGTATCAAATGTTCAAATCGCGGCCATCCTTCCGGCCTTTGCTGTCGGAACGCATGGAAGTGATTGCCCCGCCCGAGCATTACGAGAAGGTGGATTTTTAATGGTGCGGGGATGGTATCTATTGCCGGTGGCAGCGATGTTTCTTGCGGGCTCCCCGGTCTTGGCGGACGACATATATATGCAAACGGCGAGCGGCGATTTCGAAGTTGAAATGAAACCTGTCTCCGGCGAAGGCGAAGACCCCGCACGGATGTCGATTGGCAAAACATTTACCGGCGATCTGACTGGCACCAGCACGGGTCAGATGATGATGGGCGGCACAGAAGAAACCGGTGCGCGCGTCTATGTGGCCCTGGAAACAATCACTGGATCACTTGGCGGCAAAGACGGTAGCTTCATCGCTGCCCATCGCGGTACAATGTCGCCCAAGGGTCAAGAACTTTCGATCATCATCGTTCCGGATTCAGGAACCGGTGCGCTGGCCGGAATTACAGGCACGATGGAAATCGACAATGTCGATGGCGCGCATAGCTATACCGTGACCTATAATTTGCCTGAATAGCTTTTGCTCTGGCTAATTCGCCCTAACGATATTTCCAGTTGCGATCCTTGCCCTCGGCCATCCATTCGACCGCTTGCTTGATACGCTTCTGCCGGGTTTCATCGCGTTTTGCATCAATTACCCATTCCAGATAATCGCGCTTGTGGCTTGGAGCAAAGCCATCATATGTTTCCTGCGCTTTGCTTTTGGCAGCAATCGCAGCCGCAAAATCATCGGGCATTGGCGGCACTTTGACCGGCCTCTTTATGGGCTTTGCTTTGGCCTTTTCCGGATGCTCCATTTGCTTGATAACAGATCGGATCATCGCCAGCATTTCTTTGTCTGATGGTAAATCATCAAGCGACCGGATCCGTCCCAAATGCCCCATCGCATCCTTGGACTTTGGAATTTCGACGTTAAGCCCCTCCCAAAAACCAAAAACCGCATGCCCCTTAAACGCGGCAATATTGCATAGGTTTTTCCCGTTCAGCGTGAAAAATGGCATACCCCATTTCACTGCTTCCTCGATATCCGGCCGCGCCTCATGAATCAATGCGCGCAAATGGATGAGGATCGGCTTGGCAAAATCCTGTGCTTTCTCGACATAGGCATCAATAAGGGGATTTGCTGAACCCACGCCGGTTATCCTTTAACAACCGTCATCAGATAATTAAGCTTCAGATCATCCGAGAGCGAAAAGCCGCTTGCCGGACTGTAGCTGATGCCGGTTGTGTCGATCACTTCCAGTCCCGAATCACCCAGCATGGCTGTAAGCTCTGTCGGCGTGAAAAATTGATCATGGTGATGTGTGCCTTTGGGTATCCGCCCGGTCATCTCGGCCAGATCAACCAACATCAGTTTCGACATGGTCGTGCGATTGGGGGTTGAGAGGATCATCAGGCCGTCATCCGCCAATGCGGTTGCTAGTCCTGCCATAAAGCCAGCCGGATCATCAACATGCTCGATCACTTCGAGCGAGGTTACAACATCAAATCCCGTCCGATCAAATTTCTCAATCGCCTCATTGCGATAATCAATCCCCAATCCCAGCGGCTCAGCATGGGCTTTTGCCGCCGCGATGTTTTCCGGCGCAGCGTCCAGCCCCGCGACCTCCGCCCCCATCCGCGCCAGCGGCTCGCACACCAGCCCCGCGCCGCAACCAACATCGAGCGCACGCTTGCCTGCCAGCGGTTTCAGATCCTGGGTATCAGTGCCAAAATGCGTGTTAATCGCATGCCTGATATAGCCCAATCGCACCGGATTAAGCCGGTGGAGCATCGCAGAAGATCCCTTGGGATCCCACCAGTCTGCGGCCAGCGCACCAAAATGCGCAGCTTCATCTGGATTGATCGTGGTCTTGCCAGAAGAACTGGCGGTACTTGCCTTTGTCATAGCCTCTCTTTATCAGGCTTTTGGTTCCAGTTCAGGCACTTTTTAGCGAAAGATTCAAACTACCCATCATGGCACGCATAGTGATGAAATTTGGCGGCACGTCCATGGCCGGAATTGAGCGCATCCGCCGCGTGGCGCAGATCGTCAGGCAACAGGCGGACGCCGGGCATGAAGTAGCGGTAGTTGTGTCCGCTATGGCGGGCGACACCGACCGGCTGGTGAATTTCTGCCGCGAGGCGAGTACGCTTTCGGATCCGGCGGAATATGATGTTGTGGTCGCCTCGGGCGAGCAGGTTACGGCTGGCTTGCTGTCAATCGCCTTGCAATCGCTGGGTGCAAGAGCGCGCAGCTGGCTGGGTTGGCAAATGCCCATCCGCACCATTGAGGCCCACAGCAAAGCCCGAATCGATGACATCGACGGCAGCGCGCTTGTCGCTGCCATGCAATCGGGCGAAATCGCTATCATCCCGGGGTTCCAGGGAATCAGCGAAGCGGGCCGGATTACCACATTGGGGCGCGGCGGATCAGACACCAGCGCAGTTGCGATAGCCGCTGCGGTGAAAGCGGATCGCTGCGATATTTATACCGATGTCGATGGTGTCTACACCACCGACCCGCGCATCGTGACTAAAGCAAAAAAACTGAAAACCGTAACCTTTGAGGAAATGCTGGAGCTCGCCAGCGTTGGCGCAAAAGTGTTGCAAACCCGTTCGGTCGGACTTGCGATGAAGGAAGGCGTGCGCATTCAGGTACTTTCGTCGTTCACCGACGACGGCGCACCCAGCGCAGATGAACTGCCCGGCACAATGATCATCAGCGAAGATGAAATGGAGAAAAGTGATATGGAGCGCCAACTGATAACCGGCATCGCCCATGACAAGAACGAGTCCAAAATTACGCTCACCCGTGTGCCGGATAAACCCGGCGCCGTGGCGAACATCTTCGGCCCGCTCGCCGATGCTGCGATCAACGTCGATATGATCATTCAGAATGTTGGCCGCGAAAAAGGCGAGACGGATGTCACCTTCACCGTGCCAACCAGCGATCTCGACCGGACGATGCAGGTGCTCGAAGCCGCCAAGGAGAGCATTGGTTATAACCGCCTGATTTCTGACAGTAATGTCGCGAAAATTTCCGTTGTCGGTGTGGGCATGAAAAGCCACGCCGGTATCGCCTCCACCATGTTCAAGGCGCTGGCGGATCGCGGCGTCAATATTCAGGCGATTACGACATCAGAGATTAAAGTGAGCGTGTTGATCGAGGAAGATTATACAGAGCTGGCGCTGCGGGTGCTGCACACAGCCTACGGGCTTGATGCCGAGGATGCGGCTTGATTTGAAATAGAAATCCCGTTCGTGCTGAGCCTGTCGAAGCATGAGTGGCAATCGTCCTTCGACAGGCTCAGGACGAACGGAAAAAGTGATGCAATCCCAATCCAAACTCTCCCACCTCATGAAACGCGGCACTGACCTGCTAGGCAGTGAAACCGCGATTATGTGCGGGGCGATGTCCTGGGTGTCGGAGCGCAATCTGGTGAGCGCTATCTCCAATGCGGGTGGATTTGGTGTGATTGCTTGCGGCGCGATGACGCCGGATTTGCTCGACACGGAAATTGCCGAGACCAAGAAGCTAACCAGCAAGCCGTTTGGCGTGAACCTGATTACCATGCATCCGGATTTGATGGCGCTGATCGCTGTGTGCGGTAAACATGAAGTCACGCACGTTGTTTTGGCCGGCGGTCTGCCGCCCAAGGGCAGTCTGGAGGCGATCAAGGCAACCGGCGCAAAAGTGATTTGTTTTGCGCCTGCATTGTCCTTGGCGAAAAAATTTCTCCGCTCGGGCGTCGATGCGATTGTGATCGAAGGCATGGAAGCGGGCGGGCATATCGGGCCGGTATCGACCAGCGTGCTGGCGCAAGAAATTTTGCCGGAACTTGCGAAAGAAGTGCCGATATTTGTCGCAGGCGGCATCGCGCGCGGTTCGGCCATTGCAGGTTATCTGGAAATGGGAGCAAGCGGTGTCCAGCTCGGGACGCGCTTTGTTTGCGCGCATGAATCCATCGCCCATCCCAATTTCAAGAAAGCTTTCATTCGCGGCAATGCGCGGGATGCGATAACCAGCGTGCAGGTCGATGCGCGCCTGCCGGTCATTCCGGTTCGGGCGCTGAAAAACAAGGGCACGGAAGAGTTCACCAAAAAGCAGATCGAAGTTGCCAAGTTGCTGGACGCAGGCGAAATAGAAATGGGCGAGGCGCAATTGCAGATCGAGCATTTCTGGGCCGGGGCATTGCGCAAGGCGGTGATTGACGGTGATGTCGAGAATGGCAGCGTGATGGCCGGGCAATCTGTGGGCATGGTGAAGGCAGAAGAAAGCGTGGCCGAAATTGTCAAATCGCTGACCGACGAGGCGGAAGCTGCGCTCGCTCGCTAAGTATCAATAGCTGCGCTAGGTATTAGGTGCAGCGCTCGTATCGACAAGCTATCTGTCTTGCCTAAACAACACAGTAAGGGCATAGAAAAAATATGACCGAACAAGCCTCCATGTCTTCCACGCCGCTGGCCGCAGCCGATCCATTGGAACAGATGGAAACCGACCATTTGCGCGCCTATAATCAGGGCCTGACACCGCTGCATCCACCGCAAAAGTCACTGATGCGACTCAATGTTATATTTGGCGTTTTGCCGCTCGTTATCGCGTCTTTTGTGGCCGCCTATTTCCTGCAAACACAATTGGGCATTGCTGCGACTTACCTGCTGGTGCCGTTCAACGTCTTCGCATTTCTGTTGATCGTGATGCTGCCGTATCGCAAGTTTCGCCGCTGGGGCTATGAGATGGGCGATGAGCAACTGCGCGTGCTGCGCGGGTTTTTGTGGCGGACGGACACCATCGTCCCGTTCAACCGTATCCAGCATATTGATGTCGCGCAGGGGCCTTTGCAGCGCTGGCTCGGGCTCTCCACTCTGGTGGTCCACACCGCCGGCACGCATAATAGCATCGTCACCCTGCCCGGTCTCGCGACTGCCGATGCCGAGGCGATGCGCGAGACGATCAAGGGCCATATTCGCAAAGACATGATATGATCGAAAATGCGGTGACCGAAGCTCAGGGCGGTGTCGATTCCGCAGAAGGTCCGGTAAGTCACCGGTTGCACCCACTCACCTTGCTGATTAACTTTATCGGTCTGCTGCCCTCGGTTGGCTTCGCTCTTGTCGCACTGACCTGGTCGAACTTCGATAAGGCGCTGGATGCGGGTTTCCTATGGCTGGCACCGCTCATCATTCCACTGATATTTGCCATCCCGATGTTCTTCACCTGGCTCGCCTGGTCGCGCTTTTCCTATACTGTCGGGGCAGAGGATTTGCGGATTCAAAGCGGCGTCTTATCGCGCAACAATCGCTCGATCCCCTACGAACGTATTCAGGATGTGAATGTCGAACAAAAGTTGATCGCCCGCTTCTTGGGATTGGCAAAAGTGAAAATCGAAACAGGTGGATCCGGCGGTGATGAAGATTCTCTTGATGCAGTGTCACTGCTTGAAGCGGAGAGATTGCGGGATATTATCCGTGATCGCAAAGCCGGATTGATCGCCGGGACTGGTTCCCAAACGGACGCAGTTGAAGGCGTTGCGGACGAAGAAGATAGCACTCCGGTTTTCGCAATGAACAACACGCGCGTTTTTGTCGCCGGGCTGTTTGATTTCTCGTTCATTTTACTCGCCCTGCTCGGGGCCGCTGCGCAAAACCTTGATTTTTTGCTTCCGGGGGAAGTTTTTGACCCGCGATACTGGGCGGGCCTCTGGATGGATCAGGAGTTCGTCAATGGTCTAAGCTTCGGAACGCGAGTTCTGGGGATATTGGGCGCTATCGGATCGCTGGTCTTCATCGGTGTCGCCAGCGGCGTCATCCGCACCTTTGTTCGCGAATACGGATTTCGACTGGACCGGGTGAAGGCCGGTTTCCGCCGCCGACGCGGCCTTTTTACGCTGACCGATATGGTCATGCCAATCCAGCGGGTACAGGCGGCGATCATTAAGACCGGACCGATTCGCGAGCGCTTTGGCTGGTATCACCTGAAGTTTCAATCGCTGGCCAGCGATGTTGGCGGAGAGAGCGATCACAGCGCTGCGCCTTGCGCCAAGCCTGATGAAATTGAACCGATAATGGAGGAAACCGGCATCCGCAACGCGGCGCCGGAACTCATATTCGATAATGTGGATTCGGCCATGTGGTGGCGGGATGCTTTGATCCTCGCGCTGGCGCTGGCGGCAATAGCCTGGGCACTTTCGCATTTCTTGCATCCGGCATTTTTTGCCCTGATTTTGCTTTGGATACCCGTCACGGCGTCAATGATTTTAAACTGGCGGCGTCACCGGTACGCGCTGACCAAGGATCAACTGTTTGTCCATACGGGATGGTGGAGCCGCAAGCTCACCATCTTGCCGTTGCGCAAAATCCAATCGGTTGATCTGGAACAATCGCCACTGGATCATCCGCTGAATTTGGCCACGCTAACAATCGGCGTCGCTGGCGGATCAGCTTTAACACCGCTCAAGATTAATCACATCGACTATCAGCGGGCGATGGATTTGCGTCTGAACCTGCTTGGCCCTTCCAGCGGTCTGATCTCAACAGCCAAGCAACACTAGCCAATAATAGTTTCCTGCGTTATCAAATCGGAAAATATCGAGAGGAAAACCATGCGCCACTTGTCCCCAGCCCTCAATGCTATCGCCGCTATCTTGCTCGTTTCCACCCCCTTGCCTGCCCACGCGCAGGATAATAGCGCGCTCAAGCAAATAGCCGATGATTATTGGTCTTATACGCTGGATCAATTTCCTGAATTTGCTTCATCGCTCGGGGTTGATGATCCTGAAGGGCGGATCAGCGATGCGAGCCTGGAGGCCGAAGACAAGCGGGTTGAGAAAGCCAAAGCGTGGCTCAAGCAACTGGATGCGCTCGACCAGCGCGGGTTCACGGAAGACGACCGCACCAATTTCGGTATTTTACGGCGAACATTGGGGGAGCAGATAGAAGCCAATACATATCCGCAGCGGGTGATGAATTTTACGAGCTATTCCGCCTGGCACCAGAATTTTGCAGGCATGCACAATAATCTGCCATTCAAAACCATCGCCGATTATCGCAGCTACGGAAACCGGCTGAAGCGCTACGGCGATATGCATACCAAAAATATCGCCATCGCCAATCAGGCGATTGCTGGCGGTTTCGCCCAGCCTTGCGTCGCGCTGGATGGCCATGAGAAAACCATATCCGGCTTGATCGTCGAAGATCCAACAGAATCGCGCTTCTACGAACCCTTTAAAAAGCCGATCCCGCAGGGGGTCGATCCCGAGGAATTTGAGGCGGTGGCCCTGCGCGCTGCCGCCACGATCGGGATGCTGATCAACCCGCTGCTGCAAGAGCAACTTGACTGGTACAACACACAATATAAACCAAAGTGCGCCACTGCGCCCGGCGTATCAGCGCAGCCCGGCGGCGATACATATTATAATTTCAAGGTCCGTCAGATGACCACCACGGACAAAACGGCCGACGAAATCCATAAAATCGGTTTGAGCGAAGTCGCCCGCATCCGTGCTGAAATGGTCACGGTAGCGAAGGAAGCGGGCTATGATACACGCGAGGCGTTTATCGAGCATCTGCGCACCGATCCGCAGTATTACGCCAAGACGCCGGAAGAATTGATGGAAAAGGTCGCGCGCGTGACCAAGATGATAGACGGCAAAATGCCGACGATCATCGGCAAGCTGGCGCGGCTGCCTTATGGCATCAGGGAAATTCCTGCCGAGACAGCAGAAGGCACAACCACAGCCTATTATAACGGCGGCTCTCCAGAGGTCGGCATTTCCGGCACCTATTACGTCAATACATCCAAGCTTGACCAACGGCCGTTCTGGGAAATTCCTGCGCTCAGCGTGCACGAAGCCGTGCCCGGTCATCACCAGCAGATAGCCTTGCAGCAGGAACTGGATATGCCCGATTTTCGCAAAAACGGAGCCTTCTTCACCGCCTTTGTGGAGGGCTGGGGGCTCTATTCGGAGCGCCTTGGCATTGAGATGGGGCTCTACGATACACCGGCCAAAAACATGGGTCGCCTCTCTTATGAAATGTGGCGGGCGACCCGGTTGGTGGTCGATACGGGCATCCATTCCAAAGGCTGGAGCAAGCAGCGCGCGATTGATTTCATGACTGACAACACGGCGCTTACGGCGGGTAATATAGAAGCGGAAGTCAATCGCTATATCTCATGGCCGGGGCAAGCGCTGGCCTATAAAATGGGCGAGCTCAAGATCCGTGAACTGCGCACCAGAGCCACCGAGACGCTCGGCGAGAAATTTGATCTACGCGAATTTCATGATGTAGTGCTGGGGCAAGGCTCAGTGCCGCTCGATATGCTGGAGGCGCAAGTGAACCGCTGGATTGAAGCGAAGAAAACTAGCTAGCGCGAAGCCTAGTTTGGCCCGGGTGCCTCGTCAGCTTCGGGCGGTCTCGCCAGCTCGTTAGTAGCGCGGTTTTTCGCGGTTTCCGCAGCAGCATCCTGTGCTTCAAGGCGTTCCAGCGCTTCGGCCGCCGCACGCTCCTGTTCATCACGCTGGGCTTCGATTTCTCGGACCCGCGCCTCGACAACGGCGGATTCCGCATCGATAGATGCGAGGCGTTTTTGGCGCTCTTCTTCAATCAACTGGCCCCAGTTCACCGTGTCATCAATGCTTTTTTCGGCATAGGCTTGAGAAAGTAGTTTTTGGGTACAGCCGGTAAAGCCGCCAGCCCCGGTTGGAGAGCAGCTATTGGTGCCGGACTTGCCTACATATTCGTAGGATTTCACGCGCTCTGACCAAGCCTGGTTTTTTGCCTCACCAAGCTCGCCGCCGCGCAGGGTTTCAGGAATTCTGTAGCGCTCGCTCTCGTCTTTGCGCGCGCAAACGACGATCTCGCCTTCCGTGCTCTGCGGACAGGGATCATCGCCGTATATGACCAACTGGTTAACCCGGTCGCCAGCAGCATCCTGTGCCAACACTGGCGTTGCGGCAAAACTTGATGCAGCCAAAGCGGCAGCTGATAAAATTGCGATGTTTTTCATGTCAGTTCCTTTGCCATTTGCGGAATGAACCCGCCGTGAAGCAATCTGTTCCTTTTAAATCCGTTTGGACAACCCGATCGCGACCCTGCATCCCAAACGGATGGCTGCGCTGAGCGCGGGATAACCGGGCGTTTCTTCTGCACCCGCCGCTATCGCTGTTGCCTTATGCTCCAGCTCTTCTTCACGGAACTCCGTAATCATACGGGTCAGCTCGGGATCATTTTCCGATTCCAGGGCGTCAAGCTGCTCCTTGTAGTGGGCGTCTATTTCCGTTTCGACCGCCGCGGTGCAAGCCATTGCAGCGCGCGGGCCCATTGCAGCAGTCGTGGCACCCAGCGCGTAGCCTGCAACTTTCCAGAATGGTTGCAAAAGTGTGGGCCGCACGCCGCGTTCGGCTATCATCTTGTCAAATGCATCCAGATGCACTTGTTCCTGCTCGGCCATATGATGGATTGCGCTGCTGTCGGGCGCATCATCGCCCATCACCGCAAGCTGGCCTTTGTAAATTTGCGCCGCGCCATATTCGCCCGCCTGATTGACACGGATCATCGAGGCGATATCCGCTTTTGACCGTCCGAGGTTTTTTTCATCCATGCTGCATTTCCTTACGGCCCATTGTCAATAACATCAAGATAAGCATGGCTCCGACCACTGACAAAAGAAAATTAAAGCCCGCAAGAGAAATTCCGAAAAGCGACCAGGGCGCGACATCGCAGCGCACGAGCGGCGCGTTCATGATGGAGTCGAGCATATCGCCGCTGGCAGGCACCGTCGTGGCGCATGCGGTCAGCCCCTCCCACCAGCCATATTCCACGCCTGCGTGAAAACCGCCGATCAGACCGCTGACCAATACCGCCAGCGCCGCGGCAACCACGATGGATTTCGACAGTTCATGGTTGCGCAATGCCATCGCCAACGCAGCAAAACCGAGAGCGATGTAATGCGGCCAGCGCTGCCACATGCACATTTCGCACGGATAGAGGCCAAAAACATATTGGCTGATCAAAGCGCCGCCCAGCAAGGCAGCGGGAATGATCAGCGCCAGTGCATAGGCTATTCGCGTCAATGCCATGCATTCAGCCTTTAATTTTTAGCGGTCGCGGGTTTCTTTGTGACTGCCTTTTTCGTAGCCTTGTTGATCGCAACCCTCATACCTTCAGGACCCAGACGACTCAGCGTTTGCAAGGCATAATGCATCTGAAAATCCTTCACGCCCTGTTTTTCGAGCTCTTCCGAAGTCGCCGTAAACCGAGGATCTTCTTTGGTGTCTTCTTCCAGAACACCGTCTTCCAGTTTGATTTCGTTGATCAAATGGCGGCGGAGATCTGCCTCGCGGAATTTCGGGCGGGTTTTATAATCGGGGTCGGAAAGCTGCGGCACGATGATATCAGGTTCAATGCCGCCCTCCTGCACTGACTTGCCAGACGGCGTGTAATAGCGCGCTGTCGTCAGGCGCAGCGCCGAGGTATTGGAAAGCGGCAACAATGTTTGCACCGATCCCTTGCCGAAGCTGCGTTCACCCATCACCAGTCCGCGATGATGATCCTGCAACGCTCCAGCTACGATTTCAGAAGCCGATGCCGAACCAGCATCAATCAGCACAATCACCGGCAGGCCATTGGCGGCGTCACCGGTTTTTGCGAAATAACGCTCAATGTCTGATTTTTTGCGGCCACGCTGCGAAACAATTTCACCGCGCGTCAGAAACACATCCGACACCGCCACTGCCTCGTCCAGCAGACCGCCGGGGTTGGAACGCATATCGAGAATATAACCAAGTGGTTTTTTGCCCAGTGATTTTTCAATGCCTGTGATCGCCGCTTTTACGTCCGCGCCGACATCGGCGGAAAAGCTGTTGAGGCTGATCACACCAACCTGATCCTTAATCTCCCATGTCACCGGTTTGAGATCAATGATCGCGCGGTTCATCGAAACATCAAAAGGCTTGTCGCGGCCCGGGCGCACGATGGTCAGTTCGATTGGCGTGCCCGGCTTGCCGCGCATTTCTTCGACCGCTTCATCCAGTGTTCCGCCATAAATCAACTCGCCGTTTATATGGGTGATATAGTCACCCGCCTTCACGCCAGCTTTGTCCGCCGGGGTATCCTTAAACGGCGCAATCACCTTAACCGCTCCGTCTTCCATGGTTACAGACAGACCTAGACCGCCGTAATTGCCATCTGTTTGCGTCCGCAGGTTTTCAAAATCACGGGCATCGAGAAAGCTGCTGTGCGGATCGAGACTACCAAGCATCCCGTCAATTGCGCCCTTTATCAGATCGGCATCGTCAACCTGATCGACATAGTCGTTTCTCACCCGGTCAAACACGCTCATGAACTGCTCCATTTCGCGATATGTGTTCGCGTCCACCGCAGACAGTGCCGAAGTGGTGGCGGGTAACAGCGCGACGGTCAAAACCAGCGCGGAGGCTTGAAGAAAAGGCTTTTTCATGTGGTCTGTCCTGTGACTTGAAATATACAGTAAATATAGGCCTGAATCGCTGATAAAGCCAAGCACCTTAACCAAATATGACGCTGTTCGTCGACCAACAACTCAAAACTGGTCGCTCAAGCACAAACTTCAGCCGATAAGCGCGGCAATATCAATGGGTCGGCCATTTCGGCGCAGCTCAACGGTGACGGTTGGGTCGTCATTGCCGGAACGACCAACCGGAGCGCCTTGCACCACCTTGGCGCCTTCTTCGACGCTCGTTGTCGCCATATTAGTGATCAAGCTGGTCCAACCGCCGTCATGCTCAATGATCAATATGTTACCGTAACCCTTATACCGCCCGGAAAAGGCCACTCGGCCTGCTGCTGGCGCGACGATTTGCGCATTCGGATCAACGGCGATGGTAAGCCCGCGAGAGCGATAGCCGCTATTGGATATCTCTCCCAGTCCAGTGATGATATCACCAACCACTGGCAGCCTATAGGCATTGGCAATGGCGGGATCTTTTGATTTGCGGGATGCTCGCTGGTCATTGCCCTGCCCGGGCCGCAGCAGCGGACCATCCAGATCCGCCAGAGACTCGCGGACCTCGCCGCTTTCGCGAATTTGATCCATCAGATCGAGAATATCTCGTGCTTCCTCGCCCAGTGCCAGTGCGCGATCCTGTTCCAGCCCGGCATCATCGGCAAATTGCGAGGCGGTAATCCGCTCGTTGGCTTCCAATCGCGCCAATTGAGTACGGCGTTCCTTTAGCCGCTGCTGGCTCTCGTTGAGCGAAGCAATCGCGCGATCCGACTGGGCGCGCAGTTTCTCGCCCTGCTTCACCTCGTTCCGCAAGCTCGCCGTGCGGCGTTCAATTTCCGGAATGACGGTCGACATGATCGAACGCATATATATGAGCTCATCCAGCGAGCGGGGCTCCACAAGCGCGAGCGCGGTCGGCTTGCGGGTCATCATCTGGAGTGCCGCAGTCAAACGAACCACGGGTTCCTGCCTTTCCGCCAACCTTGCGCGTAGTTGTTGCTGAAGCCTTCTGACAATGGCGATGCGCGCCCTTGCCGCCCTTATGTCAGCTTCGCTTGCCTGAATGCGGGCCGCGAGCGCCGCCGCTTCGCTTGCCACCCGGTCCGCTTCATTAGATGCAGTGTCAGCCTGACGACGCAACGCATCGCTGCGCTGCCGCGCGCTTTCCGATTGTTCCCTTGCAGAAACAAGCGCACGTTGCTGCTCCGACAAGGATGGGCCGGAAGTCTGGGCGGTCAGCGATGCGGCGCAGAAGGCGCCAATCGCCAGCATTATTACCAAACCTAAAAATCCGCGCAGCACTCGCTCATCCTTCTCTGTGATAGGGATGGTTAGCAATTATTGCAGTCGCGCGAAACAATTGTTCTGCCAGCATCGCGCGGGCCATCATGTGTGGCCAGGTTGCTTTGCCAAAGGACAAAAAATGATCGGCGCTGGCGCGTTCTTCAGCTGACAAACCATCTGCTGCGCCGATAAGAAAACGCGCTTCGCGCACACCATTGTCGCGCCAACCTGCCAGCAGCTTTGCAAAATTTTTGGATGTCCAGTTTTCGCCGGTTTCGTCCAGCGCAATGATTTTGGTTTCGCCATCCAGTTTGGGTGTTTTCCCGCCTTGGTCCGGCAATTCGCTGAGTTTCACATCCCATGGAATGCGTTTCACATATCGGTCGACCAGCTCCCATTCAGGACTGCGGCCAATTTTTCCGCGAGCGACAATATGCAGTTTCATTGGCTGTTTTTAAGCTTCGGCGGCTTCCGCTTGATCCTCGTCATCCTCGACCATCCACATGCGTTCCAGATTATAGAAACTACGCACTTCGGGCCGGAAAAGGTGAACAATCACGTCGCCTGCATCAATCAAGACCCAGTCCGCATTGGCGAGACCTTCAATCCGTGCGGTTCCGCCAGCTTGCTTGACGCGCTCGGCCAGTTTTTGTGCAATCGATGCGACCTGCCGCGTCGATCTCCCTTCCGCAATCACCATATGGTCGGCAATATTGCTTTTGCCCGCCAACGGTATCGCAACAATGTCCTGCGCCTGATCGTCATCAAGCGATTTCATGACCAGCGCATAAAGCGCATCTGATTCAGCTTTCCCCTCCGGCGATTGGGCTGATTTCAATTTGGTCTTACGTTCAGTCAAAACTATATCCAGTCAATCATCGGGGCAAATAAGTTGCCGTGTCACTGCGTCACGAACGCAGCGATTGGCGTGTTCTTTATGCCATTGGGGCCGGGCCAGCCGAATCGCGGTGGCCGAGCGGGGGTCGGGACGATAGCGCAAGAATGTCAGCGCTGGCGTACTCCATTTTGTCCAGCTTCTACGCTGGCTCGCAGGGTGGACGAAGCGCCGGAGCCAGGCCATTGCGGGAGCCGCAAAAGCATCAACATCATAGCCGGGCCTGCTGATAACTGCAATCGGCAATAAACGTGCGATTTTCCGCCAGTCTTTCCAGCGATGAAATTGCGCCAGATTATCCGCGCCCATGATCCAGATAAATTGCCTTTTCGGATGTTTCCTAACCAGCGCGAGAATCGTGTCATATGTATAGCGCGTGCCCAATTGTTTCTCGATTGCGGTCGGGCGAATAGCGCTGCGCCGTGCCATTTTTAGTGCTGAGGCCAGCCGCGCATTAAGCGGTGCCATGTCTTTTGCGCTCGCTTTCAAAGGATTGCCTGGTGATACCAACCACCACAATTCGTCCACTGCCAGTTCTTCCATCGCGAACAAGCTGATTGAACGGTGTGCGCCGTGAGCAGGGTTAAACGATCCGCCGAGGAGTCCTGTGGTTTTCATCGGTTTGGGGTCAAGGCCGCACCTGGCCCGTCCCGCGCACCACCCATTTGTAAGTCGTCAGTCCTTCCAGTGCCACCGGCCCGCGGGCATGCAAACGTCCTGTAGAAATGCCGATTTCAGCACCCAGACCAAACTGGCCGCCATCGGCAAACTGGCTTGACGCATTGTGCATAACGATTGCGCTGTCCGCGCGCTGGATAAACTCCTGTGCCACCTCGTTATCTTCAGTCACGATGGCATCGGTATGATGAGAGCCATGCTCGGCGATATGGGCCAACGCTTCGTCCACACCCTGCACCATCCGCACGGCGACAATGGGCGCAAGATATTCTGTGTCCCAATCGACAGGTTCAGCAGAAACCGTCCGCGGATCCAACTCCATGATCATGTCGTCACCGCGCACTTCGCAGCCCGCCTCTATGAGCGCACGCACAAGCGGGCCGGGCGCGGGATAATCCTGATCGATGAGTAGCGTTTCCATCGCCCCGCAAACACCGGTACGGCGCATTTTGGCGTTGACGGCGATCGCAATGGCTTTGTTCCGATCCGCATCCTTTCCGATATAGGTGTGACAAATGCCATCCAGATGCGCCAGCACAGGAACGCGCGCTTCGTCCTGGACGCGCGCAACCAGCGACTTGCCGCCACGGGGAATGATGATGTCGATTAACCCGCTCGCCTTTAACATGGCACCAACCGCTTCACGGTCCGTCGTTTGCACCAATTGAATGGCATCCTCCGGCAGGCCTGCCTCGGCAACGCCCACCGCCATCGCCTTGTGGATCGTGCGATTGCTCTCAATCGCTTCCGAGCCGCCGCGCAAAATCACCGCATTGCCAGATCGCAAAGCCAAGGCGGCGGCATCCGCAGTAACATTCGGACGGCTTTCATAAATTATTCCGATCACACCCAGCGGCACTCGGATGCGCTCCATCACCAGACCGTTGGGTTGTTCATTACGATCAATTCGAGCGCCAACGGGGTCTGGCAAAAGGGCAACTTGCTCGACTGCTGATGCAATGGATTCCAATCGCTCATCGTCGATCATCAAGCGATCGAGCATCGCATCGCTCAATCCGCGCTCCTTGCCCTTCTGCATATCGAGCGCGTTGGCCGATAAAATCGCTTCTCTACCCATGCGCAGTTGCTTTGCCGCCGCTTTCAATGCCGCCGCTTTTTGCGCATCGCTCGCACCCGCCAAATCGGCGAATGCGCGGCGTGCTGTTTGGCCCATTTTTTCTATCGTGGCTTGATGCTTGTTCATCTTGCGATGCTAGCACGAGCAACAATGGCAATTAAACGATATTCGTAATCCTGACGTGCAAAAAAATCCGTCATTCGGGAAAAATTGAAAGGTGGCGAATTCTTGCAATCGAATCGCCAAAAACTGTGATATTGCAGTTAATGAATTGCAAAAAAGTCAATTCACCGCACGACTCGTTCGATTCGTCACGAGTCTGCCGAATGCGATTCGCGCGCTCAATCCTCCTCTGCTAGCGGGCGGTTGGGGATTAGTAATAATAACGGCGGGTCATGCACAACAATATTAAAACCAAGCCAGGGCTTTTAGCCCGGCTGGACCATATGTTTACGGATCGCGAGTTTTTCATGCGGTCGCACGGACAGGTAAGGTTCTTAAAATTTTCGGCAAAACTGCAAAAGCGCATCGCGGGTTCTATCGCGGCTGTGCTTGGCATCTGGCTAGTCGTCACTTTGGCGATGACGGTCAACCAGTTTACCGTGTCTCGCGACCGGATGGCTTTGGCGGCCAAGGAAGCCGAAATCAACAGCACCCAAAACCGTGTTGCCGCCTATAAATCATCAGTTGAAGATGTTGCGGCCGATCTTAACGAACGGCAAGATGCACTCGACCAGATCACCAAACAATTTATCGGCAATGATGTTGCCAAGCAGGCGACTGGTTCGGAAAAACTAACCGCTGACGAGAAGAAGATTCTCGAAAATACCAAGAAAATAAGTGCGGCATTTCCCGCGGCAGGCAAGCTCGCCGCGCTGGAAGCCCGCCAAATCCTCTTTGCCAAGAAGTTAACCCGCGCCGCCATGAAGCGCTCCACTCAGGCCGAGGTTGCCATTCGCAAATTCGGTTTGAACCCTGACAAACTCGCTGCCAATATGAACGCTTCGGGCATAGCAATGGGTGGACCGCTGATCCCGTTCTTCTCGAGTGGTAGCGATGATCTCCATCCGACGCTTGAGCGACTAAGCAACGCGCTGACCCGGATGGACGCGCTGGAGCGCACATTGCTCGCAATTCCCTCTGCTATGCCAACCAGCATAAATATGATGACGAGCAATTATGGCTATCGACGCGATCCGATTACCGGCGGCGGTGCGATGCACAGCGGCATTGATTTCAAAGGCCCGCACGGCCAGCCGATTCTCTCCGCTGCCAAGGGGAAGGTGACTCACGCAGGCTGGAAATCAGGCTATGGTAAGACTGTGGAAATTACACATGGTAACGGTTTAATGACGCGTTACGCCCATTTGTCGCGGGTAAACGTGGCCACTGGTCAAAATGTAACGCAGGGGTTACAAGTGGGGCTATGGGAAGCACGGGACGGTCGACCGGCACGCATCTGCACTTTGAAGTGCGGATGAACGGGCAGGCGATAAACCCCCGGCCATTTTTGGAGACGAACTCAGATGTTCTCAAAGTCAAAGCAAACGCTCGAAAGCGCGCCGACAATAACGCCAAGCAGAGCACCAGCCGTGGCTAGAAGCAACGGCACCGGTGGCTCGAGCTTTTCAATTATCGGCGACGGAATCACCATAACCGGCAATATCGATTCGCGCGTTGATTTGCATATTGATGGTGAAGTGATTGGTGACATCAAGTGCCTATCCCTGGTACAAGGCCCCTCCAGCAAGATCCAGGGCGCGATCATAGCCCAGAACGCGAGTCTGTCCGGTTCGGTGGAAGGCTCAATCGAATCCGGCGATCTGGTGATTTCTTCTACCGCCCGAATCAGTGGCGATGTGGCTTATGAAAATGTCACGATCGAGCAAGGCGGCCATGTGGATGGCAAGTTCAAGCACAAGAGTGCGAAATTACCCAATATGGCGAAAACCACTGTGGATATGAAAAGTGCCTCCCCACCACTGGAACTGACCGAAGGTGATAAGGCGGCTTAGGATGCTGCGAACGGTTAGTTCCTCGGCGCCTGCCTCCGATAACTCAGGGCTTCTGCGACATGAATACGCCCCACCTGATCAACACCTGCCAAATCCGCAATCGTCCGCGATACCCTGAGCACCCGCGTATAGCCGCGTGCTGACAGCCGCATTACTTCTGCCGCCTGCGCCAATAGTTTCTGCCCCGGCTCATCGGGGGTCGCGTAATTCTCCAGCCCGTCGCCATCAATCTCGGTATTCGTCCGGGCCTCCAGATCAGCATAGCGCTGCCGCTGGATATCCCGCGCTCGTGCGACGCGGGCTGCGACCACATGGGAGCTCTCAGCGGGTGGCGGCATAGTGAGATCGCTGGCCGACAATGCTTCCACTTCAATGTGCAAATCAATCCGGTCCAGCAAAGGCCCGCTGACTTTCGCCTGATAATCCGCCGCACATTTCGGTGCCCGCGAACAAGCCAGAGCGGCGTCCCCCAGATGCCCGCAACGGCAAGGGTTCATCGCGGCCACCATTTGTACGCGGGCCGGAAATGTTACATGTGCATTGGCGCGCGCGACGCTGACTTCTCCGGTTTCCAGCGGTTGGCGCAACGAATCGAGCACATCGCGTTTGAACTCAGGCAATTCATCCAGAAATAATACGCCGAGATGCGCCAAACTGACCTCTCCAGGCCGGACCTTCAAACCGCCGCCAACCAGAGCGGCCATCGAGGCGCTGTGATGCGGACTGCGAAAAGGTCTCGCGCGACTGATAGTGCCGCCTTCTAAAGTCCCAGCCATTGAAGCAACCATAGAAACTTCCAACGCTTCCCCGGGCGAAAGCGGCGGCAATATTCCGGGCAAGCAGGATGCCAGCAAGGATTTTCCCGAACCGGGCGGGCCGTTCATCAGCAAATTATGCCCGCCAGCCGCAGCAATTTCCAAGGCGCGCTTAGCGGTTTCCTGGCCTTTCACATCCTTAAGGTCGGGACCATAATCCGGCTCTGGCGCTGCGCCGGTTTCCGGCGGCGTAAGGATGGACTGACCTTTGAAGTGATTGAGGAGTGTCAATAAATCCGTTGGCGCAAGAACTTCGACATCGCCCGCCCACGCCGCCTCTGGTCCCTGCAATGCCGGGCAAATCAATCCCAGATTTTCGGCAGATGCGTGAAGCGCGGCGAGCAGGACACCGGGTGTTGCGGCCAGCCGTCCGTCCAGCGATAGTTCACCGACCACCACATAGCTCGCCAATGTCTCGGCATCGATAATCCCCATCGCGCCAAGCAACGCCAGCGCGATCGGCAAGTCATAATGCGAGCCCTCCTTGGGCAAATCGGCCGGCGATAAATTTATCGTGATCCGCTTGGGCGGCAGCGAAAGCCCCATCGCCGAGATCGTCGCACGGACCCGTTCTCGGCTTTCGCCCACCGCTTTATCGGGCAGCCCGACGACATTAAACGCAGGTAGTCCGGGAGCGACCTGACACTGGACTTCGACGCCCCGCGCCTCCAGGCCGAGATAAGCGACGGTCTGAACCAGTGCTACCATTTTGCCCCGCATATTTTCATCTAAAGGACAGTGGCCAGCCGCTAAGCTCGAGTCGAGCGGGAACGATCACTTGGCCGAAACGGTCAAAGAACACCTGTCTTCACCGTTTCCCGCGCATGTTGTTGGTTAATTTTCAGGGAACCAGCCGCTTCTACCATTTGGCAAGGCCTATCGGCCAAAAGGCTTCTTATGAATCGGGGCATGTATCACAAATCACACAAGCAAATCAGTCTGAGCGGCGCGCTCTGGCTGACCGTTTTTGCTGTTTTCTCGCTAGTCCTGCCGCAAAAGGCTGCGCAAGCGAGCGGCAGCTATACTGTCACCGAGACGGTTGAGACCCTCGAGTATGAGATTATTGAACCAGCTAGCGCCGATCAGGGTTTTGCGAACAGCAGCTTTGACGATCGTAGCTTCGATCAACAATCTCTCGCTATTGGCGAATATGGCCCGTTTCGCGTGGTCGCCCCGCATGTCGCGGAGATGACCGGCACCGTGGACAGCTATACACCGGCACTGTTCCGCAAGATGCTCCAGCGCCATCCCGGTATCAAACGCATCGAGATGCTCGACTGCGATGGATCGGTTGATGAAGAAGCCAATCTCAATCTGGCGCGGATGATAAGACGAGCGGGCATTAATACACATGTTCCGGCTAATGGTTCGATCCGCTCCGGTGCGGTTGAGCTTTTTCTCGCTGGCGTGAAGCATACGGCAGACGACGGCGCGGAATTTGTTGTCCATAGCTGGATGGATGAGGACGGCCTTGAGGCCAATGACTACCCGGCGCATGATCCGGTTCACGCCGAATATCTTGGCTATTATGCAGAAATGGGTGTTCCTGCTGAGAAAGCCCGGGCATTTTATGCGCTCACCAACAGCGTACCGTTTTCCGGACAACTCAAACTGTCGCGCAACGATCTGGCGCAATATCAATTGCTGCAATAGGCCGGAACAAGCCAGCATCGTCATACCGGCGCGATAAAATGATTATCGTTCACGCTATATCCATGAAATTCTGACATTAACGACCAAATGCACCGAATTATCGGCGGCACGGCTTGCGGCTGATATTGCAATGCACCATATTGAGGTTTGATGGAAGAAAAACCAAATAAGCGCTGGGCCTATACATCCGGATCGCGATTCGCGCTTTCGGTGCTGGGTTTTCTGTTGATCGCAATCTCACCAATTATCGGAGCCATTCCCGGCCCGGGTTCGTTATCGTGTTCCCGATCGGACTAGCATTGGTCCTCCAAAATTCGCGCTGGGCGAAGAAACGCTATGTGGATTTCAAACGGCGCTTCCCGCAATATGGCAAATGGACCGACTGGGCGATGCGCCGGAAGCGCCATAAAGAGCTTCCTGACAATTTTGAGCTGCCTTATTTTGGCAAAGTGAAGACCGGCAACGAAAACAAGAAAGTTCCGCGCTAAAGCTTGACTTTATGCGGTCTCCGCCTTAATCGCAGCGACCAACAGGCGGTCGTGCTTTTGCGCGGCCTTTTTTATCGATATTTTGACTTTAGGAAAACGCGATGAAGCGCACATTTCAACCAAGCCGACTGGTCCGCAAACGGCGCCATGGTTTTCGCGCCCGCAAAGCCACAGTAGGAGGCCGCCGCGTGCTGGCTGCCCGCCGTAACCGTGGCCGCAAGAAGCTCTCTGCCTGACACCGATACGCCCGTCGTATCCGAGCTTGCGAACGCGAGCTCACCGGAAAATTCACCCGCTATAGAAGTGATTCGGAAACGCCCGGATTTTCTCGCCGCCAATCGCGGCAAGCGATTCGTGGCGCCGGGCTTTGTTTTGCTCGCGCATAAACGCCGGGAGGATCATCCGGTGGCAGAAAACACGATTCGCTATGGCATCACCGTCACCAAAAAAATCGGTAATGCGGTTGCGCGCAACAGAATGAAGCGCCGGTTCCGTGCATTGCTTGCGCAAGTACTTCCAAGACAAGGTATTGCGGGGTCGACCATATCATGATTGGTCGCAAACAGGATCAAGAACCAGAATTTGCGAAAATGAAAACGGACCTTGAAAAAGGCCTCAAGCATCTCGCAAAGAAGCTCTGAATCGGATGCTCAAAGCCATTTTCATTTTCATTGTACGGTGCTGGCAGTGGGGCCCCTCGCGCATTTTGCCCCCAACCTGCCGTTATGCCCCGACCTGTTCGGCTTACACCATCGAAGCGATAGAAAAACATGGCGCAATTAAAGGTGGCTGGTTGGGCATGAAACGGCTATTGCGCTGCCATCCTTGGGGCGGCAGCGGATATGATCCGGTGCCTTGAACAACTAATACACCCGTCTTATCTGACAGTGATACCGAAAAACAGGACAATATAGTGGACGACAAGCGTAATATCATCATGGCGGTGCTGCTCACCGGTATCATATTGTTCGGCTGGCCGATGCTGATGGAAACTTTTTTCCCGGACATGGCAAACAAGAACGAGACGGTTGAGGCGGCAAATGCTTCTGGCAATGATCAGTCAGACGCAGGCACTCCGAATGTTTCCACGACTCCACAAGTTGGCGCAGATGTTGCGGCAACAACGCAGGTTGGAAAGCTCCGTTCGGTTGCGGCTGCATTGCCGGAAAGTCCGCGGATCGCAATTGAAACACCGCGTCTCAAGGGATCGATCAATCTTGCCGGCGCAAAAATTGATGATTTGACCCTAACGGATCACACGATTGATCTTTCCAAAGACAGCGCGCCAGTGCGCCTGTTTGCGCCTTCCGGGACTAAAGATGCCTATTTCAATCGCTTTGGTTGGGCTGGCGAGGGTGTTAAGCTTCCTGACGACAGCACGATATGGACAGCCGACAAGGCCAAGCTCTCGCCGGGCAATCCGGTGACTTTGAGCTGGGCCAATGACAACGGACAAAATTTTGCGATCACCTATTCCATAGACGAAAATTATCTCGTTACTGCGGAACAAAGCGTCATTAATCGCGGTGCAAGCCCTATTGCGCTCAATCCATATGGATTGCTTAGCCGGACGCGTGATCTGGATAATGTTCTTCCAGCTGAAAAGAGTACCTGGACCATTCATATCGGCCCGGTTGGCGTGTTTGAAGGTACGGCTAATTACGACTGGGACTATGATGATGTAATGGAAGCGGGGAGCAAAGGAGCCGATTTTAACGGTACCAAAGGCTGGATAGGCTTTACCGATAAATACTGGCTCGGCGCTCTGATTCCGACCGGTAGCGGCAAGATTGATGCAAAATTCCGCAGTGGCAACGGCGACCTGTTTCAGGCGCAGATTTCCCGCGATAGCGCGCAAATTATCGCTCCCGGCAAGGTGTTGAAAACCACTACGCGGCTATTCGCCGGCGCCAAGGAAACGGTGCTGCTCGATACCTACAAGGAGAAATACAACATCACCCTGCTCGATCGCGCGATCGACTGGGGCTGGTTTTACTGGTTTGAAAAGCCGCTTTTCTATCTGCTGCACTGGTTATTCGAAATGGTCGGAAATTTCGGCGTCGCGATTATCATTATGACATTCATCGTGCGCGGCATCATGTTCCCGATTGCGCAGAAGCAATTTGCATCGATGGCGCAGATGCGCGCAGTACAGCCAAAAATGAAGAAAATTCAGGAAAAGCACAAAGAGGACAAACAAAAGCAGCAGCAGGAAATCATGAAGCTGTACAAGGACGAGAAGGTCAATCCGCTCGCGGGCTGCCTGCCGATCTTCCTGCAGATCCCGATTTTTTTCGCGCTTTATAAGGTGCTGATGCTCTCCATCGAAATGCGCCACGAACCATTCACGCTGTGGATCAAGGATTTATCCGCGCCCGATCCGCTCACACCTGTTAATTTGTTTGGGCTGATTCCTTTCGATCCCCCGGCCTTTCTAGCAGTTGGCATTCTGCCGATCCTGATGGGTATTACCATGCATTACCAGTTCAAGCTCAACCCACAGCAGATGGACCCGATGCAGCAGAAGATTTTCAGCTTCATGCCGTGGATTCTGGTGTTCATCATGGCACCATTTGCCGCAGGCTTGCAGCTCTACTGGACGGTCTCCAATGTGCTCACCATCGTGCAGCAAAAGTGGCTCTATTCGCGTCACCCGCAGCTGAAAGAGCAAATGGCGAAGGATGCCGAGGAAAAGGCCAAGGCAAAAGAAGCCGAAGCTAAAGGCTAGGATGTGAAATCAACCTGCATATCTTGTTGTGCTGAACCTGTTTCAGAATCTCCTGGAATCCTGAGACACTTACAGGATGACGGGCTGTCGTGACCAATCCACTCCATCCTAAAATATTCTCCGGGCCTATTTCATTTTTGAAAAGCGCGCCGCAGTTGCAGTTCCTGCCACCTGCCAAGGCACCGGAAATAGCCTTTGCAGGCCGGTCCAATGTCGGCAAATCATCGCTGATCAACGCGCTCACCAATCGCAATGGACTCGCGCGCACGTCGAACACGCCCGGGCGCACGCAAGAGCTCAACTTTTTTGATGTTGGTGATCCGCTGATCTTCCGGATTTGCGACATGCCAGGCTACGGCTTTGCCAAAGCCCCGCCAAAAGTCGTCCAGAAATGGCGTTACCTGATCAATGACTATCTGCGCGGACGGGCAGTTCTGAAGCGTGTCTTCGTATTGATAGATTCTCGTCACGGGATTAAGCCGGTCGACGAAGAAATCATGGAGATGCTCGACAAGGCAGCGGTGAGCTATCACATTGTGATGACCAAGGCCGACAAGGTGAAGCAGGAAGCGCTTGCTGCCACTGTAGCGCAAGTAGCCGAGATTGCGAAGAAACATCCAGCAGCACATCCCGAGATGATCATCACTTCATCGGAGAAAAAGGATGGCATTGATGCGTTGCGGATGGCGGTTCTGGATGCCGTGCAACTCTGACTGCATTTGTTTCTCGACTTCGCTGGAAACGTACGGCTAATATGCCGCAATGAAACTGATAATCGGAAACAAGGCCTATTCCAGCTGGTCCATGCGCGGATGGCTCGCTTGCAAGCAATCAGGGCTGCATTTTGAAGAGCTCACGGTTCCTCTCTTTGGGGAAGATTGGGATGATATTCGGACTTCGGAAAATTTTGCGCCCTCGGGCGGCAAAGTGCCGATCCTGTGGGACGGCGAAACGGTGATTTGGGACAGCCTCGCGATTATCGACTGGCTGGCAGATAAAACCCACCGTGACCGGTTTTGGCCGAAAGACGAAACAGCGCGTGGCATGGCCCGCTCGATGGCGGCTGAAATGCACAGCAGCTACATGGCGCTGCGCAAACAATGCCCGATGAACACCCGCAAGAAATATGAAGGTCTGCAATTCTCGCCCGAAGTGGTTCAGGATGCCGACCGGATTTTGCGTCTCTGGGCAGAAGCCCGCGCACGCTTTGGCAGCGGTGGACCGTTTTTATTCGGAACGTTCGGTGCTGTCGATATCATGTACGCGCCTGTGGTTTCGCGCTTTTTGACTTATGGCTTTCAAGTCCCCGGATTCGCGCAAAGCTACATGCAGACCATATTGGAGCATGAGTGGATTGAAACCTGGATGGAGTCTGCAGAAGACGAGCCATGGGTGATTGAACGGTTGGAAACGCCGGAAACGGTTAAGGGTTAAACGGATATATGACCGGCAATAATGCGCTTGATTTGGCGAAACGCCTGATCTCCCATCCGAGCATCACTCCCGCTGCCGGCAGCGTGTTTGACGAGATGGAAGCCATGCTCGAACCGCTTGGTTTCGATGTACATCGCTTCATTGCCGGAGAAGCGCCTGATGGGCCGGTGGAAAACCTGTTTGCACTCCGCAAGGGTGCCCATGGTTCACGTCATTTTTCATTCGCGGGTCATCTTGATGTCGTCCCTCCCGGTGAAGGCTGGGAAACCGACCCCTTTGTTCCGGAGGTTCGCGGCGATTTGCTATACGGGCGCGGCGCGGTGGATATGAAGGGCAGTATTGCTGCTTTTGTGAGCGCTTTACATAGCCTGCCCGCCGATCTTGGCACGATCAGCCTGATCATTACCGGCGATGAAGAAGGTCCGGCGCGCTTTGGAACGGTGGCGCTGATGGAATATATGGAGGCTCAAAACATCACACCGGATCTTTGTCTGGTTGGCGAGCCAACGTCCGTCAACCGGCTCGGCGATATGATCAAAATCGGGCGGCGTGGCTCGGTCAACATGTGGGTGACCGTGAACGGTACACAGGGCCATGTCGCCTATCCCCATCTTTCGGACAATCCGATCACCAAATTGGGTAGAATATTAACCGAAATCGAGGCGATCCAGCTGGACGAAGGCACCGACTGGTTCCAGCCCAGCAACATCGAGTTTACCGATCTGTACGTCGGCAATCCGGCGCATAATGTGATTCCCGCAAAAGCGGAGGGGCGGCTTTCGATCCGGTTTAACGATCAGCATTCGGGTGCCAGCCTGAGCGATCATATCCGCGCAATAGTTGAAAAGCACGGCGGCGAACTACGGCCAGTAATATCAGGGGAGCCTTTTCTCACGCCGCCAGGCGAGTTATCCGGTTTGATCGCAGATGCTATTAAAGAGGTGACAGGTTTGAACACCGAGTTATCGACCAGCGGCGGCACATCAGATGCTCGGTTCCTTTCGAAGATCGTGCCCGTGGTGGAATTTGGCCTGTGCAACGCAACCATGCACAAGCTGGACGAAGCAGTAGCGCTGGATGATCTGGAGCAGCTTGCGAAAATTTATACGCTGGTTGTCGAACGGGCGCTTGCTTAGCGCCGCCGCCGCAAGATAATATAAAGCGCGCCGGACCCGCCGTGTCTGGGATGCGCATTTCTGACCGTGGCAATATGAGACGCGTGCCGGGAAGCTGCCAGCCAGTCGGCAATCGCTGCCCGGATAGCGCCCCGTCCGCCATCACGCCGCCGTTCATCCGCGCTGCGTTCTTTGCCGGTAATCAGCAAAATTGCGCGATGGCCTGCCGCAATAGAAAGTTCGAGCGCGCTATCCAGTCGGCCATGGGCGGTGGTCAGCGTATAACCATGCAGATCGATTGTAACCTCCGGCTGCACAACGCCCTTGGTCAAGCGGCGCTCCCAATGACCATCAAGACCATGTTTCGTCGGCACTGGAACCTGGTCTTTTAGCGGAATGGCAGCTGATGGCTTGACGCCAAATGTCTGCGCGGTGATCGGCCCAGAAACAACACGCAATTTTTTCGCGACGGGCAAGGATTTCACCCGGCTGACCCGCGTCTGATCCAGCGGTTTTACCGATTCGATAAACTTCTGCCAAAGCGCCTTTTCTCCGGCGGTAAGCGGCCGGTCAGACATAGGGACTACCGCCCGGTCAATCTGGCGAACGTACCTTTAGGCAAGAAAATCAGCGCCTGCCCACGGGACGACATACCGCCTGCTATGCGCGCGGCTTCTTCCCCCGCGCCCCAGAATGTATCAAACCGGTTAGAACCCTTGATTGCACCGCCAGTATCTTGCGCGACCCAGAGTCCGTCGGCAATATCATGCTCCATATTGAGGAAAACTGGCGCTCCCAGCGGCACGAATTGCCGGTCTGCTGCCACCGAAACGCGTCCTACAACCGGATGGCCCATAGCGCCCAAGGGGCCGGGACCGGTCAGTTCATTGAAAAAGACATAGCTCTTGTTCTCGCGCATGATCTTCATGCCCTCTTGCGGATTGGCGCGCAGCCATTCGACAATACCCTGCATGTTGGTCTTGCCATCGGCGAGCAATCCGCGCTCGCGCATCAGCTTGCCGATACCGGTATAATCACGACCGTTTTGGCTCGCGTAGCCAATGCGCATCACCGAACCATCGGGCAATGCCAATCGTCCAGACCCTTGGATCTGGAGCACGAAAAAATCGATATAGTCCTCGACCCAGGCAATCTCGAGACCCTGGCCCGCGAGCGCGCCGTCATCGATCTGACCGCGATCTTCGAACGGGACCAACTTCGTTCCGTCAATCTTGCCACGAATTTTCTTGTCTTTCAGCTCTTCAGAAAACAGCCCCAGATCCACATCCAGAAGATTAGTCGGACGGCGATAAACCGGAACCTGGTATCTGCCATTGCGCACTCGCGAGCCTTTGATTTCAGGTTCGAAATATCCCGTAGCGAAGGCCTTGCCATCACCAATCTGGACCGCTTCGAAATAGCTTTCGAAAAACCGGTTTGCGTCATTTTCCGGCCAAGCCTTGGCCGCGTCACAAGATTGTTGCCAATCCTGTCCCTGGGTCAGGCCGCTATTGTCTTCCCGGCGAGCCAAGGACGAACAGCTCGTGCGAAAAGACTTGAGCGCCCCGGAAGCGCGGGCCGCATCAATGCCAAGAGCGCCAATGTCCGGGCCAAGCGCAATGCCGACACCAACAGCGCGGGTTTCGTTGCCACCAATTTTTACCAGCTGATCACTTGCGACCGGCTTGATCGCCTTGGCCGGGTTTACATTTATTGTGGACTGGGGTTGATCTAGATCACTAATCCCTTGCGTCCACTCGCCCAGTTGTTGGCCGGAGTGTTGATCGGAAACTTGGTCTGATGCACCCCGCGCTGCGCCTTCAGGGATCACCGAAAAAGAACAGGCACTAATCAGCGCAACCGCGCCCAGAAGGCTTCCCGTTTTCATGATTTGTTTGCCCCAGCCTAGAAAATCAGGCTTCATCGGTTTCGTCGAGAACCCAGTTAGGATCAGAGCTGGAAAGATCGCGGCTGAAAGTCCACACATCATGCGTTTCAACAGCATCGGACAATGATCCGCCAATCAGCGTACCGTCTTTGTCTTTTACGACGGAGGCAATATCAGCATCAAAACGCACGGTGATACGCGCTGTGCGTCCTTCCATCTCGGCCTCAGAAATACGCGCATCCTCAATCCGCACCAGACGGTTTTCGAGAACTTCGCCTTTGGCATCGCGATCCGAAATGGCTGCATCAAAACTGGCATAAATATCATCGTCGCAAAGGATTTTCAGTTCGTCGCGATCACCCTTCCAGAAGGCTTCCAGAATCATGCCGTAAGCCGCTTTCGCGCCTTCAACAAAACGACCGACATCAAAATTGCGGTCTGCTGCCAATATATCGCGCATGCCTGATTCGGCTCCGGATTCATAAACCATCACCGGTTTTGCCGACGGTGCAGGCGCAATATCGGGCACATGCGGCTTGGCATCTTCCAACGGACGCCGGTCATTTGCTTTTGGCTCTATGCTACGCGGCGTATGCTCCTGCTCGTGCCCTGTGCGCTTGCCGAGCACGGAATAGAGGCGCAGTCCCAGAAAGGCCGCTACCATCGCCAACACTATAATTTCGACTGTCACATTCATTCCAATCATTAAATCGTACGCACTACATAGGCGGTAAACCGCCGCTTTTCAAATAGCTTTCATCCATCGGTCTTCAATATGACGGATACAAGCCATTGTGCTATGGTCTAAACTGTGAACCCAGGCTGACAAAGCTGTTCTTGAGATCATATACCGACAGGCATTGCTCTACCCACAAAGCCCTGCTAGTCGCGCTGCAAAACGGGCGCTTGCAGAAGTATTTGGCAGAATTTCCAGACGGACTCCGAAAAAACGAGGCTCGTAATCGAGTTTAGAAAATAGGGACTTATTACATGGCTGAAGAAAACGGCAATATCACCACTCCTGATCCAGCGGTAAATGGCGCGGATACAGCACCGCAAATTGGCGTGATTTCACAATATGTGAAGGATCTGTCGGTTGAAAACCCCAATGCGCCCGATGTCTATCAGTGGGAAGCGCAGCCACAGATTGATGTGCAATTTAATATCGGATCATCGCCAATATCGGATGAGGTCCACGAAGTGGAACTCAAGATCGAAGTGAAAGCAGAAGCTGAGCAAGGCGTCGCCTTCTCGGTCGAGCTTCTCTATTGCGGCCTGTTCGGGATGCGCAACGTGTCTGAAGATCAAGCCCATCCGTTTCTTTTTGCAGAAGCGCCGCGACTGTTATTCCCGTTTGCCCGCGCGATAATTTCAGATGCCGTGCGCGATGCCGGTTTCCAGCCGCTGATGCTGGAGCCGATTGATTTCACCGCGCTCTATATGCAGCAGCGTGAAGCGCAAGCGGCAGCTGCGACAGAAGCCGGAGATCAACCGGTTGGTAACGCGTAAGCGAAACACGTTTGAGGGCCTGAGATGAGCCTGATCAAAAACACCGGCACGATTGCCGGTTTCACGATCATCAGCCGGATATTCGGTTTTGTCCGTGATATGCTGCTCGCCCGCGTTCTGGGCGCGGGGCTGGCAGCGGATGCCTATCAACTTGCCTTCACGCTACCCAATACGTTCCGGCGGCTTTTTGCCGAAGGCGCGTTTTCGGTCGCATTTATCCCGATGTACAGCCGCCGTCTTGAGGATGAAGACGGCGAAGCACGCGCGCAGGAATTTGCCGACGATGTGCTGTCGATCTTCATCTGGATATTGCTGGGATTTTCGGCGCTCGCCATGCTGGCAATGCCGCTTATTGTTTACGGCCTCGCCAGCGAATTTCAGAATGAACCCGGTAAATTTGAACTGGCAGTGTTCCTTAGCCGGATGACATTCCCCTATCTGTTTTTCATCAGTCTGGTGGCGATGTTATCAGGCTTGCTTAATGCGCGATCCCGCTTCGCGCCAGGAGCAATAGCGCCGGTTTTGTTCAACTTCACCCTGATCAGCGGAATTATTATCGGTTATTATGCCCGCGGAAGCAGCGATAATGACGTAATAGTCGTCCAGATTTTAAGCGCTGCTGTTGCTCTCTCGGGCCTCGTCCAGCTTATTTATCTCTGGTGGGCGGTCAAACGGGCTGGCGTGAAATTGCAGGTAAAACGCCCGCGCCTGACGCCGGAAGTCAAACGGCTCGGCATTGTCATCCTGCCCGCCACATTCGGGGCAGGCATTTACCAGATCAGCCAGTTTGTCGATACGTTCTTCGCCACGTCTCTGCCGCAGGGTTCACTGACTTTGCTGAAAATGGCCGACCGGCTGAACCAGATGCCGCTGGGTATAGTCGGTATTGCGCTGGGCACGGCGATCCTGCCGATGCTGTCCCGCCATATCCAGTCGGGCAATCAAGCGCTGGCACAGCGTCTACAGACCGACGCCTTTGAAATGGCAACATTACTGACCTTGCCCGCCGCTGCCGCGCTAGCCGTATGCGCGCCTGCTTTTACCAATGCCTTTTTTGTCGGCGGAAAATTCACACTAGCTGATGGCGCGATTATGTCGAATATTGTGGTCGCGCTGGTTGCCGGCCTGCCTGCCTATGTCATCATCAAAATTCTGGTTCCCGGTTTTTTCGCGCGCAGCGATACCCGCACGCCGGTTTATACAGCGCTTGCATCTTTGATCGTGAATATCGGGCTTAACATATATGTTGTGATGTATGCCGGTTACGGGATTGTCGGTCTGGCCGCAGCAACAGCGGCCTCTGCAACGCTCAACTGCATATTGCTTTATACTATGTTGCACCGGCGCGGATATTTCCATTTTACCGCAGCGCTGGGTTCGCGCATTTTCCGGCAAGCGATTGCCACTGCAATAATGGCGAGCGTATTATGGCTGCTCATGCAATGGCTTGGTCCGAATTTTTCCGCTGATGCATGGTCGCGCGTGTGGTCGCTTATCACGCTGGTTGTAATTGGCGGAGGCGTTTATGCGGTGGCCGGTTTCACTGTCGGCGCGGTAGACAAGGCGCGGATCACGGCGCTGATCAAGCGCAAACCGATTGCGGCGCAGGAGAATGAAGCATGAGAACAGTATCCGGCATTCAGCCCACAGGTAATCTCCATCTCGGCAATTATCTCGGCGCGATCAAAAACTGGGTGACCATGCAGGACGAGGGCGAAGCACTCTATTTCCTCGCCGATCTCCACGCGATTACCGTTCCCGGCGATGCAAAAGAACTCAGCGCGAACAGCCGCGAGATGGCAGCTGCGTTGCTGGCGTCTGGCGTTGATCCCAAGAAATCTATCCTGTTCAACCAGGCCCGAGTTCCCGGACATGCCGAACTGGCATGGATGCTATTCTGTTCGACGCCGATGGGCTGGCTCGACCGGATGACACAGTTCAAGGAAAAATCCGGCAAGCACAAACAGCGCAGCTCGCTGGGTCTTTATGGCTATCCTGTGCTTCAGGCCGCCGATGTACTGATCTATCAAGCCACCCATGTGCCGGTCGGCGAGGACCAGAAACAGCATCTGGAACTCGCCCGCGATATTGCAGCCAAGTTTAACGGTGATACGGGCAACGAGACATTCACGCTGCCAGAGCCGTTTATCGGCAAGACCGCAGCGCGGATTATGTCGCTGCGCGATGGCAATGCCAAGATGAGCAAGTCCGACCCGTCCGACCTGTCGCGCATCAACATGACCGATGATGACGAGACGATTGCGCGCAAGTTCAAGAAGGCCAAGACCGATCCCGAACCACTGCCCGACAATCTTGCTGCGCTGGAAGGCCGGGCGGAGGCTGCCAATCTGGTCGCCATATATGCCGCGCTCGCCGACATCAGCGCCGAAGACGTACTCGCCGAATATGCCGGGAAAGGCTTTGGTGATTTCAAACCGGCGCTGGCTGATCTGGCGGTGAGCAAGCTTTCCCCGATCCGCAATCGTTTCGATGAACTGCGCAAAGACGAAGCGGCGATTGATGCCGTGCTGCGGGACGGCGCAGAGCGAGCCAGCGCCTTGGCCCAGCCGACGGTTGATGCAGCCTATGCAGCGTTGGGCTTGCTCCGGGGGTAACGCTTGGCTAATCCTCTGGTTAAACAGGGGGAATGGCTGATGACCGAAAAAGATGGTGGGCAAGAGCATCGGGACCACGCTCCGGCGCCAGCTTACCCCAAACCAGCCTATTGGCTCGCCATTCTCGGCTTGCTAATCATCCTTTGTGGCGGCGCTCTGGCGCATTTCATCCGATCCGCCGACGGCGTTTCGGTCGAGGATATACGTTTCTCCGGCACGGATGGCAAAACCATGAGCGCCCTGCTCTATGTTCCGCAAGGCGCGACCAGAGAAAACCCGGCTCCCGGCATATTGGCGGTGCATGGTTATATAAATTCGCGTGAAACCCAGGATGGCTTTGCGATTGAATTTGCGCGGCGGGGCTATGTCGTGCTCTCGCTCGACCAGACCGGCCACGGCTATAGCGATGGCCCGGCCTTCTCCAATGGTTTTGGCGGCCCGGATGGTTTGCGGTATTTGCGTGCCCTGCCGATGGTCGACAAAAACAATATCGGCCTGGAAGGCCATAGCATGGGCGGCTGGACGATCCTTGCCGCCGCCGCAGAAATGCCAGATGCTTATAAATCAATGGTCTTGCAGGGCTCATCAACCGGCGCGCCGTTTGCGCAGGAAGGCAGCCCGCAATGGCCCCGCAATCTGGCATTGGTGTTCAGCCGCTATGACGAATTTTCCAAAATCATGTGGGGCATGGACCGGGCGGTGGATACGCCGCAAAGCCCCAAATTGCAGGTCGTCTTTGGCACGCAGTCTACCATCAACGAAGGCAAGCTCTACGGCTCGATTGCCGATGGCACCGCCCGCGTACTGCATCAACCCGGCACCACCCATCCCGGCAATCATTTCTCCCGCGAATCGATCGACAAGGCTAGCGACTGGTTTGCCAAAACATTGGAAGGCGGAACACCGCGCCCCGCCAGCGACCAGATCTGGTACTGGAAAGAATTCGGCACCGGCATCGGGCTGATCGGCTTTGTGATGCTGATGCTCGGCGTGTTCGATATCCTGATCCGCGCCAAGCCATTTGCCGCGATCAGAAACACGCCATCCCAAACCACCATATCGCCAACCCCCATATCCCGGGACCGCAAATGGTGGCGGATGTTCGCGCTCAGCACCGCCCTGCCCGCGCTGATTTTCTTCCCCGCCTTTATCGCTGCGGGATTGGGATTGCCGGCATCGTCCATCTTGCCACAGGCCGTCACCACGCAGGTCATGGTCTGGGCGCTGCTCTCAGCCGGATTGACCCTGCTGCTCAACCGCTTTGGCCCCGCTACGACTTCCAGCCGATCTGCCTCATGGCTCCATTCCATCGTCATCGCGGTCCTTTCCGTAGCCGCCGCCTATCTCGCGCTCCGGCTGGTCGACCGCCTGTTCCACACCGACCTGCGGCTTTGGGTCGTCGCGATTAAATGGCCCAGCCTCAGCCAATGGGGCATTGCCGCGATTTACGTCATTCCCCTGACCGCAGCCTTCCTGGTCACCCTGCGCCCGCTCACCGGCTATTTCCTTGTCGATGGCGACAGCAACCGGCGGCGGTATGCCACGGGCATCGCGCTGCTCGCATCCGGCTTTGCGATATTGCTTGGCACAATCTACGGCATATTCTTCGCCACCGGCGTCCTCATCACCAGCCTTGACCCGCTCAGCACCGTGATTGCGCTGCAATTTGTTCCGATGCTCACCGCAATGGCGATTATCACGATATTCTGCTGGCACCGCACCGGCAGCCACCGGCCCGGCGCGCTGATTGCCGGAATTTTCGTAACCCTCTATGTTGTCGCGGGCACCGCCACCCAGGTTTAGCCGCTGCGCGAAACAGTATCGCGGAAATGCAGTTTTGTGTGCGAAGGTTACAATGATGATACAGTTATAAGCGCAAAAACCTCCTCCGGCGCAAATCGCGCGTAATTTTATTACAAAGTTTAGGAAGTTTAGCCCTGTACGTGCGCGCGCCCGCGCGTGTTGCAAGAAGCGTTCCCAACATCGGGTTTGCGGCGGTCGGCCGGGTGGGATGCTTGGCTAGAGCGGGTGTCAGGAGCATTTGGTAAGCGCTGTGCATATCGGCGCAGGATTAGCAAGGCGCGGGATATGTAGGAAAGATATTTCGCGCGAAGCAGCGAAGACGAGAAGTTTTTTGTAAGTGCGTTGTGGTATCGTGCGAGCCAGAGATATGTAAGCCAAGACTTGACAAATTTTATGTCAGCCATTAGCTTACATCCATGATCCGCTCCGTTCCGAAGCAAAGCCCTGCGCCGTTATGTCGAGCGGGGTGATCCCTCGAAGCTGAGCGTGCCCAATGTTGCAAGAGTGGAACGCATATTGGCCCGTCTGGATGCAGCGCCAGCACCGGAAGACATGAACTTGCCCGGATATCGCTTTCATGGGCTGAAGGGAAAGGACAAAGGGCGCTACGCCATCGATGCGTCGGGCAACTGGCGGATCACATTTGCCTGGGACGGCAAGGATGCAATTGATGTTGATTTGAAGGATTATCACTGATGACTAACCCGCTTACAAAAGGGCTGCGACCCGTTCATCCCGGCGAATTGCTGCGCGAAGATATTCTCCCCGCCGTCGCCCGCCCGAAAACCGAAATCGCGCGCCTGCTCGGCATTTCGCGCCAGACGCTTTATGATATTTTGAACGAGAAACAGCCAGTCACCCCGGCCATGGCGCTGCGCTTCGCAAAAATGTTCGGCGGCGGGCCAGAGGTGTGGCTGAACATGCAGCATAGCTATGATTTGAAAATTGCCGAGCAGGAACTGGGCGACGTGCTGGATAAAATTCCGGAGGTGAAGGCGGCGTGAGGGTGGACTTGCTCGTCCATTATTCGCCGATTGCTAGATAACGACTATTGCGCTTTATCAGGAACTCAGAAGCTTAAACATATCCGGATCAACGTTAAAGGCCTCACTAAACCCTTTGTCCGCCCATTGTTTGAATTGCTCCTCAGTGCCGTTTGGTTGCAACCAACGGTAGTCATACTTGAAAGGGCCAGCGGTAGTAATCCACTGCCGCGTTAGATCATAGAGTGCAAAACCACCATAAAATTCCTGAAACGTGTTCATCACATCTGTTTCTTTCACACCGCCCTAATAACTGGAACGATCATTTCGTCTTCAGCGCGATCAATGAACATCGGCGACTGACGTGAAAATACGCCCATACTTGATTCGTCCCTAAACCGGCCAGCCATAGCCGCTCCGGGCCAACAAATTACATGTGGGTACTCTAACTTATCACGGGCAAACGAAGCAAATTGTCCAAAGAGGACTTGAATGGGTAAATTCAAGGGGGCAGCTTGACCTATGTCATGGAGTTTCAAACATTCTTTTGCCAGTTTGCACTCCGTAACCATTAGCTCCATTGCCCGGCAATTATTTATCGGAGAAAATAACTTAAGGGCCTCGCATAGTGAGCTACTAACTTCCTCATACTCGGTTGCGTTGTATCTGGTAATGGCGCTCGCGGTTTCCGGACAAAACATTCGAACGGCAGCCGAAAGATGCAGGAAACGCATTCCGGGATCAGCATCAGTAATAAAAGTCTTCGGACTCCAAATTGGAAAAGGAAAACCCTCTCCTGAATTGATGGTAATATCGCAAATCAGTAAAAATAGACCGACTACGGGATGGTCGATTGTCGCGGGACGCTCAAGTTTACTTTGCGCAAGAAAACCTTCGAATGCAGCCGTGTAAACAGTAGACATCATGCCCGCTTTCTCAGCCTCATCCCAATCAAACTTTCCTCCCGAAGCAAAATGAAGATACTGCAATTGGGAAAACCGTGCCTGTCCTTCAAAGATATGGAATGCACCTAGTGGCGAAAGAGTAACTGGTGAGCCGTAGTAAGAACCTTCTTCTCGCGCTTCGCGCAAATTGCGAAATTCTTGTTCCCAGTCACGTGGGTCGGGTAGGTGAGAGAGTTCACGATCAAATGTACTGGCAAGCAACCAAACTCCATTTGTAAGTGCGATATGATAAGCATGTCCGACACTCTCAAACATCTTATCATTGACCAAAGGAACTGCGCGCTCTGGATTGGTTGCGATGAAACGATACGCTTCAATATCAAATTGATTGTTTACGATAATATTGGAAAGACCACCCGGGTTTTCAGGTGATGGCTTTCCCTGCTGTGTCGCCGAGAATTCCAGTACTGATTTGACGGGGCCAACTTTTTCCAAAAATTTATTCAGGTGATTGAGATTGGCATGTGTCTGAGCAGGATAGCTTAGGCTTAACATCAAACCACATGTGCTTCCCACATGCTGCCACCAGTGGATTGTTTCGTGAAGATACGTCGAAAAAGCCTGAACATGCTCAAACGAAACATCACTCTGAAAACCTATTCCGTTCGGCAGTTCGGCGATTAGGTCGTGAACACGGGGCGACAACCGAACGACAAACCGAAGTCCATCATACATCCCATGTGCACCCAATGTCGCACGAAATTGATTGGGTGTGAACAGATCACCCCGGCTTTCTTCAAGTAGGGATGAATCTAGGTTTTGCATTTGGAGTTACTTAGCGCGCCCACCTACGCCCGCGAAATCATCCCGCCATCCAGGGCAATCGTCTGGCCGACCAGCCATGCCGATGCCGCGCCGCAGAGATAGAGCGCGGTTCCGGCGATATCTTCCGGCTTGCCCGCCCGGCCACGCGGGATTTGCGCCAGTGCCGCTTTGGTCATCGCTTCATTCTCGACAATCTGCTTGGTCATGTTGCTCGGGAAAAAGCCGGGCGCAATAGCGTTCACATTGATATTCCAGTGCGCCATATCGGTCGCGAGATGGGTGGTCAGGTGGATCACTGCGGACTTGCTGGCGGTATAGGCATAGGTCGGCATGCCGGAGTTGCGGATGCCGTTGATCGAAGCGATATTGATGACCCGCGCCGGGTCATCGGCAGTGCCCGCCGCCTTGAGCAGCGGAATGAACTTCTGGGTGGTGAAGAAGATCGATTTGATATTAATGTCCATCACCTTGTCCCAGCCGTTCTCCGGGAACTGATCGACCGGCGCAGCCCAATTGGCACCGGCATTGTTGATGAGGATGTCGACTTTCTCTTCCTGCGCGCTGACCGCCGCGACGAAAGCTTCAATGCCTTCGACTTTCGACATATCGGCGGCAATCGCGACGCACTCGCCGTAGGCAGACAGCTCTTTCTGCATGGCATGGAGCCGCTCTTCCTTGCGCGCGGTGATGTAAACCTTCGCACCGTTTTCGAGCAACCCGCGCGCCATCATCGCGCCAATCCCGCTGGAGCCGCCGGTAACCACCGCCACTTTACCGCTTACGTCGAACAGGTTTTTCATGCGCTTTTCCTTTGTATGAAATCTCACGCGCCTTGTTTCAGAGCGCGGGTTGATTGTCCATCAAAGAAGCCGCGCCCATCGATGGAGCGCCTTAGCTGGTTGGCGGCGGTGCAAAAACCGGCGCATTTGGCCCCAGCGGGATTTCAAACGCGACCCACAGCATGATCAGCGCCAACCCGGCACCCAGCAACCACAAAGCGTAAGGCAGCATCATCGCGGTCAGATTGCCGATGCCAAAATCCTTGTTCCAGCGCTGGCAGAAGATCAGGATCAGCGGGAAATAGACCATCAGCGGCGTGATAATATTGGTCGCACTATCGCCGACGCGATAGGCGGCGGTCGTGGTTTCCGCGCTCACGCCAATCAGCATCAGCATCGGCACGAGGATTGGCGCGAGCAAGGCCCATTTGGCGCTGGCGGACCCGACAAACAGGTTCATCACGGCCACAAAGATCACCACCAAAGCGAGCAGGAGCGGCGCAGGCAGGTCTAGGCTTTGCAATGTCTCTGCCCCATGCACTGCCGTGATCAGTCCGAGATTGGACCAGCTGAATAGCGCCACGAAATGCGCGACCATGAAGGCGAGGACGAGAAAATAAGCCATGTCCGCCATCGAATCACGCATCATCTTTACCAGATCGCGATGATCCTTGATCTTCCCAACGCCTTTTCCATAGGCCCAGCCAGCGAGCAGGAAGAGCAGGAAGAAACCGCCGACCAGCGACTGGTAAAATGGCGTGAGCTGTGCTTCCGCCGCTGCGGTCTCGTCGATCAAAGCTGTGCCCGGCCCGAACAGCATCAGCAGCCAAAGCGCAATGACACCGAGCAATGCGAAACCGGCATAACGCAGGCCGCGCTTTTCGCCTTCGGTCAAAGGCCGGTCCTGCGTGTCATCATCGACCGAGACAGCGGTTTCGGAGTTGTTTTCACTTGGGTTTAATGCGCCCGAATAATGACCCAGGTGGGGTTCGATAATCCGGTCGGTGACATACCAGATGACTGGCAGGAACACGAAGGTCATCACGATAATAAAATACCAGTTGCCTGCAATATTGGCCTCCCAGCCGGGGAAGACGGTTTCTGCAGCGGCTTGCGTGATGCCAAAGAGCAGCGCGTCGAGCTGGCCGGGAAACAGGTTTGCCGAAAAGCCGCCCGAAACACCCGCAAAGGCCGCTGCGATTCCGGCAATCGGATGCCGCCCGGCTGCTGCGAAAATAACGCCAGCCAGCGGGATCAGCACGACATAGGCCGCGTCCGCCGCCAGATTGCCCAGCATGGCGACCAGCGCGACTATCGGCGTCAACAGAAATACGGGAGCGTTCCGCACACCGGCGCGCATCGCGGTTCCGAACAGGCCGGAACGTTCGGCCACGCCGGCACCCAGCATCACCACCAGCACATAGCCGAGCGGATGGAAATGGGTGAAGGTCTTGGGCATCTCGACCCAGAGCCGCCGGATATTGTCCGCGCTCAGCAGGCTGGTCGCGGCAATCACGGTGTTGCTTCCGGTTTCCTCATCCACCTCGATCGGATGGACCGCTGACCAGCCAAGCACATCGGCTAAAACCGACAGGGCGACGACAAATAATATCAGGTAGAAAAACAGGAAGACCGGATCGGGCAGCTTGTTTCCGGTGCGCTCGATCCATCCGAAAAAGCCTCCATTGGGCGCCAGCGCTCCATTTTTTTCCATTGCTCAAGTGTCCCGATCCAAAACCCCTCATACTTAAACCATTGCCGGACAATATTGGTCAAGAATAATGGCTATTAATAGATAGCATCTATCGTGGGGCTGAAAAAGCTGAACTTCGCAAATTTATCGGCTATGGCAAGAGAAATCATAGTGAGACTCATGGAGGATACCCGAAAAATGGCAACCGCATTAAAAGAAGCTGATAGCGCAATTGGTATGACCGCCGGGTTTAACATTCCCGATCCTGCGACCATCGACCGCCTCGAAGGCAAAGTCTCGGATGCCGAATGGAAATTGCGCTGCGAGCTGGCAGCGACTTACCGGCTGTGCGCAATGCATGCCTGGACCGATCTGGTTTTTACCCACATCTCCGCGCGCCTGCCCGATGAAGATGGCGAGGAACGATTCCTGATCAATCCTTACGGTGTGATGTTTGACGAGATGACAGCTAGCTCGCTGGTGAAGATCGATCTTGAGGGCAATATCAAACAGGACACGCCCTATTTCATCAATCCCGCCGGTTTCACCATCCATAGCGCCGTCCACAGCGCGCGCCATGATGCAGGCTGCGTGATCCATGTGCATACACCTTATGGCATTGCGGTGTCTGTCCAGAAAGAAGGCCTGCGCCGCTACACCCAATTCTCAATGCAGGTCCATGATGATCTGGCCTATCATGATTATGAAGGTATTGCGCTTGATCTGGATGAACGGGATCGGCTGATTGCCGATGTCGGCGAGAAAAGCCTGCTGATCCTGCGCAATCATGGCACGCTGACCATCGGACAAAATTGCGCGATAGCATTTCTGCGTATGTATCTGCTCGAGAACGCCTGCAAAACCCAGATATTGGCTCAATCGGTTGGCGGCGCGGAACATCTGCACGAGGAAACCGAAGATATGTCGGCCCGGGTTTACAAGCAGGGGCTCCCCGCTTTCACCCCGGGTTTTGGCGACAATCTGGTGTGGCCGGGATTAATGCGCAAACTCAACCGCACCAATCCGGGATTTGACTATTAAAGTAAACCGGATGTCGTAGTGCCTGGACCGCCATTGCGAGCGAAGCGAAGCAATCCAGAGCGTCGCTTACCGCTCTGGATTGCCGCGTCGCCTTCGGCTCCTCGCAATGACGAGTCCGCTTGCCTCCCGCGCCATTTTCGTTAAACGCTAACGCATGGATATTATCTCAATTCGCGGCGGCAAAAAGCTCTCCGGCAACATTCCGATTTCTGGCGCAAAAAATAGCGCACTGACCCTGCTGCCTTGTGCACTGCTCACGGACGAACCGGTGACTTTGCGCAACCTTCCGCGACTGGCTGATGTCGACAGCTTTGGTCATTTGCTCAACCAGCTGGGCGTTTCGACCTCGATTGAAGGATCACGCCCGGAAGATTTTGGCCGGGTGATGACTCTCAAGGCCGGCAAGATCACATCGACCGAAGCGCCTTATGATATCGTCCGTAAAATGCGCGCGTCAATATTGGTGCTCGGACCATTATTGGCGCGAGCCGGTGAATGCCGGGTATCGCTACCCGGCGGCTGTGCAATCGGCAACCGCCCAATTGATTTGCATCTCAAGGTGATAGAAGCTCTGGGTGCGGATATCGAAACCACCAGCGGCTATGTCACGGCGCGCCAACCCAATGGAGGCCTGCCCGGCGGAGAGTTTAGCTTCCCGGTTGTATCAGTCGGCGCGACCGAAAACGCGCTCATGGCAGCGGCCACCGCCAAAGGCACCAGCGCCCTCAAAAACGCGGCACGGGAACCTGAGATTATCGACCTTTGCAATATGCTGGTTGCAATGGGCGCCGATATCGAAGGAATTGGTTCTTCCACCCTGATCATACACGGGGTCGATCGACTGCATGGCTGCACCTATCGGGTGATGGCCGACCGGATTGAAGCAGGCAGCTACGCCTGCGCCGTGGGTATCGCGGGAGGCGAGGTGGATTTAATCGGCGCGAATGCCGATGAAATGGAAGCCACGCTTGATGCTCTGCGGCATGCCGGCCTCACCATCGAACCGCACCGCAAGGGCATCAAGGTTGCGATGGACGGCAAGCTCAAACCGCTGACCTTGTCCACCGCGCCCTATCCCGGCCTCGCCACCGATATGCAAGCGCAGCTTATGGCAATGCTGTGTATGGCCGATGGCGCGAGCGTGCTGACCGAAACGATTTTCGAAAACCGCTATATGCATGTGCCCGAACTCAATCGGATGGGCGCGGATATTGAAACCAAGGGCCGCACGGCGGTGGTGCGCGGCGTGACCAAAATGACCGGTGCGCCAGTGATGGCGACGGATCTGCGCGCCTCGATGAGTCTGGTCATAGCCGCACTGGCGGCGGAAGGCGAAACGCAGTTGCAGCGCATCTATCACCTCGACCGCGGCTATGAACGGTTGGAAGAAAAACTGGCTGCGGTCGGCGCCGATATTGAACGCGTCAGCGGGGATTAGATCTCCTCTGCGCCAGCGGCTAGCACTTATGGCAGCTTGCATGTCCGCTCCTTTTGCCGTGTAATCCTCTTCACATAAGGAGAGGATGGGTTCATGTTTTCAGGACCGTTGGAAGACCGGATGGCAATCCGGGAATTGCACGACAGCTATTGTGACGCGGTGCTTCGTAAAGACCCGAATGACTGGGGTGCTCTGTGGGCCGAAGATGCTGTCTGGTCGCTCATGGGCACCGAAGTTGTGGGGCGAGAGAATATAGTGAACCTTTGGAACGGCGCGATGAGCGCGTTTGACGCGGTAAGTTTTTTGGGCATCCCTGGCAGCCTTGAAGTCACAGGCGACACAGCATCGGGCCGCTATCAGACGCATGAAATATTGGTCGAAAAGGGCGAACCGCGCATTGCCGGTGGGCGCTATGATGACGAGTTTGTCAAAATCAATGGCCAATGGCTGTACAGCAAACGGATATTCAATGTCGTCGCGCAAATGGGCGGCAACAAGCTTTAGGAGCATTTGAAAAATGGCGAAAATATTGATCGCTGCCCATATCGATGTCGATCCGGCAACGCGCGAGGAATGTTTAAAGAAGGCACAGCCTTATATTGACGGCGCGTTGAGCCAGGAAGGCTGCCTGTGTTATAGCTGGTGTGCGGACATGCATAATCCGGCACGAATTGAAGTGTTTGAGGAATGGGTCGATGAGGAAGCCCTCGCGCAGCATTTTCAGGATATACATTACGCAAGCATGCTCGCCCATATTGGTAGCTTTGGCTTGACCAATGCTGTTAGCGCCAAATATCGCGTAGACGCAGAAGGCCCCGTTTATAATGCGGAAGGCAAACCCACACCCTCTTTTGACCAATAGGAAATTCCGATGAATGAAGCGGTAGCAAAATCGTTATTCCAGCCTGACATATTAACCGACCCGTTCGATTTTTATGAGGAAAAGCGCGCCGACAGCCCGGTCTTTCTCGATGAGGCAAGCGGGGCTTATGTAGTGCTGGATTATGATCTGATATCCGAAGCAGTGGGACGGCTGGATGATTTTTCCAATAATTTCACTGCGCTTTTGTCGGGCGGTAAATCTGATGAAGAGCTGGCCAACGATACCGAAATTCAGGAAATTCAATCCAAAGGATGGCCGCAGGTCAATACGTTACTGACCGCTGACCAGCCGGTGCACACCCGCTTCCGCAAACTTGTCAATCTCGCCTTTTCCATGCCCAAGGTAAACAAGCTTGAAGACGCGATGCGCGAAATGTCTACCGAGCTGATCGACGCATTTATTGACAAAGGCCAATGCGAGTTCGTCAGCGAATATGCGGTACCCATGCCGGTCAGAACCATCGCCGGACAGCTGGGGCTCGATGTCGCTGATGCCGGTACGATCAAACGCTGGACCAACGCGTTTGTGGACCGCTTGTCCGGCATGATGACCCGCGAACGGCAATTGGAAACTGAACGCGAAGTGGTCGAGTATCAGCATGCCCTAAAGGCAAATATGGATGCCCGCCGCAAGGAAGCCAAGAATGACATCTTGTCTGATCTGGTGAATGCACAGGTGGATGGCGAGCGCCCGCTTGATGATGCAGAATCTTTGTCCATCGTCCAGCAACTCATGGTCGCCGGCAACGAAACAACGACGGCCGCCTTGGCGGAAGGCTTGCGGCTTTTTGCAAGCAATCCCGATCAATATAAAAAAATCCAGGATGATCCCTCGCTTATCCCCAATGCGGTCGAGGAAGTATTACGCATGTCTAGCGGCTCGTCGGGCATCTGGCGGGTGATGCATCGCGATGCGGAACTGGGCGGCGTGAAGCTACCCAAAGGCGCGATGGTGATGATGCGCTATCATGCCGCCAATCGCGATCCGAAACAGTTTGAGAATCCGAACCAATTTCAGGTTGATCGCAAAAACGCGCGCACCCATCTGGCGTTTGGCAAAGGCATTCATATGTGTGTTGGCAATATGCTCTCGCGCAAGGAGATGACGGTGACGTTTCAGGAATTTGCCAAACGCATCGACAATATCAAAATCGCTGATGGCGCTGAACTGAAATACCCGCCGAACATGATGCTGCGCGGCCTGTCTTCGCTGCCGCTCACTTTCGACAAACGATAAGGGTAGACCACATGGGCATGATGGACGGTAAAGTTGCGCTGATATCCGGCGGCGCAGAAGGCATTGGCGGCACCGCAGGACGACGCTTTGTAGAAGAGGGCGGTTCGGTGATGCTCGGCGATATCCAGCTTGAAAAAGCGCAGGCCCATGCGGCTTCTCTTGGCGCGCGTGCGGCTGCCATCGAACTGGACGTCCGCAACTTGGATCAATGGCATGCGGCGGTCAAAGCCACCCAAGAGAAATTCGGCAAACTCACAACCTGCTTCAATGTCGCGGGCATTTCCGAGCCGGGTTCGGTCGATGAAGTCGATCTCGATAGCTGGACCCGGACCATCGACATCAACCTCAACGGAACCTTTAACGGATGCCGCGCTGCAATGCCGGCTATGGTCGCAAGCGGCGAAGACTGCTCGATCGTCAATATCGGTTCGATGCTGGCGATGCGGCCGGGTTCGATATTCGCGGCCTATAGTGCCAGCAAGGCGGGCGTCACCGCGATGAGCAAGTCGCTTGCGCTGCATTGCGCCGCGCAAGGCTACAAGATCCGCGTCAACACCGTTCATCCCGGCGCGATTGATACGCCGATGTATCAACGCTATCTCGCCGCCTATGACGGCCCGCATGATGAAGCGGTGGAAGTATTCAACCGCAACCATCCGATCAAGCGGGTTGGTCAGGCGGAGGAAGTTGCCAATGCCATGATCTGGCTATCGAGCGAAGGCGCGAGCTTTACCACTGCCAATGACATCACCGTTGACGGCGGCGGCAGTTACCGGGAGTAGCATCCCTTCAAAAGGCGCAAAAAAGAGGCGGCCTGAGCCACCTCAATTTTACCGAAATTAGTGAAATGCGAAATCCGCTACTTCGGCAAATCCGATTTAGCGCCCGTTGCTGGCCACAATATCAACAGCAGTGCCGCCACCCGAAACTTTGTTGAGCGTAATCATATAGGCACCATCATCATTACCACGAGTTCCACCGAGCACATGCTCACCGCCACGCAGCAAATATTCCGCGCTGTAGCCACCGCGTTTCGCCTGGGTGTAATAATAATCGACCACTGATTTCATCGAGCTGGCTGTCGTGAAGCTGACAACGCGTAAATCGCATAATCCGCCTTCTACACCAGCTGCTTCTTTGATATTGGCTCTGGGATAGACAGGAAATTCCGGCGGCATCCGGTTGGCCCAACCCATGTCGTAGCTGAGCTTGGCATCACAAGTGCCTTTGCCGCGCTGCGCATATTGCGATTCCGCCTTTGCGCCCAGCGTCATGCCATCGTTGCCACCGCCACACGATGAACATTCGTCATCCGACGTCATCTGGCGCGGCGCGGGTGCGCTCATCATCGTGCCATTGAGTTGCGCGTTCGCCGCCGCCTTACCGCCTTCAGCAGCACCCGCATAGCTTGCTCCGGGAGGCACCGAACCATCTACAGCGCCATTGGCGCCGCGAATAGCATTGCCATTGCCTTGATCAGTCAAGTCGGGATCCACCAATATGGAATCTTCCAGCGCATCATTCATTGCCGGATCGGACGAGGGATCGATCAGATTATCATCCAGCTCCGCCAGTTCAGCTTCATTGTCGGCATTGCTGCCACAAGCAGCCAGCGTGAGCGGCAGTGTAAATGCCGTGGCGGCCAGAAGGATGGAACGGGTAACGTGTGACATGCAAATAGCTCCTGAATTTGGAGACTGAATGCACTGAAAAGCGTTAATAATCCGTTAGGGAATATGGTTAAACCGCAAAGTTTTCATTAACCTATTGTCCCGTTTCGGGATTTGAGACTTGTTTTGTTCGCTCCCGCTCACCTTCGGTGCCAGCCCACGATCAGGCGAAGCCGCGAAAATAACTACCCAAATGTATCGGGGCCCTCGATTTCACCAAAGCGAATCAGGCGCGACGTCAGCACCGCGGCCTGCCGGTTCACTACCGCTTTCTTATATTCCGGATCGGTGATCATTTCCATAAACGCGCCACTAGTGGGGTAGCGCGCAATAAACGACGCGTCCCATTGTTTGTCATCCGGCCCGATCACCATGCACTCCATTTGTCCGCGCCAGATAATCGTACCGCCAACCCTCGCAAATATCGGCCCGCTGGTTTTGCCATATTCGGCATAGGCCCGCTCACCGCTCCAGCCATGGGCGGCATTGGGATGATCATCAGGATATCGCGCGGTTTCATGAAACTGCAGCAAATTGAGCATATTGATCGGCACATCACGCGGCAACGCCTTGAACGCGTCAAAGCTCTCCCGTGTCGGGTCGAGGTAAATATCGTCGGCCATAGTTGCCTGCTCCTATTGAAACTGTTTTCTGTTCTCAAGCCATTGTTCTCGGGATTGCCCCCAATCGTCCACCGGATGATTCTGAAATGGTTCGGGCATTTGCGTCTTGCCCCGGTTGGTCGAACCGATACGCTTTGCCAGCGCGATAGACGGTGCGTTGTCCGGATTGATACAATGCATAACATCATCCCAGCCAAGAACGTCAAATGCATAGTCCATCGAAGCTACCGCTGCCTCCAGCGCAAAACCTTTTCCGGCATATTCCGGGGCCACTGCCCAGCCCACTTCGGTGCCCGGCCAGTCGGCCGGTTGCCATGGTCCCGTCCGGCCAATCCAAGTGCCAGTTGATTTTTCGATCATCGAAAACATGCCAAAGCCGTTGATTACCCAACTACCAGCGAGCGTGCACCAAAGACGCCAGGCCTCAGATCGGCTGGACGCCCCGCCAATATGCCGCATGGTATCTGCATCTGTCGACATGAGCGCAAAAGCATTGAAATCCTCACCGCTTGGCGGTCGCAAAATCAAGCGTTCGGTTTCGATTTCAATTTGCGCAATGTCAGGCATATTCCTTCTCCCTGCTCAGATCATAATCGCAGTTCCAAAAAGCGCAATCTCTTGAAATATCGGTGCGCTATGCTTATAATACAGCGATGGCTAACATTATTTCTATCCTGATCGGGATCATCACCCTCATCCTTGCCTTTGTCGGGCTGGTTCCCCTGCTCGGCTGGACCAACTGGTTGATCCTGCCAATCGCTGGCATCGGCGCACTATTCGGTCTGGTCTCCAAGAGCAGCAGCGGCATGTATTTCTGCCTGATTGTGATGGCGATTTGCGCGCTGCGTCTGTTTATCGGCGGCGGCATAATCTAACGCCGGTCAAACCGGAAATTACAATTGCCAGCGCGATTCAGCAGGCGTAAGCGCCCGGCTGTGAACGATATTGCGAACAATCCATCAGCCGGTAGCCGGTTGGGCCTCGTGCAAGCTTTGCTCGCTTGCCTGTTCTGGGGCGTTATGCCGATCTATTTCAAATTGCTGGAAGATGTTGCGGCTATCGAAGTGGTGGCGCACCGGGTTATCTGGACTGTGCCATTGCTGCTGGTCATCCTCTATTTTCGGAAGAATATCACCGGGCTGCTCTCATCATGGGCGGACAAGAAAATACGCTGGACATTACTTGCCAGTTCGCTGCTGATCGCCGCCAATTGGCTCATCTATGTCTGGGCGGTTCAGGAAGATCATATACTCGCGGCCAGTCTGGGATATTTCATCAGTCCGTTGCTTAGCGTGTTCCTGGGGAGAATATTCCTTAAAGAAACCCTCAGCCGCAACCAGTGGGTCGCGGTCGGCATCGCTGCCCTTGGCGTTTCAGTACTCGCAGTAGAAGCGTGGCAGACTCTATGGATCAGCCTCGCCCTGGCTGCATCGTGGAGCGGCTACGCGCTGGTACGCAAAGTCGCCGACGTTGGTCCGATTGTCGGACTGACCATTGAAACCAGTGTGTTGCTCCCCTTTTTCGGGCTCTTCCTGCTCTGGGTCAGTTTTGGCAGCGGCTATTCGGCAGATACGGTGCATTTGGGAGACTCGCTGCCGATCGACATATTGCTGTTAGGCGGGGCAGTGGTCACCGCAGCACCGCTCATGCTATTTGCCTCTGCGGTCAAGAAAATGACCTTGAGCGCAATCGGCCTGCTGAACTATCTCGCGCCGACATTGCAATTTCTCATCGGTGTCATGATTTACCGCGAGCCGCTGACCATTTCCCACATCATCTGCTTCGGCCTAATCTGGATCAGCCTTGCGATATTTTCCGCAGATTCGATCCGCAAGGAACGAACACGCCGCACCGAGCTGGCTATTTAGCAATCTGCCAGACGAGCTGATCGCCGCCATGAAACGGCACCAGTGACGCGCCGCCGGTTTTCAGTTTCTCTGGCACTGTGATGGCCTTTCGTTCCAGAGTTATTGTCCCCTTATTGAGCGGCAATCCATAAAATTGCGGGCCGTGGAGCGACGCGAAACCGTCCAGCTTATCCAGCGCTCCCTCTTCATCAAATACCGCAGCGTAGCTTTCCATAGCATAAGGTGCATTGAAAATTCCGGCACAGCCACAGGCCGATTCCTTGGCGTGAATTTCATGCGGCGCGCTGTCCGTGCCCAGAAAATACTTCACCGAACCAGAGATCGCAGCCTTGCGCAGGGCGAGCCGGTGCTTCTCCCGTTTCGCCACCGGCAGGCAATAGGCGTGGGGACGGATGCCGCCCGCAAAAATCGCATTGCGGTTGATATGCAAATGCTGCGGGGTGATGGTTGCCGCCACATTGGTGCCCGCGCTGTCGACAAATTGCACAGCATCTTCCGTCGTAATATGCTCGAACACGATTTTCAGTTCGGGCAAATCGCGCACCAGACCCGACAATATGCGGTCGATGAAAACAGCTTCGCGGTCAAAAATATCAACTTCGCTATCCGTGACTTCACCGTGAATCAGTAACGGCATGCCGATCGACGCCATTTTTTCCAGTGCGGGCATGATTTTGGTTACATCGGTAACGCCATGCGCACTGCCAGTCGTGGCATTGGCCGGGTAAAGCTTGGCCGCCGTGAAAATACCCTGCGCAAAACCCGCAGCAATATCATCGGCATCGGCAGCATCTGTCAGATAGCAGGTCATTAGCGGCGTGAAGTCCAGACCCTCCGGCACCGCCGCTAAAATCCGAACGCGATAGTCCGCTGCCATAGCGCTGGTTGTCACCGGTGGCGAAAGATTGGGCATGACAATGGCGCGCGCAAATTGCGCAGCGGTATAGGGCACTACGGCTCGCATGATATCACCGTCGCGCAAATGCACATGCCAGTCATCAGGGCGTCTTATGGTAATTTGGTCGGTCATACGGATTCCATAATATTGTCGAGCGCTGGCAATTGGGCCTGCTCGTCCCTACCTAATCCTTATGACCGAAACCAGACTTATTGACCGCACCCTTATCCGTATCTCGAAATTGGCGGATGGTGAAGATATCCGTCAATTTCTGCAGGGGTTGGTGACCCAGGATATGAGGACCGTGCAGTCGGGCGAACCACAATGGTCTGCGCTGCTGAGCGCGCAAGGCAAGCGGCTGTTTGATTTTTTCCTGTGGGCGGATGGCGACGATATTCTCATTGATTGCGGAAAGGACGACGCCGAGGCGCTGGCCAAGCGTCTCAAGCTCTACCGACTGCGCCGGAAAATCGGTATTGAACCGGACGGGAACCTAGCGGTGCACTGGTGCCGAAATGAATCCGGCAAACCCGCCGATCCGCGCCTGCCCGAACTGGGGAATCGCTGGTTGTCGAACGATCTGGATAAACCGGCCGCAGACCAGGAGTATCGCACACATCGGTTATCGCTTGGCGTGACCGAAGGGGAGGCTGAACTCGGAAGTGACAAAACCCTGTGGCTGGAATGTAATGCGGCAGAGTTAAACGGCGTCAGCTTTACCAAAGGCTGCTATGTCGGACAGGAAAATACTGCGCGGATGAATTACCGCCAAAAGGTAAACCGCCGGATGGTTGTCGTTCCGCTCGATCACGCCGATGAAAAACGCCAGCGGGCAGCTTATCCGGAGCTAGGGCTGTCGGTCGAGCATCGGCGAATAGATGATCTGGAGGGGTTGGACCTACCCGGCTGGCTGGAAAAAGTGCTTTAGCATTTGTCTTGTTCGAGCTGAACCGTTCCTCCTGAACCTGTCGACGGACACCACCGTCAGCGCACTGACGAACAAGATGCTTCGACAAGCTCAGCACGAACGGATGATTGACTTTGCTTAACCAGAATCGTCCACGGCCCTGAAAGCTAAGCCTCCAGGATCAGGTAACATCACCCTCTTCGACCACTTTCGGCTTCATCACACGCTTCTTGCGCGCCGGTTTCTTTTCTACTTCAACATTATCGCTGCTGACCGAAATTGCCGGTGGCAGAGCGCTCGCATCCAGACCATTGGACTCCGACGCGTCACCATTTGGGGCCTTGTCGGCAACCTTGCGCGGACGGCGGGCCCGGACGGGTTTTTTCTCGGCGGGCTTATCGGACGCTTTATTGTCTTGTGCATGATCATCGCGTTGATTGCGATTGCGCGCATTATGATTCTGACGTTCTTCACCGTCGTCGTCATCGCCTGAATTATTGCGATCATCATCATTGCGATTGTTGCTGTTGCCACCGCGCTGATTATCTTGCTGGTTGTCGCGATTGCCTTCTCTGGCAATTCTTTGTTCTTCGCGCCGCGCCATTATGTCGGCGTTCACCCGGAAATAATGATCTGCAAACTGGAGATAATATTCCGCATTGACGCGGTCATCATTGACCTGCGCGTCATGCGCCATTTTCTTGTATTTATCGAGCATCTGCGCCGCATTGCCGCGTGCGCGGTTATCAATACGGTTATCGCGATCCACGCCGCCACTGCCGCCACGGTTGTTGTTGCGGTTGTTATTATTGCTATTGTTCCGGCCGCGCCCGCGACGGGGGGCCTGACGATTATTGATCAAATTCCGGGTGTCCTTATACCGTTAATAAACTCGGTCTTTCCTAAACTTTGGCACTCACAACGAGCCCATTTGCGCTATGGAAAATGCCCCACAGCAGCCCATTAAATGACAAAAAATCGCCGGACATCAGCACATTTATCAAGTTGGGGACAGGCCAGCGATTTTGGGAAATTGCCAGAAATCATCCGGGCCTGATCGAACCTTAGCGGTATCATTTGGCAAAACCAAGCTATTTTTGTCGTCTGAGCGTGAGAAGGCGGTCGTTCCCACCCAAATCCTGTTTGCATTCAATAACATAACCGTTTCCAGAAGCGATTTCTGACACGGACGCGGCTTGATCGAAGCCGATTTCCAGCAATGCCACGCCCTTGTCAGCCAAGAGCCGGTCGAGCGCCGGGATGATGACTCGGTAATCGTCAAGGCCCTCCTCACCGGCAAACAACGCCTGATGCGGTTCAAAACCAGCGACCTCCGGTGCGAGAACCAGTGAAGAGGAAACATAAGGCGGGTTAGCCAGAATGAGGTCAAACGGACCGTCGAGTCGATCGATCCAGTCAGGCCGCGTCCAATCGAGCAGCGCAAACCACGCGCGATCTGACATGTCCAGACGGTCGGCATTATTATGGGCAATCTGAAGCGCGGCCGCGCTGGAATCTATGCCGACCCCTTTGGCATCATGAAATTCGTGGAGCGCAGCGAGCAAAAGAGCGCCGCTACCGGTGCCGAGATCCAGAATATTATGCGGCGGAGAATTTTGAAAAATCTCCACCGCTTGCTCGATCAATGTTTCGCTATCCGGACGTGGAATCAGCACATCGGGCGACACCAGCAATTCCAACCCCCAAAACTCCCGGGTGCCGGTGATATGGGCAATTGGTTCGTGCTTTGCCCGGCGTTCGAGCAAGTCACCAAAGCTTTCCGGAACTGTCAGCCTGGGTAAATCGAGCAACAGCTGCTCCCGCTCTATTCCCAGCGCATGGGCCATCAGCAATTCGGCATCGAGGCGCGGCGTATCACTGACCGGCTCGAGCCTTCGCGCTGCATCACGCAGCGCCAGAGCCGCTTCACCCATCGAGATTGGCGAGACGGCTGGCTTCATCCTCGGCAATCAGCGCGTCGATCATATCGCCCAGCGCGGTGCCCTCGATGATTTCCGGCAGTTTGTGCAGCGTCAGGTTGATCCGGTGGTCGGTAACGCGGCCTTGCGGGTAGTTATACGTCCTGATGCGTTCGGAGCGATCCCCCGAGCCGACCATCGCCTTGCGCGCATCAGCCTCTTCGCTCGCCACGGCTGCGCGCTCCTGCTCATAGAGCCGCGCGGCGAGCACTTTCATTGCTTGGGCCTTGTTTTTGTGCTGCGATTTGCCGTCCTGGCATTGCACAACCAATCCGGTTGGCAAATGGGTGATGCGGATCGCGCTGTCGGTCTTGTTGACATGCTGCCCGCCCGCACCGCTCGCACGGTAGGTGTCGATGCGCAGGTCTTCGGTACGGATCTTGATATCGACTTCTTCCGGTTCCGGCAGGATTGCAACCGTCGCCGCCGAGGTATGGATACGCCCGCCGCTTTCGGTTTCCGGGACGCGCTGTACGCGGTGGACACCGGATTCAAATTTCAGTTTGGCAAAAACACCCTTGCCGTTGATATTAGCGACGACTTCCTTGAACCCGCCCACTTCCGAGGCATTGGCGGAGATCATTTCGACCTTCCAGCCCTGGTCCTCGGCATAGCGGGTGTACATGCGGTAGAGGTCGCCAGCGAAAAGCGCGGCTTCGTCGCCACCGGTGCCGGCGCGAACTTCTATCATTGCCGGACGATCATCAGCGCTGTCTTTGGGAAGCAATTGCAACGCCAGGCTATGTTCGGCTTTTTCGAGCGCTTTTTTGACGCCATCGACTTCATCAGCGGCCATCGCCCGCATCTCGGCGTCATCGCCCGCCATCATGTCCGCGAGACCCGCCTGCTCGTCGCGCAGGGCTTTGACATTGGCAGCGGCGATAGCCACCGGCTCAATTTCGGCATATTCCTTGGAGACAGCAACAAATTTATCGCTGTCCAAATCACCAGAGGCCATCATCGCCTGCAACTCGGCAAACCGCGCTTCGATTTGCGCGATACGTTGGGGGGTGATGGTGGTCATGATTGCCAACCCAATACATCGTCATGCTGAACTTGGTTCAGCATCCACCGCGCTCCAATCACAGCCTGCGAGAAAGGAGAAATGGACCCTGAAACAAGTTCAGGGTGACGGGATGTGCATATTTTCATCAGTTTGTATTACCGCTCACAAATCCAGTTTCGCTTAATGCTTTCTCAAGCGCCTGTGAGACTTCCAGCGATTCTGCAAGTTCGTCAAAATATTGAAAATAAAATTCTCCGCCGGGGTTATCCGCATCTCGCACGAATAAAGCACCTCGATGCCCCCTGCTTTTTGCTTTATCAACCTGCTTGTTCGGCTTTCCTTTATAAAGCATTTCAGACGTTAAGCCATTCGCTCTCAATTTTTGAAGAACTCCCCTCGCCTTCTGCTCAAGTTCTCCACTATTGGCGACAACTGCAATTGAGATTGCCGACACTGGCGCATCAATCAACATCCCCAACCGTTCAATTCCAGCAGCCCAGCCAACAGCAGGCGTATGCGGTCCGCCAAGCGATTCCATCAGGCCATCATAGCGCCCACCGGCCAGCACCGTCCCCTGCGCGCCTAGCCGGTCGGTGACAAATTCAAATGCGGTGTGCCGGTAATAATCCAGCCCGCGCACCAGACGGCTATTGCGTTTCCAAGCCACGTTGCAGGCATCAAGCCCTTCGGTCACCTGCGCGAAAAACGCTTTGGCTTCGCTCGACAAATACGCATCAATATCCGGCGCAGCGTCCGCAATTGGCCGGTCCTGACGTTCTTTACTATCCAAAATCCGCAGCGGATTGCGCTCCAGCCGGTCCTGACTGTCTTCTGATAAATCTTTCCGGTGCGCCTGAAAATGCTCGACCAGAGCATCACGCCACGCATCGCGGCTTGCGGCATCGCCCAGCGTATTCAATTGCAATGTCACACCATCGGAAATGCCCAACTCATTCAAAAGCTGATCCGCAAAACACAGCAATTCCACATCCGCCGCCGCTTCTCCCGCACCGATAATCTCGGCATCCAGCTGGTGAAATTGCCGGTAACGGCCCTTTTGCGGGCGCTCATAGCGAAACAACGGTCCGTGCGTGGAGAGCTTCATCGGCGCATGCTGCTGCCAGCCATTGGACAGAAAAGCCCGGCATATTCCTGCCGTAAATTCCGGCCGCAGAGTCAGGCTATCGCCGCCGCGATCCTCAAAGCTATACATTTCCTTGGACACGACATCGGTGGTTTCACCAAGCGAGCGGGCGAAAACAGCAGTCGGTTCAAAGACCGGCATTTGCAGCCCCTTAAACCCGTAAAGCCGCCGCACCCGCTCAAAGGTTTCCACGACATGCTGGAAGCGGTCCTGGTCTTCGCCAAATATATCCTGCGTGCCGCGCACGGGTTGCGGTGTTTGTGTCTTTGCCATGTTTACCTTTTCTCGGGCCAGCCTTTAGCCGGTGACGGCGGAAAGCGAAATAGGCTTATTTACTGCTACTACTGGACGGCGGATGTAAAAACCGCCATTTATGTTTTCAGTTAATACAGGGGTCTGCCGTAACATGCGTTCTGTCGCTCTTTTGGGTCTGGCTTCGGCCCTCTTCATCGCACCAATACCCACCGCCATTGCGCAGGCGATGCCGGACGATATCAGCAAGCCGGACTATATTGCGCCCGAGCAGACCATTCCTGAAGCGCAAGACATCGCCTATCCCGGCACGATGACGCTGGAAGTTGATGCGACCGACAACGAGCAAGGTATTTTCAAAGTCACGCAAACCATCCCGGTTGCTAAAGCCGGAAAACTGACCCTGCTCTATCCCGAATGGCTGCCGGGCAACCATGCTCCGCGCGGCGAGATTGAGAAAGTGGCGGGTCTGGAGTTTTTTGCAGGCCCGCAAAAGCTCGATTGGGTTCGGGACAATGTTGATGTCTATGCGTTTCACGTCACCGTCCCCCAAGGGGTGCGCGAAATAACCGCGAAATTCCAGTTCGTCTCGGCCACCACCAGCAGTCACGGGCGCATCGTGATGGCACCGGCCATGCTCAACCTGCGCTGGCATCAGGTCTCACTCTATCCGGCGGGCTATTATGTGCGCCAGATTCCGGTAACTGCCACCGCAATCTACCCCGACGGCTGGCAGGCGGCGACCGCAATGCGGCCAAATACTGTTACTGGCAGCAAGGTTGCTTATGAAACCGTAGATTATGACACATTGGTCGACAGCCCGGTTTTTGCCGGGAAATATTTTCAGACGCATAAACTTTCCAGCCGTGTGCATCTGAATATTGTCGCGGACGATGCCAAATATCTGAAACCGAAGCCGGACCAGATCGCCAAACACGCCAAGCTGGTCAAAGAAGCAGAGGCTCTATTCGGTAGCCATCAATATGACCGTTACGATTTTCTGCTCGCGCTCACCGACGAGATGGGCGGCATTGGTCTTGAGCACCATCGCTCATCCGAGAACGGCGTAAACCGCGAGTATTTTACCGACTGGGATGATAGCCCGGGGCGACGCAATTTGCTGCCGCATGAGGTCGTTCATAGCTGGAATGGCAAATATCGGCGGCCACAAGGCATGTGGACGCCCGATTTCCGCGAGCCGATGCGTGATGATTTGCTGTGGGTCTATGAGGGGCAAACGCAGTTTTGGGGTTATGTGCTGGGCGCACGTTCCGGGCTGTATTCAAAGCAGGATACGCTCGATGCCTATGCCGCTATCGCTGCCGCCATGGACCAGCGCGTCGGGCGTAGCTGGCGGCCGCTGATTGATACCACCCTTGACCCGATCATCGTCGCCCGCCGCCCCAAACCATGGACGGACTGGCAACGGCAGGAAGATTATTACAATGAAGGCCTGTTGATCTGGCTGGAGGCAGACCAGATTATCCGTCGTGAATCCAGCGGCAAGAAATCTCTCGAGAATTTTGCCAAAGCGTTTTTTGGCGGCAAAAATGGGGACTGGGGTGTGGTTACTTATGACGAGCAGGACGTCTTGGATACTCTAAACAAAGTGCAGCCTTATGACTGGGCGTCATTTGTCAAAGACCGCGTCCATAAAACAACCACCGCAGCGCCCAAAAACGGTTTGACGCTTGGCGGCTATCGGCTGGTGTTTACCGACAAGCAGAGCGCATATCTGAGGGCAAATGACAAACGCCGCAAGCAGACAGATCTCAGCTATAGCCTTGGGTTGACCGTCAACGATAAAGGTGTGGTTTCCGCAGTATCCTGGGGTGGACCGGCGTTCAAGTCGGGGATGAAAAGCGGCCTCACCATCTCGGCGGTCAACGGAAAAGCCTTCAGTACAGACGTTTTGAAGCAAGCGATCGAAGATAATATGGGGCAATCCAAGCCAATTGAGGTATTCGCCAAAAATGGCGATGCCTATCATAATTTTATGGTCGATTTTAACGGTGGCTTGCTTTATCCGGCGCTAGAAAAAATCGACAACCAAGGCTCTGGAGAGGGCGCATCTGAAGGGGGAATTGATCGGCTTTTGAAGCCGATCACCAAATGATTTGGCAAAATAAGGACCCTCACACCCCATGGATATTTCCAAAATCGCTATCGGCGATAACCCGCCCGAAAGCCTGAACGTCATCATCGAGGTACCGGTAGGCGGCGAACCGGTAAAATATGAATTCGACAAGGAAAGCGGCGCATTATTTGTTGACCGCATCTTGCACACACCGATGCGCTATCCCGCCAATTACGGCTTTATTCCGCACACCTTGTCCCCCGATGGCGATCCACTTGATGCGCTGGTTGTCGCCCGCTCGCCGTTTATGCCCGGCTGCGTTGTCCGCTGCCGCCCGATTGCGGTCTTGAACCTGGAGGACGAACATGGCGGCGATGAAAAGCTGCTCTGCGTTCCGATTGACGCAACATTTCCCTATTATCGCAAGATCGACGAAGGCAATGATCTGCCCGAAATCGTGATGCAGCAGGTGGAGCATTTCTTTACCCACTATAAAGACCTGGAACCCGAGAAATGGGTCCGCGTCGGCAAATGGGGCGATGCCGAGGAAGCGAAACGCGTCGTTTTGGAGGCCATCGCATTGGCCAAATCGAAGTCCTGATGATGCGCTTCGCAATGGGTTTGGCGCTCATCGCCACTCTCGCCGCCTGCGCCACACCAGAAACGCGCGTGCGCAAGGGCTTGATGAGCGCAGGCCTGTCCCAGCCAATCGCTGCCTGCATGGCAGACCGCATGATAGACCGGCTCTCGCTTGGCCAATTGAATAAGCTAAACGGCTTGGGCAAACTCAAGAAGCGCAAAGCTGGCGATGTGACATTCAACCAATTCGTTAAGGAAACGCGGGCATTGCAGGACCCGGAGATCGTCGGCGTTGTCACCTCATCTGGCCTGATCTGCGCGGTTAAATAACCGGGCCGTGAATGGCGGTGAGCCATTATGCGCGATGCGCGATGCGGATGCGTCTCCGATTGGCGCTGTTCGGGAGAACATGGTAATATGCTATTTCGCTGCGAATAGGGTTTGCGCAGGAGAGATGGCTTGAAGTGTATATTACCGGTTTCGATGATAACATCCGTCATGCTGGCCGCCTGCGCTTCGGTCAGTTCGGCAGGCAATGAGGCGACCATCAATCAGAAGGATGCGGCAGATCTGGCAAAACGCCTGGACAATCGAATCGCGGGCACACCGGAAAAATGCGTGTCTGCTAGCCGGTTAGGGCAACCGGTTGTCTATGGCAGCCAAACCATCATCTACAGCGGCAGTGGCCGGACAGCATATCTCAACAACTTGCCCTCCCGGTGTCCCGGTCTGGACGATGATGACTTCATTCTAACCAGACGATCAGGAGCGCAACTCTGCAAGGGCGATCCGATTGAACCCGTTGATCGATTTACCGGTTTTTCCGGCCCGATTTGCCGACTGGGCGAATTTATTCCCTACACCAAACCCAAAAAACCCAGATAAGAAATTACGTTACGCGCAACAATCATCGAAAATGGGAGTCTTCAATGCTTCCAATTCTCCCGCGTCTATGCTTTAGCCTTACGCAAGAATCGACAATCGTACGATCAAAGAAAGGTCTTTTTCCTTCACATGAATATCCATGAGTATCAGGGCAAAGAACTGCTCGCAAAACACGGCATTGCCGTTCCCGCTGGTTATGCAGCACTCACCGTTGACGAAGCTGTCGCAGCGGCAGAGAAATTGCCCGGACCGCTTTATGTGGTGAAGGCGCAAATCCATGCAGGTGGTCGCGGCAAGGGTAAATATAAGGAACTCGGCCCCGATGCCAAAGGCGGCGTGCGGCTTGCGAAGTCCGTCGATGAAGTGCGCGTCAATGCCGAAGAAATGCTCGGCAATACGCTGGTCACCATTCAAACCGGTGATGAGGGCAAGCAGGTGAACCGGCTTTATGTCACCGACGGCGTGGATATCGAGAAAGAATTTTACCTCTCGATGCTGGTCGACCGCGCAAGTGGCCGGGTGGCGATGGTGGTTTCCACCGAAGGCGGCATGGATATTGAGGAAGTTGCGCACAGCACGCCTGAGAAAATTCGCACGATCACGATTGATCCGGCGCAGGGCTTTATGCCCCATCACGGCCGCACGATTGCTTTTGCGTTGCAGTTGAAAGGCGATTTGAACAAACAAGCGCAGAAGCTGGGCAAGAAACTCTATGATGCGTTCATGGCGATGGATTGCGAGATGGTCGAGATTAACCCGCTGGTGGTGACCGAAGACCAGCAGCTGATCGTGCTCGATACGAAAATGAGCTTTGACGGTAATGCGCTCATGCGTCACCCCGATCTGGTCGAATTGCGTGACGAAACCGAGGAAGATCCCGCCGAAGTGGAAGCATCGAAATATGACCTCGCGTATATCAAGCTCGATGGTAATATCGGCTGCATGGTCAATGGCGCAGGGTTGGCGATGGCGACGATGGACATCATCAAGTTAAACGGCGCGTTTCCAGCAAACTTCCTTGACGTAGGCGGCGGCGCGACCACCGAAAAAGTGACGGCTGCTTTCAAGATTATTCTCGCTGATCCCGCAGTGGAAGGCATTTTGGTCAACATCTTTGGCGGCATCATGAAATGCGACATTATTGCCGAAGGCATTGTGGCCGCAGCAAAAGAAGTGAACCTTTCGGTGCCTCTGGTCGTCAGGTTAGAAGGAACCAATGTTGCGAAGGGTAAGGAAATCCTGGCGAATAGCGGTCTTCCTATCGTGTCAGCCGATGACTTGGGCGATGCAGCGAAGAAGATTGTCGCGCAAGTGAAAGAGGCGGCTTGATATGGATGACGCTGAGAACGAAAAACTGACTACTCTTGCCGACGGTATGGATGAGTTATTAGATGAAAAATACTACGTTGAAGTAGACGAAACTACCATCACGATAAATGTCAAATATCCCTACGAAATCCCCATTTCGCAGTGTAATAGTACAGATAAGCTGCTGGCTTGGATAATCCATTTGACAGAAAAGACGTGGATCGCTCCGAAGGTGTTGAGAGAGTTTGCCTACAAGGCTGCTTCAGCCGGTGATTTTGATTTGCCCCACGTCTAGCATGCACAAATGCGCAGCTAGCCCCGGTTAGCCGGATGGCTATGCTGCACTGCAATAGAGATATTTGACGTTTACGTGAACGTAAGCTATAGAGTGTTCAGAGTTTAAAGAAGGAAACAGCAATGAAAATCCTGGTACCTGTCAAACGGGTCATAGATTATAACGTAAAACCGCGGGTCAAATCCGACGGCAGCGGTGTTGATCTCGCCAATGTCAAAATGTCGATGAACCCGTTCGATGAAATTTCCGTCGAGGAAGCCATCCGCCTGAAAGAGGCCGGCAAGGCGGAAGAAATTATCGCGGTTTCGGTTGGCCCGCAAAAGGCGCAGGAAACATTGCGTACCGCACTCGCCATGGGCGCGGACCGTGCCATTTTAGTTATGACGGACGAAGAAGTCGAGCCACTCGCGGTTGCCAAAATCCTTGCCAAAATCGTCGAAGAAGAAGCGCCGAAGCTGGTGATCACCGGCAAGCAGGCGATTGACGATGACAGCAACCAGACCGGCCAGATGCTCGCAGCATTGCTCGGTTGGGGTCAGGGTACATTTGCCAATACCGTTGCAATTGACGGCGACAGCATCACCGTGAAGCGTGAAATTGATGGCGGCCTGCAAACGGTTAAATTGGCGCTGCCCGCAGTCGTGACCACCGACCTGCGTCTCAATGAGCCGCGTTATGCGTCTCTGCCAAACATCATGAAGGCGAAGAAAAAGCCGATGGATGAGAAAACGCCTGCCGATTATGGCGTTGATATCACCCCGCGTCTCACCACCATCACCGTCGCCGAGCCTCCGGTTCGTCAGGCCGGTGAAAAGGTCGAAGACGTCGATGCGCTGGTCGCGAAACTTAAAGCTGTGGGAGCCATCTAATGAAAACGCTCGTACTCGTAGAACATGATAACACGAACATGAAAGACGCGACGCTGGCCGTCGTCACCGCCGCGTCGCAATTGGGTGAAGTCCATGCTCTGGTCATCGGCTCCGGCTGCGCCAGCGTTGGCGAACAGGCGGCGAAAGTCGCTGGCGTTGCCACCGTGCATGTCGCGGATGATGCTTCGCTGGCTAACCAGCTTGCGGAAAATGCTGCGCCATTGATTGCGACCTTGATGGAAAGCCACGATGCCTTCCTCGCGCCTGCAACCACTACCGGCAAAAACATAGCACCACGCGTTGCGGCTTTGCTCGACGTAATGCAGATTAGCGATATTCTCTCGGTCGAAAGCGAAGACACGTTCACCCGGCCGATCTATGCCGGTAACGCGATTGCCACGGTTAAATCATCCGATGCCAAGAAAGTCATTACCGTTCGCGGGACGGCTTTTGATAAAGCGGCAACCGAAGGCGGTAGTGCTTCTATTGAAGCTGTGAGCGGCGCCAACGATGCAGGCTTGTCCAGCTTCGTCAGCGAAGAAATCGCCAAGTCCGAACGGCCTGAACTGACCTCAGCCAAGATCATCGTATCCGGTGGTCGTGCTTTGGGTTCATCCGAAAAGTTCGAGGAAGTCATCACGCCATTGGCAGATAAACTCGGCGCAGGCATTGGTGCGAGCCGTGCAGCGGTCGACGCGGGCTATGTTCCGAACGACTATCAAGTCGGCCAGACCGGCAAAATCGTCGCGCCAGAAGTCTACATCGCCATCGGCATTTCCGGCGCGATCCAGCATCTGGCGGGCATGAAAGACTCCAAAACCATCGTCGCGATCAACAAAGACGAAGACGCACCGATTTTTCAGGTTGCCGATATCGGGCTGGTTGCGGATTTGTTTGACGCCGTTCCGGAGTTGACTTCGAAAGTCTGATTCCCTTCTCCCTTGAGGGAGAAGGATACGCCGCCTTATCAGCTCTGCTGATTAGGCAAAGTTGGATGAGGGTGCTCAACGCCATAGGTCCGCGCACCATACGGCCAGTACACCCCCACCCAGCTACGACTAATTCGCTTCACTCATAAGTCTACACAACCCTCTCCCTCAAGGGAGAGGGATATCTTACTCGTCATGCTGAGCGCAGGCGACGATTGATGCGGGGCATCAAACCAAAGCTGAGCGTTTCAGCATCCACCGAGAGGCAGGCGCGGACCGCGAAATAGATCCTGAAAGAAGTTTAGGATGACGAAATAGGAAACTCCGGCGTGAAAGCGCTGGGGTTTTCTAAGTCCACTTAGGAAAAAGAACACGCACAATCTTTGCCTCGAGAGAGGTCTTATCGATCTGTTCGGTTTGCCTTGCTTCATTCAGCTTTTGCTGCGTCGATTGAATTGTCAAATAGCTACCTTCATTGGCTTTTTTGAGAAAATACTCGGCAATACGTGCAAACGGTTGTCGTGATTCGGTGGAGAAAAAGGTGTTGAGAACTTCAGTTAAGTTTTTCTGCTTGGTTCCAACGAGCATTTTTCGTTCAATTGAAAGCAACAAATTTAGAAGATAGATCAGGCCATAGTGATTTTGCTCAAGATCATCTGCGTTGGTATCAAGATCGTATTTGCCAATGAGTGACTCCCATAGTTCAATTCTGTCTCGATATATTGATCCACTCGTAGGCGTTATTGATACCCAGCTATCTTTCCACCGCTCATTCCATGGCTTGGGTTTCTCAATAGCATAAGGTAACCCGTCCTCTGGATATATAAGATCATCAAGTTTAACGATTTTGCTTTTACACTCAGAGCCTTCCCACCAATGAACCCGAAGCACAATTGTGTTTTCGGCATCACCTCTTCTGAATGTTTCGTCATCGACTGAAAACAGATTGTCGTTGTGATCTGTAATGATGTCCACAACAGAAGCTTTGTGTGCCTCAAGAGCTTTCGGTTCTGGATTTGAGGTTATCCATAAAAGCGAGAAACCTTCTCTTTGATAGAACTTGTTTCTTTTGGTGATGATTGGGCGTTGAGTGGTGGCTAGTTGGATTTCAAATACAAAGGTCCGGTCTTTGTAAACGAACCTGATGTCAGGTTTTTTGTGCTCTTTAAATTTTCTGCTGTTGTATATTTCATCAACCCAAATGTCTGGCACATCTGGGCATGCTGCTAGCGAAAGAGCCATTTTTTCCTTCAACTTTTTATGAAGCGGGCCTTCCTGTTGCCCTTGAAATATTCTCGCATTTGCCTGATCAATAGAGATTGATCCTTCACTGGTCCATGGACACTCAACAAACTTATCGAAATGTTTGAAATAATATTCTCCGGTCTGCCAATGCATAGGAACGACGACCGAGTTTTCACATCTTGCGCAGACAATAGGGCATTTTGAACGCTTATTCTTGTCAGCCTTAGCTCGAACTTCGCGACCTTTATTAAAATCCAGCAATTGACTCGCTGAAATTGACTCTAGGTTTTCCAGATCCACAACTCTTTCAATAAGTCGTATTCTATTCTCGCTCATTTGGTGCTCTTTAAAGGCGTTTTATCTGCGGTTTCAATTAAGTTGGACTTCACTAATATAGTATCATCCACGACCACCTGTGGCATAGTGTTTTCAACAACTAACGCACCCGCACCAAAACCATCTCGGATGGCTGTTCACCCGCCCCGCTCAAATAGACTTCCGCTCGCTTAACGCGGTCAGGCTCCGACAAATCAAACGACAGGCTATGCTGATGATTGTCTGTCGGTTTCACCAAATTGGTCGCGTCCCAGAAATCGAACGTGATTTTCGCCGCACCATCGGGCGTACTCATTTTCATGCGGGGTTGATTGCCTTGCGGGCAATAATGGGTGGCGACGACATCGGCCTTGTCGCGATGATACAGCGTGAGCGAATGGGTTTTGCCGCGGCTGATCCAGCGTTCGACCAGCACACTGTTGTTGGCGGTCAGTTCAAACTCGATATGGAATTTTTTACCGTCTTCGCCTTCCCTTTTCCAGTCCCCTGCCAGTGCAGACATTTGTTCAAACGAGGAAAGAGCCGGTGTCACATCCTCCGCCGCCGCTGATCCGGCGAGAGCGATCATCGCAATCAGCGCCAAGCCCGTGGTTTTCGTGAACATCATGATTCCTTATACGGTGAAGCTTTCCCCGCAGCCGCAAGCGCCCTTGGCATTGGGGTTTTCAAACACAAAACCGGCGGTGAAATCATCCTCCTGCCAGTCCATTGTGCTACCGATCAGATATAATACGCTGGGGCCATCGACGTAAAACACGCCGCCCGGCGTCACGATTTTTTCATCGAACGGGACTTCTTCGGTGATATAATCGACCGAATAAGCCAACCCGCTGCACCCGCGACGCGGGGTGGAGAGCTTTACACCGATGGCGTCATCAGGCGCTTTGGCCATTAAATCGGTGATCCGCTGTTCTGCCGCAGGTGTCAGGATGATCGCTGCGGGAATCTCCCTCTTTTTGGGGGCTGATTTGGTTTTTGTGTCAGTCATCATAACATTCCTAACTCAAGCTTCGCTTCATCGCTCATCTTTTGCGGATCCCACGGTGGGTCCCAGACAAGATTGACTTCGCTATGCCCCACGCCGGGGACGCTGCCGACTTGCAGCTCAATCTCGCCGGGCATGGATTCAGCGACCGGACAATGCGGTGTGGTCAGCGTCATGGTTACAATTGCGTGGTTTTCCGGTGTAATCTCGACCCCGTAGATCAGCCCGAGATCATAGATGTTCACCGGAATTTCCGGATCGTAAATGGACTTCAGCGTATCAATAACCGCTTCATAAAGATCGCCGCCGGGTTCGCCCGCTGGCTCCGCTTCGGGCTTCTGCGCAAGAAATCCTTCCAAATAATCCTTCTTGCGATTGAGTTTGCTGGCATCGCTCTCCGCTTCAAAGGGAGATGGCGCGAGGACGGGCTCGGACTTGTCATCCACGGCGTCATCGACCTTGGCTAGCTTCGGCTTCTCAACCGAGTCCACTTCTTCGACCAATATTTTGCGTTCTTCATTCATGTTCATTCACCCAAAAATCTTTCTGACCCGTTCAATGCCCTGCACCAGCGCATCGACATCGCTATCATCGCTGTAAATCCCGAAACTCGCCCGCGCGGTTGCAGGGACGCCGAGATAATCCATCAATGGCTGCGCGCAGTGATGGCCTGCGCGGATTGCTACGCCGCCTTCATCCAATATAGTGGCGACATCATGCGGATGCACGTCACCGACCGCGAAGCTTAAAATGCCCATGCTTTTATCGGGGCCGAATACACGGACGCTGTTGATTTGCGCGAGCGCTTCCCGCGCCTTCGCCAGCGTTGCATTTTCATGATCCGAAATCACGTCTAGGCCAATGCTCTCGACATATTGGATCGCGGCATCCAGCGCGACTACACCGGCAATATGCGGCGTGCCTGCCTCAAACCGGCCCGGCGCAGGGGCATAAGTTGTGCCTTCAAAACTCACGCGGTCAATCATTGACCCGCCGCCCTTCCACGGGGGCATGACGTCCAAAATTGCATAAGGCGCCCAAAGCACGCCGATACCGGTCGGGCCATAAATTTTATGCCCGGAAAACACGTAAAAGTCGCAGCCTAGATCCTGCACATCAACGGGCACACGCGGGGCAGCCTGACAGCCGTCGAGCAATAGTTTCGCACCAACTTTATGAGCAATCGCCGCCGCGCGCTTCGCGTCGATCAGTGAGCCCAGCACGTTGGACACATGGGCCAATGCAACCAACTTGTGCCGCCCGGTAATATTCTCTTCGATCCAATCCAGATCGATCTGGCCATCGTCTGTCAGCGGTGCGACATCAATATGCGCGCCTTTCCGCTCGGCGAGCATTTGCCAAGGCACGATGTTCGAATGGTGCTCCAATTGTGACAACATAATCCTGTCATCGGCGCCGACATTGGCATTGCCCCAGCTTTCGGCGACCAAGTTAATGCTGTCCGTCGCGCCACTGGTAAAGACAATCTCGTTCTCGGATGCGGCGTGGAGAAAACCCGCCACCCGCTTGCGCGCGGCTTCATAAGCCAGCGTCATATTGGCCGAGCGTGCGTAAACGCCGCGATGAACGGTGGCGTAATCCGGCCCATAGGCGCGGGCGATAGCGTCGAGCACCGGCTTGGCCTTTTGGGCGGTGGCGGCGGTATCGAGATAATGCCAATCCGCCGGTATGCCGGGAAAATCGGCGCGATAGTTGGTCTTTATGTTGGCAGGCGCATTCATGACTTGCCCTCACTCAGCGCTTCCAACGCCGCCAGCGCATTCTCTTCAATCTCGGCGCGCTTGTCGTCATCTCTGATACCGACAAACGCATCCCCGATAAAAGCCTGCAACATCAATTTCTTGGCAACTGGCGGCGGCAAGCCGCGTGAGGCCATATAGAAAAGCGCCTGCTTATCCAGCTCGCCGACCGTGGCACCATGCGCGCATTTCACATCATCGGCAAAAATTTCCAGCTCCGGTTTTGCGTTTGCCGCAGCGGTACGGTCGAGCAGCATGGCTTTGACCGATTGCTCTGCATCCGTCTTTTGTGCGCCGCGCAGCACGTCAATTTTACCAAGGAAAGTACCCGTGGCCTTGCCGGCCAGCACCGATCGGACGACCTGCCGTGACACGCTACCTGGCAAGGTATGCCGCACATTGGTGACAATTTCCAGATTGCGGGCATCCCCGCCAATTTGCGCGGCTCCCAGATTAAACCGGGCGTCTTCATCCATCGTCACATTTAATTCAAAACGGCTATAATGGCCGCCCAGATTGAGAATATGAATATTGGCCTTCGCCTCATGATCGATATGCATATTGATGCGGCGCGTGGTCACTTTATCCGCCGCGCCTTCAAGGATGATTACCTTATCCCAATAGGCTCCGGCTGGCACATTAACCCGTTCCGGCTCCGGCAACGGCCAGACCGGTTTGATCGCGTCCAGATCGGCATAGCGCCATGTCTCGTCACGGCGCGTAGGGAGCGGGAGAGTCGTCATGCCGCGCCTCCCACTTTCTTCATAAAGATCAGTGAGTAAAGATAGCTGAGCACTACAACCGCGCAGATCGCTGTTGCGCGATAAGGTTCTTCAATCAGGGCATAGGCCACATAACAGCCGACGGCCCGGCCAACAGCATGGATGACACCAACTTTATCATCTGCCGCCCAGCCATAAGGAATCCAGATCACGCCCGCCAAAATGGCCATGCCAAGGACAATAATGTCAGGCTCGCCTGCAGCTTGCGCGCCGATCAATATGGCTGGAACGGTCACCGCTATACCGACGATCGAAAGCAGGAACATCTTGGTCAACGGATTATCGCCACCGGAAAAAAGGTTCACGCCCTTCGCCTTGTCGAGCAGGAATGCCAACGGCAATATGCCCGCCATGATATAAAGCGCCAAGCTTCCAACGGTGCGGTCTGGCAGAACCAACGCCAATCCGCCCAGTAATGCCCAGCAGATCATTCCTGCGATAGGCATGGACATAGTGCCGGTTTCCCGAAAATGCGTTTGCAGCTGTTCCACGGTTGCCGTCCGGTCCATCACGCCGCCTCCGCCGCCTCCTGAACAGTCGATTCATATCCTTCGCTTTCCAGCTGCAATGCCAATTCCGGCCCGCCGGTTTTCACAATACGCCCGTTCGCCAGAACATGCACAAAATCCGGCTTCACTTCGTCGAGTAGGCGTTGGTAATGGGTAATCAGCAGCACCGCTTTGTCCGGCTTACGCATGATCGCGTTGATCCCGTTGCCGACGATGCGCAAAGCATCAATATCAAGTCCGCTATCGGTCTCGTCGAGGATAGCCAGCTTGGGATCGAGTATGCCCATCTGCACCATCTCGTTGCGCTTTTTCTCGCCGCCGGAAAAACCAACATTCACGGCGCGTTTCAGCATATCCATGTCCATTTTGAGCAGCGCAGCCTTTTCCTTGGCCAGCTTGATAAACTGCGCGCCGTTGAGCGGCTCCTCACCGCGCAACTTACGCTGCGAATTCAGGCTTTCGCGCAGGAATTGCAGGTTGCTGACACCGGGGATTTCAACCGGGTACTGGAAACCGAGGAACAGCCCAGCGGCGGCGCGTTCGTGCGGATCAATATCGAGCAGGTCCTGACCATTGAACGTCGCCGAGCCCTGCGTCACTTCATAACCGGGCCGCCCGCCCAGCGCATAAGCGAGCGTCGATTTACCCGCGCCATTGGGGCCCATGATCGCGTGGATCTCGCCCGCGTTTATTTCAAGCGAAAGTCCCTTGAGAATTTCTGTGTCGGCAACGGTGGCGTAGAGGTTTTCAATTTTTAGCATTATACTGACTCTCGGAAAAAAAGAAATTTGGAAAGAAGAAATATGTTAGCCACGAACGGTATCAAGCCGGCACCAAACAAAAGAATCCAGAGCGACCAAAATTGCTTAGGCTTCTGATTTCTATCGACGTCTATCAAACCTTCGAAAGGTCCAACACCTCTTACTGTCCCAGAAAAGAAACTTTTGATGCATAAAAATGCAAACGGAGATACGACCAGAGCACCCAGCAATAGAAAAAGAAACACGCCCATCACTGAGTATTCCTCTTAAGACTAATCACCTCTCTAAGCCCCTCTACTTCAGGAGTTTCAGGTCGGTCATGCCCCCGGCATGACCTAAATAGTCCGGGGGACTGTTTACCTGAAACTGGGTTGGGGTGGGGGCTATCGTCTGCGCGCAATGCTCCAGAGATAAACACCAAGACTCCGTCCAAATTGCCCATCACATCCTGATTGGTAACGCGGACTACGTGGTAGCCATGCTCGCCCAGTATATCATCGCGAACCCGGTCTTTGGCTTCATCGTGCGTATCGCCATCAACTTCGACGATCAGCTTGCGTTGCGGACAGACGAAGTCGGCGATGATATATCCGATTACGGATTGGCGGCGGAATTTATGGCCGTTTAACTGGCCGTTGGAGAGGTGTCTCCACAGGCGCTTTTCAGGCTCGGTTGGGTTATTGCGCATTTGGCGGGCGTGTTCTTGAAGGATAGCAAGGCGTTCTTTTGGTATGCCCCACCCCTTGCCCCTCCCCTGAAGGGGAGGGGTTTTAGAAGAATAGCCCCTCCTCTTCAGGGGAGGGGTTGGGGTGGGGGAGTCAATCATCCAACCGAACCTTCCAAACTTATCGCCAGCAATTTCTGCGCTTCAACAGCAAATTCCATCGGCAGCTGCTTCAGCACATCTTTCGCGAAACCGTTCACAATCAAACTCACCGCTTCTTCCTCGTCCAGCCCGCGTTGTTGGGCGTAGAACATCTGGTCGTCGGAGATTTTGCTCGTGGTCGCTTCATGCTCGATCGTTGCGGTCGGGTTTTTCACCTCGATATAGGGCACGGTATGCGCTCCGCATTGGTCGCCGAGCAATAGGCTATCACATTGCGTAAAGTTACGAACATTTTCCGCATTCGCGCCGACGCGGACCAGACCGCGATAGGTATTGTCGGACTTGCCCGCGCTGATCCCTTTCGAGATAATCGTGCTGCGCGTGTTCTTGCCGTTGTGGATCATCTTGGTGCCGGTATCGGCCTGCTGGTAATTATTGGTCAGCGCGACGGAGTAAAATTCGCCTACGCTGCCTTCGCCGTTGAGTACGCATGACGGATATTTCCACGTCACCGCGCTGCCGGTTTCCACCTGCGTCCAACTGATCTTGCTATTCTTGCCTTGACACAGCCCGCGTTTGGTCACGAAGTTGTAGATACCGCCCAAACCATTTTCATCGCCGGGATACCAGTTTTGCACGGTAGAGTATTTAATTTCCGCATCATCCATCGCGACCAGTTCAACAACCGCCGCATGGAGCTGGTTCTCATCACGCATCGGCGCGGTGCAGCCTTCAAGATAACTCACATAGCTACCCGCTTCGGCAATAATCAGCGTGCGTTCAAACTGGCCGGTATTTTCCGCGTTGATCCGGAAATAGGTGGACAGCTCCATCGGGCATTTCACGCCTTTGGGAATGTAGACAAACGTGCCGTCGGAGAAGACCGCACAGTTCAATGTAGCGAAATAATTATCTTTCATCGGCACAACCTTGCCGAGATATTTCTTCACCAGCTCGGGATATTCCTTGATCGCTTCGGAAATCGAGCGGAAAATCACGCCTGCGTCTTCCAGCTCCTTGCGGAAAGTAGTCGCCACCGAAACGCTGTCAAACACAGCGTCCACAGCCACTTTACGTGCGCCTTCAACGCCCGCGAGAACCTTTTGTTCTTCAATCGGTATGCCAAGCTTCTCATAGACACGCAGGATTTCCGGATCGACCTCGTCGAGACTGCCCAGCTTTTCCTTCGGCTTCGGCTCGGCGTAATAATAAGCGTCCTGATAGTCGATCATCGGGATATCGAGCTTGGCCCAATCGGGCGATTCCATTTTTTGCCACATACGGAAAGCCTTGAGCCGCCATTCGAGCATCCACTCGGGTTCGCCCTTTTTGTCGGAGATGAAACGCACCGTGCTTTCATTCAGCCCCTTGGGCGCGAAATCCTGTTCGATATCGGACGACCAGCCGAACTCATAGGTGCTCGCCTTGTCGACAGCCTCTTGCGCCTCACGGTTCATTTCCGTGCGCTCGTCCATTTTTACTTCTTCGGTTTTCATTAGCTCGCTCATATCAATTTCCGTTCGGGCTGAACTTGTCGGAGCCAGCCTCTATCCGCAGACAGCAGCGTGAATAATGAAATGGCCCTTCTACAGGCTCAGGACAAACGGCAGATATTGAGAGGTTTCTAATCATCATGCTTTTTCCATCGTTCGAATTTTAGAAGCAGTCGGAATATCCGACAGGCTGGCCAGGCTGACATCATCAAGCGCCTTGCGTATAGTTTTGTTGACCACACCCCAATGCGGTTTGACGGTGCAGCCATCTTCCAGTTTGCAGTCATGGTTGCCATTTATCGTGCAACTCGTAATTGCCAGCGGGCCTTCCACGGCCTCGACAATATCTGCAAGACTGATGGAGGCTGGAGGCCTCGCCAGCCGGATACCGCCGCCGACGCCGCGGGTGGATTCGATCAATCCTGCAGCGGATAATTTACTCACCAGCTTTTGCGCCGTAGGCAGGGGCACGCCGGTTTCTTCCGACAATCTGGATGCGTTCAGCTTTCCTTTTGCCAAAAGCGCAGCGCCGCAATGCCGCGCAGCGGCGGACATGATGACAACGGCATAATCGGCAAGATTGGAAAGACGCATATTATCCTGGATATTACCTTCGATTCCGGCGAATCAAACATTGGATCGCTTAAACAAGACTAATTTAGTCGCATTTATCCAACATTGCAAGAAAGCCGGGCAAGAAAGCTGGGCAAAAACCCAAAATAATCAAGCCTGTCGGGCCTCCATCGCCTCCATCAGGTATCGGAAACAATCGATGGAATATTGCCCTTGAGCCGTCCGCGCTGGTCGATCAGGGTCGCTGTTTCCCCTTCGGAAACGCGCAATTTGGTCGGTGTTACCCCAGCGAAAAACTTGACTTCGCGGATCATGTGGGACTGATCATAAAAGGCATCTTCCAGCGCCAGCAATTCTTCCTCATTATGCTCGGCATAGGCCCGCGCGGCCCGCAACGCGCGATATTTGCGCGCGAGATATTTCGGCGGCATGCCATAGAGCTTGTTGACCATACGCAACACTTGCCGGGAGCTTTGCGGCGATCGCTCCATCAACGCGCTGACCGGCGGGGACGGCTCAGAGGATAACCATTGGTCAACCATATGGCTAAACTCCACCACTTCGGGTTTCACTTTGGATTTGAAAACGCTGAAGACCTTGTCGGCCCAACTGGTCATCTCCTCTGCCGTCTTGCAACCACGCAGATATACGAGGTGTTTGTCGACTTCACTGGTAAACACCTCGTCAGCGGGCACTGCCTTGTCGGTATAACCTGCCGCTGACTGCTTGGTCAGGGCGGCCCAGCCGCACGGCAACAAGCCGACACCGAACATCCGGAAAGGGCCGTTAACGTCGAAATGCATAGCACCGGTAGACGGGCCGACCAGCATTGCGTTCTCGCAAGGGTAGCTGGTTTCATTGGCAAAACTCAATGTTGCAGTACCATCCAGAATGAACCGCATTTGGGCGATTGCAGCGCGTTCATTATCATCGAAACGCGGCTGATCGACTTCAAACAGATAGTAGACCGAAACCAGGTCCCGGACGTCTTCTGCAGGCGCGAAATATCTCAGACTAACCAATTGCGATCCCTTTAACGGCAATTCTGACGTGCCGATATCCACATGGATGCGCCTTTATAGCTGAAAAATATAGTGAAAAAAAAGGCCTGGCTGAAAAAACAGCCAGGCCATGAAGGAAAAGGACTCTATTCACACGGAATATCCGATGTCGTGAGTCCCTCGGGTCGCACAATGTCTATGGACCCGAATCACGCGCCAGATATTGGACAAAAACGACGCATTTTGATCTGATTATTGACAAAATAGGTCAAAATCCGGGTTTTTATCCTCGGTTTATTGACTTTCGCGCGCAATCCACTGGTCGACCCGTTCCTCCATGATTTTCAACGGGACAGGTCCACTGCGCAAAATAACATCATGGAAATCGCCCATTTTATATTTTTCACCCAGCTTGCTTTGCGCCCGTTCGCGCAATTCCAGTATTTTCAGCTTCCCAATCATGTAAGCCGTCGCCTGACCTGGATAGACAATATAACGCTCGATCGCTTTGCGGATATCACCATCCGGATTCGGCGTGTTTTCGGTCAAATAGGCAATCGCCTGTTCCCGGCTCCAGCGCTTGTCGTGAATTCCCGTATCCACCACCAACCGGCAAGCGCGCCATAGCTCCATACCCAGTCGGCCAAAGTCGGAATAGGGATCGGTATAGAATCCCATATCCTTGCCCAGTTCCTCCGAATAAAGGCCCCAGCCTTCGGAATAGGCGGTCACGCCACCGAATTTACGGAACGGTGGCAGATTGCCCAATTCGGTCTGGATTGCGCGCTGCAAATGATGGCCCGGCAGGCCCTCATGATAGGCCAAAGCTTCCAGTTCTGTTTTGGACATATCGTTGAGATTGTAGAGATTGACATAATAGGTGCCGGGTCGGGATCCATCTGGCGCAGGGCTTTGGTAAAAGGCCTTGCCTGCCGATTTTTCGCGGAAGGCTTCTACCGGCTTGATCACCAAGGGTGCTTCCGGCAGCGTATTGAAAAATTCAGGCAGTTTGGTTTTCATCGCCGCCAGCTTCACATCCACATCAGCAAGATAGGCTTCCCGCGTGTCGTAATAATATTGATCATCGGTCCGCAGATGCTTGAAGAAATCCTGCAGGTTTCCTTTGAAACCGACTTGCGCCATGATTTTTCGCATTTCGCCGTGAATCCGCGCGACATTATCCAGGCCGATCTGGTGGACTTCATCGGCACTCAAATCGGTTGTCGTGTAATTTTTCAATCGCTCGGCATAATAGGCCTCCCCATCCTTGAAGCGCCATATCCCGTCGCCTTCGGGAGCCATTTTCTGCTGGCGCTCCATTTCGGCGACGAGCTTCTGATAAGCGGGGGCCAGACTATCAGTCAGCGCCTCTTCGCCTCGCGCTATTAAATCGGCTTTTTCTTCGTGGGGTATGTCCAGCGCATTCACTTTTTTCTTCAAGTCGGCATAAATCGGCGAATCATCGCCTTCCTCGAAAGGAGCGCCGCTGATGACGTTTTTCGCATCGCTGATGACATAGGGGAACACCCAGCCCGGGACGATAACGCCATCGTTCGCCCGCTCTGCCGATTGCAGAACAAGGGCCTCGATCAATGGTCCGGCTGCATAGAGCCTGCTCACATAAGCACCCGCATCAGCCTTGCTGTCGACCCGGTGAATGTTGATCAGAAAGGCCGGAATCTGGCTCTGCGCACCATTCATCTGATCGAAAATATAGCTGTTGCGGCGAAACGGGAACGCCTCTCTGGCGCGCTCGGCGCGGGCCTGAAACAGCCGATAGCTCAGCTGTCCTGCTTCATCCAGTTGGGCAGAATCAAATTTCTGTTCCATCTCCGCCAGCGCTGCCTCACCGCGTTGATATTGCTCCAGTTCTGCCGCTTCACTGGGGTCATCCCATCGGCCATAATCGGCATCTCTCACGCCGCGATAGGCTTTTGACATTGGCGAATTGGCGAGCTCGGTTTTATCGTATTCCTCAAAGAACGTGGCCAGTTCGGCATTGATATCAGCAGATGCGTCCGCCGCTTCGACGGGTTGCGCGCTAACGGTTGCTATGGGGCTGATTGAGCACCCGGCTATCATGGCAGAAGTAGTGAGCAGGAAAATGCGTTTCATGAATCAGGACCCTTTGTTACTGAGATTCTTTATCGCTATTCCGTAACAGCTGACACCGGTTTGCACAAATGCCATAGAAGCCCTTGCGCCGTTTCTCCTGCCGGTTAAAGACGATGCAAAGACATAATATGGGGGATGGTGGACATGGCAGAAGACGAGCCAGGCGAAACAACCGAGCAAAAATCCGCAAATCAAAATGCCTATTGGTCGGAGAATATCCGTCTGCTCGGCGTCCTGATGACCATCTGGTTTGTGATCTCCTTTGGCGCTGGGATTTTGTTCCGGTCGTTTCTCGATCAGTGGATGGTTGGCGGCTATCCGCTAGGCTTCTGGTTCGCGCAGCAAGGGTCGATTTACGGGTTCATAATGCTGATCATCTACTACACTATCAAGATGCGCAAAATTGAGCGCAAATATGATCTCAATGATTAAGGTGTTAAAAACATACACTCTCCGTTCGTGTGAGGTATAAAGCATGACCACCCAAACCCTCATCTACATCTTCGTCATCGCCAGCTTTGTGCTCTATATCGGTATCGCGATCTGGTCGCGCGCCGGTTCGACCAACGAGTTTTACGTCGCAGGCGGCGGCGTTAACCCGATCGTCAACGGCATGGCCACTGCTGCCGACTGGATGAGTGCGGCCAGCTTTATCTCGATGGCCGGGATTATCGCATTCGCCGGATATGACGGCAGTGTCTATCTGATGGGCTGGACCGGCGGCTATGTCATGCTGGCGCTCCTGCTCGCGCCTTACCTCCGTAAATTTGGTCAATATACGGTGCCGGATTTTATCGGCGCGCGTTATTATTCCAAGACCGCACGGGTGGTTGCCGTGATCTGCCTGATCTTCATTAGCTTCACCTATATCGCGGGTCAGATGCGCGGCGTGGGGATTGTCTTTTCAAGGTTTCTAGACGTTGACATTACGATGGGCGTTTTAATCGGGATGTCGGTAGTGTTTTTCTACGCAGTGCTCGGCGGAATGAAGGGGATTACCTATACGCAGGTCGCCCAATATTGCGTGCTGATCTTCGCCTATATGGTGCCCGCCTTTTTCATCAGCTTTTTGGTGACCGGCAACCCTGTTCCGCAACTCGGGCTGGGTTCGACGGTCGATGATGGTTCGGGGCTTTATGTGCTGCAAAAGCTGGATCTGGTGCTGCAGGATATGGGCTTTGGCGCGTATACCGGCGGCGATAAATCGATGATTGACGTATTCTGCATCACCGCTGCGCTGATGGTGGGGACGGCTGGATTACCCCATGTGATCGTGCGTTTCTTCACCGTGCCCAAAGCTTCCGATGCTCGTAAATCTGCGGGCTGGGCGTTGGTTTTTATTGCTTTGCTCTATACTACCGCGCCTGCCGTCGGAGCCTTCGCAAGGCTCAACTTTATCGACAGTGTAAACAATGTTGAATATTCGCAGGCTCCCGAGTGGTTCAAGAATTGGGAAAGCAATGACCTGATCGCATGGCGCGATAAAAACGGCGACGGCAAGATGCAGCTTGGCAAAGGCGACGCGTTCAAAGGCGCGCCGGAATTTGACGCGGGAGCCGGTGCCAATGGCGAGCGGGTTGTCACCAACGAAGCAGCGGATGACAACGTAAACGAAGTCTATGTCGACCGCGATATTATGGTGCTCGCCAATCCGGAGATTGCCAATCTTCCCGGATGGGTGATTGCCTTGGTTGCAGCGGGCGGACTGGCGGCGGCGCTGTCGACGGCAGCAGGGTTGCTGCTGGTGATCAGTTCGTCGATCAGCCACGATCTGCTCAAGCAAACCTTCCGGCCCAATATTACCGAGAAAGGCGAATTGCTGGCTGCGCGGCTGGCGGCAACAGCGGCCATATTCGTCGCTGGTTATCTCGGCATCTATCCGCCCGGCTGGGTCGCGCAGGTTGTAGCCTTTGCGTTCGGGTTGGCTGCAGCTTCGCTCTTCCCCGCGATCTTCATGGGCATATTCTCCAAACGGATGAACCGCGAAGGCGCGATTGCCGGGATGGTGACGGGATTGACGTTTACGTTCCTGTACATCGGCTGGTTCAAACTCTGGTCGCCGGAGAGCAATATCGAGGCCAACTGGCTGTTTGGCATATCGCCTGAAGGTATCGGTGTGATCGGGATGGTGCTGAATTTCGCAGTCGCGATAGCGGTGGCACGGTTTACCAGCGCGCCGCCAGATGCGGTCGGGAAATTGATTGAGGATATTCGGGTGCCGCGGGTTACTTGATGAGTATTGATTTTGAAGCCTATTTTCGGTCCAAGCCAAAATTGCCTGAGACATTAACGGAAGGGCCGGGCTGGATCATCAACTCGACTACACCAATGCGCGTCATAAAAGATGATTTTGCGCAAGAATTGTTGCCTTACCTTAAAGGCCGTAAATGGCGGACAGATATTAATGTGGAAGGAAACCTTACTACCGAAGCGTTGGAGGCCTGGAAAAATCTAAGACATCAACTCATCGAAAATCATGGCGCGCTGGTCTATGATCCTCAAGCTGATCAATTGTCAGACGGCGATGGGACACAACCCGTAATCTCCATTGATAGCCAAGAGAGCGAAGAACGGGGTTTTAGTCTACAAATATTTTTTGAAAATGCGGACAAAGTAGGCGTCGATAAGATCGGTCAGTTGCTTGATATATTGGAAGCAGAACTCCCTGAAGCGCTTCCCCATAGATATGGCCACTTTGAACCCGCACAATGGCGCTGGGATGACGGCGGACGTGAAGCGTTTCTTGAACGATGGACGAACGACGATCCACCATTTTGGATTGGTAAGACTCCCGTAAGCTATATGTTCTCAAATTTCGCTTTTAAACTCGGGTATCAACGAACCGAATTTCGATCAGGTAGCATCGAATTTCAATTGAAGGCCAAGCTAGCGAGAGATCCCAAGAAACTAAGAGCTGTAATGATCGCAGCAGAAAAAATTGCCATCGTTTTTAATGCTTTTTATGCCGGGCTGACCGAAGACACATTCGATTGTTCTCCATGGTGGAAGGGCTTGAGCCCTAATAACCATTTGCAGTTAATAATGGGACCACCTCTATTAGAGCTTTGGCAGGGTATTGAATCTATATCGCAGCCGCTGGGCAAAAGACATCGATCCATCGGAGGCAGCAATGTCGGCGTTGCCAATGTCTCACCACCAAAAGCCCTCTGCTATTCTGGCGCGCCAAATAGTGATGGATACGCTAAAGTTTTCCCGTTTAAAAAAACAGACCCGTACTGGGTTTGATAAAAACCGTACTTTGCGTATCTCCACTTGCCAACGACAAACAATTTTAAACGGAGCATTCCATGCAATTTGATGACGTTGTCCTCGGTCGCCGCAGTACGCGCGTTGAAAAGAGCGCCATAGTCGCGTCTGACAGCCAAGTCTGGCTCATCTGTTCAATCGCCCCTCAACCAGCGCATTGACAACAGACGGATCAGCCAGTGTCGAAGTATCCCCCAATGCGCCATGCTCATTCTCGGCAATTTTACGCAAAATCCGCCGCATGATTTTTCCCGAACGGGTTTTGGGTAGTGCGGGTGTCAGATGCAGATGATCGGGCGTGGCGATGGGCCCGATTTCCTTGCGGACATGGCCGCGCAGTTCAGCAACCAGTTCTTCTGAAGATTCCACACCCGCGTTCAACGTGACATAGCAATAAATGCCCTGCCCCTTGATATCGTGTGGATAGCCAACCACCGCCGCCTCGGCGACTTTGGGATGGGAAACGAGCGCGCTTTCAACCTCTGCCGTTCCCATACGGTGGCCGGAAACATTGATCACATCATCGACACGGCCGGTGATCCAGTAATAATCATCCTCGTCGCGCTTACAGCCATCACCGGTGAAATATTTGCCTTTATAAGTCGAAAAATAGGTCTGGATGAAACGTTCGTGGTCGCCATAGACGCTGCGCGCCTGGCCCGGCCAACTGGCGGTGATGCAGAGATTGCCGTCGGTTGCGCCTTCCAGAACCTTGCCATCGCCATCGACCAGCTGCGGTTGGATGCCAAAAAACGGCTTGCCCGCGCTGCCCGGTTTCATGCCATGCGCGCCGGGCAATGTTGTTATCATCGTGCCGCCGGTTTCGGTTTGCCACCAGGTGTCAATAATCGGCGACTTCTTCTCGCCCACGACCTCGTGATACCAGCGCCAGGCCTCTGGGTTTATCGGTTCGCCAACCGTGCCGAGCAGCCGGATCGAGCTGCGGTCATGCACTTTTACCGGCCCGTCGCCTTCGCGCATTAATGCTCTTATAGCAGTAGGCGCTGTGTAGAAGATATTGACCTTATGCTTGGCCACGACTTCCCAGAAACGGCCAAAATCGGGATAGTTGGGAATGCCCTCAAACATCACCTCGGTCGCGCCGTTTATCAGCGGGCCGTAGACAATATAGCTGTGACCAGTGACCCAGCCGATGTCAGCGCTGCACCAGAACACCTCGCCCGGTTTATAGTCGAATACATAGTGAAAGGTGGTCGCGACCCAAACGGCATAGCCGCCTGTGGTATGAAGCACGCCCTTGGGCTTGCCGGTCGAACCAGAGGTATAGAGAATGAACAGCGGGTCTTCTGCTTGCATTGGCTCGCAGGGACATTCAGCGGGTACATCTGCGCTGATTTCATGATACCAGTAGTCACGACCTTCAGTCATTTCGATGTCGGTACCGGTGTGATTAATCACCAACACCGCATCGACATCCGCCCCCGGTTTTTCCAGCGCTGCATCAACATTGGCCTTCAGCGGTACCGGCTTTCCGCCGCGCAGTCCGCCATCAGCACAGACAATAAATTTGCTCTCGCAATCCTCAATCCGTCCCGCCAGCGCGTCAGGAGAGAAGCCGCCAAACACGACACTATGGATCGCCCCAATCCGTGCGCAGGCCAGCATCGCGACAGCGCCCTCAACGATCATCGGCATATAAATAGTGACGCGATCACCCTTTTTGACACCCATTTTCTTGAGTGCGCCCGCCATTTTGATGACCTCACGGAGCAAATCCGAATATGTGAGCTTCCGGCCTTCAGACTGGGGATCATCGGGTTCAAAAATTAGCGCGATCACATCTCCATTGCCCGCCGCGATATGCCGGTCCACGGCGTTGTGGCAGATGTTAAGCACGCCATCTTCATACCATTTGATATCGACAGGGTCGTAGGACCAGTTGGATATTGTACTCGGAGCGGTTTCCCAATCAATCCGCTCCGCCTGCTTCGCCCAGAACGCATCGGGGTTGGCAATGCTCTCATCATAGAGCCGCTGATACTCCTCCGCGCTGCAGTTCGTGTTCGCAGTCGCCTTGGTGTCAGGCTGGATCATGTCGCTCATAAACTGCTCTCCTGAGAATCGTTGGGCTTTTCGTAGCAGACGAACGGCTTGCTGGCATAGTGCTGAAATGTCGCGCTTGCCGCTCTGATACTTGCGTGTTAACTGACTAGCTAACGGTTTTGGGGAGACAACGAAATGCGTAAGATATTATTGCTTGCCGCCTGCACAACCGCTCTGGCGGTTGCCGGCTGCAAATATGTTGGCGATGATCCCGACCGGATGAGCGAAAAAGTTGAAAACACCGAATATCCTGAACAGGTTTTCTGGGGTGACACCCATCTCCATACCGATAACAGCGTAGATGCCTTTGGTTTCGGTAATCGGCTCAATGCGGAACAGGCGCTGCGCTTTGCCCGCGGCGAAGAAGTTACCGCAACCAAGGGCGCAAAGGCCAAACTCTCCCGACCACTCGATTTTCTGGTGATTGCCGATCACAGCGACGCCATGGGTGCGACCAAGGCGATCAAGGACGCCCCGCGCATTGCGCTCTTGGGCAATGAATTTCTGCTCCGCTGGCATGATATGCTCAACGAAAGCGATGAAGGTGCGCTGCGCGTTACAGCCGAGCTGATTGATGGCGCCGCCAAAGGCACATTGCCGCCAGAACTGACCGACCCGAAACAACAGGCCAAGCGAACGAAGGATCTTTGGGAGGCGCATGGCGAGACGGTCGACAAATATAACGAGCCCGGCAAGTTCACCGCCTTCATGGGCTTTGAATATACCCCGATGCCCGGCGGCGACAATCTTCACCGCGTGGTGATGTTCCGCGATGGTGCAAAAAAGGCGAATCAGGTTCTACCCTATTCATCACAAAGTTTTGCCGGAAATCCGGAAAAGCTGTGGGAATATATGGCCGCCTATGAAAAGAAAACCGGCGGGAAAATTCTGGCGATGCCGCACAACAGCAATGTGTCGAACGGGCGCATGTTTGAAATGCAGAAATATGACGGCAGCCCGATTGATAAAGCCTATGCTGAAACCCGGGCGAAATATGAGCCGGTGGTCGAAGCAACCCAGATCAAGGGTGACAGCGAGGCGCATCCGTTTCTTTCTCCCAATGATGAGTTTGCGGCGTTTGGCGATACCGGTTGGGATCAATGCAACTTGAGCTGTACGGGCGGGAAAACCAAGCCTGAGCAATATGCCGGTAGCTATACGCGCGAAGCCCTGAAGCGCGGGCTTGAATTGATGCACACTATCGGTGCCAACCCGTTCAAGTTCGGCATGATCGGCTCGACCGACAGCCACACGTCACTTGCGACGGCAGACGAGAACAACTTCTTCGGCAAGCATAGCCAAAACGAACTGAACAACAAAGACCGTGCCATGCAACCGCAGAATCTGGGTACGCGCGAAGGCCGGTTTGGCTGGCATTATCTCTCCAGCGGCTATGCTGCAGCATGGGCGACGAGCAATTCACGCGAAGCCATTTTCGACGCTTTCATGCGCCGTGAGGTCTATGCCACAACCGGCCCACGAATGACCGTGCGGTTCTTTGGCGGGTTTGATTTTTCCGAAAGCGATACGGGCGATCTGGTGAAAACAGGCTATGCCAAGGGCGTGCCAATGGGTGGTGACCTGACTGGCGGGGAGGGCAAAACACCAACCTTCCTGATCAGCGCAATGATGGACCCCGAAAGTGCGAGCCTTGACCGAATTCAGGTGGTCAAGGGCTGGGTTGATGCCGGAGGGAAGTCTCAGGAAAAAATCTATAACGTCAGCTGGAGCATGGAAGACACCCGCACCCTTGGCGCAGACGGCAAGCTCGCTCCAGCCGGCAACACCGTCGATCTGTCCACCGGAAAATGGGATAACGGCATCGGCGCACCCGAACTGGTTTCATTCTGGCAGGACCCGGATTTCGATGCGGGGCAAAATGCATTCTATTACGTCCGCGTACTCGAGATTCCAACCCCGACATGGCCGGTTTATGATGCACTGAAATTCGGTTTGACGTTGCCGGACGAAGTGATCAAAATCCAGCAGGAACGCGCCTATTCGTCGCCGATCTGGTATAGCCCGAAAGCTTAGTTATACTTGGCATCAAGTTGTAGTCCGTTCATCCTGAGCCTGTCGAAGGATAATGACGAAATGGCTTCGACAAGCTCAGCCCGAACGGTAACTGGAATTCATGGTCGGCAAAATGCGTAAACTACTCAAAGAACCCCTGATCCATTTCCTCGGCGGCGCATTGCTTGTGTTCGGTTTCTTCTGGGCCACCGGAACCAATCGCGATCCTGCCGATTATGCGATCACAATTGCCGACGCGGATATCCAGCGGTTAAAAACCGGCTGGGAACAAAACTTCCGGCGACCGCCAACGAACGAAGAACTTGAGGGGTTGATTAATCAGGAAATTACCGAAGAAATCTATTATCGCGAGGCATTGCGATTGGGACTGGACCAAGGTGACCCCGTAATCCGGCGGCGGCTGTTCACAAAGATGCGGTTTTTGAACAATGAAGATGCTGCAAATGAAGAGCCATCCGATGCAGATTTGCAAAAATGGATGGATATAAATCCCGAACAATATGTACTGTCGTCACTATATAATCTGGAACAAATCTATCTCGGACAGGGTGACTCAGGAAATGCAGATCGCGTAAATCAAATTGTCGAGCAATTGAACAAGGGCACGGTAAAACCGGCGGATGTTGCACGGCCAATCTCGCTCCCCGCCACATTGTCCAAAGCAAGCATGTCGGACATCAGCCGTCAGTTCGGTGAACAGTTTGCGGATGGATTGGAAGCACTCAAACCTGGCCTATGGCGGGGCCCGGTACCATCAGGATTCGGTCTGCATCTGGTAAAAATAACAAGCAAGACTCCGGGCAAAGCCGCCGCTTTGGATGAAGTCCGTCAACAGGTCACAAACGACTGGCGGGCCGCCCAAACCGCGGCTAGCGAAACAAAAGCGCTGGACCGCTACAAAGCGCAATATGATATAGAAGTGGCGGGCCGGAAATGAGACTAGCCTTTATTTTGAGCGGAATTGTTGTATTGTTTGTAACCAACACGCCAGCCCGCGCCGACGAATTGCGGCCTGCTTATGTCGAGCTGACCCAGCAAAGTGCAAAGCAATGGACATTGTTATGGAAAGCCTCTGCCCAGTCGCGACTGGGTGCGACGGGCGAAGCCATTGTGCCGGAAAATTGCGAGGTCCGCGGTGCGCCGCAAAAACGTTTTGCCAATACCAATATTCTGACGACGCTCACGCTAAGCTGCAATGGCAATCTGGAAGGGCAGAATATTGGCCTGAAAGCGCTGGAGTTATCTTCAACCGATGCGCTGGTTCGCGTAGCACCGCTAGGTGGAGAGACGCAGACATTGCGGCTGACACCCGACCAGCCCATCGCGACCATTGCCGGTAAAGACGAAATTGCCAATGTTGCATGGACATATACAGTTATCGGGGTTGAACATATCGTGCTCGGTTTCGATCATCTCCTGTTTGTGCTGGCATTAGTGCTTTTGCTCAAAGGCGGCTGGCTGGTCGCCAAGACGGTGACCGCGTTTACCGTTGCGCACAGCATCACATTAATCGGCACCACGTTGGGCTATTTATCCTTACCCCAACAGCCAGTTGAAGCGGTCATTGCGCTATCGATTGTCTTCCTCGCAGTTGAAATCGTCAAGGCGAAACCGGGAGAGTTTAGGCTATCGGAGCGCTTTCCGTGGGTCGTCGCTTTCCTATTCGGCCTGCTGCACGGTTTCGGCTTTGCCGGAGCCTTGGCCGAAATTGGACTGCCCCAAGGCGATGTCCCAATGGCGCTGCTGACGTTTAATCTCGGCGTCGAAATCGGTCAGCTGTTGATCGTTGCGGCAGGGTTGCTCGTTCTTTGGTTGATCCGGAAATATCAGGACAGCCTGACGCAGCCGGTAAAGACGGCGTCAGCCTATGGCATCGGCATTATCGCGACGTACTGGTTTATCGAGCGGATGATTGCCTGATCAGGATCGAGGCTCGCCAAGCTGCGCGACCCGTAGTTCGATCTTTTTCATCTCCGCGAGAAGTGACAGCAGGTTCATCCGGTCAAACATCCACATTTTGAGCAGCCCAACCGCCTGAAACGAGAGCAGTAAACCGGCTGACCATAAAATAGTCTCGCGAACTTGTTCCGCCTGGATCGCTTGCCAGCCGCAATATAATGCACCCAGAAACCACAGAAACGTGACAACCGTGATCAGATAAGACCAGAACCGCATCGGGCCGCGCATCGTTGCTCCCAGCTGATCAAAAAGCCCCCGGCCACCCTCCAGATCGTCGAGAAACGCCTTGTCATCGGCGCTCAGGGCTGCACTCAAGTCATTATCAAAATTGCTCATGTCATTCTCCTTGATCGTCATCATTTAAAATCTCTTTCAATTGCCTGCGCGCATGGAACAGTCGGGACTTAGCCGTGCCAACCGGCGTATCTGTTACTTCGGCAATTTCGGCCAGTGTCAGACCTTCACTGAAATAGAGCGTGGCCGCTGAGCGATGTTCATCGCTGAGCCGGGCAAAAGCCTGATCAATCGTCACCTTGTCTTCGCCGCTCGGCCCAATGGAAGGCTCATCGTGCTCAGTAGCCGCCTTAAAATGTTCCCGGCTGCGTTGATTTTTGCGAATCCGGTCGGCACATTTGCGGTGCAAGATCGTGTAAGCCCAAGCCGGAAATCGCGACGTATCCCGCAAGCCGGTCCAGCCTCTGCAAATACTGCTCCATGCCTCCTGCACGGCGGAACACGCTTGCTCTTCGTCGCGGAGCAATCGGTACGCGGTACGCATCAACCGGGGATACCAGCGCGCGGCCAGCCGCTCTCCTGCGCGTCGATCACCGGCCTGCACCCGCGTCAGCAATAGCTCGTCAAATATCCTGTCGGTATCACTGTAACGCATGAACACCTCGTGCCCTTTTACTCCTGTAGTCGGAGCAAGGGGGCAAAAGGTTCAAAATGGCAAAAAAATTATCCCGCCGGAGGACGGTGCGCTTCGTCAGACCAATCCTGCCGCATCGCCCATTGCTCGAGTGTTTCAAACTCAACTTCTGGCAGGCGTTCCTGCATATAATCGGTATTCACAACAAAGGGCTGCGTTGGGGACTCATTATTATAGGTGTAGAAAGCCGCGATACCCGCTGAGGTTGCCGCGCGATTCTCTTCCGGCATCTCGTCACCGAAAGCGCCGACCAAAAGGTCGCCAAATTCTTCCGGTGTGCAGGGATCATATTTGATTTCATGACCAAACACTTTCGAGAGTGTTGCTGCGACTTCCGGTGGATGCAGTCTTTGCGGGCCACCAATGTTGAGCCAGGAGCCTTCAAAATCGGGCCGATCGAGGGCAGCGACCATGCATTTGCCTACGTCGTCGAGGCTGATCCAGTTGGCTAGCAGATGGGCCTTGTGCGGATAAACATAGCGCTTTTCATGAACGATGAATGGACGCGCCCAGTTGGTGAGCAGATTGTCCATAAACAGCACCGAACCAAAGATGGTTGCCGGAACGCCGGAACGGAAAATCTCGTTAATTGCGACCGTATTATTGCCGTAGGTGAACGGATCGCCGGGCTTGTCGGGAATCCAGCTGGACGTATTCCAGATGAAACGGTCGCTTCCGGCTTGCTTGACTGCCGCCGCAACCCGTCCCGTCAGCGTGGCGCGGTCTTCGCGGGCCTGCAACGGATGGGTGTAAAATACCGCATCAGAGCCTTCAAAAGCGGGAACCCAGGTGGATTCGTCATAGAGATCAAAAATCCGCGCCTCGTCAGCGGCGTTGCTACCACCCAGATCCGGGTTTTCACTTCGCGAAAGCGCTCGGACCTTATGACCTGAAGCGGCGAGTTGCCGTATTTGTGCCAGACCCTGACGCCCTGTTGCGCCGACCACCGATACCAACGACATGATTCGCTCTCCTCTTTATCTTTGGGGAGGAAGCTAGTGGCGCAGACGCTTTCGCCCAATGCTCCATTTTATCAGGTCATTTTTGTTAGGATGACTTCCCGATACGGTGATCAAGCTTTGCCCGTCAGTTTCGCCTGCCAACGTTGCATCCCGCCAATCCAGCGTTCGGGATCACCGGCTTTATGCTTCATATAGTCGGCGACCTGCGGATGCGGCAAGATCAGGAAGCGCTCTTCCTCGATCGCTTCGAGCACGTCTTGCGCCACCGCTTCGGCGGACAGCATGCCATCTTTATCGACGCTGGCGGTATCCATATGCGCGGTCATCGGCGTGGCGACACCTTGCGGGCAGAGCACCGACACCTTGAGCCCCTCTGCGCCGTGGGTAATTGCAAGCCATTCGGCGAAACTCACCGCGGCATGTTTGGTCACCGAATAGGGCGCGGAACCAATTTGTGCGAGCAGCCCCGCCGCCGAAGCCGTACTCATAATATAGCCACCGCCCCGCGCCAGCATTTTGGGCACCAGCACCCGGGCTGCACGGATATGCGCTTGGACATTAATATCCCAGATCATCTGCCAGCCCTCATCCGGCACCTCGACACCGCCATCAAGACCGATGCCCGCGTTGGAAACAAACAGATCAATCGGACCAATATCGGCCTCGACCGTTTCAATCAAATGCACGATATCTGCACCAAGCGATACATCTGTGTGAAAGGCCGTGCCGCCCACTTCCTCGGCAACCGCTTGCGCGCCTTCCAGATTGCGGTCGGCGCAGATAATATGTTTCGCGCCCGCTTCGGCAAAACGCCGCGCCATGGCCGCACCAATCCCGCTGCCGCCGCCAGTAATTACAATGATTTTGTCTTTAACATTCATGAGCTATTTCTCCTGCCGGTCACCTGACACCGGGTGGCGAGGATGGCAAGAGCGCGCGGAAGTCAGCTCAGAAATATTTTTGAGGAAAATGATTAACTATCAAAAAATGGCACCCGCGAACCAGATCAGCTGGCCAGCCGCACCACTTCTATGGCTTGCAAATTATCGGGCTGATCCGGCCAAATACCGCGCGTATCATAAACGACCTTGTTGGCCCGTTCCTCCAGCGGAATGGACTTGAACACATCATGGTCGGTCAATGTGATCATGATCGGGCAAGTTTCCAACGCTTGGTCGATATCGATGAGTTCGGCACCTGTATCCTCGAACGCCGCAGGCAATTCGCTGGCATAGGGCTCAACAATCTTGATGCGCGAACCATAGCGCCGCGCCAGTTTCACGGCAATTTTCAGTGCCGGACTCTCGCGAAAATCATCGATATTGGCCTTGAATGCCAATCCAAAGCACGCAACAGACCGATGCGGCAATTCGTCGATCATCTGCGATGCTCTTTCCAGCACGTGATCGATTTTGCCGTCGTTCACCTCGCGGGCAATTCGGATAAGCGGCGTATGATCGGGCGCGCTGTGGATTATGAACCACGGATCGACCGCGATACAATGGCCGCCAACACCAGGCCCGGGTTGGAGAATGTTCACCCGGGGATGCCGATTGGCGAGCCGAATGACTTCCCACACGTCCAGATCCATCTGATCGGCAACAATCGACAGTTCATTGGCAAAGGCGATGTTTACATCGCGGTAGCTGTTTTCAACGAGCTTGGTCATTTCTGCCGCCCGCGCGGTTGTGGTTACCAATTCACCGCGCACAAACCTACGATAGAAGCCGAGAGCTTTGCGCGCGCAACGGGGCGTAATACCGCCGATGCTGCGGTCATTCTGGATGAGCTCTTCGAGAATTTTCCCCGGCAATACCCGCTCTGGGCAATAAGCGATGGAAATATCAGGAATCTCGTCGACAATGCCCGGTATTTTCAGATCGGGCCGCAGCTTTGCGATCAGATCCCGCATTTTCTCGGTCGTGCCGACAGGAGAGGTGGATTCCAATATGATTGTGTCACCGGCCTTGAGCGCCGCCGCCACATTGGTCGCTGCGTCCATCACATAGCTTGTATCAGGGACATGGTTGTCGCCAAATGGCGTCGGCACAGCGATCACAAATACATCTGCCGGTTCGACATGCAAGGATGCGCGCAATGTGCCGCGGGCCACAACGCCCTGGACGAGACCATCAAGATCCACTTCTTCGATATGGATTTTACCGCTGTTGATTGTGTCAACGACATGCTCAGTAACATCGACGCCTACAACCGGACAGCCGGAGCGTGCGATGACGGCGGCGGTTGGAAGGCCAATATAACCCAGGCCCAAAACGCAAACAGACGGTTTTTCTTCAGATAACATCGGTGCCAAAACTCCACATCGCGCCGTCATGGCGCTGCAATTCCGGCTTATTGTTATGAGAATAATGTAAATATTTCGGTAACTTCGAATAAGTTTGACGACGAATTAGCCCACTAGGCTTTTCACAATAATATCAGCAATCCGCTGGCTGGCCTTGCCATCGCCAAACGGGTTATGCGCCATGGCCATGCCTTGATAATATTCCTGATCATCCAGCAGCCTCATCGCTTCCGAGACTATAGCCCCTTTGTCCGTACCAACCAGTTTTGCCGTCCCCGCCTCGATGCCTTCGGGCCGTTCCGTCGTGTCACGCATCACCAGCACCGGTTTTCCAAGCGCTGGCGCCTCCTCCTGCACACCGCCGCTATCGGTTAACATGAAGGTGCAAGCATTGAGCAAAGCGACAAAATTGGGATAATCGAGCGGTTCGATCATCGCCACATTGGCCATGCCTGCAAGCGCGTCGTTCATGATCGCGCGAACGTTGGGATTGAGATGAACGGGAAAAATCAGCGCTACATCGTCACGCGCAGCTATTTCTTTTAGCGCAGCGGCAATATTGGTCAAACCATCACCAAAATTCTCACGCCGGTGGCTGGTTACGCCAATGATCTTTTTGTCAGCATATTTGGCAAACAGAGATGTGAGTTCCGGATTGAGCTTTTGATCCGATTGCGTTTTCCCAGCTGTTATCAGCAAAGCATCAATCACGGTGTTGCCAGTCACGGAAATCTGCTCTTCGGCGATATTTTCCTTGCGCAGCGCGTTGGCCGAGGTTTCGGTTGGCGCGAAATGCTGGTCGGCGATGCTGCCAATAATCTTGCGGTTCACTTCCTCGGGCCAAGGATGATAGATATTATAGCTACGCAAGCCGGCTTCGACATGGCTTACCGGGATTTTGCGATAATAGGCCGACAGCGCGCCGCACATGGCGGTTGCGGTATCGCCTTGCACAACGACCCGGCTTGGCTTGGCCTGATCGAGAATCCCACCGATTCCGGATAAAAGCCTGCCGGTTAGTTCATCCAGATTTTGATCGGCCCGCATGATATCAAGATCAAAATCCGGCTTGATCGCAGCAATATCCAGCACCTGGTCCAGCATTTCACGATGCTGTGCAGTCACACAGGTCAGCGTATCAACATCGGAGCGCTCACCAAGGGAGCGGACCACAGGAAATAATTTAATCGCTTCTGGTCGTGTGCCAAACACGACAAGAACTTTGGGCGTGATGCCAGATGTTTTACTCATGAGCGCTGACTATCAGATTATGTTTAAATATTTTGATAATTGTCCCTGTGTGAGTTAAATTTTGGGATCAACAGGGCTGAACATCTTTCCGCAACAGGATTGACGATAGTTCAGACATTACAAATGCATCACTTGCCGAGCTTCATTCGAATTTGGCTTTCCTTTGGAACAACAGGCTGTTAACGGAAGTTAACGGTGTCGCGCAAACGTAAAATATAGAGTAAGAAAATAGCATGACCGCCGTTATCACCTCCATTCTCGAGCGAATCGCAGGCATTCCGCGTTGGCAGAAGCAGGCTATCGTCTTTTTGCTGGATATCATATTATGCATCCAGTCGATCTGGATTGCGTATTCCTTGCGGATTGGCGTTTGGATTTACTGGGATTACGCGGTTGAGAAAGTGGTCCTCGGCGCGCTGCTGACGATGATCCCGACATTTTATTTTGCCGGTGTCTACAAGGCCATTTTCCGATATGCCGGAGCGGGCATGATGAAGACGCTGGTGCGCGCATTCTTCTTTTATTCCGTTCCAATTTTGGTGATTTTTGTTATTGTTGGGATTGACGGAGTGCCTCGCACTATCGGGATGATCCAGCCGACTATCTTTTTCATATTGGTTGGGTTTTCGAGAGTTACTGCCAGATATTTGATGCTGGATATTCTTAACCGCAATCGGTTTGGCGGGGAAACAAAAAACGTCCTGATCTACGGTGCTGGCAATGCCGGACAACAGCTTGCTGCTTCTATTCAATCCGAACCGGCGATGCGGTTGCACGGATTTGTCGATGACGACAAGAGGCTTAACGGTCAGAAACTTGATGGCAACAAGGTCTTCTGGAGTGGTCGATTACCAACACTAATAGAAAAACACGACATCACCGATATCTTGCTGGCGCTCCCCAATATTTCCCGCAAAAAACGCCGGATGATTGTTGAAGAGATCCAGCAGTTCAAAGTGCATGTGCAAACCTTGCCCAATATGAAAGAGATCATGGATGGCCGGGTGTCATTCAATGATATTCGCGAACTGGATATCGAGGATCTTCTTGGACGGGAACCCGTGGCACCCCATGAACTTTTGCTGGGTCGAACGATTGTCGGCAAAACTGTTATGGTAACCGGAGCAGGCGGTTCCATCGGCAGCGAGCTGTGCCGGCAAATTGTCAGAATCGGCGCACGACGGCTGGTGCTATATGAAATTTCGGAATTTTCCTTATACGCGATCGACCAGGAGCTGCAAACCTATGCGAGCGAACAAGGCCATCAGCATATAGACATAGTGCCGTTGCTCGGATCGGTGACCGACGCCCAGCGACTTGCTTTTGTTTTCGGGCGCTGGCAGCCCGAGACCGTCTTCCATGCTGCAGCTTACAAGCATGTGCCATTGGTTGAAGCCAATCCGGTTGAAGGGGTCCGCAACAACATCTTGGGTACTTTCGAAGTCGTGAATGCTGCACATATGGCTGGAATAAAGGATTTTATCCTGATCAGCACCGACAAGGCGGTTCGCCCCACGAATATAATGGGCGCAACCAAACGGGGTGCTGAACAGATTTTGCAAGCCTTTGCGGCCAAAGCCGGAAATACCAAATATTCGATGGTCCGGTTTGGTAATGTGCTGGGATCAAGCGGATCGGTTGTCCCGCTATTCCGCCAGCAAATCGAGGCGGGCGGCCCAATCACGCTGACACATCGGGACGTTACGCGCTATTTCATGACAATTCCCGAAGCAGCGCTGCTGGTTATACAGGCAGGAGGATTGGCTAAAGGAGGTGAAGTTTTCGTTCTGGATATGGGCAAGTCGGTAAAGATCATTGATCTGGCGCGGACGATGGTTCAACTATCAGGGCTCTCCGTGAGAGACGAAGCTCGTCCTGACGGTGATATCGAAATTGTGGAAGTTGGCCTTCGTCCGGGTGAGAAACTTTACGAAGAGCTGATTATCGGAAATAATCCTGAGGCTACAAAGCATGAACGCATCATGATGGCACATGAAAATTTTACACCCTGGCCGGAACTTCTCAAATTGCTCCATGCATTGAAAAAATGCCGCGACCGCGAAGAAACGATAAGTCTTTTGGAAAACCTGGTGCCCGAGTTTGAACATAATCGAGACAACGCGGCGCAAGTCTCTGCAACTTAGCGCGCTTTTTCGGAGTTGGGCGGTAGATTAGTTTTAGCAGTTTTTTGAAATCTTGAGATGCTATTGGCCACTTCGAACAATGGCGATTTCGGGCTGAAGTAGCGATTTGGTTCCCGCACTGGCCAAGAAGCCCGATTATTTACGGGACGCGCCGGCCCGTTTTGGTGTGGTTCAGGCCTTCTGTGGGGTCTCTGGCCTCTGGCCTCATGTGGCGACGGCTGCCGCCCTTTCCAGCACCACCAGACGGCGCATGTTATAGGCTAGGTTCTGCATCCCGATCTTCACGCCTGCCCGGATGATGCCGATGGTGCGGACAAACTTTCCGCCCATGCTGTTGTGCTGGTTGCCAAACACATGCTCGACCCGTGCACGGACTTTTGAGCGGGTCTTGTTGGCGGCTTCCTGGCGCGGCGTGAGCGGCTTGCCCCGATTGCCGCGCCGGTGGATATGGCTCTTCATCGCGCGCTCGGCGAGCATCTCCTCACTCTCTTTGCTGCGATAGGCGCTATCGGCCGACACGCCGCTGGCGGTGTTATCAGGGTCAAGCACATCCTCTAGCTTCTGGCTGTCATGCACCGAGGCCGTGCTGACCGCGTAACGCCGCACCAGCTTGTGCCGACGGTCGATGTTGATGTGATTCTTGTAGCCGAAGTGCGACTTCCCATGCTTCTTCGTCCAGCGCGCATCCTTGTCTTTCTGGCGGTTCTTGGCGGGGTGTGCCTCCCAGTCTGCTGGCGTTCTCCCGGCTTTGACCGTCATATTATCATCGCGCGTGTTGCGCTGGCGCGGGGCCGGAACGATGGTCGCATCGATGATCTGACCGCCCATCGCAAGATAGCCCTTTGCTTTGAGGTAGCTGTCAAACTGATTGAACAGCCCCTCAACCGCCCCGGCTTTGCCGAGCGCTTCCCGATATAGCCACAGCGTTTTGGCATCTGGCACCGCATCTTCCAGTCCCAACCCGACGAACCGCATGAACGACAGCCGGTCGCGCAACTGATATTCCATCGCGTCGTCCGACAGATTGTAGAGCGCCTGAAGCACCAATGCCTTGAAGATCAGCACCTCATCCCAAGGCTTGCGGCCCGCCAAACTCTTACGGTCAGCGTCTGCACGCTGCAACCCGCCCTTCACCAGAGCTGACTTCAGCTTGACCCGGAACAGCTCAAAGGGAACCGCCGCCAATATCGCCACCAAAGGATCAGACTTCGCGTCCAGCCCCTCATAGCGATGCTCCAAATCAAAAAATCCCCGCTGGCTCATGATCCAAATTCCCCCGTTGCGTCAGAACCCTTGAATCGGATTTTGATCGCTCTGGGAAGGACTATATTTCGAGGTGGCCTATAGGTTATTCCATCTGTTTGATAATGTGATTGTCATAAAAATGTTTCGGGAAAATTTGACAGTTTACGTAGTTGATTCAATAGTCTATTAAATCGCTTGATATCACTGTTTGAGTTTGAAACATGAAGCTTTTCTCTCCTATATTTGTTTGTATTTTTCTTTTGACTGGTTGCGCAGGCAACGGGCGAATGGGGCTGGATAAAGATATCCAATTGTCGTCTCAAGTGTCACTCCCTCCTCCAAACCGTGGAGACGTTCTCGCAAATAATCGTGCCTATTTAATCGGGCCGTTTGACAAATTGGGAATTGATGTATTTGGAATTGAAGACTTGTCGCGAAAGGTTCAAATTGACGCCAGTGGGCGATTATCTTTCCCCTTGATTGGAGTTGTTGAAGCCGCCGGTTTGACACCTGATGAATTGGCCGATCATTTAGAAACCCAGTTGGCTGATCGGTTCGTTAAGAATCCTCAAATAACTGTGAATCTGGAAGATACAGTTAGTCAGGTAATAACGGTCGATGGACAAGTGAATAAACCAGGATTGTACCCTGTTGTTGGTCGTATGACGCTGATGCGTGCCGTCGCAACTGCAGGAGGGACGAGTGAGTTTGCCCAACTGAAAAATGTAGTCGTTTTCCGGACGGTTAACGGTCAGCAAATGGCGGGATTGTTTGATTTAAAGGCGATCAGAAAGGGTAATTATTCTGACCCGGAAGTTTTTGCGAATGATGTCATAATGGTCGGTGATTCTCAGGCTCGCCGCTTATTTAAGGACATATTGCAAGCGTCACCGTTGCTCACAACGCCGCTGATTATTTTATTCCAGAATTGAAAAATAGCGAATCACTCGGCAAAATCGGGCTCTTGGGCCTGCATTGGATATCTACACATAGACATTAGTATTGAATGAAACAACGAAAACTATAAACCGGTTTAGGACTTTCGGCTGGAACCAAGAGTCTTTCATCGCACTATGTTTATCTTTACGGATAATGTTAGAGCAAGTTCAAATTCAAAGTTGATTGAACCGACGCAATGACCAAAAAGATATTTAAATATATCTTAATTGCTCATCCGGAATCGAGTGCTATTCAATAGGGAAATCTGAGAGGGCTGGGTTTTATGAGTCGTAAATTGAAGAACAAACCCCTACCATATTTCGCACTAGTAGGATTTTTGATCCTGACATTTATTACAGGGGGTGGAAGCCGTGCCGATATTCAATCTCTAGTTATATTGCGTCCGGCCGCAATCATTATGTGCGCCCTCGCTTTATTGACGCTCAAATTGGAGCATATAAAAGCATATCGCTACTTGTTTGTTATTGCGACAATAATTTTCTTGCTGGTAGGTTCGCATCTTGTGCCTTTGCCGCCTTCTATTTGGCGCGCATTGCCGAGCGGGGAGCTAGTCTCCAAAGTGTATGAGCTTGCCGGAATTGGAGAAGTCTGGAGACCGCTTTCAATGGTTCCATCAACTACATTGAACGCTTTCTATAGTCTATTTGTTCCTTTGGCTGTTTTATTACTTGGTTCACAAATTTCAGCGGAAGAGAGTTTTAGCTTGTTGCCATTTATACTAATATTCGGATTGCTCAGTGCTTTCGTTGGACTGCTACAAATAATGGGCGCGCCGGACGGCTCTCTCTATTTTTACCGGATTACAAACAACGGGTCCGCTGTAGGACTTTTCTCAAATCGTAATCATCAAGCTATCCTACTGGCCATGCTTTTTCCGATGCTTGCAGTTTACGCTTCGGCAGGTGGAAGAAGGGAGCTAAATAAAACTAAGTTCCGAAACGGAATTATGATCTCTGCCGGAGCAGTATTGATCCCATTGTTATTGGTGACAGGATCCAGAGCGGGCTTGGTACTCGGCACATTTGGCCTAATGGCAGCCTTCTTATTCTATAGTAAATCAGTATCGAACAGGTCTGAAATAAGAAAAGTAGGTAAATGGCGCATATTCGGAATTGTTGTTGGATTTGGCACTCTTAGTTTGGGTGCGATAACTGCACTAATGTCTCGGGGAGAGGCATTGCAGCGGCTTTTCGCTACAGATCAAACAGAGGATCTACGCTTCAAGATATGGCCCATCATTGTTGAAACAAGTTGGAAATATTTCCCAACCGGTTCAGGCATTGGGTCTTTTGTGGAGGTTTATCAAATCGATGAACCCTATAACCTGTTGGCCAGAAGCTATGTCAATCATGCACACAATGACTGGCTTGAGGTATTTATGACCGCCGGCTTACCTGGGTTATTGATCCTTTTATTCTGCATAGTAGCATTCGCGATTGCTACCTATCGGGCATTCGTTGCATCTAAAAAGGATAGTTCTTCGATTCAGTATATGAGGTTGGGAGCAATAATGGTCTTTATGCTGGCGCTTGGGAGTATTGGCGACTACCCGTTGCGAACACCTTCCCTTTCTTGCCTATTTGTAATCGCGTCCATTTGGATGATCAAACGCGATGAATCGGGCAAAAAAAGAGTGGATGCTGACAAAGGGTTGGTCTAGTGGTCGTGCACAATCCGGAATGATCGATTATCATAGGTTAGCTCTTATCTGTGCGTTTGATGAATTGAGAAATATGAATGTTGCAAACTAATTCAGGGTCCACCGTGTCCTTAGGCGCGGGCGCGGGTGGCTATGGCGATGAAACGAGTGAATGGACTGCTCCGCCAATACTACTGCAGTATTGGCAAGTTGCGCTCCGTTGGCGATGGGTAGTTTTAGGTATAATTGTCTCTTCTTTGATCATTGGATTGGTCGCTACGTTGTTGATGACTCCAAAATTCACAGCCACTGCACGGGTCGAGATTAGTCGAACACAAACTAACGTGACAAAAGTTGAAGGACTAGAATTAGAATCTTCCGGTAGAGATGTTGAATTTTATCAAACTCAATATTCACTTTTGTCCGCCCGCACACTTGCGGAACGCGTTGCTCGCCAATTGAAGCTCGCAAAAAGTGAAGCTTTTTTTGCTGCGCATGGGCTCGACAATGGCGATGGCCTACTAAATTCCACAGACTCACTAGGTACCTTATCAAAGAAAGAACTAGATAAGCGTGAGAAATTGGCAGTGGGATTTCTATTGGCTAATGTGAGCATATCTCCCATTCGCGGTTCAGCGTTGGTGGATGTGAGCTATACCAGTAGTTCTCCGAAAATATCTGCTGATATCTCAAATACCTGGACTCAGCAATTCATTGAACAAAGCATGGCGCGTCGGTTTGCTTCAACGGCAGACGCAAGAAAATTTCTAGAGGGGCGTCTAGAAGAGCTTCGCATGCGTCTTGAGACGTCCGAACGTGATCTCGTTAATTATGCTTCGGCAAAAGATATCGTGTCACTTAACCGTGAACGAGATACTGACGGGAAAACCACATCAGAAAGGACGTTAATCACTGCTGAATTGGAGGGACTCAACAAAGAACTCGCAGATGCAACTGCGGATAGGATTGCGTCTGAATCCAGACTCAATGCTAAAGCAAATAGAGAATTGACGCCAGATCCGCTGATTATCAATGGCGCTAGTGCCCAGCTCAGGCAGAAACGGGCTGAATTGAGGGCAGAAATGGCTAAACTGATGGTGCAGTTTGAACCTGAATATCCTTCAGTCAAAGTGCTTGCAGAAGAGATACGTGTCCTCGATGACGGCATCGCCAAGGAGGAAGGCCGACTGACTAATCGGGAAGCCGCTCGCGCGTCAAACAATCGCATAACGGACTACCGTGCGGCATTAAATCGCGAAAGTGGACTCACGCGACGAGTTAATACGTTGAAAAAACGGTTCAGTCAGCAGCAACGGGATATTATCCAGTATAATATCTACCTCCGTGAAGTTGACAATAATCGACAACTTTATGATGCCATTCTGCAGCGCTACAAGGAAATTGGGGTTGCGGGAATTGGATCTAATAATGTCGCAATTGTCGACGTAGCCAACATTCCTAACAGCCCATCATCGCCAAATTTGCCGTTCAATTTGGTTTTATCTCTTATGCTCGGGCTTGGATTGTCCGTCGTCGTAGTGGTTGGGTTGGACCAGATCGAGGAAGGTTTGCGGGATCCATCTCAAGTAAACCGCTTACTTCATCTGCCGTTATTGGGCGGCGTCCCAAGCATACCGCCGGAAAATATACAAGAGATGATGAGCGACACCAAGTCTGTATTATCGGAAGCCTATTTCACTGTCAGATCCAATCTGGCATTTTCCACTGATCATGGCGTGCCACGGACATTTATGGTCACCAGTACACGGTCTGCCGAAGGCAAAAGTACCAGCAGTACCGTGTTGGCTACCATTTTGGCGCGAACTGGTAAAAAAGTGCTGCTCCTTGATGCTGATATGCGGTCGCCCTCTATAAATGGCCTTTTTGGACTCCAAAACGATCGAGGATTGAGCAACTATTTGGCAGGGGAAGATGATTGGCAGAATCTTTTGATTCCAACCACCAATGATTTTGTGACAATATTACCGGCTGGCCCTGCCCCCCTAGTGCGGCAGAGCTATTGAGTAGCGACAGGGCCAAGATGTTGATTCAACATCTAACTCAAATTTACGATCATGTTATTATCGATGCACCTCCAGTCCTTGGTTTGGCAGATGCGCCACTTTTATCCCGAATAGTAGAAGGGGTGGTTTTCGTATCAGAGGCTGAAGGCGTGCCCATTCGAGAGATTAAGACTGCGTTGGCTAGAATTCAGGCTTCCCATTCCCATGTCTTTGGAGTTATCGTAACTAAGCTTCAGGAAGTCGCTTCAGGTTATGGTTATGGTTATCACTATGGATATGGAACTAGAGGTGACGAGAATCCGAAAGATCCTTACAAGACATAGTTCAGTTTCTATGATCAAAGTTTCTCAGCTTATTTTGCGTGTAATGGCCATAGTTGTTTTGGTTTTTCTATCGGGCCAAGCTGCTTTGCAGGCGCTTTCGACCGTCGTTGCGTTAACCAATCCCGCGCAAGCATTGCAAATCATGCCAAACTCGACATCGCGACAAAAGACTGCAAACGTGATGTTGTTGACGCAACCAGATAATATCCCGTGGAACAAGATCACCGAACTCGCGAGATCAGCTTTAAGGGAAGATCCCATTGCATCCCGAGGACTCGTTCATTTAGGCTTGAACTACGAAAATGAAGGCCAGCAGAGCCTTGCTCTGGAAGCCATGTCATTGTCGCAAACATTATCACGTCGTGATTTAATTGCGCAGTTCTGGCTTTCTCAGCAAGCTGCAAGGGAAGGAAAAATCGAAAAATACTTCGAGCATTCTGACATTGCATTTACAGTCAATGCACAGAGCAATTCGATAATGATACCTCAGCTAACGCGCGCAATTTCGGAACCAGAAGTACAGGCCGTATTTGGAAACTATATTCGACAAAAACCGATATGGTTGCCGGAAGTTATAAATCAGATTCTTAGCGAAATTGAAAATCCCGCCCATGTAGCGGATACATTGATGCTTGCAGGCGGTTTGCCCGAAGGTGACGTGTTCAGGGCGATCGAGGGAAAAGTGATAAACCGGCTTATAGGTAAAGGCGATATACAGACGGCTAAAAAATATTTTCTTTCGCTCGATGCTAAAAATAACGCTATTTTGTCCAACACCCGTTTTTTTTCAAGAAACGTGAATCCTGCTACTGCTCCAATGACATGGGGCATCCTGACCGGGCATATGTCAGAGGGCAATTTCACCTCTTCTGAAGACGGAAAAAGCTTGGATCTTCAAGGACAAGTTGCCCCAACAGGCAGGGGCGAAATTGCCCGAAAGTTACTGTTTCTAACCCCTGGTCGCTATCAGGTGAGTGCAACTGGCGAAGTGGATGATGATGGGGAAGGATCCGGTGCTTTCGCAATCTTGTCATGCGCGTCTGGCCGACCCAACGGAGAATTGATGCGGTATACCATTTCTCCCAAACCCATACTCAAAACTGTCGAACTGCCAAGCACATGCATTGCATATTACATGACTATAGAAATTCGTGCGAGTGATGGCCAATTCGGCCTCATTTCAACTATCTATGATATTAAATTGGACAAATTATGACAAATAGAAAAATTGCTTTGATTGGCTGTGGTGGCTGGGGCAAAAATCTCGCTCGAAATTTACATGAATTGGGTGCGTTGGTATTGATTGTTGATCCCTCACCAAATGCTGCCGAGTTGGCAAAGAGTTTAGGCGTCCGCTGTTCAACAGATCTTGCGGATGCGATTGACGATCCGTCAATAGACGGCATCGCTATTGCCACGCCTGCTCCAACGCATTTTGCAATTGCAGAGCGTGCAATGCTCGCCGGCAAAGGCGTCTTTGTTGAAAAGCCGATTGCACTCTCAACTAAAGAAGGAGAAAGATTGCGTGAAATATCCAGCGATACCGGTGAGGTATTGATGGTGGGGCATTTACTCCAATATCATCCCGTCTACCTTCGCTTAAAGGAGCTGAGCGAAGCAGGCGAATTGGGCGATATTAAATATATGGCCTCCAGCCGACTGAGCATGGGAATGATCCGAACCGAAGAAAATGTTATTTGGAGCTTCTCACCACATGATATTTCCATGGTGTTAGGAATCGCAGGAACGATACCAGAGCGAGTTAGCGCAATAGGAACTCTCGTATTACCACAAAAGATAGCTGATAACGGAACAATCCACCTGGTTTGGAAAAATGGATTGCGCGCAGATATAACGTCTTCATGGCTTAGCCCGCAAAAAGAACAAAAATTGGTCGTGGTTGGCGACAAGGCAATGGCAGTATTTTCGGATACGATGCCGTGGGAAGAAAAACTGACCATATATCGAAATGAAGTCACATATGTTGATGGACGCCCCAAGGCTGTGAAAGGTGCGGCAGACATGGTTGACGTCCCGCAGGCGGAGCCTTTGAAAATGGAAATGCAACACTTCATTGATTGCCTTGCCGAGTCCAAAAGCCCGCGGACGGACGCTGCGGAAGCCACACGTGTTCTGGCGGTGTTACAATGCGCCGAGTCTTCGCTGGAGAACGACAATAAATGGGTCAAGTCTGAAGATTTTATAGCGGAGGAGTAATTTTTAGTTCTGCCGCCAGCGGCAAAACGAACTCGTCTTAGTGGCTCACGTTGCTCGGACGGACTACTTTCCAAAAGGTCAGTATTATTATTTTGAGGTCGAGCCAAGGCGATCGTCTGTTCATATATTCAGATTCAAATTCAACTTTGGTCGGAATCGGCAGATCATCCCGCCCATTAATTTGGGCCCAGCCGGTGATACCGGGAGTCAACACGTTAATCCCTCTCTCTCGCCGCAAGGAAATCAAGTCATCCTGATTGAAAAGCGCTGGCCTCGGGCCGACCATGGTCATTTCCCCTGTTAACAAACAAAAGAGTTGAGGGATTTCGTCCAAGCTGGTGCGCCGGAGAAATGGTCCAACCGACGTAAGCCACCGTCCGGGTTCATCTAACAGATGCGTCGCCACCGTTGGCGTATCGATCCGCATTGTCCGAAATTTGGGCATAAGAAAAATTATATCATTCTTGCCGGACCGTTTTGACCAGTAAAGTGCAGGTCCCTTGGATGTTAGTTTTACCGCAAATGCGACCACAACAGACAGTGGTAAAACAAATGGCAGTGCCGCCGCCAAGAGCAACATATCAATCAATCGTTTCAAGCTGTGATCCTAACCATTAAACATCCTTACCTTTTGGAGATATCGATAAATATTTTGGGGTTTAACGATACGGAAGAGTAAGTGCAAGGATCACAATTGCCGACACGGAACTACATTGGTCGAAAACCAATCTACTAGGGTCCGGACCCAATAAGGGGATTCCCAAGGCGGCGTGAATGTGATTCAATGCTTTCATCGAGGAGGCATTGGATATGGCGGATTTCTTTTGGTTTTCGGATGAGCAGTGGGCACGGATTGCGCCATTGTTGCCAGTGAACGGCAAGGGCGCAAGGCGGGTGGATGATCGCCGGGTGCTCTCAGGGATTGTCCATGCGCTGCAAAGCGGTGGTCGCTGGGGTGATTGCCCGCCGGTCTATGGTCCAAAGAAGACGCTCTACAACCGCTTTGTGCGCTGGGCCGAGCGCGGGATATGGGAAGACATCTTCAGCGCATTGGCTGGGGCCGAAGATGCACCTGACCGGCTGTTTATCGACAGTAGCTGCATCAAGGTCCACCGGACAGCCGGAGGCGCAAAAGGGGGGCCTTGGCCAATGGTATCGGCCAAACGCGCGGGGGTCGGAACACCAAACTCCACGCTATCTGCGATGTGAAAGGCAGGCCCCTTGTCCTGCTGCTGACACCCGGCAACGCACACGATATGCGGGTTGCCAAACAGTGCATTGCGGCCATGCCGCCATCTGCTGAACTGGTTGGCGATAAAGGCTATGACAGCGATGAACTCAGAGCCTGGCTGGCATCAAGAGGCACTATGGCGGTCATCCCGCCCAAGCGTCACCGCAAGGTCAAGCTCGACTGTGATCCTGCCATCTACAGACAGCGCAACGTCATTGAACGCATGTTCTGCCGCTTCAAAGACTGGCGTAGGGTTGCCACACGCTTCGACCGAAATATCAAAAACTTCATGGCCACCATCGCCATAGCGGCTACCGTCATCTGGTGGCTCAAATGAGTACGGATCATAGTTGCATATTTTTCTTTTTCAAAAAATATTTTTGACGTCGCTCGAGAGTCACCCTAGAGACCGTTTTCATCCAGAATAAACTTGTATCTTTTCTTAGAGCTTTAGGGAATCCATGAAAATTCTAACCGTTGTTGGAGCACGGCCACAGTTTGTTAAGGCTGCCGTCGTCAGCCGGGCTATTAACGAGACCCCGGAACTCTCCGAAGTCATTGTGCACACTGGCCAGCATTTTGATGATAATATGTCCACCATATTTTTCGATGAGTTGGGCATTCCTCATCCTAAATACAACTTAGGTGTCGGTGGTATGTCTCATGCAAGCAATACCGGCAAAATGATGGAAGGAATTGAGCAAAAAATTCTCGATGAAAAACCTGACTTTGTCCTTGTTTTCGGAGATACGGACTCTACCCTCGCGGGGTCTTTAGCGGCTGCGAAATTAGGGGTTAAAGTAGCTCATGTCGAGGCTGGGTTACGTTCGTTCAACCGGGCTATGCCGGAAGAAATCAATCGGATACTTACCGATCATATTTCCTCTATTTTATTCGCGCCATCAGAGATCGCGATGACCCACCTTGCAACGGAAGGCATCAAGGGCGAGATGGTCCAAAATGTCGGTGACGTGATGTACGATGCGATCCGGTTGTTTAACCCAATTGCTGAAGCAAAGTCAAAAGTGATGGAGCGCTTGTCTCTTGATACAGGCGGATATGCACTTTGCACGCTTCACAGAAAAGAGAATACCGACAATAGCGATCGCCTCAAGGCGATTATCGATGGTTTAGGTCAAGTTGACTTGAGAATTGTTTTGCCTCTACATCCGCGCACAAAGATGATCCTGAAAAAGACCGATGCAACTCTGCCAAGCAACATTAGCATAATAGAGCCTGTTGGATACCTAGATATGATAACGCTTCAGCGTTACGCCGGTGTTATCGGCACAGACAGCGGCGGGATACAAAAGGAAGCTTATTTCCAAAAGGTTCCCTGCGTCACTTTTCGAGATGAAACGGAGTGGACCGAATTAGTTGACCTTGGTGTGAACATATTAGCTGGCGCTGATGCTGCTCTTATTGCCCAATCCATGAACAACGCTCGTTCAATCGAACAAATTACAGAAGTATATGGCGCAGGAGATGCTTCCAATCAGATAACCCAACGCTTAGTGGGTGAGGGCAATCGTGGCTGAATTGAATCCAATCCATCTCAAAATAGCAATACTCGTTCATTACTATCCGCCAATAAACAGTTCGGGCGCCAAACGTTTTGAAGCCATGACCAAATTCTTCGCGCGCGCGGGGCATACAGTGACTGTCTGCACCACTAGTAAATCCGGATCGGATGGCGAGTTTACCGAAGAGACGCCCAAAGGCGTAGCTGTTTTTGAACTTGACCGGCTAGGTAGGATTAGCCCGTCCGAACAAGGCAAAAGGCAATTCGAGGACATGTATAGTGACAAGCCCTCGTTCAGCCGCAGATTAAAAGCCATAGTAATGGACCTTTTCGGCCAGTTGCCCGACCCAAGATTGCCGTTTGCGCTGGGGTTTGGCAGTCCTTTTTTAGCACCGGAAGTGAAGCAGGCTCTGCGAGAATCGGATGTTGTAGTGGGTTCTTGCCCGCCGTGGCCGTTGGTTTTGGCCTCGCTGATCGTTTCGAAGCGCTTCGGTCCGCTATGCATTATGGATTACCGCGATCCGTTCAGTGATTGCCATGAAATGCCCGGCGGTCGTTTTGCCAAATTTGTCGAGAAGGTCGTCGATAAATTTCTTGTCCGCCGCGCTGATGCTGTGGTGGCTATTTCCGGGCCGATGGCTGAATATTATCGGAATTTCAATCCTAAGACTTCTGTTATTATGAACGGGTACGACCACGAGGTTATCGAGCAAGTCGCTTTAGATAATATTTGGCAGGCGAAGAGCGCGCAAGATCCTATAGTCCTGCGCTATATGGGGCTGGTGTCACCGGGCCGAGTGCCGCATAATTTACTGGCAGCACTGACAAAAGCTGTGCGCGCGAAACCAGAACTGCTGGAACGGCTTCGCTTTGAATATTATGGTCCCGGCGACATAATGCGTAAAACTTTGGACGCCGAATATCCGGATATCGCCGAGCTGTTCCATTTCAACTCCAACATACCATATCGACAGGCATTGGGCCTTATGTTGACGGCGGACTATCTTTTGTTTTGTGAAACGTCATCGAAACATAATCTAAGTGCGCAAGGAATACTGACTACAAAGTTATTTGAGTATATAGCCTCGGGCCGCCGAATCGTGGCCGATATCGACAAGCAAACTCTCGCTGGTGGATTGGTTGCAAAAGCAGATGCTAGCCATGTAATTTCGACAGACCCGAATCATTTTGAAGAATTTCTACTGTCGGATGGCTTTCTATCGCCTGGACCTTCCAAACCCTCTCTGATCGCGAATAATTTATCTCGCAAGTTCGCCGCGGATCAGTATATGGAATTGATGAAAAGCATGGTTTTTCCTACAAAAAATTGACTTAGAATTGAAAAAGGACTCCGCGACAATGGCTGATCGCGAATACCAAATTTGCACACGCTGTATAATGGATACTAGTGATCCCAATATTATCTTCGATGGTGCAGGACGCTGCGACTATTGCGTAAATTTTGATGAGGTCATGCAACCCGCATGGAATGCAGACAAAGCAAATTCTGTAAAGCTGGATAAGGTAACAGACGAAATTCGAACGGCAGGTAAAGGTAAGGACTTTGACTGTATTATCGGCTTGTCTGGTGGCTTGGACAGCAGTTATGTTGCCCATATTGTAACCAAAGTAATGAAGCTACGTCCGCTTCTGGTCCATGTCGATGCTGGCTGGAATACTGATCAAGCGGTAGGCAACATCGAAAAATTGGTGGATGGCCTGGGTGCAGATCTTTATACTGATGTGGTAGATTGGGGAGAAATGAAGGATTTGCAACTTGCATTTTTCAAAGCACAAATTCCCGATCAGGACCTGCCTCAGGATGCATCCTTTTTCTCTGGTTTGTACAAATTTGCTCGCAAATACGGCGTAAAACACATTGTGACTGGTGCAAACCACCAAACCGAATGTTGCCGTGAGCCCGAGGAATGGGGCGGTTATCCTGGAATTGATAAACTGCTTTTTCAGGATATTATGAAAAAGTTCGGCCGTAAGAAGCTCAATAATCTGCAACTAATCGATATCATGCGTTATAAACTCTACTACCGATATATTTTAGGCATGAAGGTGTACAAACCGCTCGACTTGATAAAATATACAAAGGCGGAAGCTGAAACTACTCTTGCAAAGGAATACGGTTGGAAACCATTTCAGCATAAGCACCATGAATCGCGATTTACCCGATTTTATGAAGACTATTGGTTGCCAAAAAAATTCGGATATGAGAAGCGCCGCGCGCATTTTTCAAGCCTAATTATGACCGGTGAAATGACACGGGATGCCGCGCTGAAGCGGATATCTGCGCCTGAATTAGATGGTCATTTTCTGAAGGAAGAATTTGATTATGTTGCGAGCAAACTCGGGATCACATCAAAAGAGCTACAAGATATTTTTGATGGGCCCAACAAGACATATCGGGAATATAAAAACAAACGCTGGATGATAAAACTTGGGGCCGATGCAATGCAAGCTATGGGCCTTGAAAAGCGGCTGTTTAGATGATCAGCATTGTTGACTATGGGCTAGGCAATGTTCAGGCGTTTGCCAATGTCTACAAAAGACTTGGGATAGAGGCTTGTGTTGTTTCCTCGGCTGAGGAACTGGAAAATGCCAAAGGTATAATATTACCCGGTGTCGGTGCTTTTGACCACGCAGTAAAAATGCTTGCTGAATCTGGTTTTAGGCCAATGCTTGAAGAGCTCGTTGTAAAGCGCGAGGTTCCTGTTCTCGGTATTTGTGTAGGAATGCAATTGCTCGCCAATGGAAGCGATGAGGGAGATTTGCAGGGCCTTGGATGGGTACCAGGCCAAGTCCGCAACCTGAAAACGAACCCTGATTTTGGAAATGATCCGCTGCCGCATATGGGCTGGAACGACGTCCATGCGACAAAAGCTTCACCATTGATGCGAAACTTGGAATCTGACGCTCGATTTTATTTTCTGCATAGTTACTATTTCGAATCCGCGACGTCAGATACCGCCCTAGCGACTGTGAATTACGGTTTTAATTTCACAGCTATGGTCAATTTGAAAAACGTTTATGGTGTCCAATGTCACCCCGAGAAAAGTCATCGCTGGGGCGCCCAGTTGCTCAAAAATTTTGCGGAGATTGGCGGGTGTTGAGACCTAGGATTACGCCATGCCTACTCGTTCACAAAGGTGGCTTGGTGAAAACAGTCGGCTTTTCCACACCAAAATATGTGGGCGACCCCATTAACGCTGTAAAGATTTTCAACGAGAAAGAAGCTGACGAGCTTGTTGTCTTAGACATTGACGCAACCGTTAATGGGTCTGAACCAGATTATGATATGATCCGCAATCTGGCCAATGAAAGCCGTATGCCTTTATGCTATGGCGGCGGTGTGAAAACAGCGGAACAAGCAAGCCGGATAGTCTCGCTGGGCGTTGAAAAAGTTGCGGTCAGCTCTGCCGCCGTAGAAGACCCGTCGCTAATTTCCGAGGTCGCCGCCCAAATTGGCCGTCAAAGTGTCGTCGTCGTTATTGATACACATAAGAAATCTTTTGGTCGTGGATATGAGGTTTACACCCACAACGGAACGCGCGGTGCGAAAAAGGAACCTATTACATTTGCAAAAGAGGTCGCGCAATTGGGCGCGGGTGAGATAATTTTCAATTCCATCGACAATGATGGTCAAATGGCAGGATATGATCTCTCTTTGGCAGCGAAGTTGCGCGATTCGGTAGATATTCCCATCACCATTTTGGGTGGAGCAGGATCGCTCGATCATATGGCGGCGTTGTTTGAGGCGTGCGGCATTGTGGGCGCATCCGCTGGAAGTTTTTTCGTTTTCAAAGGGCCCTATAAGGCCGTTCTCATCACCTATCCAAGCCAGCAACAGAAAGCTTCGTTGATCAATGTTTAAAGACCGCACCCTTTTGATTACCGGCGGCACCGGTTCCTTCGGCAATGCAGTGCTCAGACGCTTTCTAGACAGCGACTTGAAGGAAATAAGAGTTTTCAGCCGCGATGAGAAAAAGCAGGATGATATGCGCAAGCTGTATAGTCATCCTAAGCTCAAATTTTATATCGGCGATGTTCGTGATCCAGGTAGTGTTGCCGGTGTAATGAACGGCGTAGATTATGTTTTTCACGCAGCGGCTTTGAAACAAGTGCCATCTTGTGAGTTTTATCCGATGGAAGCGGTCAGGACCAACGTGCTTGGTACGGAAAATGTGATCAATGCCGCCGTTGCAGCAAAAGTCAAACGGGTAATATGTCTGAGCACTGACAAAGCCGTTTACCCGATCAATGCAATGGGGATATCAAAGGCCATGATGGAAAAGGTCATGGTTGCCGCATCCCGAAACGCAAATGACAAAACGATCATTTGCGGGACGCGCTACGGGAATGTCATGGCATCTCGCGGATCTGTAATCCCGTTATTTGTTGAACAAATTGCCGCTGGCAAGCCAATAACCGTTACTGATCCGGAAATGACCAGATTCATGATGACATTGGATGATGCCGTTGAACTAGTGCTTTACGCGTTCGAGCATGGCAAGAATGGTGATATTTTTGTTCAAAAGGCACCAGCAGCGACGGTCGCGGTATTGATCAAGGCAATTTTGAACATTATGAAAAAACCTGATCACGAGGTGCAGGAAATCGGTACTCGTCATGGTGAGAAACTATATGAAGTTCTGCTTAGCCGGGAAGAGCGCGCTGCAGCAGAAGAACTGGGCGACTATTTTAGAGTATCGGCGGATTCTCGAGATTTGAATTATGATAAATATTTCAACGAAGGCGAAACAACCATCACGAGTTCGGAAGACTATAACTCACATAATACTAGCAGGCTTGATGTCGATGGCATGCAAGAATTATTGTTGAAGCTGCCCTTCATTCGAAAGATTGCGAACGAAAAAACGGCCTTTGATAAGGACATGAACTGATGCAGGTCGCAATCACGGGAGCAAAAGGTTTCATCGCTCGAAACCTGCGTGTGCGCTTAACTGAACTTGGTTATGATGACATCCGTCAGATCAGTCATCAACTGACAAGCGCGGAATTGGATAGCGCATTAACTGACGTAGATATGGTGTTCCATCTTTCAGGCGTGAATCGACCAAAGGATCCGGCGGAATTTATCGAGGGTAATGTAGGGTTTACTGGGCTGATATGCGATTCATTGGTACGGGTTGCTCCCAAAGCAGCGATTGTGTTTTCATCATCCACGCAAGCTGCGATCGACAATGAATATGGTGGCAGCAAAAAAACGGCGGAAGATGTATTGATTAAACATGGCGAGACAACCGGTGCTGCGGTGATGATATCTCGCCTTACCAACGTGTTTGGTAAATGGAGCCGCCCGAACTACAATTCGGCCGTGGCAACATTTTGTCATAATATCGCTAACGACCTGCCAATCACGGTCAATAATCCCGACGCACCTTTGAAGTTGGTATATATTGATGATGTGATCGCAAGCTTAATTGGTTTACTCAATGAGAATACCCGACCGAGCGGTTTTTTTGATGTGACACCGGAATATGATACGACGGTCGGTGAGGTCGCTGATATTATTAGAAGCTTCCGCGAAAGCCGAACATCACTCGTTACTCCCCCCGTTGGCGAAGGGCTTGTTCGCGCATTATATTCCACTTACGTATCCGTGTTTACGCCAAAGCAATTTGCTTATGATTTGCCGATGCATGGCGATCCCAGAGGTACTTTTTCGGAGATGCTTAAGACCCCAGATTGTGGACAGTTTTCCTATTTTACGGCGCACCCCGGGATCACCCGGGGAGAACATTATCATCATTCGAAAACCGAAAAATTTCTTGTTCTTAAAGGAAAAGCAAATTTTGGCTTTCGCCATATTGAAACCAATGAGACACACAATATTGTCACTAGCGGTAAAAAAGCTCAAGTCGTTGAAACAGTGCCGGGCTGGACGCATGACATTACTAACATTGGTGACGACGAGATGATCGTAATGTTGTGGGCGAACGAGGTGTTTGATAGAGACCGGCCAGATACGATCGCTATGAAAGTCAATTCATGACAAAATTGAAGGTAGCCACTGTTATCGGGACTAGACCCGAGATTATTCGATTATCAAGGGTATTAGCCGCTTTGGACGCTCATTGTGAACACGTCCTAATTCATACTGGGCAAAACCATGATTACGAACTGAATCAAGTTTTTTTTGATGATCTTGGTGTTCGCAAACCGGATTATTTTTTGGATTGTGCCGTGGGAAGCGCGAATGCTGCAGAAACTATTGGCAACCTTATTATTGCGGTTGATAGTGCGTTAGCGGAAGTAGAGCCAGATGCCTTGTTGGTGCTTGGCGATACCAATAGCTGCCTATCAGTAATTCCAGCCAAGCGCCGGAAAATTCCAATTTTCCATATGGAAGCGGGTAATAGATGTTTTGATCAGCGAGTGCCTGAAGAGACAAACCGCCGAATTGTCGATCATGTCGCAGATATAAATCTCACTTATAGCAGTATAGCGCGTGAGTACCTGCTTCGAGAGGGCGTGCCGCCTGATCAGGTGATAAAGACCGGCAGCCCGATGTATGAGATAATCCATCATTATCTCCCGCAGATTGAAAGTTCAGATGTTTTAACTCGGCTTGATTTGACGGAAGGTCAGTATTTTCTGGTTAGTGCACATCGCGAAGAGAACATCGAACCCGAAAAGAGCTTTAACCAACTTGTGGAAATTTTGAACGGGATTGCGTCCGATTATGATCTGCCTGTCATTGTATCGACCCATCCGCGCACTCGTGCGCATATTGACAGACAGGGCGTCGAATTTCATCCTAAAATCCAACTGTTAAAACCTATGGGTTTCTTTGACTATATCAAGCTTCAGCAAAGCGCCCGCGCGGTCCTTTCCGATAGCGGTACAATAACGGAAGAAAGCTCGATCCTGAATTTTCCAGCCCTCAATATCCGGGAAGCCCATGAACGGCCAGAGGGAATGGAAGAAGCAGCTGTAATGATGACAGGCTTGGATCCGAAGCGTGTCAGTCAGTGTCTTTCGATCCTGACGTCTCAGGCGCGTGGCAAAAATCGCGATCTCAGGTTAGTCGGTGATTACTCCATGCCGAACGTTTCAGAGAAAGTGGTCCGGATAATCCATAGCTACACGGGTTATGTTAACCGAGTGGTGTGGAAAAAAAGCTAATATAATGTCCAAAACTCTGCACGTTTTGGTCGTGACGCAATATTTTTGGCCGGAGACTTTCCGCATAAATGATCTGGTTTCAGAACTGGTCAACCGCGGACACGAAGTGACCGTGTTGACGGGACAACCAAACTACCCTGCCGGAAAGATTTTCCAGGATTATCGCGACGATCCCGCTGCTTTTTCGTCTTACGCGGGCGCAAAAGTTATTCGGGTTCCGTTGATTTCACGCGGCAAAGGAAGCCTACGCCTGCTCTTAAACTACGCCAGTTTTGCGATCTCAGGATGTACAATTGGAGTCTGGAAAATTCGCCGCGTCAAATTTGATGTTATTTTTTCGCCCCAACTTTCTCCCATCACGGCCATGCTGCCGGCGGTGCTAATTCGGCAGGTGCGCAAGCGCAAGTTTGCAATGTGGGTACTGGATTTATGGCCAGACACATTAAAGGCCCTAGGTATTATCAAATCTTCTCGACTGTTAAACATGGTCGGACGTCTTGTGGGTTTTGTTTATCACCGCACGGACAAGCTTTATGTTCAGTCAGAAGGCTTTATTCCCAACGTGCTGGAACACACGAAGAAACCCGTAGAGCTAGAGTTTTTACCTAATTGGTCGGAGGACATACCCGAACTAAATTCGGTGGAGCCTAGCCCCGAGGTGACGGCTGTGCCAAAAAGCTTCGACATAATGTTCGCAGGAGCCGTTGGTGAAGCACAGGATTTTCCGGCCATTTTGGAAGCTGCTGAGCAGCTTAAGGATGTACCACAATTGCGATGGCTCATTGTAGGCGACGGGCGTGTTTCCGATTGGGTGGCAGAAGAAATCAATCGGCGAGGCCTGACAAATATTATCATGTTGGGAAGACATCCGGTCGAAACCATGCCCTCCTTCTACAAACACGCAGATGTGATGTTGGTATCCCTAAAAGCAGAACCAATTTTCGCAAGTACGATCCCCGGAAAGATACAATCTTATCTCGCTGCGGGGAAACCGATTATTGCTATGCTGGACGGCGAAGGGGCAAAAGTAATTAAGAGTTCCGGAGCGGGGATAAGTGTCCCAGCAAGCAATGCATCAGAATTGGCGGCTACGATTCGGACAATGATGTCAATGGAACAGTCCGAACTGCGCGCGATGGGTAAAGCCAGCAAGGAATATTCAAATAAAGTTTTCGACCGGAAAAAAATCATTGATCGAATTGAACGTGACTTATTTAGCCTCAAGGCCGTAGAAAAATGATCGATAAACGCCAGATTTTCGATGCATGCCTATTGGGCAAAACCAGCTTGGTAGATGAGCTGCTGGCGACGGGTCTCTCACCGAACTGTCGTGATGATAGACAACGCACGCCGCTCATGGTGGCATGCTGGCTTGGTAATATTGAGTTATGCAACCTTCTGTTGAAACGCGGGGCTGACGCAAATGCTAAAAACCAAAATGGTACGACGGTCTTTATGTACGCAAAATCATCAGCGCTAGGCAGTGGTAACACGAACATTATGAAGCTGGTGCTAGAACATGGTGCCGATATCAACGCCCGTGATGATGCGGGGCTGACAATTCTGGAATACGTCGAGAATGCGACCGAGAAGGTCCATAAATTTATTTGTTCAAATGGAGGTATAAAGTGAAAATTTGTATTTTAACCTATGATGCGCCCCATCTAAAAACGTCTCAAGTTTTTCACGTTCTTAAGAATAGAGAAATGCTGGATGTAGATTTCCTGCTTATGCCGTTTATCGAGCGTCCAGGTCGAGAAGTCGCGTTTCAGCATAGGCCTGAACAATTTGTCGGAGTTGCGCCAAGAACATTAGCTGCCGCCTATGATCGTGTGGTTCATGACTATGATAACTGGCAACAGGTGCTAGACCAATATGACCAATTCATAGTCTGCGGTTCCAATCTCATCGAACGCGAATTTGCCAACTCGGGAAAAATCCTGAATTGTCACTCTGGTTTGATTCCTGCTGTGCGTGGCTTGGACTCGTTCAAATGGGCTATTTTGAATCAATCGCCGATTGGGAATACATTGCATCAATTGGATGAGTACGCAGATGCAGGCGTAGTCCTCGCTCATTCTCGCACGCCAATTTATTCTGGCGATACGTTGCAGTCTTTTGCCGTCCGTCACTATGAAAGTGAAATTTGGATGCTCGGAAATTTCGATACAGTCATAAAAAGCGCCACCGTGGAGGAATTCGAAGTTGGTAATCCAACAAAACGGATGCCGATTACGGTTGAACAGGAAATGTTGCTGGCCTTTGACGCCTACAAAACGAAATACTGCTAAAACGGGAGAGTTTTCCGGGTGTTTCTGAGTGTGGATTTGACCCGCAGTTTTGTTGACGTGCAGATGTGGCAAAACCCATTTGTTGCTCGGCACGCCACAGACCGATCCACACAGATTTGTAGAAGATGGTTATACGACTTCTACGGTTAGAGAAAATTGTACCCCTTAACATTACCGTCCATAGTCCTTAGTAGAATAGGCTGTGAATCTAATTTCAAAACGATTTGTTAAATTTCAAAATCGAAATTCAACTGGTCGGGCCTGATGCCTTCAATTTTTCTGGCTTGGTCGAATGGCTGAGAGTATCGGGCCTTGAAAAATTCTTTCACCGACGAATTTGGCACCGGCAGGCGTAAGATGCTCGCGATCTTGCGAGATAAATTTACGATCCTCAGTAAATACGGGAACATAACCCTCTCGCTGAGAGATCAGCGCCAGCACGTCAACATACTCGCTTTTCTCAAAAGACTTGAGACCTAACTCATTTGACTCTAGATATTCCGGTACAACTTTAGTCTGGTAAGTATATCTGACTTCTGGGTCCAGCATCATGATCGCATTATTGTTCCAGCCAAAGTTTTTGGTCCCAATGACCACAAACCTAGTATGATCTCGAGTCACAAGCTTTTCGCGAAGCTGATGAATGCAAGGAATATTCTCTGAGTTCAATTTAGTTGCCATAACAATAATATCAGCCGTTGCGGATATTTTCGTTAAATACGGTTCTGAATTTCCTATTTCACATGGCTTTGCGTCAGAATAAGCAACTTGATTGGTATCGAGACGGTGAGTTTTATCCATCATGTTAATGAAATCGCGCGCAAACGAATTGCCGATGACTAAGACTTTTTTACCCGGTCCATCCGGATCAAATTGCACGTCCAAATATTTGTAAGGCGCTTCGTTAAAAGCGATGTTCATACCTTTGCCAAAGTCCTTGTCGTTTTTTGCCAGCTCTGGCCAGCGCGAATAGAAGCCCGAGGTGAAGTGCATCGCAAGTCCGATCGCTATTAAGATAGCTGAAAAACTTGCTGAAAATACATACAACCGAGCGGGTCCTATTCGATCTCGATCCCGGAAAGGAACTTCCACGAAACGCCAAGAAATGTAGCCCATGACAAATGTAGCAATTATGCCAATGCCAAACATGGCAAGCGCCGGTTCCTCCAAACTAACGACTCTGGTAAAAACGTATATCGGCTGATGCCATAAATAGAGACTGTAGCTCATCGCACCAATCACAACGAACGTTCGATTGGATAGAATAGTGTAAGCTAACGATCCCTGCCGATTTAGGGAAATCACCGCGCAAATACCCAAAATGCATATCAAAGTAAAAACGTTTGGATTAAATTCACTGAAGCCATAAAAATAATTTGATAAAAGAATTATCAACAAACCCGAGTTGCTTAATGCCGCTGCAAGTTTATCGTCAACCTTCGCTGCCGCTGCCTTGACTCCTTGCGTCGCAATTATAGATCCTGCTCCTATCTCCCAAATTCTTGAAAATATAAGATAAAAATTGGCGTCTAAAAAACGAGTAGAGGCATAAATACAATATATATAGCTAGTAACTGTTATAAATATTAATACTCGATTAATACCGATCTTATTCCAAAATTTATACGCAATTATTAGCAGAATTGGAGAAAACAGATAGAATTGTTCTTCTACGCCTAAACTCCAGGTATGAACTAATGGTTTCAAATCAATTGATGGATCAAAATACCCCGCAGTCATCCATAGTAGAATATTATTAGAGAAAAATGTCGTGGCGACAATCGATTGTCCAAAATTTTCCAAATCATCAGGAATTAAAATATATGAAAATACCACGACGGATATCGTCATCATGAAGATCAAGGCAGGGATAATTCGTCGTATTCTACGTTCGTAGAATTTGATGATACTAAACTTTTCACCTTCGATCTCGGAAATAAGGATTGTTGTAATAAGATAACCACTGATCACAAAAAATATGTCAACGCCAATGAAACCGCCGGCAAAAGCGCTAATTCCTGCATGAAATAGCATCACCGAGAGAACTGCAATAGCTCTCAAACCGTCGATATCGGGACGATATTTCATGTTACGCATATCGGAACTTTCGCATACTTAGAGTGAGTTTTGACCTAGCTTACAATTCAGAATTGTAAAACAACCGGACTGTAATTCACCACCTCAAAAAGCCCTTTGGGAATTTAAAGGGGTATCAACAGCGGTTCGATTTCGGGATTTAGAAATGGTGCGATCAGGCATCGGTTTAGGAGAAGTGAAAAGGAGCACCAGATAGATAAAGAGGAACCCATTGCTCAGCAGCATTCCTATGAATGTAGCATTGAAAAGTCCCAAGCAATAGAGCGGCCAGAGCGATTGCAGTGCCAGATCTTTGGTAGTCCGGAACCATCGCAGCGATTGGCCTATGAAAAAGGAAATTACACTCAAGCCAACCCAACCAAAATTAACAAACGCGTCAACGAAAAAAACCGTATTTGCATTGGCGGTATCATTCCATCCCCATTGATACTCAAAGACCATACGCTCAAGATTGACCCTTTCCTCACCAAGCAAAAATGCCAAGAAACTGCTGGTTGCGCCGCCCAGCGGAACCCCTGATAATCTTTCGTAAAAAACGTGAAGGGTATCGGTCGCTGTAAATACCGGTACTGCGAATATACGCCAAATTATGGTGCTTATTGGTCCATCCGGCGCATAGCTTGAAGAAAAATAGATTCCAAAGTCTGAACCAACGCCAGAGGTTTCGGTGCTACCCATCGATAAGATGGTCATGATATAAAGCACAATTGGTATGGATAATGCCGCAACTATAAACGCTTTACGGCTTTTATGGTTTGAAAGAGAATAAGCGAACAAGAGTGGGACGAACGCGTTTACAAACAAAAACTTTTGTAGGAAACTGATCGTGAAAAGGAAAAAAAGAGCCAATGAAAAATATCGAACGGAGCTTTTGCGAATAAACTGTATCGCGATGGCGTATGGCATTAGAGCCTGAGCAAAGAACGCAAAAAGATACAAAAGCAAAGATTGCCAGCCTTCCCTTGCTTTAAATAGTTCACCTCTCTCAGAGCTCAACCGCCCTGCATCGGCGCCTTGAAAAAAGGAAAAGATAGGGATGTTATCTGCAGTAGCGAATGTAAGTAACAAGAAAAGCATGAACAATATAACGATTATGTTAGATACTTTTATCTGATCAATATGTATTCTCATTTGGTTTGATTTTTGCGCCTTGTCAAACAAGGGCATCGTAAAACCTATAAATATCATGGCGCACGCAATGATGCACTGGTTTACCAAATCGATGTTGTAACTATCGCTATTGTCCCAATAGTAGGCGCCCAAAGGAATGGCCATGTACATTATTAGGAGAGCAGTTATAAATAAATACACTGCGCTCCTTGGATCAAGAATCTTACTCAGCATTGGCTATTCCAAATCAAAACGCACCGCCAATCAATAGACGCATCGTTGCTATTACCATGATCGCGAGCGCAGCCCACGCCAAAATAATTTTAATATTGGCGACAATTCCAGATAGGAGTGCGTGGACCGGCGCGTTTATCGTTTTCATCACAACAATATAGTAAACAAAATAACTCACAAAACCAGAGGCTGCGTATGCCTCAGAGATATAGGTCACATCAATCTTCCAAGCCAGAAAGACAGAACCGGTGCGCACAAACAGACCAAATATCTGCAACATCAACGCGCGCGCCTGATTATCGGTAACGGCGAGCGCCATAGAAATTGGCGATGTCAGAAACTGTATTATGAACCAAGGCGTCATCCAGGCAACGATAACGCCCGCGCGTTCCCAACCCTCTCCAAATATAATGCCGAACAGAAAGGGTGACACCATGCCTGCTGCCAAAAGCGGCCCGACCCCAGACCGGGTTAGCAAATTAATCGTGTCTACGCTGAACTGAGCAAGGTTATGCTTTCTGTGTTCATCGGGAGCACGAGATAAATACACTTGCCCTACGGCTATTCCGAACAATGCCATTGGTGCCTGCAGTACAGAAATTGCAAGGAGGATATATCCGGGTTCAGGCCCAACGGCCAAGGCTGATATCATTATAATCGGGATAAATAACGAGGCCGAGTTGCACAACGACTCCGCCGCCGAATATTTGGGAAAGTTTCGATATCGAGATAATAGTTTGCGAATGCGGACTTTCGAAATTACCGAAAGTCTTATTGTTTTCTTACGGACCATATTCTGACCCAAAACGAAAAACGAAGACCCGACGTTGAACATCGATCCGACAAGTAAGCCAGTGGGTCCAGCCATAATTGATGCAATGCCAAATTGCATAGATACTGCGCTACCGGATTGGATGATCCGGCTTTTTGAAATCATCCCGAACGCTTTTTTACGAACATATAAATTTTGCAACGCACTTGCGCCTGCAGAAAAGAATACTCCGAATGGAATAAACCATAAATATGGCGCAACTGCGGGACGCCCCATTATATCCGCGATCTCATCGGTGTAGAACATGATAACGACGCTCAGGCAAAGGCTGACGAGGCCGGCAATGCACAGTGCCAGCACAAGCAAATTCGCAGCGTCATCTTCCTCTTCGGGCAGAGGAATGGCTATATCAAAGCGCAAACAAGCAGCAACCGTCAGAATGGCGAATAAACTATTAAAAACAGCCAGCGTACTAAAATCTTCCGGTGTATAAAGTCTCGATAATACAGGAAGTGCGAGTGCGGTAATGGCATGCGCTGATGCGGCCCCGCCGACCAGAATTGAGATCGATCGCGCAATCTCATTTTCTCTCGCCTGCGAGAGCCATAGACGAAACTGTTTAATCACTATCCCGGCATGGAAATGTCAAGAAATTGCACGCGCAGCATATCCTTGTGACTAATTTATATTCAAACAGTCGGCTGGTCTCCATTTGAAATGGAATTAAAGCATATCTCAACTCGATCGACAGAGCAGATATTCGCCGCAAACAGCCCTCAGGTCAAACGCTAGGCACGCACAACGGTTGCCGCCCCTTTGTCAAATTTGGCCATGACGTTCCGCGTATCAACGATCAACTTCGCAGCATCGCCGACCATTTTATAATCTACTCCATCATGATCCGTGCAGACCAAAACAGCGTCGTAGCCAGAGACATTTTCTGCTGTAAGGTCTATACTTTCACGGCCAGACATGTTCTCATGTTCGCGCATATGCGGTACTACCGCGACATATGGATCATGGAAATCCACGACGCCACCGCGAGTTTCTATTTCTTCAATCAACGAAAACGCAGGGCTTTCGCGTGTATCCTCAACATTCCTTTTATAAGCAACGCCCAACATCAATATCCGTGCTTCGGCCATGCATTTTTTTCTATGTGTGCTCAAAGATTCCATCAGTTGATCAACAACCAAATAGGGCGCGTTTGTATTAATTTCGCCAGCTAGTTCGATGAATCGCGTCGGAACGTGATATTCTCGCGCCTTCCAAGTAAGATAAAAGGGGTCAATCGGGATACAATGCCCGCCCAGCCCTGGTCCGGGATAAAATGGCATGAAGCCAAATGGCTTGGTTTTTGCCGCATCAATGACTTCCCAGACGTTTATGCCCATCCGGTCGTAAATAACCTTTAGCTCGTTCACCAGCGCGATGTTGACAGAACGGAATATATTCTCGGTCAGTTTTACAGCTTCTGCAACTTCGCAGCTCGCCACTGGAACGACAATATCAACCACAGCGCCGTAAAATGCCTCGGCTATCCGGCTTGCCGCTTGGCCGTCACCGCCAACTACTTTGGGAATAGAGGCAGTGTGGAAGTCGGGGTTTCCGGGATCTTCTCGCTCAGGAGAATAGGCGAGGAAAAAATCTTCACCTGATTTCAAACCCCCTTCCTCGAGGATCGGACGCATAACATCTCTAGTTGTTCCTGGATAAGTGGTCGATTCAAGCGAAATGATCTGTCCGGGACGCAAATTCGATGCAATGCTGCGTGTTGTATCAACTACATAGGAAAGATCTGGCTCACGATATTTGTTCAACGGTGTAGGAACACAAATTATGACTACATCGCATTCGGCGAGATTGCTGAATTCAGACGTTACTTCAAAACGCTTTGCATCGCGCATTGCTTGGATCTTAGCATTGCCTATCCGTCCAATCGGAGACACACCATTATTAATGCTTTCAATTTTGGATGGGTCAACATCAAAACCAAAAATTGAGAAACCGGCGTCAAAAGCGGCAACAGCTAGTGGCAGGCCAACGTAGCCCATCCCGATGATGCCAACTTTGCTCTCCCGTTCTGAAACACGCTGAAAAAGCGCTTCCGAAGGCACTGATTCGATATTTGTCATTTTATATACTCTCAGTTTGTAGCCATTGAGGGAGTGGCCAACGCCTTCGTTAACCCATCAAAAACCGCGTCCACATCAGCTTGTATCCAATACGGATTCATTGGCAGGCTGATAACTTGCTCACTTAGCATTTCCGAAACCGGCAGCGAACCTAGCCCGTCGCCAAAAGCTGCATAAGCAGGCTGCAAATGCATGGGTTTAGGGTAGTAGACCGCCGTTGGTACGCCGATCCCGTCCAGCCGTTCTTTTACAGCATCCCGGTTGTCAACGCGGATAGTATATTGTGCCCAGGCAGAAACAACACCCTCAGCTTTTATCGGCGTAGTGACAAGGTCCTTGAGGCAATCGTGATATGCATCTGCAAGCGAATTACGGTTCGCGATTTCTTCAGCGAAAATTTTAATCTTCGCGAGCAAAATAGCGGCTTGGATTGTATCCAGTCGACTGTTCATTCCTACGCGAACAGTTTCATATTTTGCCTTGCCCTGGCCATGGGTTCTGATTGAGCGCATGGTAGCCGCCAGATCATCATCATTCGTAAAAATGCCGCCGCCATCGCCAAAACAGCCGAGCGGCTTGGCCGGGAAAAAGCTCGTTGTCGTAATCGGCGCAAGTGTACCCACCGGTCGCCCTTTCGCATCGCGCGCACCAAAGCTCTGTGCGGCATCAGAGATATGAAAGAGAGCATGTTCCTTTGCGATCCTATTTATTGTGTCAGAATCATGCGGCAAGCCAAATAGATCTACCGAGATTATCGCCTTTGGTCTCATACCGTCAGCAGTTGCTTTGGCAATTTTTTTGACAAGATCATCGCTATCGATGTTGAACGTCGATGCATCGACTTCAACAAACACCGGAATTGCACCTAGGATCAAAATGACCTCAGCCGTTGCGGTATAAGTGAATGAGGGTACGAACACAGCATCACCATAGCCGATCCCAGCCGCCATCATTGCAATTTGGATTGCATCAGTTCCATTGGCCACGCCAATAGCGTGCTTTACGTCCGAAAACTGCGCCAGCTCTTGTTCAAATTGACCAACTTCCGGCCCCATAATAAAGCGGCCATGATCAAGAACTACAGCAATATTAGCATCAATCTCAGACCTGAGTCTTTCACGTTGCTCGGCCAAGCCAGTAAAAACCAATTTGCGCGTCAATTTCGTATCCTTTAACAGGGAATTGTTTAGGTCGCGCGCCTAACCGGAATATCTAGTTAGTTCAAGTTACATTATGGATTTCTAAATTGAGAACAGATTTATGGCCAACTCTATGACGCAGTTGATATGAGAGATTGAAGTCGATTATTGCGCGATACCTAGATGGAGCATAGGGTTTCTTTAATTGGCCATTAGCTAGGCTCAGGACGTATTAAAGGGATTCCCAACGTTAGGTTTTTATGATTCAATGACGACATCGAAGGAGGTGTTGTCATGGATGATCTGTTTTTGCTGAGTGAGGCGCAGATGCGCCGGATAGAGCCATATTTTCCTTTGTCCCACGCGATACCGAGAGTGGATGACCGCCGGATCGTGTCGGGTATCATTTATGTGATCAAGCATGGACTGATGTGGCGTGATGCACCGAAGGCTTATGGTCCGCATAAGACCATCTACAACCGCTTTATCCGCTGGAGCAGGCTTGGCGTGTTCAACCGCATTTTTGCCGAGCTGGCGGGCAAGGCGGGCGAGCCTGACCGGATCATGATCGATGCGACCCATCTCAAAGCGCACCGGACCGCCGCCAGCCTCCTAAAAGGGGGGCTTTACCCAGACGTATCGGGCGCACCAAAGGTGGGTTGAACTCAAAACTCCATGCCGTCTGCGACGGCGAAGGTCGCCCCATCATCCTGCTGCTGACGGAAGGACAGATGAGCGATTACAAGGGTGCTGCCCTGCTGCTTTCATCGCTACCACAGGCAATGGAACTGCTGGGGGACAAGGGATATGACAGTGACTGGTTCCGGTCCGCTCTGGCCGAACGTGGTATTACGGCGTGCATTCCACCACGCTCCAACCGAAAGGTGCAGCACCATTATGACAAAAGCCTCTACAAACAGCGCCACAAGATCGAGAATATCTTTGGCCGGATCAAGGACTGGAGACGCGTCGCCACCAGATACGACAGATGCGCCCACACCTTCTTCTCTGCTATCTGTATCGCAGCAACCGTCTGCTAATGGTTGTGATCAATGAGTCCTGAGCCTAGATTAGCGCAAAAGCACCTGCTTTTTCGATTTGACACCAAAGAGCGTCAATGTATCAAATCCGAGCTCGATTTGTGCGTATGCGTAGCTTTTAGATATGAGACAACCGACACTGCGGTATTTTGAGCGTAGGCTTTTCGAATCCGCATCTCTGGCATCGGGTCAGCCAAACCCTGATGAGCTTCCTATTCTCTGATTCAAGCGCATTAAGCCGCCGGGCCTTTGAGACATCGACTTTAACATTCCAAGTTTCCAACTATTTAGCATCGCTTCTCAAACACCGTGCATCCGAACAAGGTCGGCCGTGTTCATGTCTATCTCGCATTCCTCCGATACCCCAACAGTTGATTCTTTTGCAGACAGTAGGCTTCATTTTCTGGTCTTTTTTAGTGACTGACCGAAAACTAAGTTGAGTGGTATCAGCGGTTTAGCTTGACGCCGTCCCAAGTCATTGATTCAACGCAAGTGACAAAACTTCGCAAAGGACCGATGGGGAATGGACGGTGTTGGAACCGTTCTTCCCCCGGCCCAGCCATGTCGGTCGTCCGCGCAATTGGCCGATGCGGCGGATCGTTGAGGCAATGCTGTATATGCTGCGCGGTGGCCTGCCTTGGCGGATGATGCCACCGGGCTTTCCCCCAGCAACCACGGTGCAGCACTATTTTTACCTCTGGCGCGACGATGGCACATGGGCGCGGATCAACCATTACCTGATCCAGGATGCGCGAATAGCGCAAGGCAGTGAAGCCTCGCCCAGCGCTGGTGTCATCGATAGCCAGTCGGTCAAAACGACAGAAAGCGGCGGGATACGCGGCTATGACGCGGGCAAGAAGACCAAAGGCAGAAAGCGCCATATCATTACCGATACCAATGGCTTTCTGGTTCATGCCGTCATCCACAGCGCCGACATACAAGACCGCGATGGCGCGCCGCTTGTGCTCGCCAACATCCGTTCCACCTTCCCGTGGCTGCGTCATGTCTTCGCCGATGGCGGCTATGCAGGCGACAAGCTCAGAAAGGCACTGACAAAAATCGGCGACTGGACCATCGAGATTATCAAACGGTCAGATCGCGCAAAAGGCTTCATCGTTCTCCCCCGCCGATGGGTCGTCGAACGCACTTTCGCATGGTTGAACCGCAACCGCCGCCTTGCCAAGGACTTCGAGCAATCTATCGCTTCGGCAACGGCATGGATCTTCATGGCCTCCGTCCAACTCCTGACGCGGCGCATCGCAAAACCATGATATTAAACTGGAGGCCACCTCGAACAATGGCGATTTCGGGCTGAAGTAGCGATTTGGTTCCCGCACTGGCCAAGAAGCCCGATTATTTACGGGACGCGCCGGCCCGTTTTGGTGTGGTTCAGGCCTTCTGTGGGGTCTCTGGCCTCTGGCCTCATGTGGCGACGGCTGCCGCCCTTTCCAGCACCACCAGACGGCGCATGTTATAGGCTAGGTTCTGCATCCCGATCTTCACGCCTGCCCGGATGATGCCGATGGTGCGGACAAACTTTCCGCCCATGCTGTTGTGCTGGTTGCCAAACACATGCTCGACCCGTGCACGGACTTTTGAGCGGGTCTTGTTGGCGGCTTCCTGGCGCGGCGTGAGCGGCTTGCCCCGATTGCCGCGCCGGTGGATATGGCTCTTCATCGCGCGCTCGGCGAGCATCTCCTCACTCTCTTTGCTGCGATAGGCGCTATCGGCCGACACGCCGCTGGCGGTGTTATCAGGGTCAAGCACATCCTCTAGCTTCTGGCTGTCATGCACCGAGGCCGTGCTGACCGCGTAACGCCGCACCAGCTTGTGCCGACGGTCGATGTTGATGTGATTCTTGTAGCCGAAGTGCGACTTCCCATGCTTCTTCGTCCAGCGCGCATCCTTGTCTTTCTGGCGGTTCTTGGCGGGGTGTGCCTCCCAGTCTGCTGGCGTTCTCCCGGCTTTGACCGTCATATTATCATCGCGCGTGTTGCGCTGGCGCGGGGCCGGAACGATGGTCGCATCGATGATCTGACCGCCCATCGCAAGATAGCCCTTTGCTTTGAGGTAGCTGTCAAACTGATTGAACAGCCCCTCAACCGCCCCGGCTTTGCCGAGCGCTTCCCGATATAGCCACAGCGTTTTGGCATCTGGCACCGCATCTTCCAGTCCCAACCCGACGAACCGCATGAACGACAGCCGGTCGCGCAACTGATATTCCATCGCGTCGTCCGACAGATTGTAGAGCGCCTGAAGCACCAATGCCTTGAAGATCAGCACCTCATCCCAAGGCTTGCGGCCCGCCAAACTCTTACGGTCAGCGTCTGCACGCTGCAACCCGCCCTTCACCAGAGCTGACTTCAGCTTGACCCGGAACAGCTCAAAGGGAACCGCCGCCAATATCGCCACCAAAGGATCAGACTTCGCGTCCAGCCCCTCATAGCGATGCTCCAAATCAAAAAATCCCCGCTGGCTCATGATCCAAATTCCCCCGTTGCGTCAGAACCCTTGAATCGGATTTTGATCGCTCTGGGAAGGACTATATTTCGAGGTGGCCTAACGTCAGCGGTCATTTTTCACAAACCAAGCTCCGAATAGATAGAAAATTTGCTTTTTATTTTTCGTAGCTGGAATCGGATGCGCATGATCATAGGTCGATATTCTTTTTCCGGTTGTCAGTTCTAATTCGATTGCATGACCGGTGCGAGTATAGCTTAACAACGCCCTTTTACCGTCGGCTGAAAGGCTAATGTTACCTGCATTGATGGAATATTCAGCCGGATTTTGACGAGAATACAATACTTTTTCCGATCCATCCTTAAGGTCAATTTGTATCAGACGTGAAGAGAGTGAACTTTCAGAAGCTCCCATATTATCAAACAACAGGATCTTACCGTTTTCCACGAATTGCGCGCTATGCTGCACGGCAAAACTACCGGAAAAAGCACGTTTGATTAGTTGGCCATCTGCGCTGATTACCATCACCGCGCTAATCGCTTTGAACGATAAAAGCATGTCACCAGTTTCAAGCCAATCTGTTTCGGCCGCCTCTTCTGGCGAGGCTACGTCGACAAAATTGAGATGTAGGGGATCGCATGAATCTCTGCTTCGCGCCAGCAAGCTATTATAGCGTTTGTTATTGGCAACTAACCGAACTAGATCTATCCGCTTTTTTATTCTTCCATCGTGCCCCAAAACATGAACAAAGTCGGCGAATTGTTTGTCTGGCTTAGGGCATATTAGGTCTAATTGAATTTCTTTGGGAACGCCTTGATATTGATGATCATCGCGAATTTCATAAAACGGGCTATAAATGTCGCCATTGACAGTTAATTTCGCCCAGTGGTGATAAAAATCGCGCTTTCGCCAGACTACATTGCCTTCGCTATCAATTCTCGCTAGCCCCCACCCGTATGGAAAACTGTTGCGCAATGCTAATGAAACAAGCAAATCACCATTTTTGAACATTTGCAGTCCGACAACAGAGATATTTTTAGTTGGATCATTTCCTCCATATGAAAATTTCCCTTCAACTACGGATTTTGCATCCAGAAGAGCGCTCGATTTTAACGGCCATTTTCGAACCACATTTCCTTTTCGGTCATATTGTACGGCCAAACATCCCGGGCTGGGGCAAATATCCAGAAATTGACTGATGCCTCCTGCGACCAAAATATCGCTACCGTTAGGATCTAGCTGGCTAAAGCGCGATTTTGACGTCAGTCTACGGTCTTGTTCAAAATCCGCGAGATTCGGGGGACATTGCTATTCTCGATAGCCCGCAATGCGTGATAGGCGGACAATACTGATTTGAAAACATCGTAACTACCCAAATGTCGATGTGCTGATATCAAACCGCTGGCATGTGACCCAAGAATGAGTAGAAGCAAGAAGCTGATGATAGATATTTTTTTTGACATACAATCTATTTTCGATTGGTTTTTTGCTATGGCGACAAAACATACATTAGAGAAGAGAATTCCGAGATGAAAACGAAATATGGCCCTGTGTTTCTAGCCAAAGCGACGGGACTTGTGATGTCGCTGTTCGTTTTAATTCCCGATCCAGCCCAAGCCTATCTGGGACCTGGTTCCGGCTTGACGGCTATCGGTTCGATACTTGCCCTGGTCGGAGTGATTGGATTGGGTATAGTCGGCTTCATCTGGTATCCGATAAAGCGGCTAATCAACAAACTTCGCGGAGGCCGGAAGGAAACGGAAAACTCTGTTGAAACTTCGGATGACTGAAGCGGCACTTTTGGTGGTAAGTTCAGTAATTTTCGGTCTAATTTTTCAACGCAGTGGGCTTTGGGAGCGAACGCGCGCGATATTTACGACCACCAGAGGGACTCTCGGTCAACTGAGGCAAGCACATGTTTCTGATCGTACAAAAGAAATGGCTGCGCGGCGCTCGACCATTGATTTAATGCGTTATATTGCAATATCCGTTCCCTTATTAATCGCACTGGTAGCGCTGTCTGCTTTGCCAACAATAGCCGCGTTGCTCTTAGGATGGACCAGCGTTGGAGCATTGTGGTCGGCCAGTACCGATCCCGTGTTATTGGTCGTGACTTTTTTTGTATTCCTAGCTGCAACACGGTTCTAAGTTGAGGGATAAGCAAAAATATAGCGGTATTGATCGATTGGTCCATCGGTTGGCTTTTTCCAAACCAGTTCGATTTATGATGGAAGAATTGGAACAAAGTGGTCGCTTTGGGAAATTTGATGAGATCGAGAATATTGATCCGATTTATATTTGCGGCTTAGCTCGCAGCGGTACAACTATCTTGCTGCGTTATCTTGATTCGACTTTAACGATGGCGAGTCCCTCATACCGTGATATGCCGTTCCCCACTACACCCTTGGCTTGGAGGCATTTCTCTAGACCTCGACAGTTAGCCCTCGAACCTCTTGAACGAGGGCATGGGGATGGCATAACCATTGACGCCGACAGTCCTGAAGCGTTTGAAGAAATAATTTGGAAACAATATTATCCCGAACATTATTCTAATGATCAAATCAACCTCTGGGAAACGCTAGACGAAAAGCCTGAGGCAACGGCTGCGTTGCGCTCTTGGGGCCGTAAAGTTATTTTGGCTCGGAAGTATGACAATCCTCTGGCGAACCGGTTGTTGATCAAAAATAATGCCGGAATCGCTAGACTTTCGTTGATTACAAAAATTTATCCTAATGCTAAAATTCTTGTGCCTTTTCGCCACCCGGTTGCTCATGTCGCTTCGCTTATAAAGCGGCACATCCGCAGCGACAGCTCTCAGGAAATTAGCAGATTCAATAAACGTTATATGGACGATCTAGGCCACTATGAATTCGGTAAAGGAATGAAGATCATCAACTATCCCGGGATGAAAATGTGGAATGTCTCACAAGCGGAAAGCACTGATTTTTGGTTCGCATATTGGATGGCGTGCTATGGTTTCTTGCTCGACAACCCTCACGACCAGGTCATGTTTTTCGACCATGATGCGGCTTCAGCGGCTCCAGATAAGATGGCTGATAGACTCGCAGCTTTTTTGGGCATTGCGCGAACAAACTTGAACGATCCCAATGAATTTTACCAGAATCGGCCCCACGATTCCTTCGGATTGCCTAAAGAAGCAGGCGAGCTGTGGGAACGTCTACGTCAATCGCCCAAAAACCTAATACATCAAACTAGTGGAGCAATTTAAGGCCACCTCGAAATATAGTCCTTCCCAGAGCGATCAAAATCCGATTCAAGGGTTCTGACGCAACGGGGGAATTTGGATCATGAGCCAGCGGGGATTTTTTGATTTGGAGCATCGCTATGAGGGGCTGGACGCGAAGTCTGATCCTTTGGTGGCGATATTGGCGGCGGTTCCCTTTGAGCTGTTCCGGGTCAAGCTGAAGTCAGCTCTGGTGAAGGGCGGGTTGCAGCGTGCAGACGCTGACCGTAAGAGTTTGGCGGGCCGCAAGCCTTGGGATGAGGTGCTGATCTTCAAGGCATTGGTGCTTCAGGCGCTCTACAATCTGTCGGACGACGCGATGGAATATCAGTTGCGCGACCGGCTGTCGTTCATGCGGTTCGTCGGGTTGGGACTGGAAGATGCGGTGCCAGATGCCAAAACGCTGTGGCTATATCGGGAAGCGCTCGGCAAAGCCGGGGCGGTTGAGGGGCTGTTCAATCAGTTTGACAGCTACCTCAAAGCAAAGGGCTATCTTGCGATGGGCGGTCAGATCATCGATGCGACCATCGTTCCGGCCCCGCGCCAGCGCAACACGCGCGATGATAATATGACGGTCAAAGCCGGGAGAACGCCAGCAGACTGGGAGGCACACCCCGCCAAGAACCGCCAGAAAGACAAGGATGCGCGCTGGACGAAGAAGCATGGGAAGTCGCACTTCGGCTACAAGAATCACATCAACATCGACCGTCGGCACAAGCTGGTGCGGCGTTACGCGGTCAGCACGGCCTCGGTGCATGACAGCCAGAAGCTAGAGGATGTGCTTGACCCTGATAACACCGCCAGCGGCGTGTCGGCCGATAGCGCCTATCGCAGCAAAGAGAGTGAGGAGATGCTCGCCGAGCGCGCGATGAAGAGCCATATCCACCGGCGCGGCAATCGGGGCAAGCCGCTCACGCCGCGCCAGGAAGCCGCCAACAAGACCCGCTCAAAAGTCCGTGCACGGGTCGAGCATGTGTTTGGCAACCAGCACAACAGCATGGGCGGAAAGTTTGTCCGCACCATCGGCATCATCCGGGCAGGCGTGAAGATCGGGATGCAGAACCTAGCCTATAACATGCGCCGTCTGGTGGTGCTGGAAAGGGCGGCAGCCGTCGCCACATGAGGCCAGAGGCCAGAGACCCCACAGAAGGCCTGAACCACACCAAAACGGGCCGGCGCGTCCCGTAAATAATCGGGCTTCTTGGCCAGTGCGGGAACCAAATCGCTACTTCAGCCCGAAATCGCCATTGTTCGAGGTGGCCTTAACAATGTCTGGCGTGACCCCTTAAAATTCCTCCGGAATTGGTGAAGATCCGTCTTATGAAAGGGCGGGCTGATGAAGCGGATACGGTTTACAGAAGACCAGATAGTCGGTGTTTTTAGGCGGCGCCGAAGCAGGCGTAGAGGATTATAGCGCCGACTTGACGACGATATGTTGTTGCTCGCGGCGTAGTGATGAATTCGCGCTGCGTGCCAAGCTGCACGAACTGGCACAGGAGCAGCGTCCGTTCGGCTATCGACGTTTGCACATCTTCCTAAGCCGTGATGGTAGAATCATCAATCGCAAAAGACGCAACGGCTAGATAGTGACGAAGGCTTGACGGTACATCGACGTCTGCCTGCTCCAATCGTATACCGATCAACCCTAAACTCTAATCGCAACTAGATGAACGTGGGAAGGGCACGTGACAGAACCGTTAATTTCAGGCGATTTTCTCAATCGTAACAGAAGCATATATCTCATCACCTGTGCTGTTACCTGTTGCGGCGCCCAAGCCGGTCGCAGCAACGCCAACCTCGGTGTAATGCTGCAATTCAATTGTTTTTGTGCCAGTCAGCACTAAAATGTCCGAAAGAACAGAGTTACTGCGTCCAATATCAGCATTGGCTGTGTAAGCCGCTTCGCCAACTGACAAAGCACTACTGTCAGTGACATTATACAACCGGGCCTTATGACGATTTGATCGGAAAGCTAGGCTGTAACCATCTATTTTATAAGTCCCAGCAGGTAATGTGAATTGACTGGACGCAACAGAAGCGCCGGTAATTCCGTTAAACCGTTCAACAGTTGGACGCGTGACCCACGATGCAGTGACCGTATCACCGCCATTTGTTCCGCTACTAACTCGGTGCTGGACGATCATAAATCCACTACCAGCGCCAACCTCTTTGATTTCTCCCGTTGCAGGGTCGATGCGAAGATTGGCCGTTGCAGTCGTTTCCGTCGCGAGGTTAGGCGCAAAGACACTACCAGCATTAAAATGATGCGCGGTGATGTTTGCATCACCATAACTTACGGTGTTGGAGCCACGCCCCTCGGCGCTGAATCCAAATACGTTTTCGTTATAAACGGTATTGCTAGAACTTTTTGTGCGTGCTCCGATGTAAACGCTACATCTGCCACCTGTCTTTTCAGTATTCTCGCCACCGTTGATAAACCGTCCTGCCATATCGCCAAAAGCTGAGAGTTGGTGACCATCGCCTGCGGCAAAATCACCGGGACCGCTCCCAAATTTGCCCGAGCCGACTACAGCACGGAGTGAAGCATGGCCAAATGCCGCATTTTCGCTTGCAGCCTGTAGAGACTGCATTGTGTTAATACCGAATAGGCAGTTATCCATGCCGGTCGTCAGGTTGAGGCCAGCTTGAGTTCCTACTAATGTATTGTCGAGGGCACCGTTGGCAGTCGCTCCACAAAAGAAACCGACAAAAGTATTGCCATGGTTACCGATTGGCGAGCTGGGAGGGTAAGTCGTTACAACATCAATGGCTGTGAGATTTTTACCCGCCGAATAACCCAATAAAGTGTTATATCGGCCTGTTGTCAGATTGAGCCCCGCGTCGAAGCCGATAGCCGTATTAAATTGTCCGAAATCAGCAGACGTGTTTGCCAAATTGCGAAGGCCATTGCCAACTGCAACCGATCCAACTGGAATTTCTTCTGAAGCGCTTATTAATATTTGCGTCAAGGTAATTTCCTTTGATTTCGAATAAATGATCTGATGAGCGGGATTGAATGGAAATCATTGAAGCACAAAACACCGAAAGTGCAAGTTATATTCGCTAATATATTTGTCCATACAGCGCGTGTTTCAGAGAGTGGAGCTGCAGTCGCATGAAACCAAAGGAGGGACGCCATAAAGTATCGGAGTATGGCTATTGTACGATACACGATGATTACCGCAAAACAACTCGAAGTGAGTGAGGACTCTACGATAGAGATTTAGGGTCCGTACTCATTTGAGCCACCAGATGACGGTAGCCGCTATGGCGATGGTGGCCATGAAGTTTTTGATATTTCGGTCGAAGCGTGTGGCAACCCTACGCCAGTCTTTGAAGCGGCAGAACATGCGTTCAATGACGTTGCGCTGTCTGTAGATGGCAGGATCACAGTCGAGCTTGACCTTGCGGTGACGCTTGGGCGGGATGACCGCCATAGTGCCTCTTGATGCCAGCCAGGCTCTGAGTTCATCGCTGTCATAGCCTTTATCGCCAACCAGTTCAGCAGATGGCGGCATGGCCGCAATGCACTGTTTGGCAACCCGCATATCGTGTGCGTTGCCGGGTGTCAGCAGCAGGACAAGGGGCCTGCCTTTCACATCGCAGATAGCGTGGAGTTTGGTGTTCCGACCCCCGCGCGTTTGGCCGATACCATTGGCCAAGGCCCCCCTTTTGCGCCTCCGGCTGTCCGGTGGACCTTGATGCAGCTACTGTCGATAAACAGCCGGTCAGGTGCATCTTCGGCCCCAGCCAATGCGCTGAAGATGTCTTCCCATATCCCGCGCTCGGCCCAGCGCACAAAGCGGTTGTAGAGCGTCTTCTTTGGACCATAGACCGGCGGGCAATCACCCCAGCGACCACCGCTTTGCAGCGCATGGACAATCCCTGAGAGCACCCGGCGATCATCCACCCGCCTTGCGCCCTTGCCGTTCACTGGCAACAATGGCGCAATCCGTGCCCACTGCTCATCCGAAAACCAAAAGAAATCCGCCATATCCAATGCCTCCTCGATGAAAGCATTGAATCACATTCACGCCGCCTTGGGAATCCCCTTATTGGGTCCGGACCCTAGAATGATGGGGAACCGACGTTTTCAACTACTGCGCCCATTTCTGCTTTGCTCAGGCCGCGTCTGCCAGCTGTAATATTTACTACACCATGAATGATGATTTTTGCGCCTGCGGTCGATGCATGGAGGGCGTAGTCCGCCGGCAGCCCCGAAATGACCGGATCATATATTTCCAAACGACTGCCATTCGCAGCGGAAATGATTGCCGATTGATGTGGCACGGAATAACCAGTATTTCGAAGCGTCGGTTTAATGCGTATATTTTTGGTATTTGGCGCTGTGCAAACAATGCCGTGCTGCCCCGATCCGTCCAGAATGATACTTAGGTCAAGATCGCGGATTGGTGAGGCGCCTTGGATCACTATACCATGGGCTGTTGCATTCTTAATTACCAGATCGGCCCGAACTGCGCTCACTTTGCCAACAATTGCTATTCCAACCCCGGTATCATTCACGGCTCCCTGCATTGTAACATCTGAAATTGATCCTTTGCCGGAAATCACGGCGATTTCGACAAAATTGGAGGCAATCGAACGTCCGTTAACTCCATTCACCACGATATTGGATATATCGATACTATTATTATCTATTGTCGATTGAATTTTAATTCCTGACAGATTTATGTTCTCTAGGCGGGGGTTGGAAATAACCAGATTTCCGCTTTGCAGATAAAATGCGTGCTGTCCTTCAATGTCATGAATATACGGCTCGCTGACGGTGATTCCACGATCTGGCTGATCATCGTTCGCACTTTCATTCAAAATGCCATGCGCCACGTTGCTGATTTCGGGGCGTTCGATTGTGACATTCTCGCAATTTCCGGCCGGGCTATGATGAAGATAGATACCGATTTGAAAATTGGCCCAATAATAGGGCGCATCATTTATAATCGGTGTTGAAATTCGATGTGTTCCAGAAATTTTTGAATTTTGAATTTTGACATCAGTGCAGTCAAACAACGCAATGCCCGAATGTCCGCAGTTTTCGATCACCGGATCGATGATTTTGATGTTTGAACACCGATGAAAGTCTATTGCCCGATCATTGCGCCCACTGTTTCCGGTCCAGAAAACAGGGGTGTCGTAAATGCGGGTTCCAACATGTTCCCAAAATACGGAGCCGTCTTTATTTGTAGCACCAAACCCTGTTGGTTTGCGCCTCCGTGAGCTGATACCAGTGGCAGTGCAGCGATAAACCTGATTGTTTCCATTGTGACAGAATTCGCCAACTGCATATCGTGTCGAAGCTGTCCAGCGTGGTGCATTATGTCGGTTGTAAATCAGATAATGGTCACCCCCGCCATAATAACTGCCCTCTCCCGCTAATCTGCCACCAGCAAAATCTAGCGTCAAATTTTGCACCGAATTGGCAAAAAAAATCTGACAGTTTTCGGTTTTCTGGACAATTTTGACGCCGGGGGCAAAATGAATCACCTGGTTAGTGCGAAGGACTAGTTTATCGGATATCGCATAAGTTCCATTTGGAAAAAATACTACGCGATTTACCTCAATAGCAGCCTGAATCGCCAATGTATCGTCAGCAATACCATCTCCAAATGCTCCAAATTGCTGCGGTGATATGCTGTTGGCCGATTTTTGTAATATCGCTGCGTCGGTTCGAATAAGCGTTGCTTGCAAAGCCACCATCGGCCCGATCATCGCCGTAGTTAATGTTTGACTAAGAAACCTTCTCCTGCTGGCCTGAATAAGTGGTGCCGTTTCAAATCTGGTAATACCTTCAGTTGAATGGACATTTCGAATTTTCATCATTTTAAGATTTTAGTACCCGATACCTGAAAACGGCAAATTTTCTGTTTATTGAAGACAGCTTTGTACGATAAGAAGGTTAAATGACTGGTTCATTAACCGCAAGATTTAAGGGATTAGCTTATCGGCGATGTTTTTGAGACAGATTAAAATGTCGGCGATTGCGCATTTTGGACATTCAACTTCTAGGCTCAGGACTCATTGATCACAACCATTAGCAGACGGTTGCTGCGATACAGATAGCAGAGAAGAAGGTGTGGGCGCATCTGTCGTATCTGGTGGCGACGCGTCTCCAGTCCTTGATCCGGCCAAAGATATTCTCGATCTTGTGGCGCTGTTTGTAGAGGCTTTTGTCATAATGGTGCTGTACCTTTCGGTTGGAGCGTGGTGGAATGCACGCCGTAATACCACGTTCGGCCAGAGCGGACCGGAACCAGTCACTGTCATATCCCTTGTCCCCCAGCAGTTTCCTTGCCTGTGGTAGCGATGAAAGCAGCAGGGCAGCACCCTTGTGATCGCTCATCTGCCCCTCGGTCAGCAGCAGGATGATGGGGCGACCTTCGCCGTCGCAGACGGCATGGAGTTTTGAGTTCAACCCACCTTTGGTGCGCCCGATACGTCTGGGTAAAGCCCCCCTTTTAGGAGGCTGGCGGCGGTCCGGTGCGCTTTGAGATGGGTCGCATCGATCATGATCCGGTCAGGCTCGCCCGCCTTGCCCGCCAGCTCGGCAAAAATGCGGTTGAACACGCCAAGCCTGCTCCAGCGGATAAAGCGGTTGTAGATGGTCTTATGCGGACCATAAGCCTTCGGTGCATCACGCCACATCAGTCCATGCTTGATCACATAAATGATACCCGACACGATCCGGCGGTCATCCACTCTCGGTATCGCGTGGGACAAAGGAAAATATGGCTCTATCCGGCGCATCTGCGCCTCACTCAGCAAAAACAGATCATCCATGACAACACCTCCTTCGATGTCGTCATTGAATCATAAAAACCTAACGTTGGGAATCCCTTTAATACGTCCTGAGCCTAGCTAATTGAAATGCACTGCATCAAAAAAAAGCTCGAGATCATATACAGGCCACCTCGAACAATGGCGATTTCGGGCTGAAGTAGCGATTTGGTTCCCGCACTGGCCAAGAAGCCCGATTATTTACGGGACGCGCCGGCCCGTTTTGGTGTGGTTCAGGCCTTCTGTGGGGTCTCTGGCCTCTGGCCTCATGTGGCGACGGCTGCCGCCCTTTCCAGCACCACCAGACGGCGCATGTTATAGGCTAGGTTCTGCATCCCGATCTTCACGCCTGCCCGGATGATGCCGATGGTGCGGACAAACTTTCCGCCCATGCTGTTGTGCTGGTTGCCAAACACATGCTCGACCCGTGCACGGACTTTTGAGCGGGTCTTGTTGGCGGCTTCCTGGCGCGGCGTGAGCGGCTTGCCCCGATTGCCGCGCCGGTGGATATGGCTCTTCATCGCGCGCTCGGCGAGCATCTCCTCACTCTCTTTGCTGCGATAGGCGCTATCGGCCGACACGCCGCTGGCGGTGTTATCAGGGTCAAGCACATCCTCTAGCTTCTGGCTGTCATGCACCGAGGCCGTGCTGACCGCGTAACGCCGCACCAGCTTGTGCCGACGGTCGATGTTGATGTGATTCTTGTAGCCGAAGTGCGACTTCCCATGCTTCTTCGTCCAGCGCGCATCCTTGTCTTTCTGGCGGTTCTTGGCGGGGTGTGCCTCCCAGTCTGCTGGCGTTCTCCCGGCTTTGACCGTCATATTATCATCGCGCGTGTTGCGCTGGCGCGGGGCCGGAACGATGGTCGCATCGATGATCTGACCGCCCATCGCAAGATAGCCCTTTGCTTTGAGGTAGCTGTCAAACTGATTGAACAGCCCCTCAACCGCCCCGGCTTTGCCGAGCGCTTCCCGATATAGCCACAGCGTTTTGGCATCTGGCACCGCATCTTCCAGTCCCAACCCGACGAACCGCATGAACGACAGCCGGTCGCGCAACTGATATTCCATCGCGTCGTCCGACAGATTGTAGAGCGCCTGAAGCACCAATGCCTTGAAGATCAACACCTCATCCCAAGGCTTGCGGCCCGCCAAACTCTTACGGTCAGCGTCTGCACGCTGCAACCCGCCCTTCACCAGAGCTGACTTCAGCTTGACCCGGAACAGCTCAAAGGGAACCGCCGCCAATATCGCCACCAAAGGATCAGACTTCGCGTCCAGCCCCTCATAGCGATGCTCCAAATCAAAAAATCCCCGCTGGCTCATGATCCAAATTCCCCCGTTGCGTCAGAACCCTTGAATCGGATTTTGATCGCTCTGGGAAGGACTATATTTCGAGGTGGCCTTCAGCTAGCGACAATTGCAAAGACTATCCGGAACCCGAGAAGGACGATGTTTCTGTTAGGAACTGAGGGGGGAACTCAATCGCTTAGTGACTGACCGAAAACTAAGTTGAGTGGTATCAGCGGTTTAGCTTGACGCCGTCCCAAGTCATTGATTCAACGCAAGTGACAAAACTTCGCAAAGGACCGATGGGGAATGGACGGTGTTGGAACCGTTCTTCCCCCGGCCCAGCCATGTCGGTCGTCCGCGCAATTGGCCGATGCGGCGGATCGTTGAGGCAATGCTGTATATGCTGCGCGGTGGCCTGCCTTGGCGGATGATGCCACCGGGCTTTCCCCCAGCAACCACGGTGCAGCACTATTTTTACCTCTGGCGCGACGATGGCACATGGGCGCGGATCAACCATTACCTGATCCAGGATGCGCGAATAGCGCAAGGCAGTGAAGCCTCGCCCAGCGCTGGTGTCATCGATAGCCAGTCGGTCAAAACGACAGAAAGCGGCGGGATACGCGGCTATGACGCGGGCAAGAAGACCAAAGGCAGAAAGCGCCATATCATTACCGATACCAATGGCTTTCTGGTTCATGCCGTCATCCACAGCGCCGACATACAAGACCGCGATGGCGCGCCGCTTGTGCTCGCCAACATCCGTTCCACCTTCCCGTGGCTGCGTCATGTCTTCGCCGATGGCGGCTATGCAGGCGACAAGCTCAGAAAGGCACTGACAAAAATCGGCGACTGGACGGTTCAGATCATCAAACGCTCTGATCGCCTCAAGGGCTTGGTTATCCTGCCCCGCTGATGGGTCGTCGAACGCACTTTCGCATGGTTGAACCGCAACCGCCGTCTTGCCAAGGACTTCGAGCAATCTATCGCTTCGGCAACCGCATGGACCTTCATGGCATCCGTCCAACTCCTGACGCGGCGCATCGCAAAACCATGATATTAAACAGCATAATTATCGGTCAGACTCTAAGGCTCCGGAGATGTGGAAAATATCAGTGCGCACTGTCCGCACGGATGATAAACAATTTTCTGCGGTGCGAGATAGTGATTCGCTATCGCTCGCGGCAAGGATTTTCAGATTGCTGAAATTTAGCCGGTCGATAAGAGTGCGGATCGCACGCATTCTTAATACGGCGTCTACTACGAGCTTGCAATATTCGCCCAGGACATTTTGTTTTTAGTGTCCATTATCGGCACAAGCCCCATTTCGGGAAAAATACCCAATAAAATCAATGGTAAATGGAGGACACGGAGGGATTCGAACCCTCGAAGCCCGTAAAGGCTTGTCTCCTTAGCAAGGAGGTGGTTTCAGCCGCTCACCCACGTGTCCTCACGTTTGGCGTACCAATTGTTGGCCAAGATCGAGGCGTATAACGTCTCGCATCGGTGGTTGCAACGGGTAAAGTTCGCAATCAATCAATTGAAATGTCACCGGGAAACTGCATCCTGGACGAAGTCAAATTCATGGAAAACCGCCAAAACCGCTCAATACATCGCAAAATCGACTCAACTCGTCGTCCGTTCATTGCGCAGTCATATGTGGGAGGCGAAGTCTGCAGGTGGCTGGTGATGGGAAGGAGTTTACCCATGACGAAGTCGTGCCCGAAGGAAATCTCTGTGATGAAAACGTCTCCAATGACGGCCGCGGGCAAGAAATTGCTCAGCTTTTTTGCTGTATTCGCGCTGGCTGCAACACCTGTATTTGCGCCCGCGATGGCTCAGGTCCAAACCATTGATCCCAATGATGCGATTGACGCGGATCTGGCGACGCCCGATTATGATGGCACGCTGGAAGCGCCTGTTTCCAGACCGGAAATGTCCAAAGAAGCGCCGATGAGCGGCGGACTTGATCTGGATCTGGGTCAACCCGAGCAATCAGGCGCGGTTGATGGGACCGCATCCGACGCCGGCAACAGCAACGCAATCGCAAATGTCGATGATGAGACCACCTATCAGGATGACGACTTGATCGGCGCTGCAGAAGGCGTGTTCGGCAAGGGTGCCAAGGGCCTAGCCGGTGTGATTGAAGATATCCTCAAGAAACAGGGCCGCCCCAATGCCTATATCACCGGGCGCGAGGCGAGCGGTGCATTTGTTGTCGGGCTGCGTTACGGTTCAGGCAAATTATTCCACAAAATCGAAGGCGAACGTCCGGTCTACTGGACCGGACCTTCCATCGGATTTGATGTCGGGGGAAATGCAGCAAACAGCTTTGTCCTCGTCTATAATCTGTATGACTCGGAAGATCTGTACCAGCGTTTTCCTGCTGGTGAGGGCGCGGCCTATTTCGTAGGCGGTTTCCATGTCAGCTACTTGCGCAGCGGCGACAAGGTACTCATTCCGGTTCGTCTGGGTGCCGGCCTCAGACTGGGCGCAAACATCGGTTATATGAAGTTTAGCAAGAAGCAGAAGTGGCTGCCTTTCTAGGGCTGGCCTTCTGACACGAATTTCCGGTCGGCGGGCCCTGTAAACGGGCCACGGGTCACGCCGCCGACCGGATCTTTTCCATCCGGAATAAATAGCGCGCCAATATATCTATCTCCAGATTAACCGCGCGGCCCGCTTCCAGTTCACCCAAAGTCGTGACTGCGGCGGTATGCGGAATGATGTTCAGATCAAACACCGTCCCGGCATCGCTATCTTCCACCGCATTTACGGTGAGCGATACCCCGTTCACGGTGATTGATCCCTTCGGCGCGACGTAGCCCGCCAGTTCGCTCGGTACTTTAATCCGGGCCGTATGCGAATCTCCGGTTTCTGTCCAGGAAACCACTTCTCCAACGCCGTCGATATGGCCGGTCACAATATGTCCGCCCAGTTCTTCACCCACCTTGAGCGCGCGTTCGAGATTGATTTTGCGCCCTTCGGAAAACTGGCCTTGCTCGGTGCAGGAAATCGTTTCCGCGGAAATATCAACCGCAAACCAGTTCGAGCCTTTCTCCACCACCGTCAGGCAGATGCCAGCACAGCAAATGGACGCACCGATATCGACGGCAGACATATCATAGCTGCAGGATATTTTCGCGCGCAGATCGCCGCGCTGCTGCAACTCCGCAATGGTGCCGATATCCGAAACTATGCCTGTGAACATGCTATTTCCTGTCTGTTACAGCGCAATGCCTAAGCTGCGCGCTCGTATATCTCAAGCACATCTTGCGCAAATTCCCGCCGGTCGGTGCGGCGCCAGTTGCCATGGGCGCTGGCCAGATCAGAGAGGCCGATATCGCGAATGGACGGCAATCCTCCACCAATGATAATCGGTGCACGGTAGAGGAGCAGCCGATCCACCAGATTTGCTTCGAGAAATGATGCTGCCGTGGTGGCACCGCCCTCCACCATCAACCAGTTAACACCTTCGAGATCGGCAATTGCAGTTGGCACCGGAATGCGGTGCCAATTTTCGGGCGCTTCCGATTCGCCAAGCATCACGGTAATAGGGGACCGATCTTCCAAACCGTCAATCCGAACGTCCAGAGCCGGATTATCGGCCAGCACGGTTCCCGAGCCGACCAAAATCGCATCGGACGTAGCGCGCTCCAGGTGGCCGTGCATCCGCGCCCGTTCTCCGGTGATCCATTTGCTCTTACCGTCAGCCATTGCGATACAGCCATCCAGCGACATCGCGAGTTTCAGGGTTACAAACGGCCTGCCTTTTTCCATACGCATGAAAAAACCGGCCATCGCCCGTCTCGCCTGCTCTTCCAGCACGCCCACTTCAACCGCAATTCCCGCCTTACCCAGCGCATCTATGCCGCGTCTATGGGTGCGTTTATCAGCGTCCAGGCTCGCAACAATCACACGCGCAGGCTTGGCCTTGATCACTGCATTGCAGCACGCCGGGCCGCGCGCGCTTTCATGCACACAGGGTTCAAGCGTTACATATATGTCCGCGCCATTTGCTTGCGCGCCCGCTGCAGCCAGCGCCATCTCTTCGGCATGGGGCCTGCCACCAGGCTGGGTCCATCCGCGCGAAATGATGATACCATTTTTGACGACCACGCATCCGACATTGGGATTGGCGCCGGTACGTCCGCGACCACGATGCGTCAGCGCGATCGCAGCTGCCATGAAGCGCGCATCTGCGGTATTAGGCAATATTCAAGCCCGCTAGCATTTCAAACCAGCTGGCCGTGGGTCTTCCACATCACCACGCGCCAGTTTCCTGGCTTTGGCTTCCCGTTCGATTTTTTCGACGTCCATGCCGGACATGCGTCCGAGTTCTTTCATGCTTTGACGCCGCCTTTCCATAGCCTCATCTTTGAGGCACTGGATAGCCCAGCGATCCTTGAGTATTTCCTCGTCCGTCCGGCTAAGCGGCCAGCTTTCAAAATAAATCACTTTCGGGCCGGGCGGCGGGGCGGTGTTTACTTTCGAATCGATAATGAAGATAAACACAATGATACCGGGAATCAGCAACGCCAATATGCCCGGGAGAATCCGCTCTCTGGGTGTCTGGTCCAGAAAAAACCGGAAATCCCGGCCCTCACCGGTCATTGCTGCCTTGTCGAAAAACTTCATTGGTCTCAAATAGTGGTTTGTAGCGCGCCTGACCAGCCCCGCATTTCAGATAAGTGACTTCGGGGCTGGCGTTGGCGGGTGGCCGCTAGCTTTTGATCTCGAATTTCACCTTTAGCGTGATCCAGCTTTCAAAGGGTTTTCCATCTTTCGTCGCCGGCTTGAAACGCCACTTCTTCAGTGCGTGACTCTCGGTAGCGGCCCAGAAACTCGGCCGTGGACTGCTGATGAGTTGCACCTTTTTGGCGCGGCCATCGGTGTCCACCAGCACCCGGACGCTGACAGTGCCTTCATTGCCCAATCGGAGTTCGCCGGACGGATAAGGTGGCAGAAAAGAGCTGGCAAACCGCTGGTTCAATTGCGCTTCTGCAATAACCGGGTCCGGCACCGGGGTGATAGTTTCCAGCGGCGTTAGCGGAATATCTATGGCCGATCCCGAACCACCCAGCGCAAGACCATCATTGACATCAGCAAAGGGTGTTGGCGAGCTGTCCGCCGCTTGAGGCAGATTATCGACGCGTGGCTTTGGTGCTTTTACAACCGATTCTCGCGGTATCTGCACCTCCGGCTTTAGCGGTTCGATCACCGGGTCCGGTTTTTTCTCGTCCGGAACATTAAAGGTCTCGAGTATTGTTGGAATTCTGTCTGGCAATTCAATCCCCGGGATCATCATAACCCCGGCAACGACAATCACATGCACCCCGATGGTCATGCCGATGCCCTTCGCGTTGGGCGGTTTATTCGCGTAAGTGGAAGTATAGCTCATAAGACGGTCCTTTCATCCTTCATCCCAGAATGACGGCGCAGCCTCCGCATATTTATGAGACGCTGTATAACTGCATCGTCAATATGTTATGTTATACTATTACATTCATGCAGTCAAGGTCGACGCCAGGCAGCTTGCAGTCGCAGGTTTTGAGATCAGGAAGCGGCGGTTTTCAGCCGTTGCAGCGCTTCTTCGCGGCCAATCAGCGGCAGCAAAGCCCCATATCCGGCCCGTGATCCAGTCCGGTCAGCGCTTGGCGCAACGGCATGAACAGCGGCTTGCCCTTGCGACCGCTGCTCTCCTTAAGCGCCTCGGTCAGCTTTTTCCAGATACCCTCGGAAGCCTCCATCTCCTCCATCGCATTGCGCGCCTGACCGATAAATTCCTGATCTTCTGCGCTGAACTCCAGCTTCGCGATGGGGCCGGTGACAACCTGCCACCATTGGCTGACTTCGCTCATGTCATGCAGATTGGGACGGATGACTTCCCATGCTTCAGCAGGCATGGCCTCGGGCAACCGGTCTTTCACGTCATCATAATCCAGCAGATGGACAATTTTCTGGTTGAGCTGCGCCAGTTCCGCATCATCGAACCGCGCTGGTGCTCTGCCGAAACGGCCAAAATCAAAGGTCTCAATGAGTTTTGCAACATCGGCAATCGGTTCAACCGGGTCGCTGGTGCCAATCCTCGCCAGCAGCGCGACAATCGCCTGCGGCTCGATGTGTCGCTCACGAAATCCGCTTACACCTAACGAGCCCAGCCTCTTGGAAAGCTTGCCTTCAGTACCAACGAGTAAAGCTTCATGGGCGAATTGCGGTATATCCGCACCAAAGGCCTGAAACATCTGGATTTGAACCGCCGTATTAGCGACATGATCTTCACCGCGCACGACGTGGGTGATTGCCATATCAATATCATCAATCGTCGAAGGCAGCATATAGAGCCAGCTGCCATCTTCGCGCCGGATTACCGGGTCCGACAGTAAAGCAGCGTCAAAATGCTGGTCGCCGCGCACCAGATCGGTCCATTCTATCGGTGTCTCATGGTCGAGCTTAAACCGCCAATGGGACGTGCGCCCCTCCGCCTCAAAAGCCGCGATCTGATCAGCCGTTAGATTCAGCGCGCCGCGATCATAAATCGGCGGTTTGCCGCGCCCGAGCTGTATTTTGCGCTTGAGATCAAGCTCCTGCGCCGTCTCATAGGCCGGATACACCCGGCCCGCTGCCTTCAACTCTTCAAACCGCGCCTGATAACGATCGAACCGCGCCGATTGCCGCTCTTCGCTATCCGGATTGATACCCAGCCAAGCCAGATCAGCGCGGATCGCATCGACATATTCTTCTTTCGAGCGCTCCGCGTCGGTATCATCCAGCCGCAGCAAAAACGCGCCGCCGTTTTTCTGCGCAAACATCCAGTTATGGAGCGCGGTGCGGATATTGCCGACATGAAGGTGGCCCGTTGGAGAGGGCGCAAAGCGGGTTTTAATTTTCATAATGTCGCGGCCTTAGACCGTTCTGAAGGCATTGGTAATAGGATAACGCCGGTCCCGGCCAAAATTTCTTGTGCCGAGCTTTACGCCAGGAGGAGCCTGCCGGCGTTTATATTCAGCAATATAGAGCAATCGCTCGATTCGGATCACGGTTTCGCGATCAAACCCGCGCGCAACCAGATCGGAAACAGAGAGTTCCTCCTCGATCAGGCCATGCAATAGCGGGTCGAGCACTTCATAATCCGGTAAGCTGTCACTGTCTTTCTGGTCTTCCCGCAATTCCGCGCTCGGCGGCTTGGTGATAACCGTTTGCGGCATCACCGGACCATCCGGACCCATCCCAAGCGAAGGCTTGTTGCGATTGCGCCATTCGCTGAGCTTGAATACAGTCAGCTTGTAGGCATCCTTAAGCACCGAATAGCCGCCTGCCATATCGCCGTAAATCGTCGCATAGCCAACGCTCATCTCGCTTTTGTTGCCGGTGGTGAGTAGCATATGGCCGAATTTGTTGGAGAGCGCCATCAACGTAACACCGCGAATCCGCGACTGGATATTCTCTTCGGTAATATCGACATTGCGGTCGGCAAAACTGTCCTCGAGCATCGCATCAAAGCCTTCGACCGCCGGCATGATAGGGATAGTATCGAGAACGGTTCCCAGCATTTCCGCGCAGCCTTTCGCATCATCAAGGCTCTCCTGCGATGTGAAGCGAGAAGGCATCATGATGCACCAAACTCGCTCCGCCCCCAGCGCATCCACCGCAACCGCTGCTGACAGCGCGCTATCTATGCCGCCCGAAAGACCAAGCAAAACGCCGGGAAAATGGTTGCGGTTCACATAATCACGCAGGCCAACAATCATTGCGTTATAAATATCTGCGGGGTGGTCATCAAGCCTGTGAAGCTCTCCCTGTTCGCAAGTCCAACCAGCTTCGCCCTTGGTCCAATGCGTGTCCACGATCGCTTCGTCCCAATCGGGCAGCTGATGCATCACGCTGGCATCGCCTTTAAGCACAAAACTTGCACCATCAAACACAATCTCGTCCTGCCCGCCAACGCGGTTCAGGAACAATAGCGGCAATCCGGTTTCACGCACCCGCTGCGTCGCGACTTGCCCCAGACGCTTGTCGTCTTTCTCGATTTCATAAGGGCTGCCATGCACCGCAATAAACATCTCAGCGCCTCGATCTTTTAAATGCTGGCAAACCTCAGGAAACCAGACATCCTCGCAAATGGGCAGGCCAATCTTACAACCGCGATAATCAATCGGCTCCGGCAAAGGCCCTGAAGAAAATAGACGCTTCTCATCAAACGTGCCGTAGTTGGGCAGCTCCACCTTATAACGCACATCTTTGATATGACCGCCGTCGAGCAGCGCCACGCCGTTATAGAGATTGCCATCTTCGCGGAAAATCGAGCCGACCAGCATCGCTGGCCCCGGCCCAGCCGTCGCTGCCGCGAGACGCTGCAATTCCGCCTCGGCACGTTCCCATACTGCCGGTTTCAAAACCAGATCTTCAGGCGGATAGCCGATCAGCTGCAACTCGGGAAAGACAATCAGGTCACTATCAGGTTTCGCGCCATGCGCCGCGATCATCGCATCGGCATTTCCCCGTAAATCGCCCACGGATTGAGTGAGTTGCGCCATCGTGATAGTAAGCTTTTCGGTCATGCCGCCCTGATAGAAAGCAGCGACGAATACGGCAAATCATTTATCCGAAAACGAGACTGCCCAGAACGCGTCCCGGAATAAATGCAAACAGGCCTGCGATCAGCAAGCCGATATAAGGCCCCTGCATCGCCCGATAATGCGCTTTCACGTTACCTTTGCGGATATGCCAGATGCCAAGCGGTACGGATATCAGCGTGATAACCGAGAAAATATGGATGAAGCTGAAGCCGGTCCCTGCCAGACCCGTCCCCGCGCGGCCAATCCAGAAACTGGAAACTGCAGTTGCAATCATCAGGAAACCCCAGGTTCTGCCCATCATCTTGTGAAACCCGTCACCCTTTTTCCGCCACAGGATATAGGCGCCAAGCGGAATGGCCGGGATGACGGTTGCCAAATGAATAATGATTGGCAACCTCATGCGCGGTTTTGTTGCCGGTATCTCGGCCCCGGAAGCGAACCCTCCTGATAGCGAAACCATCGCCACCAACACCAGCGTCGCCAAAATAGTCGCACCCGCGCCAAGGATAATATTTTGTGCCGACATTCCGCTTTGTTTCCGCAATTCATTATGTGTTGGCATCTTTCAACTCCTGTTAATCACCGTTCGCCGTCCAGATTGGCAGCGAAGAGAATTATTGCCAGCTTGCCTACGCAGGCCGTTGGCGCTTATGCGCAAGATGCGCTAAAGACGGACCATTGGCCCGTTCACGAAGCGCAAATGGGCGTTTGGGGAGCAGACATGGGTCGTAAATCGGACGATCAAATTTGGTCAGGCAAGCGGATAGCCATTGAGTTGCTGGTCATGGCGATGATCGGATTGGTTTTTGGTTTCCTGGGACCCTTTGGCACTTTTGCGATACCGGTCGGCATCCGCCTAGCCTATTGGGTACTTCTTATCTTGGTAGGATATATTGTTTTTCGGCCGATCTCGGTCTGTGCCGGCTGGCTGGCAGAAGTTATAGATATCTCCGAATGGTTTGCGGGAATAATAGCGAGTGCTGTTGCGGCACTGCCGCTCACCTTTTTCGTCGGTTTCACAATTTGGGGAATGCCGCTCGATCCGAATTTTTTCGGCCAGCGCTTCGTTATCCTTTACCTGCAATGCGCTATGGTCGGATTTGGGATATTCGCGCTGATGCGACTGGTATTTGGGGACCGCGATACCGCAGGCCCTGCACCAGAGAAACCGGAACTGGTTTTTGCGCCGGAAACAGGGAATGAAAAACCCCTTCCCTTGATCGAAGTAGCCTTGCACAAACGCCTGCCCGTCGGGTTCCCCTGCAACATATTCGCGCTTAGCGTCGAAGACCACTATGTTCGGGTCCATGCGCCTGACCAGTCGGAAATGATATTGCTCCGGCTGAGCGACGCGATTGCCGAAATTAGCGAACTGGAAGGAATGCAAGTTCACCGCGGCTGGTGGGTTGCGCGTGATGCGATCAAGACTGCAAAGAGGGATGGCCGAAACCTCAAACTGATCCTGTCCAACGGCCTCGAAATTCCGGTTTCCCGCTCTTATGTCGGCAAGCTGAAACAAACCGGCTGGATTTAGGCAAAAGGCGCTTTTGATTTTCGCTACATCCGTTTAACAAGGCATCAAATTGGGACAATGCCCGGCAACGAATGCAGCGGGCAAAAAACGGGGAAGCACATCACATGAAACTTATGTCCGGCAACAGCAACTTGCCACTCTCTCAGGCGATTGCCGATTATCTCAAAATTCCCCTGACCGATGCTAGCGTAAAGCGTTTTGCCGATGACGAAATATTCATCGAAATCCACGAAAACGTGCGCGGCGAGGATGTTTTTGTGGTCCAGTCCACCAGCCACCCGGCCAATGACAATCTCATGGAATTGCTGATCAGTATCGACGCTTTGCGCCGCGCTTCAGCCAAACGAATTACCGCTGTTATCCCGTATTTCGGATATGCGCGGCAGGATCGAAAGTCTGGCTCGCGTACTCCAATTTCTGCAAAGCTGGTCGCTAACCTGATTACCGAAGCCGGTGCGGATCGCGTGCTAACCGTTGATTTGCACGCCGGACAGATTCAGGGCTTTTTCGATATTCCGACCGATAATCTTTACGGTGCTCCGGTAATTAGCGAAGATATTAAGTCTCGCCATGGCGACAAAGATATCGTTGTCGTTTCACCCGATGTTGGCGGCGTGGTGCGCGCCCGTGCACTGGCAAAGCGCCTTAACAACGCGCCGCTGGCGATTGTTGACAAACGCCGCGAAAAAGCAGGTGTGTCCGAAGTTATGAATATTATCGGCGATGTCAAAGGCAGGTTTTGCATTATGATCGACGATATCGCCGACAGCGCCGGCACGCTTTGTAATGCAGCAGATGCACTTATCGCCTCAGGCGCTACCGATGTCGCGGCCTATATCACCCACGGCGTACTCTCGGGCAAAGCTGTGGAACGGGTCGACGGGTCGTCTTTGCGCAAACTGATCATTACGGACACCATCCGTCCATCACAAGCCGCGCTGGATTCGTCCAAGATCCGTATCTTGCCAATTGCTCCGTTATTTGGTGAAGCCATCAGCCGCATTGCAGATGAAAGCAGTGTTTCAAGCCTGTTTGACTAACTGATCGCGAACGAAATGAAGAAAATATCATGATTCCCAGTCTCGAAACACTCATGAAATATCGGGTTCAGATCGCGATTCTCGCAATCATCATTTCGGTATTCGCATGGATTACCGAATTCGCAGGCTGGGTTTATGTCTGTCCCTATTGCCGGGTACAAAGGACAATGATTGGCATGCTGGGCCTGCTTTTGCTCGCCAATCCCCAGCATTGGTTAAACCGCTGGATAGCCTCGGGTCTCGCCGTGCTTGGTCTGATCGTTGCCGGCATGCAGCATTTCAATGGCTGGAAAAAAATTATGTCCGGGGAATTTACCTGGGGAGAATTTTGGTACGCTAATGCCTGGGTTTTATCAGGATGCGCGATGTTTATCATCACTGGCCTGATCCTGTATATTTGGGCTTGGCGACCCATTCCAGTGTCGGAATAGTTTGATATGACCCCGAAAGACGTTGAGTTTGCGCAGAAACTGGCGGACGCCGCAGGTGAGGCGATACGTCCTTTCTTCCGCGCCAAGTTCGAGTCCGAAACCAAGGGCGATTCCACGCCCGTTACCGAAGCAGATCGTGCGGCGGAAGCGGCGATGCGCAAAATCATTGAAAGCGAACGCCCCGATGATGGCATTATTGGGGAAGAATATGGTGCACGCAACGAAGGCGCATCCCGCCAATGGGTGCTGGATCCCATTGATGGCACGACCAGCTTTATCGCCGGACGGCCGATATTTGGAACGCTGATTGCATTGATGCAGGATGGCTTTCCTCTGCTGGGGATCATCGATCAGCCGATTTCAAAGGAGCGATGGGTCGGGGTTATTGGCCGGGAGACTTTATTCAATGGGAAGTCCGCCAAAACGTCGCGCTGCCGGGAATTGAAAGACGCGGTTCTCGCCACCACTACGCCGCATCAATTTGACGAACATGATGCCGATCACTTCATGGGGCTGGCCGGCAAGGTTGCACCGCGCAAGATTATCTATGGCGGCGATTGCTATAATTACGGTCTGGTCGCCAGCGGCCACGTCGATGTGGTTTGCGAAGCAGGGCTGATGCTCCACGATTTCGCTGCGCTCGCTCCAATAGTCGATGGCGCAGGCGGAATGATGTGTGACTGGAACGGCGAACCGCTCCACGCCGAATCAGATGGTCATGTGCTGGCTATCGGCGATCCGGCGCGGGTTGATGATGTGCTGGAGGCGATTGCGTGTCATCATTGAACAGCGCGCCGGTGACGGTCCGTTTCTTTCTTCCCGATGAGGCGCTCAAACCTTATATTTCCACGCTATATCTCACCGAAGTCAATATTGCCGATAGCGAACGCGTCTCGGACTATTTGCATCCCGAATGGGCGAACCTTCGCTTCTTCAATCCTGCCACGATGATAGCGGCGGTTGGCGATCAGGAACCTGCCGTCGCACCGGCCTTCGGTGTCCTCGGGCCGACCAGTAAGGCGACATATTTTTCGGCATCTACGATCCGGATGTGGGGCATCGGCTTGCTGCCCTTGGGCTGGGCCAAATTCATAGGAAAATCTGCCGAAGACTATGTTGATCGGACCTGCGACGGTGACGCTGATCCAGCCTTTGGCGACTTCGCTCCGCTCCGCAAGAAGCTTTTCGGCAGCAAACAACCAGATCCAAAGAATGAAGCAGCCGCGTTAAACCGCCATCTCGCCGGATTGCTTGAAAGCGCGCCCGAGGACGATATTCTGGTCAGGCGCGCGCATGAAATTCTGGTAGATCCTGATCTTGTCACCGTCCAGGCGATGGCAGACCGGCTGAATATTACGGGCCGCACGCTGGACCGGCTGAGCAGGCGGGCATTTGGTTTCGCACCGAAATTGCTGCTGCAGCGCCAGCGGTTTCTGCGAAGCCTCGCGGAAAATATGCTCAACCCGTCCCAAAACTGGATATCATCGCTCGATCCGCAATATTATGATCAGGCCCATTTCGGCCGCGACTTCAAACGCTTCATGGGCATGAGCGCGACAGAATATAAAGCGCAACCTCACCCGTTTATGAACGCCGCCGTGCACAGCCGCATGGCAGCAGCGGGAGCCGGAATGCAGGTGCTGCATGATCCGGCGAAGGATTAACACCATCTCCACATCAGTCAGTGTGACTGTTCTTGCATTCTCCCTTGCATTCCCTCCGAATCCCGCTATGTGCACCCTTCCGATGTGACGCTCTGGCCAGTGTGGGCTGCCATAAGTGTCCGTAACGGTAACTTCTAAAGGAGACCAAAATGCCCAAGTTGAAGACCAAAAGTGGTGTGAAGAAACGCTTCAAAATCACCGCGAACGGCAAGGTAAAGCACGGCGTAGCCGGCAAACGCCACCGTTTGATGAGCCATAACAGCAAATATATCCGTCAGCAGCGCGGCACCAAGAAATTATGTGATGCGGATGCGAAAACGGTGAAAAAATGGGCGCCTTACGGGCTCTAATTTAATTTAGCGGCTCCAGCCCATCTCCCCCTCCCAACCACCCATAGGGTAGTTTGACTGGGTGGTTGGGAGGGGGAGATGGGCCGGCACAGAAGCGACGATAGTCGCAGAATAACGCAGGAATATTTGAAAAATGGCACGTGTAAAACGGGGTACGACCACTCGTACAAAACATAAAAGATTACTGGATCAGGCTAAAGGCTATTATGGCCGCCGCAAAAATACCATCCGCATCGCGCGGCAGGCTGTCGAAAAAGCCGGTCAATATGCGTATCGTGATCGCAAAGTTAAGAAGCGGGCTTTCCGCGCTATCTGGATCCAGCGGATTAACGCTGCGGTTCGTGCAGAAGGCATGACCTACGGCACATTCATCCACGGCACCAAATTGGCCGGGATTGAACTCGACCGTAAAGTGATGGCCGATCTGGCAATGAATGAACCGGCAGTGTTTAGCGGCGTCATCAAACAGGCGCAGGATGCTTTGGCTAAGGCTTAAGTGTTTACATAATTTCAAAGAAGCGCCGGAGAGCAATCTCGCGGCGCTTTTTTATTGGGTTTTGCGGTCAGGTTGCTAGACGGACTAGCGATAAGAAACGGGACAAAACGATGAGCGACATCGAAACGATCAAGGACAAATATCTGGAGCAGGTTGCTGCTGCGCCCGATGGCGACGCATTGGAAGCTATTCGGGTTGCGGCGCTTGGCAAAAAGGGTGAGATATCACTTCTGCTCAAAACGCTCGGTAAGATGACGCCCGAAGAACGGCAGAGCGAAGGCCCCAAGATCAACGGCGCGCGCCAGGCCGTCGCTGATGCTATTGCATCCCGCAAAGAAACGATGGAGGCGGATGTTTTAAACGCCAAACTCGCCACCGAGAAACTTGATCTTACCCTACCGCCGCCAAGCGCCCCAAAGGGAAGCATCCACCCGGTCTCACAAGTTATGGACGAACTGGCAGAGATATTTGCGGACTTGGGTTTCTCCGTCGCTACTGGCCCGGAAATTGAAGACGACTGGCATAATTTCACTGCGCTCAACATTCCCGAAACCCACCCTGCGCGGGCGATGCATGATACATTTTATTTTCCGCAGACGGATGATGAGGGCATGCCAAAGTTGCTCCGCACCCACACATCGCCGGTGCAAATCCGCACGATGATGGATGTCGCAAAGCGGACTGACGGTGCTGGCGAGCCAATCCACATTATCGCACCGGGCCGCACCTATCGCTCCGACAGCGATGCAACCCACACGCCGATGTTCCACCAGGTCGAAGGGCTGGTGATCGATAAAGGCATTCATATGGGTCACCTGAAATGGACGCTTGAAACGTTCGTGCGTGGCTTCTTTGAGCGCGACGATATTACCCTGCGCCTGCGCCCCAGCTATTTTCCGTTTACCGAACCCTCTGCCGAAGTCGATCTGGGTTTCACGGTCGAGAATGACCGCCGCATCATAGGCGGAGACCCGCGCGGCGAAAATGGCGGCTGGATGGAAATTCTGGGCTCCGGCATGGTGCACCCCAATGTCATCAGCAATTGCGGTTTAGACCCCGAAGTCTGGCAGGGATTTGCCTTCGGTTGCGGAATCGACCGGTTGGCCATGCTTAAATACGGCATGGACGACCTGCGTGCGTTTTTTGATGGCGATCTGCGCTGGGCTGATCATTATGGCTTTGATGCGCTGGACGTACCGACATTGAGCGGAGGAGTTGGCGCATGAAATTTTCCCTCTCATGGCTGAAAGCGCATCTGGAAACCAATGCCAGCGTCACCGAAATCGCAGAGAAACTCACCAGCATTGGCTTGGAAGTTGAAGACATGGAAAATCCGGCCGATGCTCTTCGCCCCTTTCGCGTGGCAAAAGTGCTCGAAGCAGGACCACATCCCAATGCCGACAAGCTGCAACTACTGAAAGTCGATGATGGCAGCGATAAGCCGTGGCAAGTTGTCTGCGGCGCGCCCAATGCGAAGGCCGGCATGATTGGCGTATTCGGCCCACCCGGCACCTATATCCCGGGTAGTGATTTCACTTTGAAACCCGCCAAGATTCGTGATGTCGAAAGTTTCGGCATGATGTGCTCCGCACGCGAACTGGAACTTGGCGACGATCACGATGGTATCATCGAGCTCGATGCTTCGGCAGAGGCAGCGGTTGGCCACAGCTATGCCGATTTTGCGCAGCTCGACGACCCGGTTTTCGACGTAGCCGTTACACCAAACCGTCAGGATTGCATGGGCGTTCGGGGTATTGCACGTGATTTGGCGGCGACCGGTATCGGCACACTGAAATCGCTTTCAGCAGCCTATCGCGATGCAAATTTCGACATTGCCGGTCAAGGCGCAGGCCCCGATGTCCGCACCGACGACCTGGACGGTTGCCCGGCTTTTTACGCACGCACCGTTAGCGGCGTGACCAATGGATATTCACCCGCTTGGATGCAAAACCATCTGAAGTCTGCCGGGCAGAAACCGATCAGCCTGCTGGTTGATATCACCAATTTCGTGATGCTCGATCTGGGGCGTCCTCTGCATGTTTATGATGTCGCGAAACTCAAAGGCGGCCTAGTTGCGCGCAAAGCCACGCTGGGTGAGACCGTCTTCGCATTGAACGACAATGAGTACACACTCGATGAGACCATGACGGTAATCGCCGATGACAATGGCGCGCATGATATTGGCGGCATAATGGGCGGCGCGGCGACTGGCGCAGAAATGGGAACGACTGAAGTCCTGATCGAATGCGCTTATTTCACCCCCGAAAATATCGCCAAAACCGGCCAGAAGCTGATGCTGACCAGCGATGCCCGCCAGCGTTTCGAGCGCGGCCTCGATCCCGCGTTTCTGGATGAAGGCCTGGCGGTCGCCACCTGGCTGATCTCCGAACATTGCGGTGGAACGCCTAGCGAAGTGACCCGTGCCGGCACACCGCCAATTGAAAAACGGACGATCGACTATGATCCCGCGAAATGTTTGGCGCTCGGAGGTATCGATGTTTCTCCTGACCGTCAGAAGACGATACTGGAAGCGCTCGGGTTTGTGGTCGCAGATGACTGGACCATCACCGTCCCCACCTGGCGGCGCGATGTGCAGGGGTGGCAGGATATTGTCGAGGAAGTCATTCGCATCGAAGGTCTCGACAATGTGCCTTCGACGCCGCTTCCCCGCAAACCCGGCGTAGCGAAACCGACGGCCTCCGCCGAGCAATTGGCGGAACGAAACGCCCGCCGGGCAGCGGCGGCGCGCGGCCTGAACGAAGTCGTCAACTGGAGCTTCATTTCCGAAAAGGAAGCTGCTCCCTTTGGCGGTAGCCACTGGTCGCTGACCAGCCCGATCAGCGAAGATCTGAAATATATGCGCCCATCCATGCTGCCCGGCCTGATCGCTGCGGCCCAGCGCAACCGTGCGCGCGGCGCATCCTCGATCCGCCTGTTCGAAGTGGGCCGGCGCTATCTGGAAGCAACCGAACATCCGACCATCGGATTAATGCTGGCCGGCGAAAAAACTGCGCGCAACTGGCAAAGCGGCGGGGCAACCAAATATGATGCCTTTGATGCCAAGGCCGAAGTTTTGGCGATCCTCGAAGCGGCTGGTGCACCCGTCGACAAGCTGATGGATTTTGGCGCAGCAGGTCCGCACTATCATCCCGGACAATCCGGCACCTTGCGGCTAGGCCCGAAGAAAATCCTCGCCGCTTATGGCGCGCTTCATCCCAACGCCACCAAAGCGCTGGGCCTGAAAGGCAGCGCAATGGGGGCAGAGATTTTTCTCGACGCGATTCCGCTGAAAAAGAAGTCCGGCCATATGCGGGAGGCCTTTGCGCCGCCTGCATTGCAAAGCGTCACCCGCGATTTTGCCTTTATCGTGGATAGCGATCTGCCCGCCGGTGATCTGGTGCGTGCCGTCAAAGGCGCAGACAAGAAGCTGATCACCGATGCGCGGATTTTCGATCTGTTCGAAGGGGATAGTCTTGGCGAAGGTAAGAAGTCGCTGGCCGTGGAGGTGACGCTTCAACCGCAGGAAGCAACGCTAACAGATGAGGATTTGAAAGCGGTTACGGATAAGGTTGTCTCCAATGCTGAGAAATTGGGCGCGGAATTGAGGGGATAGTCCATTTGTCATCCCCGCGCAGGCGGGGAATCAGAATTCACAGACAAACCAGCAAGAAACTGGGTTCCCGCCTTCGCGGGAATGACAAGCTAGAGAAACTGAAAAATGGCTCATCCAACGCCTTACAAATCATGGATCAATATCGGGTCGGAGACGCTATCGGCCCGGATCAACCCTTTGGGTGCAGAGCTCTCCTCGCTTTGTGACAGCGCTGGCCGTGAGCTGATGACCGATGCCGACCCCGCCTATTGGACGGGCCGCGCGCCATTGCTGTTTCCTGTTGTCGGCCAGTTGCGCCGCGATCAATATCGTCTGGGTGAGAAAACTTGCGACATGGAGAAGCACGGTTTTGCTCGGCGACAGCAATTTGACATCATTGAGCAAGACAGCAATCGCGTCACTTTCAATCTGTCAGCCAGCGAAGAGACCCGCAGACAATATCCGTTTGAATTTGCGCTCACCATGGCGTTTGAAATCGCCGGTGACCAATTGCAGATGACCGCCACAGTGGCCAATGACGACGAGAAACCGATGCCCTTCAGCTTTGGTTTTCATCCCGCTTTCGCCTGGCCGATGCCTTATGGCCGCAATATCGAGGATCATCAGATCATCTTCGCCAAACCGGAGCCTGCGCCTATCCGCCGGATTGGTGGCGAGCCCGGCTTGATCGAACCGACCCGCCACCCATCCCCGTCACCGACAATATCTTCAAACCGCGCTTCGTCCATTTCGAAGAAGACGCGATCATCTGGGATGACTTGCAAAGCCGCTCCCTCCTCTGGGGCGTCCCCGGCGATCCGATGCTCGAAATGGAATTTCCGGACACGCCGATGCTGGGCATCTGGCAGAAGCCGGGCGCTCGCTATCTCTGCGTTGAGCCTTGGGCTGGCATGGCGGATCCGGTTGGTTTTGATGGCGATTTTACGGAAAAACCGGGCATCATGATGCTCGACAGCGGCGCAGAGCGATCCTTTCGAATGCACATACGCCTCAAGGAAAGCTGACCAGACAGTTGATTTGCTTCGCTATCTGTCTATCTGCGTCCCTATTCCATTTGAAAGCTCATCATGACCAACCCACGCCGCACATTTGCAATCATCTCGCACCCCGACGCGGGTAAGACGACGCTGACCGAGAAGCTGCTTTTAAAAGGCGGCGCTATTCACCTGGCCGGCGAGGTCAAGGCGCGCGGCGACAACCGGCGGGCGCGGTCGGACTGGATGAAGATCGAGCAGCAGCGCGGGATTTCGGTTACCAGCTCGGTGATGACATTTGAACGCAATGGGATTGTCTTCAACCTGCTCGATACACCGGGCCATGAAGATTTTTCCGAAGATACCTACCGCACGCTGACCGCCGTCGACAGCGCGATCATGGTGATCGATGCCGCCAGCGGGATTGAGGCGCAGACGCTGAAACTGTTCGAAGTCTGCCGAATGCGGTCGGTACCGATCATCACCTTCGTCAACAAGGTCGACCGCGAAGGGCGCGATCCATTTGAACTGCTTGACGAGGTTGCCGATAAACTGGCACTGGATGTGTGTCCGATGAGCTGGCCAACCGGGATGGGTGGTCAGTTTGAGGGCGTCTATGATCTGGTCCGCAACCAGCTGCATCAACCGACGGGTGACAGCAAACAATATGACGGTGTGTCGCAGCAGTTTACAGGACTGGATGATCCCAAGCTAGCCGATGTCCTGAGCGAAGGCGCGCTCGAACGGCTGACCAGCGAAGGCGAGTTGGCACAAGGCGGATATAGCAGCTTTGATCTGGAGGCTTATCAGAACGGCGACCTCACTCCGGTCTATTTTGGCTCTGCACTGAAACAATTTGGCGTGGAGGAACTGATCGAGGCGATTGCCGACTATGCGCCGTCGCCGCGGCCGCAACCGGCGGAACCCGCGCCGATTGATCCAGCGAGCGAAGATGTCACCGGTTTCATTTTCAAGATTCAGGCGAATATGGACCCGCAGCACCGCGACCGGATTGCCTTTATGCGGCTGTGTTCGGGCGAGTTCAAACGCGGCATGAAACTGACGCCTTCGGGCCTTGGCAAACCCATTGCGATCCATTCGCCGATCCTGTTTTTTGCACAGGACCGGGAGATTGCTGATACGGCCGAACCGGGTGATATTATCGGCATACCCAATCACGGTACGTTGCGGGTGGGCGATACTTTGTCCGAGAAAAATCAGGTGCGGATCACCGGTCTGCCGAATTTCGCGCCGGAAATATTACGCCGCGTAATTCTGCGCGATCCGACCAAGACCAAGCAATTGCGCAAGGCGCTGGATGATCTATCCGAAGAAGGCGTGGTGCAGGTCTTTTATCCTGAACTGGGCGCAAACTGGATCATTGGCGTGGTCGGGCAATTGCAGTTGGAAGTTCTCGTATCACGGCTGGAGGCGGAATATAAGGTCGATGCCTATCTCGAAATGGCCCCTTCGAAACCGCCCGCTGGATCAGCGGCGAAGATGCGACATTGCAAGCTTTTGCGAATATCAACCAGACATCTCTGGCGAAAGACCGCGATGATAATCTGGTATTTCTGGCAAAAAGCGCATGGGATGTCGGCTATCAGGAAGAACGCAATCCCGAGATTAAGTTTAGTGCTACTCGGGAGCGGTGATAACTATAACTTTTGTGCGAACCTATCTAAACGCATTTCGTCAAATGCATCAAAAAGCAATACGAATAACTTTAAGCTAATATCAGAGTAGCCTAAGAGCTGTGCTTCTCGCTCAAGCATTTTTGCTCCGTGACGAAAAACTATTTGCTCATTTTCTTTATCGACTAACAGCGAAGATGACATGGAGAGAAAGTTCGGATGACAAAACTCTGAAAGCCAACCGTGATTGTCTGCTACAATATTTGATGTTTTAAAACCAAGTTCACCTGATAAATATTTATCAGTACGATCTATGCATTTCAGGATGTTCTGAGGCAGTGGCGCCTCTTTAAAATGGTCATGCTTCGAACTTATCATTACTCGCGCCAGATCATGCTGGAAATCATCAAACGAGATGTATCCACACTTCAGAGAGTTAAGCCGGTAACAAAAGTAACCTAGTAAGGCAGCAGATTCATAATGGGCTCTAATGAGCAGTGCCAGTCCGTAAACATTTGAGTGAAGTAACATATCTCCCAAAGAAAGTGTCAGTTTTTCCATACGATGTAGTAATGACTGTTGCATTACAATGCAGTTTGAATTTGCACGATTGAAATTGCTTAATTTTGTTGGGTTTGGATATGGCGCTGACTCAGTACGTCGAGATTTAAGCTCTATGCAGCTATCAGTGATTGATTGAATTAGAGATTTTTCTACGTGTTTTTCTAGAATAGCTTCTGTACCTAATGAAAGCCAAGTCATAAAACAAACCAATCCCTCAACAAAAGAACCGAGTGTTCGAGCTGTAAATTCGCTTCCGCGTAATAATTCTGCTTATCAAACCTCAATAATGATACCGGCACTGCGCCACTTCCAGTACCTGCGCATCGCCCTCACCGCGCACGCGATAGACCAGCCGGTGTTCACGATTAATGCGGCGCGACCACCAGCCTTTTAACTGGCCGCGCAACGGCTCCGGTTTTCCAGTACCCTTAAAAGGGTGACATCGACATTCCTCAATTAAAGCATCCAGACGGTCACTAAGTTTGGGGTCACTTTTACGCAGCTGTTTATATTCCGGCCAACTTTCGCCTGAGAACAATAACTTCACTTTTTGAATTCTTCAGGCTCGAAACCCTCTCCGGCGTCCAGTTGACGGATTGATTCCATCAATGCTTTTGCATTGGCTGGCGAAGACAGCAGATAAATCGTTTCCTCCATCCCGGCCCATTCGCTTTCGGAGATCATAATAACTGCCTCGCCGTTTTGGCGCTGAATCTTTAGCGGTATCTTGTCTTCTACCACACGGTCCATCAGTGCTTTTAAATTTGCACGGGCTTTCGAGAAGTTTTCCAGTAGCATAGAAGAAGTATTGTACCAGCTTTTGTACAATGTCAATTATATCTTTGCGCGGATTACCCCCGCAACAAAAACACTGCATGTTCGGCCAGTAAGTTCGCCGCTGCTTTACTCGTCTGCTTATCCCCGCTTAAAAACCACTGCCCTTCTTGCTGCAACTTCCCGTCGCGAACCAGCGCGCGGAAATCGTCTATGGTGACGTGGTGGATATTGGGGGTGTCATACCAGGTTTGCGGCAATAGCCGCGTAACCGGCATCCGGCCGCCAAAGAGCAACGACATCCGCACGCGCCAGTGAGCGAAATTGGGGAAGCTGACAAAGGCCTGCTTGCCGATGCGTAATAGCTCTTCGAGCATTACATCGGGGCGGTGGGTGGTTTGCAAGGTCTGGCTGAGCACCGCATAATCAAAGCTGCCGTCGGGATAGGCGCTGAGGTCGATATCAGCATCGCCCTGCACCACGCTAAGTCCTTTTGCTACGGCACTGGACACATTGGCCGGATCAATCTCCAATCCCCGCGCATCAACATCCTTATCATCCCGTAGCGCGGCCATCAGCGCGCCGTCCCCGCAGCCGATGTCGAGGACGCGGCTATACGGTACAATATTGTCGGCAATGATTTGCAGGTCAGGGCGGAGTTTGCTCATCACACTTCACCCGCCTTCAGGAAGCCATCGACGATCCGGTTCATTTCCGGATTTTTCAGCAAGAAACTATCATGGCCGAACGGACTGGATAGCTCGACAAAACTAGCCGCCGCGCCCGCTGCGTTCAGGGCGTGGACAATCGTGCGCGATTCAGCGGTTGGGTAGAGCCAGTCAGTATCAAAGCTAATCAGGCAGAAGCGCGTTTTCGATCCTTTAAACGCATTGGCGAGCACGCCGCCATGAGCTTCGGCCAGATCAAAATAATCCATCGCGCGAGTGATATAGAGATAGCTGTTCGCATCAAATCGGTCGACGAAGCTAATCCCCTGATGCCGCAAATAGCTTTCCACTTGGAAATCAGCATCAAACCCAAATGTCTTGGCGTCACGGTCTTGCAGACGCCGCCCGAATTTTTCGGTCAAGCCTTCTTCGGATAAATAGGTGATATGCGCCGCCATCCGCGCCACTGCCAACCCAGACGCAGGCGGATCATCGTCGGCATAATAAGCCCCGCCGCGCCAACGCGGGTCGGCCATGATTGCTTGGCGGCCGACTTCGTGAAAGGCTATATTCTGGGCGCTGTGGCGAGCGGCAGAGGCGATGATTACTGCTGACTTGACACGATCCGGATAAAGCGCTGCCCAGCTCACCGCCTGCATGCCCCCATTGATCCGCCGATGACGGCATGCAGTCGTTCTATCCCCATATAATCCAACAGTAATGCCTGCGCCCGCACCATATCGGCGATGGTCAGCACCGGAAAATCCATGCCCCAAGGTTGCTCGGTCGCCGGATTGACGGTCGCAGGACCAGAGCTGCCCAGACAGCTACCAATCACATTAGCGCAAATGACAAAATAACGATCCAGATCCACTGGCTTGCCAGGACCAACCATGTCCGTCCACCAGCCACCTTTTCCGGTTATCGGATGTTTGGAAGCGACATATTGATCCATCGTCAGCGCGTGACAGATCAGGATCGCGTTGCTCGCGTCTGCGTTCAGCGTGCCATAAGTCTCATAAGCGATTTCGACGGGCGTCAAAGCGCCGCCACTATCCAGCGGCAGCGGGCCCAACAGACGGACGGAATTATCCAGACCAAAACGCGTATCTTCACTCATAAAAACAGGGGCTAAGGGCGGATGGGCCGACGGTCAAACAATATTGCGGTTGACTGTAAGGGACGAGCGTATAGTCCGGCGTCATAACTTCATACGAGAATGATTGAGCAGTTTCATGGCACAGGAAAAAACAGCACCGCAGCCCAAAGATTGGATCATGGGCATTGCGCCCTATGTCCCCGGCAAATCGAGCGGTGACGGCGGCCAGAAACTAATCAAGCTCTCCGCTAATGAAAACCCGTTGGGATGCAGCCCTGCAGCAGGCGCGGCGCTGAACGCAGCCTCTGGTTCGGTAGATCGCTATCCTGATCCCGGTTCGACCAAATTGCGCGAAGCCATTGCGGCAAAATTTAATCTTGATCCGGAGCGGATTATCTGCGGCACAGGCTCAGATGACGTGCTGCACCTCGCTGCCAATGCCTTTAGCGGCCCCGGAGACGAGATTATCTATGTCCGATATGGCTTCGCGGTCTATGATATTGCCGCGCGGCGCTATGGCGGCACGCCGGTGATTTCGGAAGATAATGACTACGGCACTGATGTCGATGCAATACTCGCCAAGGTCAACGACAAGACGCGGGTGATTTTTATCGCAAATCCCAATAATCCCACCGGTACTTTGACGCCCCGCGAAGAGATCGCGCGACTGCATGACGCTCTGCCGGGCTATATTCTGCTGGTGCTTGATGGTGCCTATGCCGAATATCTCGAGGCAGATGAAGATGATGGTGCGCTCGAATTTGCAAAATCGGCGAATAATGTTCTGGTGACACGGACATTTTCCAAGATTCACGGCCTTGCCGCAGAACGAATCGGCTGGGGCTATGGCCATGCTGATATTATCGGCGCGATGAACCGCATCCGTTTGCCGTTTAACGTGACCACAGCAGGGCAAGAGGCAGCTCTGGCGGCGCTCGCCGCTGACGATTTTGTCGCCTCCAGCCGCGAACATAACCAAAAATGGCGGCAGTGGCTGAGCGACGAAATGACCGCACTGGGCAATCACGGCCTGCGTGTCATTCCCAGCCACACCAATTTCCTGCTGGTGCTGTTTGACGGCAAGGTGACTGCCGAACATGCCAATGCCGCGCTGATGGACAAGGGCTATGCTGTGCGCTGGCTGCCCGGCCAAGGGCTGGTCAACGGCCTGCGCATCACCATTGGCACAGAGGATGAAACCCGCGGCGTTGCCAAGGCTCTACGTGAAATTCTGGAAGAAGCGGGCTGATGCTGCCGTTTTCCAATATTGCGATCATCGGTCTCGGGCTGATCGGGTCGTCGATTGCGCATAGCGTCCGCGCATCCATGGCCGGAGCGCGGATTACCGGCTTTGATGCCGACCCCACCGTTCGGGCGCGGGTGATTGAGCTTGGTTTCTGTGATGATGTCAGCGATAGCGCGGGCGCCGCGGTAACAGATGCAGATCTTGTCATGCTGTGCGTTCCGGTTGGTGCCATGGCGGCCATAGCAGCTGAAATTGCCGACGATCTGCCCGCAGATGCCATTGTTAGCGACGTCGGCTCGTCCAAGGGTAGCGTGATGGAAGTGTTGTCAAAAACACTGCCCTCGGCCCGCATCATTCCCGCGCATCCAGTGGCAGGCACTGAACATAGCGGGCCAGATGCCGGCTTCGCGACCCTGTTTCATGACCGCTGGTGTATCCTCACTCCGCCCGATGATGCGCTGGAAGGTGATGTCGAGCAGGTTAAAGCCTTCTGGGAAAAAATGGGCGCGAATATCGAGATTATGGATGCCAAGCACCATGATCTGGTTTTGGCAGTCACCAGCCACCTCCCGCATCTTATCGCTTATACCATCGTCGGCACGGCTTCCGATCTGGAAGACGTGACGCGCAGCGAAGTGATCAAGTACTCCGCCGGCGGTTTTCGCGATTTTACCCGAATCGCGGCTTCCGACCCGACCATGTGGCGAGATGTGTTTATGTCCAACAAGGATGCGGTACTGGAGATGCTTCAGCGATTTTCCGAAGATTTGACTGCGCTGCAACGAGCGATCCGCTGGGATAAGGGCGATGAGTTATTTGATCTCTTCACCAAGACGCGGGCGATCCGGCGCCGGATTATCGAAGAAGGCCAGGACGACGCCGCGCCGGATTTTGGGCGGAGTCACGAATAGCTTTTCCACATCGAAAGGCAGTTGCGCTGTTCTGCGCCAATATGCTGTGAAGTTTGTGAACTTTGAAAGAAAATTACACGTTAATCGTTCAATATATTAATCGCAGCATGCACCCGATCCCGGATATCATCGCGGTCCAGCCCCGGTTCAATCTCCGGCTGTACCGAGTAGGTAATCACGCCACTTTTTTGCACAAATGTATCCCGCGGGGACACAATTCCACTGTTGATCGCGACTGGCACCAATGGCAATCCTAGCAGCTTGTAAATGCCTGCAAAACCAGTTTGTAACTCTGGCTTTTCGCCATGCCTGGCGCGACTACCTTCTGCGAAAATTACAATCGGGCGGCCTTCGGCAATCGCCTTTTTTCCCTGTTTTATAATCTGCCGCATCGCTGCGCCGCCGCCGTCGCGATCGATACCCAGCAGGCCGTGCTTGGTCGCAATCCAACCCCATAGCGGGATGACCAGCAATTCCTTCTTGGCAATCACCACCGGTTTGTCAAAAATCCGCAACAGGTCAATCGTTTCGAACATGCTTTCGTGTTTGAACACATAGAGCAAAGGTTCGTTACGGATTTCACCTTTGATTTCGGCGCTGATGCCCAGAATATAGCGCGCGCAAAAATAATGATAGCGGCTCCACAATTTCGCCATGTACAGGATATTATCCTGTTTTATCACCGTCGCGATGAACGATGCGATGATGATCGGCGTAGAACCGCCATAGAAAATCGGCATGAAGATGAGGGAACGGATGAATGCCAGCATCTAGACGCCCGCCAATGCCGCAAGGCGGCGCATCAGAAATTTATTATATTCCTTGAACAAAGTGCCCAAAGACGGCGCGGTTTGCACGGCATCGGATACGATTGTTATCTCTGGAGGCATGGCGCGTTCGAGTTCCAGTTGCGCGCGGCGCATATGCCAGTCAGAAGTGACCAAACGGACGGACTTGTCTTCCCGGCGCGCAGCCCACCGCGCCGTTTCCAAAGCATTCGAGCGTGTATCGACCGCCTGAAAGCCCAAATCTATGCAGCAGTCGAACAATTTTACGGGTCTGTCATATTCAGCGGCCAATTCTCCCGGTTTGACATTGCGATCAACGCCCGAAACCAGCAGTCGCTTGGCCTTGTCACTTTCCAATATCGTAAGGGCGCGATCAATGCGCTTCGAGCCACCGGTTAACACGACAACGGAATCGGTACGTACATCTTCGTCGGCCTGGCGCGGCAGATCGACCGCGAACCAGGCAAAGCCGATGATCCATAGAAGCAGAATAAGGCTGAGCGATCGTAATATCATCAGAAGGGACTACAGTATTTTCCTTAGCGCGCCCATGATTGTCATTCGGGCGGAGAACATGGCGATGAGCATCCCCATTATCGGAATGGCGGCGATAATCAACCAACTGATCCACGACAGCCCCAAGGACTGGATCAACCCGGAACCCAGGGCCGAGACTTGCATGCTCACGAGCCAGACAATTAATCCACCGCCAAGCAACCCCAATAGGCCGCCAAGCAACGCATCAAGCGCGATCCGCCGCTGAAAAAGCCGGCTAATCTGACGGTCGGTAGCGCCGAGCAGGTGAATGACCGAAATAGTTTCGCGGTGGGTGTTGAGCGCGGCACGGGCGGCGATAATAGTTGCAGCGCCAGTGGCCAGCGCAAGCAATGCAACCAATCCGGCCGCTATCCACTGTAGCGATCGGACTAACGAAATAACCGGCGAAATAAATCCGCTGCTGGGCTCCACCCTTGCACTGCGAGCTAGCGGCTTGACGGCATTGCGCAACGCTTGCAGCTCTTTTTCATTCACTGGCCGGTCCAGCTTCAGGTCAATCAGTGCAGGGATAGGAATTTCACCGGCCAGTCCCTCTGTTCCAAGCCAGGGCTCGATCAGCGCTTCAATTTCTGACTGTGGCAGCACCCGTACTTCGCTGACAAAATCCAGCCCTCTTAACCCGGCTGCCGCGTCGTTGGTCTGTTGTGTTCTGCTATCCGGATTCGCCTCGACGATCTGGACTGTCGCCCTGCTCGAGAGCTCATCTGTCACGCTGCGCGCAGCTTCTGAAAAGGCCAGTCCGGCCGCCGCCGCCAGCACCGTCAGAAAAATCATGATCGCCACAACCCAAGGCATCGGGCCAGATAGTCGCCCTTCGGGTATCAAGCGCCGATCATGGGCGGGAATAACGAAGAAATCTAGCATCAGCGCCGATCTCTAAAACTGATCTTTGGGTAGCGGTGGATGCCGCAGCGAACCGGTCGGGTCAGACAAACAGCCTTGCTCCAGCTTCATCATCTGTGCGCCAGGCACTTTACTGAGCAAATGGATATCGTGTGTCGCCACAACAATAGTCGTACCGAGCGTGTTTAGCGCCTCAAAGAGCTGCAATAATCTTATCGCCATATCCGGATCGACATTACCAGTCGGCTCGTCGGCTACCAATATTTCCGGCCGCCCGATCACCGCGCGCGCAATCGCGACGCGCTGCTGCTCTCCGCCAGAAAGCGTAGCAGGCCGCGCCGAAGCCCTGTCGCCCAGGCCGACCCACTCCAGCATTTCCGCGACCGGCGTTTCCAGATCCTTTTCTTTTACTCCGGCGACCCGGAGGGGCAGCGCGATGTTATCAAAAGCAGACAGGTGGGACACGAGCCGAAAATCCTGGAACACGACACCAATCCGCCGCCGGAAACCGGGCAATCGTTCGCGCGGCATGGTCACAGCATCCTCGCCAAACAGCCGGATTAGACCGCGGCTCGGGCGCTGCGCCAGATAGAGCAGTTTCAATAGCGATGTTTTCCCGGCACCGGACGCGCCAGTCAAAAAATAGAAGCTGCCGGGATAGAGCGTAAAACTCAGGTCCGCGAGAGTTTCGGTTCCGGCACCATAGCGCAGACCCACATTCTCGAACTGAACAATTTCATTCATGGGTCTGTCATCCAAAAAAGCGGCCAGTGGCGCAACCCCGGAAAGGGTATAGCGTCACTCGGCGTTCCGGTTTCTCCAATAGGGCCTGTAAGGCAGAAAAATCAACCGCTTGATGCTCGTCAGCAATTATCCAAATCTGGAAAACGTGGAAAAAAAAGCACTTGTCTCAAAAGCATTAACCACAGGCTTGCAGTTTTGTGCTTTGGCGTGTTTAGACTGGCACCATGATATTGAATTGCCCGGCCTGCAAGACCCGTTATCTGGTTCCCGACAGCGCGATTGGCCCGACCGGCCGGTCCGTACGCTGCGCGTCATGCCGTCATAGCTGGTTTCAGGAGGGCAGCGTTAACGCGCCAGAACCTGCGATACCGGTGCCCGAAGATAGCGCGAGCAGTCCGCCTGCCGTCCCGACCTCACCAGTCAGCAGAACGCCTGAAAAACCCACCGCGCCGCCGCTGGCATCTTCGCCGCCATTTGTCTCGGAAACAAGCAGCTTTGCCCATGAGCCGCCGTTTAAGCCCCGTCGCAATCCGGCCAAACTCTGGACAATGGCTGCGATCGCATTTGCGGCACTGATCGTGCTTGCAGGCGGAGGGCTCTATGCTTTCGGTGCGCCGAACTGGTTCGCCAATTATCAGTTTGCTTCGATTGACGAAACCAAATTGCTGATAGAGCTTAGTCCCAAACAGGACCGGCGGACGCTTGAGGATGGCACGGAATATTTTGCTGCGAGCGGGACGATCATAAATCCCACATCCGAAGAGCAACCGGTACCGGCAATGCTGGTCATATTGCGCGATTCTACCGGGCGGGTAGTCTATAATTGGCAGATGAAGCCGCCCGCCAAAACATTGGCGCCCGGCGCAAAAGTTAAATTTAACGAAGCCAAACTGGATGTGCCTCGCGCGGCGAGCCAGCTTGAAGTGGGCTGGGCAGACGCTGAACGCACCGACCAGTAACAAATAGTGCGCATATTCAGTAGAATTCAACCAGCATTTCATCGGCAGCATCGCTACTCCCGCTAGCAACCTTCGTTCTGGATTGCGCGATCGGTAGCTCCATATATGGTCGATCGGACGATGTCATGTTGGGACGTCGAAGTTCACCATCAGCCCGAGCCCTTACAGCTTCACCGCTTATAATCCTGGCACTCACCTCAACATGCGCGCGCGCCGAACCGCGCGGCACCGGGTTGGCGGCATCCGGCGTGCCGGATAGAGACATCAAAAAGAGAAGCATCGTACTCATGGATCAGGATAAAGGCCCTGATCGACCGCTTCGACAAGGTAAATAGAAGGTTAATGCTGGGAATTTCCGGTCCATATCCTCCTAAAACGGATGGTCGATTGGAATTTGTAACAGATAGGGACATTGTGCGGCCGGAAGTAAATATCGGTGCCGCCTGGAGGGACACACAATTGAGTTGCGGCGATACTATCGCTTTGCTAATGGCACGCCCCTACCATGGGCCTTGTGGCCTCATCGGATATGACAGTGCGGTCGTGGCGGAATTGGTAGACGCGCAGCGTTGAGGTCGCTGTGGGGTTAATACCCCGTGGAAGTTCGAGTCTTCTCGACCGCACCAAATTCGTCGAAACCATGATCGATTGCAACACGATCATCGTCACAACTCCTGCGATGCAAGCGGGCCGGGGTCCGTTCTCTCAATACGCCAATAAATTGACAGTCGGGGCCATTTGGCTCGGTCTTATTGTATTGTCCTACCCTGTAACTAGGCTCTTTGGATCGGAGCTACCGCTTATCAAAACAGCGATTCTCCTCAACTTGACATTTTGAGGATCCAAATGAAGACGATATTTGTAGTAGGCGTGCGCGGTATTCCAGATGTCGAAGGCGGTGTTGAAAAATGCGCAGAACAGATATTCCCGCGCGCTGTCTCGGACGGTTGGCGTGTTGTGCTCGTGGGAACAGGAAATCATGTCAAATCCTGCGATTTTAAGGGCGTGGAATTGTTGCAAACACCGGCCCTCCGGTTTCTGAAAACCGACAAGCTGCTGTCCTATGTTTGCGCATTGTTTTTAGCAGCGCGGCTCCGACCTGATATTGTCCACCTGATGGGGCTGGGTTCCGCCCTGTTCCTTGGCATCTACAAAATTTTGGGGTTTAAAATTGTCGTTCGCTATGGGTCCGCTGACTATCTGATTCCCAAATGGGGGCGCATCGGACGCTTCGGATTTCTGCTTGCTGAGTGGCAATTACGCTGGGCCGATGCGATTATTGTTGTGACGCCAGCCCTTGTCCAACGCCTGAAAGCCAAAGGCATTACCAAGAACATTCATCTTATCCCTAACGCGATTGACCAGATCAAGGCGCTACCGCCACAGTCCGATCACAAACTCTACGGCCCCTATATTCTGACAGTCGGACGCATCACTCCGCAAAAAAACTATCTCTCTCTTGTTCGTGCCTTTTCCAATCTTGCAAACGCGCAATCCAATATTAGACTGGTTATCGCTGGCGGTGTCGACGACAGGAATTATATGCGGCAAATATCGCCCTTCCTCTGCGATCAAATCACTATGACAGGCCAAATTCCGCGCGCAAAACTCGCTGCACTCTATGAAGGCGCGAAGCTTTTTATCAATTGTTCGGTTCATGAAGGCCATTCCAACGCGGTGTTGGAAGCGATAAGCTGGAACTGCCCCATTTTGCTCAGCGATATTCCGGAAAATCGTGACCTGGAACTCGGCGCTACCCATTATTTTGATCCCCATAATAGCAAGAGTGTCGAAAGCGCCATAGCAAGGGTCCTGGCAAGTCCGGCGCGTTACCGCGTTGCCAAGACAAAGTTCCTGAACTGGGATCAAGTGGCTGCAAAGACCGGGCAAATTTATGATGATCTTCTCACAAACCGCGCCTCCCAATATCACGCAGAATATCGCGCATGAATGGTAAAATTCTTACTCTGTTTCTATCCTTTGGCGGATCTCTGCAAAAATGGAAGCACCAGAATATTCTGAGCCGCGAAATACAGCTTTATCTATATTATCTGGACACCAGCGCCTTCATCGGCATCCAGATTTTCTCTTACGATCATAGAGACAGAGAGCTACTCAAAAATATCAAACTGGCCGATATTGGCTACGCAAAAATCGATGTTATCGCGCCACAATACTCCGGTGGCCGTAGCATCTTTCCAAATATTCTATGGAGCCTCTTTGGACCTTTATTAGCGCGGCAGCTTATCGCGAAAAGTTTCGTTATAAAGACCAATCAAGTCAGCGGATGCTGGGCCGCTTTTATTGCAAAGGTCGCCACCAGAAAGCCATTGGTTTTCCGATTTGGGTATCTGCTTTCAAAACGCTTTCGTCAAAACGGCCAGCCGCTAAGGTCTGCGCTTGCGGCAATGGTCGAAAGGGCCGTATTCATCGCGGCAGAAAAAATTGTTGTCAGCGCCCGAAATGTGGCGGACCAATTGGCTGGCCAAGGACATCAACAAAAAACCGCTTTGATTCCCAGCTTCGTCGACACCTCTCTCTTCACCGAAAAGACGGATTTGAGTTTTGATGATCCGCTGGTCACTGTAAGCCGGCTCACGCCTCAAAAGAATCTCGAGAACCTTATCCGGGCTTGCGCGCTACTCGACAGATCTCTGACGATCTACGGCACTGGCCCTCTCGAAACGCACTTGCGAAAAACGGCCGCATCTATCGGTGCCAACATCCGGTTTGCGGGGACTATCCCAAACGATCAGCTGGCCGCCGCGTTACAAGGTCACAGTATTTTCATTTTGCCCAGTTTGCATGAAGGCCTTCCCAAAGCCCTGATTGAGGCCATGGCTTGCGGTCTAATCTGTGTAGGGTCCGATATTGACGGAATCACCGACCTTATTGATGATGGCGTGAACGGTCATCTCATCAACGGATTTGAATCACAGAATATTGCGCAAAAAATGCAGGATATCTTGCGGGACAAAAATATGGCCGTCAGCAAAAGAGCGCGGGAAACCATATTGTCGCGCCACAGCATCTCAAAATATGCAGCGGCAGAAATGGCTCTTTACGAGCAGTTCAATTGAAGCTTTCAGCCGGTCCGGGATTTGGTAAATTCATACCTGAGCGTATTTCCATCCGATATTTTATCCGAAACGCCCCGCTCGCCATTTTTGCATCATCGCTTCCTGGCGCTGTCAATTTTGCCATCATCCTTTTTCTCACTTTTACTTCGGGATTTGAGGCAACCGGCGAATATCGAATGTATTTTTCCATATTCGCCCTGATCGGCCTGATTACCATCCCGGAGACCGGCAAAATATTCATTCGGGCTTTGGCGAAGGACGACAAGCCGAGCGCTACTGCATTGCTGTGGAGCAGATTTGTCGTTTCGGTTTTGATTTTCATCACAACATCGGGATTTTTTTTGGTCAGTCAGGCTTTCGCCGCTCCCTTCATACCACCGGCAGTCCTCGGGATCACCGCGCTTTGTGTGCTAATTTATCCATTCGATCTATATCTCGCGAAATGGCAATCCCAGAAGAATTTCGGGGCGTATTGTACCGCAGAATCCATAAAATATGTTGGTGTTCTGGGCATTTTCATCGCCCTGACAGCCATGGGGCATTCGATCACAATATCCCTGGTTGCGCAATTGGGCCTGATCGCGGTTTTTCATATTATATCCTTCAGCCTCTTTGCCCGACATGCGTTTGATTTTGGGTCCATCGGTACAAACACCGCCGCATTGTTCAAAGTCGAAGAAGCGATTGAGGCACGACGTTTTAGCTATGCCGGAATCTTGCCCGCATCATTGGAGCATATCGACAAACTGCTTGTGGGTTGGGTTTTCGGGCTTGAGTTTCTGGGCATTTATACGTTGGCTTATTCCACCGGACGAACCATCTATAATATGCTCAAACCGGGTTTCTATATCTATTATCGCCAGTTTGTGGATACCATGCCGGGGCTATCAATGCTGCGCGTCATCGGCGGTGTTTTCACCCTTGTAGGGGTGATTTGCAGCATATTGTTCTGGTTCTTAAGTGTCAGTGGCGGGGCAATGCAAAAATTCCAGCCAGGCGCGGCGGCTACCATCATATTATTTGCGAGCTACGGCATAGCCATGGTGCGCGCTGTCTACGGCCAAGCCTATATATTGAACGTACGATCAGACGCATTGCACCTGTTGAAGGCAACAACATTAGCCAGCTTTGCATCGCTCTTGTTGCTGGCCCTGGCACTTGTTTCCTCACCAGCATGGGCGCTAATTTTACTGGCGCTGCAATATCCGCTGCGGGACGGGCTTACGTTGAAGCTGCTTGCCAACCACCATGGAACAGCGGCATGACTGTCAAACGCGATGTTACGGTTCCGGCTAGAAAGTATGATTTTATCCAGATCTGGCGCGGTATCGCAGTGCTGCTGGTTGTCTATTATCATTTCTCCAACCGCGTCCCGCAGGAATATCTCGGCATGGACAGTGACCCGTTCTTGGTCTTCTATTCCGGCAAGCTGGGCGTGCTGGTCTTCTTTATCATCTCCGGTTATCTTATTGCCAAGTCATTATCGCATAGCCAGAATTTAGCCCGTTTTTATGCAAAGCGCATATCCCGGATATGGCCGTTATTTATCTTGGCTTCGCTTTCGATATTCCTGTTCCTGCAATTTTTTGAACCGCCCGTCGTGCCATCCGGTCCAAAGAAATTCTTCGTTGAGGAACGGGACGGGCTTGATCTGTTCGGGAGTCTGTTTTTCCTCGAGGATCTCGGCTTTCGCTGGATGGACGGTGTTTTCTGGTCGATCCTGGTGGAGCTAAAATTCTATTTCTGGATAGGATTGCTGGCCTGGTTTCGACCCCGCAGTTTTGCGCGGGATTTTGCGATCCTGTCGATCGCGATGTCAGCCATTGAAATGATCATTGGCCTGTCCGAAATGCGTTTCCTCGGACCTATTGGGAGTGGGCTAAACGGCTTTTTCATTGCCCAGTATCTCCCCTATTTCGCCATCGGGGTTTTGCTGCTGACCAATAAACACCGGCCGCTACTGAGCATCGTGATCATATTGGCATTGGCGCAGGCGCTTTTAAAATCCGCCGCCAACCCTGATTTTGAGGCGGCGGGGACAGCGATATTCACTCTGTTTCTCGCCGCGTGTTTGGCGCTTGATGCTGCGTTGCTGCAGTCCAGGCTATTCCTCCATATCGGCGATAACAGCTATGGCTTCTATCTGTTCCATCAGATCATTGGCCTGACCATAATCAAGGCGTTGTCGGGGTATCTGAGTTATCAAGTCGCGATATTCGTTGCTCTTGTCGCCACATATGTCCTCGCTGTCTCCGCATCCTGGATTGCGGAGTGGCGCTTTCGTCAATTTTTCTTCGACCGGCTGATGACCATTTTTACGCTGCTAAAAATGGAAAAATTGCAACTCGCGCGTTCTGAAAAATGAACGATCGCAGACCAATTCCGATCATGCGCCACATTGGTTTGACCAGCGCTCTGGCACTCTTTGCTGTTGGACTTTTCCTGTCGGTAGCAGCGGTTAATCTCCATATCGGCGCTTTACCGCTCCGGGCGCTTTGTATTGTCTTCTCATTGGCCTTGGCAGGAATCTCAGCATATGATCTTCTCGTTGAAGCGATAGCGGGCGCGCGCAAAGCATTGTTTGTAATCGGATTTTGCATGCTGGTTGGGCTAATTGTAAGCCTGCTGAACAGGGCTGATACCAATGAATTAATAAGGCAAATAGCCGAGGTTCATTTGCAGGCTGCCGCTGGGCTTATTTTAGCGATGATGCTGGCTGCCCATTTCCGGATTAATCCACTCTGCCGATTATTTCTATGCGTTTGGGGTTTGTCGGCTGCGGTCGCCATTGCCCAGCTGGCAGGCATTGATCTGGCTTGGCAGGCGCGCGCCTTTTCAGGCGACCTGATGGCCGATCCTGCAATCACTGCGGCATTTTACGAAGAGAAAAAGCGCGCGCTGGGACTGTCATTCACGCCTGTCCATCTGGGTTCTCAAACGTGCCTCGCGTTCGCTGCTCTCTTTGCATATCGAGTTCACAACACGGATGGCACCGCCTTAAAGCAGGCAGATTTGCCGCTGATATTGGGATTGATGCTGATGATGCTTGTGTGCGTCGCATCAGGCAACCGTTCGCCCCTTCTCGGTTTTGCCGCTTTCACTGCGGCCTACTTTATCATCGTCGCACCGCGCATAGTTGTGATCCTCTTGCCTGTCATCAGCATCGTCATGGTTGCCGGCCTTCCCCTATTCGAAATGCTCGGTGAAACGGGACTGCGCGTTGCCAGCACCAAAGACGGGTCAGCCTTGGGTCGAGAGGCTTTGGCACTCTTTGGTCTACGGCTTTTTGTCGAACAGCCGTTTGGCTACGGCTTGCTGTTTGACAGCACCCAGTATGCCAATGCCCACCTCCATTTTACTGCAAACCTGCAAAACCCGAATGTCATCCGGCATTTTTCATTGCACAACTATTATCTGCAGATGCTCACCAAATACGGCATATTGTTGATTATCATCATCCCCCAGATCATTCCGCGAGACAGAGCGGCATTGTTTGGCTGGCTCGGATTTCTTCCTTATATTGTCCACATCGCCTTTCATAATGAGGGCCCGCTGACCTCGGACTTTATGTTCTGGTTTGTTATCCCGTTATTTTATCCTCTGGTCTCACAATTGCGCCAGAATGGCCGGAAGGAAACCGGGCGCTATAGTGGAATTGGTGTCGGCAATAACGCCATTGCGACGTCCGCTAAAACTGTTGCAGGAGCGGTGCTCCCATGACGGTTTCTATTCTAATGCCGACGCTGGGGAGACCGGGATGGGACAAATATCTCCCCGGTCTGCTCGCACAAAGACGCCCCGCCGAAGAGCTTATCATCATATTTGACCGGTCTACTGACAAGAAAGAACGTCACGGGCTGAGAGCGAAGTGGCCGGGTGTCGCTTTTTTGTTTAACAGTAAGCACATTGGTATCACAGCATCACTCAACAAAGGATTGGAAATCGCGACGGGCGAGTATATTTTCCGGTGCGATGATGACGATGAATGTCGCCATGACCGCATCGCTCGTCAACTGGATCATTTTGCCGCGACCGGGGCCGATTTCATTGGCAGTTGGGCAATGGGAGAAGTTTCAGAAGCAATGGAACAACAGTTCATAATCAAATGTCCCCTCAATGATCCCGACATTAAGGCAGCCCTACGGAAGCGTAATGTCCTGATCCATTCTTCGCTTGCATTCCGAAAAGAGGCTGTAATGAGTCTCGGTGGCTATGACGAAACCTTCACCAATGCGCAGGATTATGCACTCTATCTCGCCGCTATCCGCGCTGGTTTCCGTTTTGCTGCGGTTCCCGAGCCGTTGGTCACGCGACATTATGGACCGGAATCAATAACAGTAAGTCGGCGCAAGCAACAAGCCATGTTCTCATGCGCCGCGCGTGTGATCCATCACGCCCATTCCGGCAACCGTGCTGCTTTTCTCAAGACGTTGGCGGCCTATGCAATGCTGTCGCTGGTTCCGTCTTTTGCCAGAAGATGGCGGCGGAATTTATTCCGCGTCGTCGGTCGCGGCGCATAGAGGCTGACACTAAGCAGCACTCTCATCGCCGGACTGAAAGTAACTGCCATATTGGGATGAATAAAATGCCGGATCGCCATATCCTTCGCGCGCCTGTTTGCGCCAATCTACCATCGACAGAGCTACCCCGGCCACCGGGATGTTAGTTCGCGAGAGGATTGACAGGCTTTCTTCCACAGCATTCAACGCAGTTGAGCGCCAACGGCACATCAAGAGAGCAGTATCGCAATGGTTTGAGAGAGCGAGTACATCCGAGGAGGCCAGAACCGGCGGGCCATCGAGAATGATGAGGTCATGACTTTCTCTCAAAATGGCGATCAACGCGGTCATTTCCTGACCACCCAACTGACCCGCATGGCTGCCGCCAGAACCCGGTAATATCAGCAGCTCGAGATCAGTAAGCGGGTCTTTCCCCACATATTCAGCTAGCGCATGATAATCAGGCTGGCCTTCCGAGGCGATCTCAGAATCACCACTCGCGCAGTATCGATGCAGCGATGGCATGCGCAAATCGCAATCAACAACGATAGCTTTTAGTCCGGTCAACGCCGCCACCCGGCCAAGGCAGACTGCGCTCGTCGTCTTGCCTTCATCGGGCAAGGACGATGTGATCAGAACAATTTTGGCCTGATCTGCTTGTTGATCGTGATAAATTTCGCCGAGCAGTTTCCGATATTGTTCAGCAAAAGCCGATCCGGGACCAGCGGCGATAAGATCAGGTGGCAGGGTCGGTGGTACTTGAGTCTTCTTATCAAGCGTAGAAGCCATTTCAGGCAAGGATGGCAATGCTCTGACACCAAGCTTGCGGGCTATTTCGGCAGGTGTCGACAACCGGCTATCCATGCTCGCCAACGCCACGACGGATGATAACGCCATTCCGACCGCCAGAAAACTTCCCAATATCAGATTCATGACTTTATTCGGCTTTGATGGCGTCAGCGGCGCGACCGCTCGTGATACGATGCTGACATTGGTTTGCTCTGCTCCTGCCTCAATCGTGCTCTCCTGATAGCGTGTCAAATATACCTCATAAGTTGCGCGAACGGCTTGCGCTTTGCGTTCCAAAGCATCCAGCTGCACCTTAGCGCTATTGGTTCTCGCCAGAGCCAATTTGGTAGTACCCACGGTGCCGGATAACGAGATTCGCCGACCCGACGCCGCGCGCGCTTCCGCCCGGAGGCGATCCAGTTCTTCGTCCCGGCGCGCTGAAAAAGCGGTTTTTGCGCGAAGTTCTTCTTCTGCCAACGAGGATGCGACTTGATCGACCTGTGCTCTTGCCGCCTGATAGCCTGGATGGTCAGGGCGATAGATTCTGCGCGCCTGCTTCCAGTCCAACTCCGCTGCTGCGTGCCGGGAAAGTAATGCTTCAAGCGCCGGAGTTCTGGCCGCAGCCAGTCTGGCACTCGCGCCTTGGGCGCTTCCAAGCCGACCGATCGCCGCTTGTTCTTCCGCCAGCGCTTTCGCGAGCGCGTCATCTATCGAGGCAATCGATTGCTCAGCTAGCGTCGCGCCTTCAACGCTCATTAGGTCTTCTGAATTTTTGAAATTCTGAACTTGTCGCTCGGCATCTTCGACCGCGACTGCCATTTCGTCTATTCGCTCCGCAAGCAGCGCATTTTTTTGCGAGGCCGCTTTTCGTTTTGCCACAATTTGCTGCCCTAGATAGATTTCCGCATAAGCGTTGGCCACTGCGGCAGCGGTTTGCGGATTGTCCGACCAGAAATTAATATTGATAAGCGACGTCTCGCCCGAGCGGTTGATGGTGATATTTTCTACGACAGTATCTGCGCTAATTTTCGGAGTTTTTTTGCCCGAAAATTGCTTTGCAACACCATAGGCCAACGCTCGGTTATGAAGGAGTTCGACTTCCGTATCGATGACCTGATCAATCTTGGCGGCGGGCTCCGAAGGAAGCTCGGTAGAAGGCAAGACCGGTCGCACCTGAGTATCTATCCTGATTTGAGCCGTGGCTTCATATTTCGGTGTTTGAAGAAAGGTGAAGAGAAAAACGACGGCCAAGAGACCAACCGAAATCACGCAAAATTGCCCTGCATATCTTCTGCACGAGGAAAGAATTGCTTCTATGTCGAGTCTTTCGATCAAGGAGCCAGAATCCGGCAGGGATTTATTTCTCATGGCAAATACTCATGCTGTAATTTTCAGTGAGAAAGTGAATCGGGATTGATGGAATGATTGATCTTTGAATCGTTTGCCGGCTGATTGATCCAGAAATTGATAACGCCCATGGATGGCTATCAAGGGGCTTAAACGCCACACCGCTCCGGTTTCCAGAAATAGCCGGCTTATGTGCCGATCCGCTTGCGCCAATTTGTAATTTTCTTGCCGCCCGAGAAAATTCAGGATGAGATGCCGGCGCAACTCATGGTCAATTGAAACTTCTGTTTCGTTTACAAAACGGCTGCCAAAGGCAAGGGAACCTCCATCTTCAATTTTCCTCGAGAAACTGGCCTCAACGCTAGTCAGTAGGGTCGGTAGCCACTTTATCTCGGCCTCAGTGGATATGCCTTTGGCAGCGAGTAGTGGGGCCGCATAATATTGTTCAAGATATCCGGTCGCTGCTGTAAATTCGATCACGGGCGTAAGTTTGAAACGGACACCCGCGCCCAGTTCAAAACCCGAGGTGTCGCGCTGAATAGAGAGATTCCCAGCAGGAGCTTTATAAACCTGACGATTATAACGGAAGCTGGTGAAAATCGCGGTGTCAGGACTGAACGCATATTCCGTTTCCACCGAAGGTCGATATTCTTGCCTGCTGCGCTGGCTTTCGGGCAATATGACCGATCGATCACTTCTCAATCGACCATCGCGGTAGTCATAGTCCAGCGCCTCCATGCTTACTATGGCGAGCAACCGGCCAGCCGTCTTGCGGATATTGGCGCGAGCCTGAAATCGGGTAAAAATAACCGGCTGCGCGTTGGTAACCGTAGCAAAACGATCAGCGCGGTCTTCGGCGTATCGACCATAAGCAGAGATGAATTCGACTGAATAGCCACGGGAAGTTACGGTACGCGTTTCTAGATTTCCGGAAAATGCATCTGTATTTTCCTGAGTAAAGCGCAAGTGGCGGTTGAATGTGAACTGACCAGTTAGCCGAAATTGATTCGAGGGATTATTTCCGACGATCGCAATGCGGGGTTGAAAGGCAAGGCGCATGTCTTGCGCGTTACCCTCGGAACTACCAAACAGATTATCATCATATTCCTGCAACAGCGTAAGTTCCGGGTAGATCGTCGTCGCACCAATACGCAGTCCGCTCGGTACAAACCTGTTTTGCTGCCGCACCTGCATGTCAATCATGCGGTCATCACGGAACGGATCATCTGCTGCGCGTATATTATCAGCATCAAAGATGAGTTGCGCGCGAACAGGCTGTGTCGTTGTCAATATTACCAATGGCGCCAGCCGCAAAATAGTTGCGCGTCTATTTCCAATATTGCTTGCTGGGATATTTCTTGCCGCCAAATCAGAAATATCTTTCCAAAATCAATATCGTATCACCGGGGCCAATGATAAGTTTTCCGTCGCTGCGTATCCGGATATTGTAGGCTGCGCCTTCTCTTTGCAGAGTGAGCTTTCCGGTGTTGGCACGATACGTATAGCCACCTGCGATGGCTACCGCTTGATGGAGCGTGAGCCCGGCTGTGTAGGGGTAGTTTCCGGGTCGATTCACTTCTCCGAGAATATAGAACGGCCTGAATGCGACAATCTCGGCTGATAATCGCGGATCTGTATAATATCCGGCGGCCAGTCGCTGGACTATGTCATCTTGCAGTTGCTCGATTGTCTTTCCCGACGCTTTGATATTTCCAATCAGGGGAAGGGAAAGATTGCCCAGTGTCGAGACTGCATATTCGCCTGAGAAACTATCATCGCCATAAAGGCCCAGCTTCAAACGATCACCAGCGCCGAGAAAATAGCCTGAAGCGCTTTGCATCAGAGGTGGCACATCTGCAGAGACTCGGGTCGCCGGTGCGCAGGATACTAAAAACCCACAAACAATGGCTAAAACGGCTGCATGAACTATGGTCCTAATATGCATTTTTGTGGATCAGCACAAAGGGAGTAGCGGCGAGAATATATATGTCGCGCCAGATCGACCAATCCCGTAAATAGTCCATGTCGGATTTGAGCCGGTTGACAAGATCAACCCGCTCGTCGGTCGCGCCTCGAAAGCCACGTATTTGCGCGAGTCCCGTCATTCCCGGTTTGATGGCATGACGGCGCCAATAGTCTTGATCGATTTCCCAGAATAATTGGTTTTCTGCCTGAGATGCCAAAGCGTGGGGGCGGGGACCGACAAGACTCATCTCACCCCGCAGCACATTCAGCAGCTGGGGCAGCTCATCAATGCTTGTAGCTCTTATGAACTTGCCAATTGACGTCATGCGATCATCCGATTGGGTTACGGATTTTTGGCCCGAAAAATCAGTGCTTTTGGTTTTGAGACTGCGGAATTTATACAGTGGGAAAAGCCGGTTCCCACGACCAATGCGAACTTGTTCGAAAATCATGGGGCCGGGGTGATCCAATTTCACAAGCAGCCCCGTTAACAGCATTAATGGTATGAACAGAAACAACAAAATTATTGCGCCGCAGATATCAAAAATGCGTTTGAGACATCGCTGATCCGGGTTCAGGGCAATTTTCGGTTTCAAGAATATATCATGTTGAATGGTGCCGGTGGAAAATATGCCAAGGCCACTCGCATTCGGAACGTAGAACCGAATCTCACTCTGGCTGCCACTTAAAAACTGTGCCCAACGTTCACATCGCTCGGCGTTACACGCGATTACGACGCGATCAGCATGTTGAAGGGAATCGGCCGCCCAGTGGCGCATAAGCGGATTATCTGGGTCTGGTTCCAGACCGCGCGCGTGAGCATCAATAGTTCGAAATCCGGCGGGCACCTGAACTTGAACCGAGTCAACAACGAGAACATTGTCAAACAAGTTTGATTGGGAGTTTTTGCCGATCAAACTCCTAACTGCCATTCGAAGAGATAGAGCGGCGATGGTTAAAAGAGCGCCGGTTGCGAAAACCATTGAAAACACGTTCACAATCTCACGGTGCAGGACAAACTTTATAGCGAATATTGTTAGAAGGGCGTAAAATATGGGAAGCACGACCGACGATGCTGATTTGCGAAAATGCAGCAGTTTATCGAAATGAAAGGCTCGCGCGGTAATGGCAAATACCAGGTAGAAAACAGCAAAGAGAAATTGTGCTTCAATGTTCGGAATCAAGGCTTGGCCGATAGGGAACCGGAATAGGAAAAATGCCGATGCGATGCATATTACCACCATATCGAAAATCACCACGCCGCAACCGATCGAAAGACGCAATTGATATGCCGGAATGGAAAACCACCGATTGGTGGATTGCGCCAAAGCTATATCACACTGCATCGATGGAGTGATTTGCACCGCCGGCCCCTTCCAACAATAGATTCGATTTGTTGGTTCCGATGACCGACAAAATCGTGACTCCCGTTCCACAACCAACCTTGTGGACGCGCCTGTTCTCGTTAGCTTATTGATCCTGGTGAAATTTTGTAACCAAAATCGCGGCTTGCGGTCGGGATGGGACGGATATTAACTTATTGATAAATATACCTAATTTCGCGTTGGCTTAAACTGTCAAATCCGCTCTCGTCAAATTGGCCGGGGATCCGTACCGGATTTCCACCGAATCGGAGACGTTTAAATTTTAATCTAATCCAAGCTGGGTGAGATTAAAGCCCATCGGACGCGCGATCTCGATCCGGCAGTCTGCGAGGCCGGGAACAAGAGAGAATGGCATATCGAAATTCAAGCCATTGCCACTGCTGACAACATCCGCCGTGGAAGGATTGCGGGAACGGACAATATAGTCAATGTCGGCCGCCGGAGAGAGTGAGCCCTGTGCACCGCTGGCATAATATTGGCTGCCCCACCGCACCTTGTTATAGTAAAAACTCGGACCACCAATCGAGCGCAAGCCAACAGGCGGTCCATCACCGGCCAGATTGCTTATTTTTAGTGCCATGACACCTTGAATGATATCTCCGGCAACGAAGTTATGAGCAAAACCGTTGTTGCGGATTGAGCAGATCGAAGTCGAGGCAGCGGTACCGCTTATTTCCAAAACCTGGCTGTTCCAGTCGCGCAAAACACCTTTGCTTGGTGATATCGCGGCGCCAGATGGATTGACCAGCGAATATCCGCTTGCCAGCCCACCGCTATCCCCGGTTAGATAGCTTTCGGCCGCCATGAAGTTGTCGGCAATCTCAAACTGGTCGTAAGCAGAGCCGGTTTTCCAATCGGGCGCCATTTGAGCCCACATATTGGCAGCCTGCAGCTTTGCCCCAAGCGGGGTTTGGTGAACGCCCGGCGTATCATAGCTATGGACTCCGGTTGTTGTTGCGCTGGTGGCCAGTTCGATTCCGGCCCAGCAGTTGGACAGAAACGTTACGCGGCCGTCGGCTGCTGCCATAGCGTCAAACTCGGCTTTCCGGATGCCGCCATCAAGATAAGTGCTTTTGGTCGGCGCTACTGGCGTGATATATATTTTCCGGGCAGCGGAACAGGCTGATATCACCGCATCGAAATGCGCCCATTCATCGGCTGCACTGCCGGGTCCGTTTTCGATGCCCCCGAGTATCAGGATACCATCATCAACAACATTCGCGATGGCAACGGCGCGCGCTGCATAGCCTGAGGGGGCCTGGCCCTTGATGGCCATATTGCCGCCAGTGGTGCCTGATCCATCGCCAACACCGGGATTGGTTGTCGAGGGAAAGATAAACCGGCCATCAGCCTCGCCAATCAACCATGTTATATATCCGGAAGGGAAACTATCCTGCTCGGCATAGCTCAGACTGTCTCCAACAACATATAATTTGGTTCCTGCCGGGATAAGGTCTGCACCGGGATGATTGCCGGCCTGAACCGCTGTTGGCGACTGGCGGCTACCAAAACCGAATCCGAAGCCAGCCATTATGCCAACCCGATGATATCGGCGGCCGTTGTCCCCGACGCCCGCACATGGCTGGCGCGAACATCGAGTATTGCGCCGCTTGCAATATTTTTGAAAACGCGATCGCTATCATCATGGACGAGCTGGACCACCAGATCACCGCCAGTACCGACATATAATGCCTTGCTGATCATCGGGAGAGAAGCCGAGTCATCGGGCGCGATGTTAAAACTGCTACCGGCTGGTGCCATCACGCTTTGTGTAGTGCGGGCATATTTGTCATTCATGCTGATATCCTTTTTTGGTGAATGTCGAATCATGTACTAACCAAATAGGATTTATGTAGGAAAGGACTTTCTTGCGGGCATCGTTTGCGCGGTCGCGAGAACTGACATTCGAATTATTTACCAATAGCTGCTAAGCGATCCGCTTTAAGAGATGGCAAACGAAAGATCTGAAATGAACCTTGGCATGGAGAAGGCGCGGCAAGACCGGGTTTTGGTAACTGGCGCGGCGGGTTTTATCGGCCATGCGGTGTCCCACGCTCTGGTTGCCCGAGGTGAGAGAGTTGTCGGAATCGATAATCTCAACGACTATTATGACCCGGAACTCAAAGCAGCGCGGCTCACAAATTTGCAGGCGCTCCAGGGCGTCGAATTTATTGAAATGGATATTTCCGATAATGAAGCGGTAGACCAGTTGGTTCGGGGTCATGGCATAAAGCGCATCATTCATCTCGCGGCGCAAGCGGGCGTGCGCTACAGTATTGAAAACCCGTTCGCTTATCAAAAATCCAATCTACTGGGTCATTTGTCGCTGCTTGAAGCCAGCCGCCATACCGAGAATTTCGAACATCTGGTCTACGCATCATCCAGCTCGGTCTATGGCGACAAACCAATGGGCGGAGAGGGTTTTAAGGAAGAAGAACCCGCTACCGATCCGGTATCACTATATGCCGCCACCAAACGCTCGTGCGAATTGATGAGTCAGTCCTATGCCAAGCTATACGGATTCCCACAAACGGGATTGCGCTTCTTCACGGTGTATGGCCCGTGGGGTCGCCCCGATATGGCCTATTTCGGGTTTACCAAGAAGATTCTCGCTGGAGAACCAATCGAAGTGTATGGCGAGGGCAAAATGGCGCGCGATTTCACCTATATTGATGACATTGTCGATGGAATTTTGGGTGCACTCGACAATCCGCCCGAAGTCGGTGCGCACCGGGTCCTGAATATTGGCGACAGCCGTCCCGTGGGTTTAATGGAAATGATCAAGGCGCTGGAAGACGCATTAGGCATTGAGGCAGAGAAGATTATGCGGCCGATGCAGCCGGGCGATGTAACGGCCACTTATGCCGATGTGTCGAAGCTTCATGCTCTTACCGGCTATCAGCCGAAGGTTATGCTCGAGCATGGACTGAAACAGTTTGTTAGCTGGTACCGTGAATTTTACGGGAACTCCGCACCCGAATAACTAGGCAATAACTAGCGCGTCTCGGCCCGCAACATGACTTGTTGTGCCACCAGATTGAGCTGTTCGTTCACACCATCGTCCGAACAAACTCCATCACAAAACATTCCGCCCAGAGCATTAATCCCTACACCCAGGGGGGTCGGCCAGCCCCGCAATGAATGAACAATGGAACGCAGCGCAGCCAAAGTACTGCCGACCGCTTGCCAGCCATGCGCTGTAACAATCAATCCAATAGGTATGCCGTCGAGATAGACGCGCTCATCTCCTGACGTTTCTTCGATATAATCAATCGCATTTTTTACCAACCCGGATACCGTGCCGTGATACCCCGGACTCGACAGCAAGACGCCATCAGCGCGGCGTACCAGTTCGACAAGGTCCTTACCGGTATCATTGAGACCTGCAGGATCAGAGCGATAATGTGGCAGCAACATGAGCCGATGCGAACCAAAAAGTTCCGTGTCAGCACCAGCTTCATTCGCGCTCTGCAGCGCTATTGCCAGCGCCTGTTCGGTTGATGATTCCGGATTGGTTGTGCCGCCAAGGCCTAGAATAAAAGGTTTTTTTGCCATCAACCTCTTATCGGTGGTTTATTCTGTTTTGCAACAGTCGCGATCGTTGCAGCGACCCCATGCTACTTAATTGACCAGTTAAACAGCTGCCGCTAGAGGATTACCGAGCTTAGAATTTTCCGAAATACAGCATCCATCAGCTTTGCAATAAAGGACTCCCCATGCGTAAATTTACCGAAGAGCAACATATGTTCCGCGATGCCTATCGCCGTTTTCTGGCAGAACAAGTGGCTCCCAGAATGGACGAATTTCGTGAAGCGGGCATAGTTGATCGCGAAATTTTCAAAAAAGCAGGCGACCAGGGCTTTTTAATGATTTGGCCAGATGAAAAATATGGCGGGATGGGCGATGATGATTTCCGCTACGAGCAGATCATCATTGAAGAAACGACCCGGGCCGGCTGCGCCGAATGGTACAACACCCTGCATAGCCGCCTTGTCGGACCTTATTTCAAGAATATCGGTAACGAGGAACAACGCGAGCGATTTCTCCCCAAATGCGTGACCGGCGAAACTATACTCGCTGTAGCGATGACAGAGCCAGGTGCAGGCAGCGATCTCTCCGGCATGAAATCTACGGCCAAGGATATGGGCGATCATTGGATATTAAACGGTTCCAAAACCTATATTTCCAACGGGATTAACGCAGACGTGGTGATTGCTGCTGCAAAAATCGACGGGATTGATGACAAGCATGCGATGGTCTTGCTGATTGTTGAACGCGGGATGGAAGGCTTTGAACGCGGTCAGAATCTGGAAAAAATTGGCTTGCATGCCCAGGATACCGCTGAGTTGTTTTTCAACGATGTAAAAATTCCGAAAGAAAATACGCTGGGTACTCCCGGCAAAGGCTTTGTCCATTTGATGGAAGGGCTGGCCGAAGAACGGCTGATCGCAATGGTCGGCTATGCGGCTTCTGCGCGTCGCGCGTTTGATGTGACCCGCGAGTTCGTGATGGAGCGCGATGTGTTTGGAAAAAAACTGTCTGATATGCAGAATACGCAGTTTAAAATGGCCGAAATGGATGCCAAGATTGATATGCTGCAAGTCTATATCGACCATTGCGTCGAAGTACATAATCAGGGCGGACTAAATGCCAACATCGCCGCCAAAGGCAAGATGCTCGGCAGTGAAATCGAGTGGGAAATGGCCGACCTTGGTCTGCAGCTCCATGGCGGCGCTGGCTATATGAGGGAATATGAAATTAGCCGGATTTTCACCGATGCACGAATGAGCCGGATTTATGCCGGTAGCTCAGAAATCATGCGTTATATTGTTGGTCGCGATGTGTTCAGCCAGAAATATCAATCAATCCTCGAATAGGTTATGATGACGTCACCCCGACGCGGATAGTGATTCGCATGTTGTCTAATTGACGTTTACGTAAACTGCTTGACTGTGTTGCGGCGCAGCATTAGCTTTGCACAATCAGCTTTCCCCTTCTTCTACTTAAGAGGACTATTTTATGACCGAAGCCTTTATCTATGACGCTGTTCGCAGCCCGCGCGGCAAAGGCCGCAGCGACGGTAGCCTGCACGAAATTACCGCTCTTGATCTCGCCTCGCAGGTTCTTGCCTCGGTCAACGATCGCAACGGCTTGGAAGGGCATGAAGTAGAAGATGTGGCTTTTGGCTGCGTCTCACCGGTCGGCGAACAAGGAGCAGTTATTAGCCGCTCGGCAGTGCTCAAAGCAGGCTATGCAGAAACGACGTCGGCCATTCAGGTAAACCGCTTTTGCGGTTCAGGCCTCGAAGCGGTCAATCTGGCGGCAGCAAAGGTTAAAGCGGGTGAAACCGACCTCGCCATTGGCGGCGGCATCGAATCCATGTCCCGCGTACCCATGGGTAGCGACGGCATGGGCGGTATGGCCGACCCCACTTTGGTGTTTCAGGAATATTTCATCCCGCAGGGCATTTCCGCTGATCTGATTGCTACCAAATATGGCTACAGCCGTGATGATGTGGACGCTTATGCCGTAGAAAGCCAAAAGCGCGCAGCCAAAGCATGGGATGAAAAGCGCTTTGCAAAATCCATCCTGCCAATCAAGGATGTGATCGGCGAGACCGTGCTTGATCATGATGAGTTGATGCGGCCTGAAACCAATATGCAATCACTTGGCGCATTGAGCCCAGCTTTCCAGATGATGGGCGAGCAGATGCCCGGCTTTAATGATGTTGCAATCTTGAAGCATCCCGATGTCGAAAAGATCAACCACGTCCATCACGCTGGCAATAGCTCCGGCATCGTTGATGGTTCTGCCGCCGTATTGCTTGGCAACGAAATGGCAGGCGACAAATATAATCTCAAATCACGCGCGCGAATCGTCTCAATGGCAGCGATTGGCAGCGAACCGACGATCATGCTCACAGGACCGGAGTTTGCCGCCAAGAAGGCATTGGATCGTGCTGGAATGTCAGCCAATGATATTGATATCTGGGAACTCAACGAGGCTTTTGCAGCTGTCGTTCTGCGCTTCATGGATGCAATGAATGTCGATCACAGCGTTATGAACGTAAACGGCGGCGCGATTGCGATGGGCCATCCGTTGGGTGCAACCGGTGCAATGATCCTTGGAACTGTGCTTGATGAGCTGGAGCGTTCCAACAAGCAAACCGCTCTCACAACTTTATGCATCGGCGGCGGCATGGGCATCGCCACAATCATTGAGCGGGTGAACTAGGCGGAACGTTTGGCCCCACCCAACCTATAGAAATTTAGCAGGACAAAAATATGACCTACGAAACAATGACAGTGGATATCGACAGCGACGGCGTCGCGCTCGTCACCATCGACGTTCCCGGCAAACCAATGAACGTATGGGACGACGCGTTGATGGAAGAATTTCCAAGATTTGTTGATGAGCTTATCAATAATGACGACATCAGAGGCGCCGTTTTGGTCTCGGGCAAAGCATCCGGTTTTCTTGCAGGTGCTGACCTCAACATGCTTGGATCTTCCAAGGCACAAACCACAAAAGAGGCCTTTGAAATGGCTTGGGGATTAAACGCCAATTTGCGCCGCATGGAAACCGGTGGTCATTCGGCCAAGGATTTGCTCAAAGGTACAGCCCACGCCAAACCCGTCGCATGTGCATTGCATGGCCTTGCTCTGGGTGGTGGTCTGGAACTGGCGCTTGCCTGCCATTACCGTGTCTGTTCAGACAATCCGAAGATTCAACTCGGCCTTCCTGAAGTACAAGTTGGTTTGCTACCGGGCGGCGGCGGCACGCAACGCCTGCCACGCCTCGCTGGTTTGCAAGCGGCAGGCATGGCGATCATGATGGGCCAACCGATGAACCCGCAAGCGGCACTGGCGCAAAATATCGTCAACGAAGTCGTTCCGCACGACGAAGTGGTCGACAAAGCCAAAGCATGGGTAAAAGCCAATCCGAAAGCATCCGCGCCCTGGGATAAGAAAGGCTACAAATTCCCTGGAGGCGCCGGTTCGATGGACCCGCGCGCCGTGCCGCTTTACATGGGCAGTTCCGCGATCGCACTCAAACAGTCGAAAGGCAATTATGAGGCGGTCAAGGCGATCCTCTCCTGCCTTTATGAAGGTTCGATGTTGCCGATGGACACTGCGCTGCGCGTGGAAAGCAAATATTTCACGAAGCTCTTGAGCGGCCCGCAAGCCAAAAACATGATCCGCACTTTGTTCATTAACAAACAGGCGGCTGAAAAAGGTGCGGCTCGTCCAAAGGGCGTTCCCGCCTCTGACCTAAAGACCGTTGGCGTACTCGGTGCTGGCCTGATGGGTTCCGGCATCACCCACGTTACGGCCAAAGGCGGGATGAATGTAATTGTCCTCGACCGGAGTATGGAAGAAGCACAGAAAGCCGTCGCCTATAGCCAGAAGATCGTCGACAAGAATGTCGCGCGCGGCAAGATGACCAAGGAAAAGGCCGAAGCTTTCATGGCCTTGATCACGCCTACCGACAATTATGACGACCTCAAGGATGTCGATTTGATCATCGAAGCGGTGTTTGAGCGCCCCGACATCAAGGCCGATGTGATCAAGAAAACCGAAGCAGTGATCCGCAAGGATGTGGTTTTCGCCTCGAACACTTCGACCCTGCCGATCACCGGCCTTGCCAAGAACAGCGAACGGCCCGATCAATTTATAGGCATGCATTTTTTCTCTCCTGTAGAAAGAATGCCCTTGCTGGAAATCATCCCTGGCGCAGAAACCGGTGACAAGGCTCTGGCCGTCGCGCTCGATTACAATGCTAAAATCCGCAAGACACCGATTGTGGTTAAAGACGTTCGCGGCTTCTACACCAACCGCGTGTTCCCGCCATATGCCAATGAAGCAATGCTAATGATCGCTGAAGGCGTGAAACCGGCACTGATTGAAAATGCAGCTGTTGCCATGGGTATGCCGATTGGTCCGCTCGCCGTGGTCGACGAAACCACCTTGCAGTTGGGCTACGACATCATGACTTCGACCAAAGAAGAAATGGGCGATTCTTACGTTCCAAGCGGAACAGAAGACTTGATGGAGATCATGGTCAAAAAGGTCGATCGTCGGGGTCGACGCTTTGGCGGTGGTTTCTATGAATATGCCGATGATGGTTCGAAGAAGCTTTGGCCGGGTCTGGCTGACCATTTCCCGCTCGCCGATGAGCAGCCGGATGTTGAAACCGTCAAACAACGTTTGATGTATATCCAGCTTATCGCCACCGCCCAATGTTATCACGAGGGCGTTGTATCCGATCCGCAATCTGCTGATCTCGGCGCAATTTTTGGCTGGGGGTTCCCGCCTTATACGGGCGGCCCGATGAGCGAAATTGATACAATCGGCGTCGGGAATTTTGTGCGCACGGCAGACACGCTAGCTCAAAAACATGGCGAACGGTTCAAGCCTCCTATGAGCTTCCGCGAAAAAGCGGATGCAGGGGAAAGCTTCTACAAGGCGGCTTAGCTCGCTTCACGGTCTTAAAAATTCGGGGTCGGTTGCATCATGCAAACGGCCCCTTTTTATTGCGTGCTGTTCATAGTAGAGCATAGATAGAGAGAGGCAGGATAAAGATAGTATATGCCACAATATAAGTCGAAGGTCGCAACCGCGTCCGATAGTTTCGTACAAAATCGCACTGATATGTTGGAACTCATCGATCACCTAAGGTCGTTGGAAAGGCGCGCGGTCGAAGCGTCCGAGAAACGTCGGCCCACTTTTGAAAAGCGCGGCCAGTTAACCCCGCACGAGCGGCTTGCGCGACTACTTGATCCTGGTATGCCTTGGCTGCGACTTTATAATATGGCGAATTATCTCGTCGAGGATAGCAATCCCGAGACCAGCATCCCTGGAGGCAGTGTCATTTTAGGCATTGGTTTTGTCAAAGGTGTCCGCTGCATGATTTGGGTTGATGATAGCGGCATTCGTGCAGGAGCTGCGACAACGGGCGGATGGGATGCTTGCAAGGGTGCTCAGAAAATTGCGCAAGATTTGAAACTGCCCTTTATTCACCTGGTCGAAAGTGCCGGCGCAAACCTGATGGAATATAAGGTCGAGCTTTGGGCCTATGGTGGGATGCTGTTCCGCAATCTGGCTTGGCTGAGCGCGGCTGGTATTCCAACCATGGTCATCCTGCATGGGCCTTCGACGGCCGGCGGGGCGTATATGCCGGGCATGTCCGACTATGTGGTCGGGATACGCGAAAACGGCATGGCCGCGTTGGGCGGAGCAGCTCTGGTCCATGCGGCAACCGGCGAAGTTGCCGATGACCGTGAGCTGGGCGGCACCGAGATGCACGCCAGCACAACCGGCACGGTGGAATATCTGGCCGACGATGACGCACACGGCATTGCCATTGCCCGTGACACTTTGGGACGATTGGACTGGAACAAAAACACCATGCCTATCCGTCGCAACGATTATGAAGAACCAATATACGACATTGATGAGATCGCCGGGATTGTGCCTATCGATTACACGATTCCTTATGACGTGCGTGAAGTTGCGGCACGGATTGTCGATGGCTCTGATTTTGAGGAATTCAAATCGCGCTATGGCCCCGGAACCGTCTGTATGCAGGCAAGCATCATGGGTCACGCGGTCGGGCTGATCGGCAATAACGGACCATTCGACCCCGAAGCCGCCGCCAAGGCGACGCATTTTTTCCAGTTATGCGACCAATCACAGCTGCCGATCATTTTCCTCAACAACACCACCGGCTATATTGTTGGTACCGAGTCCGAACATAAGGGAATGATCAAGCTGGGCTCTAAAATGATCCAGGCGGTTTCCAACGTCCGGGTACCGAAATTATCACTGTATATCGGCGCAAGCTTTGGCGCTGGTAATTACGGGATGAGCGGCGTCGCCTTTGAACCGGATTTCCTGTTTAGCTGGCCCAATGCCAAAACCGGCGTGATGGCGGGCGCCTCGGCGGCCAACACGATGAGCCATGTGGCGCGGGTGCAGGCCAAACGAAAGGGTGTGGAACCGGACGAAGAGATGATCGCCAAACAGGACAAACGGATTCGGGATATTTTTGAGGCGCAGGAAAGTGCGTTTTTCACCTCTGGCCGGGTTTTGGATCATGGGGTGATTGATCCGCGCGATACAAGGAAGGTTTTGGGCTTTGCGCTGGAAACAATATTTGAGGCGCAGAACCGGACGCTGCACCCCAATGCCTTCGGGGTAGCGCGGATATGACCGAACTGCCAAAAACCGAAACGCTCGAACTCGAACTTAAACAAGGCTGGCTTACCATCTGGTTCAACCAACCGGACAATCGCAACGCGCTAAGCGACGCCTTGGTGGCGGAGCTAGCTGCTGTTCTAAAAAGCGTTCGTGATGATCGTGCGGTACGCGGCATTACTTTGCGCGGACGCGGCGGGGTATTTTGTGCCGGCGCCGATCTCAAAAACTTCAAACAAAATTTTCAGACGAGCGGTGACCGCAATGCGATCATCCAAATGTCCAGCGGCGCAGCGGAAATCTTTGATCTGGTCAATACTGCGCCACAAGTCGTTATCGTTTTAATCGAAGGCGCGGCAATGGCTGGTGGCTTTGGGCTCTCATGCTGCGCCGACGTTGTACTCTGCGAAACCGGGGCCCGCTTTGCGATGACCGAGACGGCGATTGGACTGTCGCCTGCACAGATTTCACCCTTTGTAATTCAGAAACTCGGCTACGCGACCGGGCGCAGACTTATGCTGACAGCTGCCCGCTTTGACGGGGCCGAAGCACATGAACTGGGTTTTGCCGACTTTATTGCGGATGATGTCGCAGGACTGGAAATCATCGAAACGCAAATCCGCAAGCAGGTTCTGGGCGCTGCCCCCGGTGCTATTGCAGCGACCAAGGAATTGCTCGGTCAAATCTCAGGCAAACGTCGTGACGAAGTGATCCACCTGGCTGCAGAGAATTTTGCTGATCGCATGGTAAGCGACGAAGCGAAAGAAGGCGTCGCGAGTTTCTTTGAAAAGCGCAAACCCAATTGGGTGGTGAAACCAGAATGAGTCTCGTGCAGCCATCTAATCCGTTCGTCCTGAGCTTGTCGAAGGACAGATCGTGCGAATTCATGCTTCGACAGGCTCAGGACGAACGGAGTGCAGGGAACTACATATGACGAAAATCAACACCCTCCTTGTCGCTAATCGCGGGGAAATTGCCTGCCGGATCATGCGTACTGCCATAGCGCAGGGCCTGCGCACCGTCGCTGTTTATTCCGATGCAGATGCCAAAGCTCTTCATGTTAAAATGGCGGATGATGCCGTGTGGATCGGTCCGGCACCGGTTAATGAATCCTATCTGCTAATCGACAAGATCATTCAGGCCGCTAAAGATACCGGCGCGGATGCGATTCATCCTGGCTATGGGTTCCTGTCCGAGAACGCCGCATTCAGCCAGGCTTGCGCCAATGCCGGAATCATCTTTGTCGGCCCGCCCGAAAAAGCCATTGATGTGATGGGCGACAAGGCGCGATCAAAACGCGCGATGATAACCGCAGGCGTCCCTTGTGTCCCCGGATATCAGGATGATGACCAGTCCGACGAAACCCTGATCTCCGAAGCAAAGAAGATCGGTGCCCCGCTGATGGTCAAAGCGGCGGCTGGCGGCGGCGGTCGCGGTATGCGGCTAGTGCATGATCTGGGCGAGGTCCCGAACGCAATAAAGCTGGCGCGTTCCGAGGCGGAAAATGCTTTTGGTAATGGCGAGCTGATTCTTGAAAAGGCAATCATTAAACCGCGCCATGTCGAGATACAGGTTTTTGCCGATAGCCATGGCAATACCATTCATCTCGGCGAACGCGACTGTTCGGTTCAACGGCGGCATCAGAAGGTTATCGAAGAAGCGCCTTGTCCGGTGTTGACGCTTGAGCTGCGAGCCCAAATGGGTGCCGCAGCGGTCGAGGCGGCGCGGGCTGTGGATTATGTCGGCGCAGGGACGGTTGAATTTCTGCTCGACCAGTCCGGTGAATTCTACTTCCTCGAAATGAACACCCGTTTGCAGGTCGAACACCCTGTGACGGAAGAAATTACAGGCCTTGATCTGGTGGCGCTCCAACTCAAAGTTGCGCAAGGCGACTTGCTGGGCATTACGCAAGATGACGTCAAGCTGTCTGGGCACGCGATGGAAGTCCGGCTCTATGCGGAAGATCCTAACGACGATTTTCTGCCCAGCACCGGTCATATCGATCTCTGGAAGCCCTCTGATCTGTCCCGCGTCGATAGCGGGATCGAAACCGGTGGCGAGGTTTCGCCCTTTTACGATAGCATGGTCGCCAAGATCATCACCCATGGCGCAACCCGCGATGAAGCCCGGCGACGGATGATCAAGGCGCTTTCCGAAACCGCTCTATTCGGTCCAAAAACCAATCGCGATTTCCTGATCGACGCGCTCGACAAGCCGGACTTTGTCGATGGTCAGGCGACCACGGCGTTCATTGCCGAAAATTATGGAGAGGGCGGCGTTGATCTGGGCACCCTTAGTTTTGAATATTATGCGATAGCAGCTGTTTTGCAGCATAAATTGCGGCAGCGGGCCGCTCATAAAATGGCGCTGAATGTCAATACCGAAATGCTCGATTGGTCCAACACAGGGGCTTTGGAAACAGTTGTGCAATATACTGGGCAAAATGAAGGGGACGAAGACAAGCAGAGCATCCATGTCCATGTGTCAGACCCGCATAAGTATAAGGTGACCCGTGGTGGTGATGAGGCAGACGTCGAGCTGCTGTCCATGTCCACCGACAAAGCAAAACTCAAGGTCAATGGTCATAATGTTATTGCCATTTATCATCACAATCATCGAACCCTGCATATCGCAACGCCCAAACGCTCGCTGACGGTCACCGACCTCACCGGCCTGAGTGCAATGGAAGATGCCGGTGGTGGCGGGACTGTGGTTGCACCAATGCACGGCCAATTGCTGGAGATATTGGTTGAAGAGGGAATGCGCGTTTCCAAGGGCGACAAACTAGCCGTTCTTGAGGCGATGAAAATGCAGCATGAGATTCTGGCGGAGATTGATGGCACTGTGGAAATGATCGCCGCCAAAGCAGGGACGCAGATCGCGGCGGATGACTTGATCCTGGAAATCGCGGCTGACGAGGACAAGATTGATGATACCTAAACATCTCGCCCTTCGCCGTGAACTTGTTGCAGTGTTTCAAAAACCGTCGTCCTTATGTCGACGGGTTCAGCGCAAACGGGGTTAGACATATGAAAAATAAAATATGCAATATGCTGGGAATTGAATTTCCGCTCGTCGCCTTTTCCCATTGCCGCGATGTCGTTGCTGCCGTGTCCAAAGCGGGCGGGATGGGCGTTTTTGGCGGAGTGAATTGCACGCCAGAAACCCTCGAAGAGGAACTGAGCTGGATCGACGATCATGTCGGCGGCAAACCCTATGGTCTCGATATCATCGTACCGAACAAGGTTGAGGGTCGCGGCGAACCATTTGACGAAGAGGCCATGCTTGCCCGTATTCCGGCAGAACATATCGCATTTACAGAAGAGCTTATGAAACGCCATGGCGTCGATGCAGGTGATCTTGATCCTGTGCGCCGCGAGCATGTTGTGGGTTCGCAAAACCTGATTGGCGACAATGCCGATGCGATTCTGGAAGTGGCCTTCCGGCATCCGATCAAGCTCATCGCCAATGCCCTGGGCATCCCGCCACAGGTGATGTTGGAACTGGGACAGAAACACGACGTTCCCGTTGCAGCGTTGGTCGGAACCAGAGAACACGCCATGAGTCAGGTCGCTGCGGGTGTTGATATTATCATTGCCGTTGGCGGTGAAGCTGGCGGCCACACTGGTGATGTTGCAACTATGGTTTTAATTCCGGAAGTCTGTAACGCGCTAACCGAGATTGGCGAGGAAACACCGGTGCTCGCAGCGGGCGGCATTGCGACCGGTGCCCAAATGGCGGCCGCCATGGCAATGGGCGCGGCTGGCGTATGGTGTGGTTCGGTCTGGCTGACGACGGTCGAAGCAGAGACGAACCCGATCGTGAAAGAAAAAATGCTGTTGGCAACTTCTCGCGATACGGTTCGGGCAAGATCCCGCACTGGCAAGCCTTCGCGTCAATTGCGATCCCCCTGGACCGACGCGTGGGAGGCAGAAAGTGCCCCAACACCGCTGCCTATGCCGCTTCAGTCTCTGGTCTCGGAGCCGCCGCTTCGCACAATCGACAAACTGTCCCAGGGAGACAATCAGGGTGCAAAAGATCTCGCCACCTATTGGGTCGGGCAGGGTGTTGGGCTGATGAACGAGCAAATGACAGCTGGCCAAGTGGTGCAGGAATTCAAGGAAGATTTCCTTGCCGCATACGAAAGATTAGCCGCCAATCTGGAAGAATAAACGGGAGAGAAGCATGGCCAACGTAACAGCACAGCAACCACTGGCTGGGATAAAGGTCGTCGAGTTCTCCACCATGATTACTGCATCGCTTGCCACCATGATGTTTGCGCAGCAAGGGGCGGATGTCATCAAGGTTGAGCCCCCCGGTATCGGTGATCCAATGCGCTGGCTGGGCAGTCAGAAAGCGGGAATTTCGGGCTTGTTCAACAATTGCAACCGCGCCAAACGCTCAGTTACCCTGGATCTGAAACTGGCGGAAGACGTCGCCATTGCCCGGAAATTGTGCCTCGATGCCGACGTCGTGATTCACAATTATCGTCCCGGCGTGATGTCCCGGCTTGGGCTCAGCAGCACAAGTCTGCGGGTTGAAAAGCCAGAACTCATATATTGCGCGATTACAGGGTTTGGCCGCGATGGGCCGCTCGCCGGACGGCCCGCCTATGATCATGTGATGCAAGCAATGACCGGCTTCATGACCTTGCAGGGTAGTCCCGATAGCTTTGCCTATGTCAAAACCCTGATCTGCGACAAGGTTACAGCTTACACTGCTGCCCAGGCCATAACGGCAGCTTTGTTTGCGCGGGAACGAACCGGAGCAGGCCAGCATATTGATCTGTCTATGATCGAAAGCTGTCTTGCTTTCATTTGGCCGGACGGCGGAATGCATCTTACCTTGCTTGACGACGACGTCGCACATGGCGCACCTTTTTCTGACTATTACCAGATGCCGATGCGGACGACCGATGGGGCTATTGCATATGCCGCGATGAGCGATGCGCATTGGGAGGCTGTCTTTGATGCCGTCGGCAGACCCGACCTCAAAGCGGAAGAAAAATACAAAGGCCTCGCCAATCGCAGCATACACATGGCGGAGCTGGCACAGTTAGTTGCGAATGAGCAACCCGGATTGGCCAGCGCAGAATTGGTTGCACGACTAGCCGAAAAAGATGTTCCGGCTGCGCCATGCATAGCGTTGGCGGATATTCCGGACCACGAACAGACAATAGCGCTTGGCAGTTTTGAAGCTGAAAATCACCCTCTTCTCGGTTCTGTCCGCAATGTCGCACCGCCAGTTCACTTTGGCGGCAAGAGAACAAAGCCTGCTGGCAACGCTCCAGCGCTTGGCCAGCATAATGACGAAATCATTCGACCATTGCGAAAGTCGCTGGGCCAATAGATGTTATAAATCAATCCAGACGGAATCGATTATCTTGCGAAGAACCGTGATATGACTATGCTCCCAAACAAACGGGAGAGATTCTTATGACCTGGCAAATGGCAGATATCTGGGAAAATATCGCTAAAGCAATTCCGGACAAGCCCGCGGTCGTCGACGGCGAAAAATGCTATAACTGGGCCGAATATGAAAACCGCGCGGCACGGGTCGCACAAATCTATACCGATCACGGTCTGGAGGCCGGTGCTAAGCTGGCAATTTATGCCTATAATTCAGCAGAATATATGGAAGCGCAATTTGGTGCATTCAAAGCGCGGATCTGCCCGGTCAATGTCAACTACCGCTATCTCGAAGCCGAACTAACCCATGTTATCAATAATTCAGACAGCGAAGCTTTGGTATTTCAAGCACAATTTGCCCCGCGTGTTGCAGCAATCCGCGATCAGTTGGAACAGATCAAGCTCTTCCTCGAAATTGACGATGGGTCCGGTGAGCATCTTGCTGGCTCGATACCATATGAAGAAACATTGCAAAAAACGGAGCCGATGCCGGTGATTGAGCGATCAAATGACGATCTCTATATGCTCTATACCGGCGGCACCACCGGCATGCCCAAAGGCGTGATGTATGATCACAAGAGTTTCGCCAGCGCCCTGCTTGCCAAAGGTTTCGAGATGCGGGAAATGGTTCCACCGACAGATGCCAACGGCTTTGGCCCGCTCGTTCAACAATTACATGCCGCAGGTGCAACTTCGCGGGGCATTCCCGCTTGCCCGATCATGCACGGAACCGGCATGTGGATCGGTGCGATGATCCCGCACAGCCTGGGCGGCGCTGTGATCCTGTTTGACAATAGCCATTTTGATCCCAAGGCTCTTTGGCAGCTCGCAGCGGATCAAAAAGCAACGGATATAACCATCGTTGGCGATGTATTTGCCAAACCGATGCTTGCTGCGCTGGAGAATGCCAAGGCGGCTGGTCAAGCCTTTGATTTATCGTCCCTTCAGATGATAGGATCGTCCGGCGTGATGTGGTCCACCGACGTGAAACGTGGCCTTCTGGACCATCTCCCCCATATCATGATTGTCGATAGCATGGGCTCAACCGAAGGCAGTATGGGTTCATCGATCACGACCAAAGACAATATTGATATCGACCAGACAGCCAAGTTTGAAATGAACCCAACCACGAAAGTGCTAACCGAGGATGGGAAGCCGGTCGCGCCGGGCTCCGGTGAAATGGGTATGATCTGCAATGGCGGGATGGTGCCGCTCGGCTATTATAAAGATGAAGCCAAGAGCGCCGCTACGTTTAAAACATTTGATGGTGTGCGCTATTCAATCCCGGGTGATTTTGCGACGGTCGAGGAAGATGGCTCAATCACATTGCTGGGCCGGGGTTCCGCCTGTATTAATAGTGGCGGCGAGAAAATTTTTCCCGAGGAAGTGGAAGAAGCCTTAAAGACGCATGAAAGCGTTTATGATTGCCTAGTCGTCGGCATACCTGATGACCGGTTTGGCCAGAAGGTCACCGCAGTCTTGTCACTATGTGACGGAGCGACGTTCGATGCAGACGCTCTGCAGGAACATGTTCGTGGACAACTGGCAGCTTATAAAGCGCCCCGGGCGATACTGCAGGTCGATACAGTTCCGCGGGCCGCAAATGGCAAAGCCGGCTATAAAGATGCCAAAGAAATTGCGCTAAAAATGCTCGATCTGGAAATAGTCTAGGGCGTCCAGTTGAACTCTTTATGATAGCGCGGAATAAACAGTTTCTTGCCCTTGATCATTGATGTGAGAAACGGGCCGGTCACGCCAAATGGCAAAGCACTTGCACCTTTATCCGGTCCGAGAGGTAATAAAATCAATGACTTACTCCAAGGTTTGTAGGCTTTTTGCGTTTCCATCGCTTTCCCGCCAATATGCGCTTTGAGTGCTTTTTGGAGCCAGCCAACTTGGCGGGTCAACCCCACAATTGTCATCGTATCGCCGGTACTTGCAATATCCCCGACAACAAATAGGCCCGGATTGGTCGTCGGTCGCAGCCAGTTGTCAACAATGATCCGGCCATGTCCGTCGATTGCAACTCCTTCAACCGACTGCATGAGTTCCGTATTCGGCTTCGCTCCAACAACCGGAATTACCATGTCGACATCTATCGGAAAACCATCGGAAAGCTTCAACTTACCCTTGGCAAGAACATAAGGCTCATCAGATCGCTTTAACTTTGTAATATGTTCACCGAGACGGACCTTTACGCCCAACTCGCCCAATTGCCGAAGCATCGCCCGTCCGAGCTTTGGCGGATAATTGGCAAATAATTTGTCACCGGACGAGATAAGCGTGATCTGTTTCTCTGGCCGCGCAAAAGCAATCTCGCCAGCCAGTTCGCAGCCAACCGCGCCGGCACCGACGATGGCAATATTTTTTGACTTATCGACCGCTCGGGCAACCTGCTTCGCCTTGCTGATGAAGGCTGAACTTTCATCGCTTTGCATTTTAAACGGGGCGGCATAGCTCGAGCCGGTGGCAACGATAACGAGATCACCCGCTACTTCGCCGCCATCCTCCAGAATCACATTAGTGCCATCAATCGCGGTAACACGACTTCTCACAATTTTTCCGTTTTTGAGCAAACCGTCATAGGGCATGACGATCTGATCAAGTAGCTGTGGCGTTGCCATCGCCCGAATCATCGCGACATTGTGGACCCATTTATCTCGCGGTTCGACAAGGGTGATCTGCGCCACATCATCAAGCGACCGCGCGAGCATTGCGCCGGCATAACCCCCACCAACAATGGTAATCCTGCTGGTCATCTTCGCCTCACGCTGCCTTGCAATGTCCCGCTATCAGCGCAACCATCGCGGGCAATTTGCTCGGCGGCAAATCATGCCCCATGCCTTCGACAAGTTCGAAGCGGGCATTGTTGACATTGGCCGCAATATCGCGGCCGCAAGCCGACGGGATTAAAGGATCTTCCGCGCCATGTATGACCATAGTTGGCGCAGCGATCCGTTTTGCCACCGGCCGCAAATTACCGGTTTCAATAATCGCTGCCATCTGTCGTTTCGGACCGGGAGGATAAAAGCCGCGATCCTGGGCCAATCGCATCAATTCCTTGCGCTCTTCTTTGCGGTTACGTCCTTCTTCTGAAGCGATCAGAGAGGAAAATGCCAGTCCAAGCTCAAGCGCTTCCTCTCTTGTCTTAGCTTTCGCACGCGCCGTTCTGAACAGCACTTTTCGCACTTCAGCGTCGGCACCCGGCAATCCCGGAGCGTTGGTCGATGACATTATAGGCGTGAAAGACAAAACCCGATCGCTGTGGTCTGCTGCTATAAGCTGGCCGATCATCCCGCCCATCGAAGCACCGACAATATGGGCTTTTTCAATCTCTAGCGCATCTAGCACGCCCACCGCATCTCTCGCCATATCCCCAAGGTTATAAGGCGCCAGGTTGCGACTCGGCAAAAAGCGTTTGGCGATCATCTGTCGAATGGGGTTTGGGGCTTTTACGCCGTCAAACTTATAGGAAAGCCCAACATCGCGGTTGTCAAAGCGGATCACGCGAAACCCATGATCGACTAACCCGTTGACCAAATCCAACGGCCAATAAACCAGCTGCGCGGTATAGCCCATAACCAACAATATGGCCGGATCCAAAGGATTTCCGTGATCTTCGACTTCGATATTAATGCCATTGGCGACAATTTGCATGGGATATTCCTGATGATAAAGCTGTAAAAGCCGTATCACAACTCTCAGCATCTGCAAGCAACTATCAGGGTATCTGGTCGGTGGAGTCCGCAGCAGCCAGTGTCCGTAGACCCGAAACCGTCACCGCACCCAATCTGGCAATGGGATTCTGGTCATCGACAATCGCCCTTCCCGCTAGCTGTGGTGACAGCTTTGTCGCCTGCGCCGATAGTTGGTCAATACGAACACGGTATTCACCATACGGCACACCTTCAAACAGGAAAAAACCGTCAAATTCAGTCCGTGTTTCTCGCACGACACGCCCTTCGCCGTCGAGCAACTCCAGTCCGACGCCCGAAATTGCCCCGCCGCCCTGTCGTACTAAAGTACCTTCAACCTCTCCTGCCGCAACCAGTGGCAACTCAACGGTCATGGCGATCCCGGGTCGCGGAGTTATCACGACACCGGGCAACGACGGCTGCACATAAGGGTCTGGCAGGCTTCCGGTATCAATACCGATAAGCACCGGCCGGAATGGCTGGAGATTATCAACCACCGAGCGCCCGTTTTTGTCGGTTGGCGTCAAGGCGGTGGACTGCCCCGCTGTTATTTCTACATTTTCTTCCAGCGGTTCGTTAGGCTGCCTGATCCCGTCGCGGTTTTTGTCGCGGAAAACGATAGCCAGCGCCTGCCCATTATTGGCCAGCTTATTGCTGGAGAAACGGAACTTGCCATTGCGCGGATCGGGGCCAAGGCTGAAAGCGAGGTTCAGCCCAGCGGCAACCGAGCCATCGGTCGCAGCTTCTGCACTTGCGGTAAGCGAGAATTTGTCAAACCGCCGTACATAGCCAATGCCTGCGCGCGCACGGTTGAACGGAACATCATAGCCGAGTTCAGCCCGCCAGTTAGATCGCTCTCCTGCGCCCCATTCGCCGGTGAAATTGACTCGTTCGAAACGTTTTTCCGGTGCGATCCTGTAGCTAGCCTCGCCTCGGAGGCGAACCTTGCCAATCCGCCCGTTTACCAGAATCCTTCCGGTTATCTGGTCTGGCGGATCCGGCCCAAAGGCGCTGAATCTCTTGCCCCAGATCAATTCGCCGGTAACCGAGAAACGGCGTAAATTGAATGATGTTCTTGCTCTCAGATCGAGAGAGTTGTTCCCGTCCGTCTGCGTTTCATATTGCGCATCTATATGGAACGGCACAATTTTTTCACCGAGCGTGAAATTATGGTCCACAGACAAGCCATGCCTTCCGTTCACCTTTTGTTCAATTCGGTCAGAGGTAAAGCCGCCCCTTGCCCATATGGTCTCTGCCGTAATTTGCGTATCGCCAAGTGCACCCAGCAGCTGCCCGCGAAGCGCCGTGCCGCCGATGAGATTTGAAGAAGCGGAAAGCTCAACCAAAGTCGGCCCAACCGCCCGGCGTAGGGAGCCCTCGAGATAATTATAACGGTTTCCATCAATCTGCAGGCTAAATAGCGAGGCGGCGACCGATGTTTTGGCGTTAAGACCACGCTCGAACCCGATTCCACCGCGCCAACCTGCTTGGCGGCTTGATGAAAAACCGCTCAAACGGATCAGATCTTCGCCAGCCTCGTGAACGCCAGCCCAATAGTAGGTTTGTTTGGGTGGTATGGAGTCCAATCCCACCGGGACAGTCTTATTATCTCGCTTCACCTGGCCTTGCGGGCCGTATAGCACCACTTCAAAGTTATTCTGACCATAGAGAAGCGGCACATCGATAAACTCATAGCGGCCGTCCGTCCGCGTTTCAGCGAAAGCCAGCAGTTGACCATTACGATAGAGCTCGGCCTCCCATCCTTCAGGTAACTCGCCGCGAAAACTGGTGCGATCGAAACTATCGGGGCGATCAACCGGCCTGTTGGTCACAAATCCACCGCGCCCTACCGTCGATTGCGACACCAGCGGAGTGGAAACAGTGGAAACATCGCCGAGCGCGAAATGTGTGGCCTTAAGCGGTCCCAATAGCTGCCCTTTTGGATCAGTACGGTAGGCACGGACCCGCAAATTTTGAGGAATTCCCTTGTCGGTGGAAGACAGGCGCGCATCAAACGATGCTTTGCCAACTTCACCAGAAGCAAAAAGCTCGTAGCGTAGATCAAATTGCTGCCCGGAGCGGTTATCCCTCAATCCACCTGCCGAAACAACGGCATCAACTGACGGCGTCCGCCACAGCTTATAGGGTTCGGTGGATTGCGGCAGGCTGGAAAGATCGAAACTACGCCTCGGGCGAATTTTTGCCGCTCGCTCTTTTCTCTCCAGCGCACTCTGGAACGGCAGTTTAGTATCCGATTTAAGCACCAGAAGCGCATTGGAAAGATCGGCCTGCAGTGACACATCAAGCCAGTTTTCCAAGCTCTTTACGTTAACGCACCACCCCTCGGGTGTGTCATAAATATCGCTCTGCTTCAGCTTTTTCCGCTCGTTCACCTTTTGTACCGTGTTACTATCGCGCTCGATGGTAAGCGTCTGATTTTCACTAAATATCCAACCAGTTGCGCGGCGCGACTTTTTGTCCAGCCGTACCGGGAGATCGAGGGCGATGATAACATCTGCCAGATCAACGCACACACCGGTGGCGGTTTGATAACCGCGCACACCATCGCCAAGTCGGTATTTACCGGACCGGATATCAAACAAGAGTGAATCGTCGTCATTGGCCTGCCAGGTTTCTGCAGCATGAGCGGGCGTTGCGATAAATGGACCCATAAACAACGATGCCGCCGAGATCATGCTGACCCCTGCGGCAAAGGCCGTCGCTTTCGCGCTTCGGCAGATTATGGAAATTGCTTTTTTCATATCAAATATTTGATATCAAGACGCTGCGACGTCATACCAAACTATTGAAATATATCGCTTATCTGAGAACCAATTGGCTTTTTGTGATAAGTCCGCCGCCAGCATTATCTGGTTCATAATATTCCACCGAGACCGGACCCTTGAGCTGGGCAGCGATATCTGGACCAACAGACAGTGTCACTTTTCGGCTCGATACTTCGGGATAAACAGCTATGCCGCGCGCAACGATAAGCGGCTCGCTTTCTCCCTGCTTCACAACGCGGATCTCGCCATATGTTGATCGGTCGCCGGACCGGCTGAGATCAAAAGCAAATGCTGGTGTGCCGTCTTCGGCTGTTTCCATCCGGGCATTGGCAATACCGGCCGTTGCTTCAAGATTGCCCTGGCGAATGATAACTGGAATGGTGACGCCATAGATCGGCACCAACGAGATGGAAAAGCCGCCTTCCGGATTTTCAGCCTGTGTTACTGATGTTGCCTTGGGAATAGCTCGAAATAGCAGGTGCGCACGATATTCGCCGTCGGGCAAACCTTGTGGCGGACGAACACCCAAGCGAATCGCTTGTGGTTGGTTGGGTGGCAAAGTCACCCGGCGTGGCGCGTAGCGGATCATTTCTGTTGCTGCCTGCTCGATAGCATTGGCCTGTTCGGGTTCCACATTCTCGAGCCGACCATCCGCTGTCATTCGCCGCAACTCGAGAGATATACGGTAGGTCGCGGTTTCCGCACCAATATTGTTGAGGATCACTTCAGTTCCGCGCTGACCATCCAAAATGATGCGGGTCGGAGCGACCAACAAGTCACCAGCGGCCTGAGCAGGCATAGCGCCAAGAGCAAAAGCCGACGCTGCCAGTCCCAATCCGATATATTGTTTGCCCAATTGCTTCAGACCCTTGATCGTCATCATCTTCTCCGGTTTAAAAATCAGTACCCATCGTGCCTTGCAGCAACGGTTTTTCAAATTTCATTATGGCGAGATAGAGTTACCAAAGCGCTAACCATGCCCACAATATTCGGGCGCTGGGGAATATTTGGCGCAAAAAGAAAATGGCCCACTTGAGTCTTTCCCCAAGCAGGCCATAATTTATTTCAATCGCACCACGATCGGCGCAACAAGCTTATGCCCAAAGCGGATAGCCCGGGACTAGTACGCTCAAGGATAGTCAGCAGTTACCGTAAAGGTACCGGTGTAAGCACCGTCAGCCTGACCACCACCAACTGCGAGCGAACCGCCAACAGAAAAAGTCGCTGCGCCAGAGCCGTCAAGCGTAACTTGGCCGCCGGTTACCGATGAAGTCAAAGAAGCTGTCATCGTAGCACCGCCAGCGTTGGCAAGTGAAACCGTGCCTGGAATAGTCACATTCACCAGTTCAGCCGCGGTACCACCAACAGTGAAGTCAGCAGCATCGGTTGTGCCGGTACATACCAGAGCGCCGCCACAGCTGCTCAGTGCGCCTGCGTTATCCACAACTACAGAACCGCCGGTTGCGTCAACAACGATGGTACCGAAGTTAAGCGATGTATTTGCATCATTAACGAGGGTCACTTCAGCAAGGATGTTTGCACTTGCATCAGCAGAAGCAGTTGCAGCCTGAGCAACATTTGCACTCATCATAGACGCGACAAGTACGGAAGAAGCCAAAGCGGCTTTGATAAACTTAGACATATTATATGGTCCCTATTTTACTTTCAAAACAAACGAAGCCACCTGCGGTGCATCCGAACAATTCCCACTGATCACGACGTCGCCATGCCGCTCCATTCGAGATTGCTTATCGAAGAAAGGTTATAAGGTTTTACTGCCAGCCATGGTTAATGGTTTCCTAACACTGAAAACTGTTGAAGATTGGCGGTTCTTGCGGGATTTACGGCTGTCCGATTGGTTAGTCGTTACAGTTATTTGCGTATATTTGTGTAGCAATGCTAAATATGTTCACCCGTCAGCCGCTGGCAAATCAGATCTAGCTGATCAAGATTGCTAAAACTGATCGTCATCAATCCTGCACCGGACGGTCCTGACTGAATTGACACCTTCAAACCAAGCAAATCACCCAGATGGTTTTCCACGGCGCGGATATCAGCGTCCTCGCCCTGCGGAGCAGTAGCTTTACCGCTGGCGGCGTTTTTCGAACTGCCCAATTGCTTGCGAACGAGCTTCTCCACGTCGCGGACGGAAAGTCCCTGCTTGACTGCCTGATTGGCGAGCTCGATAGCATTGGGCGCATTGATTAGCGCTCGTGCATGTCCCATTGCCAGCTTTTCTTCTGCAACGAGCGCGCGAACCGCCTGCGGAAGCTCAAGAAGCCGCATGATATTGGCGACATGGCTCCGTGATTTTCCGACCAGTTCAGCAAGTCGTGCCTGACTATGCCCGTAATCCTCGGACAATTTCACATAGGCTTCCGCTTCTTCAATCGCATTGAGGTCGCGGCGCTGGACATTTTCGACGATCGCAATTTCCAGCGTTTCTTCGTCATTAAGCTGGCGGATAATCGCCGGTACATGATGAAGCCGCGCCCGCTGTGCGGCACGCCAGCGACGTTCGCCGGCCACAATCTGATAGTTTTTGCCGTGGGGGCGCACAACAATAGGCTGAATAACCCCGCGACGCCGCATACTCAAAGCGAGCTCATCCAGCGCATCATTATCAAATGTCTGGCGGGGTTGATCGGGGTTGGGACGAATTTCCGAAATAGCAATGGATCGCAGCCCTTCAACGGCAGGATTCGTTAAATCTGTGGCATAGTCAGTGCCATCACCACTCCGGTCCGAATCGGAGGCACGGCCTGGAGGCGCAATTGGTTCTTCTTTCTGAATATCTCCAAAAAGAGAATTCAGGCCCCTGCCCAACCCCATAGGACGTTTTGCAGCGGTTTTTTTTCCTGTCCGTTCGCCTTCAATTTCTTTGTTTTCCGCCACTATGCTGCAACCTTTCTAACCGGCAGCCGACCAATTAATTCTCTCGCGAGATTAATATAAGCTTCAGAGCCGCTACAGCGATGATCATAAATAAGCGCCGGCAACCCGTGGCTCGGCGCTTCAGACAAACGGACGTTTCGCGGAATCACCGTGTCAAAAACTACATTACCAAGACAGGCGCGGACATCGTCGGAAACCTGTTCTGTCAGCTTGTTGCGGCGATCATACATGGTGAGCACGACGCCCATCACCGAAAGCGCCGGATTAAACCGCGCCCTGATGCGCTCAACTGTTTGTAATAATTGACTTAATCCTTCGAGTGCGAAAAATTCACACTGCAACGGAACGAGCAGTGATTCCACTGCAACCATGGCGTTTAATGTCAACAACCCGAGTGATGGCGGACAATCAATCAGACAAATATCCCATCGCCCGTCATCGCCAGCATCCAGCGCCGTTTTGAGACGATGCGTGCGTTCTTCAAATTCTACCAGTTCAATCTCGGCTCCTGATAGATCAACGGTAGCAGGGACAATATCCAGACCGGGTACACGTGTGGGAGATACGCATTCTGCAAGCGATAGATCGGAAATCAGCAGATCAAAGCTGTTACACTCTCGATCTGCCTGGTTAAGGCCTAGGCCTGTTGACGCATTACCTTGCGGATCGAGGTCAATCAGCAAGACTTTCCAGCCGGTCGCGGCCAAGGCCGTAGCCATATTAATGGCTGTGGTGGTTTTTCCAACACCGCCTTTTTGATTGGCTATCGCGATACGGACCATATTTTTACGCAATCCTATAATAAGCTAAGATAATGAAAAGCTAAGATAACTTGCCTTTCCCTACCAATATTCCCGCTTCCGGATCGGTTAAACTCTGTTCCACGTGGAACATTTTTCTGAGCTTATGCGGAAGTTCACTTACCTCCCTTACCGCATTTTTGCCTTTTGGTAAGAGCCAAACGGTCTTTTCTGTGGAAAACCGGTGTGAAATCGAGATGAGCCGATCAAGCGGAGCAAAGGCGCGAGCCGTAATCACGTCTACCGGAAAGCTCTTTACTGCCTCCAATTTGCTGCCCAAAACGACTGCCTGTTCGCCGAGGCTCAGCGACGCAAGGACCTCATTTAGAAAAGCCACTCTTCTTGTTCGCGATTCAACCATCTTGACGGTATCGTTTGTTAGAATAGCGATAATAATTCCTGGAAAGCCCGCGCCTGTGCCTAAATCAAGCCATGTTCTCCGATCAATTCCCTGCCGAGCAAATGGGATCAGCTGAGCGCTATCCACCACATGGCGAGACCATATATGCTCGGCGCTTGCCTTTGATATCAAGTTCTGTCTGGCCATTTCATCGTGCAATAGAAACAGAAATTGATCGAGCCGCGCCCATGTTTCACGTGAAACATCAAATTCCCGCTGCAACCATATCTTCGCTTCTTCTTCGGTCACGCAGCCAGATTCTTTTCTTCACGTCTCCGTGCATGAACAAGAATGGCGGCCAAAGCGGCGGGTGTAATGCCGCGAACCCGCGAAGCAGCAGCCAGAGTTTCCGGTTTTGCCTTGTTCAAACGTTCGACCATTTCGTTTGAAAGCCCAGCTATTCCGGCATAATCAAGATCATCGTTCAAGCGAATTTGTTCATTGGCCTGTAAATCCCGCAACTCTGCATCCTGCCGCTGCAAATAAGGAGCGTAGCGCGCATCCTCTTCAATCTCTGCCGACAGAGCCGGATCCAAATTAGCTAATCGAGCCTCCATGTCCTCCATCGCAGCAATGGTGATGTTTGGAAAACGAAGCCAATCAAACAGGCTTTGTTTGGTACCATCTTTGCGAACATTGATTCCAGCCGCGAAAATCTCTTCCGAAGATTTGATCGTCTGCAGCGCAGAAACTATTTCTTCGCGCGTCGTCTGTCGTTCCTCAAACCAATTTCGGCGCTCTTTTCCAAGGCAACCCAGTTCCAACGCCATACCGCTAAGACGGGTCGTTGCATTGTCAGCCCGAAGTCTTAACCGATATTCAGCACGGGCTGTGAGCATACGATAAGGCTCCGTAACACCCTGCAAGGTAAGGTCATCGACCATCACCGCCATATAGCTCGAACCGCGATCAAGCTGCAAAGCCGGTCGACCAAGCACTGCGCAAGTTGCACTGATACCTGCAATCAATCCCTGCGCTGCCGCTTCCTCATATCCGGTCGTGCCATTAATCTGACCGGCACAATAGAGTCCATCGAGATCCCGAACTTTCAAACTACGATCCAGCGCGCGCGGATCGATATAGTCATATTCCACCGCATAGCCGGGTACCAATATCTTGGCATGTGCCAAACCATCCATCGTCCGCACAAATTCCAACTGAACGTCTGCCGGCAACGAGGTGCTGATACCATTGGGATAAACCAGGTTGGTATCTAGCCCCTCGGGCTCCAGGAATACCTGATGCGAATCGCGGTCCGCAAACCTGTGAATCTTGTCTTCAATGGATGGGCAATAGCGCGGCCCTTGTGCATCGATGGCACCGCTGAACAGTGGCGAGCGGTGCAGCGAGTTTCTGATGATATCATGCGTGGATGCATTGGTCCGACTCACTGCGCAAAAAGTCTGCGGGACTTTTCGCCTCACAGTTAACGGCGACATCGTCCAGTCTTCTTCATCGGAAGGTTGCTCCGGAAGGCGAGCCCAATCTATTGTGCGACCATCAAGCCGCGGCGGTGTTCCTGTTTTAAGCCGGGCTATCGGCAGACCCGCTTCCCGTATCTGCTGACCGAGTGAGATCGACGATGCTTCGCCGGTGCGTCCACCAGCAACCGTTTCCTCACCACGAAATAATTTTCCGTTCAAGAATGTGCCGGTTGCGAGAATCACAGCCGGTGCAACTATGTTGTCGCCGTTTGCAAGGCGAATTCCTGTCACTTTGGAATCATCAAATATGAGAGAGCAGACCTCTCCCTCAATAATCGAGAGATTCTGCTGCGCTTCCAGCATGGAGTGAATAGCGCGCTTGTACAATGTGCGATCCGCCTGAACCCTTGGTCCCTGGACCGCTGAACCCTTGGACAGATTGAGCATCCGATAGTGAATGGCTGCTGCATCAGCAGCGCGGGCAATGAGCCCGTCAAACGCGTCCACTTCGCGCACCAGATGCCCCTTGCCGAGTCCGCCAATAGCCGGATTGCAAGACATCGCACCAATGCTGTCCCTCGTGAAGCTGACCAAAGCTGTGTGCGCACCCATCCGCGCGGCAACCGCCGCTGCTTCACAGCCAGCATGGCCGCCACCTACAACAATGATGTCGAACTTCTGATCCATGCCGCGCCCATAGCGCAAGGCAGGTTTCAGGTCAAAACGGATTCATCCTCATTCCAATGTTCCACGTGAAACATCTATTTGCCGATACAGAATTTTCCGAACAACGCATCAAGCATGTCTTCCGTACTCGCTCGCCCGGTAATCGCATCCAAAGCGCTGCGCACTAGGCGTAGCTGTTCGGCGATGATCAGGAAATCGGAGTGGTCAGCGATATTTTCGAGATAGCTTTGTGCACCCATCAAATGGCCGGCCTGGCGATTGTTAACACTGACCTCGTCGCCTGCCGGCAGAATATCCTTTGCTTCGCGCACCAACATATCCACCAGCGTCGTCATACCTTCACCCGTCACCGGTGACACGGAGATTATAGAATCGCTCTTCGGCTGATAATCAGGATGATCGGACCGGGCACCTATCTCAATAACGTTTCTGTGTGCAGGGCCATCTCCTTCTGGCCCCAGCCAAAGAATGATATCAGCCAGATCAAATTGCTGACGGGCGCGATTTATGCCGATACGCTCAATTTCTTCCACTCCCTGATCTCGAACCCCGGCGGTATCAATGAACAGGAAAGGTATCCCGCCAATTGCAATCGGCACTTCAATTACATCGCGCGTGGTCCCGGCAATCTCCGATACAATCGCGGCTTCACGCTCGACCAGTGCATTGAGCAGCGTTGATTTTCCGCTATTGGGTGGACCGCCGAGAACGATCCGCACACCTTCCCTCAGTTTTTCAGCACGCGGTCGGCAAAGAAGCGTTGCCAATTCTGCAGCTACGTTTGCGGCACCTAGCTGGATCGTGTCGCTATGTCCTTCCGTCACGTCGTCCTCGTCGGAAAAATCCAGCTCTGCTTCCACCATCGCTGATAACCGCAGTACCTCTGATTGCCACCCCTCAATTTGTCGCGACAAGGCACCACCAGCCATCTTTACCGCTGCCCGCCGCTGCATCTCCGTTTCTGCGAATAATAGATCGGATAGGCCCTCCGCTTCTGCCAAATCCATACGGCCGTTGGTAAAGGCCCGGCGGGTAAACTCTCCCGGCTCAGCCCGACGCAATCCATCCATGTCGTCCAGAGCGCTCTCGATTGCCCGAACAACCGCCCTGCCCCCATGGCAATGAATCTCGGCAAGATCCTCACCGCTCGCGCTATTGGGACCGGGGAAAGCAATCACCAATGCCTGATCAAGCGGTTCATCGGTTACAGGGTCCGTCAACCTCCGTAGACTTGGTTTTCGCGGCTCTGGCAAAGACCCTATTAGTCTAGCCAGGCCGTCAAATGCTCGGTCGCCGCTTATCCGGATAATTCCGATAGCCGCTGGCGGCTGGCCACTCGACAGAGCGAAAATGGTTTCAGCCGCTGAATCCATATCTATATAAATAATTGATATCTAATCCTTTTTCTTCGTTGAAGACTTGCTGCGGCTAGAGCCGCCGCCCATGGCTCCGGTCAGGAAAGACGAAAACATTTTCACGCCCGCCTCACCCATAGGCGCAATAATCTTGGTGAAATTCTGGAGTTGTTCGACAGAGTTGGCGCCTTGAAGGAATTTGGACAATTCCTTCACATAAGTTTCATTAAGTTTCGCCACGTCCGGCAGTCCAATCAAAGTGCGCGCTTCTTCCGGTGTACAATCGAGTTCAACGGTAACTTTCATCATATATTCCTTACTTGCTCGCGCAGCGAAGGTCCCTCCCCACTGCGACAGATCATCTTCAACCTTGCTTGCACAGGATATGGGGATATTGTGACCTAAAGATCAAGTCATGATGTCAAGGAGCACGAAAATGGGAAGCATGGAAAATATCAATACGCTCAGCGGCGAGGCAGAATTTCCCTGTCATGTAGCGAAGCCCGGTAGCGGGAATGCCAAAGCGGCTATAATCGTGATTCAGGAAATTTTCGGTGTCAATAAAGGAATCAAGGCCAAATGTGACCGTTGGGCAAGTCTAGGCTATTTGGCTGTTGCTCCTGACCTGTTCTGGCGAGTTAACGACGGCACTGATCTGGATGCTGATGTGGAGGCCGAATTTCAACAAGCACTCGATCTGATGGGACAATTTGATCAGGATCAGGGCATTCGCGATATTGAAGCGACGATTCATTACGCGCAGAACGCCATTGGTAATCATAATGTTGGTTGCGTCGGTTATTGCCTCGGTGGCCGCCTCGCCTTCATGACGGCCTGCCGGACTGATATCCGGGCATCCGTTGGGTATTACGGCGTTGGCATTGATGGCTTGCTCGGTGAAAAACATGCGATTGCGCATGAAGTCATGCTCCATATTCCGACCGCCGACGGCTTTGTGCCTGCCGATGCGCAAGCAGCAATGCATAGTGGGCTGGATGATCATCCCAAGGTTACATTGCATGATTATGAAGGGCTCGACCATGGTTTTGCGGCAGAATTTGGTGAGCGCCGGGATGATGCGGCAGCAACACTCGCGGATCAGAGAACAGAAGCATTTTTCAAGGAACATCTAGCGTGAGTACGGCTGAAAATCTCAAAGTCTGGCACGAGCATATGGCGAGCAAAAGCGAGTCAGGCCTCAGTGAACAGCTTGCGGACGACGCGGTGTTCCACTCGCCCGTCGTGCACACCCCGCAAGCCGGAAAGCCTATCGTCATGGCTTATCTCTCTGCCGCTGATGTGGTTCTGGGCAATGACAGCTTCCGCTATGTCCGCGAAATTGTTGATGAAAGCGCCAATATGGCAATGCTGGAATTTGAGCTCGATCTGGACGGCATCCATGTCAACGGCGTCGATATTATCCAATGGAATAGCGCCGGTAAAATTCAGGATTTCAAAGTGATGGTGCGCCCCTTGAAGGCGATCAACAAAGTGTGGGATGAAATGGGCAAGATGCTGGAAAAGATGAAGGGTTAGATCAGATCAGTTTGACCAGCATTTTCTCCGCTTTGTTTCTGACAGATCTACGCTCATCTTTGCCATGCTTGTGCAAAAGGGGCTTTAGCTGTTTCTGTAACCCATCATCTCGCGTGGCCCAACTTGATAGAGTTTCCATAGTTTGTGTAAGCACAATCCAGTCATTCGAATGCTTGAGATTTGATAGCAAGATTGTGACGGCTCTATCATATTGAGAGTCAGTCAAATCCGGCTTCATTTTGCGAAATATTTGCGCAAGCGTCCACTGTGTTGATGCCTGATCAATCTGCGCGATATTTTCGAGCAGATGGTCTGTCCACCGCAATAACCAGCTTGGCCGCGCAAGCTGAACACGCTTCAAGGCATTTGAAGTACGCAGCCTCACGACCTCATCAGAGGAATCGTAACATTCAATCAATTCTGTAAGCTTTTCTTGATCGGCGAGAATGTCATCAACAACATTCAGAGTGTCTCCCAAAGAATTTGGGTGACCACCTGAAAGCCTGTTTTCAAAACTATCTGACATCATCAAATCCAGCAAAACTGCGCTAGCACCGATAAGCTCGAACCGTCTATTACCCAAAAAACGACATCACTCCGATTGTCTGGTTATCACCAACCCAGCCGGTATAAATCATTTTGCCAGCGACATAGACGATCACAGCAAGACCGAGATAGGCGATCCATTTGTAGCGTTCGATATATTTCGCGATTACATTGGCAGCTAGGCCCATCAGCGCAACAGATAACAACAATCCGACCACCAATATTCCGGGATGCTCACGCGCGGCTCCAGCCACGCCAAGCACGTTGTCGAGGCTCATCGAGACATCGGCGGCAGTGACAGCCCAAACCGCGCCCCAGAAGGTCTTGGTTGGCTTTATGCCGCTATGTTCATCGCCCTCAATTTCAGGAGAACCAGCAGATTCGCCACTGTGAAATATCTCGCGATAAAAATTCCATGCTACCCACAGGAGCAACAAGCCGCCAGCAAGGACCAACCCGACAATTTGCAGCAATTGCACCACAATCAATGCGAATAAAATCCGCAAAACCAGCGCAGCACCGATACCGATCAGAATGACTTTCCGGCGTTGCTCCGGAGGCAAACCACCTGCCAGCGCGCCCACGACAATAGCATTGTCAGCCGCAAACACGAGATCGATCAAGATTACCTGTCCGAACGCCGCCATCGCCGCTGGTGTTCCGATATTCTGAAAATCATGGACGATAGCCGCCCAGATATCCGACAAAGAGCCGAGTCCGGGAGTGGCGGCCGCAAGAAACGAGAAAATATCAATCATGGTTTGAAAAGCTTCTTACTGGTTCATGCTGTCGAAGAAATCGTCATTGGATTTGGAATCCTTCATCTTGTCAAGCAGGAATTCCATCGCGTCGATCGTACCCATTTGCATAAGAATACGGCGAAGCACCCACATTTTCTTGAGCTTCTCGTCCTCGACCAGCAATTCCTCTTTCCGCGTACCGGATTTACCGACATCAAGCGCCGGGAAGATACGTTTGTCGGAGACTTTGCGATCAAGCACGATTTCAGAGTTGCCGGTGCCTTTGAATTCCTCAAAGATAACCTCGTCCATCCGGCTGCCGGTATCAATCAGCGCGGTTGCAATGATTGAGAGGCTTCCGCCTTCCTCGATGTTACGCGCAGCACCAAAGAAACGCTTTGGACGCTGTAGCGCGTTGGCATCAACCCCGCCGGTAAGCACCTTGCCCGAACTTGGAACCACGGTGTTATACGCACGACCCAGACGCGTTATGGAATCGAGCAGGATTACAACATCATGTTTGTGCTCAACCAGACGCTTTGCTTTTTCTATCACCATTTCGGCAACTTGTACGTGGCGGGTAGCCGGTTCATCAAAGGTCGAGCTGATCACTTCGCCTTTCACAGAACGCTGCATATCGGTCACTTCTTCCGGGCGTTCGTCGATCAATAGCACGAGAAGATAAACTTCCGGATGGTTGTCTGTGATGGCCTTGGCAATATTCTGCAGAAGGACAGTTTTACCTGTCCGAGGCGGCGCAACGATAAGTGCGCGCTGGCCTTTGCCCTGCGGTGAAATAATATCAATGACCCGTGCGGACTTGTCTTTTTCTGTTGGATCATGACAATCCAGCGTCAATTTTTCATCGGGATAGAGCGGAGTCAAATTATCAAAATTCACCCGATGGCGAACGGCATCGGGATCATCAAAATTGATTTTGGTCAGCTTGGTCAGCGCAAAATAGCGTTCACCGTCTTTAGGCGCCCGAATTTCGCCTTCAACCGTGTCACCCGTACGCAAACCAAATTTGCGAACCTGGTTAGGAGAAACGTAAATATCATCCGGGCCAGCAAGATAATTGGCTTCTGGCGAACGCAGAAACCCAAAACCATCAGGTAATACTTCTATTGTGCCGATCCCCATTATGAGCTCGCCTTCTTCGGCTAGCTCCTTCAGGATCGCAAACATCAAATCCTGTTTACGCAGGGTGGACGCGCCCTCGACACCAATTTCTTCGGCCATAGACACGAGTCCAGCCGGGGTTTTTTCTTTTAATTCTTTAAGATGCATGGAGAATTATCCAGATTTTATAGGATGTTACATTATATTTTGCATGTGCGTGGCGTGTCGCCGTTCAATTGTCACATGAAAATTCGCCCGGACGGGCTTTGGTAATTAATTACGCCTTTGCTGATTGCGTGTCAACCAGCCGAGAGGAACGCGATCAAAAAGGCTTCACGATAACCAAAATCACAATGATCGCTGCGGTAATCCCCGGCACTTCATTGACCAGTCGCAAACCTTTATCCGACATGGTCCGCTCTCCGCTAGCAAGTTTTCTGGAATAGCCGATCATCCAGCCGTGATAGCCGGATAACGCCAATACAAAGAGTAATTTGGCGTGGAACCAGCCTTGGCTAAAAGCGTCAATATTATAGGCGAGCAACAATCCTACCACCCAAACAATAACCAGCGATGGATTGAGAATGATCTTGCGCAGCTTGCCTTCGCGCTCGATCCATTTCGCGTCCTCCTGCGAACCAACAGCACTTTCCTGATGATAGACAAAGAAACGCGGCAGCATGAACAACCCCGCCATCCAGAAAATGACAAAGATCAGATGCGCCGCTTTTAACCAGAGATAGAGCATGGAGAGGATCTCATTCATTGTCTGACAAGTGTAAGCAGCTTTTCTACATGTTCAATGGGTGTGTCCGGTAAAATGCCGTGACCGAGATTAAAAACATGGGGGCGTTCTGCGAAAGTCTTGAGAATATGCGCAGTGGATTTTTCCAGCGCTTCGCCTCCTACAATCAACGCCAAAGGATCAAGATTGCCCTGAACCGGTAGGTCTTTCGGGAGATTTTTATCAGCCCAAACGGGATCAACCGTTTCATCGAGGCCAAGCGCGCTTGCTCCAGTTTCGTTTGCATAGGCGATGAGTTTTGCACCAGCACCTTTTGGAAATCCGATGATCGGAAGATCGGGATGGACAGCCTTTAACCGCGCAATAATTTCCGCATTGGGTGCAATAACCCATTTTTGAAATTGCGCCGGTGACAATGACCCCGCCCAGCTGTCGAACAACTGCAAAGCATCAACGCCCGCTTCAATCTGGCCGAGCAAATATTCCACAGTGTTATCGATGATCGCATCAATGAGTTCCGAAAAAGCTAATTCATCCTGATAAGCATAGCGCCGCGTAACGCTCTGGTCTTTGCTACCCTGTCCATGTGTCATATAAGTTGCGACCGTCCACGGGCTACCGGCAAAGCCCATGAAGGTGGTTTTATCATCAAGCTCCGAAGCAACCCTGCGCACGGTTGCATAAATAGCCTCAAAATGCTCTGGAGCGGCCTCCAGAGACGACAACGCCGCATCGACGAGCCTTGGTGCCAAGCGCGGTCCTTCTCCTGCCTCGAACCATAGTTTCTGGCCCATCGCGTGTGGCACGATTAAAATATCCGAAAACAAGATAGCCCCGTCAAATCCAAATCGCTTGATCGGCTGAATTGTCACTTCTGCAGCTGCCTCCGCATCATAGCAGAGTTCAAGAAACCCTCCCTTTTGGGTGCGTAACTCCCGATATTCTGGGAGATACCGACCGGCTTGCCGCATCAACCACACCGGTGTCTGATCGGATTTCTTGCCGCGCAATGTCTGGAGCAATAGTTTTTGGGAATCGTAATTGTCAGGCATGAAGTAAGGTGGGTCCAATATAATATATAAGTAAATTTTAGAATCTTGTTGTTGATGATAGGCCGTGGAAAATGGAGTAAACGGGCAGCGCCGATATTACAAACAGATTGACAGATCAGTGTTAACGGAAAATTTACCGAGTCCCGTTTTTCATCCCCGCTATCCACAGATTGTGGAGAAAAACTATCAATGTTGGTGGGCTGTGGGTAAAATAACGGATGTCGGGGACACAAGTATAGAGGTGTTTTATCCCCATTTTCATCCCTTGCTTTATCCCCGCTGAAATCACAAAGCTATAAGCTATGAATCGTCTTCATCTTCACATGCTATCAGACTCCACCGGCGAGACGCTCGAAAATATTGCCAAAGCCGCGCTCGCGCAATTTGATGGTGTCGAGATAATCAAGCATTTCTGGCCAATGGTACGTTCGGAAACGCATTTGAACCGGATATTGAGCGAAGTCGCCGATAACCCGGGGCTGGTTATTTTTACACTGGTCAACCGCGATATCCGCCAGCGGCTGGAACGGGAATGCCGCCACTTGGGGCTACCAACAGTAGCAGCACTTGATACCGTCACCGATGCGCTTTCCAATATGTTGGGCCAGGAAGCCAAAGCTAGGCCGGGTCGCCAGCACATATTGGACGCCGCTTATTTTGAAAGGGTGGAGGCGATCCAGTTCACCATTGCGCATGATGACGGCATTGGTTGGGAAAATTGGGAAGAAGCTGACATTGTTCTGGCCGGGGTTTCCAGAACATCAAAAACGCCAACGTCGATCTATCTGGCTAACCGCGGTTATAAAACGGCAAACATGCCTATCGTACCGGAATCGCCACCGCCGGACGCGTTATTTCATCTCAAGAACCCCTTGGTGGTTGGGTTGATAACCGGAGCAAGTCGGTTGGTACAGGTCCGCAGAAACCGTTTATTATCGCTCAATCAGGCACCGGAAACGGACTATGTTGATGAAGGGGCAGTGAAACGCGAAACTCAATATGCACGGCGGATGTTTGCTGACAACGGCTGGCCGGTTATAGATGTTACCCGGCGGTCGATTGAAGAATCGGCTGCTGCCATCATAAATTTCTATAATGAGCGGCATCTGGGTGCGCAGGCCGCAGTTGATCAAGGCGAGAGCGGATGAGTGAACCGATGCTGGTTCTCGCGTCCAAAAGCAAAGCGCGGAGTGCCATGCTGAAAGCAGCAGGTATTACCTTTGAGGCGCTTGCGCCCAATGTCGACGAGGAAGCGCTCAAAGAGGGTCTACTCGCAGAAGGTATTAGCGCCCGCAATCTTGCTGACGCACTGGCAGAAGCAAAATCCGTTAAATTGTCGCGCCGGCTTGGACCCGCCCTGGTTTTGGGTGCGGATCAGGTCTTGGCAATGGAAGATGGCCAAATGCTCGGCAAACCGGCAGATAAGGACGACGCGAAAGCACATTTGCGGCTTCTCTCCGGGAAGAAGCATATATTATTCAGCGCTGCGGTCATTTCTGATCAAGGCTCTCCGGTCTGGCGGCATGTCGATGTTGCAACGCTCACGATGCGGGCTCTAAGTGATGCGTTTATAGATGAATATGTCGAGATGGAATGGAGCAATATCCAATATTGCGTGGGATGCTATAAAATCGAGGGTCGGGGCGCGCAGCTATTTTCTGATTTAAGTGGCAGCCAGTTTACGATTATGGGCTTACCGCTGCTTCATTTGCTAGACTTTTTGCGGATTCGAGGAGTGCTGCCTTCATGAGCAATGCATTGCCCTATGCTGAGGTTATTGGCGACCCGATTGCACAAAGCAAATCCCCGATTATCCATAAATTTTGGCTGGAAAAACTGGATATTAATGCAGATTATCGCGCTTGTCATATAACATCAGATGGCCTGAAAGATTATATTGCGAACCGCCGGGGCGACAAAAACTGGCGGGGTTGCAACGTGACTATGCCCCATAAGCAAATGGTGATGGATCATGTCGCCGATCCGGGGAAGGTTCGCCACTCAATAGGTGCGATGAACACGATTGCCCGTGACGAGCAAAATGCACTTTTCGGCACCAATACCGATGCCGGTGGGTTTTTTGCTCCGATCGCAGATATGGAACTGGCTGGTCAAGATGTTATTGTGATTGGTGCAGGAGGCGCAGCGCGCGCCGTACTGTTTGCACTATCCAAAATACACGTGGGGCTCGTGACCGTCGTCAACCGCAACGCGTTGAAAGCATCAGTTCTTCTCGCGCATTTTGGACTTAAAGGACAAGCGCTAGAGCATGGCGCAACGCTTCCCCATGCCAAGCTGCTAGTCAATGCCAGCGCGCTTGGCATGGCAGGACAAGATGAGCTGAATATTGATCTGAGTATGCTGCTGGATGATGCCGTTGTGTATGATCTGGTCTATTCACCGCTCGATACCCGTCTTTTAAAAGCGGCAAAAAAGCGTAATCTAGAAACGGTTGATGGCTTGGCGATGTTGATTGGCCAAGCGGCTTTGGCCTTTGAAATATTTTTTGGCAAAGCACCGCCGCTCGAGCATGATGACGAGCTCCGAAAGTTGCTGCTGGTATGAACAAACCGCTGATTATTGGTCTCACAGGCTCCATCGGGATGGGAAAATCTACCGTTGCCCAAATGTTTGTTGATGAAGGCGTGCCGCTATTTGATGCTGATGCTGCGGTGCATATTTTGCAAGGACCAGGAGGCGTGCTGGTTGATGAGATTGAAGCTCTGTTTCCGGGAACAACGGGAGCGCAGGGTGTGGACCGGCAAAAACTCGGAGCGCGGGTTTTGGGTGATCCTGAAGCCCTGAAGCGTTTGGAAACGCTAATTCATCCCGCCGTCGGTGTCATGCGTATGAAGTTTTTCGAGGACCATCGAAATGAACCATTAGTCCTCTTTGATATACCGCTTTTATTCGAAAAATCAGGCGCTGTGGGCGTTGACCATATCGTAGTCGTCTCGGCTACAAAAGAAGACCAAGAGGCTCGCGTTTTGGCGCGACCGGGAATGACGGTGAAAAAATTTGAGAAGATCAAAGGCCTGCAGATGCCCGACGCGGAAAAGCGCAAAAAGGCAGATTCGGTGATTGATACGTCGATGACTTTGGATGAAACACGACAGCAGGTGCAAAATCTTGTGCAAAAATTGAAAGCAAGCCTTGCGTAACGGAAATTTCGGTCCGATATTGGCGTTATGCGGGAAATAATTTTCGACACAGAAACTACCGGTTTTGATCCTCAAAATGGTGACCGGATGGTCGAAATCGGCTGTATTGAAATGGTCGATCGCGTTGAAACCGGACGGACTTTTCATTGCTACTATAATCCGCAATGCCCGATGCCCAAAGCCGCAGAGGAAGTGCATGGCCTAAGTGATATTTTTCTGTCGGACAAAAAGCTCTTTGCCGATGGCGCAGCAGAGCTGGTTGATTTCCTGGGTGACGCCAATCTGGTTGCGCACAACGCCCAGTTCGACTTTAATTTCCTGAACGCAGAATTGCGGCTTTGCGGTCATACGGAAATTTCGCAATTCCGTATGGTCGATACACTCGCAATTGCGAAATCCAAGCACCCGGGCGCCAAACTGTCTCTGGATGCATTATGCTCTCGCTATGGAATTGATCGCAGCCACCGGTTAAAACATGGTGCGCTGCTTGATGCTGAATTGCTCACCCAGCTCTATATTGAGTTAACTGGCGGTCGGCAAATTGGCCTCGGACTTGCCGATGACAAAAAAGCTGATCAAGTAGAGCCTGAACGAGCGGCCTCCCACCGAGCTGCCTTTCGCAAAGAGTTCATTCCCCCCGCCCCCACAAGGCGAGTGCAGAAGAATTGGAACGTCACTCTGCATTTGTCGACGGTATCAAAGATAACCTTTGGGCGAAAACCTAAACGACCTTAACTCAGTTTGTAATGTGCGTACCTAAAAAATGGAGATAAAATATGGAAATTCGTGTTTCAGGTCATCAAGTAGACACCGGCGATGCACTTCAAACCCATGTCGGAGAGCGGATGAACGCGATAGCCGACAAGTATTTTCCAAAGGCGATTTCCACGCACGCAACACTTAGCAAGGCACCCCATAACCATTTCAAATGCGATATTGTTACCCATGTAATGCAGGGACTGATGCTAAAAAGCGATGCCGAAGCCGGCGATGCGCACCAGGCCGTTGAGCAAGCGGCCGACAAGATTGAAAAGCAGCTTCGCCGCTATATGCGCCGCTTAAACGACCACCATGTTCAAGCCCAATATGCCGCCAAACAGGAAGAGGCAGCTTATCGTGTATTTGATAGTGGAGACGAGGAGGAGGACGAGGCTGAAGATACATCCGATGCGCCGCCAATCATCGCTGAAACCAGCACAGATATTCCTGTAGCTAGCGTATCAAATGCGGTCATGATGATGGATTTGCGCAACACCAGTGCCTTGATGTTTAAAAATGCTGGAACGGGGGCGCATAATATGGTTTATCGCCGTTCCGACGGAACGATCGGATGGGTCGAACCACGCGGATAAAATCACATTGGCTAATATCTGTTAGCGAACCTTTCGAATAACTCCTTCAGTTTCGGTCTTCCATGGCCAAACCGATATGTGATCTGCGGCACGGCGGAGGCTTGCTTTTCGTTGTATGAAGATTGCTAGATGTTCCGCTGATAAGTTGAGGATATGAGATGACAAATTTGTCCATCAGATTGGATTTTGATGCAATATTATATGATGTGGATAGTACAAACACCCCATCTAAACCGGCTGTTGTTAAGATAATTGCTGATCAGGCCGCCGCAGCATATGATCTGGATGCTGGAGAGATTTATGCCGGTCTGCTGGCGCGAGAAGCGCTAGGTTCAACCGGATTTGGTGGGGCAACAGCGATACCGCATGCCAAAATTCCTGACCTTGATGAATGTGTGGGCGTTTTCGTCCGGTGGAATAAGCCCATCGGATTTTCCGCACATGATGGAAAACCGGTCGACGTAGTCTTAGCCCTACTTTCGCCGGAGAATAGTGGTGCGAAGCATCTAAAGGCGCTTGCTGAAATATCGCGATTGCTGAGAAATGACCAATTCATGGGAAAACTAAGGGGCGCCAGCACCGTCGACGCACTTTTTGCCCTACTGTCTGGTCAGCGCGCGCAACAAGCGGCATAGACTTTCATCATGTCTATGAATCAAGAAAATGAAGGCGAGTCGAATGGTGCTATGGAGCATTTCCATGCGCTGGAGCGGCTCTATGCAGAGGCGCCGATCAACACTCTGTTTGATTCGAAGCTGAAAATTACCGAGCGCGGCCACGCCCGCATCACTTTTGAAGTCGATGAACGCCACTATCATGCTGCAGGCGCTGTACATGGCACCAGCTATTTCAAAATGCTCGATGACGCCGCCTTTTATGCAGCCAATAGTCTGGTATCAGACCGCTTTCTGCTAACAACCGCCTTTAACCTGCTATTTACACGACCGCTAAAGGCAGGAAAAGTCACGGCAGAAGGGCGCTGGGTCAGCGGTAAACGACGGGTTTTCGTAGCAGATTCGCGGCTGATTGATTCGCAAGGTGAAGAGATTGCCCGGGGAACCGGGACTTTCATGCGTTCGCATATCCCGCTGGCCGGTCTCCCCGGCTATAAAACCGGATCGTGAATATTGCCATTTCCGCGCGAAAAAGGCGATTCCTGTGATTGAACCCCGACTATCGAGCGAGTTCTTCATAACGGCGCTGCTCAAGAAAGTGAATCAGGAGGGCGGGTTTGGTGCGGTGATTCGCAAAGGCGATCGGATCTCGGGATCCATTCTTGTCATCTGCGTCGAAAAGGGTGAAAACCCTAGGCTCCTGGAGAAAATGCCAATGCTTGATGGGTCTTCGATGTGGCAGAAGATTTGGCCGCAAGACATTGAAAAACAACAGAATTTGGATGAGTATCTCGCGCGGCGTACCAAGTTTGACCCCGATATCTGGTTAATTGAACTGGATATCCCGGATGCTGAACGGCTCATCGCTGAAATGGGTCAGTAAGTTTGACTTTGTTGCAGTGCAGTATATCTGACGGTCAACTTTTGAAGCGAAGGTTGCCGCTGGGGATGTCATTCGGACAGGTGGTAAACACGCAGACGGGGGAACGGGGATAAGCCGTTGGCTGGTTTTTAGGCTTATTCAAATCTGCTTTTGCAGACACTGGACTCACCGCATAAATTAACAGGTTTATGAGCACAGTTTTTAAAGCAGCAAGCGCATTATCGCTTGCCCTTACAACAGTTGCGGCTTTGTCGGTTACCGATGCATCATTTGCTTTTGAAGCATCAGATGAGGTTCCCGAGGCGGATATTGTTATTGATCCGTCGCTTCTGGAAACAAGCGATGAAGCGGTTGACCAAAGAGTGGTTTTTGCTGACTTTGTAGAAGTTTCTTCAGAAATTCCGCAGGACGTTATCGAAGCTGACCGGCTCGCTAATGAAAAACGGGCAGAAGAGGCAGCTGCTGCTGAGCAAGATGCTGATTTCAACAACAGCGATGCATCATCATTGCAAGAACTGGTAAGCCAACAGTCGATTGACGGCCCCCTTAGCGACGAAATGCAGTGTTTGGCAGGTACGGTATATTTCGAATCCAAAGGCGAGACGTTGGCAGGCCAATTGGCTGTTGCCCGCGTCGTTATGGCTCGCGCCGAGTCCTCTCGGTTTCCAGACAGCATCTGTGGCGTCGTATACCAGCGTAGCCAGTTTTCGTTTGTTCGCGGTGGCAAGATGCCGCGCATCAATACCGGACATCGACATTGGCGCAATGCGGTTGCGATCGCGAAGATTGCAATGAATGACGCTTGGGACAGCAAAGTTGAAGGCGCTTTGTTTTTTCACGCCCGCTATGTATCTCCGGGCTGGCGCCTCCAGAGGATTGCAACCATCGACAATCATATTTTTTATCGCTGAAGCAGATGACAATGGAAATTTATAGAGGCTCCCAATCGGGGGCCTTTATTTTGTTCTTTTTATGTTCTAACGATCGAGAATGACAGCTTATAGCAATAATCCTGATCTGACAGAGCAAACCCAACCTGGACAAATAGATTCTGAGGATATTTTGTCTGGTGCCAAGGCCGTAGAGCGCGGAGTCGCTCGTCTATTCTATCGACATGACATATTGCTGATGCCGGAAATGAGCCTGCCCAATCATCGCAGGGCTGACCTTATGGGACTGGACGCCAAGGGGCAGATTATCCTCATCGAAATCAAGGTCGCGCGAGGTGATTTGTTGGGCGACAATAAATGGCGCGAATATCTGGACTATTGTGATCGTTTCTACTGGGCACTGCCGCCTGAATTGGATGCTTCACCGCTTGATCAGCCAGATTTTTTGCCCGAACGGGCCGGCGTTATTATAGCAGATGCCTATGATGCAGAGATTGTGCGACCGGCAAAAACTCAGGCGCTGTCAGCAGCGCGACGCAATAGCGAGACCCGCAGAATCGCGCGCAGAGCGATGCAGCGTCATGCTATATTAAAAGGCTGGGATGATTCTGACTTGAATCATGTCCATTTTTGAAACCGCGTCCGGCTGAGGTGACTTAGCCTTCTGGGCCGAAAAATTGGCCAGTTGACTCAGGCTTCTTTTTGCTATCCGCCTTTTCGATTTCCGCCAAAACTGCTGCCGCCCGCCGATCCCGCGTCGCGTAATCACGCGCAGAAAGGCCGGCAATTGTATCTGTAAGATCCGGATTGGCACCCTGTTCCAGTAACACCCTGGTCAGCTCTGAATCGCGAAGCTGGACCGCGCGGATTAACGCCGTCTCGCCTTGATTATTTGCCTCATCAATCTTGGCTTTTTGGCTGAGTAATACCCGCACGCCTTCAATGAAGCGCAATTGGGTCGCCAGCATCAACGGCGTTGTTCCGGACTTATCGCGCACATCGGGATTGGCCCCTTTTTGTAACAAAAACCCAGTCCAAGTGGCATCCCGGCGGGCAACAACAATATGCAGTGCGGTTTCACCGGTCTTGAAATCTCTCGTATTCACGATCACGCTGCCGGGCTCGTTCAAAAATTTTGTGGCCTCTGTCCCATCCCGATCCTTCACAGCTTTCAAAAAATTATAACTCGCTGAAAACTGAGCCGAAGCAGGGGTCGGAGATAATATTGCCAGCGCCAAAAAGAACCCAGCGAACAAACGCGGGACCTTGAAAAGTTTGGCGCCAGATTTTGAAATATTGGAAATAGCACTAAACATAATTTTGCCCTGTTAAACCGTTTATGCACCGCTTGTCGCGCTACAAGTCATTATAGCCCCATTTGCAGGTTGAATTATTTAATGTAGCAGACCATGTCTGGCCGCATGATGAACAAACTTAAAACCGCCTGCTTCGGATTGCTTGCAGTCTTCTTAGTCGCGGGATTATCAGGCTGCAACCCATCGGACTCCGCTGATATCGCGGCGCAATCTGCCGAACCACCGCTGGCTGGCGCTAAAATCGGCGGCAGTTTCATTTTAACCAATCAGGATGGCGGAAAAACGGCAGATAGTGATTTTGATGGCCAATATCGTTTAATGTATTTTGGCTATACCTTTTGTCCGGATGTTTGTCCGGTTGATTTGCAGCGATTGATGCAGGGATTGCGGCTGGCCGAAACAGCAGACCCTGCTTTGGAGCAGAAAATTCAGCCGATCTTCGTTACCATTGACCCGGAGCGGGATCAGCCAGAACAAATCAAACAATATGTTGCAGCTTTCCATCCGCGATTGATGGGGTTAACCGGTACGGCGGAAGAAATCGCGGATGTCGCCAAAAAATATCTTATTCTTTATGAAAAGCGCCAGGAAGACGGTGCGAGTGAATACCTTATGGACCATAGCAGGCAGGCGTATCTTTTTGGTCCCGAGGGCGAACCGATTGCGCTGTTGCCTTATGATGGCACGCCACAGGAAATTGCCGACGAAATCAAGCGATGGGCGCAATAATGAATGGCGCCCCTTTTTGGGAAGCACCCCTTGAAACGCTGGACCGTGCGCAGTGGGAAGCCCTGTGCGATGGCTGTGGAAAATGTTGCTTGCTGAAGGCGGAAGATGAGGATGATGGTCAGATATATATGACCAACATTGCCTGCAAATTGCTGGATGTGCAAAGCGCGCAATGCAGCGATTATCGCCGTCGGCGTTATTATGTGCCGGACTGTGTTCGTCTGACGCGGACGAAACTGGAGCAGTTTGAATGGTTACCGGATAGCTGCGCCTATAAAGTGCGTGCGCGAAACGAGCCGCTGCCTCAGTGGCATTATCTGATATCAGGCAGCCGCCAGACAATTCATGAAGCCGGGGCGTCTATTCGCGGGAAAGTAATAACGGAGGTGGAAGCTGGGCCGCTTGAACAGCATATTCTCGACCGGCCCCTCTAAGGTTGGGCCGGCAAGCGATACGCTGGAAATCTTGCTTAATGGCGAGGTTTATCCGTTGCGTGTTCGCAAACTCGCCCAGTCGCGCTCTATTGCGGTCTCGGCTGATACTATAAAGCGCGAGGTTCGGCTGACTATGCCGAAATACGCTAACACCGTTCAGGCTATACGATTTGCGCAATCAAAATCAGATTGGCTTGCCGCGCAATTTGCCAGTGCGCTGCCCTTGATACCCATTAAGAACGGCGCTCAAATAGCTATGTTTGGCGAACCAATCATTGTCTGTTGGTCGCCCCAGTTTGCGCGCAGGCCCGTGATTGCGGGTGGCGAGATACAAGTGGGCGGCCCCGAGGCTAACATCCAGAACCGAATATTAAACTGGATGAAAGAACAGGCGAAAGAAACCTATGCCGCAGACCTCGCCTTTTATTGTGATCGCGCGGAAACGCCCTTGCCGCTGTTATCGGTTGGCGACGCGCGCCGGCGATGGGGGAGCTGCTCCGGCCGGAAAGCCATCCGGCTGAGTTGGCGCCTGATTATGGCTCCGGTGATGGTTCGTCGTTCGGTCGTTGCGCATGAAGTCGCTCATTTGACGCACATGAACCATAGCGCGACTTTTTACGGCCTGCTTGACAGTATTTTTGAGGGGAACCGGCGCGCGGCAGACCGCTGGCTGAAACAGCATGGCAGCGCGCTGCACCTTATTGGCCCAAAGGTGGTAAGCTAAGCTTATCGATCGAGCTTATTCGTCCAGCGGAGCGGCCGGACCAACAGCTGGCTCTGTTCTTGCAGGTCTTGTCGGCTTTGGTTTGTCCGCAGGTGGTACCGCAGGCTTTGCAGATGGCTTGGCCGGCGGTTTTTTCGCTGCCGGATTGTCGCTACGGCCAAGGACCGAATCTATCCATTCTTGATCCAATTGCTGAGGGTCGTTGGCTGCATCGCCGCCTTCAAGATCATATTCATAAGGTGGGCCAGATTCTATCGGCATACCGTTTTCATCAACAAAAAGGCCTTCCTCAGGCTCGCCAAACAGTGCTTCGTCATCCGGCTCAAGCTGCCATTCAGGGAGCACTAATTCGGTATCGAATTTCTCGATCTTCCGTTTGGCGACCGCCACTTTCATGAAGGCTGCAAACGCTGCTGCCGGGGCTCTTCCCCCCTGAAGGCCATTGACCGGTTTGGCATCATCGCGACCCATCCACACGCCGGTAGTAAGGCCACTGGAAAATCCCAGGAACCAGCCATCTTTGTTGCTGCTTGTCGTGCCTGTTTTACCTGCCACAGGTCGCCCGATCTGGGCAGCGCGTCCAGTACCCGCATTCACTGCCGTTTGCATCAGGTCAGTGATGCCCGCCGCAACCCATGGATCGACGAGCACACGGCTGCCGTCAAATTTGCTTTGATAGAGCAGTTTACCCTTCATCGTAGTCACTTTGGTAATCCCGAAAGGTGTCACCGCAACACCCTTTGCGTTTATCGAAGCGAAGGCGCGCGTCATATCGAGCAAGCGTACGTCGGATGTTCCCAGCACCATGGAGGGGTTTACGTTGATTGGCGTGGTAATGCCAAATCGCCGCGCCATATTGGCGATGGACGAGGTGCCGATATCATTGCCAATTGCTGCGGCAACGGTGTTTTTGGAATAGGCAAAAGCGTTACGCACAGACATGTCTCCGGCATAACTGCCGCCACTGTTTCGCGGCGTCCAACCGCCAATGGTAATCGGTTCGTCGGTCACTGTGTCGTCGGGTGAATAGCCTGCTTCGAGCGCCGCCATATAGACGAACACTTTCCATGCCGAGCCAGGTTGGCGTACGGCCTGGGTTGCCCGATTATAATTGGACGTGACATAATCGGTGCCGCCGACCATTGCGCGGACCGCTCCATCACGGTCTATTGCAATTAGCGCGCCTTGCGCTCCGGCTGGTGCTCCGGTTTGAATGGCATTGGTCGCCGCGCGCTGCATCCCCAGATCGAGGGTGGTCCATACTTCAATGGGTTCGACGGCTTCATCAATGATCAGATCAAGTTGCGGTAGCGCCCAATCAGTAAAATAACGCACACTGTTCTGCCTTGGTTCGGGTGCGAGTTTTACAGATTTTGGTTTCGTCGAGGCGGCCTGAGATGCTGTTATTGTGCCCGCATCCTGCATCACCCGCAATACAACGGTGGCGCGGTCGATTGCAGCCTGCGCATCTGCGGTGGGAGAATAGCGTGACGGCGCTTTTACCAGTCCGGCGATAATTGCCGCCTCGGCCAAATTCAAATCTCTGGCACTATGGGCAAAAAACCGGCGGGATGCTGCGTCAATGCCATAGGCCCCGCCGCCATAATAGACCTTGTTAAGATAGAGTTCCAATATTTGCTCTTTGGAAAATTTTCGCTCCATTGCCAAGGCAAGCAACATTTCACGGCCCTTTCGGCCAAAGGTCTTATTGTTGTTGAGGAAGATGTTGCGCGCCAGCTGCTGCGTAATCGTGGACGCGCCTTGCGAGAAGCGACCTTGCTCGAAACGGACTTTAACGATGCGCATCAAGCCTATGGGATCAACACCAAAATGGCTCTCAAACCGCCGGTCTTCCACCGAAACCATTGCGTCTTTCATTACTTGTGGAATATCGTCATAATCCAGCCATTCGCCATAGCTCGGGCCCATAGAAAATAGTTCTGTTCCGCTGACATCCAGCACCCGGATCATCTGGCCATTTGGCGAGGACTTGAGATCTTCGTAACCCGGTAATGACGATCTTACAACAAGCACAGCGACAGCAAGAGCTATGGTACCGAGAAAAGCCGCAATCAGCCCGGTTTTAAACAGCCGCCAGAACCACTTTTTAAATGTTCCTGGCTGTTTGCTTCTCTTTTTGCCCCGCGCCATATATTCCGTTCACCTGCCGCTAAAAATAGAATTTTCTAGCGTGAATTTGTCTTACTGCACGCTGAACGACAACGCCTAGCGCAAAGTTGAAAAATAACCGTTAACCATTTTTAGGATCAAATTCCAAAGCGGCGCTATTCATGCAATAGCGCAGGCCATTTTCCGCTGGCCCGTCTGGGAAAACATGCCCCAAATGCCCATCACAAGAGGCACAACGTACTTCAATGCGGCGCATGCCGTGACTCAAATCTTCGATTTCCTTGACCGCGTCTGTATCTGCCGTTTCGGTGAAACTCGGCCAGCCACAGCCACTTTCGAATTTTTTATCTGCATCGAATAATTTTGTGCCGCAGCCTGCGCAGAAAAATTCACCGTCGCGCTTCTCTGCATTTAACTCACCGGTGAAAGCCCGTTCGGTGCCAGCTTGCCGTAGCACATGATATTGCTCAGGGGTTAGTTTATCGCGCCATTCTTCGTCGCTCAAGATCACTTTTTGCATGATTACTAATTGGGGAAGGAACACGGTCAGGTCAAGTGATCCCAAACTCTGGGGACGGCGCGATACCAGAAATTGCGTCAGCATAGCGCCGCAATGAAATTTTAACCCCATTTTCAACTCTTGTTGGCAAGGTGCGCTGGAATGTTTCGTTTGATGAACATAATTTCCACTCTGTTGGCCTTCATGATGGCTTTTGCCGTCTGGACAGGCACGGCTTTGGCACAGTGCCGATTATGTGCGGAACCGGCTGGCAGCGATGCTTCGTCGGCGCAATCGGGTTCGACACCATCAGAAATGCCATTGCGCATCGAAATAACAGCTGATCTGGATTTTTCGCGCCTCGCTTTAATGAACCGCTCTGGCGGAGAGGTGAGTATCGATCCGTTGTCCGGCCAACGCCGGATCAGCGGCGGTATTACCGATTTGGGCGGAATGTCGCTACACGGCCAAGGCCGACTGGAAGGCGAGCCGGGGCGTTATGTCAGCGTCAATCTTCCCGACCGGATCACGCTGAGCGCGCCTAATGGATCAACTGCAGAGTTGGTGAAATTGGAGACAAATCTTCCTGTCCGAGCCAAACTTGATAGCAGGGGTCAATTGACCTTTTCTTTTGGAGGAAAACTGCAGGTTACAGGCAATGCTAATGGTCAATTCCGTGGCAGAATATCGATTACCGCTGACTACGAATAGGTAAGAATGCTACGACCTTATCGCGATCGCGCGGCCTTGCGTACTATTGTTAGCAATTCCTGCTCAACCAAAACGCCATTTGGCTGTCCGCTGCTCTTCAGTGCCACCTCCAGCGACAAAATCCGCTCGATTAGGCGCGCAATATTGCTCGCGGACCAGATACCCAGCTGCCGCGCAATATTATCCTTGTCCTTGAAGAACACGCTCCTCATCAGCGTATCCATCCTCGCGCCTTTGTCGGCCTTTGCGCGCAGATCAGCCAGCTTGTTCAAATGGCTGAGCATCAACCGGATCAAACCAATTTCGCTAAAGCCGATCATTTTTACCGTCGCTAGCTCAGCCGAAAGCTTTGCTGCTTCGCCGCTCAGCGCGGCATTATACAATAGGCCGAGATCCTCTTCGTCGTTTTCGGCGCCAAGCAGTGCAAGTATCCCGGCATCAACCTTTTGCGGTTGGTCCGGGCTAGCGTCGAGATAAAGCGTGATTTTCTCGATTTCGATTTTGGCGAGTACCATGTCATTGCTGGTCAGGCCAGCGATGGAAAGCGCGATATCGCGGGACATACTCAGACCTTCTGCGCGCGCCATGCCGGATATAGCCGCTGCGGCCTCGCCAATAGTCGTCTCATAGCAAGTTGCGATCACAGCATCAGGGGCTGCTGCCAGCCTTTTGGCCAAAGCGGTTTTGTCCGCCATGCCTGCCGCGACAATGAATACCGGATCACCTTTGGATTCACTGTCCAGCAGATTTTCGATCGCCGCTGCGGCGCGGATGGCCTCACCGCTGTTCAGTCGCAGCACGATATAGCGCTTGTCACCAAATAATGAGGCTGAATTGGCTTCGTCATTCAGGCGCGCAGGATTGTCGTTGAGATCGGATATCGAAAGGTCAACGCGCTCGGCCGTTTTTGCCATCGGAGCGACCAACTCATCCACCAGAGCCTGACAACGAGTGGCATTGGGCCCGCAAAGCAGTGCCAAACGGAACTTGTCCGGGTCGGAATGGAAGCGCCGGACAATTTCCTGGTCTTTTACCTTCATTGGGACCAGACTTTCATTGGGACCGGGCCTTCATTAAGTCCACGTCGTCATTGCGCAACGTCAGCGCCTTCCTGCTCCCGCGCGAACTGGGATAGCCTTGCTACGATCTGGCTGGCAACGCGGGTGGAGAGATTCTCAAGTGCTGTGTCTTCAGCAGCAACCGTTGCAAATTCGGAAGAGACCACATCAATGCCTGCGTCTGATCCTGCTGTCGCGTCCAGAACCACGGCGCTGTCGTTTAGGCGAACCAACTGGTAACGCGCGCGTAAAGTGCGCCGTTCCCGGGTGATCCGGTCATCGCTCCGCACACCAAAGCCGGCAATTTTGTCATCCAGTTCTATAATTAGGCGATATTTGGTTTCGCTGCCTTCAAACACGGCCAGTTGATCGCGCAGTGCATTGCGCATCAGCCAACCCGCCTTGCCTTGAATAGGTTCCACTTCGACATTGCCAAGCTGGGTCGCAACTACGCCGTTAGTTCCGCCCGAATATAGCGGCTGTAGCCCACAAGCGGCGAGCAGGGCTGATGTTCCCAGAACCAACAGCATGTTTGCACAGAGTTTCATCATATCACGATATTGACCAGCCGGTCGGGCACTACGATCACCTTCTTTATTTCTGCCCCATCTATCGCACGCTGCACTTTCTCTGACCCAAGCGCAAGGCCCTCAAGCACGGCTCTATCGGCGCCCTTCGCTGCGGTAAGCGTATCGCGCAGTTTGCCGCGGACTTGCACCGCGATGGTAACCTCATCCTCAACCAACAGGCTTTCATCAACATCTGGCCAAAGCGCATTGGCAATGAGCTCGGTTTCACCCAGCAACGCCCAGGCTTCTTCGGCGAGATGCGGCACCATTGGCGCGACGATCCGGGCAACTGATTTAATCGCGGTATTTCGGTCTTGCGAAGGCTTTGACTTCTCAATCAGGTTGACTAGTTCAAAAACTTTCGCAACGGCCTTGTTGAACGACAGCGCTTCAATATCTTCGGCGACACCGGCAATGGTTTGATGCAATTTGCGTTGGAGAGCTTTGTCCTCTGCGTTGGGAGCATCGGGATTATCTGCTACCGAAACAAACAGGCGCCATAATCGTTGGACAAAGCGCCAGCTGCCGTCGATGCCTGCCTCCGACCAGGGTAGATCACGCTCCGGCGGGCTGTCGGACAGCACGAAGAAGCGCACTGCGTCGGCTCCATATTGTTCGATAATCGGATCAGGATCGACGACGTTTTTCTTCGACTTCGACATTTTCTCGACGCGACCAGCGATTACAGGCGCCCCATTTTCCATGGCCACCCAATCGCTGCCGTCTTTGCGCACTTCATCGGGCGAAAGCCAACTGCCATCGCCGAGACTGTAGGTTTCATGCGTCACCATGCCCTGGGTAAACAGGCTCTCAAACGGCTCGGTAAAATCCAGCTGCCCGATATGCGCCAGCGCCCGTGTCCAGAACCGTGCATAGAGAAGGTGTAAAATCGCATGTTCTACGCCGCCAATATATTGTGTGACCGGCATCCATTGCTTGACCACTTCGGGATCAAAGGGCCGGTTATCCGGCTGGCTGGCAAAGCGCAGAAAATACCAGCTGGAATCGACAAACGTATCCAGCGTATCGGTTTCGCGCTGCGCCGCTTTGCCGCATTTCGGGCAATCGACATGTTTCCACGTGGCGTGACGCTCCAGCGGATTGCCCGGTGTTTCAAAATCAATATCCTCCGGCAGGACGACCGGGAGCTGATCCTTTGTTACCGGCACAGGGCCGCAGCCATCACAGTGGATGATCGGGATCGGCGTGCCCCAATAGCGTTGCCGTGACACGCCCCAGTCGCGCAGACGCCAAGTGGTTTGGGCTTTTCCCCATCCTTCGGCCTGGGCCTGATCAATGACGGATTTTTGGGCCGCATCAATATCCATACCATTGAGGGTCCGGCTGTTCACCAGTTTTCCGGAGCCGGTATAGGCTTCATTGCCGGTAAACTCCGCCGCAGTCTCTTCGCCGTCAGCGACAACGCGCCGGACCGGCAGGCCATATTTACGCGCAAAATCCAGATCGCGTTGATCATGAGCGGGCACGCCGAACACAGCGCCGGTGCCATATTCCATCAACACAAAATTGGCGATGTAGACCGGCAATTCCCAATCCGGATCAAGCGGATGGACGGCTTTCTGGCCAGTATCATAGCCCTTTTTCTCCATGGTCTCGAGCTCGGCTGCTGTCGTCCCGCTTTTTTTGCACTCTTCGTTAAACGCGGCGAGTTTGTCGTCACCCTCTGCCAGTTGCTGCGCCAGCGGATGATCGGCAGAAAGAGCCACAAAGCTCGCACCGAAAATGGTATCCGGGCGAGTGGAAAAGACTTCTACCGACTGAATTGCACCCTGTTTTTCAGCCAATTGAAAATGAAACTGCAGGCCTTGCGATTTACCGATCCAGTTTTCCTGCATCAGCCGCACTTTGTCCGGCCAAGCCTCCAAGTCTTCCAATCCTGTCAGCAACTCCTCGGCAAAATCGGTTATTTTCAAGAACCACTGGCTCAGTTTGCGCTTTTCCACCTGCGCGCCGCTGCGCCAGCCCTTGCCGTCAATAACCTGTTCGTTGGCCAGCACCGTCATATCGACAGGATCCCAGTTAACCGCCGATTCCTTGCGATAAACCAGTCCACCTTCAAACAGATCAATGAACAGGGCTTGCTCATGGCCGTAATAATCAGGCTCACACGTCGCTAGTTCGCGGCTCCAATCAAAAGCAAAGCCAAGGGTTTTCAGCTGACCGCGCATGGTGGCAATATTCTGGCGTGTCCAAGCGCCGGGATGAACTTTGTTTTCCATCGCCGCATTTTCCGCCGGCATGCCAAAAGCGTCCCAACCCATCGGGTGCAAGACTTCAAAGCCCTGCATCCGGCGGAACCGCGCCAGAACATCGCCCATTGTATAGTTGCGGACGTGGCCCATATGGATGCGACCCGAGGGATAGGGAAACATTTCCAGCACATAGCTGCGTGGCTTGGGGCTATTATCATCGGCCTCAAACACACGCGCATCTGCCCAGCGCTTTTGCCAGCGCTTATCGGCCGCCAGAGGATTGAATCGCTGATCGGTCATATGTGGCCTGACGTTTGAGAAGAAAGATTAGTTGGAAATGGCAGCACGGCGCAGATCGCGCGCTTTGGTCAATATGATCTGTTCCAGCTTTTGCGTCGTCGCGGCCTGCACCGGTGCATCCACCCAGGTACTACCGCTGCGCACTTGACGGGATGCCGCTACACGCAATGCGTCGGCACGCAGATCCTGATCGAGAATCGATACATTGAGCTTCATGCGTTCAGACGGATTTTGCGGATTAACATACCAGTCGGTCAGGATCACCCCGCCGTTGCTGTCGGTCTGGGTGAGCGGCATAAACGAAAGGCTATCGAGGGATGCACGCCACAAGTAGCTGTTCACACCGATAGTCGTAATTTGCGATGCAGCAAGATCAGCCTTTGGCCGGTCTTTTCCGCCGCTTGAGCAGGCAGAAAGCAGGGACAGGGCAGCCAATCCAATTATCGCGGGACGCATTATAAGGGCGTTTGATTTGAGGCGGGACATAGTGGCTCCTGTCTGGTCTTAATATTTGCAAATTCAGGTCCGATTGCAGGCCCGTTTGCGACAAAATCATGATATTAGCGCTCTCTATAATTGCTTTACCTGTAGGGGCAAGCAGAAGCGCAAAAATTGCTCTTGAAAACGCCCATGAAAAACAATGCGTGAACCCCAGTTGAATAGGCCATTGTCTTGACGGGGTGTCATAATCTCCCGTTCATCATCGCCATGATAAGGAACTTGATATTGGATATAAACCGTAACCCAAGTGCAACAGATTCTCGCTGGATGAGAAAAATCAGACAAAAACAGCATGTTGACTCGTGCATACCGTAATTATTTGGTATACAAAATCTCGTTAAGGGGAACTTTGGGACGTCATGAAAAAAAATGGCAACAATTTGGGGTGGTTAGCAGCGGGACTCGCGCTATCCGGTCTTGCCATGACGCCAGCCCTTTCGCAGGCTATTGCAAACAATATCGACCGCGTATCGCTTCGTTCACTGGGATCGATCGGATCATTTACCGTAACAGGTGCTTCTCCAGAGCTGGCAGCTAAATTTAATTCAAAGCCCTTGCTCGGAAACGCGAAATTCAAATTTACCCCGGCGGGTGGCTCCACGACGGGCGACCGTGCCGTCACCGTGGTCGTCCGGCAGAATAGTTCGCTAAACGCTGTATCGATCAGAGAAAATGTTATTGCTGCTGCGCCTGGCGCTGGCAATTTGGTGCCAACAAAAATTGCTCCCGTCTCTTATAGTCTCGGCGCTGCAAAAGGCCTGAAGAGCTTTGCCATTCCGGTCAAGAAATTGGGCAATAATTTGCCAGATCTGTCTGAAATCGATGTCGGTCGTGGAATATTGGATAAACAAGAAACCAGCAAGAGAAGCCGCTTCAACACGAGCTTCTCTATCGATGCCAAAGCTCCTGTTGAAGCAGCGCCGCGCGCTTTGAAAGCCAGTGAAAAAGATTATACTCTGGATATGGGCGGCAGCTATTCCGTGACCCGCAATCTGGACGTAACTGCGGGTGTTCGCCTCAATAACGAACGTGATCGGATGGCGCCGCTGACCGATTCGCGGCAAGACAGTCAAGCTGTCTATGTTGGAACAAAATTCCGCTTTTGATTTCTGGTTGAATTCGGTTCTTTGCGGTTCAAGATAATTCAGACTAGCGCAACCCGTCAATTGCAGCCCAGCCATGTGTATCAAGATCGGCATAGTGGCGGAATCTGTCTCGATCCATCCCGCCAAGCAAGACCACTGGTTTATCGCAAAACCCTATCAAATGTCGCAACTGAAGTCTATTTAGCGAGGGTTTGCCTAGATGAGAGCGGGTTTTGGCAACGGGCGAAAGTAAAATTATATCTGCCCCACTTCTTTTTGCGGCATTGATTTCCCTCATATTATGTACCGGAGCACTGCATAATAGACCATTTTTGAGACTGCGGTTATGATCACGGCTATGCACGCCGTCGGCGTTCCAAGCGCGCGCTAGTTGGGGAGCTCCAGCAAGGAAAATAAGATGGCCGTATGTTTTCGCGATCGCCTGGACAGATAAAAATCTGGCTTTGCGGGGAGATGCATCGAGATGATAGTGTCTGAATATTATACCGCTGCCGCGCGGTAATCTTTTGATCACATCTTCCAGATCGCTATCGTTGCGCGCATCGGTCATCAACCATACGCGCGGCAAAATCGTTTTTCGGCGGGGGTGGTGGAAAGCCATCCGCTCTCATATAGCGGCAACCACTGCAATTGAGAACCAAATGGCAAACATATGACCTCACAGCTTGAAACGACCATGCATAAAATTTGGGAAAACGCCAAGAGAGCCGGCCGGAAGCCCGATGATATTGCATTGATTGCGATATCCAAAACACGCAGCGTCGAAGAAATCAAACCCCTGCTGGAATCTGGACATCGCTTATTTGGCGAGAACCGTGTGCAGGAAGCGGTCGAAAAATGGACAGAATTGCGGGAAGCATATCCTGATGTGAAAGTGCACCTGGTCGGTCAATTGCAATCAAATAAGGCGGAAGATGCGGTAGCATTGTTTGATGCCATCCATTCGCTAGATCGCATGTCACTGGTCAAGGCGCTCGCCAAAGCCATGCATAAGCTGGAGCGCAAAGTGCCGTGTTTTATTCAGGTGAATATTGGCGAAGAGCCGCAGAAAGGCGGTTGCGACATTGGCGCATTACCTGATCTGGTTGCTGCAGCGGAAGATGCGGGAATTGCTGTGGAAGGCCTTATGTGCATACCGCCGTCGGGTGTAAATGCGGCGCCCTATTTCGCTCTGCTGGCTCTGCTGGCGCGGGAGCATGGGCTAGACAATCTGAGCATGGGCATGTCAGGGGATTTTGAAACCGCTATTATGGCCGGCGCGACCCACATCCGCGTTGGAACCGCCTTGTTCGGCCAACGATAACGCGAAGATTAAGGCTTACACACCATTTTTCTCAGCGTCTTTCGCCGCGCGATCTGCCTTGCGTTCCTCTGGCGTATCCGGCGCGACAAAACTGATCACAACGTCGCCATTCTCAATCACTGGCTTGGCATCTGTCGCAAAAAATAGCAGTCGCCTGTCTTTCTTGAGCACGGCTAGCGGTTCTTCTCCCGCCGCCAGATTTCGGCGATATTCTTCACCTGAAAATATTTCGGTAATATTGGTTTTGCTGAAGCGCCACCCGTCCCGTTCCTTGTCCAGCAGTGACGTATAATCCGCACCAGATTCAAACAACAGCCTGCCATGTCCAACTTTGCTTTTGCTGCGGGAATCATTGGACAGCCGGCTGATTTGGTCGAAACCCATTTCCGGACCCAAATCGGCGGTAATTAGCTGATTGTGGCTATCATTTTCAGTTCCTGCAATGAGGTGCTGATATTCGCCCAAATCGATATTATCATTGTGCGCTTCATCAAGTATATCGCCATGATGGATGGTGAGATTCTCGCTGCGCGCTCGGCGCAGAGCGAATTTGCTAGTGTCCGCAATGGTAACCGGGATTTCAAGCGTTTGAAGCGCTTTCCCAAGCGCGACAGACCAGCGATTCGCCCCGACTATTATGACGCCTTCACCCTTGCCTTCATTGATCCCCAATCTTTCGGCGACCCACGCTGCGGAAAATCCATGGGCAAAGATGGTTGCGATGACCACTGCGAAGCTCAACGGGACCAAGGCCTCTGCGCCGGGGAATCCGTGATCCACCAACCGCAACGCAAACAGACCGGTAATGGCGACAGCAACGATGCCGCGAGGCGCTATCCATGCTATAAACAATCGCTCACGCCAAGGTACGGAACTAAACAACAAAGCGACCAGTACCGAAATCGGTCGTACAACGAATAGCAGGAGCAGCAGAAAGATTACAAACTGTGGTCGGAATTGTTGCACTGTTTCCCAATCCAATGTGGCGGAAAGAATGATAAAAACACCGGAAATCAGAAGGACAGCGAGATCTTCCTTAAACCGGTGGAGTGCTTGGCTGGAGTAGATCTGGCGGTTAGCCAGCACCACGCCCATCACCGTTACGGTGATCAGGCCGGTTTCATGTTTCACCAGATCGGCGATTACAAATCCGGCGATAACCGTCACCAGCAGAAACGGTGCTTTTAGATATTCAGGCACATGTCCGCGCGGAAAAAGCCAGGTAATGGCAAACCCTAAAGCGGCGCCCAGGGCCGCTGCGACAAAACTCGCGGCGAGTACATCCATGCTTATCACTGCGATATTGGCGTTGGGGCCTTCATAGGTGATATAAGCATAAATGCCGACTGCGAGCAGCGCACCGATCGGATCATTTACAATGCCTTCCCACTTCAAAATATTGCGCACACGGGCAGGAACCCGTAACGTCCGGAGCATCGGGCCGATCACCGTAGGTCCGGTTACGATCATGATCCCGCCAAGCAGCGCCGAAATTTCCCAGGATAATCCAGCACCAAAGTGCGCTGCTGCCGTCCCCAATACCCAGGCGATAGGACCGGCAATGATTACCATCATCGTCACTGCGCCGCCTGCTTGCCTGAGTTCGCGGAAATTAAGGCTAAGGCCGCCCTCAAATAATATAACCGCAACAGCGAGTTTGATAATCGGTTCCTGCAGCGCGCCGAAATCACGTTCGGGATCTATAATGCCTAAAACCGGGCCTGCTAATATGCCGACAATAAGCATAAGAGCGATGGCCGGTCTGCCTGTGCGCCATGCGACCCATTGTGCGCCAATGCCAAGCAGGCCAATCAACGCAATTTTCACCATCAACGAATCAATTATTAGCATTGCCGCTCCATGCAAGTTTTCAGGCTTTTATGCAAAACTATACGCTGCTCAAAATGACTTAGGCCCGCGCAGCTGTGCGCGGTTCCGGAAAATCAAATTGAGTCTGCCCGGCATTGACGACAGAGCGCGATGAAAAGCCGAGCGGAAAGTGCAGGGCCAGCTTGTCCAAACCAATAATCGCGTCTGCCGGGCCGCCGACAACGCTCTCAATTGCCTGATCGTCGGCTGACATGCCTCCGGTGAGCGCGCCGAATGCGGGCATGATTAGATGCATTTTGCCCATCACAAAGCAGCATCTGGAAAGATTCCGCCCACGCACTTGAACCCGGTATTTGGGGTGATAGTGGCCAGAAATTTCTGGCATTTTAGGATTTTTCGTCGCTTCGTGCCGCAAAACCAATCCGCCATCAGTCCATTCGCGCATCACTCGGCCTCCCCAAAGACCACTGACATCCCGATCGTGATTACCGCTAATCCAGATCCACTCGATTTCTCGGGTCAATTTCTTGAGTAGAGACGACGCTTTGCTCTCTAGGCGCTTTTCGCCGCCGTCATCATGATAATTATCGCCCAGGCAAAATACCTTTTGCGCCCCGGTTTTTGTGATGAGGTCGGAGAGTGCATCCAGAGTTGCCTGACTATCATAGGGCGGCAACATCTGCCCCTGGCGCGCAAAAAAGCTGGCTTTTTCCAGATGAAGATCGGCGACTAGCAGCGCTCGTTGGGCGGGCCAGAACAACGCTGCCGGAGCAACAACATCAAATTCATGACCGGCGAACGAAAGGGGAACCATGACGATGCTATGCTATGTTCGCGGAGCTTGTGCAAGGGCCGAGCCGCAGGGGGTTGGAAATTTGGCAGCGGAGGGACTATATGCGCCGGTATGAGTAACTCCCAATCGTCCTGTAAAGTCGCGGCTTTATACCATTTCGCTATTGTTGTTGATCCGGCAGCGATTCGCCGGGATATTTTGGAGCAATGCGAGAAGCACGGTCTCAAAGGCACGATATTGTTAGCGCCCGAGGGTATCAACGGTACGATCGCGGGTTCACCCAGCGGAATCGATGCTACCATTTCCTATTTGCAATCGTTACCGCAATTCGCCGGACTGGAAGTAAAATATTCCAGCGCTAGCGAAATGCCGTTTCTGCGGATGAAGGTTCGTCTGAAAAAGGAAATTGTCACCATGGGTGTTGACGGCATTGATCCTGCTCGCGCTAAGGGCAAATATGTCGATCCGCTCGATTGGAATGCGCTGACGGCCGATCCCGACACCGTAATTATTGATACGCGCAATACCTATGAAGTGGCGATTGGTAGCTTTGAGGGTGCGATTAATCCGCAGACCGAAAGCTTCCGAGACTTTCCGGCCTGGTTTGATGCTTTTGCAAAAGAACTGCAGGAAAAATCAGATAAACAACTAAAAATTGCGATGTTTTGCACCGGTGGTATAAGGTGTGAAAAGGCGACCGCTTATGTGAAATCGCTGGGTTTTGACGATGTACACCATTTGAAGGGAGGAATTCTCAAATATCTCGAGAATGTTCCAGAAGAACAGAGTCGGTGGAACGGTAATTGTTTCCTTTTTGATCAGCGGGTTGCTGTGGGGCATGGCCTGAAAGAAAGTGACTACGACCAATGTCATGCCTGCCGGATGCCACTTAATGTTGAAGAGCGCGCATCGGAGCAATATATCCCCGGCGAGGCTTGCCCGCATTGTTACGCCGAGCGCTCCGATGAACAGCGGGCACGCTATCGCGAGCGGCAGCGGCAAGTGGAAAAAGCCGCAAAAGAAGGCCGCCAGCATCTCGGCACAACATGAGCAAAATGCCCGTTCTGTATAGCTTCCGGCGTTGTCCTTACGCGATGCGGGCGCGGATGGCTTTGCTGGTGAGCCAGACACCGGTGAAGCTACGCGAAGTGATATTGCGCGACAAACCTGTGGAAATGATTGATGCCTCCCCCAAAGCGACTGTACCAGTTCTCGTACTTGATGATGGCCAGGTTATCGATGAAAGTTTGAATATCATGCATTGGGCGTTGGGTCGCAACGATCCCCGAAACTGGCTGGAAGCGAAAGAATTGGTAACTGCCATTGTCGCAGAGGCGGATACCGATTTTAAGGAAAATCTCGACCGCTACAAATATCCAACCCGTTATGATGGGGTTGATCCTTTGGAGTATAGAGCCAAAGGCTTGTTATTCTTACAAAAACTGGATGGTTTGATCGCAGGTCAAGGGCAAATATGCGGTTCAAGACCAGGATTTGCGGACCATGCAGTTTTTCCGTTCGTCCGACAATTTGCCAATTATGACCGCATCTGGTTTGACGCCCAATCGCTGCCCGCCTTACACATTTGGCTTCAGGGCCACTTAAGTTCGGATATTTTTGGCAAATCCATGCAAAAATATCAGCAGTGGAAGACCGGCGACGAGGAACCAGTATTGGGTGCCTGAGTCTTGGGGGCTTGCCGTGAATTGCAACATACAGGAGTCCTAAAAATGAAAATCTATTCGAAAAAAGCACCGCTGATTACAATATTCGGCCTGTCGATTGTTTCCTTCAGCCTATCAGCCTGCGCCGAACCTGTTGAGGCACCGGTCCAGGATGAATCGGCTCAGGATGAAATGCTGCAGGAAGAATCCGTACCGGAGGCGTCGATGGCAGACGGGGTTGTTGACGGCGGCGCGACAGACGATGCCATGCCCGGGGATATCCCGGAAGAACAAAACGCTGAAGACCCCTTGGCGATATCAGTTCTGATGCGGCCGATGACGCAGCGACGGCGACGGAAGGCGCAATCAAGAAAGAATAGCCCTAAACGTGATGCCTTGCGCTTAAAACCGACCTTTTTTGGCGCCGATTCCTTCGAAACGCATTGCTTCTTTGGGCAAAACCAAGTGGACACGGCGCTTTTCGAAATCAATCGCGACCTTGTCAAATTTGCGCAAGGTATCCATTCCCAACAAAATCGCAGGTTTGCGTTCGAGATTTAGCTGCTTGAACGGTGGCGCATCCGCAAATGCCACCAGCATATTTGCAAAGCCCGCGCGATCCATTCGAAAATCCCGGACCAAGCCCATATCAACACCAAGAGTTTCTCCCGTAACAGCGATCAGCGAGGATTGATCGCCGTCTCTAGCCTGCCGTCGCAGTTTTCTTTGGAGCGCGAAATTCCCGATAGTCACTTCGCCGCCGGTATCAATCACGACATCGACAGGGATCCCAGAGACTGTCGCTTTCGTGAATATCAATTGGCCGGAGCGGCGTTTGCCAGTGACTATGATTTCACGGTAACCCCGCGTGGAACTGGCTGCGTCGGCATTTTCTACGCTGAGTTCCTTATTGAGGAAATCGAACAACACCCTGCGATTTTGGAGGCTATCGAGACCCAATATGCCGTCTGCGCCGATATGGCGGCCTTTGAGTACCGGGGCAATCAGGCTGCCGTAGCTTTTTCTGCCCATCGTCAGTTCTGGCACATAGACCATATCAACCATCGAACGTCCCGCAATGCTGATCAGTTCGGCCTGTTCTTCCGCTTCCAGCCCAAGCCGCTCGGCGATCATCTCAGACACGACAGTCCGTTCCGCGCCGGTATCAATAACGAAGGAAAACGGTCCCCGGCCTTCGATACTGACCGGGACGGTCATCCGTCTGACCCGGTCCTCATCAATCGTGACCGTGTCGCTGTCCGAATCTGTCAGGCTGCCTGGAGCTATGGATTGCCCCATCGGCACCGGATAAGCGAAGGAGAGCGAGGAAGCTAGCAAAGCGGGGGCGAAAATTGCTGATATACTTGGCATAAATTCTCCCGAAAAATTTTCGATACCAGTATATCACCAAATCGTGATATCTCCCAATCTGATAGCGACAGACGTTAGTAATGGTTCGACCAAAGACTTCTTACGCACCATCAGGAAGCAAAAAATAGATTTTCCGGTTAGCAAAATCTATCGCGACGCGGTCAAAGTTGCGTAGCGCATTCATGCCGAGAAACATTGCTGGTTTTTTGTCGAGCTTGAGCGCCCTAAACGGCGCAATATCGGCAAATGCGATTGGAATGACACCGAAACGCGCTCTCCCGATAAGCAGTTCTGCCGCTAAGCCATAATCGGCCGGAAACGATTTTCCGGTTACATCAACGAGATTTGTCTGCTCGAGCGAGGAAGATCGCATTCGCAGTCGCCGCTGCAGAGCCTTATTGCCAATGGAAATCTCTCCGCCGGTATCGATAATCACACTGACTTTGATGCCTCCGATGGTCGCTTCGGTGAAAATCAACTGACCCGAGCGCCTCTTTGCGGTGACGACAATCTCTCGCCGGGAACGGCTTGTCAGTTTTTCCTTTGTATCCTCGACCGCAATTTTGCGACCAACAAAATCGAATAATATGCGCTGACCTTGCAAACTGTCGAGGCCGAGCACTCCATCTGCGCCAATGTTGCTCGCCCGAAACGTCGGTGAAATAAGGCCGCCATAGGATTTTGTACCCAAAGTAAGCTGCGGCACATAAACGGTTTTTACGGTCGTGCTACCAGACAATGCGATTATGTTGACCTGGTCCTCGATCTCAAGCTCCAGACTGCCTGCAATTTCCGTCGACAATATTGTCCGCTGCGAAGCGGTATCGATAATGAACTCGAACGGCCCCATACCCTCGATATTCACCGGCACGGTCATCCGTTCCAGCCTGTCTTCGGCAATATCAATTTGCTCGGCGTCGGGTCTGATAAATCCCCCGGGTAGAGAGTCCGCTAAAATCGCTTCGGGCGCAATCTCTTCAGGCATCGCGGTAGATGCCGGTATCGCTTGTGCGGCAAGAATTGGACCTAAAAGGGAATTGAAAAGCGACATATAATAGGGTTACGCTAATTAGACGGCCGCAGCAATTACCTTGCGATCAATATATGCTCGCTAGTCCATCATCATCGCCTCATTAATCAGGCCCTCTGCTTCGATCAGCAGTTTGTCATCAGTCGCGCCGCGCGCCACATGCTCATGCCCGATCATCACCAACACCGGAACAGCGAGTGGGCTGACGCGCTCCAGTTCAACATGGATCATCGAATCGACGGCCCGGTCCATCAGGTTGCCCAAACGCTCGACATCGGTCAGCTTGGTGCGGGCGTCGGCCCAAGCTGCCTCCATGAGCAAATGATCGGGTTCATATTTGCGCAGCACGTCAAATATAAGATCCGTGGAAAAGGTAACTTGTTTGCCAGTTTTGCGTTTGCCGGGATGTTGCCGGTCAACCAGGCCGCTTATTACAGCCACTTCACGAAAGGCACGTTTAAGCAGATAGGAGCCTTCGACCCAGTCGATAAATTCGTCGGTCAATATATCGGCGCTGAACAAAGGAGCCGGGTGAGTTACCGGTTCAATAGAATAACAGGCCAGCGCATAATCATTAGCGACAAAGCCAATAGGTCCCAAGCCCTGTGTTTCCATCCGCCGGGTGAGCAACATGCCGAGCGACTGGTGCGCATTCCAGCCTTCGAACGGATAGGCGACCATATAATGCAAATTTCGGTGCGGGAACGTCTCAACCAATAGTTGTCCGGGCTCAGGCATGATCGAACGATAATCCTGCACTTCCAGCCATTCGCGGACATCATCAGGAAAGCGCGCCCATCCCGCCCGATCGGTCAGAAAACCGCGCACTCGGTCCGACAAATGAGTGGTAAGTGGCAAACGTGCGCCCATATAACTTGGTATCATGGCGGCTTTTTTCGACGCGCGAACCAGCACATCGGCAGTTTCGAGCTTGAGCACTTCCAGGCTCATACCGGCGAAGAAAAACGTATCGCCTGGGGTCAGCATCGCGGCAAAACTCTCCTCCACTTTACCAAGATTGCGGCCGTTTTTGAAGCGCACTGATAACATCGCAGAGTCGACGATGATGCCGGCGTTGAGGCGATGCTGAGTCGCGAATTTTGGGTGAGTCAGTGTCCAAACGCCTTTTGCATCGCGGCGCAAGCGCTTGAATTTATCGTAGGCCTTCAACGCATAGCCGCCATCACGGGAAAACCCGAGCACACGGTCAAATTGTTCTTTGGAGAGCGCACTGTAAGGCAACGCAGAATGCAGCTCGTCGAGCAGTTCATCTTCCTGAAACGGAGCAGCACAAGCGCAGGTCATCACGTGCTGAGCGAGCACATCAAGCCCGCCCGCACGAAACGGTTCGCCGTCCCGGCGGCCTTCATTGACGGCATCAAGCGCTGCTTGTGCCTCAAGATATTCAAACCGGTTTCCCGGTACGAGAAGCGCTTTGGACGAGACATCCAGCCGGTGGTTAGCACGACCAATGCGCTGCAAGAGTCGTGAGGAACCTTTTGGAGCCCCCATCTGGATAACGCAATCGATATCCCCCAGTCAACGCCAAGATCTAATGACGCCGTACAAACCAGCGCGCGCATTTGCCCTTTGGCCATGGCGTTCTCAATCTTCCGGCGCGCTTCCTTGGAGAGGCTGCCGTGGTGGATACCGATAGGCAGGGTTTCCTCGTTGATCTCCCAAAGCTTTTGGAAAGTAAACTCCGCCAGAAAGCGCGTGTTACAAAAGATCAGGGTCATCCGGTTGGACTTGATCTGCTCCATCACCTGCGCCACGGCATAGACGCCGGCATGCCCAGCCCAGGGCACACGGACCGGGTCACCGTCGGGTGTTTCGGGGATCATGATTCTGATATCAGCCGGTGCGCCTTCATCACCCAATACATGGGTGACTGTGTCGATATCCCCATAAGGCGCGAGCCAGGCGCGATAATCATCGGGGTCAGCGACGGTTGCAGAAAGCGCGGCGCGCTGCAGGTTTGGAGCGATTCTCTGAAGTCGTGCAATGGAGAGAGCAAGCAAATCGCCACGCTTGCCGGTTGCAAAGGCATGGACTTCGTCAATGATCACACGTTTGAGATTCGCGAACAGCGTGAAGCTATCTTCCTGGCTGAGCAACAGGTTGAGCGACTCCGGTGTGGTCAGAAGAATATGTGGCGGCTTAATGCGCTGTCTGGCTTTGCGATTGGCCGGTGTGTCGCCGCTGCGCGTTTCAACCTTTATCGGCAGTCGCATTTCCTCGATAGGTGAAAGCAGGTTGCGCTGGACGTCCACGGCCAATGCCTTGAGCGGGGAGATGTAAAGGGTATGGAGAGTATCGCTCTCGGGTTGCCCAATGAGATCCACCAATGTCGGCAAAAACCCGGCCAATGTTTTACCAGCACCCGTCGGCGCAGTGAGCAAGGCATGGCGTCCAGCCGCGCTTGCTTCCAGCATCTCCAGTTGATGCCGGCGCACCGTCCATCCACGCGTTGCGAACCAATCGGCGAGTGGTTTGGGAAGATTTGGAGCTTTCACAAATCGAGAATAGGCCACTTTCTCAAATTTGCGACAGTTTTCAGCGTCGTGGTTTAGCCATATTTTCCAATAGCTGCGGAGATCAAATCAATTGTTGGTTGCCGCAGTAGCAACTTATTTGCGCCATAGGCCCGGCCCGGTAATTTTCCGAGTTGTGATGCCACTGCAACCGCCGTGTTGATCGTTGAACCGCGCTCTGCCAGTTGATCAACATAGCCAACCTCCAAAGCTTTATCGGGGTTGTACATCTGCGACTGGATAAGCGATGCGGTGAGGTAAGCGTTGCGCAGCCGGTCTCTTGGCAATTCCACTGCGAATACCGGTAAATTCATGTTGTTCATGGTTTCGTTCGCGCCAAATTTATAGTCGCCTTTGGTACCAATTCTTGAGTCGCAGGTCAGCAGCAGAAACGCCCCCATCGCGATTGCATGGCCGGTGCACGCCGCGACAACCGGCCTCGGGCTGCCATAGACACGGATTACCATCTGGCTTGCCAGATCAAGCAGGAGTGGCCCCTTTTCTGCACCATTGGTCGCCAGCCATTTGAGATCAAACCCGCCGGAGAATACGCCGTCCCGTCCGGCAATAACAATGGCGGTCGCGCCAGCTTCTGCTTTGCTAAATGTCTCGATGAATGCGGCCATCCAGTCGGGATTTATTGCATTGGCCTTGCCATCATCCAGTGTGATGGTAGCGACGTCGTCTTCGATAGTTAGAGCAATAGTCATTTTCTGATCCTTCAGGCAATAATTTAATCAACCGGTTAAATGCCGGACAAACGGATTAACGACAATCGCTGAAATCGATAGCATGTTTGGCAGGGCGATCATGGTCAGCGAAGCTCGGCCATCAAACCAAAAAGCTGCACGACATTCGGCGGAGCGGTATCGCCAGAATATTCCCGGTAAAGCGTTGAAACATTGACCGCTATCCGCTCGCTGTCACCCCAGCTGGAAAAATCGCCCAGCTTGATATCATGTGCGGCATCACGCACAGATAGGTCGGCATCGTAGCGTTTGCGCGCTTCAATATCGATATAGTGTAAATAATCCTGTACGCGGCGGACCCCGGCTTCGTCGGTTATGGGTCCGTGCCCCGGGACAATAGTGTCTGGCTTTAGATCGATAATTATGTCGCAAGCTGCAATCCAGTTCGCCACCGGTCCGGCCCACATGATCGGCGTGCCTTCGACAAACAATATGTCCCCTGTAAAGACGGTTCTATCTTCCGGCACATGGACTAGTACATCACCGGCAGTATGGGCCGGGCCAACTTCGATGAGGTCAACCCTTTTGTTGCCGACCGTGACACTGTGCTGTCCGGTAAAAGTCTGTGTTGGATGCTTTTCGGCGACATCGCGAAAGTTGAAGCTGCCGAATATATCGACCAGATATTGCCCGGCCGGGCCCATTGCCTTCGCCTGATCCATAATCGCCGCCAGATCCCCGGCAGATAACTCAGCCATTTCTCTGGCACTGGCGTCTGAGGCAATGACTTCAGCATGTTTGCAAAGTCCATTGCCATGGCAATGATCGCCATTGGCATGGGTGTTGACGATTACTCCGATGTCATCGGCCCCTACGCCGGCTGCATCTGCCATGGTGCCAAGCATTTCGCGCGTCAGGCTGGCATCGAATAATGTATCGACCAGTAAAGACTGACCCCCATCCGTAATAAGTCCCGCATTGGACCAGCCCCACCCGCCATCGGGTTGCAGATAAGCAAATATTCCGTTGCCGGTTTCATAAAGGCCTTTTTCAAAGGGGGTTGCGGTCATCCTGTTTCTCTTCACCATTCTTTTATGGCCTCAATCCTACAGGCATAAATGGTTTTGAACAGAAGATTTTTGGATGATAATTGTCTTGGCCTTACCGGGATTGTTGCGCCATAGCCGGTTAGCTTGTAAACATTTGAAATGTTTGAAGCTCTCCCAACCATGCATCGTCATTGCACCAATTCATGACCAACCCGCTTCCCACCAAAAAAGGCGTCGAATGGGGCTTTCTGGTTACGCTTCTGGTCGTTATCTCGCTCGCTTTTGCGCTGCTGATAGAGCCGTTTTTCGGAGCGATATTATGGGGCGTCGTTGTTGGTGTCCTTTTCCGGCCGGTTTACGAATGGCTACTGAGAGTCTTCTCCGGCAGGGCTAATCTGGCCGCAGCGGTGACGATGGTCTTAATTCTGGTGCTGGTGGTGGCGCCATTGACCATGCTCGGCATCGCACTGGTTCAGGAAGCATCCGATGTGTACCTCCGGATCCAAAATGGCGACATTGATTTTGCGGACGCGTTTGCTGCCCTTGAAAATAGTCTGCCATCATCGGTGCAAGGGCAACTGGCAACCTTTGGTTATGATGATTTTGCGGGTATTAGAGCACGGATTGAAGAATCGATAAGTGGCATATTACAATTCATGATCACCCAGGCATTTAGTGTCGGTCAAGGCGCTTTCAGTTTTATGCTCAGCCTTGGCGTGATGCTCTATCTGACCTTTTTCATGTTGCGTGATGGTCGCTCGCTCGCTGACCATATCGAAAAGCTCATCCCGCTCGCCGATGATCATCGGCGTATGTTGCTCGACAAGTTTCTGATTGTCATCCGGGCGACTATCAAGGGCAGCTTCGTGATCGCGATTATGCAAGGCACCTTGGGCGGATTGGTGTTCTGGGCGCTGGATATCCGCGGAGCCTTGCTCTGGGCAGTTTTGATGGGAGTCATGTCTTTGATCCCGGCGATCGGTACAGGCATCGTCTGGATACCAGTTGCAATTTATCTGCTGGTTACTGGCGCGATCTGGCAGGGGATCGTGCTCATTGCCTGCGGCGTTTTTCTTATCAGCATGATCGATAATCTCGTTCGCCCTATTTTGGTCGGCCGGGATACCCGGATGCCGGATTATGTGGTTCTTATTTCAACCCTTGGCGGGTTGCAGCTATTTGGCCTCAACGGCATTGTCATTGGCCCGCTTGTCGCTGCATTATTTATTGCGACCTGGGCAATTTTTTCCGAAGTGCACGAGACAGAAGTTGAGGGACAGCCCGAAGGAACTTAATCATTTGAGATGATAGGTCAGGGTCATCTCAATGCAATGTTTCACTGCACCCACCGGAAGCTTTTTGCGCACATTGAAAATCACAGCGCGCGTGCCTTCGAATTTCAGAACATCGCTGTAGAGCTGCTTGTAACGCTCCACCAGATCGGTTTGGCAATGCACATACATCGCATACTCCGTTTCGGATTTCTTGTGCGCGTTGATTCGGATGGTCGTGCCGGATTTTGTAGCGGAGGTTAGAAAAGCAGGCTCGTTCCATTTCAGCGTTTCTTCGAGTGGGCCGATGGACGAATTTTCGGCTGCGGTTTCCAGAATCAATGCGCGTAAAGTCTCCAGCCTTGCGCGCATTTCTTTTGGAACATTAACAAAGACCTGTTCTGTGCCCCGGGGAATTGCATGGGTCATAATTTTCCTCAAAATTTCTCGGGCAAGGGGAAGAGGGTGATGAATTTTTGCGCCAGTTTCCGGTCGCCTTCAAATATTATCAACCCCGCAGATTCCAGGTTTTGCACAGGCTCTTTACCATAGACTATCGCCGCAATATTTTCGGCCTCGCCAGTAATGGTAAAGTCCGCGCCGTCCGTATCGCCCCGCTGTGTTTCGATCTCGCCATTGCCGATTGTCACAATAAACCGGTCGGTTCCCAAACGGAATCCGGCCTTGGCGTTAAACCCTGCGGCGCGCTCTGCATCGAACATCGTCCGGAATGACATTATGATGGATGCCGCGCTAAGCGGCAGGGTGGGGTCGTGACCGGGATGCCGCGTAGCCCATTTGCCCAGCATCTGCACAATATCCTCCGCCTCATACCCCCACTCGGTCAATTCATAAACCTGCGCTGATACTGGCGGAGGTAGCTGGCGTTTTTGCAGGATGCGCAAAGCCTCCAGCCCGTCAAGTCGCTGTGTCAGGATTTTGGCACTGATACCCGGCAACCCCGCCCGGAGCTGGGAAAAACGCCGCGGCCCGAACATTAGTTCGCGCATAATCAAAATACTCCACCGCTCGCCAATCAGCTCAAGGGCAAAGGCCGTTCCGCACGCATCATCATACCAGCGATTTCCAACATGTTGTCGCCATTTTTTTTCCTTTTGTAACTTCATAGTTTCCTTTTGTAACTTCATAGTTGCTTTTTGTAACTCATTCGGTAATTTTCGTCAAACACTGAGTCGAAAAGGACCTAGACATGACAAAAGCAACCATTTGCCTATGGTATGACAAGGATGCCAAGGCGGCGGCAGAGTTCTACGCAGCCACGTTTCCCGACAGCGAAGTCGGTGCCGTTCACATCTCGCCTGCCGACAATCCGGGAAACAAGGCGGGCGACGAGCTGATGGTTAAGTTCACAGTGCTTGGGCTGAAATGCATCGGCCTGAATGGCGGGCCAATTTTTCCGCACAGCGAAGCTTTTTCCTTTCAGGTTCATACCGACAGCCAGCAAGAAACTGACCACTACTGGAATGCTATCGTCGGCAATGGCGGCGAAGAAAGCCAGTGCGGCTGGTGTAAGGACAAATGGGGTATCAGCTGGCAGATCACACCACGCGTGCTGACCGATGCGATGGCCCAGGGCGGCGATGTCGCCAAGCGAGCTTTCGAGGCGATGATGCCAATGCAGAAGATTGATATCGCCAAAATTGAGGCGGCGGTGCGGGGAGAAGAATAATGTCTGCACCAGCAGAGGAAAACTACGAACTATCCGTCACCCGACACATTGCCGCACCACCGGAAAGGGTCTGGCAAGTGATGACCGAACGCCAGACCGAATGGTGGTGTCCGAAGCCGTGGCGGGCCGAGATTATCGAACAGGATTTTGTCGCCGGTGGTCGCAGCGCGATGATGTTCAAAGGCCCCGATGGCGAGGAAATGCCACAGGAAGGTATTTTCCTTGAGGTCACTACGGGCAAACGTTTTGTTTCCACAGATGCCTGTCAGCGCGATGCCGACGGCAACTGGCAACCCAGTGGCCCATTCATGATCGGCAGCTGGGAAATCGAGGCAGAGGAATCCAACGGTGTCCGGGGCACCCGCTACACCGCCACCGCGCGACACTGGACGCAGGAGGCACATGACCAGCACAAGGAAATGGGCTTCGAAGATGGCTGGGGAGCATGTGCCGACCAGCTTGTGAAATTGTGCAAGAATTAACGACGAGCAAAGAGGAGATTGAAATGAGCTATATTGACGGATTCGTAATCGCAGTGCCCACTGCCAACAAACAAAAATTCATCGACCATGCTGCAGGCGCGGATGAAATGTTTCTGGAAATGGGAGCGACCCGCGTTCTTGAATGCTGGGGCGATGATGTTCCCAAAGGAGAGACGACCGATTTCCGTATGGCGGTCAAAGCGAAGGACGATGAAACCGTCATCTTCTCGTGGATCGAATGGCCCGACAAGAAAACCCGTGATGCGGCGATGGCGAAAATGATGGACCCTGATAACAGCGACCCCCGCATGGACCCGGTGAAAAATCCGATGCCGTTTGATGGCAAGCGGATGATCTTTGGAGGATTTGTGCCGGTCGTAACGCTGGAGAAATGAGGAGTAAGAACAATGCCCAATAAACATGGTGATTTTATCTGGTACGAATTGATGACGAACGATGCTGATGCCGCGCAGGATTTCTATGGCGCTGTGCTTGGTTGGGATTTCGCCGATAGCGGCCAGACTGGTATGGACTATCGCCAAATCTCGATGAAGGGCAATGACGTAGGCGGTGTCATGCCGCTAACGCCCGAAATGACAGCGGGCGGCGCGCAGCCCTGCTGGAGGGGCTATATCAATGTCGAGGATGTTGATCGTATGGCGGAGGCGATAACATCAGCCGGTGGCAATGTTTTTATGGACCCGCAGGATATAGGGGGCGTCGGCCGGTTCGCCTATGTCGCCGATCCGCAAGGCGCGATGTTCTATGTGATGAAACCGACACCACCTGCCGACAATCCTGATGCCACCAGCATGGCCTTTGCCGCAACCGAGCCGATGGTTGGGCACTGCGCCTGGAACGAATTGGCCACCAGCGATCAGGATGCGGCGATCAACTTCTATCATGATTTGTTCGGTTGGGAGCAGAAGGATGAAATGGATATGGGACCGATGGGTTCGTATAAATTCTTCCATCATGGCCCCGGCATGATCGGCGCGGTGATGACCAAGCCCGATGAAATGCCGGTTTCCGCATGGACCTATTATTTCCGCGTGGCAGATATTGACGAAGCCGTGAAAGCGATCAGGTCAAATGGCGGACAGATTACACTGGAGCCAAGCGAAATTCCCGGTGGTGAATTCCAGTTAAATGCCATGGATCCGCAAGGCGCAGCTTTCGCGCTGGTTGGTGCGAGACACTAGACCTGGAAAAAAATCAGATTTGGAAATATCCGGCCTTTAGCGGGCTATCTGCCACTAATGCCCCACTGGTTCTCCGCGGTGCAGGCCGGATAATTCCAGTTGCATGTCAATCTGCTGCATCAACCGGTTTAATCCTTCTTCGGACTTTGCCTCAGCCCGCGCCACCAGCACGTCTTGCGTATTGCTGGCGCGTAGGAGCCACCAGCCGTCTTCGGTGTTTACGCGAGCGCCGTCGGTGTTATTGACCTCTGCGCCGTCTGCTTGCAATCGAGCAAGCACTTCGTCGATCACCGCGAATTTGCGGCTTTCATCGACTTGAAAACGCATTTCAGGAGTATTGATCATTTCAACCATATCGCTGCGCAACTGGGTAACGCACTTGCCGATATTGGTCGCGGCCTGAATCAGGCGGACGGCGGCATAGGGCGCGTCGTCAAAACCGTAATAATCATGCTTGAAGAACACATGCCCGCTCATTTCGCCGGCCAGCGGCGAGCCAGTTTCCTTCATTTTGGATTTAATCAGGCTATGTCCGGTTTTCCACATCAGTGGCTTGCCGCCCAGCTCTGCAATCCGGTCATATAATGCCTGGGACGCTTTAACATCGGCGATAATCGTCGCACCCGGCTCGCTTTTAAGCACGTCTTCGGCGTATATCTGAAGCAATTGATCGCCCCAGATCACCCGGCCTTCGCCGTCAATCGCACCGATCCGGTCGCCATCGCCATCAAAAGCCACTCCGAAATCGAGGTTTTTCTCCGCGACAAGCGCCTTTAAATCCTCCAGATTCTTTTCCTCAGTGGGGTCGGGATGATGATTGGGAAACGAACCATCGACATCAGTGTAGAGAAGGTGATGCTCGCCGCCGTTCAAAGCAGTGAGACTGGCCGTCAGCTTTTCTACTACCGGCCCTGCTGCACCATTGCCGCAGTCCCAAGCGATATTAAAAGGTTTGCCCGTGAAGTTCTTGAGCAACCGCGCAACATATTCGTCTTCGATAAAATAGCTTTCCGAAGTTCCCGTTCCATTGTCCCAGTCGCCGCCCGCAGCCATCGTTCCGAGCTTCAAAATGTCCGCCCCAAAAAATGGTCGTCCCTGAAATACCATCTTGAAGCCATTATAATTGGCGGGATTGTGGCTGCCGGTTATCTGAATACCGCCCTGCACCTGTTCTAAAACGCATTCGGCGTAATAGAGCATTGGCGTTGGACCCATGCCAACGGATATGGCATTGATCCCGGCATCATTAAGGCCCCTGATCAGCGCCTCTTCCAGCATTGGTGAACTCGTTCGGCCGTCAAGGCCCGTGGCGACTGCAGTTCCACCATCGCGGGCGATTAATGTCCCGAAACCGCGACCAATTGCATAGGCATCATCTGCACCCAAGGTTTCTCCGATAATACCGCGGATATCATATTCACGCAGGCTGGAAGAATGGAACTGATGGGATGTGAGGGCGCTCATCTTGTGAAAATCCTTATAGTCGAGACCATTGCAAGAGCCCGCTCTGTAGAAAAGGTTTGTAGGAAAAGCCAGCGCTGGCTTTTGCTTGGCATCAATTACTGGCAAAAAATAAGCTGCGACATTGGCAAATGGTCAACGAGGCCGTTTCGATGCGATTAGTAATCACGACTTTGAGCCTCCATCTGTTCCAAGAGAATATCGCGCGCGCGGTTGATTTGCTTCGCCAATTGCTCGTCGCCGCCTTGGCCTGGATGATGCTCCGCCAAGCGATCCCGCCAAGCTGCATCAATTGTTTCGCGATCTGCATCCTCGCTGACGCCGAGTAGAGAACGCGCCCGATCAAGCTCAAAGTCGCGCGGTTTGCGGACGTTTATTTTATCAGACTTTGCAGGAATTAATATGCGCCAGCCGCTCAAAAAGGCAGCGCCAGCCAGCATTGATCCGCCAAATATCCAGTTGCCGCCGCGCAGCATGTTGGCTCCGAGAAGCGCCACGACCAGCGCTAACCATTGATTGCCAGTCATGGTTTTGGCTTTGCCCGAAAATACCAACCACGCGATGATAGCGCCGCCGATGATCAGTATCGGGGTCATCAGTCAGGCAACCAGCTGCGGTTTGCCGAACTCTGCTCCACCCGCGTTCGGCTGGGGCAAAGAGAGATGCTTGATCAATTCACGCAATTCCTGCCGGGCGGCAATGTGGCTGGTGGCGAGGCGACCGAGGTGATCTTTGTCCAGCATCGTCAAGCCAGCGGGGAAAAGTTCACGGTAAATCACCCGTTCGCTAAGTCCTGGAATGATGCGGAAGCCAACCCGTTGCGAGAGCTCGGTCAGCGCATTTACGATGCGCTTCATATTATGCGCTTCAACATATTGGGTGCGGTTACGTAGCACCACCCAGTCAATCGTGGTGCCATCCGCCTTGGCTCGCGCCTTGCGCGCTTCCCAGATAAGCTCGGCGTAAAAGCTGAGTTTGCGGACCTTGTAGGTTTCCGGATCGACCTGCCCGATAAGATCAAAATCAACAAAGCTATCGTTGATTGGCGTAACTAATGTGTTGGCACGGGTTGCTACAAAGCGGGCGAATTTGTCATCGCGACCGGGTGTGTCGTAAAGTAGATAATCAACCCCGTGGCTCATTCGCCGGACGAGCTGTTCCAGTCGCGCAAGATTATCGGCATCAAAAACTTCAAAAAGGGGCTGCGGAATATCTATGTTCAGCCGTTTCATAGTCGCGACGCGATTTTCCAGGTAGCGATAGGATGTGCGCTGGCGCGGATCGAGATCGATAATCGCGACTTTGTGGCCCTGATAGGCAAGCGCAACGGCAATATGAACGGCGGTTGTCGATTTGCCGGTTCCGCCTTTCTCATTGGCAAAAACAATATGATGCGTCTTGTCCGTCACTTGGCTGTTGGTGCGCCCCGTTTTTCCAGCAATCAGCATATCGCTAATCGTAAATGCTCTTGCGATAGGTGAACCATCACCGCATAGTTCGCAAGCAGATCAACTGAATCTACCGGCATTGAGAGGCCTATGCAAATCATAAGACAGCTTGGCCCGCTTCGGGACGCTCTACGGGGCTTTCGCGGAACCAATTGTAAAATCGGACTGGTGCCGACCATGGGAGCCCTACATGCGGGCCATATGCGTTTGGTGGAAGAGGCGATGGCGCAGTGCGATCTGGTCGTAGCGTCAGTTTTTGTGAACCCGACGCAATTTGGTGAAGGAGAGGATCTAGATAGTTATCCAAGACAGGAGGCCGCCGACGCGACGCTTCTGGATGCGGCGGGTGTTTCCATTCTCTGGGCGCCAGAGGTTGATCAAGTCTACCCCGATGGCTTTGCGACCAATGTCAGTGTGAGCGGCGTGAGCACAGGCCTTTGTGGTGGTTCGCGCCCTGGTCATTTTGACGGGGTTGCGACGGTCGTCGCGAAATTATTTAACCAGATACGCCCCGATGCCGCTTTCTTTGGGGAGAAGGATTATCAGCAACTCGCGGTGATCCGGCGGATGGCGCGCGATCTGGATTTCACACATGATGTTATTGGCGTTCCAACCGTGCGCGATCAGGATGGATTGGCGCTTTCGTCTCGAAACGCATATCTGTCTCCCGAGCAACGCGCCAATGCGGTTGCTTTGCCCGATGCTATGCGAGAGGCGGCCAAAGCCATTGCCCGAGGCGGGAATATCAACGAGATATTGGAAGGTGCCAAAAGCCAATTATTAGCCTCTGATTTCCACAAAGTGGACTATTTTGAACTGCGAAACGGCGAGACGCTTGAAATAATGGACAAATTTACCAGTCCGGCCCGTCTATTGGTTGCGGCGCACATTGGCAGCACCAGACTGATAGACAATATCGCCGTAACCCAAAGTTAACGGGGCCTGAGGTTAACCTTGCAAAATCGTGTAAAATGTCGGTTTTCGATGGAAAATCTATGCCCCGAATCGATTTTTTCCATTTCGCGTTAACCATTCCTTTAAGAAATTCGTTTGAAAGTCTCTCTGTCGCCAGAATTGCGGTGACAGAAACAGGGACTGAAAGACTATGGGCAACAGCATGAAAAGCGCAGCCTTTTTAATCGAAAGCCGACTTGCAGAAGCGGCGCAGGGTGACAGCGACGCTTACTATGAATTGGGTATGATTTACTCGACCGGTGCAGAAGGCGTTGGGGTCGATCTCATTGAAGCGCATAAATGGTTCAATCTGGCATCTTTGACAGGCCATGATGAGAGCAAGGTGTGTCGTGCAGAAATATCACTGGATATGACTGCTCGTGAAATTGCCGAAGCCCAGCGGGAAGCGCGCAGTTGGTTGCAGGAATCCACCCGCCGCGCTGCTTGATTAAGCGCTCTTTACCCATCACTTGGCATGTCCTTCGACAGGCTTGGGATGAGCGGGAGCAAATTTAACCCGTCTTCTTGAACGGACCCATTTCGGCGAGAAACTCGATATCGGCAGCAACTGCTTGCCGCTCGCGCGCCAGATAGTCGGCAATCGCGCTGCGAAATCCCGGATCCACAATATAATGTGCGGACCATGTTGGCACTGGCTGATAGCCTCGCGCTAATTTATGGCTGCCCTGCGCGCCGGCTTCCACTGTTTTAAGACCGCGCGCAATGGCCGCATCAATCGCCTGATAATAGCAAACCTCGAAGTGCAGAAACGGCACATCGCGTGTGCAACCCCAGTAGCGACCATACAACGTATCCGCGCCCATTACGTTGAGTGCGCCGGCGATTGGGATATCATCTTGCAACGCCAAAATGAGCAGCAGCTTGTCGCCCATTTTCTGGTTCATTAAATCAAAAGCGGAGCGCGTCAGATAAGGCGTTCCCCATTTGCGTGCGCCGGTATCCTGGTAGAATTCCCAGAAATAGTCCCAATGCTCCGCTTGGATTTCGTCGCCAACCAGATGGATGATTTCTGCCGATGCCTGCGCCTTGGCACGCTCTTTTTTTATCGCCTTGCGCTTGCGGGAGGATAAGGCGGCGAGGAAGCCGTCAAAGCTCTGATATCCCTCATTCTTCCAGTGAAACTGGCTGTCCGCGCGGATCATCCACCCTGCATCCTGGAAATAGTGCAGTTGGTCTTCATTTACAAAGGTCGCATGAACCGATGAAATCCCGTTATTCTGCGCAAGTTGCTCGGCCGCCTTGAGCAGTGGCAACGCCGTCGCCTCATCGCGCAACAGAAGCCGTGGACCCGGTACTGGCGAAAACGGCGCAGCGATCTGGATTTTGGGATAATATTGCCCGCCCGCGTTCTCGAATGCGTGGGCCCATTGCTGGTCAAAAATATATTCGCCCTGGCTGTGCGATTTGAGATAGCTGGGCAGGGCAGCTGCAATACCTAGGCCATCTTCAATAATTATCGGCAAAGATTTCCAACCGGTTCCCGGACCAACACTGCCCGACTCCTCCATTGCAGAAAGAAAGGCATGAGACACAAACGGATTAGTAGTGCCAGCGCAGGCATCCCATTGTTGTGGCGATAGATCCATGATGTTGTCGGCAACTCGCGCGACTATTTCTGTTTCAGTTGATCGGGGGAATCAGACATATTTGCTGATGCTATCAGCTTTGAGGGCGCTCATAAACCGGTTCATCTGCATACATTGCTGCAATCCGCTCTTGCTCGGCGGTCCGAACGGTCCAGGTTACCACGGGTAAACCGCGAGATCTTTGGGACGCTGCGAAACTGGAAGGAAAATCTCGTACGTCATAGGCCAGAAAATCCGGTTTCGCGGCCCACAGATTGCGATGCCGCGCAATCCGTCCGCGCCAGTTTTTGGTATCTTCCTCGGTGACTACCAATCCGCGCACAACATGCTCTGCATTCTTGCGGAACCATGCCGATACCAGTGGATTGAATGACATGATGGCTGCTTTGCCCGTGTAACCTTCCAGTGCCCGGCGCACCGACAGGCAAAGCGGGCCGACCCGCATATTTTTTGATTTGATCTCGATCAGAACTGGCACTCGCCCGGCGATTTGGTCCAGCGTTTCCCGAAGGCGCGGAATTTTACCGTGACCGTCTTTGAGTTGAACCCGATCAATATCCTCGGGCCGCATTCTCGCCAGAACACCCGTTTGGTCGGTCAATCGGTCCAGCTCATAATCATGAAATACAAAAGCGCGCCCGTCTTCAGCAGCCTGCACATCGCACTCAATGCCGTGACCTAATTGTATTGCTGATTCGAAAGCAGCCGAACTATTTTCCAATATGCCACTGCCGTGCAGCCCTCGGTGTGCATAGGGTTGACCCTTCAAAAACCCGACGCGCTCAGGTTCTGGTGCCGGTGCTAACCAGCTATCAAGCGGTTTTGAGAGAAACAATCGCATCCACCTCAACTGCTACTCCCAAAGGCAGCGCGGCAACGCCCACTGCCGCGCGCGCGTGCTGTCCGGCTCCACCGAAAATGACTTCCATCATGTCCGAACAGCCATTGGCTACTTTTGGGTGATCGGTGTAATCAGGGGTGCTGTTTACAAAGACTCCGAGTTTGACGATACGGTCGACCCGATCCAGCGATCCAGCGGCGGCTTTTATCTGGGCGCAGATCATCAAAGCGCAGGCTTTGGCCGCTTCCTGACCCTGTTCAAGCGTCATATTATCGCCAAGCCTGCCAGTGATGAGTTTGCCGTCCGCCATTGAAACCTGGCCGGAGATATGGAGTAATCCACCGACTTCGACGGCGGGGACATAAGAAGCAACTGGCGCTGCGGGTGTCGGAAGGGTGATGCCCTTGGCTTCCATTGCTTTTTCAATATTATCAGTCATGATTCCAATTCTCACGCATGGTTGGCAGGGTCAAGGTTTTCGGAGGGGATATCCATTGCTGGCGCAGCGACGCGCTTTTCCAGTTTGTCGCCGATCCAAACTAATGCCTCGCTCCAGCTATCAATACGCGCATGGGCTGCCGGATTGGTTTTGATATGTTTCGCTAATATGGGTTCACCGACCATCTGCAGGCGCCAGACCTCAGGAGCGTGTTTGGCGACGCTGCCATGCTGATGGCCAAGGTCATCGACAAATACCGTCACGCTTGGCTGATATTCTGCCAATATTGAACTGAGCGCCTCGCCTTTGCCACCTTGATTGCAATAGACGGGGCAATCGATGCCGACGGCACGCAATTGCTCGGCTCTGGCTTCCTGCCGATCATCCATAAGATTGGTCAGGATGACAACATCCGCGGTGTCCGAGAGTTTGTTGATGGCCTCTACGGCACCATCTATTGCGCCTTGCCGGTACATTTCCGTATCGAAAAATTCCTTGAGCATAGGCCATATTTGTTCCGGTAAAACTTGCGTGCCATCATGTTTGTGACGCAGCGCATTGGCAAAATCACTGCCGTTTTCGAGGTCAAAATGGATGTGTTTGTCCGCGTCCAGCCACTGCTGGAACGGGACAACCATGTGCAGCAACACCTCGTCGCAATCGCTGATCAGAAGGGGTTTTTTATTCAAGAAAAATCTCCGGGATTGTTCAGATATTCTGCCGCTGCGGCTAGCCTTGCCGGTTCAACATCAATAGCTTCGGCGCAAGCAAGCAGGTCGGGCTCGTGATTGGCCAAAAATCCCAGGAGTGACGTAAGCATCGCAGGATCTTCCAGCCCCGAGCGTAAATCGCGCGGATCCAAACCGGTCAGCGCGAGAAGCCGCTGCGCCCGCTCGCTATCTTCCAAAACCCAGCCGAGCGCCTTCAACGCCAGAATTTCGGTTTCTTCGCTGATATTGGGATTTGTTTCCATTTGGGCTTTCGCCTAAAGGGTTGGCACGCAGTTGCAAAGGGACAAATTCATAGTGGCAAAAAGAGTTTTGGTTGTTGAGGATAATGAACTCAATCTCAAACTATTCTGTGATTTGCTCCGCGCGCATGGTTTTGTCGTCGAACCGGTGAAAGATGGCCGCGAAGTGATTGATAAGGCGCGCAGTTTCGTGCCCAATCTGATCATCATGGATATCCAATTGCCGCATGTCAGTGGGTTGGAACTGATCGAACAGATAAAGAAAGATCCGCAGCTCAAGGTCATTCCGATTATGGCGGTGACCGCATATGCCGGCAAAGGTGATGAGGACCGGATATTGACGGCCGGAGCCGAGGCTTATGTTTCAAAGCCGATATCAGTCGCGAAATTTATCGAATCAGTGCAGAAAGTTTTGCACCGCTAGCAGGAATCAGAAAGCGACTTACTTAATCTTCGCTTCTTTGAACTCGACATGCTTGCGCACAACCGGATCATATTTGCGCTGCACCATTTTCTCGGTCAGGTTGCGCGGATTTTTGCGGGTTACATAGAAAAAACCTGTGTCCGCGGTGCTGACGAGTTTGATTTTGACATTGGCTGGTTTCGCCATGGAGCGTTCCTTGAAATTGGTCTTAAAAGCAGATGCTGAAATTAAAAAGCGGCAGCTCGGCTAAGAGCAACGCCGCATCAATTGAGCGCGCTAATGGTCAAAAGCGCTCATATTGTCAAGGGAAAGCAGCCGCCCTCGTACCTGACGCGTCAATCGACCTCTTTACCCTTTGTTAACCATATTTTTGCATGGTGGCATCTTGCACAATGGGGGCATTGTTATGGACCATGATCAAAATCTATTCATTCAGGCAGAAATGCTCGGTTTACTGGAAAATATTCCGTCCTCTTTGGTGGAGAAACACCCATTGCAGTTTTTGATGCACCTCGACCAGATTCGCCAGAAGGCGGCGCAGCATCACCTGTCCGGATTGCATGATCTGGCGTGCGCATTTGAATCGGCCCTGCAAAAGGGATTGGAGCACGGCAGCGGCGTGATGATCGCACGCTCCTATCTTAAAGCGATGCGCGATGCTGTCGGTTGCGGGCAGATTGATGCCACTATGTCCGAAGCCATCATGGCCGACGTTGCTCTACGCCTTGGTGGCCAGCCATAAGGGCTGTAGATTCTATGGATGCATTCCTAACTTCCCTATTTGCTCTTGCTCTGGCGGAAATCGGGGATCGACCGCAAATCCTGTGCGCGGCGCTGGTTATCAGATACGGCAAAGCTACGCCGATTCTGTGGGGGCTTGGCCTGGCTACAGCGCTCAATTGTTTCATCTCAGCGCTGGGCGGGTCGGTCGTCAACCAGTGGATTAGCGAAGAGCCGCTAAGGCTCTTCTATGCCATTTCGCTTATATTCGCCGGTGCAGGCATGCTGGCATGGCGGCGCCCGGTTGATCTTCTGGAAAAGTGGACCATAGGGCCGTTCTGGACTGCCTTTCTGGGTATTTTCATTTTGCAGCTTGGAGACAAGGGGCAATTTATTCTGGCTGCCACAGCCGCGCGGACAGATATGTGGGCCTTTGCAGCTATCGGTGGCTGGATTGGTGTCATGATCGCCTGCGTTCCGGCATTGGTATTCCAGGAAAAGCTCGCACAGATGATACCAATAACAAGAATCAGACAATTCGGCGGCGTGATTTTCCTGATAATCGGTGGAGTGATGGCATTAAGCGCATGGGGCATTCTATGACCTCTCATTTGCTTGGCCCTTTATTTGGCCCGCCGTTCGGGTGCGGTCACAATAGTCCTTGAGCCGTTGTTTTTACTTGATTCCTTTTGGCACTGAACCTCAAATTCACAAAAAAATGGCGGAAACTGTGGCTAAATGATCACAGAAGCAACTAAATCTTAGTTTTTCGCACTAGCTAAAAGCCCCAGAAAACCAGCATTTTCCAGAATATTGACAGTATTTCCGCCATTTTTGCCTTTGCTTTGAGTTGTAAAATTGAGCAAAGCTCTCATTGAGGGTCTATTCTGACTTGAGAAAAACAAGGGATTTTGACAAATGGCTAAGGATTTTCGACAATTCAAACGCGCGACACTCTTGCGCACAACAGCAGCAGGCGCAATCGCGGCATTGGCGCTCGTTTCGCCGGCACAGGCTATTGTACCAAATGACAATCAGACACCCGCAGACATTGTAGATAATAGCGGCGTAAATGGTGTTGGTATGTTTGCTCGCGGCGACGGATTTGTATGTTCCGGTACTCTGATCAACCCACGAACCGTGTTGTTTGCAGCACACTGCGTCAACGATCGTCCGGAAAGCGACTATGGTCCGGTCGTCAAGACCGCGTGGTCCTTTGATTCAAACGCCATTCAATTGCGGAACTTTATCCGCGATCAATTGGGTATTACGACCGGAACATTTGAACAGTCGATCAATACATTTTTGGTAAATCAAATTCTTTGGAACCCGCAATCAAACGAACGCCCAGATAGCTTCGGTTTCCTCGAAGGCGATATTGCCCTGGCCAGCCTCGCGACACCAGCCGGCAAAATCCCGACTTGGGCATTGCTGTTCTCCCCTCTCCCGACCCCCGACTCAATCAGCGACGCCGATGGCACTGGCTATCACGTCAATATTACCGGCTATGGCCGCACAGGCAGTGGAACGGCCGGAGCTAATGTCGGTATCGACTTCCGTCGCCGTGCAGCCGAAAATATGCTCGGATCGCTATCGTCATTCGACAATCGCAACAACTTCCTGTTTGGTCAGCCGTTTGGCGACTTGCCACAGGTTCTCTATCGTCTCGACTTTGACGATCCGAACAAGACCAATCCTTTCGATTTCAACCTCTACAAAGACGAGCCGCGCGTACGTGAAGGCACAACGGCTGGCGGCGATTCCGGTGGCCCGTTGATTCTGGATGCAGCCAATAACAGCCTGTCGACCGAAGACCTTCAGATTGGCGTATTGTCCGGCGGTTCACGCTTCTTTGGCCCACAGGTGTTTAGCTCCTACGGCACGGAAAGTTTTTACCAGCCATTGTTCTTGTTTGCGGATTATATCGCAGCCAATAACCCATATCGTTATGTCAGCGCAAAAGCGGGCGATGGCGCATGGGAAGATGCAACCCATTGGCAAACTGACCTTGATCCCGCTTATCGGATCATCAATGCCAGCGGTGCAGTAGTTAACGGATTTCCTGCTACGCAGTCTGCGGGACGTTTCGGTGACACACCGGCTTTTGGTGAAGTTTGTTTCGACCCGGAAGGCGACAACCCTGGTGAGGGTTGTTTTGATTTGGCAACCGGAACGGATACGCCACCTTCGCGTCCGGCGCCAACGCCGACGCCAATGGCTGGCGGTAATCTGACCTCCGGTATCGGCATCGTTGAAGTAAACGATGTTAGCGCAGCACCCGAACTTGCTGCTGGCGGAGATTCGCAAGCTGCATCCGAGGCAGCGTCATCTGTTGCGGCATCTGCGGCGCCAACAGAAGTTGCTGCTTCAGCGGCCGCTCCTGGTGCCCGCGCAGGGATGATCATGGGTTCCGAACATCAGGCCCAAGCAAATGGAAATGGCGTGGAATTTGCTGTTGAAGCCCCGCATAACGGTGTCGAACTGGCGGATAACGAGGCGCACGCTGCCGGGGGACCGGAAGCCGCTCAAGAAGAATCACAAGCTCCTGGTGATCCCCAGCCGGCGCCAACATTGGCAAATGGTCTTGCTGGAGCAACCAATTTTGTTCCTGACAACATTGAGCCAGTGATCAGCACTGATCCTGCTCTTCAGGTGAACTCGCGTTACTTCGAAGTCACGCTGAACAAATCCGGAACGACCACATTGAGCAGCACACGGACCATTGACCGGCTGAATGTCGGCGGAGCTGCTGGCTTAAGCGTCGCAGCAAGCGGTACGTTGAACACGTTGATCGACGTCAATCAAACCGGTGGCCGCGTTGCGGTCAATGGCGCTATCAACAGCACAGGCGATTATTCGCTGTTTTCGGGCATGTTGTCCGGTTCGGGTACCGTTAAGACACCTTTCCTGACGAGTGTTGCTGGTGCAATCGCGCCGGGGACATTGGGGACAGTCGGCAATCTTACCATCGACGGCAGTGCGATTTTGGCTTCAGGCTCGACGCTATTCGTTGATATTGGTGCTTCCGGCACCTCCGACAGGTTGACCGTAACTGGCCAGGCCAATGTTGGCGGCAATGTCGCAATTGGCAACATCGCCGGTTTCCAGACTGCGACCCCAAGCACGTACCGCATTGTCAACGCGGCGGGCGGCGTAACCAATCAATTTGCTGGCGTTTCAAACTTGTCGGCGATTCTGTTGTCGAGCCTGTCTTATAGCGCCAACGCTGTTGATCTTCGGGTTCGGGCACAGAGCTATCAGAATGTGATAGACCGGACCAATCCTCTGCAAGTTAGCTTTGCCGGTCTTATGGATCGAAATCGTGGCAATGGAGCTGTCGCGGGACTATTTTCCTTCCTCGATTTCACCGATGCAGCTACGATTCGGGCTACCTTTAACAGTTGGGCTCCGACGACAGAGTCGACGGTCCAGTCTTTGGCCCGCGGTTTTCTTGGTAATGTGTCGGACTTCTATCAGAACCGCATAAGTTTGGCGGACCGTTCTTCGAACGGCGGCACTGTTGCCGTTTCTGGTCAGCCGTTGCAATTGGCATCTGCTTCGTTGAGTGGAATGAACATTCCCGGCTCACCAGCTATCATGAGCGATGCTGCCACCAGTGCAGCGCAAGGCGAAGTAATGTCAGGTGGTGTCAATGAAGACATGGCGGTCTATTTGGCCGGCGGTTTTGTCAACGGTGACACAGGATCAATGCCTCTCACAAATCCTGGCAACGGGGCGGACGGTGATGATGAGTTTGACGGCTTCTTTATCGCCGGTGGTCTGGAATATTATCTGGATGAAGCCTCGTTCATCGGTGTGTCAGCTTATTATTCCGATGTCGATGGTGTTGCGTCGTTGGGGAACTCGGCCAAGGCTACGACGATCATGGGCTCTGTCTATGGCCGCGCGAAAACCTTTGCAGACCTCGTTCTGGATGCGCGCTTGAGCATCGGTACATACAACGCAGAGACATTGCGTACTGTTGGTTTGGGCACGCAGTCATTCAGCCTGACGACTGACGATGACAGCTTGGTCTATTCAAGCGAGATTGGCCTTTCCAAAGAACTGTATCTGCTGGATGCGATAATCGCACCTGGAATCCGGGGCCGCGCGGCTAAAGTCAATTTCAGCAATGTCAACGAAGTCGGCGGAGGACCGGCTCTGGCAATTGTTCGTCCGGACTATAACAGTGTTCAAGGCTTGGCCGGAGTGGAGTTTAAATCCAAACCGGGTCATAAACTGCAACTGCGGGCTTCCATGAATTATGTTCATGAATTTATTGATAGTCCCAATACATTCGCAGCGAACTTTGTCGGCGGTAACGGCCTGCCAGCGCCATTTGCTCTGGTAAACCAGGACCGCGATTGGGGTGAAGTTGGCGTCGGTTTGCGGTATAACGCAGGCAATGTATCTCTGGATCTGTCCGCCGATTCAACAGTTGGAAGATCCGATGTTCAAAGCCAAGTATATTCAGGCGCTGTAACATTCCGCTTCTAGGCTTATAAACTGATTAAAAACCCGCCAGTAAATCTGGCGGGTTTTTTTGTGTCCAATGCGTTTGAAGCTTGTCTATCCAGCAGTCCTAGGGTCGCGTTCTAATACCATACGGTCAGTCTGATTCAGCGCAAAAAAAAGGCGGGACCATGCCCGCCTAATTCGCAATTTCTGTATTCTATCTCCAAATAGCGTTACCAACGCGCCTTATTTGGAGACCAGATTGACTGCAGCAGTCTTGCCGCGTTGATCGACTTCCAGCTCAAACTCAAGCTTGTCACCTTCTTCAAGGCCGCTCATGCCAGCGCGTTCCACGGCTGATATATGCACAAATGCATCTGGCTCGCCATCATCGCGCTGGATGAAGCCAAAGCCTTTCATGCTATTGAAAAATTTAACCGTACCGGTCGCTTTTTCACCGGTTAGTTCTCTTTTCGGTGGGCTACCGCGATCTGGTCGGTCCGGTGCGCCCTGAACTTCGATCAAATCGCCATCAATCTGAATATCCGATGCCGAAACCTTGCCGCCGCGATCTACCAACGAGAACTTGAGGCCTTGACCTTCAGCCAGGCCTTTCAGTCCAGCGCGCTCGACTTGGCTGATGTGAACAAACACATCCTCGCCACCTGCGTCTTGCACAATGAAGCCAAATCCTTTCTGCGCATTAAAAAATTTCACCTTGCCGGTGCTTTCGCCAACAACTTGATCTGGCATTCCGCCACCTTGGCCGCCACCACGGCTACCGCCGCCGAAATCATTGTCAGGGCGCGTGTATCTTTCTACCGGTGGGCCGTTATCACCTTGATAACCGTCAAAATTCTCATCACCAAAGCTATCGCGCTTGTCCCGGCCTCTGCCACGCCGGTTTCTATCAAAACCCATTCTTCAATCGACTTTCGCTTCGTCCGTCATATATCATCCAATGTCGTCGCGGACGAGCGCACGATCATTATCTTGCGCGAATCTACATTTCACGCAGCGCAACTATATAGAAAAATATGGGATTATGCGAACAAAAATCCATACATGGTGAATTTAGCGCTAAGCCAATCCCGAAAGCATCGATTTTAAAATAATAGAGTTTTGGGATCAGGCATTGGTTCATGCTTTTGCGCCTTTAACAGGGCGATAATGGATCGCACCAAAACCCAAAGACCGACGGCCAAAAGAATCAGTATGCCTATGCCGAGGATTATCAGCAGAAAACCTATTATTCCAGCAATCAAGCTCACGATGAAGGTCATCACATGATATTGCAAATGACTTTCTTCCCAAGTGCCTGCCACTTCATCTTTCCAGATAAGCGCGAGGATAAACGCAACAATGCCGGTAATGCCGACGACAAATCCAGCTATGTAGAGCAACGATATAATAGTGGATTTGTTAAAATCAAAACCACCGGATGCGGGCTGTGGTGTTTGTTCGACCATATGATATCTCCCCAATCATAACTTGCTGTTTTGTTTGTGCTGCGGCAAACAGCATAGCCACGGACGCTTCCCTGTCAATTTTGATTTGTGCGACACATGCGAACATCCGAGACCAGATAAATTGAAAATAAGTGAGACATAATGGCCGTATATTTCCACGAAGAAGATTTGCCACTTGATGTGTTGGCAAATGGTCCGGTAGCAGTTGATACAGAAACAATGGGGCTGCAAACGCTGCGGGACCGTCTTTGCTTGTTGCAAATTTCTGATGGTGGAGGCGATGAACATCTGGTGCGTTTCGGACCCGATAGTGACTATGCAGCGCCGAATTTAAAAGCCGTTCTCGCTGATCCGACGAGAGTGAAACTTTATCATTTCGCGCGTTTCGATCTCGCGGCGATCGACCATTATATGGGCGTCATGGCAGAACCCGTATTCTGCACTAAAATCGCTTCTCGCTTGATCCGCACCTATACCGACCGGCATGGTCTCAAGGAACTGGTGCGCGAACTTTTGGGACAAGATATATCAAAGCAGCAACAATCGAGCGATTGGGGCGGGCCAGTATTGAGTGAAGCGCAGCAGGATTATGCCGCTTCGGACGTCCGCTTTTTGCACCGCCTGAAAGATGAACTGGAGCTTCGTCTTGCTCGGGAAGGACGGACGGAAATGGCGCAGGCCTGTTTCGACTTTTTGCCGCACCGCGCGCGCCTTGATGTTGCGGGCTGGCCAGAAGTTGATATTTTTGCTCATGCCTGAGTTTAATAACCAAATCGAGTTCAGCTACCATAAACGCGGGAAAGCGGTTTAATAGGCGCGAAATGACGGAATTGATCGAACATCGAAAAAGCAAGCGACAGATATTTGCCTCTCCTGGCAGCCGTCATGATCGCAATGTTAAGTTGCTCAGGATTATACTGCCGCTCGGTGTAGGGGCATTGGCGGCGGTGCTGGCATTGGCTCCGTTTACGATGAGCGGCGAACTGAGCTTTGTGCTGGATAAGAACAGTGTCGATGTCGCAAAAGAACGCATGCGCGTAACAGAAGCGCTATATCGAGGTGAAGATGGGCAAGGGCGACCATTTTCGATCAAAGCCGGGTCGGCGGTTCAAAAATCGTCTAGTGAGCCGGTGGTTCAGCTCAAAGACCTGTCGGCGCGGATTTTGCTCAACGAAGGTCCGGCACAAATCCAGGCAGGCCAGGGGCGATATGATATGGACCGCGAAAATGTCAAGGTTGACGGGCCTTTGCATCTCGAAGCGGCAGGTGGATATCGGTTGACTACCGATAATGTGACCGTGGATTTGAAAGCCCGTACCCTAAAAAGCGATGGTGCTGTAAAAGGGCGAACCAATATCGGCACCTTTCGCGCTGACAGGCTAATGGCGGATATGGAAGCCAGAACGGTAACGTTAGATGGCAACGCCCAGTTGCGTATCGAACAAAATGGATTAAGAAGACGATAAATGACAATGCGAACCGCCTCTTTCATAACTTTGGGAGCTGCTTTACCGGCTCTGGCCCTATTGGCTATCGCTGGACCAGCTCCGGCGCAGGTTTTTGGCGGGCATAATTCCAATGCGCCAGTGAACTTCAATGCTGGCCGTATCGAAGTACAAGACCGCGCTGACCGCGTGGTGCTCTCCGGTGCCGTCCGGGTCGAGCAGGCTGGACTAGTCCTAAATGCGTCGCGGATGACCGTCGCCTATAGCAATAGCGGCGGCATTGATGTGAACCGGATTGATGCTGCGGGTGGCGTTACAATTACCAAATCCGGGGATAAAGCACGAGGCGATGTCGCAATTTATGACCTCAACCGCAGACTGATCACCATGGTTGGCGGCGTTACATTGACTCAAAGCAATGGCAATCGCCTATCGGGCGGCCGGGTGATTATTGATCTCAATTCTGGTAGGTCAACGATTGATGGGCGGGCTGCTGGCGGTTCCGCTCCCAATACGAGCAATTCAGGCGGCCGGGTTACTGGCACATTTACAGTGCCGCAACGCAAAAACTGATCCTCGCCGAGAGGTCTAAAATTAGCGCTCAAGATCCAGAATTGCTGCTGACTGGCTGTTTTTTGACACCCTGGCGTTGAACATCTGGCCAGAAAGCTCCATTTTCGATCGATCATGCATAAAGCTTGCCAATTTCGATGGAATTGGGCCATGCTGTTAACCATTGGACAATCATATCCGGTGCAAACCCGGATGGTAACGAAAGACACAAATGGACAACCTATCCCCTCTTGATATGCCTGCAATGGCTGATCCCGGCGCTGCCATGGCCAGCGATGCGATGGAACATGGACTTGCTGTCGTATCAATAGCGAAAAGCTATGACAAAAGAGCAGTGCTTTCGGATGTATCCCTGTCCGTAGGGCGAGGTGAAGTTGTCGGACTGCTCGGGCCAAACGGGGCTGGTAAAACGACCTGCTTCTATTCTGTAATGGGTCTCGTGCGACCCGACGCCGGACGGATCATGCTGGATGGAGAAGATATTACGCCGCTTCCTATGTATCGCCGGGCGATATTGGGTTTGGGGTATCTCCCGCAAGAAACCTCAATTTTCCGTGGCATGACAGTGGAGCAAAATATCATTGCTGTGCTGGAGATGGTTGAAATTGACAAAGCTGTGCGGGCAGAGACACTTGACCGGTTGCTGGATGAGTTTGGCCTTACAAAGTTGCGGAGTTCTCCGGCCATGGCGCTTTCCGGTGGTGAACGGCGGCGCTGCGAGATAGCGCGGGCACTGGCGGCCAGCCCGTCGATCGTACTGCTGGATGAGCCGTTTGCCGGGATCGATCCGATCTCGATATCCGACATTCGCGACCTTGTCGTGCAATTGAAAAACCGTGGCATTGGTGTGTTGATCACGGACCATAATGTTCGCGAAACACTCGATATCGTCGACCGCGCCTGCATAATCTATGACGGCCAGGTATTATTTGCCGGAAGCCCTGAAGCGCTCGTCGCCGATGAGAATGTCCGTCGCCTCTACCTTGGCGAGGGGTTCGCGCTGTGATTATGGAATGTCTCAAATAATGGCAATAGGCCCACGCCTCGATCTACGGCAGAGCCAGTCTTTGGTGATGACGCCGCAATTGCAGCAGGCGATCAAGCTTCTGGCACTGTCCAATCTGGAGCTGGAAACTTATATTTCCGACGAGATCGAAAAAAACCCTCTTCTGGAAACCGGAGACCTGTCAGCCGAAAATAACAATGACGATGGCGGGCAAGCAAAGCCGGAACCAGGCGAGCAGGGCAGTGACGAGATACTATCTGCTGGCCCGGCAGAGTCCGAAGCGCCTTTGGACATGCAGGGCGACGCGGACCAATTTTCTAGCAACAGCCTGTCAGATAGCGATGGCGCACTCGATGGGCAGTTGGGACTAAATGGCGCGAGTTCGCCCGGCAGTGGTTCTATGGGCGGTGAAGCGCCAGACTTTGAAAATATGCTGGTTGCGGAGATCACACTTGCAGATCATCTGATGGAACAAGCGGGCGCGATATTGTCGGGTACGGATTTATTTATTGCCCAGCATATTATCGACCAGATTGATGAATGCGGATATCTGCAAGCTGATCTGCTGGAACTGGCACATCGGCTCGGCGTTCAGTTGCATGATGTTGAGCGGATATTGACCGAGGTGCAAAGTCTCGAGCCCGTCGGCGTTGGCGCGCGGGATCTTTCCGAATGTCTTGCGCTGCAGGCAAAAGAAGCGGACCGCTATGATCCGGCGATGGCGCGGCTTATTGACAATCTGGATGTGCTAGCAAAGGGAGCACTGCCGCAACTAAAGAGAATTTGCGGCGTCGACGATGAAGATCTGATGGATATGATATCAGAACTTCGCGCATATGATCCCAAGCCGGGATGCAAAATTGGCGGCGGCGATGTGCAGGCGGTGGTGCCTGATATTTTCATCGCCGAGCGGGCCGGCAAATGGATTATCGAAGTGAACAGCGCCACGCTTCCCAAAGTGCTGGTCAACCGCACCTATTTTACCGAGCTGAAAGACGGCGCGCAGGACAAGGCCTCGAAAGAATGGCTGAATGAATGTCTCGCCGATGCCAGCTGGTTGATCAAAGCACTGGATCAGCGTCAGCGGACAATCGTGAAAGTTGCTACCGAGATCGTGAAGCAGCAAGAAGCGTTTTTTCGCAAAGGGGTTGAGCATCTGCGACCGTTGACGCTCAAGAATGTTGCCGATGAAATCGAGATGCATGAGTCGACGGTGAGCCGGGTAACCTCCAATAAATATCTCTCCTGTTCGCGGGGGACATTCGAGCTTAAATATTTCTTTACGAGCGGTATTCAGTCTTCCACCGGCGGTGAGGCGGCATCAGCCGAGGCGGTTAAAAGCCACATCAAATCGCTGATCGACAATGAAGACCCCAAGAAAATCCTGTCCGATGACAAGCTGGTCGTTTTGCTCAAGGCCAAGGGCTTTGATATCGCTCGCCGAACGGTAGCCAAATATCGCGAAGCTCTCGGCCTCGGCAGTTCGGTGCAACGCCGACGGCAAAAAGCACTTGAAGGCAAGGCTGCCTAGAGCGCCTTGCGCAACACCAGAAATTCCAGTTCCCGTGTTTTTGGCATACCATATTTCGGATCATCCAGCGGAAACGGTCGTTTCTCTCCGGTCATTGCGTAACCGCGCCGTTCGTAATATGCGATTAGCTCAAGGCGTTGTTTGATCACGGTCATTTCAATCGCACCTACCTGCCATTGGCTCGCGACGAATTCTTCGCTGGCTGCCAGCAGCTCCTTGCCAAGGCCCTTCGCCTGAATATCCGGATGAACGGTCAACATGCCGAGATAGGCTGTATCGCTCGACTTCCGCTCGAGTTGAACACAACCGATGAGCCCATCACCATAATCTCTGGCGGTGAGCATCGCCTGCCCGGGGTCGTCCAATATTGTCTTTAGAGACGCTAGGTCGGTACGTTGGCCGCCCAGTAAATCGGCCTCATGCGTCCAGCCTTTCTTGGCGCTGTCACCGCGATAGGCGGATTCCACCAGTAGATGTAATGCCCGAATGTCGGACGCTTGCGCGACTGCTATTTTCATGCTCGCGGCACGCTTTCTGTTTTCAAATATCCACCGATAGAAAACTCAGGCTTCGGCAAGCAACTTCTCGCTGATATCCCACAAGCGTTCTGCGCTTTCATCGTCGCAGGCGTGCGGGGCTACATGGAGAAACGGTGGTGATTTTTCATCCATCAGCTGAGCAACATCACAATCTTCACAATAGAGTCCATGCTTGCCATCCAGCATCGGCGATGTCGCGGCCCATAGGCTTGTTGTGCAGCCCTGGGTCGTGGATTTGAAAATCTCCGCAACCATTGGCGGCACAGATCCGTCCTTGTTGAGCCAGCCCAATTCGACTTGCTCTTCAATCGGCAGATACCGTTGCAGCGGCGTAAATATACCGCCAGGATGGACAGAAAAAGCGCGACCACCAAAGCGGGCCATCCGTCGGCTCAAGCCATTGGCAAACAGCGCATTGGCGCTCTTGGCTTGCGCGTAGGCAACCCATTTTTGATATTCGCTATTTTCAAACTGGATATCATCCCATAAAATCCCGTTGCGTTTGTGGGCGATCGAAGACAGCGCGACCACACGCGGAGCATCCGCTTGCTCGAGCAGCGGCATTAGCGCTTTGGTCAGCGCAAAATGACCCATATGATTGACGCCAAACTGGCTTTCCCAGCCATTGCTATTTTCGGGACCGACCCGTTTCAGAGGGCAGGCCATAATCCCGGCATTGTTGATCAGCATATCCAGCTTTTCCAACTCTCCAGTCATCTGGTTTGCAAAGGATTTTACCGATGTGAGATTGGCCAAATCCATCGTCGCGGAGCTAACATCACCTTCTACGCCGGACAGATTCTCCGCCGCTTTCGCTTCATCCCGCACCGGAACGATCACTTTTGCGCCCTTGCTTGCCAACGCCCGGGTTGTTTCCAGGCCTATGCCGGAATAGCCTCCGGTGACGATGGCGGTCTTGCCGGTCAAATCAATCCCGGCGAGTATCTCATGCGGTTCGCTTTTTGCGGGGAAACCCGAACCGAGCGGTTTCTGATCTGCTGCTGCCATGAGTTTGTCCTTTTAAAAATCCGTTCGTCCTGAGCTTGTCGAAGGACAGTTTTCTGTCAATGTAAGCGGTTCGACAAGCTCACCACGAACGGCGGGAGGAAATATTGGATATTTCCCTTATTTCCCGACTATCTCTGACACCGGCATATAATCATAGCACAAATCGTCCGCGACTGCCTTATAGGTGACATGGCCGTTCCAGACGTTTAGCCCTGCGGCGAGATGATGGTCATCCCGAAGCGCTACTTCCCATCCCTTGTCAGCAATCGCCAGTGCATGGGGCAGAGTGACATTGTTGAGCGCATAAGTGGATGTGCGCGACACGGCGCCCGGCATATTGGCAACGCAATAGTGGACGATGTCATCGACCACATAGGTCGGGTTTTCATGGGTGGTGGCTTTGGAGGTTTCAAAACAGCCCCCTTGGTCAATCGCGACATCGCAGAGAACAGAGCCGGGCCGCATGGTCGAGAGCATTTCGCGGGTCACCAGCTTGGGCGCCTCTGCGCCCGGAATCAGCACCGCACCGATCACCAGATCGGCATCTGCGACGCATTCTGCGATATTGGCTTTATTGGAGAATCGTGTTTTCGCTCGCGATTCGAAATGGGTGCCGACCGATTCCAGCACATCGGGATTGCGGTCCAATATTGTTACGTCCGCGCCCAAGCCTGCCGCCATCTGCGCGGCGTTAAAACCAACAACGCCGCCGCCGATCACCGTGACCTTGCCCGGCGCGACACCGGGTACACCGCCCAGCAATATGCCGCGGCCGCCATGGGCTTTTTCCAGCGCCGTCGCGCCTGCTTGGATCGACATCCGCCCCGCGACCTGACTCATCGGTTTGAGCAGCGGCAATCCGCCAGTACCGGTCACAGTCTCATAGGCGATGCAGATCGCTTTGGATTTCACCAGATCGGCGGTTTGTTCGGGGTCTGGTGCAAGGTGGAGATAAGTGAAAAGGATCTGCCCTTCACGCAGCATCGCCCGTTCGGCGGCCTGTGGTTCCTTTACCTTGACGATCATTTCACATTCGGCGAACAGCTCGGCGGCAGTTTGCTTGATCGTCGCGCCGGCATCAACATATTCGCTATCTTCAGCGCCAATGCCAAGACCCGCGCCGGTTTCCACCCAGACATCATGGCCGTGCGCTGAAAGCTCGCGCACCGATTCCGGCGTCAGACCAACACGATATTCATGGTTTTTAATTTCTCTAACGGTTCCGACGCGCATGGGGCAATTCCTTCAATTGGCCAATTGGTTTCAAATGAACCTATATCGACTTTTTTGTCCTTGGGTTAGATAAACCGGATAGTAGCGTGAACAATTGTAGCTTTCCGTCATTACGAGCGCAGCGAAGCAATCCAGGGCCGCACGTACCGCTCTGGATTGCCGCGTCGCTTCGCTTCTCGCAATGACGGATTCATGGTGCCGCCGATCTTGTCGGATAACCCACTGTGCAAATATTACCATAGCCGCCATGCGCTGCGATATATTGCAACAGGGAAGGGCTGTAGCTCGCGAGATATTCATAGCGCGGCTGCTCGGCTAGAGGCAGTTCGCTGGCCAGCCGAATGGATGTGATCGGAATATGGCTGCTGTTGCTGGCATAAAAACCGCCAGCGGCGTCACCGGGCGGCAAATTCACCAGATGCTCAAGCCCGTCGATCACCCGTCCGACCATGCCAAACGTCGTATCAAGGCTGCGCGCTGCTTCGCCGGTCACCACGGAAATTTCCGCGCCGCTGCCCGCATCTGGTGGATCATAATGGGCCGGCGACAGCGAACCGCGGCAGGTGATCGGAAAATATTTCATTTCGCCGTCGATCGTCTTGCTGCCAATCGGCCAGCCCGCGCCAAAGCCGACTTTTGATGCGCCGGTATTTTCATAAATGATTTTCATCAGCGGCTTGATGTCGGTCTTCTGATATGCGTTTGCATAAGCGACGGCGGCATCCAGCGCCTGCATATCCGTATCGCTCCTTGCGCCCAGTGCGGCGTTAAAATATTCGCTTTCCGGCACCGTCTCAAGGTTCTTGGGCAGCGCTTTGCCGTCAGGATTGCCGCCGAACTGGGTGACAAAGTCCTTGGCGACGCGGTAGATTTTTGTTCCGTCCCACCAGCGGTTCTGCGCGAGCTTGCGAACATTGCGCACATGGCCGCCCGAGAGATTGGCGGGGAGCAGCTGGATGATCGCTTGGCGCGGTTTTCCGTCTGCCGCATCGGGCAGGGTGAAAATCATCAGGTCGTTGACTGGAATCGGCAACCAGTGTTCGGCAGGCGCGGCGGCGAGCACGTCTTCGGGGGTTGGGTCTTGTGCTTGCGTGCTATCATCCTGTGCCAATGCCGCTGTGCTGCAAAGCAGGAAACAGGACAGGGTCAGTGATGAAAAAAACCGGGAAGGCGAAGAAGGGGAAAGTGCGGGGGTGGCAGACATAGGCGGGTTTTAGCGTTTTGCAGTCCTGTAGGAAAGGCAATTTTTCCTTTGTTGGTAAACCACAATTTCAGACCCCGTTCTCCCGAGAAAGCGGGAGCACAGTCATTCTCCCTTCACCCGCCGCACCGGCACCGGAATATTGCAAATATCCGCGCCGCCAGCAGGCATAATAAAAAACGGATCGCGGCGATTGGCTCTGGCATCGGCATATTGGGCGAAGGTTTCGCCTTCGGTACTAAGATATTCAAAACGCGGCTGGTCGGCTGTCGGAAGATCGCTGACCAGGCGGATCGACTGGATCGGCACACGCTCGTCGGCGGTTTCATAAAAGCCCAAAGGCCCGGTTCCGCGCGGCAGGCTGGAGAGATGCTCGATACCTTCGATAATGCGCCCGACCACGGCAATATTGCGATCCAGATGCCGCGGCGCATGGCCGATCACGGTGTAGAGCTCCGCGCCGCTTCCGGTATCGGGGGACAAGTTGCGGCCAACGCCGACCATACCGTAGCAGTGGACGGGCCATATTTGGTTTGGTTTGTTTACACGGCCTACACGATACTCGACCTGACGACTATATGTCATAGCGATCGGCATACTACCAATAAAGCCAACCGCATCAAAAATATCACCGAAATTTGGTGGCGGTGCTTTGTTTGCCTCTGATACTAAGGAGGGCCTAGGGATTTCTGTGAATTCTGCCTTTTGCCGCCCATCATATCGCCATACAAAATCAAACAATCCAGCATTGTAAGTCGAAGTATACTCACTTTCCGGCACAGTCTCCAAACCCTCCGGCAGCGCCTTTTCCTCACTCGCATCGCCCCATTGCACGACATAGTTGTCCTGCACCCGGTTGATGCTGGTGCCGTCCCACCAGTTCGCGGCCGCCAGCTTGCGGATATTGCGGATCCAGCCTTGCGAGAAGGGTTCCGGCATCAGCTGGATGACCACGCGGCGGTCTTTGCCCGCCGCATCGGGCACTAGCTGCATCACCAGCAAATCGCTCGCCGCAATCGCCCGCCATTGCTCCGGCGCGGCTTTGTCGACAATTTCATTGGGGCTGGGGAATTCCGGTTTCTCGGCTTCCTGAGCGATGGCGGGTATCGTGCTCAACAGGGTGGCCAGTGAAGCGACAATGGTCAATTTTTGCATTTAATCTTCCCCAAATTCCGTTCGTCCTGAGCCTGTCGAGCCGAAGGCCAAGCGAAGCTTAACGACCTTTGCGTATATAAAGTGATGCTTCGCGAAGCTCGGCACGAACGCTGTTGTATGTTTGATGACATCCTAACGCGACACAATCACTTGCGAAAGCCCGTTTCCCGCACTAGGGAAGCGGCGTTGTTTGATGTTCGACCAAAAAACTGATTCAGACAGCATTGCGGAGTCGTGGCAGAGTGGTCGATCGCGCACGCTTGGAAAGCGTGTATAGGGCAACCTATCGAGGGTTCGAATCCCTCCGACTCCGCCATTTATTTCAGCAGCGAGATTGTCAGTCTCCTATCGCCTCCATGCATTGTAGCAAAAACACGACGGAAAATTTCCCGCGGCTTATCTTGTTGCGCAGATTGGGTTCGTTTTCCTTCACGCCTATTGCTGTCAGCCGCGTGGCAAGTTGGGCATAGGTCATATCTTTTTTCGCAAGCTCTGCCTTCAACAGTCTTTTGGCCTGATTTTGCCATTCTGCGGCAGTTTTCATTTTGGCTTACTCCTGTAGATGTCATTCTATATGATACTATAGTAACCCATATGATGATACTCCAGTGCATTTTCTGAAAATGGCAAATTTGCCACTGCCTGTTCATCGACGGAAAATAAACAAGCTGTGTCAATGGCTTATTTGTATCGATACCCCTTACCGTCATTGACATTGCTCCAGTTGCCATTAACCATGAGGCCATATTCACTACCTGTTTGGATTCGAATATCGGTTCCACCTACGCCGTGAATATTTGGTTAACTGCAGTTCAGGGTCGCAGCTGATCAACAGGGGTATGATTTTGATCTTTCCAGTATCTCACGGACGAGGGCATCGTCTGCGTGGCCCGCATCAAGTTTTAGTCGCAGCGGTATTGTTTGCTCTGGCAATCGTCGCACCGGCGCCGTCACATGCACAAACACCGGGCAATATCGCCGCGCCAACCCGCGACGAATTGCGACCGCCATCCCGATCGACACCGACGCAGGAGCGCAGTGTCAAGATTGAAGGGGGGGTCGAACGCACCTCCTGCCCTCTTGCCGCGCCGCAATATAAAGATATCCGGGTCCAGATCGATCAGGTCGAATTTAACAATTTGCAAGCTGTGAGCCCATCGGAATTGCGGGAAACTTACGCGCAATATCTCGGCTCTTCCCAGCCGGTAGGGGTTATTTGCGAAATCCGCGATTCGGCCGCCACATTGCTGCGCAATCGCGGGTATCTGGCAGCAATCCAGGTTCCCACCCAGCGGATTGAAAATGGCACAATCAGGCTCGAAGTGCTCTATGCCAAAGTGACGGCGATCCGGGTGCGCGGCGATGCCGGGCGGTCCGAAAAGCTGATCCAGTCCTACCTCGAAAAACTGACCGATACACCGCTGTTTAACCGGTTTGAGGCGGAGCGCTATCTACTCCTGTCCCGCGATTTGCCGGGCTATGATATCCGCATGACGTTGACCCCGGCGGGCACCGGGCCGGGCGAACTGGTTGGCGAGGTCACAGTTTCCAGAACGCCGTACCGGATTGATCTCAACGTCCAGAATCTCGCTGCGCGCGATACTGGTCGCTGGGGTGGTCAAATCGGCGGGGAAGTCTACGGGATAACCGGCCTGGGCGACCGGACCTATGCGTCGTTTTACACAACCGCAGAGTTTCAGGAACAGCAAATCCTGCAATTCGGCCATGATTTCCGGATTGGCAGCGATGGGTTGAAGGTCGCGGGACAATTTACCTATGCCTGGACCGAACCGGATATTGGCGCTGCGGCAGGCGCCGCGCGGATCAAGGCGGAAACATTATTTGCCTCGGTTGAGGCAAGCTACCCGCTCATTCGTCGCCAATCGGCTTCGCTGCAGGTGGCGGCAGGTCTGGAGTTTATCGATCAGGATATCCGCTTCATCGGGCCTTTGACCAGAGACCGGTTGCGGGTCGGCTTTGTGCGGCTAGACGGCGAGGCGATCGATTTCCGTGGTGGACAATCGCCCAACTGGCGGCTCCGCGGTTCACTCGAATTCCGCCAAGGGCTGGACATATTTGGGGCAAGCAAGCGCTGCGACATCATCTGCCTGTTCACCCGCACACCGCCAAGCCGGTTTGATGGTGATCCTACTTCCAGCGTGGTGCGGTTTGAAGGCGAGGGCGAACTGGCGATTTCGGATGATCTCTCCTTCTATGTCCGCCCGATGGCGCAATATGCATTTGACCGGGTGTTTAGTTTTGAAGAGTTTTCCGGCGGTAATTATACCATCGGGCGCGGCTATGATCCCGGCGTGATTACCGGAGAAGACGGCGCTGCGATCCAGTTTGAACTGCGCGCCGCCCGCTACAAGCCGTTTAAAAAGAGCGATGTCACGGTCCAGCCCTTTGTCTTTGCCGACGCGGCGTGGGCATGGGACGATTCGCGCAATGCTGCGAATGATCCGCATCGCCTGCTCTCGGTTGGTGGCGGTGTGCGGTCAAACCTGTCGGATCGTTTCCGGCTGGATTTAACCGTCGCGGCCCCAACCCGCCGTGCTGGCTTGCAACCGCGCAAAGGCCCGGTCCGGTTCCTGCTGTCACTAACCGCCAAATTGCTGCCCTGGAGATAATGAAATGACCAGTTTTTCGACACGAAAATCGCGCATTGCTTCCAGTCTCGGCAAGCATGTGCTGGTATCGACATTGGCGCTGGCGGCGGCGAGCGCCGCCAATGCGCAGGTTGCTGGCGGCGGCAATAGCTATGACGCCGGCGATCCCACCATCGCTTCGGGTAGCGTGACTTTTGATCGTACCGGTACGCCCAATACCGAGACCTATACGATCAACAGCAACACGGCAGTGCTCGATTTTATCCCCAATGATATGGGCACTGGCGGTCCGATCAATTTCCAGTTTGCGGGCACCATCGCACAATATCTTGGTGGCTTGGGTATTACCGATTTCACGGTGCTCAACCGGATTTTTGCGGCTGATCCGAGCCGGGCTATCCAGCTGAACGGCACAATAATCAGCCGCTTGCAAGCAAGCCCTACGACACCCGGCGGGTCGGTTTGGTTTTATAGTCCTGGCGGTATCGTCGTTGGCTCCACGGCGGTGATTGATGTCGGAAACTTGCTGCTCGCGGCCGGTGATCCCACTGGCGGAAGCGGTGTTATCACTAACCCGAACCAGTTTACGATTAACAGCGTGCCTGATTCCGGTGCGGCAATTACCGTGCAAGCTGGCGCGCAGATTACCACGTCCAATCCCGGCAGCTATGTCGCCCTTGTTGCACCTGCCATAATTCAGTCCGGCACGGTCAGCACCAACGGCAGTGCCGCCTATGTGGCCGCAGAACAGACGACACTTACGTTCAATAGCGGCCTGTTCAATATCCAGACCACGGTGGGCTCAAACGCGAATTCCGACACGCCTTTGGTTCACGATGGCACCACGCGGTTTATCGATGATACCGGCGCGCGCCGCGCTTATCTGGTTTCGGTTGCCAAGAACGATGCCATCACCATGCTGATTGAAGGCTCAGGCCAGCTCGGGTTTGATATGGCGACGGGCGTGAACATTGATAACGGCGTCGTTGTCCTCTCCGGTGGCTATGACGTTAATGACACAACCTATACAAATCTGGCTGGCACGGCAGGCGCCCTGCGGCACGATATCCAGATCACCAGCCCCACCAATAATGCCGATATCCAGGGGCAGGTTAATCCGTTTGCAGCCAGTGAGATCCGGATAAATTCTCTGGGGCAGGCCCAGAGTTTTGCCGGGGATGTATCGATGAATGCGGGCGCTCTTGCCTCGCTAACCACCCAGCTGGGCGGGACGATTGACATTGTTGGCGACCTTGACCTTTCGACTTTGGTTTACGGGTTCAGAGACGCCAACTTTTTGGGTGGAAATGTCGTTATCGATGCCAGTCTTGGCAATATCTCGATAGGCGGCAATACGTCGCTCACCTCGTTCACCGACGCCGATTTCCTTGGCGGCATTGATCCGGCAGGCACAGTTCAGGGCGGCACGATCGCCGTTATCGCGGACAATGGCAACGCAATTAATATGTTTGGTAATCTTGACGTGCTGGTGGAAGCCAATGGTGCAGATCAATTGCTGACCAGCCAGACAAGCGCCGGCAATGCTGTGGGCGGCAATATCATATTTGCCAGCTCCGCCGGTTCCACATTGTCGGTTGGCGGCAATGCCAACATAAACAGCACGGCAACCGGCGGCATTGTCCAACTGGGCAGCGCTACTGCGGGCAATGCCACTGGCGGGGCAATAAATATCTTTGCTACCGACGGCGATATTAGTTTTGGCGGTAATCTCTCGGTTTCGGCCACGGGCAGAGGCGGCCAGGTCAATGCCAGCGGCACGACTGCGGCTGGCACTGGCACCGGCGGGCAGATTAATATCACGGTGGGCACCGGTGATTTGACGGTGGGCGGTGGTTTGACCGCCGATGTGTCGGGTTTTGGCGGCAGCACGCAGTTTGCGACAAGCCGCAACGGCGGCGATGGCACGGGCGGTACCTTTACCATGAATCTGGTTGGCACAGGCAATATTGATGTCGGCAACGACATGATAGTGTCGGCCGATGGCTCGGGATCTGCCGCCGTTGGTGCGGGCAATAATGGCGGTTCAGGGATCGGCGGCTCGGCTCAGGTTCTGGCGCTCGGCGGCGCGATGAATTTCGGCGGGATTGTCTCGATGAGTGCCTTCGGGCGCGGAGAATCCGGATCGGACAACAGCGCGGTCATTGCTCAAGGCGGCACGCTCGCCTTGCAAGCAGATACCGGCGCTATATCAATTGGCGGCAATCTTGACATGTTTGCGCAGGGCCTCGGCCAGGTGGTTGGCGCGGGGCAAGATGGCGCAAATGCGGTGGGCGGCTCCAGTATTGCCTCGGCGACCAATGGCGGAACCCTGGATGTAACCGGAATAGCAGTTGTCTCTGCAACCGCTGTTGCGACCGGAAGCAATGGTGGAATAAATAGCCGGGGCGGAGATGCACAGGGCGGCAACGCACAATTTGTTGCGACCGGCAATGGTGTTATCACTATCGGCCAAGGCGCAACTGCCTCGGCCGGCGGTTTCGGTGGTGATGGAATGGTTGCTGGAACTAGCGGTGGCGATGGAACCGGTGGCACAGCTTCAATTTCGCAAGGAACAGGGGGACTCGTAAATATCACGGTTCCTGCAGGCCAATCAGCGGTTATTTCGACGGACGGCATCGGCGGCGCAAGCATGGGCGGCGGCGGACTTGGCGGTAACGGAACCGGCGGCGATTCCCGTTTTGTTTCCAATGACGGGACTATTGTTCTGAATGGCGCGCTGTTCATCAGTGCGCAGGGCGAGGGCGGTGCAAGCGACGGTATCTCTGGCGGCGATGGCATCGGCGGGCTTGCGAATATCGGTGCGGACACCGGGCTGACGCAGATTACCGGCAATGCAACGGTGCGATCCGCGGGCATTGGTGGCGCGGGAACAGGCACAACAACCGATGGCGGAGACGCGACCGGTGGCTCGGCCATTATTGGCACCATCGGAACCGGTGCCATTACAATCGGCGGTACGCTCAACGCCAGTGCCAACGCCGTTGGTGGCATCGGCACGGGTGCGAGCGGAGGTAACGCCATTGGCGGTACGGCACAAATTTTCAGCAGTGGTGGCGGCACCGCAAATATTGCGCAATCTGCGGTCCTGAACGCTCAGGGAACCGGAGGAGCTAGCAACGCACAGGGCGGCAATGGTACCGGTGGTTTCGCGAGCATATTGACGAGCGGAACGAGCAGTGTTTCCATTGGCGCGCAAGCTACGCTGGATGCCGTTGGTGAAGGCGGCTCCGGTGCTGACGGCGGCAACGGCCTTGGTGGAACGGCCCAGATCGCGGCCATTGGCGACAGTATCGTTACCGTCAATGGCGGTGTCCAGTTGCGGGCCCAAGGGCGAGGCGGAGCCGGATTGAATTCTGGCGGCGACGGGACCGGCGGTTTTGCTGACGTATCCGCGGCTGACCCTTCCGTAGGGGGCGGCACAATTAACATTGGCCCGGTTTTCTCCCAAGTCAGGGCGGACGGAATTGGCGGCGACGTCAGCGGCACCGGCGGGACCGGTGGCAATGGTACGGGTGGTTTTGCGAGGATTTACACGACCGATGGGTCCCTCACATTCAACGAGCAGATTTGGGTTGTAGCTGGTGGCAATGGCGGAAACGTGACCAGTGGCACCGGCAATGGCGGTGACGGAAACGGTGGAAACGCGCAGGCATTTGTGCAGGGGCCGGGAATTATCAATGCGCTGGCCCCTTCAACCGGTCCGGGTTCTATCAGCCTGAGGGTGGCTTCGAGTGGCTTTGGCGGTATAGGCAGTGGCATTGGTTTCTCGGGCGGCGATGGCACCGGGGGCCTTTCAACAACGCAGGCCAATGGCGGCGGAACGATAAACATTGCGGGGGGTTTCCTCTCGACAGCTTCCGGATTTACAAATTCCTCATTTACGGGATTGCCCGCCCCCGATTTTGGCGGCACCGGAACCGGCGGTACGGTAAATGTAATCGCCGGTGGCGGGACAATTAATGGCACGTCGGACGTTTCCCTTGTCGCAGATGGAATAGGCGGCGAAGGATTTGTAACTGGCGGGAATGGCATTGGGGGTCAGGTTCTTATAGCTGCAGCTGTGGGATTGATTGATTTCACATCAGGGACTGGAGATTTGCGCGCGAGCGCCTTTGGCACCGGCGGAAACGCCGCAACCGAAGTCGATGCAAGCGGCAATATCATTCGCGGCGGCGGTGATGGTGGTGATGGTGTCGGTGGAGCTATCAACCTGGTCTCGGGGCTTGCAGGTATTCCGGCGACCGGTGAATTGCGACTCGGCAATGTTATCTCGGGTGATCTTGTCGGCGGCCAGGGTGGTACAGGCGCAATCGGCGGTGCGGGAGCCGCAGGTGCTGCGGGACAGGATGGTGGTGATGGCGGCGATGCCACCACTGGAATTATGTTCATCGGTGCTAACGCGGCAAATGGCATTTTGCGCGCAGGTAACGTTACGATGGGTAGCGTTGCCACCGCCGGCGCGGGCGGTTTGGGCGGCCTTGCCGATGCGGGCGGTGTCTTTGGAAATGGCGGCGATGGTGGCGATGCCTTTGGCAGGTCCATGGGCTTGGGATCTTTCACCGATAATGGTGCCAGTACGACCGGTTTTGCAGAATTTGGCGATATTATTATGGATTTGGCCGCAATCGGCGGCAACGGTGGCAACGCGCAGGGTGGTACTGCAATTGGCGGCACCGGCGGCGCGGCTCGCGAAGGGACTTTGGTGCAGGGTTTGTCCATAGCTGGTCCGTTCATCATTTCGCGCGCGATGCGTGTTTCGTTTAACGACGCGACGTTGACCGGTCGTGCTGTCGGAGGCAATGGCGGTGTTGATGCTGCAGGTGGCAGAAGCGCAGGAGGTATAGCGGAAGGTTTCGCAACCTCACTGTCAGCGACGTTTGGGTTTGTGGACAATTTGGGTCGTGGCCTTGTCACGGGCAACGCCTATAGTGGTAGTGCTACGAGCCAGGGTGGTCTGGGTGTTGGCGATATTCGCGAAAACAGCTTTATGGGCTCGTCTGGTGTCTCCGCAGTTGGCGGCGATCTTCAACTTGCCAGTGCCATAATTGAAACGCGTGGACTAACGCAGCGTACTGACGTCGATCGCAATCTTTTTGCACCATTTGCCTTTGTCGCGGCGATTGACGGCATTATTGATATTGCCGGTGACGTAACCATCAACAGCGACAATGAATTTAATTTGATACCCATTGGCAGCGGCGAGATAAATATTGGTAATGACCTTATTGTCAACGCAGGGCTGGGCAATAATCAGGATGTTTCACCTTTCGGTCCTGCCGTCGATGAACTCAATATCGGCAATAATGTCATTTTGAATCTGGGTGGAAACTTTGTTTTTGCAGCGGACATAGACGTTGTCGGTCAGTTTAGTGTCAATGCGCAAGGCCTGATCAATACGGCCAATATCGCCGCAGGCGCAGGTATAAACCTGCAAAGCGGCAGCACCATCACGACCAGCAACCTGCTGTCCAATGGCAATATTTCGCTGACCGGCATGGCTAATCCGGGTCTCGGACTGACGGCTTCGATCTTGACGGGAGATATAACCAGTGTTTTGGGCCTGATAGACATCGTGACAAATATCGGTGACATTACAGTCGGCAATCTTACCGCCGCAAACGGAGCGACGGTCACTGCAAATACTATAGACGGCGGGGATATCGTTATCGGCGGGGTCCAAGCGTCTGATCTTAACATAACTGGTGTAAAAAATCTCAATGTCGGGGATATTAACGTCACCAATGCGGCGACCTTGTCGCTGGTGGGAAGCGGAGCGATCAATGCCGGGAATATATCAGCTGGAAATGATATAAGTTTAACCACCGGTATCGGTGATATTGACGCCGGTTCAATCCAGAGCGCAAATGGCGCGGTTCAAATGACGACAGGTGACGGAGCCATTCAAACAGCGGCCATCTCTGCGGGTACTAGCGTCAACGTCAATGGATCAAGTGGGATTTCAATTTCCGGCGTTGTAACGGCGAACCAATCGGCAAGCTTTGATACGAACGGCACCGCGACGTTCGGAGGTCTTGTTGACGCGGCAAATATCACTGTCACATCATCCAACATTGTCATTGGTACCAATGGCGGTCTTGGCAGCACAAACACGAATGACCTTGAAATTAACGCATTGGGCATTGGTCAACCGATCATCTTTGGTGGCGACGGTACGGGCGGCGGTTATAATCTGAGCGCGATTGAAGCGACGAAACTGCGCTCGCGGACGATTCGGTTCAACGCGCAGCAAATCGCTGGACCTGCTGCCGATATTACGATTCGGGACTTCACCCTGCAAGGTTCACTTGGCGGCGCGAATGCTAACTTGCTCGCCTCTGATCTGTTCATCAATTCGCCGGGTAACATCCGGTTGATCGGTAACGCGCGGATCGAAAATGCCGGGGTGAATGACATGGTTTCATTGCGGGCATCCGGCCGGGTCGAGATAGTTACCGATCAGGGTGGGCAACTGCGTATTCTAGGAGCTAACGGTGCGGCAGCTGGCAGGCTGGATATTTCGGCCCAGAATCTGTGGGTCGGCACCCAGTCATTGCTGAGCCAGCTAGCGGCTAACTCCGCGTTTGCAGGACGGGAAGATGCGATCGCAGCGCCCGACGGTACGAACCGGCCGGAAGGCAATATTGAAGCGGGCGCAATTGCCATTAACGGCAACCGTTCGATCATTATCCAGAACAGCAACACCGCGGCGCTACGCGGCGGGTTTACCGCTGGTGCGGGTGGCCTGACGCTGTCTAATTTCGGCAATCCGCTGAACAGCCCGGCGACGGACGTATTCGTCAATGGCCGGATACTGAGTGCCGGGTCTTTCCTCGAGAACGCAACCACCCGTAATTCGGTTGTGCTGCAATCCGGGCAGGGCGGCACCTTTGCCAGTATAGCGACCGCTAATGGTTGCCTGCTGAGCGGGGGAACTTGCACGCTGTTTGATCCGCCTGCACCTCCACCGACCAACCCCGGTCCCGATCCCGTTTCGCCGCAACCCGATGGGGATCAAGATGAACCGGATACCATCGCGTCGGATGTCCGCGAAATAATTCACGGAGACGATCAACAAGGCGAATCCGAGGATCAGGAAGAGGAAGAACGCGCCGCTGAACTGCAACCCGAAGCCACCGGCAAGAAAAGTCCGATCGCGCCCAATGTTCCGGTGGTCAACACCAAGCGGCTCTCTAGCTCGCCGATCATTGCTGATCCGATAACCGGCAGCGGTAATCCCAACTTTATCAGCCGTGATCTGGGGAACGAGCCATCGCCGCCGCCTGGCATCGAAAGCGAAGGAGGCCTATGATGGAAACGTTGATACAAACGATGGCCAAGATTTCCCGGCGGGCCGCTCCAGCTTTGGCGGCGGTTTTGCTTTTCGAGCCAGCCGTCGTCCATGCGCAAGCCGATCCGCTCTCCATGAAAAGCAGCTTTCGTATTGGTTCTGCAGGGGTGATTTGTTCGGCAGAATATAGCGCCACCGATAAACGGCTGCGTTCCATGTTTGATCGTGCGTATCAAATCGTGTGCCGCGACGCTGCCAGTGCGGTTGGTTCCATGCTGGTATTGCGCAATGAAGCGAACATGCCGCTGGCCGATTTTCTCCGGTCGCAAGCCGCTGATTTGCAATGCACAGAACCGCAAGATTCGCAGATTGAGACATTGGGCAATGTCACGGTGCTGGAATGTCTCGACACCACCCAGTCGGTTGACCGGAAATTTTATGCCGTTCAGCAACGCGGCAAGATTCTGATGGCAGAAGGTCTCAAGGGCTATGATTCCGCCCTCCAGCTCGGGCTGGCGTCTTTGTTTACAGACCGCACGGTAGAAGGCAGCGTTGATGTTGCGACCACCTCGCTAAGTGATCCGGCGGCTTTTGCACGGATCAGGGCCGGGCAACTGGGCGCAGGTGCAGCCCGCAAACAGGCCTATGAATTGAACAACAGCGGGAGCTTCTCCGAGTCCTCCGAATTTTTTGAAACATTGCTCGGCAATGACGAAATAAGCGACGGTCGCAACGCGGAGTTTCTTGCCAATCAGGGATTGCAGCAATCCAATCTCGGCAGTTTCCCGAATGCGGACGAATTATTTGACGAGGCTGAAAAGGCCGTCACGCCGGATGATGGCGTAACCCAGCGACTGATCCGCAATTTCAGAGCAATCCATTATATTAACCAGAATAGGCCGGAAGATGCGCTGGTAGCTTTGGCCAAACCGGTCGCCGTATTGGTGGATGATAGCGTTGATGGCGATATTGGTAGCGGCATCATCGCGGAGCAATTGGCCCGGCAGATTAACCGGGCCAATGATGACCTTAAGCTGCTCGGTGCGGTTGGCACAGGTTTAAGCGAAGCAGAAACCGCCGTAATTCTGGATGGTCAGGCGAGCCAGATCCAAGGCTCCGCGCTGCGCATGCAGGGCAATTATGACGAAGCAATTCCCGCCTTGTCATCGGCTATCACCATGCTGGACTCGGTGCGGGAAGGCCGGGTCAGTTCCATCGCATGGCTGATGATGGAGGCGCGTTACGAGCTTGGACTTATTGCCGAAATTCAAGGCGATCAGCCAAGAGCTGTGAGTGCGTTTCAGGAAGCGGTAGACTTTGCCGCTCAAACCTATCCCCAAAGTCCTGCGCAGCTAACAGCCAAAGCCCGGCTTGCTTCCTATCTTGGTCGTCAGAACAAGGCAGATGAGGCGCTGGCGCTGTTTGAAGAAATTGTGCAGGAAAGCGATGATATCCCAAGCGCGGCTGCTTCCATGAAAGACCTGCTGGCTCCCTATTTTCAGCTTCTCGGAGACCGCATTGCCAGCGACAACAGCGTTGGCCCGAAACTTTATCATGCTGCGCAACTACTCCAGCGTCCCGGAGTCGCCCAGACCCAAGCAGTGTTTGCGCGCGAATTGTCAGAAGGCGATGACGAAGCCGCGGCTCTATTTCGTCTGACCGTGTCCCGGACCCGCGCGATTGCCCGAACCGGCGCTGATATCGCGCGGCTTTCCTCGTTGCCGGAACTCACCCCTGCGGGGCAGCTAGCACTGGCCGAAGCACAGGAAAGCCTCCAGACGCTGCAGAAAGAACAGACGGCGTTGCAATCCCGGCTCGGAGATTTTTCCCAGTATCGCGTGTTGTCATCCAGCCGGCTCGAGCTGGACGAAATGCAAAAATTGTTGCGTCCCGGCGAGGGCTATTACAAGGTCAGCATGATCGAAGAGCAGGCTTATGCGCAATTAATCCTGCCCGATGGCCTGCGCTCGGTGCGCTTGTCCGCCAGCGTTTCGGAATTGTCTGACATGGTAGCGGTTTTGCGGGATTCCATTGTTGTTTTTGAAAATGGAGCCCCGACCACCTATCCTTTTGACGTCGCGAAAGCGCGAGAGTTATATCTGATATTATTTGGCGAGCTGGAAGACGAACTGCAGAAAATCGATCATCTGATTTATGAGCCGGATGGGGCGCTGCTCCAGCTTCCTCCGACGTTGCTGGTTACCAAGCAAAAGCCCGTCGATGACTATCTTGAACGGACGCTCGATATTGATGCAGACGCGTTTAACTTCACCGGCATTGATTGGCTGGGCCGCGATAAATCCGTGTCGATTGCAGTTTCGCAGCGTGCCTTTGCCGATATTCGCAATATCGCTCCGGCTCGCGCCAAAAAACAGTATCTCGGGGTCGGCCAAAATGCGGAACCGCAACCCTCGATGATGCCCGCGAACCAAACTTCGGGCTCGATAGAGGACAGATGCGCGTGGCCGCTCAACACTTGGCAGAACCCGATTTCTTCTGCTGAACTTTATCTGGCACAGACACGGCTTGGAAGTCGAGGTAGCGATGTCGTCACTGGCCAAGGGTTTAGTGATACGGCGCTGCTCCAGCGCGATGATCTCAACGATTATAAAATAGTCCATTTTGCCACCCATGGGCTAGTCACCGCTCCGCGCCCGCAATGTCCGGCCCGGCCGGCCTTGCTGACGTCATTTGGCGGCGGCGATTCCGACGGTCTGCTGAGCTTCAAGGAAATATTCGACCTGCGTCTCGATGCTGATCTGGTGATCTTGTCAGCGTGCGATACAGCTGGCCTGGCAACCGTGGCAGCGTCACGGGAGGCGGGGATTTCCAGCGGCGGCAACTATGCGCTGGACGGCTTGGTGCGAGCCTTTGTTGGTGCCGGAGCGCGTTCCGTACTGGCCAGCCATTGGCCGGTACCGGATGATTTTGATGCAACCAAAACTCTGATTTCCGGAATTTTTACCGTCGGCCAAGCGTTGCCTGTCGGCCAATCGCTGGCGCAAACCCAGCGCAAGATGATGGATGATCCACTAACCTCGCATCCCTATTATTGGGCTGCGTTCATATTGGTCGGTGATGGCGCGAAAGTCGTGATTCAATAAACTTAGGCCCGCCCATTTGGTTTGAGGTTGTGTGTTCAACTATTCGGTTCAACCTGAGCTTGTGGAGGGATCATTAAACACACGACAAGTCCTTCGACAGGCTCAGGACGAACGGCTTTTTCAAGCCCAACAGGCGCGCCAACCAGTTAGATGTCGTCGATCAGTTCCGCCAGTGTCGCAAGGCATTCCCGTGCGAGCAGTTTTGAACGCTCGGGCGACCAGCCTTGCTCGTCATCGGGCAAATCACGATTATCCTTGAACGGCATTTCCAGCGTCATCGCCACCGCGCCAAAGCGTTCGGCGACCTGGTTGGTGGACATCGAGAGATTGGCTTTGCCCTTGGCTGCCGTCGGATAACCAAGCTTGGTCTGGAAATCGGGTGTGCGCTGGGCGAGGCGGTCGCGATATGTGTGATAATGTTCGAGCTGCTTTTTGGTGATTGAAGGAATACCCTCAAAGCCTGCGATAAAAACCGCCGGAATTGCTTCATCGCCATGCACGTCCATCGCAAAATCAACGCCGGTTTTATCCATCGCATTGCGGACGCATAGCACTTCGGGTGATTTTTCGACGCTTGGCTCATGCCACTCGCGATTGAGATTGATGCCAGCGTAATTGGTTCGTAAATGCCCTCTGCACGATCCATCCGGATTCATATTGGGCACGATATGGAAAGTGCATTTATCGAGCAGCCGCCGCGCATGCGGGTCAGCATAGTCGGTGAGCATTTCCAGTGCGCCTTCCATCCACCATTCGGCCATGCTTTCGCCGGGATGCTGGCGTGCGTAGAGCCAGACTTTTTTCTCGCCATTACCAAGGGTCAGGCAGTCAATTGGCTGGCCCTCCAGAGAATGGCCCAATGTCTGGCAGATGACGCCTTCGACCGAAGCAACCTCGGCGATTAAATCGTGATGGCGATCCATGCTGTAAGGCGCAAAATAGGCGAACCAGACGATATTGCTGGCCGCGATATATTTGATCGACAGTGTTCCTATGGCTTCATCATAGCTGGAATCAGCGCGGCCCCAATATTCGCGATCTTCACTCACGCACGCGTCATATTTTGGCCAGCCTTGCGGATAGGCCGATTCCTTCAGACCAGTGATATTGAGCGACAACTCGTCGCCAATTTCGCAGGTGACGCGAAAGTGGAACCACTGGAAAAAATCACTATCCTTGTCTTTGCGGATTGAGAGTGTTGCAGACGTGCTGTCAATTTCGTGAACTTCGATATTTCCGCTATCGAATGCGCTGGTGATCTGGATGGTCATGGAACCCTGATAGTGGTTCCTGCCTCTCCGGGGAAGTCCCTGAATAAAGCTTCTGCCAATTTAGATGCAGCAAGGCCTGGTTGTGCAGCAGGCGAACCTTCTTTGGCTTCAACCGAAGACCGCCCTTCCCAGATAACATCGCTGTTGGAGCGCCGCGCAATCCGTACTGACAATTCGGTAGCGATTTTATCTTTCGGCCTTCCGCCAAGATTGATGCCGATGCCAAGTCCAACGCCGGAACCATAGCTGCCAGTGCTGCCGCCAACACCCACAGAAACTGGAGAGCGATTGCCTGCTGCGGTGATCCTTGCCTGATCGATCGAGACGCGCGCGATATATTCGCTGGCAGCGGCTTGATTTCCTGTATCGGTAAAGCCTACGCGTTGCAATTCGCGCATCACGGCAGCTTCAAAAGTCTTCTGTTCCAGCAAACGGTTGCTATTTTCATCGATCACCGAACCGATCGCAATAGAACCGCGGGAAATAGGCTCGCGGTCGGCATTATGAAAGCGCGTGACCTCAACAGGCGGCATCGACGCGACACAGGCCGCCAGGGCAAAGGTCAAACCGGCGCTACCGATAAGCTTATGAAAACGTGACATAACCAAACTCCAAACTCATTTTCACCGTGCCCTTGAAGTGACAATAGACCAAAATGATCCTTTGCGAGGTAAAAAATTGCATCCATCTTCGGGCTTGGTTAATCGGATGCATAGTTTTTCCAGTTATCGATGCTCCAAAGCATATCGACTGCTCACTATTTAAGGACAATAAATGCCAGATCGCCTAACCGTTTTAGTCACCGGCGGTGCCGGGTATATCGGCAGCCATGCGGTGCTCGCTCTCCGGGATGCGGGATGGCCGGTTGCGGTTGTTGATAATCTGGTGACCGGTTTTCGCTGGGCTGTCCCTGAGGATGTCGCTTTTTATGAAGGCGATATTGCCGATAGCGCGTTGGTCGCAAAGATCATCGAAGAGCAGAATATCGGCGCGATCATGCATTTTGCAGGTTCGGTCGTGGTGCCCGAATCGGTAGAAAATCCGCTCAAATATTACGATAACAACAGTGCAAAGAGCCGAAGCCTGATCGAATCTGCGGTCAACGGGGATGTAAAGCATTTCATCTTCTCCTCGACCGCCGCGACTTACGGGATTCCTGATGTCAGCCCGGTCAGCGAAGACACCCCGCAAAAACCGATCAACCCCTATGGCATGTCGAAATTGATGACCGAACATATGCTACGGGATGTTTCCGCAGCGCATGATATGAATTTTTGCGCATTGCGCTACTTTAATGTCGCCGGGGCGGACCCCGAAGGACGCACCGGGCAATCCACTGTCGGTGCGACCCATCTTATAAAAATTGCGGTGGAAGCGGCTCTTGGCAAGCGCGAGAGCGTTGCGGTGTTCGGAACGGATTATGACACCCCGGACGGCACGGGTGTGCGTGATTATATCCATGTATTCGATCTTGCCGCCGCCCATGTGCTGGCGCTGGAAGCATTGATAGACGAACCTCAGCAAAATCACCTGCTAAACTGCGGCTATGGCCAGGGATTCTCGGTGCTCGAGGTGCTGGACGCGGTTGACCGGGTTACCAATTTGAAACTGAACCGTATAATGGAAGCGCGCCGGGCAGGTGATCCCGATTCGCTGATTTCCGACAATAGCGCGATCATGAGAAGCTTTCCGTGGCAGCCAAAATATGCCGACCTCGATCAAATTGTCACCCATGCACTGGCGTGGGAGCGCAAATTGGGCGAAATTCAGGGGTAAGGGGCGCTTACAATGCTTGACTTTGGCCGATGCCGCCCTTAACTGCACCGTCTGCACGCGGACTGATGGCATATGAGCCCGCTTTCACGAAAATGGAAATTTAGAGCCCTGACTTCAGGGTGGAGTAGAAAAATGAAAGTCCGCAACTCTTTGAAGTCGCTTAAAAACCGTCACCGCGATTGCCGCGTAATTCGCCGTCGTGGCCGGACCTATGTGATTAACAAGACGAATCGCCGCTTCAAGGCGCGCCAGGGTTAATCGGGGCTGGGCTAGACAAGGCAGGACGGACACACCGCTCATCCTGAGCTTGAAGACGGACGCCTTTCACCAATCACGATGCTTCGACAGGCTTAGCACGAGCGGGTTCTGTAGGCAGCATGAGCGAAGCACATAAAATCGATACGGTCATATTTGATGTCGGCAATGTCCTTTATCATTGGAATTTGCGCTGCCTTTTTGAAAAGTTGATTGCGGATGCAGAGGAACTGGATTGGTTTCTTGCAAACGTTGTAACGCCCGAATGGCATTTCCAGCACGATGCCGGGCGGCCGCTGGCAGAAATGCTGCCAGAACGTGTTGCGCAATTTCCTGAGTATGAAACCCATATACAGGCCTATGCCGAACGTTTTAACGAGACCATATCAGGTCCGGTAAAGGGCTCGCTGGAACTGGTAGAACAATTGTCGAATAGCGGCGTTACGATCTTTGGAATCACAAATTTCGGTTCCGAATTCTGGCAACAATTTCGTCCCACAGCGCCGATTTTTGATCTATTCGGCGATATCGTGGTTTCTGGCGACGAGAAGCTGGTCAAGCCTGATCCCGCTATTTACCGGCTCGCGCTGCAACGGTTTGATCGCAATGCCGGGCAATGCCTGTTCATTGATGATCGCGCGGACAATATCGAAGCGGGTGAAGCGCTTGGGATTAAAGGGCATGTTTTTGTCGATGCCGTGGTGCTGGAAAAGCATCTGTCAAACTTGGGCTTGTTAAGAGACCTCTCATTCTGAGCCTGTCGAAGGACACGCGCTGAGGACAGTATGGTTCGACAGGCTCACCATGAGCGGCTTCCCGAAAAGGTTTCCGGCTTGGTCAGCAGCTACTTCCGTTTCAGCTCGTCCCCGGTCAGCCGCACAACATGTAGCAAGTTTGTTGATCCTGGTGTCCCAAACGGCACGCCAGCGCAAACGATCAATCGTGAACCCGCCTCACCCAATTTATGCCGCAATGCCATGCGTTTGGCCTTTGCGATCATTTCCTCAAAATTTGTCACATCGCGCGTAATGACCGCATGGGCCCCCACAATAGACCAACCCGCCGGGCGGTATTGCGATTGGGTGTTAGCACCAGTAGCGGCACCGAAGGCCGTTCACGGGCCATTCGCCGCGCTGTCGAGCCCGATGTGGTAAAGCAGACTATAGCGGAGGTTTCGATGGTTCGCGCAATATTATAGCTTGCCGCAGCGAGCGCATCGGCTGTTGTTTCGTCTGGCAGTGTCTCGGTGAAATGGACACGTTTGGAATAGGATGGATCATTTTCAACGCGTGCTGCGATCCGGTCCATCATCGTCGCCGCTTCAATCGGCCATTGGCCAACGGCCGATTCCGCCGATAACATGATCGCATCTGCGCCATCATAAATTGCGGTAGCTACGTCTGATACTTCGGCCCGCGTTGGTGTGGGCGAGGTAATCATCGATTCAAGCATTTGCGTCGCCACCACGACGGGGCGACCCATTTTGCGGGCAGCAGCAACAATCTGCTTCTGTAGTGGCGGGACCTGCTCGGGCAAAAGTTCTACACCTAGATCGCCGCGGGCGACCATGACAGCATCGGACAGTTCCAATATTTCATCGAGCCGGTCGATGGCTGCCGGTTTTTCGATTTTTGACAGCAATGCCGCTTTGCCGCCGATGAGCCGCCGGGCCTCGGCAACATCTTCCGGGCGCTGGACAAAGCTAAGCGCGATCCAGTCCACATCCTGCCCCAGCGCGAAGGTTAAATCCTTGCGGTCCTTGTCTGTGAGCGAACTGACTGGCAGCACTACCTCTGGTACATTCACGCCTTTACGATCCGATATCGGGCCTCCGACGATCACTTTGGTTTCCACGCTCTGACCGTCTGCCTTGGTGACCTCCAGGCGGATTTTTCCATCATCAAGCAGCAGCATATTGCCCGGCCGGAGCGTTTCAATGATCTCCTTGTGCGGCAAGGTAACCCGCTGCGCATCGCCCTTCTTTTTTTGCAGATCGAGGGTGAATTTCGCCCCTTCTTTCAATTCCACAGGAGCATTCGCAAACGTCCCGATACGCAGTTTTGGTCCCTGCAAGTCGGCCAATATGGTAATCGGACGACCCACCTTTTTTTCCAGTGCACGGATTGATTTCACATTGGCGGCGTGGGCCTTATGTTCGCCGTGGCTCATATTCATGCGGAACGCATCGACGCCGGCGCGGTACATCTTCTCGATCATTTCTGGACTGCCGCTGGACGGACCCAAGGTCGCTAGCACCTTTACTTTGCGGTTGCGGGAGAACATATGCGATGCCATTCGAAAATCCTGTTTTGTCGCGCCGTATCGGCGGCCTCATTCGTGGCGATTCATGACAGGATAAAAACAACAAAGCAACGGAAGCATTTTTATGAGCAACGAATTTTCTGATGAAGCCGCCGCAATCGCGTTCCGCCGACTGGTGGCACATCTGCAGCACCGTCATGATGCCGAGAATATCGACCTGATGGGGCTGGCGGGCTTTTGCCGCAATTGCCTGGCTGACTGGGTAATGGAAGCGACCAATGCGGCTGGCGGGAACATGGCGAAGGAAGAGGCGCGCAACGCAATTCATGGCATGCCATCGCAGGAATGGAAAAGAAAATTCCAGACCGAAGCGACACCCGAAAAACTCCTGAAGATGAAGAACAGCATGGCCAAGAACGCTGCACCCGACTAGAGACGCTTTCCGAATCCAAATATTAGAATTCAGAGGAAATCAGAATGAGCGAAGGCAATGTTGCCGCAGACCAGCTGCGTCTGTTTATTGAGCGTATCGAGCGACTGGAAGAAGAGAAAAAGGGTATCGCTGACGATATTCGCGATGTGTATTCCGAAGCGAAATCACAGGGCTATGACGCCAAAATCATGCGGCAGATCGTAAGATTGCGGAAGATGGAAACCCATGACCGGCAGGAAATGGAAGCGATACTGGACACTTACAAGTCTGCGCTTGGACTGGCCTGATGATTGCGGTTCGTTCGGCAACGGTTGACGATGCTGAGCGATGTGCAGAAATTTACGCGCCGTTTGTGACAGACAGCTGGGTCAGTTTTGAATTGGAACCACCGGATGCTGCCGAAATGGGCAAACGGATGGAAACCGCATTGCAATCATACGCCTGGCTGGTTGCGGAAATCGACGGGACCGTTGTCGGCTATGCCTATGGCTCACAACATCGCTCGCGCGAAGCCTATCAGACAAGCTGTGATGTTGCTGTGTATGTTGATCCTCGCTTTGCCGGACAGGGGGTTGGGCGCTCGTTATATCAATCCCTTTTCGCCAGATTGAAGGCTCGCAACGTGCACGCATTATTTGCTGGCATCGCTTTGCCCAATGATGCCAGTATAGGTCTGCATCAATCCACGGGCTTTATCTCCATCGGTGTATATCGTGAAGTGGGGCGCAAATTGGGTGGATGGCGGGATGTGCAGTGGTTCCAGCGATTACTTTGAACGGCGCTGTTGCTTGGCCATGCTGGGAACGCACAAAATGGATGAAGGAGAACTGGCATGATTGTTACCACCACCCCCTCTATTGAAGGCCGCAATATCACTGATTATCGCGGCATTGTGATTGGCGAAGTGATTGTCGGAGCCAATTTGTTTCGCGATCTGTTTGCCAGTATCACTGATATTGTCGGCGGGCGTTCAGGCAAATACGAGAATGTATTGAAACGCGCCCGAGACGAGGCATTGCAAGAAATGCAGGCTGAGGCTGTGCGGGTGGGCGGCAATGCAGTTGTCGGCGTTGATCTGGATTATGAAGTGGTGGGTGACAAAGGGTCCATGCTGATGGTGTCCGCTTCCGGCACGGCTGTTGTGGTTGGCTAAAGGACTTCGGGCCGGGTGAGCAGCACGTATAATAACCCGCTGGTGGCAATCAGGTTATACGCCATGTGCATCGCTATGCTCGACCACCAGCCAAAACGGATTCTGGCATAACCCCAGATCAGACCGCCTACCATTTGCGGCAAAACAAATGGCAGCAAGGCAATGGGATTGTCGCCCGCATAGTTGAACACATGGATAAAACCGAACAGCAACGCCTGACCCCAGAAGATGGCGGGAAATATTCGGGCATACCAGCGCGGAACCGGCCTTTTCCAGAAGCCGATCAAACCAGCCAATATACCCGCGGCAATAATTGCGACCAGAATCGGGACCGCTGTTGGACTGGTTTCGGCGAGGCCAAATTCTGACAGCGCATATGATCCGCCAATCCATGCCAGCATGCCACCAAAAGGGACTAATAACCGGGGTTGCCCGCTGATCCACGTGCGGAACATCAGTTCTTCCATAATCGGCCCGACCACCACCACGAAGAGCATCAACTGCCAGACCGGACGTTTGAACATCTCCGCCATATCGCCCGACATCTCGACCCCGAAGGCAAACATCAGCGGGAAAAGCACTGCTGCGATGATGGCGACGATGATGCAATTCAGCACGAAAAGCCAAGCCAGCTCGCTGGCCTTGTTGGCGCGGGCTATGTGTTGAGGATGGACAGTTGGCGCGCGAAGAAAAGCCAACAGGTCGCGGGCGACGCGCTGCAAATGGTGGATTGGCCATCCAATGGTTGAGTTGGGTCTAAACATGCGGCAAAGAGCCTTCAAATAATCCAAATAACAGGTAACGGATAAATCTTATGGCAGGCCATAGTAAATTTAATAATATCAAGCACCGGAAAGGTGCGCAGGACAAGAAACGCGCGGCGCAATTCTCCAAGTTATCGCGCGAAATCACGGTGGCGGCGAAAACCGGCATGCCGGACCCGGACTTTAATCCGCGCCTGAGACTGGCCGTCAATAGCGCCAAGGCAGTGTCGATGCCCAAGGATAATATCCAGCGTGCGATCGACAAGGCCTCGGCCAGCGAAGGTGATGATTATAATGAAGTGCGCTACGAGGGTTTTGGTCCCGGCGGTGTGTCGCTGATCATTGAAACGCTGACCGACAACACCAACCGCACCTTCACCAACGTCCGTACGATCATGTCGCGCAATGGCGGCAATCTGGGAGAAAGCGGCTCGGTGTCGCATGGTTTTGAACGGGTCGGTTATATTCAGTATCCCGCGAGCGCTGGCAGTGAAGACAAGGTGCTGGAAGCTGCGATGGAAGCGGGGGCAGAAGATATTTCCTCCGACGATGATGGCCATGAAATCTGGACCGCGATGGAAGATTTGCACGAGGTTTCCGGCGCGCTGGAAAAGGCGCTCGGTGAAGCGGAAAGCGTGAAACTGGCATGGCGTCCTTCGGTTCAGGTGGAAGTGGACGCTGAACAGGCCGAAACTTTGCTCAACCTCATCGACATGCTGGAAGAGGATGATGACGTGCAAACGGTCTGGGGCAATTATGATGTGTCCGACGAGATTATGGAGAAGTTGAACGCGGAGTAGCCGTTGATCATTCTCGGCCTTGATCCCGGGCTTGGCACAACCGGCTGGGGCGTGATCAGCGCTGAGGGCAACCGGCTGTCGCATATCGCAAACGGTCAGATCAAGACCGATCCCAAGATACAACTGGCCAGCCGTTTGCTGAAACTTGACCTCGAACTCACCGATATCATGCTGGAATACAGGCCGGATGCTGCTGCGGTGGAGGAGGTGTTTGTGAACTCCAATCCGCAAAGTACTTTGAAACTAGGGCAAGCACGGGGCGTGGTTCTGCTCGGCGCATCGCGGTCCGGGCTGGAGATTGGTGAATATTCTGCGCGATTGGTGAAAAAATCGGTTGTCGGTGTCGGCAAGGCGGACAAGGACCAGGTGCAGGCGATGATCAAAATATTGCTGCCGGGCGTAAAGCTGGCCGGGCCGGATGCCGCCGATGCGCTGGCGGTGGCGATCACCCATGCGCATCACCGGAAACGGCTGGGTCTCGCGTCATCCTGAACTTGTTTACCTTCGGTGGCCTGACGGCTCAGGATCCCCCGGATAAATGAAATCCTTGCCAAACCAGACGAGATGCTGAAACAAGTTCAGCCTGACGGGATTGAAAATATGATCGCAAAACTGACCGGCATGATTGATGAAATCGGCACTGACAACCTCGTGCTGGATGTGCAGGGCGTCGGCTATCTGGTGTTTGCCAGCACGCGGACTTTGGCGGCGGTTGGCGGCGTGGGCGATGGCGCGACTATTTATACCGAAATGCAGGTTTCCGAAACCGACATGCGCCTGATGGGCTTTGCCACGGCGAGCGAGCGCGACTGGTTCCGCAAACTCATTTCGGTGCAGGGCGTCGGCGGCAAGGTCGCGCTGGCAATATTGGGCGCGCTGGAAACTGGAGAAATTTCCCGCGCCATAGCGACCGGTGACAAGGCGATGATTTCGCGGGCGAACGGCGTTGGCCCAAAACTGGCCCTGCGGATTGTCAATGAATTGAAGGACAAAGTCGGCGGACTGATGGTTGATCCGTTTGTCGGCGCAGGCGGGGCGGTTCACGCGCCATCGAGCAACAGCGCCGATGCGGTGAGCGCGTTGCAGAATTTGGGATTTAAACCGGTTGAGGCAAGCATGGCTGTTGCTGCTGCGGATGCCGAGGCTGGGGATGGTGCGACGCTGGATGCGCTGGTCAGGCTGGCGCTGAAGAAGGCGGCGAAATGAGAAAAGTGCAAAGAGAGCTGCATCCAGAGCTTGTCATTCAAAAAATGAAAGAATTTAGAAAGGACGAGCAAGCATTTTTCAAAAAATACGGCGGTGGACCCTCTGTTGGTTATGATTTGCTTGACGAGCAAGGTAGGAAATACCCTCCAGCGGCCATCGTTCAGGCCGCCTTGGACTGGGAAGACGTCAAAGGAGGAGTGAAGGCGCGGGATTCTGCTGGTCGAGCACTGAGAATGCATGGTTTCAGAGTTGTAAAGAAAGGAGTCCGCCTTAAATCCTCTCCAAAGAATAAAGATGTAATGCTTGAACGGTTGAAAAATATCGAACGAACGGAGCAACGACGCAATTCTAAAGTCAGAATAGGTTCTCGCCCTTTGCGAGAATTCGCTTTGCGACATAAAATTTGTTGCGAAGTAACGGGCATCGACGATGATCCGCTGCTCCGTGTTTCCCACATCATTCCGTGGAGCCGTGATGAAAAAAACCGCCTAAATCCAGAAAACATCATTTTGTTGTCTGCGCATTGGGATGCTGCTTTTGATCGCGGACTTGTCTCCTTTGACGATGAGGGAACTGCGATTTATTCCTCCAATCTATCAGAGTGTGCAACTTCAATCATGAAGTCGAGCGAGTATACTACTCTTTCTTTGACGAGTGAGCGAATGCAGTTTCTTGCTAAGCATCGAAAAAAGTTTGGTTACCATTGACCAAAGACCCTCACAAATCTCCAATTGACACACACCGTCACCCTGAACTTGTTTCAGGGTCCACTTCTCCTCGCTCGCAGGCGGCGATTTGGTTCATGGTGGATGCTGAACCGAGTTCAGCATGACGGGTTGTAATGACAACCCGATCACTCCTGAATCGCTGGCAACCCCAAATTCACCGCCAGATCAACCCACTGCGGATTTTCCGATTCAATCAGATTGATCTTCCAAGGGCGATGCCAGTTCTTTAGCTGCTTCTCGCGTGTAATCGCGGACCGCATGTCATCAAGCATCTCGAAGCGCACCAGTTTGTAAACCGCGTGCTTTGATGTGTGTCCCGGCACCAGACCGTTGCGATGCTGGTAAAGTCGCTTTATCAGAGCGGACGTCACGCCGATGTAGAGCGCGCCATAAGGCCTGCTTGCTAATATATAGACGCAGGGGTTTTTTTCATTATGCATAAGGCAGTGACTGACCCGGAATGGTCCCTGAAACAATTTCAGGGTAGCGGGTTTGGGGAGAATGGCCGTTTCTGATAATCCAGATCTTACTGCAAAACGCCAGCCCGAAGATATCGACGCTGCCCTGCGCCCCAAGACGCTTGACGAATTTATCGGGCAGGAATCGGCGCGCGGGAATTTGCGGGTGTTTATCGAGGCGGCCCGTTCCCGCAAGGAAGCGCTTGACCATGTGCTGTTCTTTGGTCCGCCGGGACTGGGCAAAACCACGCTGGCGCAAATTGTTGCCAAGGAAATGGGTGTGGGGTTCCGCTCCACTTCCGGGCCGGTTATCGCCAAATCCGGAGACCTTGCGGCGCTGCTGACCAATCTTGAAGAAGGCGACGTGCTGTTCATTGACGAGATTCACCGCCTCAATCCGGTGGTCGAGGAAATTCTCTATCCGGCGATGGAAGACCGCGCGCTGGATATCATGATCGGCGAAGGGCCATCAGCGCGTTCGGTGCGGATTGATTTGCCCGCTTTCACGCTGGTCGGCGCGACCACGCGGCAAGGGCTGCTTACGACCCCATTGCGCGACCGCTTTGGTATTCCGGTGCGGCTGAATTTCTATAATCACGACGAACTGGAACTGGTCGTGCGCCGTGCCGCAAAATTGCTCGCGCTTGATATTGCCCCTGATGGCGCGCAGGAAATTGCCCGCAGGGCGCGGGGAACGCCGCGCGTTGCCGGACGCTTGCTGCGCCGCGTGCGCGATTTCGCCAATGTCGCCAAAGATAGCATGGTCACCGCGAAATCTGCCGACGCTGCGCTGACGCGTCTCGAGATTGATGCGCTCGGGCTGGACGCGATGGACCGGCGTTACCTCCACATGATCGCGGATATTTACAAAGGCGGCCCGGTCGGCGTCGAGACGCTCGCCGCTGGCTTATCGGAACCGCGCGATACGATTGAGGAAGTGATTGAGCCGTATTTGATCCAGCTCGGCCTGATTGCGCGAACAGCGCGAGGCCGGGCGCTCAATGATCGGGGATGGAAGCATCTCGGGATGGCTCCACCGGCGGACAAAGCGGTGGATGGGGAGTTGTTTGATTAAACGCGTCATTGCGAGCGTAGCGAAGCAATCCAGAGCGGCACGCGCAGACGCTCTGGATTGCCGCGTCGCTTCGCTCCTCGCAACGACGAAACCGGAGAAATTTGGACATGCGAATGAATCGCCGAAATTTCAACAAACAGGTCAGCGCCTTCAGCGCAATGGCCGCCGTCCCTGCGATGGCTTCCTGCGCAGCGCCTGCTAGTATGTCCGGCACCGGCTTCTGGATGCCCGAAGAGAGCCAGCCGCACCAGCGCACGTTCATGCAATGGCCGGTCAGCAAAATAGTCCATCCCGATCCGGTGTTCCTCGATATGCTTCAGCAAAGCATCGCCGATGTCGCCAATGCGATTGCCGAATTTGAATCCGTCGTCATGCTGATGGACGAGCGGTTTGAAGAGTCGGCACGGCGGAAATTATCCGATGGCATCGAGGTATGGAATATCCCCACCGATGATCTGTGGTGCCGCGATGCAGGACCATGTTTTGTTCGCAATGAAGCGGGACAGCTCGCTGTGCGGCATTTTAACTTCAATGGTTGGGGGAGCAAACAGGTGCACGGCAATGATGGCAAGGTCGCCGCCGCTGTTGCTGACCGCCTGGGGTTGGAGTTGCTCGACAATGGTCTGGTTGGCGAACCGGGCGGATTGGAATCCGATGGCGCGGGAACCGTCATCGCCCACGAATCGAGCTGGGTGATCGATAATCGCAACGGCGGAACTAAAGCCGAGATAGAAGCGAAAATTCTCGAAGCGGTTGGTGGGAAGAAACTGATCTGGGCACCAGGAGTCAAGGGTGGCGATATCACCGATTATCATATTGACGCGCTGGCGCGGTTCACCAAGCCGGGAGAAATATTGATCCAGTTGCCGGACGAAGACGATGCGGAAGAAGATCCGTTTGCAGCCTCTGCTTATGAAACCCATGATATATTGGCAGAAGCAAGTGACGCAGGCGGAAAGAAATTTGCAATGACGGTGTTGCCGCAACCCTATGATATCCGTGTAAAATCGGAAGATTTCGTCGCGTCTTACGTGAATTATTATGTTTGCAACGGCGCGGTTATCGCGGCGCAATTTGGTGATGCCGAGGCGGATGCCGAAGCCGGGGAAACACTGCAACGGCTACATCCGGGACGCGAGATCGTGATGCTCAATGTTGATCCGATTGGGGAATGCGGTGGCGGAATTCACTGCGCCACGCAACAAATGCCGAAGGTTTGAGCGGGTGTTAAGTTAAACCATATTTATCTGGTCACTCGAAGCCCAGGTCGCATGGGTGCCGCTCGAAATCCGGTGCGGCAAAATGATTGTGCAAACCGGCCCCGCAGCAATATCCTTTGCGTCAACGATGATACACTCGCTGCGATCCAGCTTCATATCGGTAATGAAGCTGATCAAATAGCCATCATCTTCGTCCACCGCTCCAGCGCGCGGAATAAAGGGCGCTTCCGATCCAAAGCGATCATCGCCAAAATAATAACGCTCCGCTGTTCTCGTCTCCAGATCATGTTTGACCAGACCGTTGAACAGGAACCAGCCGGGATGACCGGTGACGCTATAGGCATAGCGATAAGGCTGTCCGGCGACCTGCTGATTGAACATCCCGAATTCCACCGGATATTCATCGAACAATGTTTCTTCGCGGGTCTCGCCGGTTTTCATGTTGAACCGCCAGCGATGTAACTCGGGTTTGAAGCTGTGCAGGTCGATGCTTGCGCCCATGCTTTCATAGCCTGAGGGAAAATCCGTTAATGGCGGCGGCACCGGATCATTCTGGAAATAACCGTCGAGCACCACGTCATCGCCCTCCTCAAAGGCATTGGCCCAGTGCAACACATAGGTTGGCTTGGCGTCGAACCATTTTATCTCTTCCGGTTTGCCCATCCGCGGTATGATCCCGAAGCGGGTTGGCATATCCTCGTGATAGGCCGGAATACGCAGGCCGTGCTCCATCAGGTCCTCTTTCCAGAACATCGGGCAGTCATTGAAGATCGCGTAGTTCTCCGAAAACGCCATATCATGCGGTAGTCGCGCTCCGGGCAGTTCGATGGGTATGAAATGCTTGAGCTGGTCATCCGGTCCAACGACACCATAATGGAGGTAAGGCGCTTTGGTAGAATAGTTGAAGAACAGCAATTCGCCGGTTTTCTCATCGACCTTGGGGTGGGCGGAAATGCCCTCTTCGGGCACCCAGTCAGCAACGCCCAATGTCTCCAGTGTTTCGGGGTCGAGCTGATAGCCTTCGCCGCACTGGTAGAAGGTTGAGAGGATTTTCCCGGCATGGACCACGACATCAGTGGAGCTGCTGTCTTTCACGCTGCCGTGCGCGCCCCAACCAGGCCTTTTGGATTCGCCCGGTTTGCCCATGATACCAGCCCAGAGCGGGCCGCCTTCGTCCTGTTCCGCCGCAAAACCCTTGGTGCGGACGAAGCGGTTCCGGTAATGCGCCTTGCCGCCCTTGATACGGATGGTGTGGATCATCCCGTCGCCGTCGAACGGATGATAGCGACCGAGACTGTCATGCAGCGGATTTTCGGTATTGCGCACATATAGTCCGTCAATATCAGCCGGTATTTCGCCAATTATTTCAAGATCATCGGTGTCCAGTTCTTCAAACACCGGGGTCCACGCGCCGTTGCGATAAGGGTGGTCATTCTCCCCCAGGGTGACGGTATAGTCGTTTGCCCGTGTGGCCATTCTTCATCCTCTCCGTTCGTCCTGAGCCTGTCGAAGGACGGTTAGCGCATACTCACCCTTCGACAGGCTCAAGGCAAACGGAAACTTTCCCGTTTAATCCCTCAGCAGCTCGTTGATACCGGTTTTGGATCGCGTCTGTGCATCAACGGTTTTGACAATCACCGCGCAATAGAGGCTCGGGCCCGGCTCGCCATCAACATTGGCGCGCGGCGGCAAGGTGCCTGGCACGACCACGGCGTAAGGCGGCACTTCACCAATCCATGTCTTGCCCGTCAGCCGGTCGACGACCTTGGTGGACGCGCCAAGATAAACACCCATCGAGAGGACCGCGCCTTCGCCGACACGTACGCCTTCTGCCACTTCCGAACGCGCCCCGATAAAGCAACCATCTTCGATTATCACGGGTTCGGCCTGCAAAGGTTCGAGCACGCCGCCGATGCCGACACCGCCGGAGATATGCACATTTTTTCCGATTTGCGCGCAACTGCCAACCGTCGCCCAGCCGTCGATCATGCTGCCCTCATCGACATAGGCGCCGATGTTGACGAAGCTCGGCATCAGGACAACGCCCTTGCCAATGAAAGCGCCCTGGCGGACGATGGAGCCGGGAACCGAACGGAATCCGGCGTCGCGGAAGCGGTTTTCACCCCAGCCCTTGAACTTGCTCGGCACCTTGTCCCAGTGGTTCGCACCGCCAGGCCCTTCGATCACTTCATTGTCGTTGAGCCGAAAAGAGAGCAGCACTGCTTTTTTGAGCCACTGGTTGACCACCCACTCGCCGTCCTTTTTTTGGGCGACACGCGCGGTGCCATTGTCAAGCATGGCGAGCGCTTCATTGACCGCATCACGCTCCGCGCCTTGCGAGGTCAAGCTCAGGGATTCGCGCTTATCCCACGCTTTTTCGATTATACCCATTAGTTTTGCGGTCATGTTGCTTTTGCTTCCTTCGGATGATGCAAGCCGGTCACCCAGCTTTCCAGTTCAGATATTTCGTGGTCGATATAGGCGGGATCATGTTCCCGGCCCGCCCATTCCGCGCCGGTATTAACCCATATTGTCGTCATGCCCAAATCTTTTGCGGGACGCAAATTGCGCGCCATATCTTCAACAAACAAGGATCGCTTGGGATCGACGCCGGTTGCCGCAACCATGCTGTGATAAGCGCCGGTTTGCGGCTTGGGGACCAGATCGGTATCCAATATGTCATGCATCTGATGGAACAGATCGCCAAGGCCGCGTCGCTCCAGCACGCGCTCGGCATAGGGCCGGTCGGCGTTGGTAAAAACCAGCTTCTCGCCCGGAAGCGCTTCAATCGCCGCGCGCAGGTCTGGTGAGGGCGATAGCCGGTCCATGTCGATATCATGGACATAATCGAGGAATTCCTGTGGCGCGATGGCATGATGATGCATCAGTCCGGCCAGAGTTGTGCCATGGTCGTGGAAATAGGATTTTTGTACGGTCCGCGCTTCGATCAGATCGCAGCCCAGCAGCTGCGCGACATATTCGCCCATCTTGATATCGATCAGCGCAAACAGGTCGCACTCGGCAGGGTAGAGGACATTGTCGAGATCAAAGATCCAGTGATCGATATGGGAGAATTCTGGTGGCATGAGTTTGGCCTAATCATTGCGATGTCCTGCGGCAAGCTGAATTGCCGATCAAGCCTCCATCAGTTCCATCAACTCGATTTCAGGAGATAGTGCTGGCAAATATTTTTCAAAATATCATGGTCTTATGCCCGCGCGCCTTGCTCAACACTCGTGCTGTTATGGCGCAGCGCTTTTAGCACCGTCTCGACAATGCCATCCGCATCCAGCCCCGCTTCAGCATATTGCAGCTCCGGCTTATCCTGATCCTGAAACATATCGGGAAGTCGCATCGTGCGGATTTTCAGGCCAGCATCAGTAAGACCTTCGTCTGATGCCATCGTCAACACATGCGCGCCCAGCCCGCCTACGGCTGCTTCTTCCACCGTCACCGCCACTTCGTGCGTGATCAACAATTTGCGGATGAGCTCATCATCGAGCGGTTTTACAAAGCGCAAATCGGCGACCGTTGCGCTGAGGCCCTTGGCCTCCAGCTTGTCGGCGGCTTTCAGTGCTTCCTGCAAGCGCGTTCCGAGCGAGAGAATCGCAACTTTAGTGCCTTGGCGAACAAGGCGGCCTTTGCCGATTTCGAGCTTTTCCGGAACCTCGGGAAGTGCAACGCCGGTGCCATTGCCGCGCGGATAGCGGAAGGCAATCGGGCCATCGTCATATTCTGCTGCTGTGTAGGTCATGTGGACCAGTTCTGCCTCATCGGCTGGGGACATCACCACCATGTTGGGGAGGGTCGCGAGATAGGTGACATCAAAGCTACCGGCATGGGTTGCGCCATCCGCGCCGACCAACCCAGCCCGATCAATCGCAAAACGAACCGGCAGGTTCTGGATGGCAACATCGTGCACCACCTGATCATAGGCGCGCTGGAGGAAGGTGGAATATATCGCGCAAAATGGCCGCATACCCTGCGCGGCCAATCCGGCGGCAAAAGTCACGCCATGCTGCTCGGCAATGCCGACATCAAACGCTTTGTCAGGATGCGCCTTGGCGAATTTGTCAACGCCGGTGCCTGATGGCATCGCGGCGGTGATCGCACAGATGCGTGGGTCGGTATCGGCCAGTTTTGCCAGCGTTTCCCCAAAGACATTCTGATAGGCTGGCGGTCCGCCGCCGGGGCCTTTATCCTGCTTGCCGGAGATAACGTCGAATTTCGCCACGCCATGATATTTATCGGCGGATTCCTCGGCAAATTTATAGCCTTTGCCTTTTTCCGTAACGCAGTGGATCAGCACCGGCCCTTGCGCATTGTCACGCACGTTTTCCAGAACCGGAATAAGCTGGTCCATATTGTGGCCGTCAATCGGGCCGACATAATAGAAGCCGAGTTCTTCAAAAAGGGTGCCGCCCATTGCCATGCCGCGTGCATATTCTTCGGCTTTTTCGGTTGCGCCATGCAGTCGGCGGGAGAGCTTGGCGGTTACTTTGCTCGCAAATTTGCGCAAGCCGAGATATTCGCTGGATGACACCAGTCGCGCGAGATAGCCGGAAAGACCCCCAACGGGCGGTGCAATCGACATATCATTGTCGTTGAGAATAACGACGAGCCTGTTTCCCGCTGCTGCGGCATTGTTCATCGCTTCATAAGCCATGCCCGCGCTCATCGCGCCATCACCGATGACAGCAATGGCCTTGCCCGGTTTGCCCGCCATTTTATTGGCCACCGCAAAGCCTAGTGCAGCGCTGATCGAGGTGGAGCTGTGCGCCGCGCCAAACGGATCATATTCGCTTTCGCTGCGTTTGGTGAAGCCGGAAAGACCGCCGCCCTGCCGCAAGGTTCTTATGCGATCACGGCGGCCAGTGATGATCTTGTGCGGATAACATTGGTGCCCGACATCCCAGATCAGCCGGTCTTCGGGTGTATTGAACACGTAATGGATGGCTGCGGTAAGCTCGACAACACCAAGACCGGAACCCAGATGTCCGCCGGTTTGCCCGACCGCATCTATCACTTCCGTGCGCAATTCGTCGGCAAACTGCCGTAGCTGCGTGGGCTTTAATTTTCGCAAATCCGCCGGATAATTGACTGTGTCCAAAAGCGGTGTGTTGGGGCCGACCATAAAAACTCCCTGTCTTGTCCCTGCTTTAACCAGAATGTCTGTTGATGTCGAACATTGAAAGCTGTCCATTGGAACGCATATTTACGGGACGCCCTGAATACCGGCTGACCGCTTTGCTTGCGTCTGAAGCTATCAGCTACATTTCTCGCAAACACCGCGCACTTCGATGACCGGGCGGATGGAGCTAAAGCCTTGGTTTTTAGCCACTTCGCGGACTTGCGATGACAGCGCATCATCATCAATATGGGTCGCCTCGCCGCAGGTATCGCAGACCAGAAATATGCAATCATGTTCACAGCCGGGGTGGCTGTTCGCGAGATAAGCATTGGCACTTTCCACGCGCATCGCGAGGTTTTTGGCGACGAACAGATCGAGGATGCGGTATACGCTATTGGGTGCAACCCGCTTGCCGCGCGCGACCGAAACCAGCTCCGCGATGTCATAAGCGGAGGCGGGCCGCGAAAAACCGGACAGCGCCTCAAAAATTGCCGCTCGTGTATCGGTCCATTTTTCGCCGGAGCGTTCCAGATTGGCCCGCGCTGCGTCGGCCAAAGATTCGCCGTGATGTTCGTGATGGTCGTGTTTGGTCATGGATGGTATTTAGGGGTTTTTGAAGATTGGGGCAAGCGGCAGGCTCCATTTTGTCTCGCGAGTTTTATTGGACCTCAAGCGCCAGGCGATTGAGGTTAAATTTAATGCGTAGCGCGGTAATTCAGATCGTGCCCCAGCGCCAGCACACCAACGCCAAGCATCGTGTAAATCACTTCTGCACCGCCATGATCGCCGCCGTGGCCCAGCGTAATTGCGCCCATCATCATGCCAAGGCCAAGCCCGCCGAGCGCGGCTGGCATGACATATCCATGATCCAGAACCCCGCGGCCCAGCGTGAACATACCCAATGCTATGGCGATACCGATGCCGATTTCATGGACCAGCGGATCAAGAAACACACCGCCTGCTGAAGACAGCAGCGCGACAAATAATATCGTCGAAATGCAGTGTACAAGACATAATCCGGAAATCATCACAGCAATCCGGTCCCACAGGCCATCCTTGCCCATAAGACCATCTTTGTTCCAAAGATTTGCTGTCGTAAACACGACTCGATTTCCAGTTTCGTTCAGATTTAGTGATTAACTGCAACATTTATAGGGGTGATCGTGTTAAGATACAACATATCATTATTGATAACGCCGTTACGCGTGCTTTCTTCTTGCCGATCTGTGCTTTTGATACCACATAGCGCGCCATGACAGACTCATCCGCCAACTTCGCTCATAGTGCAGTGACGCAAAGCAAAGTGCGACCCATTGCTATCGCTAACTGGTTATATTCAGTGGCCTTTCTGGTATTCATAATGGTCGTTGTCGGCGGGATTACGCGGCTTACCGAATCCGGACTGTCGATTACGGAATGGAAACCGATTACCGGTGCGCTGCCGCCACTCAGTGAAGCTGATTGGCTCTCTGAATTCGAGAAATACAAGCAGATCCCGGAATATATCGAGATCACTGGACCGGCAGGAATGACTCTTGCGGATTTCAAGTTCATCTATTTCTGGGAATGGGTGCACCGGCTGCTGGGACGGGTGATTGGCCTTGCTTTTGCGCTACCGCTGCTGTGGTTCGCAGTGAAGCGCGCCATTCCAAAAGGCTATGTTTGGCGGTTGCTGCCGTTGCTCGCCCTTGGCGGATTGCAGGGTTTCATTGGCTGGTGGATGGTGAGCTCCGGGCTTGCCGATCTCACCGATGTCAGCCATTTCCGGCTGGCGACACATTTATTGCTCGCGCTGTTCATATTAGGCGCGTTGGTCTGGACAGCGCTCGATTTGCGGCGGCTAGCCAACGGCAAACCAACGCCTGCGCGAATTACGCCATTCGGCCTTCTGGTCTTTGGCGTGGTTTTCATCCAGTTTCTGTTCGGGGCTTATACAGCCGGCCTCAACGCCGGTTATGTCTCCAATACTTGGCCGCTAATGAATGACCATTTTGTCCCCGGCGGTATTGATTTCTCCTTCGGAATGTGGAGCGCGCTCAACAATGATCCGTATCTGATCCACTTTATCCACCGCTGGTGGGCCTGGGTCGTCGTCGCGATCTTGGTGTTGCTTGCACGCAAGATAAGAGCAATATCCCGCCCCGCATCCATTGCCATTCACATTGCTTTCGGAACGCAGATATTACTCGGCATCGCAACGGTGCTTTCCGGGGTGAACATAAACCTCGCCGTCTTGCATCAGGCGGTCGGAGCGTTGGTCATCGCGGCGACCGTTTGGGGTGTCCACATATTGGGTTGCCAAGCCAACCGCTAAACTACAGGGTACTATTATACCCGTTAGCAATCCCGCAGTTTCTCTTGACTCACGCGATGTTTGTCGCCAATAGCGCCTGACTTGGCCGGATGACCTTGCAGAAGGATCGTTCGGCTTTCGTTATTTTGAATCAAGCCTTCTTCCCGAAGGTCTCATAAGGAGCAGCCCGATGAAGGCTATTACCAAGCAGACGCAGTCGGTTAAGCCCGCTGACGTCGAAAAGAAATGGCATATTATTGATGCCACCGATCTGGTTGTTGGCCGGATGGCGTCAATTGTCGCCAATATCCTGCGCGGCAAGCATAAGCCAAGCTACACCCCGCACGTTGATTGCGGCGATCATGTGATCGTGATCAACGCGGACAAGGTGAAATTTACCGGCAACAAGACCAAGAACAAGGTTTACTACCGGCACACCGGTTATATCGGCGGCATCAAAGGCGTTACCGCAGAAAAAGTGCTGGAAGGCAAATTCCCAGAGCGGGTTGTCGAAAAAGCGATTGAGCGCATGATTCCAAAAGGTCCGCTCGGCTTTGCGCAAATGCGCGCCTTGCATGTTTTTGCTGGCACCGAACATCCTTATGATGGCCAGAAACCCGAGCCACTCGATATTGGCTCCATGAACCGTAAAAATAAGGTGAGCGCATAATGGCTGACACAAAAGATCTCTCCGATTTGAAAGAAATCGCTGGCGCAGCCGTTGTTGAGGCACCTGTTGCTGATGCAGCAGAAGCACCGGTTGAACCACCGGTATCGACCATGCCGTTGCGTGAGCAGGAGCTCGACAAATTCGGCCGCGCATACGCGACCGGTCGCCGTAAAGATGCGGTTGCCCGTGTTTGGCTGAAACCTGGTAAAGGCAAAATCACGGTCAACGGCCGCGATTCGGTTACCTATTTTGCACGTCCGACATTGCGTCTGGTCCTCAATCAGGTTTTCGCCATCACCGAGCGTGAAGGTCAATATGATGTTGACGTGACCGTAAAAGGTGGCGGCCTATCCGGACAGGCCGGTGCTGTGAAACATGGTATTTCGCAAGCGCTGACCAAATTCGAACCTGCCCTTCGTCCTGCGGTTAAAGCGGCAGGCTTCCTGACCCGCGATAGCCGCAAGGTTGAGCGCAAGAAATATGGTAAAGCGAAAGCGCGCAAGAGCTTCCAGTTCTCAAAGCGTTAAAGCCTCCATCTCTTCCATCGTTTTCAAAAAGGGCGGTCCGTGTGGCCGCCCTTTTCTTTTGGCGCATGAAAGGATTACAGTGGTTTCATCTCGGAGTCGCGCAAACCGGAGCAGCCCATGCCTAAAAACATTGTCATTTGCTGTGACGGCACCGGTAACGAGATAGAAGAAGCGCAGAGCAATGTGCTCAAGCTCTATCGCATCCTGAAAAGAAACCAACGCCAGCTAGTCTATTATCATCCCGGCATTGGAACGATGGGCGCGAATAACGGCTGGGATTCGCTCAAGCAAAAGGCCCGCGGTATTTTTGGTCTGGCAACGGGTGCAGGGCTCGATAAAAACATCCTCCACGCGTACGATTTTCTCTCGCGGCACTATGAAGACGGCGACCAGCTCTATTTTTTCGGCTTTAGTCGCGGGGCGTATACCGTGCGCGCACTGGCCGGCTTTATCTGCGCCGTGGGCTTATTACGACCGGAGCAGCTCCATCTCGCGAACTACGCGCTGAATGCTTACAAAAAAATGCGAGATAACAACCGTACGCAATCGACGCGGCTGTTCGAGCAGGCGCTTAAGGTTGAATATCCGGTGATCCAGTTTATGGGCTTATGGGATACGGTGGCTTCCGTACTGGTTCCGAAAGCGAATATGTTGTTCCTGCCAACAATGAAATTTCTGGCTTTCACCAGGGAAAATCCGCTGGTTGCCAAGGTCCGCCACGCAATTGCGATCGATGAGCGCCGCAGCATGTTCCGACCGTATCTTTGGGCGGATAAGGGAGAGCATTGGCGCAACCCTTACAATGACAGCGGCGCAAAGGCGCAGGACATCAAGCAGCGCTGGTTTGCCGGCGTGCATAGCGATATCGGCGGCGGCATGCCGGAAGCCGATGCCGGGCTTTCCAAATTCCCGCTCAACTGGATGATTGATGAAGCCGGGCCGGGTTTGTGGACAATAAAGGCAACGCGCAACCAGATTGCCAATGGTGACAAGCGCGCAAAAAGCAGCTGGGACTACAGTAAGCCGGACGCTGGTGCGAAATTGCACAATTCATTGACTGCCGGGTGGTGGCCACTTGAACTGTGGCCCAAGAGAATCAAGCATCGCGAATGGCCGAAGCGCTGGAATTTATTCGGGCTGTATTTACCGATCGGCGAACCTCGCTTTATTGCAGCTGATGCCGATATTGATCCATCGGCGCGGACGCGGCAGACGTTGCGCGAGGATTATCGCCCCGTAAATCTGCCACCCAAGGCGCAGTAAAATCTGGCGTCCAACGGTTTCATTGCCACTTCTGGTTCCGCTAGCTAAAGCAACGGAATGAAATGGCTTTTTGGTCTTGGTGCGACAGCACTCGCGATTGCAGGCTTTGTCTGGTGGTTCACCTCTTTGCCCGGCCCGAAACAGCTGGATATGGCGAACAATGCTTTTCCCGGCGATAGCAACGCCAAGCTGCTGATCAAGGACCAGACCTACGACAAAAAACTGAACCTTGGCATGAACATCTGGGCGTCTGAAGAGGCTTCGGACCAGCCACGGCCGGTCGTGGTTTTCATCTATGGCGGGGGCTGGCGGCAGGGCTCCAAGGACGAATATGCTTTTGCCGGACGCGCCTTGGCCAATCGCGGCTATATTGTCGCGCTGCCGGACTATCGGCTCTATCCCGATGCGAAATTCCCCGCCTTTCTGGAAGATAGTGCCAAGGCTCTTGCCTGGGTGCATGACAATATCGCCCGCGTTGGTGGCGACCCCGAGCGCATTTTTATCTCCGGTCAATCCGCTGGAGCCTATAATGTTCTGATGCTGGCGCTGGATCGCCAATGGCTGGGGCGCGAAGGCAAAAGCACGGACATCATAAAGGGCGTCGCGGCGCTGGCCGGACCAACCGATTTTTACCCGTTTAAAGGCGAAACACGAAAGAACAGCTTCGGTTCGTATCACAAGCCGGAAATGACCCAGCCAATCAATTTTGTCCGCGCCGATGCTCCCCCGCTTTGGCTGGCGACCGGCATTGATGACACCCAGGTCGATCCGCGCAATAGCAGGGTGTTGCATTATCTGATTCTCGAAGCCGGCGGCGATGCGCAATATACCGAATATCCGGAAATGGATCATCTGGAGATCATGATGGCAATTGCAAAGCCGTTTCGCGGCAAAGGCCCGGTGCTGGATGATATGGTCGAATTCTTCGAGAGCCAAAACTAGTCCGATGCGCGCTTCCCTAAATAGCGTTACCGCAATAATATTGGCGGGCAGCAGGCCGGGTGTGGACTCGTTTGCCGCTGCCCACGGCGTGACGTTGAAATCGCTAATTCCGGTCGCTGGAAAAGCGATGCTCGCGCATGTTGTCGCTGCCGTGTCGGCAAATAGAGCGATCAATGGTACGCAGATTATTGCGCAGGACATCAAGCAACTGGCTAGCGACCCGGATGTCGCGGACGCCCTGCTCGCCGCAAAAGCGCACCTGATTCCGGGAGCCGCGACGATCGCGCAGTCTCTCGAAGCGGTCTTGGCCGATCCCGATGTGCGTTTCCCCTTGATGGTCACCACGGCTGACAATGTGCTGCTGAATGATCCAATGATCGCTCATTTCCTTGCGCAAAGTGACGGCAGCGACGTCGCTGTTGCTGTCGTTGAGCGAGATGTTTTGCTACAAAGTTATCCTTCCTCAAAACGGACCTGGATTAAGCTGAAAGGGAGCCAATATAGCGGCGCCAATCTATTCTACTTTGGATCGGAAAAAGCAGCCAAACTGCTCGCGCTTTGGGCCGAAATTGAGCAGGACCGTAAAAAGGGCTGGAAGATTTTCACCGTTTTTGGACCGTGGCTGCTGATTTTGGGCGTGCTTCGGCTGTTCACCATAGATCAACTGGCTGAACGGATTGGCCGCAAACTCGGCCTGAAAGCCAAGGCCGTGCCGATGCCGCAAGCGGAGGCTTGTATTGATGTCGACAAGGCGGAGGATCTCGAAATGGTGGAGTCCATATTGGCGCGTCGTCGCTCTCCAGGCTGACCAGTATCTTCCGCCCGATTAGCGGCGTTTCATCTTTCCGATTTCGCCAAAAGCTGTGAGAAGCAATACGAGTAATGTCGCCAATGCTGCGCCCAATAATGCCAGCGCTGCGCCAACTGCCCCGAACACTGGCACCAGAAAATACACGCTCAACAAAATCAGCGCCAATGCCGATATGCGGATGATAAGTGACAGATGCGCTTTTCCTGACGCTTGCAGCAACGGGTCTAGCCCCAGTCCGATCATACCCATCCCCGTCGCGGCGCCCAAAATGACCAGCAAGGGGTAGGCATCGACAAATTCAGGTCCTGCCATCAGGCTGATCAACCGTTTTCCTATAACCACAAGGACGATGATAACCCCCACCCCGCTTAACAATGACAATCTCAGCGAGCGATAGAATAGCCGCCGGAATTCCTTTAGATCACCGCCCGCGTGGATACGCGACAATTCTGTAAACAAGGGCCGCGCGAACATATCGGCAATCCGGTTGATTGCATTGGAAAGCTGGGCAGCGAGACGGAAGAGGCCAGCAGACCGCGGATCGATGAGGAAGCCGATCATCAGCACCACAAGATGCTCGCGCATCGCCGCCACCATTTCCATCAGCGCGGTCGAGGTGAAGAATTTCCCGATCCCGGGATTTTCCGAAACAATATTGGAAATCTGTTTACCATGAAGAGCCGAACGCCGGATGCGCGCGTGTCGATATACCAGAATCCAGAAAACAACCGCACTCAATATTTCAGCGCCGACCCATGCGCCGAGAAATGCCGTTACGCTCGGTCCATAAAAGAGCACGAAACTTGCACCGATCATCCGGCCAATCGGGATCATTGCGTCAGCCAATGCGCCGTCGCGAAACCGGTCATGCGCGCGCAATATACCAAGCGCGCTTGATTTGACGCACAGCAGCATAATCACTGCATAAATCTGGGTGATGCCAATAAATTCGACCCCCCAATCGAAATAATTGCCGATGACCGGGATGATCAGCCAGGCAAGAATGCAACCGATCAGCGCGCCGGTGGTCTCAAGCGCGATCCCGAAAAAGGCGAGCGCGGAGAATTTTTGCGGGTCTTGTTCCAGCACATAGCGGACGCCAAAATGGACAATTGTCTGCCAGGTCTGAAAGCGCAGAAATGCTGAGATCATTTGCACTGCGCTGAAGATCAGCACGAATTTACCGAAGCCTTCCGGCCCCAGTGTCCGGGTGAGAATCGCGAGATAGAAAAAACTGAGAACGGCTGTCACGCCGTTGCCGGTAAACAGCCACACGCTATTGCGCAGCACCCGAACCAGATTGTCCTCGCTATTGCGAAACTTGAGGAATGTTTTTCTGACCAAAGCCGGCTTTCCGGTTGACTATGCCTATACTCGCCCAGACTCATTGAGAATTTCGCGCGCAATTGCAAGCGTGCCGCCTTGTGGCTATGGCGAGACGGATGAAAATCTGCTTTCTTTTCAACCATGATGCCGCGCATCAGGTGGCGCACAGCATCGGGATTGCAGCGTGCCTAGCCGAGCAATATCCACAGCATGAGACGGTAATTGCTTTTGGCAGCGCGGCCATTCGTCAGGAGATCGAGAAACATCTAACGGCGGAGCAAGTCACCCGTTTGAGTTGGCATGATTTGTCGTTACCGAGCCTTGCAAGCGGCGCGCTTGCGCCGCTCAACAAGCTGTTTCCTGCTCGCCGGTTGGCGCGGTTGTTTTTGGGCGGAACCAGTCTTCGCCAATATGATCTGATTGTTTCTACGGAACGGACATGTCTAATTCTCAAGCGCCAGTGGCGGGACAAGGGTCCGAAGTTTGTCTTGGTTCCCCATGGGGCGGGTGACCGGGCGGTGACCTATCATCCGGCAATGAAAGATTTTGATCTGATGCTGCTATCTGGCGCAAAGGTGCGAGACCAGATGGTCGCGCATGATATCGTAACCGCTGACCAATGCCGTATCATCGGTTATCCAAAATTTGATTCTCTTATAGGTAAAGCGCCCGAAAAATTTTTCGATAATGATAATCCGGTGTTTCTCTATAATCCCCATTTTGATCCATTATTGTCGAGCTGGTATGATGACGGCGAAGCGATATTGGAATGGTTTTACCAGCGGATTGATCAATATAATTTAATTTTTGCGCCGCATGTCATGCTGTTCTTCAAAAACACCCATATCTCGGCGGAGTATAAAAAAGGCCGCCGCCGTCCAGACGTCGCGCAGAAATATCGCAGCGCGCCCAATATTCTTGTCGATCTCGAGAGCCCGCAGCTGTTTGATATGAGCTATACGCTAAGTTCAGACGCCTATATCGGCGATGTCAGCAGCCAGGTTTATGAATTTCTCTATCATCCCCGGCCATGCTTTTTTCTCGACACGCACAGCGCGCAAATCGGCAAGCCGCATAGCCCGGAAAAGCCGACCTATGAATCATGGAACCTGGGACCAGTTGCAAGATCCGCCCAAGAGCTATGCCTATTGCTGGATGACTATAAAGAAATCGGCCTTCGATATCAGGCAGAGCAGAAACGATTGATGGATTACACCGCCGACCGGAGCGATTCGCGTCCAGCGGCGGAGCGAGGGGCAGAGGCGATAGCCGATTATTTAAACTTTCAGGCGGGATGATGGTGTAAAATAGTTGAGAAACCTAAGCTTTTTGGTTATGCCAAGCGCCAGAACAAGGGAATCCGATAGATATGGCAACTTTCACGCTTCCGAAGAACAGCAAGATCCGCAACACTGGCGAAGTGCATGAGGCTTTGAGTGGCGGAACCACCCGAAATTTCAAGATCTATCGCTATGATCCCGACACTGGCGAGAATCCACGCTATGACACGTTCAAGATCGATACCGATGAATGCGGCCCGATGGTGCTCGATGCGTTGATCAAGATGAAATCGGAGCAAGACGCGACGCTCACATTCCGTCGCTCCTGCCGTGAAGGCATTTGTGGTTCTTGCGCCATGAATATCGACGGTAAAAACGGCCTTGCCTGCACGACTGCGATTGAAGACTGTGGCAAGGAAGTAAAAATCACCCCGCTGCCGCATATGGAAGTGATCAAGGATCTGGTCCCTGATTTCACCCACTTTTATGCGCAATATGCTTCGATCCAGCCTTGGCTCAAAACGGTCACACCGACGCCTTCCGGCAAAGAGCGTCTGCAATCACCGGAAGACCGCAACAAGCTGGACGGGCTCTATGAGTGCATCCTGTGCGCATGCTGCCAGACCAGTTGCCCAAGCTACTGGTGGAATTCAGACAAGTTCCTTGGCCCTGCTATCCTCCTGCAAGCCTATCGCTGGCTTGCCGATAGCCGCGATGAAATGACCGGCGAGCGTCTGGACGAGCTGGAAGATCCCTTCCGTCTCTATCGCTGCCATACGATCATGAATTGCGCCAATGCTTGTCCGAAAGGCCTGTCACCGGCGAAGGCCATTGCCGAAATCAAGAAGATGACGGCTGAACGGCATATTTAAACGTGCATGGCGAGACGCTGATGGCTGACGCCGAACCGGTTTATTTTACCAGCGACCCCGACCCCAATCACCCGGGCTGGCACAACTGGGTTTTGACTGACCCTGAGTGTTATAACAGTTTCCTCGGGGAGATGATTGTCCGGCGTGGTGGCGATGGTGTTGGTGAAAATATCGCTCGTATCCGCATGTTTCCCCAGCGGCGACATCGCAATCTGGGCGATGTTGTTCATGGCGGCACAATGATGGGATTTATTGATTGTTCCCTGTTCGCCGCCATGCGGGTGCTGGACCTTGGCCCTTCGGGATTTGCTGTCACGCTCGAACTACAAACACATTTTATCGGCGCTGCGCGGATGACCGAGCCGCTTGAAGCGCAGGTAGAAGTCACGCGGGAAACCGGGCGTTTTCTGTTTATGCGCGGGCTAGTGGTGCAGGGCGATAAGGGTCAGGACAACATGGCATCATTTACCGCTATCGTGAAAAAAGCGCCGCGCAAAAATGCAGAAGCCAAATGAGCAGCTTCTACCAGCGCTATGAGGCGTTGATTGCGCAGGGCGAACTCAAGCCCGATCCTGACCAGCAGACTTGCGCGAAGCGACTGGCACAGCTGCAGGAAGAGCTGGAAGCGGTTCCGCCAAGAGGTAGCCTTTTGTGGAGAACTTTCGGGAAAAAGCCGGAACCGCCCAGGGGCATATATATGTGGGGCGGAGTCGGCCGCGGCAAATCCATGCTGATGGATTTATTATACGAGAATCTCGACATCCGGCGAAAGAAGCGCGCTCATTTTCACGAGTTTATGCTGCGGGTGCACGACATGATGCGCGCATGGCGCGAGGCCGACCCTGGTGATCCGATCCCGAATGTCGTTCGTGATCTCGCACAAGAAGCGCGATGTCTGGCCTTCGACGAAATGGTTGTCAACAATAGCGCCGATGCAATGATCATGTCGCGGCTATTCACGGGACTAGTCGAGGCGGGTGTGACGCTAATCGCGACTTCGAACCGTCCCCCAAGAGATTTGTATAAAGACGGCCTGAACCGGGAGCATTTCTTGCCGTTTGTTGACCTATTGGAAACACGGCTTGATGTGATTTCCCTCAACGGCCCGACCGATTACCGGCGCGAAAGACTGGGCGGCGTTGACTTGTGGCATGTGCCCAATGGAGAGGCCGCAACCAAGGCGATGAGCGAGGCGTTCTTCCGGCTGACGGATTATCCGCCAGAAGACCGCGCGCACGTTCCGTCGGACGAGCTCGAGATACAGGGTGCGCGCTCGATGCATGTACCCAAAGCGCTCAAAGGTGTCGCGGTATTCTCCTTCAAACGGCTGTGTGCAGAAGCGCGCGGCGCCACGGACTATCTCGCCATCGCCCGGAAATATCACAGCGTAATCATTGTCGGCATTCCGTTGCTGTCCAAAGAAAACCGCAATGAAGCGGCGCGCTTTGTGACGCTGATCGATGCACTTTACGAGTATAAGGTGAAGCTGCTCGCCAGCGCCGATGCCGAGCCCGATAGTCTTTACCCGGCAGGCGATGGCAGTTTTGAATTTGAACGCACAGCTTCACGGTTGATAGAGATGCAATCGGATGAATATCTTGCGCTAGGCCATGGCGAAGCGGAGGACTGAATTTAAGGAAATGGAGAGTGCAATGAACAGACTTGTGATCGGATTGGTAACCGGTATGCTTGCTTTTTCGGCTAGTGCGGGTGCGAAAGAATTGAAGCCTTCCGAGGTGGAAGCGCGTGATCTGTTCAAACAGGTTGTGGAAATTCCGACTGTTGAAGGGCGCGGAGAAGTGCCGCGGTTGGTAAAACTGCTCTCCGAAAAATTTCGCGCGGAAGGCTTTGATGACATCATTGTAAAGCCGCATGGTGAGACCGAGACGATGATCTTGCGCTGGAAGGCCGGAGGCACACCGATCGCCAAACCAATCCTGCTGATGGCGCACATGGATGTGGTCGAAGCCAAGCGAGATGACTGGGCAGATGATCCGTTTATCTTCCGTGAAAAAGACGGATACTATTGGGGCCGTGGTTCGGTTGATAACAAGGCCGGAATGACCGCCATTGTGATGAGTTTGATCCGGCTCAAGCGTTCCGGTTTTGCACCAAAGCGCGATATCATTGTGTTGTTTACCGGCGATGAAGAAACGGCAGGCGATGGTTCGCGTTTGGCGGCGAGTGAATGGATTGATCTGGTTCGCGCGGAATATGCTCTCAACAGCGATGCGGGCGGCGGTGGATTTACCGCTGATGGAACACCGCTCGGTTATGGCATGCAGACCGCAGAGAAGACTTACCGGACTTACACATTCAGCGTAACCAATAAAGGCGGTCACAGCTCCAAGCCACGCCCGGACAATGCGATTTATGAGCTCGCGAGCGCAATAACCCGCCTGGAGAAGCATCGGTTTGCGCCGATGCTCAACGAGACCACACGCGGGTATTTCGCCGCCCGTGCCAAACAGGAAAAAGGCGCACTGGGTGATGCGATGCGGCGCTGGCTGGCGGACGACAATGATGGCGAGGCTGCAGACATTGTTGAGGCGGATCCCAAGGAAGTCGGCCTGACCCGCACGCGCTGCGTGGCGACAAAACTTGCTGGTGGTCATGCAGATAATGCGCTTCCGCAGCTCGCGCAGGCGACGGTGAATTGCCGCATTTTCCCGGGCGTTGATCCGGTGGCAGTCAAGGCTGAACTTGAGCAGATTGCAGGCGAAGGTGTGGCAGTGGAACAGAGCGACAGTTTTGGCGCATCAACCCCTGCCAGTCCGTTGCGCGCAGATGTGGTCGGCGCGTACACCAAAGCCATTCAGAAGCGCTTTCCCGACATGCCGATTGTGCCTTCGATGTCGACTGGTGCGACCGATGGTGTGTTCTTTCGCGGTATCGGTATTCCCGTCTATGGCGTCAGCGGTATCTGGCTAAAAATCCCCGAAGACGCGCGGGCGCATGGGCTGGATGAGCGTATTCCGGTGGAAAGTTTCCACATGAATATTGGCGTGTGGGAAGATATGCTGCGCGAATTGGCGGGTTGATCGAAGCAGGTGATCCGTTCATCCTCAGCTTGTCGAAGGATATTGAAGAAGCGAGTGAAAAGACCCTGCGACAAGCTCAGGATGAACGGCACTTTAAAGCAGAGATAAACTATCCAGATCCATCGCCATTTGCGCGGGCCGCTCTGCCATTGCGGCAAACATCGCATCGCCGCGCTCGGTCTGCTCGACATGCAGTGAGGCGTTGATCGCCATCAGGAAACCGGAAAAAGCGTGGCGGCGATATTCGTTCCAGAACGCATCAAAATCCTGAGCAGACGTGCGGGTCGCCAGATAATCCTCGACCAATTGCTTTTCTTCAGCCCGGCGGACAGCAGGGTCGGCAAAGCTGGTCCCAATCAAATAGGCCACATCATTGGCTGGATTGCCTAGTGAGCAGGTCTGCCAGTCGACTAGCGCTGCGATCCTTCCGTCGGCTTGATAGAGAATATTGTCGAGCCGCATATCGCCGTGGGTGATCGTCTGTTCAAGCGGCTCACGGGCAACATAGTTGCCGATCCGGTCGACCAGTTGCTGGCCCAAATCCAGAATATCCGCCGTTAGCAGCGATGAAAACCGATCGCGAAAAACAGGATAGCCATTTTGCAATGTGTTCACTAGAAACTGGCTATTGTCCTTGCCGTGGTGCAACCACTTGTAAGACGCAAACCCACCTTCCGGCCGAAAGCTGTGCAGTGCTGCCGCCTCTGCCAGAGTTGTTTTGACCTGCACCAGCGATGCGCCGGCCAGTTGATCGCCCTGACTGGCAGGCGCCATATCTTCGAGCAACAGCACAAACTCCTGTTCGTTTTCAGCGATATCGGCGTGGTAGCATTTTGGGCAAAGCGCATCGCAATGCTCGGCGATGTCGCGATACCAACCGACCTCCATATCATACAGATGGAAGATCGCGGCCGCGCCCCGGCTAATTTCATTGGCGCTAGGGCATTTCGCCACAAATGTCGCTGGGCCATCATCACCAACCCAGTCGCAGACGAACCGGTAGCTGTCACAGACCTGGCCGGTTCCGACCGGTTCGTACGTCAAACCTAAAAGCGATTGGGCGGGTGCGTTAAAAACCCGTTCGACAAAGCCCGGATTGAAATCTTCGGGCCGGAGCGGGAAGGCAGCGCTCATGTTATCCCGTCCAGCATCCCGGCAAGCCCGCTAGCGGCATGCGGACCGACAAATAATTGTTCGACCACACCGATACCGTCATGCCGATAATCTCCACTTGCCAAAATCGCATCGCTTAAAGCCTGAATGTGGAGATAAAGCATGTCATGGGCGGGAATTTTCGAGAGATCCATCACGTCATAGCCAACTTCCAGCGCGCCATGATCCATGCCATGACCCCATGTCGGGTGCATATAGCCCAGCCCGGACATATAAAATGTGCGGGCATCCTTGCCTGAGCGGGGAGCGATCGACAGCGTGCCAGCACCTGTTGGAACATCAATCTGCTTGATACGCCGCGTTCCCAGGAAATAGCTCAAACCGATCTCGGACGGTTCAAATTCACCCGATACCACTCCGGCGTTTTGCGCGATATTATCGATCACGCCGCGCCGGTTCCACGGCAATCCTTCGCCATCATCATTGCTGTGAAAGAAGCAGGCATGACCGGGAAAGTTGAGCGGTGTCCACAGCCACCAGAATTGCGGGAAAGCGCCTGCTGGTGGCGGCTGTGATTCTGGAGCGCCAATGGGGCGGACACCCCAGCTGCGGTCTCTTGTGCCGAAGTGAATGTCGGGCGAGAGTTTGATCTCCTTGCCCGCCATGGTAATCGCTCCGGACCATGCGCCATTTTGCGTCATGCGGGTGTAGTCCATCATCAGCCGTGGCCCTTCGCGGCGGGTGAAGCGGGGTTCCTTGATCGGATTGTGCCGTGCGGTGAAGGTGATGTCTGCGGTGATCGGGCAGCCGCTACCAGTGGTGTCAGCGGAGACGATCAACCGGATTGTCTGTAGCGGTTCAATGATTTCAATGCGGATCGGCCCAACTTCCAGATCGAGCCGCTCGCTCGACATGCGTTTGGAGGCGCGCAGATTATGTTGCCAGCCACCAATCGACACGCAAAACGCCGCGTCCATAATATCAAGCTGCGGATAGACTCCCAGTGCTGCGGCGAAGAAGATGCTGCCGTCGGCGGAATATCCGTTGAAGAAGTAACGGTCATAGAAATTCCGGTTACCGCCGGATACCGCCATTGGTTCCGGGGTTTGGTGCAGCGGATAATCATCGCCTTTTGTCAGCATATTTTTTCTCCCGAGGTGGCCACCATGCCGAAAGGAAAAGTCTTTGCAAAGAAAAAGATGGAACGGATGGAGGCTTGTTCGGGAGTACTTGGGAATACCCGTGATCCTGAACTTGTTTCAGGATCTCCGGCGATTCCGCTCAGTTTGACTAGGGCAACACGTCATTGCGAGGAGCCGAAGGCGACGCGGCAATCCAGAGCCATACACGCGAAACTCTGGATTGCTTCGCTAAGCTCGCAATTACGAGATCGGTAAAGCTATTGTAACGCCAATTTTAGCATTATTGCTATTGCGAACTAATTGCAAAGATAGCAGGCAAAATGGTGCTATATGCTGTTGAAATCGCCTGTGGATAAGTTTAACCCGTTGGGAATACCAACGCGACTCTATAATTTAGGAGAAACTCCCACATGGCCCGTAACAAAATTGCGCTGATTGGCGCCGGTATGATCGGCGGCACGCTCGCCCACCTCGCAGCTTCCAAGGAAATGGGCGATGTTGTTCTGTTTGATATTGCCGAGGGCATGCCGGCGGGCAAGGCGCTCGACCTTTCTCAGGCCGCACCGGTTGACGGGTTTGACAGCAATCTGAAGGGCACCAGCGATTACGCCGATATCGCAGGCGCGGATGTGATCATCGTGACCGCAGGCGTGCCGCGCAAACCCGGCATGAGCCGCGATGATCTGCTCGGCATCAATCTGAAGGTGATGAAGGCTGTGGGCGAAGGTATCAAGACCCACGCACCGGACGCTTTCGTAATCTGCATCACCAACCCGCTCGACGCGATGGTCTGGGCGTTGCGCGAATTTTCTGGACTGCCGCACAACAAGGTGGTCGGCATGGCAGGCGTTTTGGACAGTGCCCGCTTCCGTCATTTCCTCGCGGACGAATTTAATGTCTCCGTAGAAGACGTCACCGCGTTCGTGCTTGGCGGCCACGGCGATACGATGGTTCCGGTTCCGGCATACTCGACGGTTGCCGGAATCCCGATCCCTGACCTTATTAAAATGGGCTGGACCACGCAGGAAAAGATCGATGCCATCGTCAAGCGGACCCGTGGCGGCGGCGGCGAGATCGTCGCCCTGCTCGGCAATGGCTCGGCCTATTATGCGCCAGCGACCAGCGCAATCATGATGGCGGAAAGCTATCTCAAGGACAAACGCCGCGTGCTTCCGGCAGCGGCGCACCTGACCGGCCAGTACGGCGTAGATGACCTGTATGTCGGCGTACCGTGCATCATCGGCAAAGATGGCGTCGAGAAGATAATCGAGATCGAACTGAGCGAGGAAGCGCAGGGCAATTTCGATGTGTCGGTCGATGCGGTGAAGGAATTGCTGGCGGCTTGTAAGGTGTTGGATAGCTCACTCGGCTAATGGCTAGTGGAAATCCCAAACTCAGGTACCGTCTCGCAGTAGGCCTGTTGGCTTTTGGCATTGTTTCGATGCTTGCCTTATTTCCGCTCTCCTTTGTGCTGTGGGGCAGCCCATGGGGATTTATAGGACCTATTCTATTTTTCGCTGGATTTATGGCAATTGCAGCAGCTGCAATACTTGACATTTTTAACAATCTTTCTCTGCACGGAAATCGTGCAAACACTTCTCATATGGAAGGCACAGAATGAGCATTTTAATCGACAAAAACACCAAGGTGATCACCCAGGGCATGACCGGCAACACCGGCACGTTCCACACCGAACAGGCGCTGGCTTATGGTACGCAGATGGTGGCTGGTGTGACGCCGGGCAAGGGTGGCACGACCCATATCGGTCTGCCGAATTTTGATACCGTGGCCGAAGCCAAGGAAGCGACCGGCGCCACGGCCTCCGTGGTTTATGTTCCACCGCCATTTGCCGCGGATTCAATCCTCGAGGCGATTGATGCCGAGATTGAATTGATCGTCGCGATTACCGAAGGTGTTCCTGTTCTCGACATGGTTCGGGTCAAGCGGGCGCTGCAAGGCAGCAAGTCGCGCCTGATCGGCCCGAACTGCCCCGGCGTTCTGACGCCTGATGAATGCAAGATCGGCATCATGCCCGGCAGCATTTTCAAAAAAGGCTCGGTCGGTGTGGTATCGCGCTCCGGTACGCTCACCTATGAAGCGGTGCATCAGACAACGGCGGTTGGCCTTGGCCAGACGACGGCGGTCGGCATTGGCGGTGATCCGGTCAATGGCACCAACTTCATCGACGTGCTTGAGCTCTTCCTTGCCGATGACGAAACCAAGTCGATGATCATGATCGGTGAAATCGGCGGCAGTGCGGAAGAAGAGGCGGCACAGTTCCTCGCCGATGAAGCGAAGAAGGGCCGTTCGAAACCAACCGTTGGTTTCATCGCTGGCCTGACTGCCCCTCCAGGACGCCGCATGGGCCATGCTGGTGCTATCGTTTCCGGCGGCAAAGGCGGCGCGGAAGACAAGATTGCGGCGATGGAAGCGGCGGGTATCCGTGTATCGCCATCGCCAAGCGAGTTGGGCACCACGCTCGACGCGATGCTGAAAGAACTGGTGTAACGCCCGTTTTACCCAGTCAACCCCTCCCCAAGGAAAATAATATGGGCGTAGAAAATCAGGAATTCGGTATCGGCTCGGAAAAAGAGCAAGGCCCCAGTTGGCAGAAGAGCAACTGGCCACTGAACGCGATTGACGATCTGAATGTGGCGCTCGACCCCACGCAAATGGGCGTCGAGATTAAAGCGGCAGCAGAACAGGCTGGCGCGAAAATGTCGGATGCGGACGTTGCAGTGGCAGCGGAGAAATCCATTCGCGCGATGATGCTGATCCGCACCTATCGCGTGCGCGGGCATCTGGGCGCTAATCTTGATCCGCTCGGCCTCTCAAAGCTGGAAGAACCGGCTGATCTTACGCCGGAATATCACGGCTTTGCTGCCGATGAGATGGACAAACCCGTCTATCTGGGCGGCGTGCTTGGTTTTCAAACGGCTTCCATCCGCGAGATTGAAGCCGTGCTGCGGGCCAATTATTGCGGCTCGGTTGGCCTGGAATATATGCACATTGCCGACACCGAAGAACGACGATTTTTGCAGGACCGGATGGAAGGCAAGGATGCCGCGATCCAGTTTACGCCTGAAGGCAAAAAGGCGATCCTCAACAAGGTGATCGAGGGTGAGGAATATGAAAATTTCCTCGGAAAAAAATATGTCGGTACGAAACGCTTTGGCCTTGATGGCGGTGAGTCCATGCTGCCGGCGCTGGAAAATATTATCAAATATGGTGGCGCCGCTGGCGTCCGTGATATTGTCTATGGCATGGCCCATCGCGGGCGGTTGAACATTCTCGCTAATGTGATGGCAAAGCCCTATAAAGTGATCTTCCATGAGTTCCATGGCGGCTCTGCAAGCCCTGAAGATGTGGGCGGTTCAGGCGATGTGAAATATCACCTTGGCACGTCGAGCGACCGCGAATTTGATGGCATTAACGTCCACATGAGCCTTGTACCAAACCCATCGCATCTCGAAGCGGTGGATCCTGTGGTGCTGGGCAAAGTGCGCGCGCAGCAAGTCGCAAGGGATGATTTGGCCAAGCATGAGCAGGTGCTTCCGGTTCTCATTCACGGTGATGCGGCTTTTGCTGGCCAAGGCATTGTCTGGGAGTGTCTCGGCTTCTCAGGTATCCGTGGTTATAATACCGGCGGCTGCATTCATTTTGTGATCAATAACCAAATTGGTTTTACAACTAGTCCACAATTTGCCAGATCATCACCTTATCCTTCGGACGTCGCGAAGGGCGTCCAGGCGCCGATCTTCCATGTGAACGGCGATGATCCCGAAGCGGTGACTTTTGCGTGCAAAATCGCGATTGAATTCCGCCAGAAATTTGGACGGGATATTGTGATTGATATGTGGTGCTATCGCCGGTTCGGCCATAACGAAGGCGACGAGCCAAGCTTTACGCAGCCGATTATGTATGCCGCGATTAAAAAACATCCCAAGGTCAGCAAGCTCTATGAGCAACGACTGGTAGAAGAGGGCGTGATTGACGCGGAATGGGCAGACGGCAAACGGACGGAATTTGCCGACCACCTGGAGACAGAGTTTCAGGCAGCGGCGGATTACAAAGCCGACAAGGCCGACTGGTTTGGCGGCCGGTGGCAGGGGCTTCATGCGCCCGCCGATCCCGAAACCGCCCGGCGCAACGTTGATACCGCGATTGACAAGAAACTTTTCGACAGTCTTGGGCGGACGTTGACCGAAGTCCCCCTGCCCATAATATCCACAAGACACTGCAACGCGTTCTGGATGCCAAAGCCCAGATGTTCAAATCGGGCGAGAATTTCGATTGGGCGACGGGCGAAGCGCTGGCTTATGGTAGCCTGGTTTCCGAAGGTTATAATGTGCGGCTGTCCGGTCAGGATAGTGGGCGCGGGACATTTTCCCAGCGCCATGCCGTTTGGGTCGATCAGAAAACCGAAGAGAAATATATTCCGCTTAGCACAGTGCCGCATGGTCGGTTTGAAGTACTCGACAGTCCGCTCAGCGAATATGGTGTGCTGGGTTTTGAATATGGCTATGCCGGGGCAGACCCCAAAACGCTGGTGCTCTGGGAAGCGCAATTTGGCGATTTCGCCAACGGCGCGCAGATCATGATCGACCAGTTTATCGCCTCGGGTGAAGCCAAATGGTTGCGGGCCAATGGCTTGGTTATGCTGTTGCCGCATGGCTATGAAGGGCAAGGGCCGGAACATAGCTCGGCGCGGCTGGAGCGGTTTTTGCAGCTTTGCGCGCAGGATAATATTCAGGTTGCGAATATCACGACACCGGCCAATTATTTCCACGTATTGCGCCGCCAAATGCTGCGTAGTTTCCGCAAGCCTCTGGTGATTATGACACCGAAATCCTTGCTCCGTCACAAAATGGCCGTTTCAAAGGCAGAGGATTTTCAGGGCGATCAGCATTTCATGCGCATCTTGTCTGACACCAATCCGCCAGCGGATAAAGATGTGAAGCGTCTGGTGCTGTGTTCGGGCAAGGTTGCTTATGATCTGATCGAAGCGCGCGATGAAGCTGGCGACAAGAACACCGCTATCATCCGCATCGAGCAGCTTTATCCGTTTCCCGGCAAACCCTTGACGGTCCGGCTGAAGCGGATGAAAAATCTTGAGACCGTGGTCTGGGCACAGGAAGAGCCGCAAAATAACGGCAGCTGGCATTTTGTCCGGCCCTATCTGGAGGAGTGTGTTCAAGATGCAGGCCATGGCACGATTATACCGACCTATGCAGGGCGCGTTGCATCTGCATCGCCGGCAACCGGCTTGGCATCGCGGCACAAGCAGCAGCAAGAGCAATTGATTGCAGACGCGCTTGGGCACGCGTGATTTTGGCGAATAAAGATTGAAAAGAGAGCGTTAGCATATGGCAACAGAAGTAAAAGTTCCCGTCCTGGGTGAGTCCATCACCGAAGCCACTTTGGGCGAATGGCTGAAGCAACCAGGCGACACCGTCGCGGCGGACGAACCGATCGCTAGTCTGGAAACCGACAAGGTCGCACTGGAAGTGCCTGCGCCCCAAGCGGGCGTGATGGGTGAGCACATGGTTGCTGTCGGCGATACGGTCGAAGTGGGTGCGGTGATCGCTACCATTGAAGCAGGCAGCGGTTCCGGGACATCGACGAGCAAAGCCAAGGCCGTTGAGCCAACTGACCCGCCTGCCAAAACTGCCGCGACGACGGCTGAGGCCAAAGCCGAACAAGGTGAACCGGCATCGTCCATCACGCTGTCACCGGCAGTGCGGCGTCTGGTTCTTGAGCATGGAGTTGACCCCAGCAAAATCAACGGCAGCGGTAAAGATGGTCGCCTGACCAAGGATGATGTCGAGCAATATGTGAAAGTGGGCGGCGCAAAAGCCGATGTGCTGGCTGCCAAAGGCACGGCGACGGCGGCCGACACGCATCCAATCCCAAGCGCAACTTCTGTCGGCAGCAATCGCGGCGAGGAACGCGTGCGCATGACCCGCCTGCGTCAAACGGTCGCGCGACGGCTGAAAGAAGCCCAAGATACAGCCGCGCTTCTCACCACGTTCAACGATGTCGATATGACGGCTGTGATCGAAACGCGTAGCAAATATAAGGACCTGTTTGCCAAGAAGCATGGCGTGAAACTCGGCTTTATGGGCTTTTTCGCCAAGGCGGCATGCCTTGCGCTCAAGGACGTGCCTTCGGTCAATGCGCAGATTGACGGGGAGGAAATTGTCTATCATGATTATGTTGATATTTCGGTCGCGGTGAGCGCGCCCAACGGTCTTGTCGTTCCCGTCATCCGCAATGCCGAAGCGATGAGCTTTGCCGATGTTGAAAACACTATCGGCGATTTTGGCAAGCGGGCAAAAGACGGCACGCTGACGATGGCGGATATGGCGGGCGGGACTTTCACCATTTCTAACGGCGGCGTGTTCGGCAGCCTGATGTCGACACCGATTATCAACCCGCCGCAGTCGGCTGTGCTGGGTCTTCACCGCATTGAAGACCGGGCAGTGGTGGTAAACGGCGAAGTCGTCGTGCGGCCGATGATGTATCTGGCGCTGAGCTATGACCATCGGTTAATTGATGGGCGTGAGGCGGTTACGTTCCTCGTGAGGATCAAGGAAGCGATTGAGGATCCGACACGGCTTTTGATTGATCTTTAGTCTAACCCAACGTCTCGTCATCCTGAACTTGTTTCAGGATCTCCTGAGATGCTGAAACAAGTTCAGCATGACGAAGTGAGAGAAGAAAAATGACCGACAATTTTGACTATGACATTCTGATAATCGGCTCAGGCCCCGGCGGCTATGTGGCGGCTATTCGTGCTGCACAGCTGGGGTTGAAAACCGGCTGCATCGAGAGTCGCGAGACACTTGGCGGAACCTGCCTCAACGTGGGTTGCATCCCGTCCAAGGCGATGCTCCATGCTTCTGAAGTTTATCATGAGGCTTCCTCCGGTGCGCTGGAGAAATTCGGCGTCAAGATTTCTGGCGCAAAGCTGGATTTAAAACAAATGCATGCGGAAAAGGCTCTGGCGGTTTCCGAACTGACCGGCGGTATTGCGTTTTTATTCAAGAAAAACAAAGTCGACTGGATCAAGGGGCGTGGCGCATTTGAAAGCGCGAATAGCGTCAAGGTTGGCGACAAAAGCTATACCGCGAAAAACATCCTGATTGCCACCGGGTCTTCGGTTACACCATTACCCGGCGTTGAAGTCGATAACAGCAAGCATGTCGTGGTCGATAGCACCGGCGCGCTCGAATTACCCAAAGTGCCCGGTCACATGGTTGTGATTGGCGGCGGGGTTATCGGACTGGAATTGGGTTCGGTCTGGCTGCGGCTCGGCGCGAAGGTCACGGTCGTCGAATATCTCGACCAGATTTTGCCCGGCATGGACGGCGATATCCGCAAAGATGCTAACCGGATTTTCAAAAAGCAGGGCTTTGACATGAAGCTCGGCATGAAAGTCACCGGTGTAGCCGTGAAGGGCAAGAAGGCGACGCTCACCATGGAGCCGGCGAAGGGCGGCGATAGTGAAACATTGGAAGCCGATGTTGTGCTGGTGTCGATCGGCCGTAAACCGAATATAGATGGCTTGGCGCTGGAAAAATCAGGTGTCACCACTAATGATCGCGGCCAGATTGAAGTCGGTCATGATTTCCAGACATCGGTCAAAGGGGTCTACGCAATCGGTGATGTAACCCCGGGCCAATGCTCGCGCATAAGGCCGAGGACGAAGGCATCGCGGCGGCAGAATTTATTGCAGGCCAGCAGGGCATTGTGAATCACGACCTGATCCCCGGCGTTGTTTATACCCACCCTGAAATTGCTTCGATTGGCAAGACCGAGGAAGAGGTGAAGGAAAGCGGCGTCGAATATAAGGTTGGAAAATTCCCGTTCGCGGGTAACAGCCGCGCGAAGACGAACCGTGATACCGAGGGCTATGTGAAGATTATTTCCGACGCGAAAACCGACCGGGTGCTAGGCGCGCATATCATCTCTTCCCTAGCCGGAACGCTGGTTTCCCAAATCACGCAAGCCATGGAATTCGGCGCGACGTCAGAAGACATCGCCTATACCTGCCACCCGCATCCGACGCATAGCGAAGCGATCAAGGAGGCGGCGATGGCTGTGCAGGGCAAACCGATTCATATTTAGCGCGGTGCTGCATCAGCTAACGCGCCTGGCGGGTTTCATTGTCGCAGTCGTTATGGGCTGCATATATATGGTATTGGCCGATGCGCCGACTATCTATGTATTGGTAAATGGCTCGGCACTCGTGGGAGCGATTGCCATTGCATTGTTACTGAAGCGACCAACCAGCGAGCGGTCCGCTGCCACGTTGACCGGTTTGGGTGTGTTGCTGCTTGGCGGAACATTATTTAGCAGTCCTGAAATTGACGGCGTCCACCGCTGGATCGGGCTTGGACCGATACGGCTGCACATAGGCGTTGTTATTCTACCCGCGCTGGCTGCGATGCTGCCGCTAGTCGATCGACGAATTGCGCTGCTGAGCGTGATCCTGGTTAGTCTTATTGTCACGTTGCAGCCTGACCGGGCCAGTGCATTTGCGCTGTTTGTCGCTGTGCTGGTTCTGGCGATGGTCAAACGCAATGCGTGGGTTTTCGGGATGCTGACATTTGCAGGCGCAGGTCTTATCTGGACCTTGGGAAAGCCTGATCCATTGCAGAGTGTCCCGTTCGTTGAAAATGTCATTCCGGACGCCTGGGAATTTCATCCTTTTTTTGCAGCAGTTTTGGCGCTTGCGCTTATTCTGGCCTTGCTGATGCCGTTCTATCGCATTGATTTCAAAAATCATCTGCCGCTCACCATTTCTTTGACGGCGATGATCGGTTTTGTTCTAATTTCGCTACTCGGAGCCTATCCGGTGCCGCTTATTGGATATGGTGCTTCTGCCATTATTGGATATGGACTCGTTATGGGGCTGTCGACCGCCCGCAAGTACGAAACAGAAAGAAACGAAATTGAAACACCATAAATTCATGCGCTGGCACGTCTGGCTCGGGTGGCTTATCGGAGTTCCGATAATATTGTGGACGGCTAGCGGCTTGTTCATGGTGGTGCGCCCGATTGAGGAAGTGCGCGGTAATCATTTGCGGAACGAGGCACCGGCTCTTGTAGCGATACAACCCGTCGCGCCGTTACTGGAGGGAAGACAGGCAAAAACCCTTACTTTGCAGCAGAACAGCGACGGTCCGTTCTGGGTGGTCGCTTATGCCGATGGCGGAAAGCGCCGCGCCAATGCTTTGACCGGGGCGTTGCTCCCCCCGGTTTCGGCAACCGAAGCTGATCGAATGGCGAGAGCAGCACGATCTGACAATGTCGCGATCAAGTCGGTCAAAAGATATGGCGCGGACAACGCGCCGATGGACCAGCGCAGCGGACGGCCGTCTTGGCAGGTGGTTTTTGACGATGATGCGCGTTTCTATATTGATGCAGATACCGGCGAACTGCTGGCCGTGCGCACAAATTTCTGGCGGGCGTTTGATTTTATGTGGGGATTGCACATTATGGATTTGCAAACGCGAGAGGATACCCATCATCCGATATTGATCATCTTTGCGGGGATTTCGCTGGTGGGATCGATATTGGGATTTGTGATGCTGTTTACCCGTCGTAGAAGGCGTTGGCGTGCAGCGTAATATTTCCATTCCTGCTGAGCTTGTCGAAGTACGAGTGCGCGCTATCTGCTGTCCTTCGACAGGCTCAGGACGAACGGGGTTGCTCGTCGAGAGAGAAAGCAAGTGAACAGCGAAATTCTCTACAATGCGCTTGGCTGGCTTGATTTGTTCGGGATTGCCGTGTTCGCTGCTTCTGGCGCGCTGATGGCAGCGCGGAGCGGGCAGACCCTGGTTACGTTCGCATTCTTCGCTTTGGTTACCGGGGTGGGTGGCGGAACCGTGCGTGATCTGCTGATCGATGCGCCGGTTTTCTGGGTGCAGGATGCGCGCGTCCCCGTTTTATGTCTCGCCATCGCATTGCTGGTCTGGCTGACGCCTGTGAAATTTTGGAAACCGGCTGCAGTGGACTGGTTTGATGCAATCGGGTTGGCTGCTTATTCCGTTTTCGGAGCGGCGAAGGCATTGCAATTGGGTATTGATCCTGTGCCGGCGGCGATCATGGGGGTTATTACCGCCAGTGTTGGTGGTGTTATCCGGGATCTTATTGCCGGTGAACCTTCGATTATCGTCCGGCCTGAAATCTACGTCACCGCAGCGGCACTGTCGGCCTTTTCATTCGTGCTGTTCGCCCAAACCGGCATGCCGGGCATTATCGCCGCGTTGATCGCCTTCGCCGCAGGATTTGCCTTGCGCGCAATGGCTATCGTAAAAGGGCTGTCGCTCCCCTCCTATCGCGGCGCGGAAGACAGCGAGTAATTTTTGAGCCAGTCAAACCAGCTGATATTCGCAGCCTCACCGCGATAAAAACCGGCAGTACATTCCAGACACAATGCCTTCATATCTTCGCTCGCGAGCAGACCGCGTGCTGTGCTCAGCGCGTTGGCAAAACTCGACTTCTGCTGGCGGGCAATCCAGCCGACCATGCTGGTAACAGGTACAGATTTTGTTTTGGCAAACGGAAGGCCGTCAATCGGCAACCAGCGAAAGCCGTGCGGCTTTTCGAGATATTTCGCGTAATATTCGCCCTCACCCAATTTGGCACGCTTGGCCGCTTCTGCGAGCGCTTCTTCGATCCCGCCGAAGCTGTCTACCAGGCCAAGTTGCCTTGCTGTGCCGCCATCCCAGACCCGGCCTTGGCCAATCGTGTCCACCTCATCGCGGGTTTTTCCGCGGGATTTGGCAACCAGCGCAAGAAAATCCTCATAGCCATTTTCCACGCCCGCCTGCAAAACCGTATTGAGGTCATCGCCAAACCCGCCGACAAAATCTGGCTCGCCAGAGAGCGGCGTCGTCTGCACGCCGTCAGCGGTCACGCCCCATTTGGACAGTGCTTTTTCGAAGCTCGGCAAAACTGCAAAAATTCCGATGGAACCCGTGATCGTATCTGGCTCGGCCATGATGTGATCACCGGCTGCTGCGACCCAGTAGCCGCCGCTCGCAGCAACATCGCCCATCGAAATAACCACCGGCAGCTTTTTCTTTTTCGCTTCGGCGACAGCGAGGCGGATTTCCTCGCTACCGAACACCGAGCCGCCCGGAGAATCGACCCGAACAACCAGCGCCTTGATTTCGTCTTCGTCCAAAGCTTTGTAAATTTGTTCGGCAATCCGCCCGCTCGCAGCGATGCCGGGGCCCGCTTCACCGCCGACAATTTCACCAGCCACGGTGATGACCCCGATAGGCGAGCCGGTTTCTTCGGCCGGATTTGCAGCGACATAATTGGCGTAATCTATGGCCTTGAAGCTGTCGGGTGACGGGATTTCGTCGACGCCCACCTTCTCGGCAACAAATTTGTCAAACGCCCGTTTGTCGCCGATTTTGTCGACCAGCTTTTGCCCGATGGCTATTTTTGCATAGTCACCACCTGCAGCGGAGATCAACGCCGCCGGGTCTTTGGCATAAGGTTCGATGATCGCTTGCGGACGCGCCTTTTTGACTTGCGCCTGCCAGCTATCCCAAAGCACTGCGGCGAGCGCCTGAGATGCTTCCTTGGCCTCGGGTGACTGATCGGCGCGCAAATAGGGTTCCACGGCGCTCTTATAGGTTCCGACACGGTAAACATTGGCGGTGATGCCAAGCTGATCGATCAGGCCTTTATAATAAAGCCGGTTGCCGCCTGGTCCGGCAAACACGATCCCGCCCAATGGATCCATCCAGATTTCGTTAGCATGGGAGGCCAGTAAATACGCATCATCGCTGTAAAAATTGGCAAAAGCATAGACCGGTTTGCCCGACTTTTTCGCCTTGTCGAGCGCTTCTCCAATATTGGCGAGACTAGTCTGGCCGCCGCCGAGAAAGCTGCTCAGGTCTAGCACTATGGCTTTGACGCGATCATCTTTCGCTGATGCGTTGATCGCTCGCACGACATCACGCAGACGATATTCGGCAACGGCGCTTTGCCCGCCGCCGGTAAGAAATGTCATAAAGTCAATCTGTGCCGGTTCCTCGACAATCACGCCATCGAGATTGAGGAGCAATGCCCCCTCACCAATTGCGGCAGCATTCGGCCGGGCGGAGAGCGCTGCATAGAGTGCGGCGAAAAACAGCAACATCGCGATGAGTACGAGCCCGTCCTTAATCGCTACCAGAAATTTCCAAGCTGCCCGTGCAAACTGCATTATTCATCGACTCCAAAAGTAAATGGCGCACTATTACTAGCCCGCCATCAATATGGATATTTTAGTGCCGGATTACCAGCGTATAAGATGCGGCACGACAAACCGACCAATCACGGCACTGGCCAATACGGGTAATGTGAACCACAGACCAATATAATAAATATCGTTGAACGGGCAGTGGATATTATAGGCCGCCGCGCCCAATGCGCCTGATGCTATGCCGACCAGCCAGCCAGCGCGTTCGGGTGATGTCGGTGCGCCCTGCCTGAGCCAAAGCGTTAAACCGGTGCCAATAACACTCGCGGATAACAGGCTGACGACAAGACATTCCAGCCCGTATGTTGGACGTAACACTTCTACTGGCGGTGTGTTAATTGCGCTCATCATGGCGGCAGTGAGCGGGAAGAGCGCGGCAGTAGCCAAAGCCCATATCCAGCCCCGGTTCAATTTACCAACGCCAGGCCGTGCCATATTTACAGCGGCAAGACAGGTTGCCACACCCAGCATGAGCAGAACCCCGCTGCGCAGGAAGAACATTTCATCCACCATTCCCATTGCCAGATCATCACGGACGCCCATGAAAAACGAAACGGCGGCGAGCGCAGCCAAGCTCAAAAGCCCTGCCACAGCAAATCCGGTTACCGGGTTAATCGTTTTGACCGGTTTGAGATCATCGACCAAACCGTCGATCAGGCTCTTTGTTACTTCACGCATGACTTTAGTCCTTTTAGGCACTCTCAATAAGGGCGCTCATTTTTTTGAGACCCCGATGTATATTCACTTTGACCAGAGATTCCGTCTGGCCGGTCATCGACGCGGCTTCGTGAATGCTCAGGCCTTCAATTTTGACCAAGTTGATCACCTCTGCCTGTTTGTCCGGGATCATGCCGAGCAAACGCTCCAGACTTACCTTGGCGGTGACATCCTCATCCTGCGGATCGGCGACCATTTCTTCGTAAAGTTCATCATGGTCGTGGCGATAAATTTTGCGCAGGCTATCAATCCAGCGGTAGCGGCCAATTGCCGCAAGCCACGGCAAGAACGCTTTGGTGGAATCATAGCTTGACCGTTTGCGATGCAGCGAAATCAGCGTTTCCTGCACCAGATCATCTATCGCCGCCGGGTTGATTTTTCGCGCATAATATCGCCGTAGCCATTTCTCGCACTCTACGAGCAACGACGAATAGCACTGCTTGTCACCGCCCTGTGCTTTGATCATGAGCAACTTCAATGTTTCTTCATTGGCGATCATCACTTAGCTTTCCTTGCGGTGCGCTTCTGATCAACCCAGCTTGTGTCCGATTAATTTATCGACCGAGAACATCCCGCCGCCGCGCATCATCAGGATCAGTGCCAGTGCTACCCAGACCGCTACCGTTGCCCAAAGGTGAGCAAAGCTGGGGAACACAAAAAATTGGATAACTGCGGCCATGCCGAGCACGGCGACGGCGCTGAGCCGGGTTGCCAGACCGATCATCAACAGAAGGCCAATGGCGAGTTCTGTGAAACTGGTGAAATAAGCGCCAAATTCGCCGTTGATGATCGGCACATTGTTGAAAGGCGCTTCAGAGAACTGGTAGACAGCATTTTCAGTTAGCTGTGTCCAGGAGCCTTCTTCCATCCGGCTGGTTGCCGAGCGATAAAATACACCGCCAAGGCCGAGACGTGCCAGCAATAACGCGACGGACTCAAAAGCCGGACCGCTGATTTTCTCGAATATATTATTTATCAAATTCGTCATAGGTCATTCCCCGTATTGATCTTGTTTCACTATCGCACCGGCCTGCACAAGCTTGATTATGTGCCCCATGGCGATGGTTCCACTACTCAGTTCGATGGCGTTAGCCAAAAGGTTACCCATATTCGAAATATTTGTAATTTTTTGCGCTATTGAATGTTCAACAGCCGTCAGCGGGTGAAATAAAACCTGTGCTTCGGGGCGTACGACCATCAGTGCAAACGGTGCTTCTGTGCCGAGTTCCGATAATTGCGATGACAAGGGACCTGAGAGTCTGATCAGGCACATTGCGGGGTGTGCATTTATCGGGAGGGAAAGAAGTTCATCTTCAGTCAGGCTTGCGATATCTGACAGCGCGAGCGGAACGGATTCCTGGCTATGGTAGCTTTGCAGCCAGGCCCATTCGATGTGTGCCAAATCAATTTCGGTCCCGCCAGCCCCTTGCGCGCTCAGAAAGTCAGCAAAATCTGCGGCGATGGTATTCATATCGCAAGTCAGAATATGCGGCTGGTCAATGTAGTCCCGCGAAATGGCGTGAAATTGCTCGTGCCCCATATGCTCGTGAAGCTTGGGATAGGCATTTTCCAGCGCGACCAGACGCGCGTGCGAAACGGTATTGGCATGGGCCTTTAAGCCCAGCAACGCGCGGTCTTTGGTTTCTGTAAACATTCCATCGGGAAAATGCGCCGGGCCTTTTTGCAGGCATGCGATAAAGCGGGATTGGGATTCAGCGAGCGAGGGCATGAAGCGCTTCGGGTTGATGTTGCAATAGAATCGATTCAACTTTACTGACTTCATCCATCAGAACATCATATTCAGGAATGTCAGTATCCCACTCGATCAGCGTTGGTTTCGGGCCTGCTCGTTCAATGAAGCGATTATAGAGACGCCACGTCACATCGCTTACAATCGAGCCATGATCATCAATCAGCAATGGTCCGGATTCATGTTCTTCGCGGGCATGACCGGCCAGATGCATCTCGCCAACAATGGCTGGATCAATCGCATCCACATAGGCTTCCATATCAAGCCCGACATTGGTCGCCGTTACTTCGACATTATTGATATCAAACAACAGACCGCAGCCTGCCTGTTTGCAAAGCGCGTGGATAAAATCCGTCTCGCTCATTTCATCATCGGCATACGAAAGATAGCGCGATGGATTTTCGATCAGGATCGGTCTTTGCAGTCGATCCTGGACGCAGGAGATTTGCGTCGAAAAATGATCAAGCGCCTCCTGTGTATAGGGAATAGGGAGAAGATCAGGATAACGGTCGTGGGCATTGCCGCTCCAGCTCAAATGGTCAGAGACCATTGCCGGCTGATAACGATCACATAGAGCCGCAATCTTCTCCAGATCATATTGGTTGAGACCATCAGCGCTGCCGAGCGACAGGCCAACGCTATGAAAGCTCAACAGATAAACCTCGGCGATAGCGGTGAGCCAACGATGTGCTGGACCGCCATCACCGAAGTAATTCTGTGGATGAACCTCAACCCAGCCAGGTTTTCTTCTGGGTGTTTCCTTTGCTTTGTCGTCATCCAGCACATCATTATAATGGACCGATTTCAGACCTATGCCACCTGATGGAGGGAGGGAGCATGACATAGTGTGTCGCGCCGGAATTCGAGGATCAGGATTGCTGTTCATCCACAAAATATAAGCGTTTTAGCTCTTTTTGGCTACAGGCTTTGCATTGCCCTTGTGCGCAGTGAGCGTGCCGCCCATTTTAACGCAACTGTCTTTGGCAACATATTTCCAGGCATTACCCTGATAATTTATGGTTGAAGTGCCAGCGCAGCTTGTGCCTGGACCAGCGGCACAATCATTTTTCCCGGCCAAAGCAACGCCGAAGCATTTTTCTTTCGCGCCAGCAGCTTCGGCAGCAGTTGCCGATAGAGAAAGGGTCGCAGAGGCGGCTAGGGCCGCGGCAGCAGCGGTTGATTTGATAAGGGTGTTAGACATTGTATTTTCCTCTCAGGAAGTGGGGGATTAATGGTGAACGCTCTCTCAAACGCTCATCAAGCCATTCGCCGCCGCCTGCAAAAAAGTTACGGCACCAATCACGGAAAGTTGCGGATTGACTCGCAAACGAATCGCAAAGCCCCAGAAATCCAACAAAAAATTGTGGAAAAAATTTCGCTATTTCTCTTGACCCGGAATGATTAGCGCTTACATCGGCTCCGTTAGCACTCACCCAAGACGAGTGCTAATCCTCATTGAACCATTCCTGATGGCCCATGCGATCAACCGCTGGCCCGCTGGAATGAATGACAGGACAAGAAAGGGAAATATATGAAATTTCGTCCATTACATGACCGTGTACTGGTTCGCCGCATCGAGGCCGATTCAAAGACCTCTGGCGGAATCATCATTCCGGATAGTGCGCAGGAAAAGCCTTCCGAAGGTAAAGTTGTCGCAGTAGGCAAAGGCCTGAAAGACGACAACGGCAAAGTTACCGGCCTTGATGTTAAAAAGGGTGACAGCATCCTTTTCGGCAAATGGTCCGGCACCGAAGTCACCGTTGAAGGCGAAGACCTGATCATCATGAAGGAAAGCGATATTCTCGGAATCATCGAGTAGTTCGTTCTTTCTTTTTTCATTCAATCAATCTCATAACCAGAGGAAAATAACATGGCTGGTAAAGACGTAAAATTTGGTCGTGACGCCCGCGAACGCATCCTTAAAGGTGTAAACACGCTGGCTGATGCCGTTAAAGTAACCCTCGGCCCTAAAGGCCGTAACGTGGTTCTCGACAAATCATTTGGCGCGCCGCGCATCACCAAAGACGGTGTTTCGGTTGCCAAGGAAATCGAACTGAAAGACAAGTTCGAAAATATGGGCGCGCAGATGCTCCGCGAAGTTGCATCAAAAACCAATGATGTTGCTGGCGACGGCACCACCACGGCTACAGTGCTTGCTCAGGCGATTGTCAAAGAAGGCATGAAGTCTGTATCTGCCGGCATGAACCCGATGGATCTCAAGCGCGGCATTGACCTTGCGGTTGATAAAGTTGTCGCTGATCTCAAGAAGCGTTCGAAAGACGTCAAGGGCAGCGAAGAAATCGCACAGGTTGGTATTATTTCAGCCAATGGCGATGTTGAAGTCGGTCAGAAAATTGCTGAAGCGATGGAAAAAGTCGGCAAAGAAGGCGTGATCACGGTTGAAGAAGCCAAAGGTCTCGATTTCGAGCTAGACGTTGTTGAAGGCATGCAGTTTGACCGCGGTTATCTCTCGCCTTACTTCATCACCAATCCGGACAAGATGATTGCGGACCTCGAAAATCCATACATCCTGATCCACGAGAAAAAACTCACCAACCTGCAGCCTATGCTCCCGATTCTGGAAGCTGTTGTGCAAGCCGGACGGCCTTTGCTGATTATCGCTGAAGATATTGAAGGCGAAGCGCTTGCTACTCTGGTCGTAAACAAGCTGCGCGGCGGTCTGAAAATTGCAGCGGTGAAAGCACCTGGTTTCGGTGATCGCCGCAAAGCGATGCTCGAAGATATCGCGATCCTCACCAAAGGTGAAATGATCTCCGAAGATCTCGGCATCAAGCTGGAAAGCGTTACACTGGGCATGCTTGGTGAAGCCAAGAACGTCACGATCGACAAAGACAACACCACCATCGTGGACGGTGCTGGCAAGTCGAAAGACATCAAGGCGCGTGTGGAAGCGATCCGTAACCAGATCGAATCAACCACTTCCGATTATGACAAAGAAAAACTGCAAGAACGTCTGGCGAAACTCGCTGGCGGTGTTGCTGTGATCAAAGTCGGCGGCGCGACCGAAATCGAAGTGAAAGAGAAGAAAGACCGTGTCGACGATGCGCTGCACGCAACCCGTGCTGCTGTTGAAGAAGGCATTGTCCCAGGCGGCGGTGCTGCGCTTCTCTATGCTACTTCAGCCCTTAAAGGCTTGGAAGGCATCAACGAAGACCAGACCCGCGGCATCGACATTGTTCGTAAAGCGCTGCAGTCTCCCGTTCGCCAGATTGCTGAAAATGCCGGTTTTGACGGCGCGGTTGTTGCTGGCAAAATGCTCGACCAGAAGAGCAAGGAATTCGGCTTTAACGCATCAACCGATGTGTACGAAGATCTTGTGAAAGCTGGCGTGATCGATCCAACCAAGGTTGTGCGCGCTGCTTTGCAGGATGCGTCTTCGGTTGCCGGTCTGCTGATCACCACCGAAGCAGCTGTTGCCGAACTGCCAGAAGACAAGTCTTCTGGCGGCGGCATGCCTGACATGGGCGGCATGGGCGGCATGGGCGGCGGAATGGGTTTCTAAAAAACCCAAATCCGTTGGCACCAAGCTAACGCCGAAACAAACAGTGGGGCTGGAAGGAGACTTCCGGCCCTTTTTTTGTGTTGGGATCGGTTAAAAAATTTCCGGTTATTTTAAAGAGACCCGGTCTGTGCAATGGTGTCCCGATAAAGTTTTAGATGAGGATTCTGTATTATGACCAAAACACTCAAGATGCTTATGGCCACCGTTGGTCTGGCCGCCTTCATAACGACCGGTTCGTTGGCGGCGGCTCAAACAGTCGTCTATTCCAAGGCACCAGATACTCAAACTGCCGTCGAGGGGATTGCCACCACCGAAAGCGATCGCCTCAACATCTGGTTTGACCAGAAATTTGAGGAAGAGCTGGAATATAGCCCGATCCGCCAGACTACGCTCGGCCGAAAAACAAATTATGGCGATCTTGACGATTTCAGCACCGCCGCTGAAGATCGTCAGCTGGCATGGCGACGTGCTGCGACCGAGGAGATGAAAAGTAAATTTGACTACGATAAGCTAACCCCGGAGGCGAAAATCTCATGGGACATGTGGCTGTTCCGGCTGGCGCAGGCCGAAGCGGCGGTGCCATTTCGTTCAAACGACTATGTGTTGCATCATTTTAATGGCACCCATGCCTTTATCCCCACATTTCTGATCAACCAGCACCGGGTCGAAAGCGAGGCGGATATGGTTGCTTATATATCGCGCCTCGAACAAAGCGGGCGGGCGTTGAACCAATTGCTCGATCTGGCCTATGAAAATGCCAAGGCAGGCACACGGCCACCGCGCTTTTCCTACGAGGAAATTATCAATCAGGCGGAAAAGATAACAGCCGGCGCGCCGTTCACAAAAGGGGAGCCATCGGCGATCTGGAAAGATACACTGGAGAAGATCGCCGGGCTAGTGGAGAGCAAGACGATCACCGAAGCGCGCGCCGAGTCATTGCGCGAGCAAGCGCGAAAGGCGCTCACCACCAAGATGCAACCAGCCTACGCACGGATTATTGACTGGTTCAAAGCTGACCTACCCAATAGCGATGCCGAGGCGCGCGGCGTATCGGCGCTGAACAATGGCGAGGCGTTTTATAACTACCGGCTAGCGAACCAGACCACCACCAATCTGACCGCCGATGAAATTCACAACATCGGCCTGAGTGAAGTGGCGCGTATTCGCGGTGAGATGGAAGCGATCAAGGACAAGGTAAATTTCGAGGGCGACTTGCAGGCATTTTTCGCGTTCCTGCGCGCAGACGACCAGTTTTATTTCTCTGAAGACGACAAAGGCGCGCAGGATTATATTGACGCCGCCGAGAAGCATCTGGCTTTTATCAAAACCAAATTGCCGGAGTTTTTCGGAACCCTGCCCAAAGCCGATCTGGTCGTCAAACGCGTCGAACCTTTCCGCGAGCAGGACGGCGCGGCCCAGCATTATCGCACCGGAACGCCGGATGGATCGCGGCCAGGCACTTATTATGCGCATCTCTCCGATATGCGGGCGATGCCGATCCACAGTCTGGAAGTAATTGCCTATCACGAAGGCAATCCCGGCCATCACATGCAATCTTCCATCGCGCAGGAGTTGACAGGCATCCCTAAATTCCGTGCCCAGGGCGGGTATATCCCCGCCTTCGGCGAAGGTTGGGGGTTATATTCCGAGCTTCTGGCCAAGGAGATGGGTGCCTATGCCGATCCCTATTCCGATTTCGGACGCCTCACGACGGAGATGTGGCGCTCAATCCGGCTGGTTGTCGATACCGGGCTGCATTCCAAAGGCTGGAGCCAGGAAAAAGCGGTGCAATATTTCCTCGCCAACTCGCCAATCCCGGAAACCGCTGTTCGTTCCGAAGTGAAGCGCTATCTAGTGATGCCGGGGCAGGCGACAAGCTATAAAATCGGGATGCTAAAAATTCTTGAGTTGCGGGCCAAAGCGGAAAAAGAGCTCGGCGATAAATTGGATATTCGCGGCTTTCACGACACTGTTCTGGGCGGCGGCTCGGTTCCGTTGAACATATTGGAGAAGGTGATCGACCAGTGGATCGCCAACGAAAAAGCATCTTGAGTTAGCCATATGGTCGCTAGCACATTTGAACTTTTTAAAATTGGTGTCGGGCCTTCCAGTTCCCACACGATGGGACCGATGCTGGCGGCAGCGTTATTCATCGGTCGCGTCGCTGAGACTGGGAAGCTGGCACAGGTCACGCGGCTGGAAACCCTGCTTTTTGGTTCGCTGGCATTGACCGGCAAGGGCCATGCTACGGACCGCGCGATATTGCTTGGTCTCTCTGGGCAAAAGCCCGAAAAAATCGAGCCGGATGCTGCAGACATTTTGGTGAGCGAAATTCGTGGAACAAAGCGAATCAGGTTGAACAGTGAACACGAAATTGCTTTTAACGAAGATGCAGACGTCATCTTCGACCAGAAAAAGCGCCTCGATTTTCACAGTAATGCGATGCGTTTCAACGCGTTTAATGGTGATACGCTGGTCGAGACCCGCGTCTATTATTCGGTTGGAGGCGGGGCGATATTGGATGAAGACCAGATCGGAGCCAATAATCCTGAAGCTGGTCTGTGGGACGTCCCGCATGCTTTTTGTTCCGGCGCGGACCTCCTCAAAATTGCAGCAGACAAGAATATTTCGATTGCCGATATCATGCGCAATAATGAGCGGACGGCAAAGGGCGACAACGAGATCAGTGGCGATATCAGAAAAATTGTTGATGCCATGTCGGCCTGTATCGATCGTGGCATAAAGAATGGCGGTATCCTGCCAGGTGGTTTGAAAGTCAAACGCCGCGCCCCGTTGATCTACGGACGTCTGATGGAACGTCAGGAGCGGGCATTATCTGACCCGCTTACAATTCTCGATTGGGTGAACCTCTGGGCGCTGGCGGTGAACGAGGAAAACGCGGCGGGCGGCAAAGTCGTGACGGCCCCCACCAATGGAGCCGCTGGAATCGTCCCTTCGGTGCTGCGCTTCTATGAAAGATTTGCTCCGAAGGCAGATGAAGCTGGCGTTGAGACTTTCATCCTCACTGCCGCCGCCATTGGTTCGCTATTCAAGGAAAATGCTTCAATATCCGGCGCTGAAGTCGGCTGTCAGGGGGAAGTAGGCGTGGCCTGTTCCATGGCCGCTGCTGGCTTGACTGCCGCTTGGGGCGGCACACCGCTGCAGGTTGAGAATGCCGCCGAAATCGGCATGGAGCATAATCTCGGCCTGACCTGCGATCCGGTTGGGGGGCTCGTGCAGGTGCCGTGCATTGAGCGCAATGCTGTTGGCGCGGTAAAAGCGATTGAGGCCGCGCGACTTGCCATATTAGGGGATGGCACCCACCGCGTCAGTCTGGATGAGGTCATCGAAACGATGCGCAAGACAGGGCTGGATATGTCCGAGCGCTACAAGGAAACATCGCAAGGCGGATTGGCTGTCAATCTGGTGGAATGCTGAGCGCGCACCCCTCCTAATATCGCCAATGGGCCAAGCGTGATTTTGCTTTAGGTTATGTTTCTCGGGGGAATGATCTACCCGATGGGGAACAAGCAATGACAACAAGACAAATCTGGCAACTGGAAAGCCGTCCGGAAGGTAACGACTTTGTTTCCGCAATCAGGCTGGTTGAGGAGCAGATACCGCCGCTTGCTGACGGCGAGGTGTTGGTGAAAAATATCTATCTCTCGATGGATGCTGGCACCCGCATGTGGATGACGGCGCGGGAAGACGGTTATAATCCGCCGCTGCCGTTGGGATCGCCAATCACAGGTCTGACGATGGGATATGTTGCCGCCTCCAATGCAGCGGGTTTTGCCGAAGGCGATCTGGTGCGCGGTTTCGGGCAATGGTCGGACCAGTCGGTTGTTCACGCAGAACTGGGCGGTCTATTCAAACTTGATGATAGCGTCGAAGACATCCGCCAGCATTTCGGAGTGCTTGGCATGAACGGCTGGACTGCGCTTTGGGGTCTGATCGAGACAGCAAAAATTCAGCCCGGAGAGAATGTGCTGGTTTCCGCTGCGGCGGGTTCGACCGGGATGTTGGCATGTCAGATCGCCAAAATATTAGGTTGCAATGTTTACGGTCTCGCGGGGGGTGCAGAGAAGTGCCGCTGGCTTGAGGACGAGATCGGTATCACCAAGGCGATTGACTATAAGACCGCCGATATTGGCGCGGAACTAGGCCAGATACAGGACGGTATAAACGCCTATTTCGATAATGTTGCAGGACCGATACTCGATGCGGTGCTCCCCAACATGGCGTTATACGGGCGTATCGCGCTATGCGGACTCATGGCGCAATATAGCGGCGACGGGCGGGCTCGCGGTCCTGAACATTTTGACCAGATCCTCATGAAGCGACTTTCGGTGATCGGCTTTTTCTCGCCCGACTTTATGGACCAGGGAGAGCGATTGACAGCGCAGCTCAAGACTTGGCTGGATGACAGCAAATTACAGATGCCGTTTGATGTCACCGAGGGGCTGGAGAATACGCTTGATGCTTATGAAAGGCTTTTTACCGGCGCTAATATCGGCAAGGTTCTGGTGAAGCTCTAGGACTTTTTGAAGCCTAAACCCCATAGCGCCAATCCCATGATTGATAGTGCATAAATGATCGCCATTGTTGAAATCCCGCCCCAGCCGTAAAATTCATAGGTCGCTGTTCCCAGCCAGCTGGATATTCCGCCGCCGATGAACATGATGACGACATAGATGGTCATCAACCGGGTTCTGATTTCGGGCGCGCGGCTGAACATGATCGTCCGGCTGCAGACATCGATAGAAGCGCCGCCCAACGTGTTGAAGATTATTGCTATCACCAGCAACCAGAGATTTTGTCCGGCAAACGGCAATATGAACACGCCCACCAACTGGAGAAAAGAAAAATAGACCCGCGCCCGTTCAGCGCCGATCCGGTCCGCGAATTTTCCGGCATAGGGCGAGGCGAGAACATTTATCGCCGCTATGATAGCAAGATAGCCGACCGTATCAACGCCGTAACCATTGCGCGGCAAATGCAGCCCGATAGCGAGCCATAGGGCGAGAAACAGCCCAAAGGACAGCGCCTGCATCAGCCCGCCGAGAGGGACTTCCGGTAAAGACTTCATTATTGGCCAGAGCGAGCGCAACAATTCGCCATAGCGTGGCGGCTCTACGCCGGACGGATTCTCGTCCTGCCTGCGCTCCATAATTAACGGCAACAAGATCACGAGCAAGGCCATAGACCCAACACCCACCCAAAAGGCCGAGCGCCAGCCGAAATAATGGCCAAGCAATCCGCCGCCGACCCGGCTGACCAATATTCCCAGGGTGACGCCGGCAGTCATAATCCCCGTGACATGGCCGATGCGTCCCGGGCGGACGCGCTGCGTCACATAGGCCGGCAACAAATAGGGCGTTATCGTGAAAAACCCCAGCAGCGATGAGGCGGTAACAAACAGCATGAAACTGCCGGACAAAGCCATGGTCAGCATCGCAAAAAATTGACCGATGACAAAAATCGTCACCAGCTTGCGATTGTTAATCCGGTCGCCGAGCGGCAGCAGCAGCAAAATGCCTAGCGCCAGCGCAATCTGGTTGAACGCCGGGACCAACCCGATGGTCGCGCCGCTAACGCCGAATTCTTCCGCCACCGGTGTGACCAGCGGGTGGATATAATAGCCATTGGCAACCACCGCCGCAGAGGCGAGAGCGAACAGAAACAGCTTGAACTCGCTGATCCGCGGCGGTGCGGTGTTTTCGGATTTATCGGGGTCGGACATTCCCGATTGGCTTAACCCATTCGACCGAAAGCGGAAATCAATATTCTTCGCTATAGCTTATCTATTATGTCAGCCAAGTCCGACGCTTGCTTGCCATAAACGCGTTCGTGCAGCGCGGTGATCAATTTTGGATCGGCAATATCGGGATGGCCGCTGTTAAACGGCGGGTTAGGGTCATATTCAAGGCTGAGTTGCACCGCTTCGGCGAGCTGTTGACCAGCGACCTCGGCGAGGACCGTCAGGGCAAAATCAACGCCGGATGTCACACCGCCAGCGGTAATCACATTGCCATCTTTGACCACCCGCGCCTTTTCATGGCGCGCGCCGAACTTTTCGAGCAGGTCGGTATAGGCCCAGTGGCTTGTCGCGCGTTTCCCATTGAGCAGTCCTGCCGCGCCGAGCGTCAGCGATCCGGTGCAGACCGAGGTGACATATTGCGCTCCCTTTGCCTGATCGCGCACAAAGTTGATTGTCGCTTGATCCTGGATCACTTCGCGGGTGCCAAACCCGCCTGGGACGCAAAGCAAGTCTGCTTGCGGACAATCGGCAAAATTGGTCGAAGGCAGGATTGCAAAGCCGCTATCCGTCTGAATTGGTTTCACCTTTTTGACGGCTGTGTGGATTACCGCCCCTGGCAAGCGTGCCAGAACCTGCGCAGGGCCGGTAAAATCAAGCTGGGTAATCCCGTCAAAGATCAGGAAGACGATGTGGAAGGGTTTGGGTGCACTGAAAGCATCGGTCATCGAGCATTCTCCTTTATTCCAAGAAATGCCCAGGCGATCGGCTGTAGTAATATTTCCGCTCCCCGGTGGTAGTCCACCTTGATCTCGCCAGTTGCGGAAGACGGGTTGTTAGCACTACGGAGCTTCATGCACAAACTGCTTTTGCGGGTCATGCTAACAGTCTTGCCATCAGTCTGGCTTGGCCATATTGCTCGTTGATGATCACGCGATTTTCCCCGGCCAGATGAGCGAGCCTGCACGCAATTTGCCAATGGGCGCAGATCTTTATGGTGAGCTGCTGATCACGGCAGATGACCGGCCCACCACCATCCGCAAAACGATCCCCGGCCTTTTGCTGGCGTTCATCGCATCGCTCGCGGCGGCATGGCTGAGTGAACATTATGGCGTGCCGCTAATCCTGATGGGCTTGCTGATCGGGCTGGGTCTGAATTTTGTTAATCAGGACAAGCGCCTCGCGCCCGGACTCACTTTCGCTTCGCAGACCCTGTTGCGCATCGGCATAGTTTTGATTGGTGCGAAGGTCACATTGGCGCAATTTGGCGCTCTCGGCCTGCCTGCGTTCGGGGCGCTACTGGTGATCATGCTCAGCGTGATTGCAGCGGGCATATTGGCGGCGAAATTTTTGAAACAGGATATGCTTTTTGGGCTGCTGGCTGGCGGCGCGACCGCCATTTGCGGGGCGTCGGCAGCATTGGCCTTATGGAGTTTGATCGGCGAAAAACGGATTGATCAAGCGCGTTTCACTCTGGTGCTGGTCGGCATTTTCATGATGAGCGCGATGGCGCTGGCCTTTTATCCCGCCATTGCCGGGATACTGGAATTGAGCGACAGGCAGGCCGGTTTTCTGATTGGCGCTTCCATTCATGATGTCGCACAGGCGATTGGCGGCGGTTTTTCCTATTCGCAAGCCGCCGGCGAGATTGCGACTATTGTCAAGCTGACGCGGGTTGCGCTGCTAGCCCCGCTTGTCGCTATTTTTGCCATCTGGTTGCGCGCGCAAGCCAAAAAAACGGGAGCTGATGATGTCACTCTTGGTAGCGCAGTGCCGCGCTTTGGCCTGCCGTGGTTCATTATCGGGTTTATTCTTCTGGTGCTGGTAAACTCGATGTTCAATTTGCCCGGCACTCTGGTTGGATATAGCCAGGATTTGGCGTCCTGGATGCTGCTTCTATCGGTCGTAGCAACGGCAATGAAATCCAACATGAGCGCGCTTTTGACCCAAGGGTGGCGCAGCTTTGTGCCGGTTATCGCGGCAACGGCAGTAGCGTTTTTCATGGCGCTCGGAGCTGCCATGCTGCTTTAATGCAAACAGGCTGATTTGGCCCGATAGCCAGCCCTTGTTCAGCCATTCACGCTAGGGTACACCGATGAGTTATGTGAACCAGAACAAAGGAAGCCAGCGGATCAAGTCGCTGGTTGCGGTCATCGTGATCCATGCCGTTCTGGGTTATGCGCTGGTCAGTGGAACGGGCGTTGATATATCCAGCGCAGTGAGCGACGGCTTCAAGGTGATCGCCCTGTCACCGGAACCGCCGCCCGAGCCAGTTAGAGAACCTGCACCGAAAAAAGCCGAGGCGAAGGAGGCCGAAGGCGCTGCGTCTGCAGAAAACCTGAAGGCCAAACCGACACAGATTGTGGCGCCAAAGCCTAAAGTGAAATTGAAAGTGAAATCCCCGGTTCGGGCTGCACCAAAGCCCGGACCCGGCAATGATGCCACTGCTGGTGCGTCAGACCGGAAGGGCCCCGGCTTCGGTGCAGGTGGCGCTGGCGACGGCACGGGCAGCGGACGCGGCGGTGATGGTTCAGGCGGCGGTGGGATGGTGTCCGGGCCCGCTCATAAATCCGGTGCGATCACCCGTAAGGATATTCCCCGCGCTGTCTGGAAATCCGGAGTCGGCGGAACAGTCGTGGCACGCTTCATGGTCGAACCCGATGGCCGGGCGACAGCTTGCGAAATCAGGCAATCGAGCGGCTATGCGGAGCTCGACAATGAAACCTGCCGGCTGCTTACGACCCGTTTCCGGTTCGAACCTGCTCGCGACGCGCAGGGTAAAGGCATACGTGCAGCTTACGGATGGCGGCAGGATTGGTGGCACGGGCGGCGCAAAAACTGAGCGCCTATCCGTTCACATTCCCATAAAATCTCGCTTGCCAACCGGCACACCTTGAGTGCGGGCCATGTTGTAGGCGGTGGTGACATGGAAGAAGAGGTTGGGGAGGTAGAAGCTCATGACATAAGTCTTGCCGTCCAGTTCCATGGTCTGTTCCGGGCCAACCGGCATCGAGATTTTCATATCTGCATTGCCATCAATCACGGTGTCATCCGCCTTGGCAAAAGTCTCGCCGCAGCTTTCTATCCGTTCGATCAAGGCATCAAACGTATCGCCTTCCATCGGCAGGTTTGGTAAGTCTTCGGTGGCAACGCCGGTCATCCGCGCCGCGCCGCGCACGGCAAATTCGGTGATCATCTGCACCTGCCATTTCATGTCATTCATATCGGGAAACAGCCGGTGATCCAGATATGCGGCTTCCGGTGCGCCGGTTTTTTCCGCTTCGGCCTTTGCTTTTTTGAGCACGTTTGTCAGCCCGCGGAATGCCTGGGCGGTGGCACCTTTGAAAGTTTCAGAGAGGGTGATGGTCATGGGTTTTCCTTAAGAGATGGCAAAGTTGGTTATCGAATAAGGCCGTTGAGCAAAAATCCACCGAGCGCAAGAAAAGAAGCAAGCGTTCCAAAGGCACCGATAACTCGAGCGACGACGAAAAACTTTCCGCCATTGCCACTAGTGCCACCATGTGACCCGGCCACGCTGGACAGCGCAATGGCATGGGAAATTCGGGCTACAACAAAAACTATCGCAATGATCTGGACAATATTATCCGGAACCACTGTCATCTCCGCAAGAGCAAGCACCGCAATGAACAGCCCCGCATTTTCGGCCAGATTGCCGTGACGGCGAATTTTTCGTTCCATAACAGGATCATCGCCGGTGCCCATATTTATACCGGATTTTGCGCGATAAGCTCCAGCCATAACCATGAGCAAGGCTTGCAAAATGATAATGATTGCGCCAGTGGCTGCGGCGATAACGGGTATAGTCATTGGCTCCCCCTCGCAAATTTATGCATCATTTGTACATCGTCGATAGCGGCTCAAAAATCCTATGTCTATTGTATTAGATGCACCTATATGGTGCAAAATTTAGCCATGCTATTTCCGCGCTTTTCGATTAGTAATCGCTTCATGGACTGGGAAGATGTTAAAACATTCCGCGAAGTTATGGCTGCCGGCACGGTTCGGGCGGCGGCGAAAGTGCTCAAGGTGCATCATTCAACCGTTAGTCGGCGGATCGAGCAACTGGAACGATCGTTGGATGCCGCGTTGTTCGAGCGTAGGCCAGAAGGCTATTTTCCGACCCAGGCGGGCGAGGAGTTGGCGCGCGCTGCCGGGCAGTTCAATGACGATCTGGTGACGGTGGAGCGGCAAATTGTCGGTCGTGATAATCAGCTGTCAGGTTCAATCAAGGTAACCATGGCAGAGCCTTTCGCGACCACGCTGTTTGCACCGCATCTGGCGGAATTTTGCGAAGAATATCCGCGACTGGAGCTTGAGATTATCACAAGCTATGATCTGCTGGATGTAGCCAGGCGTGAGGCGGATGTTGCTATTCGCATGGACAATAATCCGCCGCAAACACTGGTTGGCAAGAGGCTTTTTGCCTATACAACATCCATCTATGCGCACCCGGATTATCTCGCGGGCCATGATTTTGTCAACCATCCGGATGAGGCACGCTGGCTCGGCTGGAATGATCGCGAAAGCCGTTATCCTGACTGGACACAAGATACAGAATTTGCGCGGGTTCCGGTATGGGGAAATTTCGAAAGTATTGCTTTGCAGCTGGAGATGGCGGCGCGAAAAATGGGCCTTATCGCTGTGCCGTGCATGGCGGGCGATAGTCATCCCGATCTTGTGCGCGCGACAGAGCGCGTGCCGACACCATCCCGTGACATCTGGATTTTGACCCATGATGATTTGCGCAACACGGCGCGGGTGCGCGCGTTTATGGAATTTGCCGAGAAAGTCCTGCGGGAACACAAGCAGCAATTAACCGGTCAACTTGTCCCGTGAAGCAACGTGCCACCCAACCTGGCGGGACAGTCGCGTTAATCATTTTCTGACCGGATTGCCGCTCGAAAGCACCGGCCCGTGTAACGAAAGTTAACCATGTAATTGCATAAGAATGCAATCTATCCGCTTTATCAGCTGCTCTATGGTAAGATTTTCCAAAGACACATCACAGATTCGCGAGGCCAGCATTATCTCTGCCATCGCCGTGCTGTTGTCATTTGCAATTACCGGTTCGCTCTATATCCTGTTTTTCGGGTTCGATGAGAGATTCTGGGGCGCTATGGCCTTGGCCATAACTGTGCCTTGGGGCATTAGTATTCCGCTCAGTTTCTATATGTCAAAACAGCGCCGGAAAGTGGCTCTTGTTGCCATGCGGTTGAAAGAGGCGCGGCAAAAATTGCGCGATGCGAACAAGACACTCGAACATAAAGCCAGCTATGACGGATTGACGGGACTCTTTAATCGCGAACATTTCCTGGCCGAGTTTGAACAGCGGCGAATGGCTTCAAGCGCCAATGTATTGCTGATCATTGATGCCGATCACTTCAAGGATATTAACGATGGCTATGGTCATCCTATAGGCGACAAAGCGCTGATACTAATATCAACGGTGTTCAAGAGGATGCTGCGCAAGGATGACTTGGTCGGACGGATTGGCGGCGAAGAATTCGGAATATTGCTGCCGGATACCGTCGAGGCGGAAGGCGAGATTATTGCCGAGATGATTCGCCACGAAATCGAAAGCATAATTTTTGAACCCCAGAAAAATGTGCGTCACAGGATGACAGTCAGTATCGGAATCACAGGTGTATCGCCCCATCATGAGAGGGCGTTGCCAATGCGCAATGCCGACACCGCTTTGTTCGAAGCCAAAAGACGCGGCCGCAATCAGTGCGTACTCTATAAACCCGGCATGCGTTCAAAACCACGTCCGTTTTATGAAGCGGCAGGTCCGCTCAAGCGGGTTGTTCGCAGCGCCTGACCGCAAACGCAGCCAGGAAATTTCCGGCCAGTTTTGAAATCCAGTTTTGAAATGACGACCCGTTCTGCGGATGCTAGGGCTTGCGGGTATGACCGACTCTGCAGAAGCAAAACCAAATCACCTCTATCTTGTTGATGGATCAGCCTATATTTTCCGCGCCTATCACCGCCTGCCGCCGCTCACCAATATTCACGGCGAACCGGTGGGTGCGGTTTATGGGTATACCACGATGCTTTGGAAACTCGCGGATGAACTCAACAAGGCAGATGGCCCGACCCACATGGCGGTGGTGCTGGATAAATCCGGCACCAGTTTCCGCAATGATCTCTATGATCAATATAAAGCCAACCGCCCCGAAGCGCCCGAAGACCTGAAACCGCAATTCCCGATGATCCGCGATGCCACGCGCGCGTTCTCTTTGCCGCTGATCGAGGAGGAAAATGTTGAGGCGGATGACATGATCGCATCTTACACCAAGGCAGCGGTGGAGGCAGGCTGGAAAGTCACCATAGTGTCGTCCGACAAGGATTTGATGCAGCTGATAGAGCCAAGCGACGACAGCGCGGTTGATATGCTCGACACCATGAAAAACGCGCGGATGAACCGCAATACAGTGGAGGAGAAATTCGGCGTTGGTCCGGAGAAACTCGGCGATGTGCTCGGTTTGATGGGCGATAGTTCCGATAATATTCCCGGCGTTCCGGGCATTGGCCCCAAGACTGCATCGAAGTTGATCAACGAATTTGGCGATATCGAAGCTGTCCTGGCTGCTGCGCCCGAGATGAAAAAATCAAAGATGCGGGACAATCTTGTCGAGTTTGCCGAGCAGGCGCGGCTGTCGCGGGTGCTGGTGACGCTGCGGGAGGATTGCCCGTTGCCCGACACGCTGGAGAGCTTTTTGATCCAGGATATTCCCGATATGCCGCTGCGAGCGTTTCTGGAGCATCACGGGTTTAACTCATTGCTCAAGAAGCTCGGTGGCAACGGGATGGCAGAACCACAGGACCCGGGCGCTGACAAGGGAGAGGCCGGTGGGACGGTTATTGGCGATGCGCCCAAGCCCAGCGAAGCGCCGGCCATTGATCGTAGCCAATATGAATGCGTGCAGGACATGGACGCGCTGGACAAATGGATAGAGCGCGCGACCGAAAAAGGGGTGGTCGCGGTCGATACCGAAACCGACAGTCTGGAAAGTGTGACTGCGCGGGTTGTCGGGGTTTGTCTGGCCACCGCGCCCAATGAAGCCTGCTACATCCCGCTTGGGCATGGCAGCGGCGATATGTTTGGCGAGACGCCGAAGCAATTGGACACAGCCGCGGCATTGGCAAAATTGAAACCGTTGCTGGAGGACGATGCAGTTCTCAAAATCGGTCAGAATCTCAAATATGATATGACGGTGCTTGCCCAGCATGATGTGAAAATCACACCGTTTGATGATACGCTGGTGATGAGCTTCAATCTGGATGCGGGGCTTCATGGCCACGGCATGGATGAACTCTCGAAGCTGCATCTCGGCCATGAGTGCATCAGTTTCAAATCCCTGACCGGCACGGGGAAAAAAGCGATTACATTTGCCGAAGTGCCATTGGACAAAGCGACAGAATATGCCGCCGAAGATGCTGATGTCACGTTGCGTCTATGGGAAATTCTCCGTCTGCGGTTGGTGCCTGAAAAGGCGACGCGGGTTTACCAGATGGTGGATCGTCCGCTGGTCCCGGTCATCGCGAAGATGGAAGAAACCGGCGTGCTGGTCGACCGCGAAGAACTGGCGCGCTTGTCCAAAACTTTTGCCGTAGAAATGGAGAAGCTCGAGAAGCAAATCCATGAGCTTGCCGGTGAACCGTTTTCCATCGGTTCTCCCAAGCAACTAGGGGAAATCCTGTTCGGCAAACTTGGTCTCAAGGGCGGCAAGAAAGGCAAGAGCGGGCAATATTCTACTGACGTGACGGTGCTGGAGCGGCTGGCGGGCGACGGCGAGCCCATTGCTCAGAAAGTTGTGGACTGGCGACAATTGTCGAAGCTCAAATCCACCTATACCGATGCGCTGCAGGAGCAGATTAACGCGAAAACCGGTCGGGTTCACACGAGCTATTCGCTCAGCGGCGCGCAAACCGGGCGGCTGTCATCGACCGAACCGAACCTGCAAAACATCCCGATCCGCACCGAGATTGGCCGCCAGATCCGGCAGGCCTTTGTCGCCGCGCCAGGCAATGTGATTCTCGCGGCTGACTATTCTCAGATCGAGCTGCGGTTAGCCGCGCATATCGCGGATGTGGAAACGCTCAAGGAAGCCTTTGCGGCAGGCGAGGATATTCATAACCGCACCGCCCGCGAGCTATTTGGCGCCGAAGACCGCGACGCCCGCGCCCGCGCCAAGACGATCAACTTCGCGATCCTCTACGGCATTTCGCGCTGGGGTCTGGCCAAACGTCTCGAGGTTGATCCGGATGAGGCGCAGGATATGATCGACACCTATTTCGAGCGCTTCCCCGGCATCAACCAATATATCTCGACCACCCTGCAATCGGTCCGCGAGACTGGTTACACCGAGACGCTGTTTGGCCGCAAAACTTGGTTCGAACGGATCAAGTCGAGCAACCAGGCCGAGCGCCAGGGCAGCGAACGCGCCGCGATCAACGCGCCCATTCAAGGCACCAGCGCCGACATCATAAAACGCGCGATGGCCCGGATGTTACCTGCGCTGTCAGAGGCCGGACTGGGCGATGTCAAAATGCTGATGCAGGTGCATGATGAACTCGTGTTTGAGCTGCCCGAAGGCGATGTCGATGCGGCCAGCGAAGTTATCCGCAGCGTGATGTCCGGCGCGGCCGAACCGGCGGTGAAACTATCGGTGCCGCTGGATGTCGATATCGGGACGGGGAAGAGTTGGGATGAGGCGCATTGAGATATATCACTTTGTTTACTGCAAATGATAAGATAGGCGTCAGACCATGAGTACAATTCACCTAGTGCCGGAAGATCTTCGTGACCTTTATCATGTAAAGGAATGGAGAAATGCGACTGGGATTTTGTCAACGGCTTGTCCGGAAGAATGGGCAGAGTTGATTACCGTTCTTCGGGAATTTAGGCTTTATAGATCAGAAGTCCTAGCGCCTGGTGGCAGAAAGTCGCCGATCGCAAGCAGAATAGATTCTGAATTTTACGCAAGAGGTTGGGACGAAAGGAAATTTGATACCGCAATTTCCGTTGATGACGTGGAATATGAGAGCCCGACACACAGCGTCGATTGTTTCAAAGGGCGTGTGGGTATTGAGGTTGAATGGAACAACAAGGATCCATTTTATGATCGGGATTTGAACAACTTCCGATTGCTGTTTGATCTGAGAGTTATTGATGTTGGTGTGATTATTACACGCGCTAGCGAACTTCAGAAAATTTTCAAAGGTTTGGGGAAAGGACCATCATATGGTGCTTCCACTACTCATCACGAAAAACTATGGCCGAGATTAGATGGCGGCGGTGGCGGTGGATGTCCGATACTGACATTCGCAATTACACCGGAGCTTTACGTCGAAGACTGATTACTCGGCAGCTTCCAATGTGCTGTTGTGGGCGTATGTTTTCCAGTCAGGAGCGTAATCATCTGTTGCTTGATTGCCCCAGACGGACCAGCCTTTCCGTTTGCCCCGGCTGAACATTTCCAATCTGGGTCCCCAACTGCAATCTTCAATTATTTTATATTGCTCATCGGGTTTGCGACTATGTTCGCGCTTCCGGCTTTGGATCATATTGACCTGACTGCGGCCCGGATCGAGTGTTCGCGCTTTTTTGCCTTTAACGCCAAAAAGTAGAATTTCAGTGACGTTCCGAAAGTAAAAACCGACCCCACGCCCGTCCGAACCCCCGTCTTTCCGAATTTTATGCCAGACAATATTGGAAATATAACGAAATCCCCATGCTTCCATTACCTGCAGTCCGCTCGGCAGCAAAGCATTTGGTACCCAGAGGTAGAGGTGGGAAGGGTCAGCAGCAATGTCGTCGACTGGAAGTGCGCAAATTTCATCCAATGACATTGTCGAATATCGGTTGAGACGCTTATGCTCTGGAGCCACTTTCCCCGTTCTGTTCTGGAACTGCCAAGGCGGATCGGCAAGGATGGTTCCAAACTGTTTGCCCTTTGCAGTAGCGAGCAGATCAATATGAGCGTCGAGCGGTGTGTCAGATGAGAACATAAAGGGATCTTGGCCTGTGCAAAGCCGTTCGTCAAGCCTGATGATATCCATCTTCGCGCCTTCGCGTGAAAACCCTTCTCCCTTGAGGGAGAAGGATATGGAGCCTTATCCGCAGGATTAGGCGGGGTTGGTTGAGGGTGTTCTGCAATCTGAAGCGAAGTGCACCCTCACCCAGCTTCGTCTAATGGCCTTCGCCAAGGCTTCGGCGCTAAGACTGCGCAATCCTCTACCTCAAGGGAGAGGGGAAATCCCCCTTTCCTACACACCCCCAAATATCATAACCTCAGTCATTCCTCCCCCAACCACAGGAATGCTTATGACCTCCCCCAATATCACCTCCACCATCGAAACCACACCTCCCACCGATCTCCCCGACCAAGCACCACCGTCACCCCGCTGGACGCCCGCCAAACAGAAAACCTTCCTCGAAGCACTCGCCCGCTGCGGATCGGTCAAATCTTCCGCCGCCTATGCCGGGATGAGCCGGGAGAGTGCTTATCGCTTGCGCCGCAAGCCCGAAGGGAAGGCTTTTGCCCGGGCGTGGGATGCGGCGCTTATTCATGCGCGCGATCTTTTTGCCGACGAGCTGCTCGACAAAGGCATGAACGGCTGGACCGGGACGGTCTGGTATCATGGTGAGGAGGTGGGCGAGCGCTCGCGGTTTTCGGCGGGGCTTTTGCTTTCGGCGCTGGGGCGGCTGGACAAGAAAGCCGATGGGCTTGATCTGGCCGGTCATCCGGCGCGGGCGGCGGTCCATGATTTTGACACGATGGTCGAGGCGATTGGCAAGGGCGAGGATTGCACCGACATGCTTGCAGAGCAAGAGGCCGCGCTGCCTTTGCCGCAGGCCAATGAGCCGGATGACCGGACGATAATCGACCGGCTGGAAACCGAGCAGGCGCGCGACCGGATCAATGCCGCTGCGCCCGAAGAGATTGATCGGTCCGGGCTTGACCTTGCCGAGGCGGAGACATGGGATGACCTGCAATGGCTCCGCGCTGAACGCAGCGGGATGATGGATGAGCCGGGTTTCTGGGAGGCGGTTGATCCGGACGGGGAGCTGCAAGAACCGGCTGCAGACGGGGAGGAAGAAACGGATCCGCAATTTGCAGTAAAGGGGTGTGACCCTGTGTGACCCTATCCGACTACTGTCCGCGGCCGTGCCTGCCGATAGGTTCCCAATATTCTTACACTGTTGCAATGGAAGCCCAGTTCTTCAATCGCCCGGTCTACTCCGGCATCACCCGGCGCGCCTTCGATGTCGCAGTAAAATTCGGTTGCGGCGAAGCTGTTGCCTTGCTGGTAGCTTTCCAGTTTGGTCATATTGACGCCATTGGTCGCAAAGCCGCCCATAGCCTTGTAAAGCGCTGCGGGTGTGTTTTTCACCTCGAAGATCAAAGTGGTCATCACCGGTCCGTTGGGTTCCGGGATAGCAGACTCGGCTGCGAGCAACACAAAGCGGGTCATATTATCGGCGCGATCCTGAATGGCATCGGCAATCGGTTTGAGGCCATACATGGTGGCCGCCAGCGGCGGCGCGATGGCAGCAGCATGCGGGTCATCGCTTTGCGCGACATACGCAGCGGCGGCTGCCGTATCGGCATAGGCGACCGGAATGATGGATTTTTCCCGCAGATAATGGCGGCATTGGCCAAGCGCTTGCGGGTGGCTCATCGCGCTGGTGATTTTGGCGTCGGCAGATTTGGCCATCAGGCAATGCTGGATCAGCATGAAATGTTCTGCGACAATATGCAGGCCCGACTCGGGGAGCAGAAAATGGATATCCGCAATCCGGCCATGCAGGTTGTTTTCGATGGGGATCAGAGCGCTTCCAGCGACGCCGAGTTTTACCGATTCCAGGGCATCCTCAAATGAAAAACAGGGGAGAGGGAGGCAATCGGGATCAAATTCCAGCGCCGCAAGGTGCGAATTGGCACCCGGCGCGCCCTGGAACGCTATGGCTTTGCTGGGCTGCTGGGCTGCCGTTGCGGTCATTTTTTTGACCATTCCCAATGCATTTTCCGGAAAACTGTCCATATTACCCCTCTTGAAGTCGCGCACCGATAGGCGAAACCGGGCTAGGGGAGCAAGAGATATACGCGGGAAATCGCCTGCAATTTGCATAGTAAGGCTTGCGCGCCGCCGCCGCACTTATTAGAGGAAGCGCAACCTTGCTGCGGATCACGCGATTCCGCGCGTCTAATTGTTTGGGGCATGAGAGAACCGATGGATAATAACAACACGATTGCAGGCTGGCTCTTGTTTGGCTTTATCGCCGTCTTGGGATTTTCCATTGCGAGCAGCAAATATTTTCACGCCGACAAGCACGAGCGCCCCGAGGTGATGGGCTATGTGATTGAAGGTGTTGAAACGGGCGGCGGTGCGGACGCAGGTCCGGCGATTGAAACTCTGCTCCAGACGGCGGATGTGGCAGCGGGCGAGAAGGTGTTTAGCAAATGCGCGGCCTGCCACACCATCAATAGCGGCGGCGCAAATGGCATTGGTCCTAATCTCTATGCATCAATGGGCAAACCGCATGGTCATGTAGCCGGGTTCGCCTATTCTGATGCATTAAAGTCTATCCCCGGTAACTGGGACTGGACGAGCATGAATGAATGGCTCACCTCGCCACGGAAATATGCGGCAGGCACCAAAATGACCTTTGCCGGATTGGGCAAAGCGGAAGATCGCGCCAATTTAATGGCCTATCTCAACGCGCAGGGTTCCAACTTGCCGCTTCCGGCAGCGCCAACGGCGGCTGAAGCGCCTGCGGAAGGAGCCGTTGATGCAGAAGCACCTGCAGCGGCAGAAGCGGCGGCAGTTGCAACAGAAACTGCAGAAGCCAATGAGGCTGCCGCTACAGAATAAACTCTGGGGATTGTTGGCCCGGTCTAGTTACAATCCAGTCCGTAAAAACGCTGGATGATATCCCAGGCTTCTTCAGCCGTTTCAACGAACTGGAACAATTCCAGATCCTTGTGGCTGATCGTGCCTTCTTCGGCCAGCGCCTCAAAATTTACCACTCGCGTCCAGAAATCCTTGCCGAACAGCAGGATCGGCAGCGGTTCCATCTTTCCGGTCTGAACCAGGGTGAGCAGTTCGAATGTCTCATCAAATGTTCCAAAGCCGCCAGGAAAGGCGCAAACGGCTCGTGCCCGCAACAGAAAGTGCATCTTGCGCAGGGCAAAATAATGGAACTGGAAACTTAGGCTGGGCGTCACATATGCATTGGGTGCCTGTTCATGCGGCAAAACAATATTGAGACCGATCGACTCCTTGCCCGCGTCCGCCGCCCCGCGGTTGGCGGCTTCCATAATCGACGGTCCGCCGCCAGAACAGACAACAAAGTCTCGTCTACCGTTTTCTTCGAGCCCGCATTCGCTGGCAATCCGCGCTAGTTTGCGTGCCTCGGCATAATATTTGGCTTTATCCTTAAGGCTCTGGGCGGTCTTGAGCGACACCTCGTCAGTCGCCTCTGCAATCAGCGCGTCGGCTTTATCGGGTTCGGGTATTCGCGCCGAGCCATACATGACAAGGGTTGATCCGATATTTGCTTCATCCAACAACATCTCGGTCTTGAGCAGCTCTAATTGAAAACGCACGGGACGCAGTTCTTCGCGGAGCAGGAACTCATTGTCCTGAAACGCAAGCTTATAAGCCGGGTCCTGGGTTTGCGGAGTGCTCGGAGCTTGCTTCTTGGCAAACTCCACTTCCTGCTTGGCGTGATAAAAACGGCGGTCGTGGAGATCTTTATTGGTCATTGTTTCGTCCTAGAGCAGAATTTTGCGACTTGCCAATGAACTTGTTGGTTTGACGACGAAAAAACGAATATCTTCCGGCATTCTTCAGCGGCAGTAGCCGTTGCCACCCATGTCGAAATGGAAGTGGTTGTAGTGGGCTGCATTGTAATCAGGACTGAGCACGGTGCCAAAGCGTTTGCACGCACTGTCATGGATCGCGGCAAGGAACTGCTTTTCCTTGCGTCCGCTTTTCCAGTTGTTTTCCAACGTAATCCGTCGACCGTCCGCAAGGACAAAGCCCGATATATCAATGGCGTTGGCATGGGCGTGTTCCGAACGTTTGCCAGTGCCAGCAATATTGCGGCAGCTATAGCTGCCCATGGTTTCGATGCGGGCGAGTTCGCTGCCAAGATATTGCCGGGCCGCACGCTTCACCGCATACTCCGTCCACGCTGCAAATTTGCTGGCGAGCTCACACTTTACCGGGCCAAGATTGGTAACATCGGTGCCTACATCAAGCAGCGTAATACTATCAATCTGGCTGCAGCCGCCGCCAAAATTTCGGTTGGGCAGTGGTGAAAAGCTGACATTGGCCTTGCCGAGTTCGGCGAAACACTGACGCGCTGACGGGGTTGGATTGAAAGCTCCGATACCGGCGCTGCTTTGCGGGCGCTGAGCTGATTGATCCCGCCCTCCCGGAATCGCGCCGCACGCGCTAAGTGCGACAGACAATATGCTGACCATTACAATCGTGCGCACCGGTTGCGTGCCTTTTTTCGTTGTTCCCATATATCCGGCAATGACAGAAGATGGTTAAATCCAGGCTGAAGATTATGGTTAAGAAAAGCTTACCGGACAGGTTGGGCGGCTTTTGCGACCATTTGTTACAAATTTGTGCTGGACGAGACCGCTGGTGAAATTCATGGACAGCCAATGTCTATCCTGCGTTACCTTAATAGCTTACCGGTGTTCTGGTTCATATTGAGCATACCCGCTTTGCTACTCATCCGAAGCTGGACCGTGGGCGAATCCATCGCAATGGATATGCTGCACCCGACTGGCGAGCTTTCTGCCCGGTTCATGATTGTCGCCATGGCAATATCGCCGCTGATCGTGATTTTCGGGAAGCGCGGATGGACGGACTGGTTGCTCAAGCGCCGCAGGTCATTTGGTCTGACTGCTTTTGGCTATGCGATGCTCCATCTGGGATTTTACATCATCGATATGGAAGAGATCGAAGCTATATTGGCGGAAATTGATGCGCCGGGAATCTGGACTGGCTGGCTAGCGTTGCTGCTGTTCATCCCGATGGCGATCACCAGTAACAATGCGTCGATGCGCTGGCTCAAGGCGGGCTGGAAGAAATTGCAGCGACTGGTTTATCCAGCGGCGTTGCTAACGCTCGCGCATTGGTTGCTTATTCACGATGGTGTCGGCGGGGCGCTGGCCCATTTTATTCCGCTGGCTGCACTTCAGCTATTGCGAACCATTATCATTTATAATAGAGCGAAATCAACATCACCCCAACCGGAGTATTCCCCATGAAAATTTTTGCAACTGCCCTCACCTTCACCAGCGCTGCTTTTCTCTCGTTTGGCGTATCATCACCAGCATTGGCGACCGGCAAAATGAAGTGTGAAGCCGGACCAGAATCAGGTTGGAAAACCCGCGCACAACTGGAAGCAAGCCTCGTCAAAAAGGGCTGGACCATCAAGAAGTCAAAGGTCGATGGCGGCTGTTATGAAGTCTATGGCACAACCCCAGAAGGCGACCGGGTCGAAGCTTATTTCCATCCCGTGACAATGGAAAAATTGCTGGTCCTTCGCCGAGGCAAAGAGCTTTTTCGCAAAAAATAGACCGGTATCGGACAGTATCAAAAGCAACCAAATGCGCACTTGACATGCTGCGCTGCAACATTCAATGCGGCGCCGGGCCACGCGGTCCCAACGCCGCGCGAGCTCTCTGTAAGGAGAAGCGTTAAAATGACTGATACTACCCTACCGCAACCTGAGTTGCGCCCAGATTGCCCGAATTTTTCTTCGGGCCCAACCGCCAAATTTCCTGGCTGGTCTCTCGATAAACTCCAAACCGAAGTGATGGGTCGTTCGCACCGTTCTGCTCTCGGCAAGGCGCGGCTGAAATATGCTATTGACCTCACCCGTGAAATTCTCGGTATTCCCGATGACTATCTGATCGGCATTGTTCCAGCGTCTGATACCGGTGCTGTCGAACTGGCGATGTGGAATATGCTCGGCGCGCGCCCTGTAACGGTTGCCGCATGGGAAAGCTTTGGCAATGTCTGGATTCAGGACGCTGTCAAACAGCTGAAACCAGCGAACCTCACGGTTCTGGAAGCCGACTATGGCGAGATTCCCGATCTTACCCAGATCGATAAAGGCGACGATGTTGTCTTCACCTGGAATGGCACCACCTCGGGCGCGAAAATACCCGATACGGACTGGATCGCCGCTGACCGCGAGGGTGTGACCATTAACGATGCCACCAGCGCTGTTTTCGCACAGCCTATGGACTGGTCGAAGCTTGATGCGACGACTTATAGCTGGCAGAAAGTCATGGGTTCGGAAGCCGGTCATGGCATGCTGATCCTTAGCCCGCGCGCTATCGAACGGATCGAAAGCTATTCGCCGTCTTGGCCGCTGCCGAAAATCTTCCGGGTTAAAAAAGATGGCAAATTGAACCGTTCGATCTTTGAAGGCGCGACGATCAACACGCCGTCGATGCTGGCGACTGAAGATTATATCGCGTCGCTAGAATGGGCGAAATCCATTGGCGGTCTTTCCGAACTTCATGCCCGTGCTGACCGTAATGCCAAAATTGTCCACGACTGGATTGAAGCGACGCCGTGGATGCGCAATATGGTTAGTGATCCGGCAAAATGGACCAATACCGGCGTCTGCATGGTGTTTCAGGGCGACTGGTATGATGGCCTGAGCGATGACAATAAAGCTGCGGTTCCGAAGAATATCGCCGGCATGCTCGATAAAATGGGCATAGCTTATGATTTCAACGGCTATCGCGATGCGCCGCCGAGTTTGCGGATATGGTGCGGTTCGACTGTCGAAGAAGAAGACGTTCGCCGTCTGCTTCCTTGGATCGAATGGGCCTTCGCGCAGGTTAAAGCTGAACTTTCCTAAATATTTATTGCTCCGGGCGCAGACCCGAAGCCCTCAGCCTCATTGCGCATAGGCGCGAGATACTCGGCATCAAGTGCGGAGTACGAAATTCAGGAATAAAATCATGACAAAACCCAAAGTACTTATTTCCGATAAAATGGACCCCAAAGCCGCCGAGATTTTTCGCGAGCGCGGATGTGAAGTGGATGAGATTACCGGCCAGACGCCAGAAGAACTGATGAAAATCATCGGTGATTATGATGGTCTGGCGATCCGCTCATCCACAACTGTGACGCCAGAAATACTGGCTGCTGCAACCAATCTCAAAGTTGTTGGCCGTGCTGGCATCGGCGTTGATAACGTCGATATTCCAGCTGCTTCAGCCAAAGGCGTAGTGGTTATGAACACGCCATTTGGCAACAGCATCACCACGGCTGAACATGCCATCGCGATGATGTTTGCTCTCGCCCGTCAATTGCCAGAAGCAGATGCTTCAACGCAAGCAGGCAAATGGGAAAAATCGAAATTTATGGGTGTTGAACTGACCAGCAAAACACTGGGACTGATCGGGGCGGGCAATATCGGCTCGATCGTAGCTGAACGTGCGATTGGTCTCCGGATGAAGGTCGTCGCTTATGACCCCTTCCTAACAGAAGAACGTGCAGTAGAAATTGGCGTCGAGAAAGTGTCGCTTGATGATCTTCTCGCCCGCGCCGATTTTATCACCATGCACACACCACTGACTGATCAGACCCGTAATATCTTGTCGGCCGAAGCGCTGGCAAAAACCAAACCGGGCGTTCGGATCGTCAACTGCGCGCGCGGCGGGCTGATTGATGAAGAGGCTTTGAAAGAAGCATTGGAATCCGGCCATGTTGCAGGCGCTGCCCTTGATGTGTTTGCGCAGGAACCGGCCAAAGAAAACGCGTTGTTCGGCACTCCAAACCTGATCTGTACCCCGCATCTGGGTGCCTCCACCAGCGAGGCGCAGGTCAATGTAGCCATTCAGGTGGCCGAGCAAATGGCTAACTATCTCGTCAATGGCGGCGTCGAGAACGCGCTCAATATGCCAAGCCTTTCTGCCGAACAGGCGCCCAAACTAAAACCCTATATGGCACTCGCAACCCAGCTTGGTTCGCTGGTAGGACAGCTTGCCGCAGACCAGATAAAAGGGGTTTCGGTTGAAGTAGAAGGCGCAGCAGCCGAACTTGACCAAAAGCCGATTACCGCTGCGGTTCTGGCCGGATTGATGCGCGCCTATAGCGACACGGTGAATATGGTTAACGCGCCCTATATCGCTAAGGAACGCGGGTTAGACGTACGCGAAGTTCGCCATGAACGCGAAGGCGATTATCACACATTGGTCCGGGTTTCCGTTACCACTGATGAAGGCGAAAAATCTGTCGCAGGCACGTTATTCGGCTCTTCCGGTCCGCGTCTGGTGGAAATGTTCGGTATCAAGGTAGAAGCCGATCTTGAGGGCGATATGCTCTATATCGTGAATGAGGATCAACCGGGCTTCATTGGTAGTGTTGGTTCGACATTGGGTGCGGCGAAAGTCAATATTGGTACCTTCCACTTGGGTCGTCGTTCCGATGCGCCGGGCGGCGAAGCTGTGCTGCTGCTGTCAATCGATTCGCCAGTTGAAGAGCCAGTGCTTTGGGCTGTGTGCAAACTGGAAGGCGTGAAGACCGTAAAAGCGCTTCGTTTCTAAAAGGCAGCCTTTTTATAAAAGCTGTGGCCTGATCGGGCAGGCCTGTTTATGGAGCATTTGACAATGCAAAAGCTCTCGAATCTCCTGCCCGAAGGCTTCCACGATGCACTTCCCCCCAATGCGGAAGCAGCCTCGCGGCTCGAGCGCGATGTGCTCGATACGCTGGCGAGTCACGGTTACGCACGGGTGTCGCCACCTTTGGCCGAATATGAGGATGTGCTGACGGCCCGGATGCAAGGCGCGGCCAAAAGCGACCTGATGCGCTTTGTCGATCCAATCTCGCAGCGCACACTGGCTTTGCGCCCCGATATCACGATGCAAATCGGGCGAATTGCGGCGACCAGCATGGCGGACGCCGCGCGGCCTTTGCGGCTCAGCTATTCGGGGCAAGTATTGAAATTGCGCTCTGGCCAGTTGCACCCAGAGCGCAGCCGTTTGCAAATTGGCGCCGAGCTGATTGGAACCGATAGCGTGGCTGCGGCCAGCGAGATTGTATCGGTAGCAATCGAAGCGCTGGAACGGGCCGGCGTCACGGGCATTACGGTGGATTTCACCCTGCCTGATCTCATCGATATTCTGGCAGCAGGGCCGCTGCCACTGAATGAGGCACAAATTGCCGAAGTGCGCGGCGAGCTGGATATGAAAGACGCAGGTGGCCTAGCAGCAATGGGCGCGATGGGATATCTTCCGCTTATCGAAGCAACTGGACCGTTTAATGAAGCGATGAAACGCCTGCGCGCATTTGATGCCGAAAATCTGTTAACCTCGCGGCTGGATGGCATATCGAAAATCGCTGCTAGCATCGAAGGCAAGGTCAGCCTGACGCTTGATCCGACAGAACGCCACGGGTTTGAATATCAAAGCTGGCTTGGCTTTACGCTCTATGCCGAGGGTTTTGTCGGCGCGCTTGGACGTGGCGGGAGCTATGAAATCGCGGATGCACGCGGCGATGCTGAAATGGCGGTCGGCTTTTCACTATATCCGAACCCCTTGATTGGCGCTGGCTTTGGCGCGAAGCAAAACGACGTTTTGTTCCTGCCGCTTGGCCATGATCTTGCGGCGGCGAAACAAATGCGTGACGAGGGTTGGCGCACCGTCGCTGCCCTGTCCAACAAGGACGATGCAAATGCCATGGGCTGTACGCATCGGCTGGACAACGGAAAACCCCAGAAAATTTAACGGAAAGACCTTATTAACATGGCAAATGTAACGGTAATCGGCGCACAATGGGGTGATGAGGGCAAAGGCAAGATTGTCGACTGGCTTTCTGAACGCGCCGATGTTGTGGTGCGCTTTCAGGGCGGTCATAATGCAGGCCATACGCTGGTTGTGGGTAATGAGGTTTATAAACTCTCGCTGCTGCCATCGGGCATCGTGCGGGGCGCGCTTTCGATCATTGGTAACGGCGTGGTGCTTGATCCCTGGCATTTGCGTGACGAAATCAAGAAACTCGAGAGCCAGGGCGTCACGATCAACACCGATAATTTTGGCATCGCTGAAACCTGTCCACTGATCCTGCCGATCCACCGTGATCTCGATGCGATGCGCGAAGATGCGAGCGGCGAGGGCAAAATCGGCACGACCCGACGCGGTATCGGGCCAGCTTATGAAGACAAGGTTGGTCGCCGCGCGATTCGTGTTTGCGATCTCGCGCATCTGGATGATTTGGGACCGCAGCTCGACCGGCTCTGCGCGCATCATGATGCCTTGCGGGCCGGTTTTAACGAGCCGCCAGTGGACCGCGAACGCCTTCTCAATGATTTGCGCGAAATTGCCGATAGCGTGCTGCAATATGCGCAACCGGTGTGGAAACGCCTCAATGAAGCACGGCGCGACGGCAAACGGATATTGTTCGAAGGCGCGCAGGGCGTGCTGCTTGATGTCGATCACGGCACCTATCCTTTTGTCACCAGCTCGAACACAATTTCCGGCACGGCGGCTGGTGGTTCGGGCATTGGGCCATCAGGGACTGGCTATGTGCTGGGCATTACCAAAGCCTATACGACGCGGGTTGGTTCCGGGCCGTTCCCGACCGAACTGAACGACGAAGTTGGCCAGCGGCTGGGCGAGCGTGGCCATGAATTTGGTACGGTGACCGGTCGGCAGCGCCGCTGCGGCTGGTTTGACGCCATATTGGTCCGGCAGGCTCTGGCTGTATCCGGGGTTGCAGGCATCGCTTTGACCAAGCTGGATGTGCTCGACGGGTTTGAGGAACTGAAAATATGTGTCGGCTATGATCTGGATGGCGTGACCTATGATTATCTCCCACCGCATCATCAGGACCAGGCAGCGGTGAAACCGATTTATGAAACCATGCCGGGCTGGAATGAAACGACGGCAGGTGCGCGCAGCTGGGCTGATTTACCGGCGCAGGCGATTAAATATATCAAGCGTGTTGAGGAATTGATTCAGTGCCCGGTGGCGCTGGTGTCCACCTCGCCGGAGCGGGAAGACACTATTTTGGTAACTGATCCTTTTGCGGATTAGGTTTGGACGTGTCAGGTTTTTCCTACTTTTGACGGCTTTGATCGTCTCCGGTTGCACGACCGCGCCTCCGACTTCGGAAACAGTGAACCAGCGGGATATTTCGGAATCCGCAAACAAGCCTCCATCTCTTCCATCGGGTGTGAAAGCAGACCGCATATTGGTCGACAAAAGCGACCGGACTTTGGTGCTTTTCAACGGTGGAAAAGAGATTGCGCGCTATAATAAAATCCGTTTTGGTGATGTACCGATGGGGCATAAACGTTTCGAAGGGGATGAACGCACACCGGAAGGCAAATACACGATCAATGGCCGCAATTCAGCAAGCAGCTATCACCTGAGTCTTCGCGTTTCCTATCCCAATGCTGCTGATATTGCCTATGCGGAAGCGCGCGGTAGATCGGCGGGCGGAGATATATTTATTCACGGCCAACCCAATGGTTATAATGGTGCGCCGATTGCGAGGGACTGGACGGACGGCTGCATCGCGCTCAGCAATGCGGAGATTGAGCAAGTTTGGGAATTAGTGCCCGATGGAGCCGAGATTGAGATTCGGCCGTAAAATCTAGCAATTGCGACTGGTCCTAAACATCATCCGCCGAGATCATTTCTGCCCGGTCAATCTCTCCAGTCATTGATGCCACTGTTACCGCAACGGCTGCATCGCCGGAGACATTTGTGGTCGTGCGCATCATGTCCATGATCCGGTCCACGCCAGCAACAAAGGCGATGGTTTCGAGGGGGACACCGACGCTGCCGAATACCAGCGCCATCATGATCAGGCCCGCACCCGGAATACCCGCTGCGCCAACTGCGCCAAGCGTGGAGGTGATGGATATCAGGACATAATCACCAAAGCTAAGGTCGACGCCGAATATCTGCGCGCCGAATAATGTGGCGAGGCCCAGATACATCGCGGTGCCGTTCATGTTGATCGTCGCGCCGAGTGATACGACGAAGCTTGCGACTGAATTGCTGACGCCCAGATTGCGCTCGACGCATCGCAGGGTGACCGGCAATGTCGCATTGGATGAGGCGGTGGAATAGCTGACGGCAATTGCATCAATAATCCCGCGGAAGAAATCAATCACTGGCAGTTTTGCGATAAATTTGATCATCGCGCTATACATCACGCCGATAATAAGCAGGCAGCCGAGATAATTAAGCCCGACCAGCTTGGCGAGCGATAAAAGAGCATCCGGCCCCAAGGTTCCTGCAACCCAGGCCATTAGTGCGAACACACCAAAGGGGGTGAGTTCCATGACAATCATCGTGACTTTCTGCATCACAATCGCGCCGCTATCGAATATTTTGGCGAGCGGCTTGCCGTCTTCCTTGGCCATCAGGATGCCGATACCAATCAGCAGCGCAAACACGATAAGCGGTAAAACGCGAACGTCCGCCATCACCTGAACCGGGCTGTCCGGGACGATGGACAGGATCATGTCAACCGCAGTAGTCTCGTTCGGAACCGGTGTTTCGCCCTTTTGGATCGCGCTGGTATCGACGCCTTTGCCGGGCTGGAAAAACGTGCCGAGTGCCAGTCCTAGCCACGCGGCAATCTGACCGGTAATGACAAAAAGTATCATGGCCCGTCCGCCGACGCTGCCCAATTTGCGCAAGTCACCCAGCGCGGCAACACCGGCCACTAACGAGAAAAAGATTAGGGGAACGACCAGCATCTTGATCGATTTGATGAAGAAATCACCGATCCATTTGATTTGCTCTGCATCAGGGCCCCAGAAAAGGCCTGCTACCACGCCCAGAACAAGCGCCGCAATCACGCGCTGCCACAACGGAATTTTGAACCAGGTAGCTAGCATGTGATGATCCCCTTTAACGCCCGGCATTACTTCTGCGGGCTTTGATGCACCGAACTTAGTGCGAGCGCGGTATCGGAGCAAGCGCGATTTAGTGCGACTGACATTGCCTTATCGCTGTTACATCGAGTAGCTGATTGCCAGACAAGTGGCTGATCCCACACCCAGCGTAAGCGGAATACCGGCCTTGAAAAAGTCGGTAAATTTATAATTGCCTGCTGCGTAAACGAGAGTGTTGGTTTGATAACCAATCGGCGTTGCAAAGCTGGCCGAAGCAGCGAACATCACTGCGATCACCAGCGCGCGCGGATCGACGCCCAGCTGGTTGCCGAGCGCAATCGCAATCGGCGTAATGATGATGGCTACTGCGTTGTTGGTAACAATTTCTGTGAGCAATACCGACAACGCATAAACGGCAAAGACGACGCCCCAAGGCGGGATATCGCGAAGAAAGGGTGTGAGGTTTTCAACCAAGAAATCGACGCTGCCTGCTTGTTCGAGGCCAAGGCCAACCGCCAGCATTCCGAAAATCAACACCAACACATTGCCATCGAGCGAGCCCCATGCTTCCTCGGCATCAATACAGCGCGCAAACAGAATCGCGCCTACTGCCAATATCGCGGCGACCGCAATCGACAGCACATTAAAAGCAGCGAGCACGACCACAGCAACCAGCGCGCCAATTGCAATCGGGGCGCGGTCGCGGCGGAAGGCGCGGATCTTGGTTTGGCCGACACCGAACAGATTTGGATTCTGGTACATGCGCTGAATATCTTCACTTGATCCGGTGACGAGTAAGCGGTCGGCGGCATGGATGCGGGCATTGGTAAGGTCAGATCGGGGCAGGTTGCGATAGCGCGTCATGCCGAGCACGCGTACGTTTAACTGCGCCAGAAATGGAATATCATAAAGCCGGTTGCCGATGCTGGGGTGACTTGGGGCGACTGTGGCCTCAACCAGCTCTTCGCCCAGTGGCCCGGTATCGCCGGAGCGGACAATGCCGATTTTGAAATCGTCGGATTCCCGTAGCGAAATAAGTTCGGCCAGATCCAGCTTGACGACAACCCGGTCATCCACGCGCAGAACATGGTCCTCCAGATCATGACGGATGTAGCTGGCGAGGCGTTTCACCGCTGTAACAGTCACGCCGGGGCGCCGGAATAGCGGTACATCCTTGATCTGTTTCCGGACAAATTCGCCTTTGCGGCAAACGGTCAGCTCGGTAAGGAAATCACTCTCGTCGCTGCTTTCAAACGCGCCGCTAACCTGACCGGCGGGTAATAACCAGCTGCTAAACAGGACCATCATCGTAGTGCCCGCCGCAGCGGCGATCAGACCGAAAGGCGTAATCTCGAAAATTCCGAAACCAGGCAGGCCATTGTCCCGCGCCACCGCATCAACGATAAGGTTGGTGGAGGTGCCGATCAGCGTCGTTGTACCGCCCAATATGCAGATAAAGCTAAGCGGGATAAGGAGTTTTTTGGGCGAATATCCCGTCGCTCGCGACAGGCGCAGGATGATCGGGATTAGCACCAGCACTACCGGCGTGTTGTTCATGAACGCCGACGCGACAAAGGCGCCGAGAAACATCTCGGCCACCGCGAGCTTGGGATGTTTCTTGGCCCGCGCGATAATGAACCCTGCAATCGCGTCAATCGTGCCGGTGCGCAGGAGCGCGCCAGACAGGATGAACATCGCGGCAATCGTAATGGGCGCAGTGTTGGAAAAGACCGAGAATAAACCGTCGGAATCTATAATTCCGAGGAACAGAAACGCGCAGGCCCCGATGACGGCGACAACGGCGGCGGGAAACCGCTCCATGATAAAGCCGGTAAACATAACGCCCAATATGGCGAGGCCGATTATGGCCTTATGCTCGCCGATAAATTCGTCGATTATGTGGAGGATGAGGTCAATCATTCTGGTTCCGTATCACCCGCACTGCGCGCGATGCAAAAGCTTTTGATCGGCTAAGACCAGCGCCATCATTGCCTCGACAACCGGCACACCGCGAATGCCGACACAGGGATCATGGCGGCCCTTGGTGGATATTTCTGTTGCTTTCCCATCGCGATCAATGGTTTCGACCGGTGTCAGGATCGAGCTCGTGGGTTTGAAAGCAACGCGGCAGAAAACCGGCTGCCCGGTCGAAATTCCGCCAGCCGTTCCGCCGCTATGGTTGGCGAGAAACCGGGCCCTTTCATTGCCCGGGCGCATGGCATCGGCATTTTCTTCACCGCGCAGCCGTGCAGAGGCAAAGCCATCGCCGATTTCAACGCCCTTGGTGGCGTTGATTGTCATCATTGCTGCAGCCAGTTCGCTGTCGAGTTTGGCATAGACGGGCGCGCCCCATCCGGCTGGAACACCCGTCGCTTCGCAGGCAATGATCGCGCCAAGGCTGCTACCGGCTTTGCGCGCACCATCGACCAAAGCTTCCCAGCGTTTCGCGGCCTTTGCATCGGGACAGAAAAACGGGTTGTTGCCAATGTCATTGGTGTTGAAATTCGCCATATCAATGGCATCGCCGCCAATTTCGGCAACCCATGCACGGATTGATACTTCGGGAATTGCGAGCCGCGCGACGGCCCCTGCGGCCACCCGCGCTGCTGTTTCCCGCGCGCTTGACCGTCCGCCACCGCGATAATCGCGAAAGCCGTATTTCTGGTCATAGGCATAGTCTGCATGGCCGGGACGATAGGCTTTGGCGACCTCGGAATAATCCTTCGAGCGCTGGTCAACATTTTCGATCATCAGCGAAATCGGTGTGCCTGTCGTCTTGCCTTCAAATATACCGGACAGGATTTTGACTTGATCAGGTTCCTGTCGCTGGGTTGTATATTTCGACTGGCCGGGACGCCGCGCATCGAGATAGGGCTGAATATCCCCCTCGCTCAGTTCCAGTCCCGGCGGACAACCATCGACAACTGCGCCGAGCGCAGGCCCGTGACTCTCTCCCCAAGTGGAAAAACGGAATACGCGGCCAAATGTGTTGAAACTCAAAGTGATTTCTCCATGGCCACAATCTCTACTCTATTTCCAAATGGATCATCCACAAAGAATCGCGCCAAATCATCTATTGGCTCGCCGTATGTAATATTATGTCCGGCGTCGCCGAACTTGTCCAGCAAAGCTGCAAACTGAGACACTTGAAAACCGGGATGAGCCTTTCGAGCAGGCCGGAAATCACTCTCTACGCCAAGATGGACGCGAACCGGACCATCTTCAAACCAGCAGCCTCCTCTATTTTGCAACATCTCCGGCTTCGGCCTTTCTGTAAGGCCCATTAACTTGCCATAAAAGGCTCGCGCTTTTTCTTCTCCACCAGCAGGCATTGCAAGCTGCACATGATGCAGGGCGACGATCATCAATCCAGTGCAATATCAGGCGCATCTTCCTGCTTCATGCCGACCGTGTGATAGCCGCCATCAACATGGTGGGTTTCACCCGTCACGCCCAACGAAAGATCCGATAAGAAGTATAAGGCCGAGCCACCAACATCATCAATCGTAACATTGCGGCGCAAGGGTGCGTTAAGTTCATTCCATTTCAGAATATACCGGAAATCCCCGATACCAGAGGCGGCCAAAGTTTTGATCGGCCCGGCAGAAATCGCGTTTACGCGAATACCATCGGGGCCGACGTCATTGGCGAGATATTTAACTGAGGTTTCTAACGCTGCTTTCGCAACGCCCATCACATTATAATGCGGGATGACTTTTTCGGCGCCATAGTAGGAGAGCGTCAGCATCGAGCCGCCTTCGCTCATCATCGCAGCGGCGCGTTTGGCGACAGCGGTAAAGCTGTACACGCTGATATTCATCGTCATCAGGAAGTCATCCAGCGTGACATCATAATATTTACCGCGCAGCGCCTCTTTATTAGTGAAGCCGATGGCGTGCACCACGAAATCTATTTTGGGCCAGCGGCCCGCAAGTTCCGCAAAAGTAGCGTCGAGCTGATCCATATCCGAGACATCGCAATTGAGCAGGAAATCACACCCGAGTTCTTCGGCCAGCGGTTTCACCCGCTTTTCCATGACTTCGCCCTGATAGCTGATTGCAAGTTCTGCGCCCTCGGCTGCAAGGCGCTTGGCGATGCCCCATGCGAGTGACTTATTGTTCGCTAACCCCATGATCAGGCCGCGTTTGCCTTTCATCAGATCACCCATTGCCAATATTTCCTCTATATGATGTGTTTAACTCTCAATAGCGGCCATGTTACTGATTATCCAGCCTAACGATAGAACCTGTTCATTCAGCGCTTTCCTTGACGCGGGTTTCGGCCAGCGCAGCATTTAACTGGGCACCGATTACCATCCCGAGACCGATGAGATAAAAGAAAATCAGGGTGATCATGACCCCGGCCAGACTGCCATAGGTAAGCTTGTAGTTGGCGGCATATTTTAGGAAAAGTGGCAGAATTCCTGTTATAACGAGCCACCAGACACTGATAAAAACGGCACCTGGCCATTTGGGATAATGGGGCGAGCGATAATTTCGCGGGGTGAGCAGCCGGAATAACATATAAAGCGTACCGAACAGAATGAAAAATGGTAGAGCGCGTGAAATGGCAAGCCAGAAGGAAGCCGTTTCAACGCTTGGAAAATAGCCATCAATAAACTCACCGACACCTGCGATCAGAAACTGCATGCTCAAAGACAGCATTGCGAGAATGACAGAAACGATGATCAATCCGATGGATCCCAAACGATATTCCCAAAAGGCGCGCTGTGCCGTTACGCCGTAAGCCCTGTGTAATATTTCGCGGATCGTTTCTATCAGGCTGGCTGTCGTCCATAGCCCTACTGCAGCGCTCAACCATAATAACGGCCCGGTTCTTGCGGCCATTGCATCGCTCACAGGGTCGCGCAGCGCGTTGGCGACCGACGGTGGCACGGTGCGCAAAAAGGCATCGACAATTTCTGCGCCAGCGGCAGTATCCCCGAAACTTCCGGCAATTGCAGCAGCAACAATGAAAAAGGAAAACACCGCGAGCAGCGCGAGATAGGCAAAGTTGCCGGAGAAGGTGAAGCCATCGGTATAAACCCCGACAGCTGTGCGTTCCACCACTGACCTGATCTGGTTAAACGTGTTTTCATCAGCAAGATTCTCGGCAGCATGGCTGGCCGCCTTTTTCGCCTTGTCGGGGTTCCTGCGACGGCCTTCGGGCGAGAGAGGGGAGTGCTCAGACAATCGGCTGATCCCCAGAAGTTATTCGGCCATCCATCAAACGCCCATCTTGGCGCGCAGATTTTCATTATTGTCCCAGTCTTTGACAAAATCGCGCAGGGCTTGATCATCGTCCGGTAGCGCGATCATCAGCGTTACCAGTTGATCGCCGCGTTCACCGGATTTTTTATGAAACCCTTTGCCTTTCAAACGCAATATCTTTCCGGAATCGCAGTTGGCCGGTACTGAAAGCATCACCGGACCATCGACTGTCGGGACTTTGACCTTTGCGCCTTCGACGGCTTCTTTCAGGCTGATAGGCAATTCGAGCGCAACATTGTCTCCGTCCCGCTTATAAAAGGGATGGTTATTAATATGGATTGTGATGATCGCATCACCATTGCCGCCGGGCCCGGGGCGTCCCTTGCCTGCGAGCCGCATCTGCGTGCCGTCTTCAACGCCTTTGGGCAAGCTCAGGCTGATCGTTTTTCCGTCTTCGAGCGTGATACGCTGTTTTTCGAGTGTGGCTGCGGCGATAAACTCCACCTTCAACCGGTAAGCAACATTGGCGCCTTTGGGCGGCGGCGCGCTGCGTTGCTGAGATCCAAATGGTGACGATCTGCCACCACCACCGCCAAAAAGCCCTTCGAAAATATCTCCAAAGTCTGCCCCGCCATTGCCAAAATCAAATTGCTGGCCACCTGGAGCACGGGAATATCCACCTCCGCCTCCACCACCAAATCCGAAAGGCGATGTGGGATTGCCCTCGCCATCGATCTCGCCGCGGTCAAATTGCGCTCTTTTGTCTTTGTCGAGCAGCAGGTCATAGGCTTTGGTGACGTCCGAAAAACGCTCCGTCGCCTTGGGATTATCTCTATTTTTGTCGGGATGCAGTTCTTTTGCCAGTTTGCGATAGGCGCTCTTTATCTCCTTCTCGCTCGCCTGTTTGGCAACGCCCAATGCCTGATATGGATCTGCCATTATTTACCCTTTTTCAATTCCTTATCTCGTTCAAGATTGGAATTCTGCCGTGAAAGTTCAATCAGTGTTTTATTGAGGCACTACGGCGTCCGCAACTTTATTGTGCCGCGTGAAGCGGAGCAGGAGATACAGAGTGAGGCCGAGCGGTCCCAACATCAATGTGAAGAATAATATCGGAATCTGGACAATACGGTTAAACCCGTAGCGATCAGCATTGCGCGCGATCCAGATACCGACAAACAAATCAAAGGCGAGGTAATGAACCCAACCGATGGTGGCACCGCCATCGCTGGCGAGCAGAGCTTGTACGCCCGCAAGAGTGGTGAAATCGGCTGATCCGCTGCTGCCGCCCCCAATCATGCCTGTCATCAGCGGAATGACAATCGCGGCATATGTAAGGGCAAGCAACCCAGCGCCGCCATAGAATAAGCCGTTCAGGACAATTTCCTTGCGCGGGGCAATGGCCAGTATCAGCCACATGACCAACGCAAAATTATTGGTGATGGTAAAAATAAGTTCCCAGTTCATTCGGCGTCTCCCCCAGCCATATTTGCGATCCTAGCAGAAAATTCGCGACTGTCTTATGCAAATAGCAAGTTCCGGCTTTGCCCTGCCTGGTTGCGCTGATAGATGGTCATTCATGACAACAGATCCTTTCCAGCTATTCGATACATGGTTCAAAGAAGCGCGGGAAACCGAGTTGAATGACAGCAACGCGATGACCATTGCCACTGCGGATGCGACCGGCCAGCCGGCTGCGCGTATGGTATTGCTCAAAGGGCATGGTCCTGACGGGTTTATATTCTATACCAATCAGGAAAGCAGGAAAGCCGCTGATATTGCTGCAAACCCAAAGGCGGCAATCCTCTTTCATTGGAAAAGCCTGCGTCGGCAAATTCGCATTGAAGGCAGCCTGTCAGTGGTCCCCGATGAAACGGCAGACGCCTATTTTGCGACGCGCAGTCGAGACTCGCAACTGGGTGCCTGGGCATCTGACCAGTCGCGGCCGCTTGACAGCCGCGAAACTTTTGAAACCCGGTTTGAAGACATGAAGGCGCGCTTTGAAGGGCAGGATGTAAGGCGTCCGCCCCATTGGTCCGGCTACCTGCTCAAGCCGCATCATTTTGAGTTCTGGCAAGATCGGGAACACCGGTTGCACGAACGGCGTGTTTTTGAACGGGATGGAAACAGTTGGACGGAAGGGATGCTTTACCCATGAAAAAACTACCCTATTTTCATGTGGATGCTTTTGCTGAGCGGCCCTTTACTGGTAATCAGGCTGCGGTAATGCCTCTGGAAGAGTGGCTGGATGATGAAATTTTGCAGGCCATCGGCGAAGAGAATAATTTTGCGGAGACAGCATTCTACCTGCCTGATGAAACCAATGAAGCCGACTATGAACTTCGCTGGTTTACCCCGGCGGTTGAAATCGCCTTATGCGGTCATGCGACGTTGGCCAGCGGGCATATCATTCTGTCAGAAAACCCTGATTTCGACCGGGTCACATTTCGGACGAGAAATGCGGGCGTGCTGACAATGGTGCGTGATGGAGAAGATTATGCGCTGGACCTACCGGCCTATCCGCCTTCAGCCAAAGAAATGCCCGACATTGTCGCTCTGGTGGGTGGAAGCCCTGTCGCTACGCAATTTCACGAGGGCCGCTATCATGTTATTCAATATGAAACAGCGGGCGAGGTTCTGGCGCTCCAACCAGATCTGAAAGCCCTTGGCACGCGCGGTAACGAACAATTTATCTGTACCGCACCAGGAAAAGACACCGATGTGTTAAGCCGCGTTTTTGTTCCCGGCGGTGGCGTTGACGAGGATAGCGTCACTGGTTCGGCGCATGCGGTCCTAACACCATATTGGGCGAAGCAACTCGGTCGTGACAGTTTTACCGCTTATCAAGCCAGCACACGTGGCGGATATGTCAATTGCCGGCTGGATGGCGACCGGGCCTGGTTGGGCGGTAAATGCGTTACGGTCGTACAGGGCGAGTTTTTGCTGCCTTAATTTTCGATAGGAAACAGGGCCATGACCTTGCCGATTTGCGCGCTCATGGGTCCAAGCACGTCATCCTGTGTCTTGCCGAGGCGGACAACGGTGAGTTTTTGTTCAGGCGACACCACGATCTGCTGACCCAAATGGCCGAGCGCTGCAAAAATTGTTTCTGGCCCATTATCCGGAAACAACACCTGATTGCGGCCTTCCGGGCGTCTTTTGTTGAGCCAGATATGTCCGCCATAAGCGGGGTCATTCTCGGACGACGTTTTCATGAACTTCACCCAACTGACCGGCAGGTGTTGCGCGCCTTTTCTCGCGCCATTGTGCCTTAGAAATTCGCCGAATTTGGCATAGTCGCGGGCGGTCGATTGAATGATGCTGCCACCGAGAAATGTGCCATTGGCATCAAATTCGAAAAAAGTGCTTTCCATATCCAACGGCTCGAGCAACCGGCCCCTGATAAAACGGCTGGTGATCTTGCGGCGCACTTCGGGATTAGTACTTTTGGTGAGTGTGCGGGTGATAATGTCGGCCAGGATCATGCTGGTTGCGGTGCTATACTCAAATTTTTCGCCGGGTTGGGCCTCGAGTGTTCTCGCTTCGGCATAACCGGCCATATCAGCCGAGCCGTCCAGAAAAAGCATGCGCTGGGTATCCGCCTCATATAATGTTTTGCCGCCCTCTTCGCCGACTTCGGTATGATCCAGGCCGGACGACATATGGAGCAGTTGCCGCAACGTGATATCGCCACGCGGGTCGCCGGAGCGTTGCCATGCGGGCACCGGCGCGGGATCATCAAGCACCAGTCTACCGTCGCTGACGAGAAAGCCGATTAAAGTGCCGGTGAAAGATTTGGCCATCGACCAGCTGATGAATCTTGTGTCGGCATCATAGCCTTCGCCATAGCGCTCCGCGATGATTTTGCCGCGGTGCATGACGAGAAGTGCCCGCGTTTCGGCCATGGCGGGGTCATCGAATAGCGGCGATATTGCCAAATCCAGGCGTGCTTTTTTTATTGGGCTATCGTCAGATATATAAGCCAGCTCTTCTGCGCTCTTTTGCGGAGGCGCATCTACCGTGCGACCGGAACCGCAACTTGCCAAGGCAATTGCCATCGCAACAACGGGAATAAATTTCATCTTGTGCATGGCCATCCGTTGCACCAATAGACGCCGCTATGGCAACTGCAAAAAGCAAATCTGGATCAGCGTCGGGCGCTGAACGTAGTAAAGCACGTATGGCGTTGTATATAGCGGCGCTATTTTTGCTGATTCTGGTAGCAGTGTTCGCCTATAATTACGCGTTTATAAAAGGTCAGCTCAATGTTGGCACGGCTTACGGCGCAAGAGTGGCCTGTTCCTGCCATTATGTTGGTGGCCGGAGCATCGAGGATTGCGAGAAAGATTTTGAGCCGGGCATGGAAGTTATCGGGCTATCAATTGATGGCGTCAAAAAGCGTGTTACCGCTTCAGTTCCGCTCATGGAATCTGCAACTGCCGAATTTCGAGAGGGTTGGGGCTGCGTCATGCTGACGGAGAAAGAACTGGACGCCGAATAAGGCCGTTTCAGACCTCAGCGCCCGCCAACCATTGCTGCGCTACCGCGCCGGTTTCTTCAATCCAGCCACCGCCCAGCACGCGGTCTTTGTTGTAAAAGACAGCCGCCTGTCCCGGTGACACGCCAAATTCGGGATTATGGAAATGCAGCGTATCGCCTTCCAGCCGCGCATGGGTCGGCTTTGCCATAGACCGCACCTTCACCTGCAGTGGTCCCTCAAAGTCTCCCCCAATCCAGTTGATATCGCGTAATGTCGCAGATGCCACAGCCAGTGCCTGTTTTGGCCCGACAAACACCTGTTTTGTCTCTGCGTTCAGACGGATCACATATAAGGGTTCGGCCTGTCCACCAATATCCAGACCTTTGCGCTGACCCACTGTATAATGGATCAAGCCTTTGTGGCGGCCCATGACCGTGCCATCAATATGGATGATCTCGCCATCATCATCGGCCTCGGGCCGCAATTTGCGTACGACTTTGGCGTAATCGCCATCTGGCACAAAACAGATATCTTGGCTGTCAGGCTTGAACGCCACGGCCAGGCCCATTTCCTCAGCAATCTCGCGGACCTGCGGTTTGGGCATATTGCCGAGCGGGAAACGCAAATATTCGAGTTGCTCCTGCGTTGTCGCAAAGAGAAAATAGCTCTGGTCGCGGGCAGGATCGAGCGCGCGATGCAATTCCGCGCCATCTGCGCCCATCACCCGCTGAACATAATGGCCGGTCGCCAGACAATCGGCTCCCAGTTCGCGCGATAAATTTAACAAATCCGTGAATTTGACACCCATATTGCACTCAACGCAGGGAATGGGTGTGCGCCCAGCCATATATTCGTCAGCAAAAACATCCATTACCGATTCCTGAAACCGGCTGGCGTGATCAAAAACATAATGGGCGATACCAAGTTTGTCGGCAACCGCTCGTGCGTCACGGATATCCTGACCGGCACAGCAGCTACCAACCCGACCCACTGCTTCGCCGTGATCATAGAGTTGTAAAGTAATACCGATGGTTTCGGCGCCGGTTCTCGCAGCCAACGCCGCGACGACGCTCGAATCGACGCCGCCCGACATGGCTACAACAATGCGCTTTCCGCTCATGTCGGAACTCGAGTCGCCTCCCAGTTGAAAATCTATATTGATTCGGTCTGTCATATTGATCCGTTCCTTAAACACCTTGGGCGATTGGCGCTAGTTTATGCGCGGATCGACCCAAAATTTCATGTTTTGGTTCAAATCGGGACGGAACAGCCGGTTTGGTGCAAGGTTTGCTTAACCTCCCCTAAAACCGAATGAACGCTGGCTTTACGTTAGTTTATATGTTCGCTGTTAGACATCTGTTTATGGAAATGAACTTCCCACATAAAAACCTTGTCGGTGTGAACGAGTCAAGCGGCGTTGATGAAGCATCGCAACGCGGAGATTATAATGCGCTACTGGCAGGTGCTATCGCTCGTCAGGCGCTAAGCATTTCCGCAAGGCAATATGTTACAGACACAGAAGGTCTGAATCGGCAATCCACTCTTGCAGGGACCGAAAGTGTAAGTCAGCGTATTAGGTATTTTGCAGGCAAGTTCGATGATTCTAACCGGTGTGACAGAGGGCAGGTTCATTTCACGAAAGGCCATTTTCGGCCTGATTTGGTAAACGTACATGAAGAAGGTGACGGCGCGCGAAGCTAATTATGAACGCGCTGTTTACCTTAGCAATTTAGACATTTGAAAAGCTCGATGTTTATAGATGTAAAAACATTGGACGCCGAGCGAAACGCCGAAAGGCATGTATTGAGGGTAGTATGATTGAAAACCAGAAAATAAAACCAGCGCAGGTTGTCGGCCCATTGGGAGAGCCTCTAACGGTTGCTGATCTACCCGCTCCGGGCACAACCCGCTGGGTAGTGCGGCGCAAGGCAGAAGTTGTCGCAGCGGTCAATGGCGGTTTGTTAACCGTGGATGAGGTTTGTGATCGCTATAGTCTGTCATTGGAAGAATTTGCTTCTTGGCAGCGTGCGGTCGATCGCTCTGGGATGCCTGGCCTGCGAGTGACCCGTATCCAGCATTATCGCGACCTCTATGAGCGCCAGCAGAAATACTAAACTCATTTCAAACCAGTTTATCGGGGCCGTGAGATTCGTTTCTCAGGGCCCTTTTTTTGACATTTTTCTGGTCAGCAGCAACCTTTTGTATAAACTGACGTTCATAGGACACACGTATTTGTGATGTGTCGGACAAAATGCAGGAGGATTTCATGGGTTGGATTATTGCTTTAATAGTAGGTGGTGTTGCGGGTTGGCTGGCTAGCATGGTTATGGGGCGTGACGCATCCATGGGCATTTTCTGGAATATTGTGGTCGGTTGTGTTGGTTCAATAATTGGCAATTTGGTCGCCAACCAGTTCGGAATATCGGGTAGCGTACAGGAATTCTCCATCACTGGCTTGATTGTTGCGGTTATAGGAGCGATCATCTTGCTAGGTATCGTTAACCTGGTCCAGCGCGGTCGGGTTCGGTAAGACGTCAAAATAATCGACTTTTCGTCAAATACGTTTGTCGAAATATGGGGCCTGTTGGTGGATTACAGGCCCTTTTTTTGCTGATTGGTCGTCAGTCATGTGCCGAACTATTTGAACAACACCGGAATCTAGCGATGGGAACCCGCTTTGGCCTTGTCGCCACTGGTTTATTGATATAACACAGTGAATAATATAAACTGCGGTTTTCCAGTGTTCTTGATGGACGTTTGGTGTATTGGACAATGAAATCCTGCGAAAATCGCGATGAAGAGTATCGACTATGAACTATGAATCCACAATTTCCGGACAAGATATCGGTGTGGCAACTCAGGAAGAGACAGAGCAAAAGGTCCGCCGCCGTTGGATTATCATCGCCGTCGTGGTTGCAGCGCTGGTTGTGGCAGCAGCAGCCTATTTCGCAATTAATAGTGCCGGAACGGCGGGTGAAGAGGCGGCTACCGAAGAGGACGGGCAAGCACCGGTGGTCACCGTTACTAGCCCTGGTACCCAGACGATCAGCCGGACCATAAATGCAACTGGATCGCTAGCTGCCAGGCATGAAATTCCTGTTGGTGTCGTAGGTGAAGGCGGACGCGTCACCCGGGTTTACGTCGATGCCGGTGACTGGGTGAAGCAGGGTCAGGTCATGGCCAGTATCGACCAATCTGTTCAGAATCAGCAGATCGCCAGTTTGCAGGCTTCAATTGGTGCATCGCGTGCGGATCTTGATTTGGCACAGGCCAATCTTGATCGTGCGATGAAACTGGTTGAGCGTGGGTTTATTTCAAAAGCCGATATCGACCGGTTGACCGCAAACCGCGATTCGGCTGCGGCCAGACTACGAGTGTCGCAAGCGCAACTCGGCGAAGCGCGCGCACGGAACGCGCGATTGAGTATTGTTGCTCCCAAGGGTGGTTTCGTTCTCGAACGCGCCGTTGAACCTGGCCAGACCGTAACGCAAGGCAGCGGAATATTGTTTCGAATCGCCCAGAATGGCGAGATGGAACTGCAGGCGAGGCTTAGCGAAGAAGAACTGGCGAACCTGTCGGTTGGCGTTTCGGTTGATGTGATACCGGTCGGTACCAATAAAACATTTACAGGCCAAGTCTGGCAAATTTCTCCGACTATTGATGCGCAATCGCGTCAGGGTATTGCTCGGGTAGCGCTTAGCTATGACCGAGCCCTCCGTCCCGGCGGCTTTGCCAGCGCACAAATCCGTGCTGGTTCGGCCGTTGCGCCGCTGCTACCTCATACCGCTGTGCTATCCGACAAAACCGGCAGTTATGTTTATATCGTGAGTAAGGCAAACAAGGCTGTCCGTCGCGATATCAAAACTGGTCTGGTGACTTCTGACGGTGTAACCGTTACCGAAGGCCTTTCGGGTAATGAAAGCGTGGTATTGTTCGCGGGTGGTTTTCTCAATCCCGGAGAACTTGTTAAGCCTGAGAAACAGAAGAAGAGCCCCGCTCCGGTGCCAGCGGGCACGTAAAGCATGAATTTCCGCAACATATCCGCGTGGTCGATCCGAAACCCTGTCGTTCCACTGGTATTCTTTCTGGGCTTGTTGCTCGCCGGCATGGTGAGTTTCGCCCGGATGGAGGTTAACGACAATCCCGATATCGATTTTCCAGCCGCGACAATAAATATAACACTGCCAGGGGCGGCCCCATCGGAAATCGAATCGCAGATTACCCAACTTGTTGATTCCGCGCTGCAGTCGCTTGATGGTGTTGCAAACATCAGCTCAACTGCGCAGGAAGGATCAAACCGTACATTTGTCGAATTCGAAATCGGCAAAGACGCTGATCAGGCGGTGAATGATGTCAAAAATGCGATAGACACGATTCGCGGTGATCTGCCCGAAGGCATATTGGAACCACGCATTACCCGGGTCGATGCTTTCGGCAATGCCCTTGCCTATTTCTCGGTCAGCGCGACCGATATGACGCTGGAACAATTGAGCTGGTTTGTAGATGATACGGTCACCAAGCGCCTACTCAGCGTTGAGGGCATGGCAACAGTATTTCGCGGCGGCGGGGTTGATCGAGAAATTCGTGTTGTCGTTGATCCGCAGCGGATGCAAGCCCTTGGCGTGACGGTCGGTCAAATCAACGGCGCGCTTCGTCAAATCAATATTGATGCTGGCGGCGGGCAGGCCGAAATCGGCGGTTCACGGCAATCTGTGCGCGTGCTTGGAAATGCTGATACCGCCTATGAACTGAGCCAAACGCAGATTTCGCTGGGAGACGGACGGACGGTTCAGTTGAAGGATGTTGCCACGGTTTCCGATGGCTATGGTGAACAGCGATCAATCAACAAGATCAGCGGTAAACAGGTTGTGACTTTTGGTTTTCAACGCGCCAAGAGCGGTTCAGATGTAAGCGTCTATGACGGTGCAATCGCGGAAATCGAAGCTATCGAAAAAGAAAATCCGGGTATTAAATTCAAGCGTACTTTTTCAACGATCGATTTTACCAAAAACCAGTATACCAGCTCAATCGCGGCGATGATTGAAGGTGCGTTGCTCGCGGTCGTCGTGGTGTTTTTATTCCTGCGCGACTGGCGTGCTACGTTCATTGCCGCAATCGCCATTCCGCTCTCGGCAATTCCGTCTTTCTGGTTCATGGATCTGCTGGGCTTTTCGCTCAACCAAATGAGTCTCCTTGCACTCGGTCTGGTTGCCGGTGTGCTTGTTGACGATGCCATTGTCGAGATTGAGAATATCGTCCGGCACATGCGAATGGGTAAATCCGCCTATCAGGCCTCGATTGATGCTGCTGACGAAATTGGTCTGGCTGTTGTTGCGACAACTTTTTCGATTGTCGCCGTATTCCTGCCGGTCGGTCTGATGCCCGGCATTTCCGGCCAGTTTTTTCAAAATTTCGGACTTACTGTTGTAGTTACAGTACTGATGAGTCTGGCGGTTGCGCGGATGATATCGCCGATGATTGCGGCCTATTTCATGAAAGCAAAAGGCGAAGCGGATCATGCAACGGGTCCGATGATGGACCGCTATGTCCAACTGCTAGAATGGTCCCTGATTAATCGGTGGAAAATGGTGATGGTTGGAGTCGGTGCCTTCGTCGCCATGATAGGGATGTTTTTCATCCTTCCGGCACAACTTTTCCCTAATTCCAACGTCGACTTCTCAATAGGTCAAATTGACATGGTCCCGGGCACGACTTTGCAGCGCACGGAAGAGGTAGCGGCGCGCGTTGCAGACATATTGGATGAACAACCGGAAGTAGATATCGCGCTTCAGAATATTCGGGAAGGCGATGTCACAATTTTCATGGGGTTGCGCAAGGAGCGCGAACGCACCAGCCAGGAGTTTGAACGCGATGTTGCGCAGCTGTTCAAGGAAATCCCTGACGCGCAGGTGTCGTTCCGTGACTTTACGACCCCAGGTGGTGGCGGGACGGGCCGTGCCATCTCGGTCATGCTTTCCGGTTCCGATCCTGAACTGCTAGATCGTACGGCAGCTACTTTGGTTGAACAGATGAAGACAATACCGGAAGTCGTCGCGCCGCGTATCAGCGCCGATATTCGTCGACCGGAAATCCAAATAAAGCCGCGCCTCGATTTGGCAGCACAGCTTGGTGTGACAACAGTGGCGCTAAGCCAGACAATCCGCATCGCCACACTCGGGGAGATCGATCAGAATAGCGCAAAATTTTCACTGTCGAATCGCCAGATCCCAATTCGCGTAATGTTGCCCGAAGAATCGCGTCGTGATTTGTCGATGATTGAGAATCTTCCTGTCCAGACGTTGCGCGGGGGTTCGGTTCCGCTAAGCCGGGTCGCGGAAATTAGTTTTGGCTCAGGCCCATCGACGATCCGTCGTTACAACCAGTCGCGACGCGTGTTAATTGGTGCCGACCTTGCACAGGGCGTGGTCAAGGGTGATGCTGACAAGGCAATTCAGGATAAAACCATATTGTCCGAATTGCCGGCGGGGGTTTCGAATGCGCCCGTCGGTGCTGATGAAATCAGTGAGGAATTGGGGAGAAATCTCCCCATTGCTGTGATCTCGGCGCTGCTGTTGGTTTTCGCAGTTCTCGTCTTGCTCTACCGGCGCTTCATGGCACCGCTCGTCAATATGGCTTCGCTAACCATTGCACCGCTGGGCGGGTTGATATTACTATGGATTTTGGGTCAACCGCTGTCGATGCCAGTTCTCATTGGGTCGCTGATGCTTCTGGGCATTGTCGGCAAAAACTCGATCCTGCTGATTGATTTCGCGCTTGAAGAAATGGAAAAAGGTGTTCCGAAATATGAAGCATTGGTGGACGCCGGTCGCAAAAGGGCTCAGCCCATTGTAATGACGACGGTCGCGATGGCTGCGGGCATGATACCTACTGCGGCAGCCGTATCCGCAGAAGGCGCGTTTCGTGCGCCTATGGGCATTGTTGTAATCGGCGGTCTTATACTTTCAACTATCCTCACCCTTGCACTGGTCCCAGCGGGCTTTAGTCTTGCCGATGATATTGAAAAGAAAGTGGGTGGGTTTTTCAGCAAATACTTGTTGAGCGGCACCGGTAAAGATGTTGAGGCGGGCCCAAAAACGGAGGTTCAGCCCGCCGAGTGAAGCCGTTAAAGTCCCAGCCAAGTAGCGCAATCATCCTAAGGCGATCCGACAACGGCAACAATGGTGGCCGCGATATGAAGATTATCGCCACAGGTATGCTGGTGGTAATGGCGGTGATCTACTTCACTTCCAAATCCTATGAATATGTTCATCCTGCGCTTGGCTTTGTACGGTCGTTTGCCGAAGCAGCAATGGTTGGCGGGCTGGCAGACTGGTTTGCCGTAACTGCGCTTTTCCGTCACCCGATGGGAATTCCGATTCCCCATACCGCCATCATACCCCGGAACAAGGACAGGATAGGCAATACCCTTGCCAATTTTCTGAAGGATAATTTCCTAGTCTCCAAAATCGTCGCCCGGCGCATGCACGGAGTTGATATGGCTGGCGGTGCCGGTCGTTTTTTGAAATCTCCAAGCGGCGGCCAAGACCGGATGAAAATGGGTGCATCGCGACTGTTGAGCGATGTGATCGCATCTCTGGACAAAGACCGGCTGGGAAAAATGTTCAAAGGAGCGGTAAAGAAGCAAGCCAAACAGCTCGACCTCGCGACTCCGCTTGGACAAATTCTTGACGTGATAATGGCAGAAAATCGTCACGGGCCGTTGATCGATTCCACCATAAAATGGGCCTACAGAACATTGGATGCAAATGAGCATATCATTCGCACGATGGTTCATGACCGGGCAAATACGGTCATGCGTTGGACCGGGCTGGATGACAGGCTGTCCAACGAAGTCGTTGACGGCATGTATAAACTCATGGCTGATATGGCCGCCGATCCCGATCACCCCATCCGTGCCAAAACAGAAGAGAGTCTGGTTCGGCTTTCACAGGAACTCAAGCACGATCCAGAATTGCGAAAACGCGTCGATGAGTGGAAGCTCGAGATGATCGAAAACCCGGCAATCGCCAACTGGATTGACGGAATGTGGGAACACGGCCGTGAAGCCCTTTTATCTGCAACGCGCAATCCGGACGCCGCCTTGACTGGCCAATTGGGCGACGCCATGATTCAACTGGGCAACAGTTTACAGCAAGATGAAATATTGAACCGCCAGCTCAACCGATTCGCTCGCCGTGCTGTCGTGGGCGTTGTCGCCAGTTACGGTGACAATATCGTAAAACTGGTTTCCGAGACCATCCACGGTTGGGACCCGCAGACCATTACGGACCGGATCGAAAATGCTGTCGGACGAGATCTGCAATATATTCGCGTTAATGGTACCCTGGTGGGCGGCCTGGTTGGGGTGACGCTACACACGCTCGATATCTGGATCTAATTCACCGCGATAAAATGATGCGCGCTTGTCCTGCGATTTGTGCGAGCATTGCGATTGATGGTCGCGGCGATTGCTGTGCACGGTCAATAATCTTGCGGAATTGTGCCACCCGGCTCATGTTTTTTTCAACCCAGTTTTCGACAAATTGATCCATATCCTTGCTGCGCGCACGACGCAGAAAATCAAGGCGCATCTGCTGAAAGTCGCGTGCTAAACCGGCTACGAGCAAACGGTCCCAAGGATCCGAAGGATTAATGCGGGTGGCTGTCATCTGTGCCCAGTCCAGTCCAAGCAAGCTACCCAATTTAGTGAAAGCAGCGGCGACGTCTATGGCATCAATCTCGCGATGCTGGGCAAGATGTGATATCCCCGCAGCCCCATCATTTTTATAGAGATTGGCAATTTTCTGAGCAATCTCGGGTGTTGCACCCGCTTCAACGAGTCTTTTGGTTTGTTTTGCAGCCTGTAATTGCCCTTCCGCGGTGATGAGAGAATCAACCTTATCATTGAGCGCGCGAACGCCGGGAGAGAGCATCTTGACGGTAGCATCGATCTGACCATCGACAACTCCAATTCGCATCAAATCTGCCATATGAGAGCGCAGCACATAGGCTAGCCGATCAAATAGCAGCAGGCGGATTTCCTCGCTTATTTCTGCCCGATCCAAGCTGGCCCATAATGCGTCGGCATGAAATATACGCTCGGCCATAACAAAGGCGATTGCAACCTCACCCAGCGAGCAGCCTTCTTCATCAGCGAGCTCAAATGGGTCAATTAGCCCCATCCGGTTGATCATCCGGTTGGCCAGCTTGGTTGCGATGATTTCCTTGCGGAGCTGGTGATTCAATATCGCATCTTTGTGCTTGCTCTGCATCGCCTTTGGAAAGGCGTTGAGCAATTCATTATCCAGACTCCGGTCTTCTGAAAGATTGCTCTGCTCAATCGCATGCTGGAGCGCAAGTTTGGCAGTAGAAATCAGGACGGCCAGTTCAGGACGATATAATCCGCGTTGCTCTTCTGCACGCCGCATAAAGTCTTCGTTGCTTGCCAGCCCCTCAACGATCCGGTTCAACTGGCCCCGCTCTTCAAACTGTTCGATCAGGCGAACATAGGACGGCAGCGTTTTCGGGCCGCCCATTTCCGCAATTGACAGACTCAATGCCTGCAAACGATTGTCTTCTAGAACAAGCGCGCTGACATCTTCCGTCATCTCTTTTAGCAGTTCATTTCGCGCTGGCGGCGCTATCTTGCCGTTGGCCATAGCCGCATTTAGAGCAATTTTGATATTCACTTCATTATCCGAGCAGTCCACGCCGGCACTATTGTCTATGAAGTCAGTATTTATTCTCCCACCGTGCGCGGAAAATTCGATTCTTGCAGCCTGGGTGATGCCAAGATTAGCGCCTTCACCGACAACCTTTGCGCGTAACTGGCTCGCATTTAGCCGGATTTTGTCATTGGCAGGATCACCGACTTCAATGTGATTTTCCAGTGCCGCCTTGACGTAAGTGCCGATTCCACCAAACCACAAAAGGTCAGCGTCTTTAGCGAGGATGGCCGTCATCAACTGCGATGGAGTCACGGGAGAACTGTCCGGTAACCCCAGCAGCGCCGCTATTTCTTTGGATATTGCAATGGTTTTCGATTGCCGGGAAAATACGCCACCACCTTTTGAGATCAGGCCCTTGTCATAATCGTCCCAGCTGGAACGTGGTAGTTCAAAAAGACGTTTCCGCTCTGCCCAACTCTTCTTCGCATCGGGATCAGGATCGATAAAAATGTGTCGATGATCAAATGCTGCAACTAACCGGATTGATTTTGACAAAAGCATGCCATTGCCAAAGACGTCGCCTGACATGTCACCGACACCAACAACTGAAAAAGGGTCCTTTTGGACATCAACGCCCATTTCGGCAAAATGGCGCTGGACGGACATCCAAGCACCGCGCGCTGTGATACCCATGACTTTGTGATCATAGCCGTTGCTGCCGCCACTGGCAAAAGCATCTCCCAGCCAGAAGCCCTGATCAATCGCAATCTGATTGGCAATATCAGAAAAACTGGCCGTGCCTTTGTCAGCAGCAACTACAAAATAGGGATCATCTTCATCGTGCCGCACGATGTTCTCAGGCGGGACTACTGATCCGTCTACGATGTTGTCGGTTATGGAAAGCAAAGCCCTTATGAAAATTTTATAGGCAGCGACGCCTTCAGCAAGAAAAGCGTCCCGGTCATCTCCGGATGGCAATTGCTTTGCAAAAAAGCCGCCCTTGGCACCAGTGGGAACAATGACGGCATTTTTCACGCGTTGTGCCTTCATCAGGCCCAGTACTTCTGTCCTGAAATCATCACGCCGGTCTGACCAGCGCAGGCCGCCGCGAGCGACCGGGCCGGCACGGAGGTGGATGCCCTCTACTCGCGGACTATACACAAAAATTTCACGCCACGGCAGAGGTGCGGGCAGCTCCGGAATTTTTGCACTCTCGATCTTGAAAGCCAACGCTTCACCCAGTTTATTGGCAAAAGCATTGGTTCGCAAAATAGAGTCAATGACCGCCCTTATAAGTCTTAAAATGCGGTCATCATCAATGCTGTGGACGTGGACCAGCGCGGCATCCATTGCCTTCACCGCTTCGGCCGCTGCAAGAGCGCGATCTTCCGTAAATGCGGGATCATGCGAAACCCGAAACAGCGTGATCATAGCCTGGGTTACATCGCGGGCCTCGGCTAAAGCTTCTACTACCGTGATCAGGCCATAGCTGAGCCCTGTCTGGCGGAGATAGCGGAACCAGGCTCTGAACCAAACCGTTGATCGCGCATCAATGCCCGCAGTCGTAATTAGCTGGTTGAACCTGTCATTTTCAGACAGTCCTTCGAGAACATTGGTTATTGCATCCTGAATTTCAGTAGCGCGTGCGATCAGGGAATCGCGCTGATCGGGGTTACGCAGCTCGAGCTGGAAGTCATGAATATATCCCAAGCGCCCTTCATCAAGCGGCGTTGGGATCTCCTGAAATACCGAAAAACCGAAATTTTCCAGTGTCGGAACGGCATCCGAAAGCGGAAGTGCTCCGCCCAAATGATAAATTTTGAGACGCAGAAAATGCTCTTCGTCGCGATCCAGCCGGTAAAGGCGCGTCGATTTTTCGCCGCCACGTTCAAGACTGAACAGGTGCAAAATGTCACTGGCAGCTTCCTGGGCGCCGTAGGTTGATTGATAGGTACCTGGAAAACAATCAGCGTATCTCTGTGCCAATGCTGCAGCACGGTTTTCCTGACCCGCCTCACGCAAATAGCTCTCCACTTCGGGTCGCCAGCCGCGGACCATATTTTCAAGCTTTTTATCAAGTACATCGGGATCAGGAAACTTGCCATCCTGGCTCATATCGAGGGTGTATCGCAGCGACGAAATGCCGCCTTCATCGAGCGTATTCGACCAACTCAATATTTTGGCGTTCGTAGCACCAATCAACATTTTTTCGATATTCTGGCGGCGCTCAGTGGATAGTTGTTCGCGCGGAAGCCAGACAAATGCAAATAAATGCCGAGCGAGCGGAGAAATTACGCTGTGCAATTTTGGCCTTGGTCGATCCAGAAGTGACATCGAAATAAGTGCTAGCCGTTCCAAGTCCTCCTGCTTGAAGGAGATAAGCAAATCATGCGGCAACGACGTGAGAGCATGGGCTAGAGATTTGCCGGCATGTCCGGCACTCGCAAATTCGAACTTGTCGAAAAGCTGAGCCATTTGTGACCTGAGTACCGGGACTTTGGCAGGCGGTGCCGCCAGAGCCGCGCTCGTCCACAAGCCTGATGTAATTGATAGTCCGGAGAGTTTGCCCGCTTCCCGGATCGGAATTATTATCAAATCCTTGAGTACGTGACGATGAACAGTCGCCGTCCGGTTTGATTTTATGATCAGCGGTGCATGCCCGCCCTCGTCGAACCAGGTAAAGGCTCGCTTTAAACTTTCGGAAGATAACGCGGGCATTTCACGATTGCGGGCAACACCCAGTTGATCTGTGCGTGCGCCATTACGATCTATTTTTTCATGCGCGAGCAATGTGAAATTGCGGTCGAGGAACCAGCGGATCAGTGCGGTACCTTCGTTGTCAGGGAGATTGTCAGCATCTTCGCCCAGCGCGATCTGAATTTTCAACCAGTCTGTTACCGCGGCCGCTACGTCATTGAGATTGGAGCGCAATTTTCTTTCCAGTTTCCGCCTGGTTTTTGCATCCGTGCGTTCAAGCTCGATGTAGATAAACGATTCCAGTTTTTCTCCGCTCGTCGTTTCGGCACTGAGGTCGCGAAGTTCGCCAGCATCATCGCGCTTTATCGCGACGACAGGATGAATAAGTCGTTCAATATTCAGGTTAAATCCGGCAATAGTAGCGCACACGGAGTCGACTAGAAACGGCATATCGTCATTGACAATGGCAAGTCTGAGATAGCGATTACCATCTGCGTCGCTGACGCTTTCCATCAAAAGATTTGGTTCAGCAGTTTTACGAACTTCTGCGCACCGCAAAGCGAATTCCACCGCTTTGGCGCGGGCCTCGGTATCAAAACCGATATTCTCTCCCGGTAAGGCGCTTTCCAGAAAAGCAGAAGCCAGTTCAGACGTTAATTTGTCTGCCATAGTATTTTTAGATGGCGTGGCGTCGGATCGTGCGGAACGTTTTTTCCGGCTAGCAGTCATAATCCCCCAAAATGGATTATTGGAGATGACAAGAAATCCGCCATCGGGAAAACTATGGCCTTTTATGTAGCATTGCTCAAGTGGCTTCCGCATCCATTTGGGATAGGAATACCGGATTTACGACCAGCCGTGACAAATTGGTTACATTGGCAACCAGATGTCATCCTGCCTAAAGGCTGGTTTTTTGCAGAACGCGATTAGTCAGTTTTTGGTCGCCCAGCACGGGTCCGATTATGGAGAGATTGCCTTCATTGTTCTTGCGCGCAACCAGCACGACGAATTCCGCTTCGCCCGCATCAATATCATGAAGTTGACGGGATGGCGCGGCACGCAATCGGTCGAGCACGTCTTCGTGCTGAGAGGTTTGTGCAGGAGCTGTGCAAGCCGGATTTCGTGAACCACGCTCTGAATTGACAACTGCTTTCAAGCCGCCGTCATGTTGCGCCAAATAAGCAGCAAAATCACCTTTTCCAATGTTATGCACGCTTGCATAGCGCAGTGCGGAGGCATATTCTGTCAGCCGTGTTTTGTCGTAATTGACACCAAATACGAGTTTGACGATTGGCGTCATCGGTGCGCGTTCCTGGGCCTTTAAGCCAGAATCTTCAAGGAGTGTCTGATAGTCTTCCGGATAACTATTGGTCATCAAGTAGAAATCATAGGCCTGCCCAATGGCTTCGTAGAGCGCCGTGCGGCTGCGTTGTTCACATTGTGCAGCGTTATCGGCGCTATTGCGTGCGGCAGAAAGCCAGTCGGCAAGTGAGGCATCTTCATCGGGCTGGACCGACAGGGTATCTGTGAGCTCGAGAACAGCAGATTCTTTTGGCTCATCAAATATTTCCGCTGTCGGGCCATCTGCCCAGACAGGTCCGGTTTCCTTTTTGGAAGGAGCGGAACGCATGGCCTCGGCAATCTCATCCTCAAGCTGCACAGAAATTGCATCGGCAGCAACTTCTTTCCAGTTGATAACGCCGTAGATAAAATCAATATTGTCATCATCGGTCGAGAAAGGCAGCAATATGCCGCGATACATGATTGTAATGCCACGCTGATTGACGAATTCTGCTTCAAAGCCAATTGGCGCCTGATTGGCGATAATCTGCAAATAGTGATCGGTAATTCTCGAAAGCAATGATCGGGAAGGAACCTGTTCGATGGATGTTATCGTATCATCAATGTCACATTCTTCGCGAAGAGATTGGCCAAGAAACTGAATAGCGGGATTTTCAACACCATCGGTGAAATCAAGCAAAACGCTATTGGGCCCAAAATCATTGTCCGTTTCAGGATTGAGATCTTCAACATTGGGAAATTGACGTTCGCCAAGCAGGCCGGCCCAGAAATTATAAGCGCGGACATGCATCCGGCGTTCGTCCTGACCGATGGCGGGCGGCGGATTATCTGGCGTATCATCAGCGTCAAGATTATCGTCTTTAGCCGCATCGTCCTTATGAACATCGTCTTCATAAGCTACATAATCTGGCTCTGCACCCACAACCAGATCGCTATTTTCGCCGTTATTCCGAAGATTTTCCATGCCCGGTCCCAATGTTTCTATTCGTTCAAGGCTGTTTTGCGCTGGATATGGTAAATATATGGTAAATGCCGAGTTTATTTTTGAGACCGGAAATTTCCGTAAAACGATGCGTTGCTGTCATGAAAACGCCATCCATAGGCTTGTCACAAGGATAGGCGACTGATAAAGGCCGCCTATCCAATCACACGGGACTGATTAATCTCATCAAACCGTTGGTCAAATGCCGCTTTAGCTCAGTCGGTAGAGCACATCATTCGTAATGATGGGGTCAGAGGTTCGAATCCTCTAAGCGGCACCATATTTTAGGGGAATCATCCGCCGGGACGAAATCCCGCCACCCAAAGGCGATCATTAAATTGTCTATAGTTCTTTCTCCTATTCCCAAAGTTTGTCAAAGTTGCCTCCTGGGAAACGTGTTTTCCGGCCAAGTGCCGTTGGCTACCAGATGTTTCAAATCCGTCAATTTCCATAATTTCTACAAAAGCCCCCTGCGAAAAGCGCCTTCCATCCGCTTGCCGATCGGTCAGGGTCACAGTAGGTCACAACCCCAAACGCAAATTTCCGCTCACCCTTTTTCGGGCTCCAACTTCCGGCCCGTGTAGGAAATGAATTACAAGATCTGGGAACGTGAGCCCTATTCACGTGCGCGCGCGTCGCAAGAAGCGTTCCCAACATTTCGCCCAGTATCGGGAACAGGGCGGAAACGGGGGAGTGTGGCTGGTTCATTGGGTGACTGTGGCATGGATGAGGGTGTGTAGGAAAGGGTGTTGGGTTTTGTCTATTGAGAAAACGGCAACCGTAATTCCCCGCGTGTTTAGTGATTTGGACAATCTTTTTCGGGACTGACCACGACGCATATCAAAAGTACGAAAAGGGTTATTTCCCGATGCAAAAAGGCATGGCGGGGAATTTTTTACCTTTGACGATCATCCCAAAACCTACGAGGGAAATTCACCCAATGGTCGGATGAATGTTCATCTTCACGTACCCTGGTGAGACAGCCATTGGAGCGTAATATAGTGATCCGGAAGTACCAATCGCTTTCGGAGCACCGGCGGGCCGGTGCCGGGTTGCGCTATCTGACAATGGTGCTCGCGATTCCACCGCGCGGCTGATCAAACGGTGGATGAAAGTTGGACGTAAAACCCAATCCGGTTGCTTCTATGCGAACGCAATGACGGAAGCCGGGGCACATAACAGCGATTTGAGAGATCATATCGCCGCACAGGTTGAAAGGCTTGAAGGACGCTTTCGTAATGCACTCCAAAATTCGTTTGTTCTGATCACGAGGAATCGGATTAGCTCGGTTCTTACTTGGCCATCTCGGCGCAAGGACTTTACGCCGTATCTCGGATCGATGGCGGCATCGGCAAACTTCGAGACTATGTCGCATCATTGCCTCAAACTGTTCGCACCAAGTTGGATTACATACGAGCATTGCAATTTAATCTGGGAAACCGCAGTGAGCAGAACCAGGAAAATTCCGTTAGAAGCAAGAAATCCCTTGGTCACTATCGCGGCAATTTTACCGGTGCACGTCGGCAAATCGCTGCCAAAGCGACTACGTGCCTATGTTTTTCTATTTTACTGAGCTGCCGCAATTTTCGTGCTGATCACAAAACCATCGCCATTTGGACCCAGATTTGCGAAGGCTGTGGGCGCGACCGCATCCTTGTCGGAATAAAGGGTAAGGAACGGCAATCCGGTATTCAAGAGGATGCTGCAGGCGGCGCGGTCCTGACAGTCGCCGATTGCGCGCAGTCCGATGATGCGACCCCGATCATGCAGAATCATAGGGGCATTATCGGCGCTATAACATTCAACCTTTTTGAAATAGCAATTGATTATTGACACTTATCGCGCCATTAAATTTTTTGATGGTAGCATCGCTCGGGAGAGGCAATATGCGTAAGAGAATTTTGATCGTGTTTGCCGTTTTAATCGTCACGGCTATGTCCGGGGTTTTCATCTTCCAACAACGGATCGGCATGGCCATTTTTGATCGCGCTGTTCAGGCGCAGGTGGGAACTGACAATAGTGAAATGCTAGCGGACGGCCTGCATGTCGGGCTTTGCGGCACAGGCTCGCCGCTTCCCAATCCCGACCGTGCCGGTCCCTGCAACGTCGTGATTGCCGGCAAGCAAATCTATGTCGTGGACATTGGCGAAGGCGGGGCGCGCAATCTGAACCTTATGGCGATACCGATTGCCAAAGTGGATGGTGTTTTGCTGACCCATTTCCATTCTGATCATATTGACGGGATGGGACCGTTGATGTTGTTTCACTGGACTCAGGGGTCTGCAACAGCGCCCTTGCCAGTCTATGGTCCGACTGGCGTTGAGGCTGTTGTCGATGGATTTAACGCCGCCTATGCAACTGACAATCGTTACCGCATTGCCCATCATGGCGAAAATATTGTGCCCCCGACCGGCGGTGGTGCCGAAGCGCGTCCTTTTGAAATGATCGACGATACGATGGTGATTTTGGAAAAGGGCGGTCTGAAAATTACGGCCTTTAAAGTCGATCACGACCCGGTTGATCCTGCGGTCGGGTACCGCTTTGATTATAAAGGCCGGTCGATTGTGATCAGCGGTGACACCGCAAAGTCCGCATCTTTGGAACGGGCGGCAAAAGGTGCGGACCTGCTGGTGCATGAAGCGCTGGCTTCTAACATGGTCAAACGGATGACTGCCGCGCTAGAAAAGCGCGAGATGACCAACGCGGCGATCATTACAAAAGACATTCTCGATTATCATGCATCCCCGGCCGAGGCCGCAGAATCTGCGCAGATAGCAGGTGTGAAGCAACTGGTGCTCAGCCATCTCGTACCGCCACTGCCAGCTTCGTTTCTTTATCCCGCCTTTCTGGATGATGCGCCCGACAAGTTTGACGGCCCGATTATCGTCGGCGAGGATGGTATGTTCTTCAGCCTGCCAGCAGATTCCGACGTGATCGAACAAAGCAAGTTAATGTAAGGAGATTTCCGCCATGTATGTGATCAATGGCGCTTTGGGTTCACCCTATTCGATGAAGATGCGGGCGTTGTTTCGCTATCGCAGGATCACCCACATCTGGAACCATGGAGCAGCTGCACAAGCCGCCCAGTCCCAGGTGAAAGCGCCGGTTATTCCGGTGATTGAATATCCCGATGGCAGCTTTCACAATGACAGCACGCCGGTCCTCTATGACCTGGAAACACGGCACACTGGAAGAAGCGTCGTTCCTCCCGATCCGGAGAAAGCCTTTATCGCGCATTTACTAGAGGATTTTGCCGACGAATGGCTGACCAAGGCAATGTTCGGGTATCGCTGGCTGGAGGAAGTGGACCAGATCCAGATGAGCCGCTGGCTATCCTTTGATGCGATGAAAGGCGGCGGAGTGAAGCAAAGCCAGGCAATGGCCGAACATTTCCGCAGACGTCAGGTTGACCGGATGGCAATTGTGGGCTGCAACCGTGAAAATTTCCCGCTGATCGAAGCCTCAACGCGAGCGGTGTTGCAGGCGTTGGAAGATCATGTTGTGAACGAACATTATCTTTTCGGCGCGCGGCCATCATCAGCGGAGCTTGGTATATACGGACAATTGTCGCAGCTCGGCGTAGACCCGACCGCTCAAGAAATGATGCGCGCGGACTACCCCTATGCCTTTCGCTGGCTACTCCACATTGATGATATGTCGGGAGTTAAAGGCGAATGGGATGTGCCGGATGCACCGTTCAAACCGGTAATCGGTATATTGTTGGAGCAGGTGGGAAGCGTCTATGCGCCATTCCTGCTCGCCAACGCGGCGGCGATGGAAGCAGGTGAAGATACTTTCAGCATCGAGGTGATGGGCAAACCCTATTCACAGGGTACATTTAAATACCAATTGAAATGCCTTGCAGACCTCCGTTCTCGATTTGCCGCGCTGGATGGCGACGCGCGCGCCAAGGTCGATCCGCTTCTGGCCGAGAATAACTGTCTGGCATTTTTGCAATGATCAAGCGCCTGTTACTGCCACCGAAAGCCAATAGCTATCCGTCCGATTTGGAAGCCTTTGTCTTGATATTTAATTGACCAGCAAGCCCGGCTGTCCGGTGGATGGTAATTTTCTGATACTCCGGCGATGACACCATTTTTTTCATCGCCTCCAGCGAGGGATATTCGACCAGCGCCACCATATCCCAATTCTCTTCAACTTCGCCGAGCATCAGGCCGGTCACCGGACCGGCGAACCCCGGTTTGCCGCCAACGTCTGCGATGCATTTCCCCACCGCAGCGCCATAGCGCGCGTAGGCTTCCGCCCCGCTTAGATCAGCATCAGAACCATCAGCATATTCTGCCTTGTCCTTGAATTTGAGCAAGTTAACCATCACGAATGGCCCTTCTTCCTCGGCACCGAAAAATTCCGTCATCGCTTCAGGCGATGGATTGACTTGATTGACGACTTTCATAGGTAATCCCTATCCGTTGATGAAGTTTATGATCGCTTCGGAAAGCTGCTCCGGTTGGTCTTCCTGCAGGAAATGGCCGCCGTCTTTAATAGTCACATGATTGACGCCCTTTGCGCCAAGCCCGCGTTCCTGAAACTGGCGCGCAGATGATTGCGATACGCATGGTTCAATCATCAATATGTGCAATTATGTCTTTCACAATTTGTGACATAGTAGCGATGGTTTGTTTATTGCTCAGTCGTTGATCATGCCGGAACAATCGCCAGCTATCGAAGCTTGTGGCGAGTAAAATTGCCCTGCTTCGACTTTTGTCTTTCTGTACCGTTCTCGGTAATATGGCTGCGAGCGCTTTGCTTTCATGCGTCATCAATCGCTCATAATTTTTCATGAGCTGCTCGGACCGAAATCGGGCGAAATTTGTGATCAGCCGATATGGCGCAATATTCTCATACACCTCCGCCCGCCTCGCGATTAGTTCCAATAGCTGATCACGCCAGTCTGACGAACTATAGGGTGCGGTGAGACCCGCTCCCCAGCGGTCGTAGAGAAGATTATCAATCTCCAGATAGAGCGAATCCATATCATCAAAATGGCGGAACACGGAACGCAGACCAACCCCTGCCCTTTTTGCCACTCGTGCGGCACTGGGATTCGGATCGCCTTCTTTCAGTAATTTCATAAAAGCAGCGATGATCTTGGCGTGGCTGACCTGGCTACGCTGGCGACGACCATCGGGATGCGGATCGCTATCCGGTATCATTTTATTTGCCAATGCGCTTTGTTTCGCCATGTTCAATCCTGAATATTTGCTCTGAAATCTATGGCATCCGTCATACTGAAACACCACCCTTAGTGGCTCACTCCGAGGGTAATTTTTTGCCAGCGCTTCATCGCTTTTCTCAGACCGCTATTATATTGACACTAGTAGTGCTAAATAAGATTGTAGGTCAAGAAACTTTGCGCTTCACCGCCAGTCCAGTCTCGCTGTTTTCCTTTCCATGACCCACGTTCCAAGTTGCCATCAAAGCAGTTGCACGTCGCATACCTAAAGCCCGTCTCTTAACCGGTGATCAAGAAGGGTGTTAAGCTTTGTGCCGACAAACGCGGCGGTTTTCTCATCCCAGTCCTATCCAAAAGACGTGTGGCCAATAATTGGTGAATATGGTGATTTGGCTCCGAGGATTTTACGGGAGTAGTCGCCATCGAAACGGACGTTCTGATTATCGGCGCTGGCGCTGCGGGGCTTACTGCCGCGCTTTCTGCTCATGAAGCGGGTGCAAAGGTCGTCATACTTGAAAAAGGGGAGCGGCTTGGTGGCAGTGCCGCAATTTCTGGCGGCATTGTCTGGGTGCCAAATAATCCGCAAATGCAGGCAGCTGGCATTGCAGACAGCCATGAAGATGCCATGGCCTATTTCCAGTCGCTGGACCATGGCGAGATGGATGAGGAAGTGCTCGGTGCGTTTGTCAAGGAAGGCCAGCACGCGCTGAAATTTCTCGATGACGTTGGCGCGACCAAGCTAAGTATGCTGGAGGGATATCCCGACTATTATCTCGACCGGCCCGGAGCAAAACCGGGCGGCGGCCGGGGGCTCGATAATGATCTGTTTGATTTCAATGAGCTTGGCGACTGGAAAGACAAAGTCTTTGATGGCGGCGATTTCCCGCGCCTGATGTTGCGCGAAACACCGCTCGGCGGTGGCAGCGGGATGATCGAACCGGAAGAACTGGAACGACGCGTTGCGGGCGATTTGCGCGGCTGGGGCCAGGCTCTCGTGGGCCGGTTGCTCAAGCAATGTCTATCGCGCGGGATAAAGCCGATACTAGGGGCGATTGGTGTTCAGCTTGTGGTTGAGGGAGAGCGTGTTGTCGGAGCTCGTTTTGGCGATCATGGCGTCCGCGATACTATCAATGCAAGCCAGGGCGTGGTGCTCGCAACCGGCGGGTTTGAATGGAATGAAGAACTGAAAACCACTTTTCTGCGCGGCCCACTAACCGCGCCTGCTTCGCCGCCAACCAATAAAGGTGATGGCTTGAAAATGGCAATGGGAGCTGGAGCCTCGTTGGGCAATATGACCAGCGCGTGGTGGGTGCCGACGATCTCCGTTCCTGGCGCGCAATGGAAGGGTGGTGGCCAACGATCCCTGCCGGTACTTATCGAGCGCACCCTGCCGCATACAGTGATGGTCAACACGGCGGGCAAGCGCTTCTGTAACGAGGCGAATAATTATGCGTCACTGGCCGGAGCGTTTCACTCTTTTGATCCGGCGACTTATGATTACCCTAATCTGCCAGCCTATTTGATTTTCGATCATCAATATCTATCGCGATATCCATTAGCTTCGGTGATGCCGGGGCAGGATATTCCTGACTGGATCGTGCAGGCAGAGAGTCTGGAAGCACTGGCGGGTAAACTGGAAATTGACGCTGCCCAACTGAACCAGACGATTGAGCGGTTCAATACGAATGCTAAAGATGCAATGGATCCCGATTTCGGGCGAGGGGAAAGTGAATATGATCGGTTTTATGGAGATCGCTCGCGCGCCGGTGCGGCAGCTACTTTAGGGCCGATTGAGCAGGCGCCATATTACGCGGTTGAAATTAAATCGGGCGCTTTAGGCACTAATGGCGGCGCGAAAACTGACGCTTCGGGTCGGATAATTGGCCATGACGGAAGGCCTATTGCGGGCCTCTATGGTGCCGGAAATGTCATTAGCTGCCCGACAGGAAGCGTTTATGCAGGGGCTGGTGGCACATTGGGACCAGCGCTGACCTTTGGATATATCGCCGGCCGTGCGGCGGCAAGGCGCGAGAATATCTAGTGTATTCGGAAAATTGATCAGGGAATGATGATGAGGAAAATATTGGTATTGGGCGCGACTGGTGATCAAGGCCATCCGCTGCTCCGTCGTTTGATAGATGCCGGCATGCGGCCAGTGGCTGCACTTCGCAACAAGGACGCCTTGGCGAGTACCGAATTTGCCGATGTCGAGACAGTGGCTGCTGATTTATATGACGAGCAATCGATGATCGCTGCGGCGGCAGGGATGGACGGCATCGCAGCCCATCTGCCATTTGTCTTTGATCGCGATCTGGCCAAACAATTGGGGAAGAACATCGCCTCCGCCGCGCGTGAAAATAGCGTAAAGAAAATCACCTTCAATACCAGTTGCTATGTCGCAGAGCATGATATTGACAACCCTGCGCATGATGGACGCCGTGATATTGAGCAGGCGATCATGGAATGCGGCAGCCAATATTTCATCTTCGAGCCTAAAGTATTCATGGACAATATGATCCGTAGCTGGAGCAAACCGTCCATCGCCAACAAGGGCATTTTTGCTTATCCGGCGAGACCGGATCTGAAAATTTCATGGATTTGCCTTGATGACGTGGCGGCGTTCATGGTTGCGGCGCTCCAGCGCGATGATATTCCTGGCGGGCGCTATGCGATTGGCGGGCCAGAAGCGCTAACCGGCGAGGAAGTGGCGCAGCGGCTCAGCAAAGCAGCGGGGAAAGAAATCGCATTTAAAAGCCTGTCGCCAGACGAATTTGCATCAGCGATGAGCCTGCTGGTTACCGGCTCAGCCGAGGTAAAACCTTTCTCGATTTACGATGGAATGGCATCTTTCTACCGCTTCTACAACACCCAGCCGGTGTCTCCGCTGATTGCCGAGATGGAGGAGATGGAGGCTCGGTTCGGGGTTTCGCCAACTTCGCTTGCGGACTGGGCGGCACGGCAAGACTGGTCTGATCCGACCGACCCGGCATTGGCTATTCGTATGGCTGGAGTGTGATTCCGCTTTATTTCCGACCTTGTTGATTTAGTCTATTGCGCCTAGTGTATTATATCGATACTACACACCGATATTGTCAAACCAATAGTGGAGCGCGACCCGATGCTAGATCTCAAGAATGTCACCCATATTTATCCCAATGGCACCAAGGCACTGGATGATGTGACGCTCTCCATTCCCAAGGGCATGTTCGGTCTGCTCGGCCCCAATGGCGCGGGCAAATCTACATTGATGCGCACCGTCGCAACGCTGCAAACGCCGACACAGGGCAGCATCCAGTTCGGCGATATTGATATATTGAAAGACCCGGAAACCTTGCGCGAACAGCTTGGTTATTTGCCTCAGGATTTTGGCGTTTATCCGCGCGTTTCGGCCTATGACATGCTCGACCATATGGCGGTGCTGAAAGGCATCGCATCCAAAGCAGACCGCAAGGCGACGGTCGAGACTTTGCTCAATCAAACCAACCTCTGGGATGTCCGCAAGAAAGCCATTGCCGGTTTCTCCGGTGGCATGCGGCAACGTTTTGGTATTGCGCAGGCGCTGATTGGTAATCCGGAATTGATCATAGTCGATGAGCCGACGGCGGGTCTTGATCCCGAAGAACGCAACAGGTTCCTTAATCTGCTGGCTGAAATCGGCGAGAATGTGGTGATTATCCTGTCCACTCATATCGTCGAAGATGTGTCTGATCTCTGCCCCAAAATGGCAGTAATCGCAGAAGGGCGGATACAGCTTGAGGGCGCACCGCTGGAGTTGATCGAGAATACCAAAAATACAATCTGGTCCAAGACGATCAAGCGCGAAGAACTGGATGCTTACCGCGCCAAATATGATGTTATCTCGACGCGGCTTTTTGCTGGAGCGACAATCATTCACGTGCTCTCGGGAGATAATCCGAATGACGGCTTTGCGCCCGTCAATGGCGGTCTGGAAGATGTCTATTTCTCCACACTCGCCGCCACTCGCCGTTCCGCATCTGCTGAAACTGCAGCAGCGTAAGGGAGCTTAACGATGTTCGGTAAAATCGCTGCGTTTGAACTGCGCTATCAGTTTAGAAATCCGGTATTCTGGGTTGTTGCGATCCTGTTCTTCCTGCTGACTTTCGGCGCCGCCACATCGGAAAATCTAAGTATCGGTGATGGCGGCAATGTCAACGCCAATAGTCCGGCGGCACTGGCGGAAACCACCATAATCCTGACGATATTCTTCATGTTTGTGACGACCGCATTTGTCGCCAATGTCATTGTGCGGGATGATGAAAGCGGCTTTGGCCCGATGGTGCGATCGACCCGGGTCAGCAAGTTTGACTATCTGATTGGCCGCTTCACCGGAGCATTTGGTATTTCTGCCATCGCCTTTCTGACCGTTCCATTTGCGATCTGGCTTGGTTCTTATATGCCGTGGATGGACCCGGAAACACTCGGACCAAACCGGCTCAGTCATTTTCTTTACGCCTATTTCCTGCTCGCACTGCCCGGCATATTCCTCACATCCTGCCTGTTTTTTGCGGTCGCAACGATCACCCGCTCGATGATGTATAGTTATATGGGCGTAGTGGTGTTTCTGGTGCTATATCTCGCGTTCAGCGCTGCTACTGAGTTTGATCCTGAACTCATGCTTTTTAGCGCTTATGCCGAACCCTTTGGCGGCGGGGCTTATGAATATTTGACACGCTATTGGACGGCAGCGGAAAGCAACAGCATGATGGCACCGTTTGACGGCGTGCTGCTGGTCAACCGTTTGATCTGGCTTGCTGTTTCGATTGCAGCACTGGCCTTTGCCTATTCGCGGTTCAGTTTTGCCGATGCCGGGATTTCAAAGCGACAAATCAGAAAGCAGCAGGAAAAAATGGCTGCGCTGGCAAAAGAAGAGCCGGTCCTTGTCGCAGCGCTGCCGCAGTCTAATCCCGCCGGAGCCGCCTGGTCGCGATTGCTAACCCGCACTCGTTTTGAAATGACGCAAGTGTTTAAAAGCCCGGCTTTTTTCATTCTCGTGCTGATCGGACTATTTAATTCTGTCGCAGCCTTGTTCTTCTTCACCGAGCTTTATGGAACGCCGGCTTACCCCCGGACATTCTATGTTATCGGCATATTGGAAGGCAGCTTCACAATCTTCCCGCTGATCATCGCAATCTTCTATGGCGGCGAGCTGGTGTGGCGGGATCGCGATCGCAAGATGCACGAGATTATTGATTCAACGCCGATACCTAACTGGGCGTTCATGGTGCCCAAAACCTTGGCAGTGGTCGGAGTACTTTTCACAGCATTGATGATTTCTGTTGTGGCGGCCATGCTGATCCAGCTGTCAAAGGGCTATACCGATTTTGAGCTTGGGAAATATTGGAGCTGGTATATTTTGCCGGGTACGGTCGAGATGGTAACTCTCGCCATATTGTCGGTGTTCGTTCAGGCGCTTAGCCCGAATAAATATATCGGCTGGGGGATCATGGTTCTCTACATGGTGGCGACGATCACCTTCAACATCATCGGCTGGAACCACCCACTCTATCTTTTCAACAAAGGTATTCCGGTGCCGCTGTCGGATATGAATGGCGATATGGTGGGAGCGTCTGGAGCATGGTGGCTGCGGCTCTATTGGGGCGCATTTGCAGTCATGTTAGCAGCGCTCGCTCATCTGATTTGGCGGCGCGGCACGGAAACCAGTCTGATGCCAAGGATCAGGCAACTGCCCCGGCGGTTGATCAGTCCGGCTGGCGCCTTGATTGCGGTCGCGGCAGCAGTGGCACTGGGCACCGGTATTTACATTTACAATGCCATGAATGTGCAGAACCGGTATCTGACGCTGGATGATACCGACAAACTAAGCGCCGATTATGAGAATAAATATCTCAAATATGAGTCCGTGAAGCAGCCGTCTGTCACTGATGTCAAAATGAACATCGGCCTTTATCCGGAGCAGCAGAGAATGAATGTCGTCGGGACGATCAGGATTGTAAATGATACGGGCGCTCCGGTGGAAGCGTTGCATGTCACTTTTACCGATCAAAATACGAAAATTGATGCCCTCGATATTCCGGCTTCAAAACTCGAAATGTTCGATGAGGAAATGCAATATCGCATCTATCGGCTTAATGAACCCATGGCCATTGGAGAAACGCGGACATTGGGTTTCGAAACGTCTCGCGAACGCGTAGGATTTAAAGCCAGCGGCAATGAAATACGGCTTTTGCAAAACGGCACATTCCTGAACAATACGGAATTCATGCCGACGTTCGGAATGAACCGCAACGGACTGTTGTCTGATCGGGCCAAACGCCGCAAATATGGCCTGCCTGCGGAGCTCCGCCTGCCAAAGCTGGAAGATAAAGGCGCGCGCGAAAAAAACTATGTGAACAATGTCGACTGGGTAATGTCTGACATCACGGTCAGCACAGCCAAGGACCAGACGCCGATAGCGCCGGGCAGCAAGGTCTCCGACGAGGTAAAAGGGGATCGGCGGATTGCGCGTTTCGTTTCGACCAACCCGATACTGGCCTTCTTCTCGGTTCAGTCCGCGAGATATGCGGTCGAACAACGCAGCGTGGATGGGGTTGATATTTCGGTCTATTACCATCCCGATCATGATTACAACATCAAGACTATGGTCGATGCGACCGAGAAGTCGCTCGCCTATTACAAGAAAAATTTCGGACCATATCAATTTGATTACGCCCGGATTCTGGAGTTTCCCGGCTATGAGAGTTTTGCGCAGGCTTTTGCCGGTACCGTGCCTTATTCGGAACGTATCGGGTTTCTGGCAAACATCTCTGATCCGGAAAATATCGATTATGTCACCTATGTAACAGCCCATGAAATTGGACATCAATATTGGGCCCATCAGTTGATCAGTGCGTATCAGCAGGGCGGCACTTTGCTGGTTGAAACAATGGCGCAATATTCTGCGCTAATGGTGATGAAAGAGCTTTATGGCGAAGATAAAATCCGGCGCTTTCTGAAGTATGAGCTGGATAACTATCTTAACGCGCGAGGCAGTGAGGCGGTCGAAGAATTGCCGCTCAATCGCGTCGAGGATCAAGGCTATATCCACTACCGGAAAGGGTCCGTGGTGATGTATCTGCTGCAGGACCGGCTTGGCGAGAACCGCGTGAATGCCATGCTCGCCAATTTGCTCGACAAATATCGTTTCAAAAGCCAGCCTTATGCCAGTTCGATCGATCTGGTGAATGGTTTTAAATCTCTCGCTCGCAATGATGCCGAGCGGCAGCTGGTTGTCGATCTGCTGGAGAAAATTACGGTCTATGACATGAAGGTCGATACCGCGACGGTTCGCAAACTGGCGGACGGCAAATTCGAGACCACGCTCACGGTTAAGGCTGACAAATATTATGCTGACGGTGAGGGCAAGGAAACCAAGGCCAGTCTCGCGGACAATATCGAAATTGGCCTGTTCACCGCCAAACCGGGAATAGGAGCCTTTGGCAAGAACGACGTGATCAGCATGGCGCGCAAGCCGCTTAAATCGGGCAAGCAGGTCATAAAAGTCATCTCGAAAAAGAAACCGGAATATGTCGGTGTCGACCCGTATAACAAATATATCGACCGCAACAGCGATGATAATGTGATTGCGGTAACAGCGGGGTAATTTGTCCGCCAGCCGAAGTGTGTTTTCTCAAGTAGTCATGCGCGGGCCATTTGTGATATGGTCCCCGCATGACCCAGGATAAAAGCATTTCGATAGTCGAAGTTGGCCCGCGTGACGGGCTGCAGAACGAGCCGGATATCATCAGCACTGCGGATAAGCTGCAAATGATTGAGCGGATGATTGATGCTGGGGTGCGGCGGCTGGAAGTGGCGAGCTTTGTGCATCCAGTGCGGGTTCCGCAAATGGCGGACGCCGAGGATGTAATCGCCGGACTGCCCGATCGCGACGATGTTTCCTATATCGGGCTGTGCCTGAACAAGCGCGGCGTCTTGCGCGGGTTGGCGACCAAGGAAGGCGGCAAACGCGGCATTGACGAGGCGGGCTGTGTGGTTGTTGCCAGCGATACGTTCGGGCAAAAAAATCAGGGCCAGACCATAGAAGAAGGCATCCGCGAAAACCGTGAGATGATCCGCTTTGCCAAGGGCGAAGGCTTGAAAGCGCAAGTCACGATTTCAGCGGCCTTTGGTTGTCCGTTTGAAGGCACGGTGTTGCCGGAGACCGTGATGCGCATTGCGTCTGAAATGGCGGAGGAGGAACCGCTGGAAATCGCGTTGGCTGATACCATCGGGGTTGGCGTTCCGGCGCAAGTGTCCGACCTTTTCGGCCAATTGCGGGAGCTGCTGCCGGATCATATCGGGATGCGGGCGCATTTTCATGATACCCGCAATACCGGCATTGCGAACGCCTGGGCTGCGGTAGAAGCGGGCGTCAATACACTTGATTCCAGCGTCGGCGGGCTCGGCGGCTGTCCTTTTGCACCCAATGCCACCGGCAATATCGCGACCGAAGATCTGATCAATCTGCTCAACCGCTCCGGTGTGAAACACGGTGTTGATCTGGAAAAGACCATAGCGGTGAACAAATATTTCGAGAGTGTGATGGGCCGGGCCTTGCCGTCGCTGGTGGCACGAGCGGACGCGGGTTAGTGGCGCATCAGGTGCTGCGTTACCTGTTCGTCATCTGGTTTGCGGCGCTGGCAAGTTGTTCGGTTGAAGCGGAACCCGATATTCCCGAAGGAACGACGATTGTCGCGGTGGTCGGAGCGATTCACGCGCAGCATAAGCGGAGCAAGACCTACTCGCTGGATATATTGAGGACCGCCATCAAGCGCTTCAATCCTGATATTGTGATGGTCGAATTACCGCCGGACCGCTTTGCCACGGCTTCTTCAAATTACCAGAAGTTCGGCGAAGTGCGGGAGAGTCGCGCGGATGATTTCCCCGAGCTTGTCGATGTCGTATTCCCGCTTCGGGCGGAGATGGGCTTTGAAATGGTGCCCGTTGCGGCATGGTCTCAGCAGACGGCGGACGCGCGCAAGGCGGCCATGGCACGCATCGAACAAGACCCGAAGCGGGCGGCAGATTGGCAGGCATTTCAAGCCGCGATCAAGGATTATAACGAAAGCGTTTCCGGCCGATCCGACGATCCTGCGTTCATCCATAGTGCTGCTTATGATCAGGCCGTTAAAGCACGGCAGGAAACGGACGAAAATCTATTCGGCGATGACCTTGGCGCAGGCGGTTGGGCGAATGTGAATGCCAGCCATATTGCGCTAATGACCGGGAAGCTGGACGCGATAACCGGGCATGGAAAGCGGGTTCTGATCCTGTTTGGGGCTTGGCATAAATATAAGATCATGGAAGAGATGGAGGCTCGATCCGATGTTTTTGTCTTTGATGCCTCGGAATTATTCTAGGCTACTAACCACATAAAATTATTGAATAATATTAAGCTTATTCAGCATTTCCGGTGTGTCGATGTCTTGTAAGAGAGCAGCGGGTGCCTGAACCAGCGTAGCTTTCTCCAACATTTGACGGGCACCTTGATCGCCGCTGATTTCCGTAAGCATATTCAGGCTGCTTGCTGGAAAAATCGCGGGCGGAGAGATTTTGTCGCGGGCTGATGATGCCACCGGTTCCGTGGCGTTTTTTCCTTCAAACATGGCGGCCAGTTTTTCAATCTCGGCAGCGGTGACGAAGGGCATGTCCGCGAGGCAAATGCACAATCCCCTTGCACCGCGATCAACCGCTGTCTGGGCTGCCAAATTTACAGATCTCGATTGGCCATCCGCCGCTTCCCTATTAACGACGACATCATAACCAAGCTGCCGCCAATCCTGCGCGCAAGGGTGGTCTCTGGATGATGCAATAACAGCGCGGTGATCAAACGGGCTTTTCGCCAGCGCTTCGGCGGCGTGAAGCCCGAGCATTTTGCCGTGCAACAAAGCGGTCAATTTATCCTGCTTGCCAAAACGCCGGGAACTGCCAGCGGCCAATATCGCCAGCATCATCCCGCTGCTTGCGCCTTCGCTCAACTTGAGGATGCATCCTTGAGATAAGCGATAACCGCCTTGCGCTGTTCAGCATCTTCCAGCGCACCGGCGACCATTGTCGTGCCCGGCACTTTCGCCACAGGATTGGCAAGATAGGCATCAAGCTCTGCTTCGCTCCAGCTAATCCCGGATGTCTTGAGCGCTTCAGAATAGGCAAAACCCTCTGCCGCTCCGGCTGCGCGGCCGACTACGCCGTGGAGATTGGGCCCCGGTCCGGCCGGTGCGCCTTTTTCGACCGAGTGACAGGCGCTGCAAACCGCAAATGCGGCTTCCCCGGCGGCCGCCAAGCTGATGTTTTCCGGGGCTTTGGTGAGCGTAACCGCAGGGGTCTCGCCGGGTTCCCGGACAATGATTTGCTCGGTTGGCCCGGGGGCTGCGTCCGAACCACAGGCTGCCAAAGCCGATACCAGCCCAAGAGTCGCTAACCGAAAAATCGTCTTCATCACTATTTCCATTTCCGTCGCTCAGGCGAATTTATGTTTGGCGATAGGCAGTTCGCGAATGCGGGTGCCAGTAGCTGCGAAAATCGCATTGGTGACAGCCGGAGCTATCGGTGGCAACCCGGGTTCGCCCGCGCCGCCTATGCGTTCATGATCGCCGTTGATCAGCGCGACCTCCACGTCCGGCATTTCGTTTATCCGGAGCATCTGGTAATCATGGAAATTGCTCTGCTGCACAGCGCCGTCCTTGATCGAGATTTCGCCGTAAAGCGCGGCGGTCAGGCCATAGACTATGGCGCTTTCCATCTGCGCGGCAACGCCGTCCGGGTTCATCGCAAAGCCGACATCCGCACAGCAATAGACTTTGGTTACGCGCGGTTTTTTTCCGGTCATATCCACCTCGGCAACTTGCGCCACGATGGAACCGAAGGATGGAACCAGAGCAATGCCGCGGCCATGGCCTTCTGGCAATTTGCTATCCCAATTGGCCATTTCCGCCGCCTTGTTCAGGACAGCCAGATGGCGTGGTGCTTTTACCAGCAATTCCCGGCGCAGCGCCAGCGGATCTTTGCCCGCTGCTTGCGCGACCTCATCAACGAAGCTCTCGATAAACCACGACTGCTGACTGTGATCGACCGAGCGCCATGGTCCAAAGCGCAAGTGCATGGGCACATCGACCTTGCGGATCAGGTGGTTGGGGACCGCATAATGCGGCACCGTTGGTGCTTCTTGCGGGTCGAACAGATGAACATGGATATTATTCCAGCTGACGAGTTTTCCCGATTCATCCAGTCCGGCTTCAAACCGGCTGGTCGCGGAAGGACGGTAATGATCCTGCGCTGTGTCTTCTTCGCGGGACCAGATCATTTTGACCGGATAGCCAGCGGCCTTGGCAATGCGCGCCGCCATAACCGGGATATCGCTATTGCCGCGTCGTCCAAATCCGCCGCCGAGATAGGCATTTTGCACTGATACATTATCGTCGCTAATACCCAGTGCCTTGGCAACATCACGGCGCGCGCCGAGCGGGTTTTGGGTTCCCAGCCATAGCTCGCATGTGTCACCTTCAACCCGGGCTGTACAGTTCATCGGCTCCATCGTAGCATGGGCGAGAAACGGCACTTTATATTCGGCTTTGACCGTTTTAGCCGCACTGCCAAATGTCGCGATGGCATCGCCTTCATCGGTTTCCACATCGCCGCCATCGCTACCGGCTTCATCCAGAGCTTTGGCATAGCGCGCGAAAACCGCATCTTGATCAAGCCCCTGTCCGTCCGCTTTGGAATACGTTGTTTCGACAGTATTGAGCGCTTGCTGTGCCTGCCAATAACCATCGGCCACCACAGCGACAAAATCGCCCATGTTCAAAATCTGCAGCACGCCGGGCATGGCTTTGGCAGCATCGGCATTGATTTTCTCGACCTTTGCTCCAATCACTGGCGGCGCTTTGACGGCGGCATATTTCATGCCTTCGACCTCTACATCAATACCAAATCCGGCTGTGCCGTTGACCTTGGATGGAATATCCTTGCGCGGAATGGGCTTGCCCATCAGCACATATTCGCTGACTTTCTTGCGCTTTGGTTTGACCGGCAGGCTTTGCTCGGCTGCCGCTGCGGCAAATTCACCATAGGTCGCCGACTTGCCTGATGCCTTGTGGGTCAGCATGCTCTTGGCAGCAGTGATTTGGCCCGCTTCCACGCCCCATTTTTGGGCGGCGGCGGCAATCAGCATTTGTTTTGCGGCTGCGCCGGCCATCCGCAGGCTGCGATTACCAACGCCGCGAATGGAAAAGCTGCCACCGGTAAAGCTTATCGACATCATGTCGGCAAGCTTGAGGAAGGTCCCTTGAACGGTCGGCTCCAGAAGATTGGGGACTTCAAGCGTGGGTGCCAGAAATTCGCGTCCAATATCCGCGCCTGCGTAACTGGCTATGCCAGGCGCTTCGAGAATTTCGAGCTTGTTCCAATCCGCGTCCATTTCATCGGCCAGCATTTGCGCGAGAACGCTATGGGCGCCCTGACCCATTTCAGCATGCGGAACAATAGCGGTCACGACATTGTCCGCGCCCACTTTGACCCAGGCATTTATCAGGTTTTCATCCTCGCCATTGGCAACAAAGGGCTTGAGCTTGCCGGTTGGGTTGCCGGGCCGAACGGCGATACCAACAACGAGCGCGCCGCCCGCGACAACGCCTGCGCCAATGAACGCCCGCCGGGTCCATTTGCCCTTTTTCTTCTCGGGTTTTGTTTCGACATCATTAGTGGCGTCATTCGGGGTGTCAGGAGTTTGTTCTTCTGTCATGTTCAGGCCTCCTGCGTTTCTGGTTTCGTTTCAGCGGTGATACCCGCAGCGGCTTTGATCGCCTTGCGTATCCGGCCATACATACCGCAGCGGCAGACATTGCCGGCCATCGCCGCATCAATCTGTGCGTCCGTCGGGTTTGGAGTTTTTTGCAAAAGCGCGGTTGCCGACATGATCTGGCCGGACTGGCAATAGCCGCATTGGGGCACCTGCTCGGCAATCCATGCTTGCTGCACTTTGCTGAGCGTGCCGTCTTCTGCAGCAATGCCTTCAATCGTGGTAATCGCTTTGCCATCAGCGGCGGAAACAGGGGTCGAGCAGGACCGCACCGGTTTGCCATCGAGATGCACAGTGCACGCCCCGCATTGGGCAATACCGCAACCAAATTTGGTGCCGGGCATTTTCAGGTTTTCACGGACCACCCAGAGGATTGGTGTGGCTGGATCAACATCGACCTGCTGATCTTTGCCGTTTACGTTCAGTTTAATCATGGAGCTTTACCCGCTGAATTGCATATCAATACGCAACTTATAGCGGTTAATCGGAGAATCTCCAACTGTTCAATTGCGCGGTTAAATTTAGCTTTCTTCTATTTGGCTTCTATCTAGGCAAAGACATCGGCCAATGTGCTGGTGTCTGTACCCTCTTTAGCGTTGCGCAAATCGACGTAGATGGAGGCAATGCCCGCACCCTGCAGAGCGCCGGTTATCGTATTCACAAGCAGGGCCACTATCACCGCGCCGGTCGTGCTGAAAAGGCTCATCGCTCCGCCAATCCCGCCAATGACTACGGCAATAACAACATAAATTATCATCAGGAGAAAAAGCAGCAATTTGGAACCGGACGTCAGCTCCGCACTGCGCTTCATGGAATCCACTACGCCCTTGTTTTCAGTCATGAGAACCGGAGAAGAAACCATCCACATGAGAGCCAGTATGACGCCGGGCACAACCAGCAGTACAAAACCCAGCATGATACCCAGACCCATCAGAAAACCGAGGCCGATCAGCGGCAGTACCTTGCTCAGCGCCTTGTTCACGCAGTCGCCAAGATTAATCTGCTCGCCGCCCAGGTCTTTAACGGTGGCAACAATCAATGTCGCTTGCAGTATGACCGAGAAAAAGATGATTACAATGAAACCGACGATGCCGGATATGATTGCGGTCGGGGAGGCAAAGGCACCCATAACAGCTTCAGGACTGCCCTGCATGAGTTGTAGCAAAGCATTGGGGATGCCAAGGATCAGGAACGAGAGCCCCAGAAAAACCACGGGATTCCGGCTTATAACGCCAAAAGTATTGTTGAGTACTCTGCTGATATCAACCTTGCCATCCGGATTGGCCATATTTGCTCCCCTCCAATATTATTTGGCAAATACTGTCATAAAATATTGTAAGGGTAAAGATCCGAATAGAAATTGGATCACTCTATCTTCGCTCTTGCCGCCATCGGTGGTTTCTGCAACATCTGCAGCGTGGCAAAGAACGCACAAGTACAGGGCACCAGTGAACAAGCCTCTTTCGATGCTGCATGGAAAAACGTGCGCGGCGACAGTGATATCCAGTTTGCCGCGGCGGAGTTTAAACCACCGGAAGTGCCGCAATGGTGGCAGGATTTTCTGAAATGGCTAGGAGAAGTATTAGGACCGGTTGGCGAAATGCTGGTCACCGCTTGGCCGGTCTTGCGGATCGTGCTGCTGGTGCTGCTCGCTGTAGGCGTGCTGACCCTGCTGTGGGTGATTTTAGCACCTTATATCGAGGAATGGCGTGGTCGGAAGCCAAAGTCAGACGTGGAAGAATGGCTGCCGGAACAAAGCGTCGCGCGGCAATGGCTGGATGAGGCGGATGCTCTCGCGGGCAAAGGCCAATATGACGAAGCGGCGCATTTGTTGTTGTTCCGTAGCATTGAGGATATCGAGAAACGCCGCCCGGAATTGCTTCGCCCTTCCAATACATCACGAGAAATTGAGCGGTTTGAAAGCCTGCCTGAAAAAGCGCGCAATATGTTTGCAGTCATCGCCAGCCATGTTGAACGCGGCGTTTTTGGCGCGACGCCTATTGGCGAGGCCGGCTGGCTGGCATCGCGCAACGCGTACGGCGAGTTTGCCCTGAAAGACAGTTGGAAGGCTTCTTCCTGATGAGTGTTCAGGCCAATCCGTTTAAACGGACGACGATCATCATCATGGTGATCATCGGCTTTGCCGCTTTTGTTGGTCTCTTATACGGGCTCGGCGCAGGCAATCGCCTCACCTCGGCCAATGACGGGCAGGCCCATGGCGCATCCTATAGCTTTGCTGGCTATAAGGCGCTCGCCGAGATCATCGAGCAAACCGGCACGAAGGTGCAATATTCGCGCAGTCCGGCAGGAAATGACAATGCCGGTCTGCTGATCCTGACCCCCGCTGCTTATGCCAATGCCGAAGATTTGGCTGAGGTTGTTCATAACCGTTCCTATATTGGGCCGACACTAATCATATTGCCAAAATGGTATATCGGGCCGCTACCCGGGCTGAAACAGGGGTGGGCTGCGAAAGGCGGGACTGTCGAGCCGGATACGAACACGGCTTTGCTTGCTGACCTAGTCGATGCCGAAATCAAGATTGATGAAAAGCGCAAAAAGGCTGGGACATTGCTTTCCCTTTCGGCGGTTGCCAAGCAGGTGAAGGCTCCGGACACTCCCGTCACGATCAAGGGTGATTATCTGCGTACCATAACCCGGGACCGAACATCAGGCCGGGCGCTCGCTGCCTATATTGATGATGGCGGCGTCTATGCGCAGCTTGATAGCCTCGATGAATCGCGGATCACCGATGAAGACGAGATTGATGCATCCTATTTCCCGGTGGTTGTGGTCGCCGATGCGGACCTGATGAACAATGCTGGCATGGCGGATAAACAGACGGCACGCCATGCCATTGCCCTCATAGAAGCCGCGTCAACGGGCAGCGAGGAGACCGTGACCTTTGATCTCACATTCAACGGACTGGGATCCTCCGAAAATCTCCTGACGCTGGCGTTCGAACCGCCGTTTCTGAGCGCTACGATTTGTCTGATCGTCGCAGCGATAGCGGCCGCATGGATGGCGTTTAACCGCTTTGGACCGCCTTTGCGCGAGCGGCGCAGCATTGATTATGGCAAGACTGCTCTGGTGAACAACAGCGCCGGATTCATCGGGCGCATGCAGCGGGAATATCTTGTGGCGGAACCCTATGCCGAGATGATCCGTGCGCAGGCGGCAGAGGCTATTGGTCTCCGGGCAGGCGCAGATGATGCGCTCGTTAACGAAAAGCTTGATCAATTGGGAGAGGTGGATGGCGACCGTTTCTCGGCACTTTATCAAGCCTTGCGCCGGACCCAGAACCGCAATGAGGTCGCCGACGCTGCGGCCGCTCTGTTTAATTGGAAAAAGGAAAAAATCGGATGAAGATGGAAGAGCTGAAAGGCCTCGCGGACAATATCCGCAGTGAAGTTGCCAAGGCGATTATCGGCCAGGAAGAGATTGTCGACCATTTGCTGATCGCGCTGTTTTCATCCGGCCATGTGTTGCTGGAGGGTCCGCCCGGCACGGCAAAGACTTTCCTCGCCCAGTGTTTCGCTTCCACGCTGAGTCTCGATTTCGGGCGTATCCAGTTTACGCCCGATCTCATGCCCGGCGATATTGTCGGTTCCAACCTGTTCAACTTCCAGACCAGCAAATTCACCCTGACGCGCGGACCGATTTTCTGCGATTTGCTTCTCGCCGATGAGATCAACCGGACGCCGCCAAAAACCCAGGCCGCCATGCTCGAGGCGATGCAGGAACGCTCGGTGACCATTGATGGGGAAACCCATAAGCTGGGGTCGAATTTCATGGTCGTCGCGACCCAGAACCCGATCGAACAGCAAGGCGTCTACCCGCTGCCCGAAGCGCAGCTCGACCGGTTCCTGTTCAAGCTGCTGATTGAATATCCCGATGCTGACGAAGAAAAGCTGATTGTGTCTCGATATGGTGACCGGATGGGCGCACCGGTTGCCGCTGATTTCGGGATTTCCGCGCAGGCGGACGAGAAGCTACTCGCAACCGCCGCCGAGGCAGTGAAAACTGTGAAGCTTGTGGAAGATGTTGTCGACTATATCGTGCGCTTGGTGCGGGCGACCCGCGAGACTGCGGATCTGGAAAATGGCGCAAGTCCTCGCGCTGCGATCATGCTCGCCAGTGCTGCCCGCGCCCGCGCTGCTATTTCGGGGCGTGACTATGTTATCCCGGATGATGTAAAAATGCTGGCTCCATCAGTGCTGCGCCACCGCACCTTGCTTTCCCCGGCTGCCGAAATTGAAGGTCGTCAGGTTGATGCAATCATCGAAGGTCTGGTTGAGCGAACGGAAGCGCCGCGCTGATGGGCTTTTTTGCTTTTCACCCCGTTCACGCTGCGCTTGTCGAAGCATCTGGCAGTGCATCATCGGCCCTTCGACAAGCTCCGGGCGAACGGGCGAACAGTCTCGGTATCAGCGGGATAGGCCGGTGATTTATCCCACTGGCCGCGCTGTTGTTTTGATTGCATTGGGCGCGCCTATTGCAGCGCTGCTCGCCGCTATCATCCCGGCCTTATGGGCCATTGGGGCGGCTTGGGCGGCGATGCTCATTTTGCTGCTTGTGCTCGATGGACTGATCGCGGCCAAGCTTGATGAAGTACAGTTGATCGCGCCCAAAATGGCTGAAATCGGGGCACCGCTGAACATGCAAGTCAGTGCCAGCTTTTCCGGGGTAATGAACCCGCGCACAGTGGATGCGCAATTGGGAGTTGATGGCCGTCTCGCCGAAGATGGCAGGATAGAATTTGCATTGAACCGTGCTGCAAAGGCTAGCGGTGATTTCTCTGGACTGGCGGTGGCCAATCCGATCCGCAGGGGCACCGGGGAACTCGATCGGCTATGGCTCCGCTGGCGTGGGCCGCTTGGCCTTGCATGGCGGCAATCGACAAAGCAGAGCGAGCAAAGTGTTGCGATTGTGCCCAATATTTCAGCGGTCCGCAGCCCGACTGTCCAGATGTTCCTGCGCGATTCCATCTTCGGCTTGCTGGCGCGTAAATTTCGCGGCGAGGGTAGCGAGTTTGAAGCGCTGGCAGAGTACCAACCAGGCATGGACCGGCGCAGTATCGACTGGAAGGGATCGGCGCGGCATAGCAAGTTGCTCGCCAAGGAATATGATACCGAGCGCAACAACCAGATTGTTTTTGCGCTCGATAGCGGGTCGGCGATGTGCGAGCCGATTGATGGCCTGCCCCGCATTGATCGCGCCGTCTCGGCAGCTTTGCTGACCGCTTACATCACGCTCAAATCCGGTGACAAAACCAGCCTGTTCAGTTTCGCCGCCAAGCCGGAACTCTCGACGCCGTTTCTGGCCGGTAGTCGAAATTTTCATCGGTTGCAGAGCGAGGCGGCGACAATCGATTACCGCCATCAGGAAAGCAATTACACATTAGCGCTCTCGACACTGGCAAGCCGGCTGAAGCGGCGTTCGTTGATCATTATTTTTACCGACTTTACCGACCCGACGGCAGCGGATCTGATGCTTGAAGCAGCAGCGCGGTTGATTGACAAGCATCTGGTGCTGTTTGTCGTGCTGGAAGACATGGAGCTAGCAGGAATTATCAATAGCGTTCCTGAAACTGCGCGGGATGTCAGCCGCAGCGTCACTGCACAAAGCTTGCTTGACCAGAAGAAGATGGTGGTCACCCGGCTCCAGCATATGGGCATAGATGTCATTGAAGGCGCGCATGATGTCATCGGCACGCGGCTGATCAACAGCTATCTCAAAATCAAGCGGCGGGGGGCATTGTGACCGATATCGCGTCTGAAAACCTCAACATCGCGGTCGCCGCGCTGCGCAGTGACCGGTTCCGGCTGGAGCGCGAGGCGGACTGGACGCGGCTGGAAACTATTGTCACCCAAATGGAGAAGGGCAAATCAAAACGCCTCTCCGATGAAGACGTGCTGGCGCTGCCGACGCTGTACCGCACCTTGCTTTCGAGTCTTTCCATAGCGCGGGAAAACTCGCTTGATGCGGGACTGATCGATTATCTCGAAGGCCTGTCGCTGCGCAGCTATTTTCTGGTCTATGGCACCCAGACCAGCTTTGGTCGCTGGCTGAAGGAATTTTTTGGCGGTGGATGGAGCCGAGCGGTGCGGGCGATTGGTCCGGAAATCTGGATCGCACTATTTGTCATGATTGCCGGAACGCTGATCGGCTATATTCTCGTCGCGAGCGATAGCGACTGGTTTTACGCTCTGGTGCCGGGCGGTTTTGCTGATGCGCGGGTGCCGGGCGCGTCCGAGGCAGCACTGCGCGAGACACTGTTTGGCACAGAAGAAAATGATGGCCTTGGCGTTTTCGCGGCATTCCTGTTCAGCAATAACGCGCAAGTTGCGATCCTCGCTTTTGCGCTTGGTTTTGCTTTCGCAGTGCCAAGTATCTTGCTGCTGATACACAATATGGCTTTGCTTGGCGCGATGCTGTGGGTGTTCGCCCAGCGTAGTCTGACAGTGGATTTCATTGGCTGGCTCTCGATCCACGGGACCACGGAACTATTCGCGATATTGCTGGCGGGGGCCGCGGGCATACACGTGGGCCGATCCATCGCATTTCCGGGCAACAAATCCCATCTGGCAGCGGCGAGCGCAGCGGGCAAACGCGCCGCCCTGGTGATGGCAGGGGTGGTCATCATGCTCATCTGCGCTGGATTGCTGGAGGGATATGCCCGGCAACTGATTAACAATACCGCGGGGCGATATGCGGTGGGTGGCAGCATGATGCTCTTCTGGCTGATCTATTTCTGCGGTTTTGGCAGGCGCCATAAAGGCGATGTGATATGACCGATAGCACCGCAGCTGATCCCTGGATCCGGCGCTCGGCCAATCCCAAGCTCGACCGCATCATGGTTACGCCCGAGGGCGTACCGCTCAATGTGACGGTGGCGGCAGCGGGCGCGCGCGCAGGCGCTTTGGCACTGGATATTGTGATAATTCTCAGCATGATTGTCGGTATTACCCTGCTCGGGCTGCTGGTGCTTTGGGCATTGGGGACAACGCTGGGTGATAGTGCTGTCGATCCGTCCGGACCTTTGGGCTTTCTGGCGATAATCTGGATCATCACGATGTTCCTGTTGCGCAATGCCTATTTTCTCTATTTCGAATTGGGTGACCGGGCTGCGACATGGGGAAAGCGAGCGGTTGGTATCCGCGTTGCGGCACGTGATGGCGGGCGGCTGTCGGCAGAGGCAGTAATCGCGCGTAATATTGTGCGCGATGTTGAGCTGTTCCTGCCACTGATGTTTCTGTCCGCCGGTGGTGCGCAAGGCAATATGTCAAGCTTTGCTGCCTGGGCCGGGTTTCTGTGGGTGTTGATGTTTCTGTTGTTTCCGTTGTTCAATAAAGACCGTCTGCGCGGTGGTGATCTTATTGCCGGAACCTGGGTGATCCAGAATGTGAAACGCGGGCTGGGAGATATTGTCGCACCCACGGCCGCGGCGCAATCTGCCGATGCTTCCCATCCCGGTGGTCGATACCAGTTTTCCGACGAGGAACTTTCGGTTTACGGCGAATATGAATTGCAAACATTGGAGAACGTACTGCGCACCGGTAGCGACGACGCGCTTGAAACCGTCGCAGCGTCAATCTGCACAAAAATCGGCTGGGAACCGGGCGCTGGCGAAGAGAGATTATTTCTTGAAGCTTATTATACCGCGCTCAGGGCACGTCTGGAACGCGGCATGAGATTCGGCAAGCGGCGCAAGGACAAGTTTTCCGGCTCGGAATAGGTCGGGACAGGCCAGGAATGGAATTGACGCAGCCGTGCCGTAGCGTCACCTTGCACGTTACTTTAACTGGACGGTTAAACTGCTTGTTTCCGGCCATTTTCGGCGTATAGTCCGGTCAAAATTAACAAGGATCAAATTTCCAAAGGAGACGCCCCATGAACTTGGAGTTCACCGTAGAAGAAAATGCATTTCGTGACGAAGTGCGTGAATTTATTGCAAATAATCATCCCAAAAATATCGATATGAACGCCCTGCGTGATGAAGTCACGCCGGAAGACATGGTCGCTTGGCACAAAATTTTGGGCAAAAAGGGGTGGTCGGTTCCGGCGTGGCCAACAGAATATGGCGGCACCGGCTGGACGCCGACGCAACGCTATATCTGGGGTGAAGAAAATGCGCGTGCTAACACGATCATGCCGCTGCCCTTTGGTGTGGCGATGGTTGGACCGGTTATCTATACATTTGGCAATGAAGAGCAAAAGGCAGAGCATCTCCCCGGTATCAAGTCCGGCGATGTGTGGTGGTGTCAGGGTTATTCAGAACCCGGCGCCGGCTCCGATCTGGCTTCGCTGAAAACAACCGCTGTTCGCGATGGCGATGATTATATTCTCAATGGCCAGAAAACCTGGACCACCTTGGCCCAGCATGCCGATTGGGGTTTCTTCCTCTGTCGCACCGATTCCGATGCACCAAAACCGCAAATGGGCATCAGCTTCATTCTGGTTGATATGAAAACACCGGGCATTGAAGTGCGCCCTATCAAGCTGATCGACGGCGGCTATGAGGTCAACGAAGTCTGGCTCACCGATGTGCGGGTTCCGGCCAAAAACCTGATCGGTGAAGAGAATAAGGGCTGGACCTATGCCAAATTCCTGCTTGCGCATGAGCGTTCCGGCATTGCTGGTGTCGCCCGGTCCAAGCGCGGCGTAGAAAAGTTGCAGGAAATTGCAAAATCCGAAATGCTCGACGGCAAGCCGCTAATTGAGGATATGGGTTTCGCGCGCAAAATCAGCCAGCTGGAGATTGATCTCGCGGCGCTGGAAATCACCGAGTTGCGGACTCTGGCCGGCGAGCAGGCGGGTAAAGGCCCGGGGCCGGAAAGCTCCTTGCTGAAAATCAAAGGCACCGAAATCCAGCAGCGGATTACCGAACTGACGTTGGAAGCGGTCGGCTATTATGGCACGCCTGATTTCCGCAGCTTCCCGGATGATGGTTCGAATGATTTTCCGATTGGACCGGATTATGCGCATCACGCAGCGCCAACTTATTTCAACATGCGTAAAACATCGATTTACGGGGGCTCCAACGAGATCCAGCGCAATATTATCACCAAAATGATCCTCGGCCTTTAATCAGACCGACACAGGGGAAACCAAAATGGATTTCGATTTTACCGACGAACAAAACATGGTGCGCGATGGTATTTCGCGCTTGATCCGCGAAGAATATGACTGGGATACGCGCCGCAGCGTGATTGAGAGTGATGCCGGCTGGCGTCCCGAGCTTTGGGCACAATTGGCGGAGTTGGGCATGCTCGCAGCGCCCTTCAGCGAAGAAGATGGCGGCTTTGGCGGTGCGACCGAAGCGATGATCATCATGGAAGAATTCGGCAAGGGACTTGCGGTCGAGCCGTTTGTCCCGAGCGTTATCTGTGCGGGTGGTTTTCTGAAACATGGCGGCAGCGCAGAGCAGAAAGAAGAATATATCGGCGGGATTATTTCCGGCGAGATGATCTTTGCCTTTGCCTACGCAGAACCGCGCGGTCGCTATGATCTGGCGGACTTGCAAACGACCGCAAGGAAAGACGGCAGCGATTATGTCATCAACGGCCATAAAGCGGTCGTGATCGGCGCGCCTTGGGCAACGCATTTTGTCGTGACGGCGCGGACTTCCGGAGACCAGCGCGATGCTGCCGGTGTCTCTGTCTTTGTTGTGGCGCGCGATGCCGACGGCGTGAGTCAGCGCGACTATGGCACGGTTGATGGCCGCCGCGCGTCTGAAGTCTATTTCGAGAATGTTAAAGTCTCCAGCGATGCGCTGATTGGTGAAGCTGACAATGGCCTGCCGCTGATCGAAAAAGTGGTTGATGAAGCCACTGCCGCAGTCTGCGCCGAAGCAGCAGGCGTAATGCAAGTGACCAATGCCATGACGCTGGATTATTCGCGCCAGCGGAAGCAATTTGGCACGCCGATTGGTTCATTTCAGGTATTGCAGCATCGCATGGCCGATATGCTGATGGAGCATGAGCAGTCGGTTTCGATGATGTATCTGGCGACAATCAAACTCGATGAAGATGAAGCGACCCGCAAGAAGAACGTATCTGCTGCAAAGGTTCGCATTGGCCAAGCGGCACGCTTCGTTGGCCAGTCGGCAATCCAGACTCACGGCGGTATGGGTATGACGGACGAGTTGGCAGTAGGCAGCTACTTCAAACGGCTTTCGATCATTGAAGGCGAGTTTGGTAGCGTTGACCATCACATGAGGCGGCATATCAAACTGAGCGCGGCATAATCTAGCGCTGGCGGTATTACCGTTCGGGCTGAGCTTGTCGAAGTCAGTCTCTTTGAGGCAACCAGTCCTTCGACAGGCTCAGGATCAGCGGACAGGAGGTCGGCCTTCACCCTATCACTAAAGCGAGGGCGGAGCCGCTGGCTCTGCCCTTTTTTTCTGTCTACATCTGTCAGTATCTCTTGGAGGGGATGCGCGATGTTATGATGCGACAAGACATCATGGTAAGCGATGGTCGGACATCTGGTGGTGTCTACCGCTATTATGTTTTGGTCTTGCTGATGCTGACTTTCATGTTCAACATCGCCGATCGGTTGGTGATGTCGATCCTGATTGAGGATATCAAAGCTGAATTTGTGTTGAGCGATACACAAATTGGCTTGCTTGCAGGGACCGCCTTTACAGTTTTCTATCTGATTTTGGGCGTTCCGGCCGGGCGACTGGCGGATCGGACGAACAGGAAGAACATGGTCGCCATTGCTTTAGCGCTGTGGAGCCTGATGTCAGCCTTGTGCGGCGCGGCGTTGGGATTCTGGACATTGCTTCTGGCGCGTCTGGGTGTCGGTGTCGGAGAAGCGGGCGGCGGCCCGCCGTCGGTTTCGATTATCACCGACTATTTCGCGCCGCACGAACTGTCGCGGGCCATGGGGATATTCGCCGTAGGTGCCGTGTTGGGGCCGGTGCTGGGCTATATGGCCGGTGGTCTGATCGCAGAAGCCTATGGCTGGCGCTGGACGTTCGTTATTCTGGGGGTGCCGGGAATACTGCTGGGTATCATCCTCTTTCTCACGATCCGGGAACCGAAACGCGGCCGCTATTTCACGCCCGAAGCGAAGCCAACCGGGGCAGACAAGGGAGCGGAAAAACAAGAGCCTTTCATGACCACAATGGGCTCGTTGTGGACCAACAGTGTTTTCTTCCGCGTCGTACTGGCCAATTCCTTCACCAATATTCCTTCCTTCGCTTTTGCGATCTGGCTGGCCCCCATGCTGATGCGCAATTTTGACGTCGGCTCAGGAGAAGTGGGTGTTTATCTGGGTACGGTTTTGTTTTTTGGCGGTGTGCCCGGAATGATCTTGGGGGGTTTTCTCGCCGATTATCTGGCGAAGAAAAACCCGAAATGGCGACCTTGGTATTGCAGCGTTGCGGTGCTGCTGGTCTTGCCGTTCTGGACCCTCTGCCTTTTATCTGACAGTCTCGAAATGACTCTCTTTCTATATATTAGCGGCTATGTCCTCCTGGTTTCGACGCAAGGCGCAGCCATCTCCATGGTGCAATCAGCGGTCCTGCCGACAGAACGCGGCACGGCATCATCAATCAGCAGCTTGTCGATCAACCTGCTCGGCTACGGCATTGGCCCGGCGCTAATCGGGCTGATGAGCGACAATTGGGCGGATGCCTATGGCACTATGTCGCTCAGCTATGCGGTGATTGTGACGGTCGTTTTTAGTCTGGCCATAGCGACGTTTCTGTTCTGGTGGACCGGCAAGGCTGTCAATTCCGGATTGGCCAAAGTCTGATCTACAGCAGTAAACCACCGTCTGCGATTATTGTCTGTCCGACAATATAGCTAGCCAGCGGCGAACAAAGAAACAGCGACAGACCCGCCATATCATCCGGGTCGCCAATCCGCCCGACCGGTATCGAGCGAATTGTCGCCTCGCGCCGTTTGGGATGTTCTGTCGTCACCTTGGTCATTTTGGTCGCGATCAGCCCGGGCGCAATGCCGTTGACACGTATACCATCGGGTGCCCAGGCCTTGCCCAAGGTGCGAGTGAGACCCATCGCGCCCGTTTTGGAAGCGTTATAGGCAGGGTTACCCACTGTCGCATGAAAAGCGGCGGTCGAACTGATGATGATCAACGAGCCTTGTGCTTCTTTTAGCAGATCGTGAAATTGTCCGGCACAGGTCATCAGGCTGTTTAAATTGACTTGAATGACCTTGGCGAAATTTTCCGGTTCAAACTCAGCACGTTTATACATGACCATACCCTGAGAGCAGATCAGCACGTCCAATTTTTCAAACTTCTGCCGAAGCGCGATGATCGCTCCATCATCGGCGGCATCCAATTGGTGATAGGTCAGTCCTGCAAAATCGGAACCATCTTCCATTTTATACTCGCTGTGATCGGCACGCGTGCCCGTGACGTGGACTTCTGCGCCACACTTTCGAAAGGCCTGTGCGGTCGCATTGCCAATTCCTGCTGAGCCGCCAACTACGCAAACGATCTTGCCGTTATAGTCGAGAGAGGTGTCGATCATGATTTATCCCTTGTTTGAGAAACGTTTGAGAAACCCTATGCAAAGCGATATTGGCCGAGCGGGTAGCGATCGTCTAGGCTCGATTTTAGTAACTGTGGAGATATCTGAATATGGAAACCCCTTTCTCGCTTGCCGGACGAACTGCATTCGTTGCTGGCGCATCATCTGGCCTTGGTGCGCGTTTTGCCGAATTATTTGCCAAGGCGGGAGCCAATATCGTCCTTGGGGCACGCCGGACGGACCGGACGGCAGAATTGGTCGCGAAGATTGAACGTCAGGGTGGCAAGGCGCTAGCTGTGCCGCTGGACGTCACGGATGAAGCCTCGATAATCGCTGCATATGACGCGGCTGAGGAGAGGTTTGGAACGGTGCATAGTATCGTCGCGAATGCAGGTGTTGCTGCGACGGGACGTTCGACCGATGTCGCGATAGATCGCGTCCAAACCTTGCTCGATACCAATTTCAAGGGGGTATATCTGGTCGCTCGCGAAGGCGCAAAACGGCTGATTGCCAGTGGCAGCCGCGAGAAAGAAAACGGGCGGATCACAATCATTGGATCAATTACATCGCGGCTCACCGGCGAAGGCGATAGCGTATATGCTGCAAGCAAGGCTGGTGTAACCCACCTTGCGCGCAATCTTGCGCGCGAATGGGTGCGACAAGGTGTGAATGTCAACACCATCCATCCCGGCTATATCCCGACCGAAATTCAGGGCGACTGGTATGATACCGATGGCGGCAAGGCACAAATTGCCGGTTTTCATCGCCGCCGGTTACAGGATATCGCCTCGCTCGATGCGATGATGCTTTATTTCGCGTCTGATGCCTCGCGTTGCGTGACTGGTTCCGATATTATTGTGGACGACGGGCAATCTCTCTAGAATTTTGCAGTTGAAAGGGCGTGAATTTTTCCGCTCACCCTGAGTTTGTCGAAGGATGGTTCAAGATCATAGCCGTCCTTCGAGAGACTCGGGATGAGCCTCGCGGGCCGAACCCGATATTCATACCAACACCCTAATTAAAGAGAGGGTCCCGACGCATCCATCTGCATGGCATAGCGGATCCATGGAAGACGCAGCCTCTGGCAAGCCCGCTTTGGAAGTGACTCGCTCACCAGCGCCATCACGACAAACCAATTATGCGCTTGGCGTGCTTTTCGTTGTCACCATGCTTAATTTTCTGGACCGGCAGATTATTTCAATCGTGGCGGAACCGATCAAGCAGGATCTCGGCCTGACGGACACCCAGCTTGGTTTAATGACCGGCTTGTCTTTCGCGATTTTTTATACGACTTTGGCGATCCCTGTCGCCGCTCTGGCCGATCGCTGGAACCGCAGCAGGATCATCGCCATTGCAATCGCGACATGGTCGGCGATGACTGTGGCTTGCGGTTTGTCGGCTAATTTCATCCAGTTGTTTTTGGCGCGTGTCGGGGTCGGTATCGGCGAAGCTGGCTCTGCTCCTGCATCCCATTCCTTAATTGCGGATTTATTTCCGCCAGACCGGCGCTCGGGCGCGCTTGGCATATTGGGAATGTCGGTGCCGATTGGCGCCTTTCTGGCATATGCTGGCGGGGGCTGGATCACCGAAAACCTTGATTGGCGTTCCGCATTTTTGATTGCCGGTTTGCCCGGAATTATTATCGCGATCGTTATCTGGTTTACGGTTCCTGATCCGCGCGGGAAAATTCCGTTATCAGCGGCTTTCAAAGCCAAACCGAATGAAATTACGTTCAAGGATGCGTTCAAGGAACTCTCATCGAAACCCGCTTATTGGCATTTGGTCGCGGCCGGAGTTCTGGTGCAATTTGTGTCCTATGGGCTTGCCAGTTTTTATGGCGGTCTGTTTGTTCGCGTGCATGGGATCGGCTATGGTGAACTCGGATGGAAATTGGGTGTAATGGTTGGTCTGTCGGGCGGGTTTGGCGCGTGGTTTGGTGGAAAGATTGGCGACATATTGGGCAAGGGCAATCCGCGCTTGCCGCTACTATTGAGCGGCTTGATGCTGGTGATCGCTGCCCCGGGCATGATTTGGGCGATTTACGCTGATAATGTGAATGTTGCGATTGCCTTGCTCGCTTTCCCAACTTTTGGGGCGACGTTTTATTATGGTCCGAGTTTTGCTGCTATTCAGGCGCTGGCCAATGATCGTACTCGGGCTATGGCGGTTGCGATCTATCTTTTGGTCGCGGGGCTGATCGGCCTGGGTATCGGGCCGGTTTTTGTCGGCGGTCTATCTGATTATTTTGCTGGCGGAGATAAACTCCTTGAGGCCAGCGCATTGCAAAAAGCGCTGGCGATTCTGGCGCTGTTCAACATCTGGGCAGGCTTCCACTATTGGCGAGCAGAAGCGAATATAAAAAGATAGAAAAGAAGGATTTGAGGCTATGGGCATATTGGATAATTTCAAGCTGGATGGTCAAGTGGCGGTCGTCGTCGGTGCGGGCAAAGGCATTGGCCGGGCGATTGCTCTCGGTTTTGCCGAAGCGGGAGCCGATGTCGCGGTGGCAGCGCGCACGGCCGGTGATCTGGAAAGTCTGGTGGCAGAAATCCAGGCGATGGGCCGAAAAGCAATTGCCGTACCGACGGACGCAACAAACGTGGATGCACTGGAAAACCTCGCGAAGGCCACGGTTGATCAACTCGGCAAAGTCACGATCTGGGTGAGCAATGCAGGCGGCATTCCCGATGGCCAGCCACGTTATCTCACGCGCACGTCGGAAGCGGAGTGGGATGCGCAGATTAATCTCAATCTCAAAGGTGTCTGGATGGGGGCAGTAGTCGCCACCAAATATATGGGTGAAGATGGCGGCGTAATAATAAACACATCCTCGCGCGCGGCAATGGGCGGGCAACCGAAAAATGGCCCCTATGGCGCAGCCAAGGCGGGTGTTAACAGCCTGACCAGCACCTTGGCGATGGAACTTGCGCCAAAAATCCGCGTCAATGCAGTGGCTCCCGGCCCCGTGCCGACGGAGAATTTTGATGATTGCATGGGTACTGAAACCGAAGAGCAACGCCAGCAATTGCTCAAGATGATGCAGATACCTTTGCAACGCTATGGCACGGAAGAAGATATTGCAGCCGCCGCGATATACATGGCCTCTCCCGCATCGAGTTGGGTTACGGGGCAATGTTTGTACGTAACGGGTGGACGCTGACAGCGAATCCGCTTAGGCCGATATTAGAGGTTGTAAAACGCAACCTATAATAGCGGAGAGACGAACATGACCACCGGCCTTCAAATGCAATCCACCCTTCACGAAAATGGCACTTTAGAACTGGCGCTGGCCAAGGTCGATTTTCCGGCTCCGGCAGAGGGCGAAGTGCTGGTACGGATGGAAGCCTCGCCGATCAATCCTTCTGATCACGGTGTCATGTTTGGCCCCGCTGATGTTGGCAAAGCAACATCAAGTGGCGATGGTGCTGACCGCGTTTTGTCCGCTCCCGTGGCACCTGCGCACATGGCGCGCTTCAAGGCGCGTGTTGGCCAGGCCCTGACAGTCGGCAATGAGGGCGCTGGCGTCGTTGTGGAGGCGGGCTCGAGCGATGCTGCTCAGGCGCTTGTGGGCAAGACAGTCGCCATTTTGGGCGGCGGGATGTACGCGCAATATCGCGTGGTTCCGGCGATGATGTGTTTGCCACTGCCCGATGATGCAACGGCGAAAGATGGCGCATCCTGTTTCGTTAATCCGCTTACCGCGCTTGCTATGGTCGAAACGATGAAGATGGAAGGTCACACCGCGCTGGTGCATACGGCTGCGGCTTCCAATCTGGGTCAGATGCTCAATAAAATCTGCATCGCCGACGGTGTTGATCTGGTGAACATCGTGCGCAAGCAAGAACAAGCCGATATCTTAAAAGGCATTGGCGCAAAATATATCTGCGATAGCAGTTCGGACAGCTTCATGGCGGATCTCACCGATGCGCTGCATGAAACCGGTGCAACCATTGCATTTGACGCCATCGGCGGTGGTGATACAGCCAGCAATATTCTCACGGCAATGGAGCAGGCTGCCGCGCGCACGCCTTCGCAATATAGTATCTATGGCTCGACCCATCACAAGCAGGTTTATCTCTACGGCAGTCTGGATTTCTCGCCGACCACCTTGAACCGCGCTTACGGCATGGCTTGGGGCGTGGGTGGATTCTTGCTCCCGAATTTCCTCGCCAAAGTCGGACAGGATAAAGGCAATGAAATGCGCGCCCGTGTTGCGCGCGAACTGAAAACCACTTTTGCCAGCAGCTACACGCAGGAGCTGAGCCTGGCTGAGGCGCTGGATTCGGACATGGCGCGGCAATATAATGCCAAGACGACCGGTGAAAAATATCTGATGTGCCCACAAAAGGGGGTTTGATTAACCGACGGAACCGCTTGTCCGGAGGCGCGCGATAGCATCCTGATCAAACCCTAGACCGGTGAGCAACATATCCGTATGTGCGCCGGTCTCGGGAAGGGTGTCCGGCGCGTTGAGCCGCGCGCCGCTCATCTCAATCGGCAGCGCGGGAAGTTTGGTCTTGCTGCCGTCCGCCATGGTCACCTCTTCGAGCCCGCCGCTGGCATTGAGATGAGGATCATCAAACATATCTTCCGGCCGCGCGATGGGAGCAAAAGGCAAACCAGTGCCTTCCAGCTTGGCAATCAGCTCATCGCGTTTGTAGGCTAAAACCAGCTCGCGAATTTGTGGCATGATCCGGTCGCGCGCGGCAACGCGGTTGTTGTTTTCTCGGATGCTTTCGTCCGCCCAAAGCTCGTCCAGCGCAAACAGCTTGCAGAATTTCTCCCACAATGCGTCCGTAACAACGCCGATAAAAATCGGATCGTCTTGCGTCTGGAAAACATCGTAAATGGCCCAGGCAGAAATCCGTGCAGGCATCGGGTCAGCGGCTTTGCCGGTCACCGCCATCTGCGCCATATGCTGACCAATGAGATAGATTGTCGTCTCAAATAGCGAGCTTTGTACCCTCTGGCCTTTGCCTGTACGGTGGCGTTCTTCGACAGCAGCCAAGATTGCAATAACGCCGAACATTCCGCCAGTGACATCGATAACGCTGGAGCCCGCGCGTAATGGTTGGCCGGGAGGGCCGGTCATATAGGCAAGGCCGCCCATCATCTGGGCGACTTCGTCCAGCGCGGTGCGGTTTTCATAAGGCCCGGGGAGGAAACCTTTTTCGGATGCGTAGATCAGGCGTTCATTGTCTTTGGAAAGCGCTTCATATCCTAGCCCAAGCCTGTCCATCGCGCCGGGGCGGTAATTTTCGACCAAAATGTCTGCGCCCGCTACCAGTTTTTTCGCCACTTCCAACCCGTCCGGGTCTTTGAGGTTGACCGATATGCTTTGCTTGTGGCGGTTATACATCGGGAAATAACCAGAGCCCGAGCCAACCAGATTGCGGGTACGATCACCGCCAATCGGTTCCACCCGGACCACCTCTGCGCCGAGCGAGGCAAGGATCGCGCCGACTGCTGGTCCCATAACCATATGGGTAAATTCAATAACCTTTAAACCAGCCAATGGGGTTGGTTGAGTCATGCCGCCGCTTTCTGCGATGCTTGTGAAAATCCCAATGGAAGTCCAGCATCGGGCGTAAACCCGTATAAAGGCTCGCCGGGTAATGCCTCTGCAATAATCTCCCGCACTTTCAGGAGTTTTTCGAGATTAATGCCGGTATTGATGCCCATGGCTTCCAGCATGAACACGAGATCTTCGGTGACGATATTGCCCGATGCACCAGGCGCGAACGGGCAACCGCCGAGACCGCCGAGCGACGCGTCAAACGTGGTTATGCCTTCTTCGAGACCGGCCATGACATTGGCGAGCCCTAGTCCCGGGTGTTGTGGAGGTGCAGCGTGTTAAGCTTATCGTTACCGCTTGCTGGCTTACATCGTTGCCCTGTGCGGCGCGGGGGAAGCTCCCTGTGTCGTACACTGACAGGAAATGCATCAGTTTCTGCGGGTCCATCGAGGGTTTGATAAAGCGGGCTCTGAGGTTTGGTTCTTTCATGGCTGCTCCTCTTTTGCCATTCAGATACAATCATTGGACGTGCAAAGTCCAACATTGGTTGTTAGTCGCCTCAAACTAACTCGACTAAGCGGCATTTGGTATTTCTGTTTCGGGAAGTGGAATATGGACGTGAAGCACAAGCCTATGTTGGTGGAGATTATGCCAGCCATGCTGAAACATGCCGGGATCTGGGAAGGCGTTTACCGCCACGTCGATGAAGATAATGTCGAAGTTGATCGCCACAGGGCGCGGGTCGAGTGTATTTTCCCCAATGATGGACCGCTTGCCTATATCCAGAAAAATCATTTCACTTGGGATGACGGGCGGGAATATCGCGCTACTCTGGAAGGCGTGTTACGTGACGGAAAGCTCTGGTGGGATAACGATAGATTTGACGGGTGCAGCTGGGAAACAGAATTTCGCCTGATCTTGCTCAACCTGAACCGGAAAGATGATCCTGGCGCCAATTTCTATGAAATAATCTGTATGGGCGATGATGGAAACCACCGGGCCCGGACCTGGCACTGGTTCAAGGATGGAAAGCTATTCAATCGGACATTGTGTGATGAGCGGAGGATAGCGACGGCTATATAAAAAACCGGGACCCGACTTGATTGGAAGCAGGTCAAAAAAAGAGGCCGGTTTTTACACCGGCCCCAAGGGAGAAAACTCTTCCGATCATTTGCGACTATTTATTGTTCTTCGCCGCTTCGCGCTCCTTGTCGACCATTTTCTTGAACACTGTCCACGTGGTTTCATTGGGACGCGGATCATCTCCGGGCGGAGGCTTATTATACTCCGGATGGTTAAGCGCAATCTCGTCTTTGATGACCTTGGGCAGCTCATCGTAGCTTTTCAGCTTTGCGCCCATCGCATTGAAGACCATCTGGCCCTGCCGCCCGCGCATTTTCATCCACGGCATCCAGTCAGAAATGCGAACCCAGCTGACGGTCGGATAGGCGGTGGGGTTTTTGGTATCCAGCATTTCATCGGCGAGCATCGCAAAATCAAAGATTTCCATGGCGTGATATTTATTTCCAACATAATCCTGATAATCACCGGCGAGAACATTGTGATAGAATAATGGCACTTCAAAGGGCATGAATAGCCACTTTCCCTGACGCCGAAGCGTTGAAATTTGGTGTGGTTTTCCATCTTCCGAGTACGGGTAGTTCGGTCGGCTATTAACCGGATCATTGGCGATGTGCATGACTTTCACGGTTTCCCCGGTCCATGGATTTTCCCATGTCCGCAAAACTTCGTTCGTCTCTGGATCGAGGTAAAACATCACCTCTCGGCTCACTTGCCGATAACCTGTTCCGCGTTTGGGGTCCGTAATTTTCACGCATTGCCGGATGTTCATCCCTTCCCCATTGAACAAATGGCGGTCCGGTTCGCCCTCAACCCGCGAATAAACTTTTCCTGACCAGTGATAAACCGCCGGGACGCCATCAGCCACGCCGCATTGGACCCGTTTGGATATCTCCAGCGCATCTTCGGCTTTGGTTGGGTCCAATGTGCGTGCAGCAACCGATGCACTCGCGGTCATCGCTATTGCCGTAGCCGCAGCGCAACCAGTTGTTAAAAACCGTTTCATATCCCGAATCTCCTTGCAATAAACTACATTTATTTTCAATTTCCGGTTGACTTTAGATTTGTCCGGACAAATTGTGAAGAGGCAATTTGTAATTTCCACGAATAGGCCGCAGATAAGGACAATATGACCAGTTTTACCAACTTTCTTTTTGTGCCGGCGAGTCGCCCGGAACGTTTTGAAAAGTCGGCTTCCAGCGGTGCTGATCTGATTTGCATTGATCTGGAGGACTCGGTGCCGCCAGATCAAAAGGATGAAGCGCGCGCGTGTGTACTGGACGCTTTGGTCAAATTGGATCGCTCAAAAACCGCTGTCCGGATCAACGGACTAAAAACTTTGGCCGGTCTCAAAGATCTTCTGGCATTGTCATCTGCGTCATCTGCGTCATCTGCGGAGGTTCTTCCGTCGCTTATATTTATCCCCATGGTCGAAAGTGCCAGCGAAGTTGAAATCGTTCGGTCCCTATTGGGTGACAGCGTGGATGGGTTGGTACCGCTCATCGAGACGGTGAAGGGTCTGCGAAACGGGGACGCGATCGCAGCAAGCGATGGCGTGACCGCGATGATGTTTGGTGGCGGTGATTTTTCCTCCGAACTGGGAATAAAACTGGAATGGGAGCCGCTGCTTGCAGCGCGGGGTTCTTTTATAATGTGCTGCGCGTCTGCTCAAGTCATGGCCGTTGATGTGCCGTATATTGATATGGGCAACGAAGCCGGACTTGCCGAGGAATGCGCCCGCGCCAAGGCTTTGGGTTTCCACGCCAAGGCGGCCATTCACCCGAAACAACTATCGGCAATTCAGACGGCGATGAAGCCGAGTGAGGCAGAAATTGCAGAAGCGCGTGATGCGATAGCGGCATTTGAAGCCGCTGGCCGCCGTGCGATTAGTCATAATGGCCGTATGCTGGAAGCGCCGGTCATGGCACGATATCGCAAGATTGTTGCTGCGGCGTAATTTGAGTTTGAAATTGATTATTAAGGGAAAAAGATATGCGTGATGGAGTAATTGAAGTTAGCCCGGGTCGGTTCCGGGAAACGTTTGGCCGTTATTTTGAAGATTTCGAAGTGGGACATATCTATGAGCACCGTCCCGGCCGGACGATTACCGATACCGACAATGTGCATTTCACGTTGCTGACAATGAATACGCATCCGGTGCATTTTGATTATGAATTTGCCAAGAACACCGAATTCAAGAAACCGCTTATCTGTTCGCCTTTGACCGTTGCATTGATGGTCGGCATGAGCGTTTCAGATACCAGCCAGAAGGCGGTTGCCAACCTGGGTTGGGACAAGATCAAGATGACCAAGCCTATGTTCCCGGGCGATACGCTTTATGCTGAAAGCGAAGTACTGGAAAAGCGCGAGTCTTCATCACGACCTGAGCAAGGAATTGTGACGATCAAAACTATTGGTAAAAACCAGCATGATGACATTGTGTGCACATTTGAGCGGACAATGCTGATCTGGAAGCGCGGTTTCGGCAATGCCGACGACTAGAAAAGTTCAAGAACGATACCGCCGCTATGATGCGGACAAAAATTGACTTGCAGGAGTAAGACTATGGCCAGTTCAGCGGCTAGTACAGTACAGGTGCCAACTGAAGAATTTATCCCCGGGACAATCGATCCCGACGATGAACGGGCGTTCATGGATGCGATCGAAAAATGGGTTGAGGGCGAAGTCAGACCGGTGGTCATGGAGCATGATCATGGCGATATCTGGCCAGAAAAACTCGTCGGCCAAATGGCTGAAATGGGTCTATTTGGCGCAACCATCGGTCAGGAGTATGGCGGGCTCGGTCTGCCAGCGACAACCTATGCGAAGATTGTGACTTATATATCCTCTTACTGGATGGCGATTACCGGCATCTTCAATTCGCACCTGATCATGGCCGCAGCGGTTGAACGGTTTGGCACCGAAGAGCAGAAGCTGGAATGGTTACCGAAATTTGCAACCGGTGAAATACGTGGCGGATTGGCGTTGACGGAGCCCAATGCCGGAACCGATTTACAAGCGATCCGCACGGTCGCGGTTCGGGATGGCGATGACTATGTCATCAACGGCACCAAGACCTGGATTTCCAATGGCATCAAGGGACAGTGTTTTGCGCTGCTGGTTAAAACCGATCCCAAAGCCGAGCCACGCTACAAGGGCATGAGCCTGATGATCGCGCCAAAAGGCGAGGGCTTTACGGTCGGCAAGAAATTCGAAAAACTGGGCTATAAAGGCATTGATAGCGCCGAGCTGGTGTTTGATAATTACCGCATTCCTGCAACAAACCTGATCGGCGGCGTGGAAGGCAAAGGCTTTTTCCAGGCTACTGGCGGATTGGAACTGGGCCGTATCAATGTAGCCGCACGTGGCGTCGGGCTGGCAAAGGGTTCGCTGCGGCTTGCAACGGAATATGCGCAGCTGCGCGAAACTATGGGTAAGCCGATTTGCGAGCATCAGGCAATTCAGCTCAAGCTAGGCGAAATGGTCACGCGCGCCAGGGCATCAGAACTGCTGACGACGGATGCAGCCGAAACTTATGATCGGGGCGAGCGCTGTGATATGCAGGCCGGCATGGCGAAATATTTCGCTTCTGAATCGGCCGTTCGGAATTCGGAAGAAGCCATGCGCATCCATGGTGGCTACGCCTATTCCAAGGAATATGAGATTGAGCGCTTTTACCGCGATGCGCTGCTGATGTGTATCGGCGAGGGCACCAATGAAATGCAGCGGATGATTATTTCCAAGCAATGGGTTAAGCAGAACCCGGCATGAGCCAAAAATTGAACAAGGCAAAGCAACCTCTCAAAGGCTTTCGCGTCCTTTCTGCAGAGCAATATGGTGCCGGCCCTTACGGCACCATGTTCCTCGCGCAGTTGGGTGCGGATGTTATCAAGATTGAACCGCCCAAGGGCGGCGATACGGCGCGCCATGTCGGGCCGCATTGGCTTCGGGAGCAGGAAAGTCTCTATTTTCAGAGCTTCAATCTCAACAAGCGCTCACTAACGCTTGATCTGCGCTCCGATGAAGGACGCGAAATATTGCATCGACTGGCGAAGGACGCGCACGTTATGGCCAATAATTTGCGCGGCGACGTTCCAGCGAAAATTGGTCTCGATTATGCCAGTCTGAAGGATGTGAATCCCTCAATCGTTTGCGCGCATGTATCAGCCTATGGCCGTGACAATGAGCGCGCCAAATGGCCGGGTTATGATTATCTGATGCAAGCGGAAGCCGGTTTTTGTGCACTGACCGGTGAGCCTGATGGCCCGCCGGTTCGCTTTGGTCTTTCGATGGTGGATTTTATGTCCGGCACGCAAATGGCCGTTGGTTTGCTGGCGGCTTTACTGGATGCGCAGAGATCAGGAGAAGGTTGCGATATCGATGTTGATCTGCTTTCGGCAGCGGTGCACCAGACCAGCTATCCAGCGTTGTGGTATATGAATGAGAATGACGTGACGCAGCGCATCCCTCGCGGCGCCCATCCTTCCGCCACACCAAGCCAAATGTTCAAAGCTGCCGATGGCTGGATGTTCGTGATGGCGCAAATTCCGAAATTCTGGCCGATATTATGCGACAAGATCGGCCATAGTGAACTGATCGACGATCTGCGGTTTGACACAGCGCCCAACCGGCTGACCCACCGAGCGGAACTCGGGAAGATACTGGATGATATCTTTATCCGGCATCCGGTGCAATATTGGCTTGACCTGTTGCAGGGTTTGATGCCGATTGCGCCGGTCCATGGTCTGGATCAGGCGCTTGACAATCCGTGGCTTGATACCATTGGAATGCGCGATACCATCAGCCACCCTGATCGCCCGGAAATGGATGTGCTATCAAGCCCGATCAAGGTCAACGGCGAACGTTTGCCCAATAGAGCCGGCCCGCTGCTCGGTCAGGATAGCGACGATATTCTGGGTGAACTAGGATATAGCGCCGATGCCATCGGCGACCTGCGATCCAAAGGCGTCGTCTGAGTATCAATGGGCAAGCTTTCTGGCATAAAGGTTATCGATCTCTCGCTCTTTTTGCCGGGGCCAATGCTGACGATGATGATGGCGGATCATGGCGCGGACGTGATCAAGATCGAGCCGCCAGCAGGCGACCCAGCGCGGCTGATGGAGCCAATGGAAGCAGGACAATCCGTCTGGTTCCGCAATCTTAATCGCGGCAAGCAATCGCTCGCGCTGGATCTCAAATCAGATCAAGGCCGCGACCAGCTCTGGGCATTGCTCGAACAAGCCGATGTGATGATCGAAGGTTTTCGGCCCGGCGTCATGAAGCGGCTGGGTTTTGATTATGATGCCGTTTCGGCGCACAATCCCAAAATTGTATATTGCTCGATTTCCGCCTTTGGGCAAGACGGTGAAATGGCGCATCATCCTGCGCATGATCTGGCGGTGCAGGCGCTGACGGGGTTTCTCTCGGTGAACGATGGACCAGACGGGATGCCGGTGGTTCCCGGTGTGCCATCGGCAGATATGGCGGCTGGCCTTAACGGCCTGTCGGCAGTGCTGATGGCGCTGATCGGACGGGAGAGAACCGGCACGGGCGATTATATTGATGTTGCGATGTTCGATAGTATGTTGCCGTGGAGCGCGCATATTGCCGGTTCGGCGATAGCAGGCGGAGAAGCGCCGCGTTCGCAGGCGCAACGTTCGCTCGGCGGAGCGGCCTTGTATAATGTTTACAGGACGTTGGATGGAAAACATATCGTCCTGGGCGCGCGTGAGGTGAAGTTTGCAAAGAACCTGCTTACAGCGCTGGACCGCACGGATCTCCTGCCTCTGGCCGAGATGGATGCAGGAAAACCACAGCAGCCGCTGACAGACTTCCTGCGCGGCACTTTCGCAACCTTTACCCGCGCTTACTGGATGAACTGGTTTGCCGACAAGGACGTGGCATTCGCTCCGGTGCTGGATTTTCGCGAAGCGCTGGATCAGACGTTTGTCCGCGAACGCGGGTTGCTGGTGGAGGTGGATGGCAAGCACCAGATTGCCCCGTCATTTCGTTTTGCTTCCGAAGGAAAATGGCAGCCAGCCGATGCGCCGGAGCTGGGAGAATGAGCCGGGCCGGTTCAGTCCACCTCAATATGCATCGAATAGGCAAAGCGTTCGCCCGGGTGATAGCTCGCCGAGATCTCGAAAAGACGGTCGGTCTCGTCATAATAGCAGCGCAAAATGCGCAGCACCGGATCATTCTCTTCAATGCCCAAGTCTCTGGCAAAATGTCTGGACGCCGCGATCGCCTGAATATCCTGCGTTACGCGGGTCACGGTCAGCTTGCCAAGTTCCTCAATCTGGCCAAACAATGTCGCGCCATCGACATCGATTTTGCCGACCGCATCGGCAAGCTCGGGCGTGACCCAGGCCACTGTAACGGCAATCGGACGTTTGCGTCCGGGCTTGAGCCGCTTCCCATGGAAAACAAACCATTTGCGTTTCGGGCTTATTCCAATTTGTTCTGCAATTTTGACAGGAATTTCCTGCGGATCGAGCTTCTCAAAGCTAATTGTCGTATCACGGGCATATTGGAGGATCTCGCCAACATTGCTCAGTGGTTGATGGAGTGCTCCAGCCCGGGCCGTGGCAGGCTGGACAACGGTGCCAGAACCGCGCTTGCGAGCAATCAGCCCTTCGGAGGCCAGCTTGCGCAAAGCTTCGCGCACGGTGAAACGGCTGACTCTGAACTTTTTGCAAAGCACCGATTCCGTGGGGAAATCACCAGGGTCAGGATAATCACCACGAAGAACTTCTTCACGCAATTCATCCGCCAGTTCCAGGTAACGCGGTTTCTTCTTGGAAGACTTGCTCGCCTTCGCGGCGGTCTCGACGGCAGATTGGGTTTGTCCGGACATTATTTGATCTTAAGGCGGACCGCACCATGACGCAAGAGAGCCTGACCGAGAAATTGGCCAAGCATTTGATGCGTCCGGTTGATGAAGCGACCCGGCAGCGGGCGCGGCTGCATTTGCTCGATTGGCTGGGGTGCGTTGCCGGGGCGCGGCAGAGTGATCTGGCAGAACAACAACTCGGTTACAAGGAAGAAAATATTGCCAGCAAAGCGGCTTGGCTTGGCAATATTATGGAAATGGATGATATCCACCGCTCGTCAATATTGCACCCCGGGCCTGTAATTTGGCCAACATTAATGGTTGGCGGCCAATACGCGATGGATGATATTCTGGATGCCGCGATAAAAGGATATGAAGCCACGATTGCTATTGGATCAACGTTTGATGATTGTCATTACCGGTTCTATCACAACACATCGACGGCAGGAGTTTTTGGTGCAGCGGCTGCAGTTTCATCACTCTATGGTTCGGATTTGGACAAGACTGTCTCTGCGCTGGGGTTAGCCGGTTCCGTTTCTGGGGGCTTATGGCAGATGCGCCATGAAAACACTGATGCGAAGCAATGGCACATCGAAAGAGCTTTATCTAACGGCGGAAGCGCCGGGTTTTATGCTGCGCATGGTGCCGTTGGCCCTCGGTTCATACTGGAAGGCCCGCAAGGCCTTTACGCCGCGACTTGCGAAAATCCCAAGCGAATAACTTTCCCGAGAAAGTGGCGCATCCATGAGGTGAGCTTCAAACCCTGGGGCGCTTGCCGCCATGCCCATCCCGCAATTGATGCGGCGCTGGAATTGAAAGCCAAGCTGGGTTCTCTGGACGGCGAAGTTCTTGTCGAGACCTATGCTGATGCGATCACGTTTTGCGACCGGCCAGACCCGCAAACAGTGGTGGACGCAAAATTTTCCTTGCAGCAAGCTGTTGCTGTCGTTGCCGAAAAAGGCGTGCCGGAACTGGCCGATTTTGAGCAGGATGCGATTGCCGCTTTTGCCAAAGCGCGAAGGCGGGTGACAGTCAAAGCGGCGGAGGATGTTACCGCCCGTTATCCTGAACATTATGGTGCGCGCATTACTTGCAGTGGCCAAACCTTTGATTTGGTCGACACACAGGGTGACCCTGAACGACCGCTTTCAAGAGATGGCATTATCGGCAAAGCGCGGGCGCTGATCGCTTGGGGTCGTTTGCCTGATGTGGAAGCAGACCGGGCCATCGATTTAGCCCTAAACGGTGATGATCCGGAAGCGATCCACAAAATGCTGAGAGATTGGCTATCGTGAGCCATACCCGGAAAATCCTTGATTTCGCGGCAGCAAAACATGATTTGCCCGAGGCTACCAAAGCGGCAACATTGCGTCTGCTTGGCGACACTTTGGCCGGCGGTGCGGCAGGCGCGCGTTCTGGTGAAGCGCAGGCCATGCTCCCTGCAGTGAGAGGCTGGGGTAGCGGCGATGACGCGCGGTTGCTGGGTCTCGACATGAGAATGCCATCGCCATCGGCGGCCTGGTTTAACGGGTTTGCCATCCACTGCCTCGAATGGGACGCGGTGCATGAACCTGCCGTCGTCCATGCGATGTCGGTTGTCACCGCCGCGCTGTTGGCAAGCGCAGACCGGATGAGCGGCTGCGATGTTGATGTGTTCTTGGTCGCTCTGTCAGTGGGCGTAGATATTGCCAGCGGCATGGGCGTTGCCGCGACGGGCGCGATGCAGTTTTTCCGCCCCGCAACAGCCGGTATTATCGGAGCCGCTTTGGCCGTTGCGCGTCTCGAAGGCCTGACAGAAAAGCAATATGCCGATGTTTTGGGACTCGCCTGCTCGCAAGCGGCTGGCACCATGCAGGCGCATGTCGAAGCCTCAATTGCTCTGCCCCTGCAAATCGCCAATGCCGCCCGCGCTGCCATCACGGCGGTTGATCTGGTAAAATCGGGAATGAATGGTCCGCATGATGCGCTTGAAGGTCCGTTCGGCTATTTCAAACTATTCGAACCGGGCGATCTCGCGCGTTACACCGACACTATTGGATCCAAATGGTTGATCGAAGAAGTGAGCACCAAACCCTTTCCGTCAGGTCGTGCCAGTCACGGGGTTCTGGGCGCGCTGGATGATATGTTGCGCGATGGGTCGCTTGATCCAGCGCAGGTCATTGCGGTTGATGTCGCCGCGCCGCCGCTGATCCACCGGCTTGTCGGGCGAGCCTATGAAAGAGATATGACACCCAGCTATGCGCGGCTGTGCCTGCCGTTTCTGGTGTCATTGATGCTGCGCGACGGGATCATTGATCCGCGCTGTTTTACGGCGCAAGAATTTGCCAATCCGGCGCTTGCTTCTCTGGGTGAAAAAGTGACGGTCCGGATCGACGACAATCCCGATCACAACGCCCTTGCGCCGCAACAACTGAACATCGTTCTGAAGAACCGCAGCCAGATCGAGAAAAACATCACCGACAATCTCGGAAGCCCGACGGCGCCCATGTCCGATGCGCAAACACAATCCAAACGCGATCTGGCGCACAGTCTGGCCAGCGAAGACTGTGACCCGCGTATTTTTGATAATCCTCTAGCCTATGCAATGGAGCCCCAATGAGTTTCCCAACCTATTTTGAAGCATTTGACGCCAAAGCCATGCTTGACCAATATCCGGTCGGCGATGCGTTTGTCGTACGTTATACGCATATGTCGCGTGACGAGCTTTATGCCATTCAGGACACGCAGTTCCAAAAACTGATGATACGTGGCTGGGAGATTCCATTTTACCGGCGTCTTTGGGGCAATCAGGGCATCGAGCCAGGCGACATAAAAAGCCTCGCAGATATCACCAAGCTGCCGGTCTATGACAAGAGTGACCTGATGGCGTCGGTTAACGATTTTCCGCCCTACGGAGACTTTGACGGACGGGGTGATGATCCGGTGGTTTTCCATACAACCTCGGGCACAACCGGTCGCCCCCAGCCGCTCATGTTTGGTCCCAAGGGTCGCGAGATTACGAATCTGCTTGTGGGCAGAATGTACCGCTGGATGGGACTGGGCCGCGAGGATGTGGTGCAATCGGTTTATGGTCATGGCATGATCAACGGCGGGCATTATATCCGCGAAGCTGTTACGCATTTCACCAATTCATTGTTCCTGAGCGCAGGCACGGGGATTGAAACGCGCTCGGTTAATCAGGTGAATCTCATGGCGGACTTCAACGTCACCTGCATGGTGGGATTTGTCGATTATATTCGCAAGCTGGCGGACACAGCGGCGGCGGAAAAACTGTTTGACCGGATCAAGCTTAAAATGATCATCGGTCATTTGGGGACCGAAGATCGCGCTTCAACCGAAGCTGCATGGCAGGGCGCAAAGGCTTTCGATTGGTACGGTGTGGGTGACACTGGCTCCATCGCCGGCGAAGGTCCGGAACGTGACGGCATGTATGTGTGGGAAGATGCGCAATATCTGGAATTGCTGGATGTTGACGGCGGCGCGCCGGTTGCGCCGGGTGAAACCGGCGATATGGTTGTCACCTGCCTGTTCAAGGACGATATCGCGCCATGCATCCGTTTCAACACCCATGATATTACCGAGGAGCGGACCGACACAAACGCCACCGGGATGGTGTTCAAACGCATCACCGGCTTTAAAGGCCGCAGCGATAATATGGTGAAGCTGCGCGGCATCAATATTTTTCCGCACGCGATTGGCTCGCTGATTGAAAATCAGTCAGAATTGACTGGCGAATATGTCTGCCGGGTGACCCGTGATGATGCCGGTCGCGACGATATGCACGTTACGCTTGAAAGTAGAGGAGGCAGCGACGCTACGGAAATTGCCGATCTCCTACGCAAAGGATTAGGGATAGAAGTGAAAATTTCTCTTGTCGGCGCAGGAGAAACCGCCAAAGATACACAGATCGACACAAGGCAAAAGCCGATACGGTTGATTGATGAGCGGGGTGTCTAGACGGCGGAATGATTAACTGGAAAGATCTTGAAGAGGCGAACGAGACGCTGAAGGCTTTTACGGATTTTAACGCACATGCCTATTTTGGCGAAGGTATATTTGAAGATAATACTCTGGGTGTAAAAGCCAATATTGCTGTCGAGGGATTGCCCTGGACGGCGGGTATCGGAGCCTATCGGGATAGAATAGCGAATAAAGACGCTGACGCCGTCGCAAAACTAAAATCAGCAGGCGCGGCGATTGTTGGTATCCTCAATATGGAAGAGGCTGCGCTTGGAGCCAAAACCGACAATCCGTTTTTTGGCGCTACGCAAAACCCGCATAAAATCGGATATACGCCCGGCGGCTCGTCCGGCGGCAGCGGCGCGGCGGTGGCAGCTGGAATATGCGATATCGCGCTGGGTTCCGATACTATGGGATCAGTGCGTATTCCAGCGGCCTATTGCGGCATATATGGTCTAAAGCCAACGCACGGTGCGATCAGCCAGGATGGTCTGGAGATCGCCGAAGCATCGCTTGATAGCATCGGCCCATTGGCGCGGTCGATGGAGTCATTGGAGGCCTGCTCGCGGGTTCTGATCGATTTTAATGTCCCGCGAACCATTGATAATATTATATTATTGAAAAATCTCGGCGATGTCGAATGTGAAGAGGCCGTTCTTAAGGGGTACGAAAAAGCGAAGCATCTCATGGATGCAAGCACGGAATTTTCCTTGCCTTACCCGCTCACCCGTATCCGCTATGCGGGGTTTATTTTAACATCGCTGGCACTTTCTGAATCGCTCAAGGAAACAGTTGAAACCAATCCGACAGGTGTTTCTGACAGCTTGAAATTTTTGCTCACCTTTGGTCCCGAGCGCAGCGAGGATGACCTTGCAGAAGACAGGAAAATTCTGGCTGAAACACGTGATGCGGTGATCGAAGCCGTTGGAAAATCTGGTGCGATTTTGTTGCCGACTACGCCGCAAGCGGCGTTTAGCCATGAAGACAAGGCGCCTGCCAATCAGGCGGATTTTACCTGTCTGGCAAATATTGCTGGTCTGCCGGCAATCACGATACCTTCAGGGTTGAATGAAGACGGACTTCCGGTGGCCGTACAGATAGTTGGTGCGGCTGGAAACGAAGGCGGTCTGTTTGCACTGGCTCGCAAACTGGATAACCAGCTCTTCGCCTATCGCCAGCCTGAATTTTTCATGAAACAATTTTAAGGAGAGAGATGATGCGCATCATAGTTGTGTTCAATCTGAAGGACGGCGTGAGCGCTGCTGATTATGAAGCCTGGGCCAAAACCGCAGATATTCCCGGTGTGAATGGTTTGGGATCGGTCGAGAAATTTACCGTGCACAAAGCGACTGGCCTGTTCGGCTCGGAAGATGCTTCGCCTTATCAATATGTGGAGATATTGGACATCACCGGGATGGATCCGTTTGTTGCGGATATTTCCACCGATGAATTTCAGGCCATGGCCGCGCCGTTTCAGGACTATGCCGATAACCCGCAGTTCATATTGACCGAAGATTTGTAATCATGGCTGGAAAATTTGACGGAAAGACCATTGTCGTCACAGGATCGGGCAAGGAAAAGGGATTGGGCCAAGGCATATTGCAGCGCTTTGCCGATGAAGGCGCCAATTGTGTCGTTTCTGACCTGAGCATTGGCGCGGAGGAAGAAGGCGTCGCGGAAGAATTGCGCGAGCGCGGTGTGAGGGTCGCTACTATCGCTTGCGATGTGAGCGAATGTGAGACTGATTCTGGTTTAAAATAGGCGAGTATTTGGTTCCATCTGGTTGGTTGATATTAGGCGGCGATCTTGCGGTATTGCAAGCGCCGATGTTCGATGGTTTTTCGTTTGATCCTTTCTCGCTGTTTGATGATGGCTTGCGCTCTGCCGAAGTAGGCATCGGGGGGTGTGACGTTTTTCAGGCTCTCGTGATAGCGCTGATGGTTGTAATATTCGACGAACGCTTCGACCTGCGCCTCCAGATCGCCGAGCAGATAATAATTCTTGAGCAGGATGCGGTTCTTCAAGGTCTGATGCCAACGCTCGATTTTACCCTGTGTTTGTGGATGGAAGGGTGCGCCGCGGACATGGCGCATGTTTCTGTCTTTGAGCCAGTCAGCCAGTTCTCCCGCGACATAGCTGGGACCATTGTCCGATAGCAGCCGGGGCTTATGTAACACATGGGCCTGATCGCAACCTGATGCTGTTAATGCCAGTTCCAGCGTATCGGTAACATCCTCAGCTTTCATCGTCGTGCAAAGCTTCCATGCAATGATATAGCGGCTATAGTCATCGAGTATGATGGAGAGATAATACCAGCCCCAGCCAATGATCTTCAGGTAGGTAAAGTCCGTCTGCCATAGCTGATTGGGTGCAGTCGTCTTGTCCTTAAACTCGCTGGCAGCCTTCATCACGATGAAGTTCGGGCTGGTAATCAGGTCATGCGCCTTCAGAAGCCTGTAAACGCTGGCTTCCGATACAAAGTAGCGCTGCTCATCGGTGTACGTCACCGCCAGCTCTCGCGGGCTCAGTTCGCAGCGTTCCAGCGCCATTTCCAGTATCTGGTCGTGGATATCATCCGGTATCCGGTTCCACGCACGGCGCGGTCCAGGGCGCTTGTCTTCCAGCGCATCTTCGCCGAACCGCTGATACAGATCATACCATCGGTAGAAGGTAGGCCGGGCAATGCCCAGCTTGTCTAGCGTCTGCTTCGCTGGCAGATGTGAGCGCTCCACCAGCTTGATAATCTCCAGCTTCTCAGTGGCAGGGTATCTCATTCCTCTAACTCCCCATCCCCGATCATGCTTTTTTTGAGCAGCCGGTTCTCAAGTGTTAGCTCTGCTACAACTTCCTTCAGATCACGGCCCTCACGGCGAAGCTCTGTCACCTCTTCATTGTTTGCCGCGCGAGCCGTGTCACCAGCAAGCCGCTTCTTCCCGGCCTCCATGAAGTCCTTTGACCATTTATAATAAACACCCTGCGCGATACCTTCACGCCGGCATAGCTCCGTGATACTATCCTCTCCACGCAGCCCTTCCAGCACGATCCGTATCTTCTCTTCCGCGCTATATTGCTTGCGGGTCGCTCTGCGGATATCTTTCACCACCCGCTCTGTGGAGGCTTTTGAGTATTTTGCTTTCATCTTCGTTCCTTACAGTCACTGCAATGAAACCAAAATACTCCCTTATTATATGACGCTAATCTGTCTATCGATCGCTGACGGGGAACAGAACAGCAGAGTTGCGTTGCGGTATGGGATAGGGCTCGGGATCAAAACCACCAAAATCGGGCGACAAAAAACGGTGAGATAGCAAACGCAATTGCTGCGATGAGGACGAGAATGGATTTCATTAATAGAGGCGCCAAATATTCATTGAACAGATCGTTTGACGATCTGCATGACTTCCCAGCGCCTCTGTGCCTGTGGCACACTTGGTCCATCATATCCGGCGACGATCAAAGATGAAGCTGCTTCCAAATCTTCGGCTTTGCGGAAGTCTTCAATTTTCGCAGCAGCTTCCTTAATGAGCGCTTCGGAGCGTGTACCGATGTATCGATAAGCGACGCGTTGTTCGGCCGGAATCTCGGTCAATTCGATCTTGTCATTATCAGGAATTGGTAGCGTATCCATTGTCCATTTCGAAGGCATCGAAAATTGAATTGTATAAGCGCCGTCTTCATTCTTGGAAGTCGTGACAGGCGCCGTCATCGCAATCGTCGTGGAAGCTGATTTCGCCTGCGTTGTAACCGGTGCGGTCATGGCAATTTTGTCTGCGCGCTGGTTGCCGCCGAAGATATATCCGGCCAGTTGCCTGAAGCCCTTGTTGGATGCTTCGTCCGATGACCCCGCCTCTATGGTCACTTCCGCAGCGAGATAAGGCGCATAGTTGCGCAGCTCGACGCCATCGGACTGTTTGATCACGTCGTATTTTGGCTGCTCAATGCTATCCTGTGCATGTGCACATCCCATTACGGCGAAAACTCCGATAGACGAGACTAGCCCCTTACGAATTTTGTTACACATTATCGCGCTCTATATTCCAATTACAGGTTTCAACATTCTCATGACCGGGTTTGAAAATTTCAAGCTGCCTTCGAGGGCGACCAATGTAATGCACGCCTCACCATCATCATCGACAATCGGCTGATGCGTGCAGCTTTCATCCTCTCGATGAAGATCGCCAAGACCATAGCTTTCATCTCCGACTGAATAACCGCCCTGCAGGATGAGAGCCCACTCTTCCCCTTCATGAGTGTGACGGGGCACTTTCAATCCGGGACGGGCTTTGAGCAAATAGAGTTCCTCGCCGTTATCATTGGCTAGCGATGCCCGCTCGACACCAAAGCCAAGCTTCTTCCATTTTAACTCTTGTCCGATGTTTTTTAAAAAATCTTCGAGGGGTGATGGAACCCACGACTTCCCGGCACTATTTTCAGGTTGTGCTTGGCTTGCTCCTGCCTCTTCGGAAACCGGCATAGATTCCATCTTATCCAATACCCGCGCGAAAAAATCGCTCGAAAGAGCTTCTCCCTGCGCAGACTCCAAGAGAGCGCCCCCGACCTGATCCATAGCATCAATACGCGATGACAATTCCGGCTTCAGTGCAGACTGACAGGAAATGAGCAAATGCTTAGCCCGCGACAAGCCTCCGGCGCAATAGGAAGCAAGCCATTCTTCACCGACAGAATGAAAGGCAGTTTGGGTTGAACTATTCATTGGTTAACTCCGCGAAAATTCTCTAATTTTGATTTCATATTTTTAAGCGGCACACGAATACGGCTTTTCACCGTACCGAGTGCCAAACCAGTTCGCTCTGCGATCTGGCTGTGGGACAGGCCTTCGAAAAAGGCCATGTGCAGCATTTGCTTCTGCTCCACCGGCAGTTTCGCCAGTTCAGCCTGAACGGCCATTGCTGCCTGTGACTCGTCTAATTCAGCATCCGCGGCGGCGACGGGGGAATCAGCCATAGTCGAAATGACGTCTGGTGCCGTGGGTTGCATACGATCATGTTTGCGTTTGTGATCGATCCATGTGTTGCGAACCATGCGGAATACCCACGATGAGAATGCGCCCTTGGCCGGATCAAATTGATTTGCCTTGGTCCACACCGAAATCAAAACGTCCTGGACGATGTCTTCTGCTGTGGAGGATTGTTCACCGCGATACGTCAACCAAGCCTTCAAGCGCGGTGCATAGTGAGCAGCGATTTCTTCGAGCGCAGCGCGATCCCGCGATCTACTGATGCGTTCGATAAGAGCAGCATCTTTAATCTCTCTTCCAGGAAGAGCCTTCACAATAGCGGACCGACCGGACAAGTTGTCCGAACCTTTTGTCTCCATTTCACATTGCATTTGGTCACGCATCTCAATCTCCAATAACAAGCATACGGTCAAGCGCTGGTTTTGGATCATCTTCCGGTGAAATTGTTTTGGCTTATTATATGGGCCGAAACCCTTTTGAAGAAATTGTCACAAAAAATGATCCAGTTGGGCAGGTCATTCGTAGTCTGAGGGACAATCGTTTGAACAATCCCCAAAGGAAACTTTATGACCATATCCAAAATCTTCGCCAGCGCATCAGCTGCTGCCATTACATCAATGACCGTATTCGCCTTTGCATTGGCGCCCGTAACGGCAGCCAAGGCAGATCATTACGCCAAAGCTCCATCGGTTGATATCGTGGATACCGCAGTTGCTGCCGGATCATTCAAGACCCTAACTGCCGCTGTTCAGGCTGCAGGCTTGGAAGCGACGTTACGCAGCGCCGGTCCATTTACTGTTTTTGCTCCAACGGATGAAGCATTTGCCAAACTGCCCGCTGGTACAGTTGAGACACTCTTGAAACCAGAGAATAAGGACCAGCTTGTGTCCATCCTTACCTATCATGTCCTATCCGGGAAAGTGTACTCCAAGAGCCTCGCGGGCAAACAAATCGAGGTGGCCACCGTGCAAGGAACAACTGTTTCGGTAGATGGAACCGATGGCGTGAAAGTCGACAATGCAAATGTGGTGAAAGCCGATATCAAAACATCTAACGGCGTCATCCATGTGATTGATACGGTTTTGATGCCCTAACTGGAACAACGTTCAGGGTATCCCGCTCTCCTCCCTCCCTCGATGGGTACCCTTTGCCGCCGCTACTGACATTCAGTGGCGGCGGTTTTTTCTTGGTCAGACCGCTATAGAGAAGCCCTATGCAAAACAACCGTCCGCCTTCAGCAAGCATTCTTGGCTTAGCCGGCTTACTGCCGCAGTTGTTATGTTTGGTCGCGGTATTTGACGACGACACTCGTTACATCGCGCTCAGCGCAGCGTTTCTTTATGCGGCTGTGATCTTCAGCTTTTTGGGAGGTCTATGGTGGGGATTGGCTGTTACCAATCCTAAGGCACCGCAATGGGTCTATGGTATAGCAGTTGTTCCAAGCCTGTTGGCTGTGGTTAGCGGTATTCCATGGATGATCGGTACAACATGGCCCGGGCCATCACTGGCGTTGCTTGGCATAGCGTTGATCGCCGCGTTGTGGATTGATTTCAGATTGAACCGGCTAGGCATGATGCCGGTCTGGATGCTCCGGCTACGGATTATATTATCCACCGGATTGGGATTAACAACCCTGGCCTTGGCAGCGCTTTAACCCTGTATCATCTTTGCAAGCGCCGTCCCTGACAACCACGCACATTCGACTCTTGGTCCGATCAGCCAGTCTCCGCAAACGCCGATCTTTAGATCGTCATTATATAGTGCGCTTTGATCCGTCTTACCCGACCGAGCATAGCGCCACCGGTGCGCGGAAGCGACTAACGGATCCGGGAGAGAAACGCCCAAAAGGTCAGAGAACCGATCAGATAATGCAGAAACGACCTGTTCCTGACTATCTTCCAAATAGTTCACCGACCAATCCGGAGAAGCTTGGATTACCCAACTGTCCGGACCTTTGCGACCCGGTTTGACGGAATTGCGCGCGGCCGAACCAATGACAGCATCGTCGCGAATTATCACTTTGTCTGTTTTTACGGGATGGGCAAAGGCCAGCATTAATGTCCAGCATGGGGCTGATACCGTGTTTCTGGCCAATGTGTGAAATTCGGTGTCCCACGGTTGCAGCAATGACGCCGCCTGCTCTGCCGGTATAGCTAAAACAACGGCGTCAAATAGCGCCACAATAACGTGATCCCCGCATTGCAACTGCCAGCCGTTCTGCTGTTTTACCAAGCCATCGATGCGCATCGACCACGAAACATCATGTCGGGCCGCGAGCGCCTTGATCGGCGCGTTCATGGCGGGCACGCCAACCCATGCTTCCGGTCCAGCGGCGGGCCAAGGCGCAACTGTGCCGGCATTCTGCCACTGTTTGACCCCTGTCTGGAAAGCGTGCTCGCGGGCGGTGAAATATTGGGCACCATGATCAAAGCCGACCTGTCCGAGCGCTGTATCTATCCGCCGAGTTGACATCCGTCCCCCAGGACCGCGCGCTTTGTCGAAAAGGCTAATCTGAAATCCTTCAGCGACTAAATGATCCGCACAAGCAAGGCCAGAAAGGCCAGAACCAATGATCGCAATCTTCATAACTTAGGTCTTTCAGCCGTATGGCATTCAGCGGAACAAGTTAGCATATAAAGCCTATTATCTGGATCCTCTACGATATCGAAAACAAAGCTTTCGTGAAATATGGCAAAATTGCCAATATGTCCCAATGGGCGAGTAAAAATATGAACAAAGTTACAGTTTGGTACGATGGGGGGTGCCCCTTATGTCTTCGGGAGATCGTAATGGTTCGGCGGCTCGATAAAAATGACGCCATAGAGTTTGTTGATCTGATGTCGCCCGATACAACATGTCCGATCAGTCGCCAATTCATGCTGGACCGCTTTCACGCACAGGAAAACGGAGTTCTATTGTCCGGAGCGGCTGCTTTCGTCGCGATGTGGCGCGCGGTACCGTTCTTGCGTCCGCTCGGCGTTGCGGCTCAGCTTCCGGGAGTTTTGCCGATATTGGAATATGGCTATCGGCTGTTCCTGCGCCTCCGTCCGCGCCTGCAACGCTATGCTGGCGGCCGGTTAGAGACATGAGACCTCGACCGAATCCAATTGCACCAGGACAAGAGAGTGTCTGGAATTACCCCCGCCCGGCGGTTGCCGAGCCATGCTCCGCGCGGATCACCATCCAGCATCAAGGACAGATTGTAGCCGACACAAACACCAGCGTTCGTACGCTAGAGACCAGCCATCCGCCTACTTACTATATTCCGGCATCGGACATTACCCCGGGCGTGCTTCAGCACGCGGAAGGAAGCTCCTATTGCGAGTGGAAAGGTGCTGCCGTCTACTATGATATGGTCATCGGCGACACCATATTGCCGCGCATCGGCTGGAGTTATCCCAGTCCCACCAAAGATTTTTTGATATTGCGAGACCATATAGCCTTTTATGCCGGACCGTTTGATCGGTGCAGCGTCGACGGTGAAACCGTGATCCCGCAACCCGGTGCGTTTTATGGCGGCTGGATAACCAGCAAACTCGCCGGTCCGTTCAAAGGCGTACCGGGAAGCAGGGGATGGTAAGACGTGACGGACAATAGCATCAAACATAAAAACCGCGCAGTGCCAAATGGACGATTGTCGCGTCTGAGCCAATTCGGGCGTTTAGCCAGCGGCGTCGCGGGCGGCATGATTGCCGAAGGCGCACGACGATTGGCCGACGGCGAACGTCCAGCTATGCGGGACATGATCCTCACTCCCGGCAACGTGGCGAGGGTCGCGGACCGGTTATCGCATTTACGCGGGGCCGCGATGAAGTTGGGTCAGATGATCTCGATGGACGCCGGAGACATGCTCCCGCCAGAACTGACCGAGATCATGGCACGGCTGCGCGATAACGCCCACCGAATGCCGCCGCAACAATTGCAGCGTGTTTTGGAGCAGCAATGGGGGCAGGATTGGCGCAAGCGCTTTGCCCATTTTGGCGCAACGCCCATTGCGGCAGCATCCATTGGTCAGGTGCACCGAGCAAAGACACCGGATGGCCGTGATCTTGCGATTAAAGTTCAGTATCCAGGCGTCAGGGAAAGCATTGATGCTGACGTAGACAATGTCGCGACACTACTTCGGGTTTCCAATCTGTTGCCGAGTGAATTAGACATTGCTCCGTTGCTGGCGGAGGCCAAAAAGCAGCTTCACGAGGAAGCGGATTATCTGAGGGAAGGTGGATATCTCACCCTGTTTGGCGAGTTGCTTGCTGATGCGTCAGATTATGTCATCCCCGTTCTGGACGAAGAATTTACCACGGATCAGGTACTGGCGATGAGCTTTGTGGAAGGCAAGGCGATCGAGACTTTAGTGGATGCGCCGCAGGACACACGAGACACAGCAATGGGTTTATTGTTTCAATTGGTGATGCGGGAAATATTTGAATTTGGGAGAATACAGTCGGACCCTAATTTTGCAAATTACCGTTATCAACCGGAGACCGGAAATCTGGTGCTGCTCGACTTCGGCGCAACAAGAGAGGTCGATGCTAAAGTGGCTGACGGCTATCGAAGACTTATAATCGCCGCGCTGAATGGTGACCGTGATGGGGTGCGTGAGGAAGCACTAGCAGCTGGCTTTGTTAGCCAGGCAGCAATCACCAGACATGGCGACCGGGTCGCTGCTATGATTGATGTCATTATCAACGAGTTAACGCGTCCCGGAAAATTCGATTTTGGCGATCGCGGCTTCGTCAGCATATTACGCGAACAAGGCATGGATGTCGCAGTGGATAAGGCGGCATGGCATATCCCTCCGACTGATTTACTATTTGTTCAACGCAAAATCAGCGGCATGGCGTTACTCGCGGCTCGGCTGAAAGTCAGAATAGACGTTCGGGCATTGGTGGCAGAACATTTTACCTTAGACGAAGGTGCTGAGGCAGATGCATTGGATACGGAAAGCTAAGCCTTGCCAAAGATGCGAAAGAAAACCAATCTGCCAACCTAAATCTGTGAAGCATGCAGACGACCATTCACATGGGGCAAGAAATGGGAACGGGACTGGGAAAACGTCCGCTACTGTTCGGATGACTGCCGACGTAAGCGTTAGTTCAAGCTCGCCAAAAACCGCTTCGCATCGGTATCAATTTGCGTCTTTTTATCTTCGCTGAATTTGCCATAGCTGCTTACCATCATCGCCATCCTCGGATTGCTCTGAAAACGTCATGCATGTCGCCCGAGAAAACCCCAATAGAGATAGTTAAACGGTCACACGTCTTCGCCTTATTTCGTAACGGGGAAGCCGGGAATTGACATCGACAATCAAACTTTATCGATATTACAAGAATGATATTTTTTGTGGATCGGTCGATTGCTGAAATCAATAATGATCCAATTTGCTTTGGCGCTCGTAATTAACCCGGAGCCCTAGATATGTTTATTAAAAAACAGGTGTCTAAAGGCCAGCAACAGGAGTTTTTGATGCAAAATTACGTTAAGCGGTTCAATGAAAACTCGATTGCCTTTGTGATGAATCCGGATTCAAACCCACTGAATAGCCTTCCGCGCGTTCAACGGTTCCAAATTATGGCAATATTGTCGATCATGTGGTCGACCATCTTTTCTACAGCCCTCGGATCATGGTTTTATTATGGCGAGCTAGTGGTAGGACACTTGGCTGTTCTTCTCGGTATTTTTATAACTGCAGGCGTGTTTAAAACCTCTCAGCAACCATTAAAGACTTATCGCGATCACCCTCGCGAGGACGGAACAGCCCGTTACGATGATGTTTGGGGAGCATGATAGACCAGATATTCAAGCTTGCGTAATGTCACGACCAGTATTTCCCGATAATTTTGTGCCTTCTACGCAGCAGGAAGATAGGGGAACTATATTCACTTCTGAAATTATCGCCATGGCTTGGGCTGATGAAATCAGTTTTGATATGATCCAGGCGTTGTCAGGTCTTCGTGAAAAAGATGTAATAATAGTCATGCGGACCCACATGCGACCGGGTAGTTTTAGGAGATGGAGAAAACGCGTAAATGGCCGTGCCAGCAAACACCGCGCCAAGCACTCTCATGGCCGTAATTGATGTTATTGTGCACCAAGTTTTTGAAAAAATTCTTACAGTCTGATATCATCTTAGCTGCTTCTCCACATCTCCGGATCGTGCCTGATTGTCTCTGCCAAACAACGGATTTTGAATATGAGAGTAGTTTGTGAAAATGTACTTTCCGATTTCAGCCCGCGTAGGGGAAACATGTTCACGCGATGGCTTGGACGTTTTGTGTTGCGGTGCATGGGTTGGAAAATGGTCGGAAAGCTGCCGCCGGAAAAAAAGCTGATCATCGCCGGCATGCCTCATACCTCCAACTGGGATTTCATCCTTGCGATGGCATGTATGAAGTCTGTCGGGCTAAAAGTTTCCTTCATGATGAAAAAAGAGGCCTTTGTCTGGCCGCTCAGTGCTTTCTTCAAATATTTAGGTGGAGTGCCAATTGACCGCTCGTCGCAAAGAGGTGTGACATCGCAAATGGTGGATTGGTTTGATCGTAATGAAAATGTCTGGTTGGGAATGACACCCGAAGGAACTCGCAGCAAAGTGAGCGAATACAAAAAGGGGTACCTACGTATCTCAAAGGCTGCAGGAGTACCGATCACACTGATTGGGATTGACGCTCGGTCAAAAGAGGTGGTCCTGCATGAAGAAATATGGAAATATACGGGCACGAATAATGATGAAGATAATGCAGCTATAAAAAATTTCGTAGATGCTAATTTCTTTGGAATTAATCAGAGAAATCAATGAGATAGTTTTAGATACAGTTGCAGTGTTATCATTTTTTGTTCCCCGGTCCCATTTTCTGATTTAGAGCAAATTATCGACACCTCGGCTGCTAGGAGTCAACAACTTGTTATCTGTATTTTATGCTCTCACTTCGAGATGGAATATCTGGTTTTCGCGCTAATCATTCGAAAAGCGGATAGGCAGAAAACCACCCACTTGTCGCCGTTCTCGAGCGCTTGATGGTTGGCAATGTTCAAGGAACGGCCAAGAAATCGATGGATGAAGCCAAACATGCGATTGCTATTCAAAGTTCCTGTTTATCCAATAGATTTTTCAGCAAATCCGGATTGTAAAGTGACTTGCCTTCGTCACGCCTTAGCGCTTTTTGCTTCGTATAAAAAAGCTTGTCCCAGCGCAGGAGAGCGGAGGAAACGCGTTCGGGTTGTTCGTCTAACTGGTTCTGAATTTGGCCGAGCGATTGCGCCGCATCGGATAAAGCCTTGCGGTGGCGAGCCAGACGCGAACCGGCATAGCGCTCATGGATCAATCCCAATTGATGCCGCGCTGATGCCAGCAGCAGCTTAGCCGCGCCAAACTGCCCCGCACGAGCAGCCGATTTCCCAAGTGATACTGCCGAGTTGATATTGCTCAGTGGTTCGTCAACAGTGAGCATTTTTGAAGGTCGCTTTTCTGCATCGCGAAGGCCGCGGACATAAAAGGCCAGAGCATCAAGTGTCGCACCATCGGGTTCAAGCCCACCAAATTCTTCGACAATCAATCCGCGTATAAACTCTTCGAGCGCCTGACCTTCATGGCTAACTTTGCCCGTTTTTGTTAGATCAGGAATGGGCACCGGATCGAAGGTGCTATTGCCGCGCAGCTTGCTAAAAAAACTGTGGGTTACATCTGCAGTGCCCGGAGCGCTCGACATGCCCGGGAACCGGAAATGCGGATTGGCGGTTCCACCGCTATGGCAGCTTTCACACGAAATACCTGCCTTTGCCGCCTGGCCGCCTAGCAGTATCGGTGTCTGGAATATGGCGCGGCCTACGGCCCATCTTGTGTCGGTTTCTGCTGCTGTTCTGGGAGCGACAACAACCTTTTTACCTAAAGCTTCCAATTGCGCCGATGGTTCGTTTTCTAGCCATGTCACTGCGCGCAGCAAAGGCGCATCGGCTGCAAATGCGACCGCAGACGCCAGAGATACTGCAATAGTGCAAAAACTTAGGAGCGCTTTGCCTCGGTAATCCAACGCCGAAGTTCCTCCGCTTCATAGCAGCCAAATGCGCATAGTTTCTCAAGCCGTGCCAGATGATGTTCGGCACCAACCATGTCGCCTTTTTCAACCTTTAGTTCGCCATAATATTCAATCGCACCCAAATGATCGGGAGCAACCGCGAGCGCGCGCTGGTAATAGTCTTCCGCGATATCAAATCGCTTCAATTTGCGATTGGCGAAGCCGACATAGGTTAGTACATCTGGATGTGGACCAAATTCTTTGCCGGCCTGTTCCAATTCTGAAAGCGCCGCCTCGTAACGTCTTTCATTAATCAGGGAAACCGCACTTAGATAGACCGCATCGCTGGTTTCCCGATCCGACATACCGTAACTATGCGGCAAAATAAATGACGTCTGTTCCCCACCAATTATTGCGTTTTGCACAGCGCTCACGGCCGAGCTCAGTTGGTCTTTTTGTGCGCAGCCATCGCCGCATGCCGTTTGTTTTTCAGTCAACGTGCCGAGTGCGGCATTGGCTTTTTCGGCGTCACCCAGTTTGTGATAGGTAATTGCGAGGTCGCGATGTGCATCTATCAGGTCCGCGTTGTACTTGACCGCTTTCTCAAGTGGATTTTTCGCCTTTTTATGATCACCCATTTTCAAATAGCTGAAGCCCAGCAAATATTGGGCATTGGCGTTTTTTGGGGCGACGCTGAGCGAGCGTTTGAAGGATTTTACCGCGTCCTTGAAATTATCGGCTTTCAAGTAGGCGATTCCCGCCTGATATTCCGCTACGGCGTCGTAACGCGGGGCGCTTTGACTTGGACTGCCGCCACTCATTCCTCCACCGCCACCAGCGGCTTGCAGTCCGGCAGCGCTGAACGAAAGGGCAATAGCTGAACCCATAGCCAGCAATTTTGTTGATCTTTGCATGTTTATCTCCTCGACCGATCAGTCATAACACATTCCAGCAATGAACGTAATATGACCCCGATTCTATTGTTCGAACGCAGCCCGCCCCGAAATCAATGAGATGGAACAAGTTTGAACCGCCCTTATGGATGCAAAGGCCGCCGCAATTTCGTGGTGTCAGCCGATTCTAAAACGTCCATGATTACGCTCAATCGCCGGATCGATGACCAATAGCGTTTAGGTATTGAACACACACATATATTCAGGAACGAATAGGTCCAAACGGTTACAATGAAACAACTATGCTGAACAGACGTCTGACTCGACTCAAAACTAAGAGTATTTACATTGGTTGGTAAGACCCAAGGCTGAAAGATTGCGACTCGCTTTTTCTTGGACCTACACCTGTCCTTCATAGCATATAATGGGCCTCGACTCCACTTGGATCAGGTAAAAGATTGTCAAAGTCACTGTTTACAGATTGAGTGGAGAGCACCATCGATAGCTAATCGATAATTGAAATGAGCTGCGATGGAAACCTGACTTCGACGGACGCAGGGCAGCGTTTCTCCGAGAAATTTGATAGCCGCAACTTCAGCTTTACTGAGAAAAATGGAACCGGAGCACTGCTTACCGTATCTGGACAATATGCTCTCGACGCCACCGGCGAATACACGATACTGCGGCCAAGTGACCTCAGTACGCTGCGCTTCCTAGGTTTTTCCAAGCCATCATTCCAGACATTATGATGCGCAATCCCGACCCTTCCCGTTTCCTATTTGGCAATGATGCATCAGGTGTCACCGGGCTTTGGTCAGGCATCCTCGTCACCAAAGACAATCAGGGCAAGTTCAAGGAACTTAACCTTGAGATTACATTTTATCATACCAGTATCAGCGATCCCGTGAATATTTGGCTTTTGGATGCTCTCCTAGTAGCCAATCGCGGTTTCGATCCAGCAGCGAGCGTCGGGAAACCGGCGCTCCAATTCCGGTAGGTGATTGATGCACAGAAATTTTATTCTGGCCCTGTGCGTGCTGTTCAGAAATCCGTTGATTTGTTGCTCTGCCCATTGTGCGATTTCATCGGCGGAAACATGAATATGGTCGCGTGGTTGGTGAATACGGCCCAGATCGTTTCTGATACAATAGTAGTTGTGCAGACTTTGCGGTAAAAACTGCGCGGTGTCGCGAAATCGAAAAGAGGCGTTTTGTACGAACCGGCCATGATGATCGGCGAATGATTGAGCCATAATCGAGCATTGCATCCGGTGGAGGACATGCGCGCTTGCGAACATATGTTTGGTGCCAAACCCTTCAAGATTGGTCGCCTCAATTTGATTGTAATGATTGAGCAACGCTGCATCGTCCCTGCTATTTCCGCATTCTGGCAGATGCGAGAAATCAATCCATTCGCCGCGCATTACTGGCCCCGTCGTGGTAAAAAAATCAGCAAACTCCACCCTCGAAGTGAGAAATAGGTCGTCGTTAAAATAGATGAAATGTTCGGACAGCCCAGAGATCCGGCACAAAAAGGTTTCGATGGAGAGTGAATTGAAGGTCGGCAATGCCGCTTCATATACCACCTCGCGAAGGCAGCGGCAGAATGTAGAGATGCTGTTTGCGCATCTCAAGCGAATGTTAAAGCTGAACCGCCAACGCCTGCGGGGAACAAATGGCGCAAAAGATAGAGTTCCTCTTCATCGCTACAGCACAAAATCTCGGTAAACTGCCAAAAAATCCTGATGCCAGCCTGATCAGCAAGATTAATCTCCGTTCACCTCAGTACCGGAATAAGAATCATATCGTAAATCAACCGAGTTTTTCAACAAAATCCACCCATTTGCGATCGTTCGCGTCGGTCCGATATAATGTCTGATTCGGACGAAAAAGCGACCATTTAAATTAAGCCAGAATCGGACAAGATCGCGTCTGGAATGCCCATATGCTCTGTTCAATCCCCTTTTGCGCGCATGATCGAGTGCGGCGCGAACCAACTAGGGTCCAGACTCATTATAGCCACCAGATTACGGTAGCAGCTATGGCGATGGTTGCCATAAAGGTTTTGATATTGCGGTCGAAGCGTGTTGCGACACGACGCCAGTCCTTGAAGCGGCAGAACATGCGCTCGACGACATTGCGCTGTTTGTAGATGGCGGGATCGCAGTCAAGTTTGACCTTGCGATGCCGCTTGGGCGGGATAACGGCGGTGGTACCACGAGAGGCGAGCCAGTCGCGCAGATCATTGCTGTCATATCCTTTGTCGCCAACCAGTTCAGCAGACGGTGGCATTGCCGCGATACACTGCTTGGCGACCTTCATATCGTGCACGTTCCCGGGCGTTAGCAGGAGGACACAGGGTCTTCCTTTTATATCGCAGATGGCGTGGAGCTTGGTGTTCCGGCCGCCCCGTGTCTGACCGATACCATTGGCCAAGGCCCCCTTTTGCGCCTCCGGCAGTCCGGTGGACCTTGATGCAACTGCTGTCGATGAACAGCCTGTCTGGTACGCCCTCGGCTCCAGCCAGAGCACTGAAGATATCTTCCCATATCCCGCGCTCGGCCCAGCGTACGAAGCGGTTATAGAGTGTCTTCTTCGGCCCATAAACCGGCGGACAATCACTCCAGCGCCCGCCGCTTTGTAACGCGTGGACAATCCCCGAAAGCACGTGCCGGTCATCGACACGCAGTATGCCGCGCGTCTTCGTCGGCAAAAGCGGCTCAATCCGCGCCCACTGCTCATCCGAAAACCAAAAGAAATCAGACATATCCAATACCTCCTTGCTCAAGGCATTGAATCACAATTATATCACTTTGGGAATCCCGTTAATGGGTCTGGACCCTAGTAAGCCAACTTGCTTTTGCGATATTCTTTTCGCACCGCAAGCCGTTCAACTTTACAAAAGTCTCCAAAATAACGTACTCTGACCGTCCCAGCGGCATCTCCATCAATTGTTCCTAAAAACTGTGACGCGCACAGATCATTGCCATCAAATTCCTCATCAAACGTACAAAATTGTTCCGCTAGATAAGTTGCTGAGCGGACGGCAATTACAACTGGGCGCTGTTTGGAGCTGCCAGTTTTGATATCACTGATACCGTCACGTTGAGCGTCGAAGGGCGTTATGCCGAAGAAAAAGTCGAGCAGTCATCGATCGCACGGAATGCGGGCGGTCCGGCAGTGGCACCGGTGAATGTCGCGGCGACATTCAAAAAGTTCTCACCACGTATCCTACTTGATTGGAAAGTGTCGGCCGACAATCTGCTCTATGCCTCTTTTGCCCAAGGCCAGAAACCGGGTGGCTTCAATGGCGTTACCGCCATTCAGGCAGGCGTGCCTTCTTACCAGGAAGAAGAAGTGGATGCGTTTGAAATCGGTTCGAAAAACGTGTTCTTGGACGGTGCGCTTACCGCTAACTTGGCTGTGTTTTATAACGAAATTCAAGGCTATCAACTCACCCAGAACGTGCAGTCGGCAACGCAGGCAGTGTCAGCTGTTGTTAACGCCGGTGATGCAAGGGTCTTTGGTCTGGAACTCGAACTTGTCGCGCGGCCAAGCGACAACCTGACCTTTACCGCCAATTACGCGCTGGCAGACAGCAAGTTTACAGCCGGTTTTGATGAGAACCAGGGCGTCTTGAACGATGTACTGGATGATCGGCTCGTCAATTGCTCCACCGGAGATCAGTTCCCGAACGTTGCCGGATGCCAGTCCCTGTTCGGCTCGATTGTTGGCAAAAGCATCCCGCGTGCGCCGGTTCATCAAGTATTTGCCGATATTGATTACCGGATGCCGCTGGGCGATGGCGGCTGGAAATTCTTCACCGGGGCGAATGTGAGTCTTGTCTCCTCCAGCTTTGCGCAGGTTCATAATCTCGCGGAAACGGGCGGATCGGCTGTGGCTGATTTCCGGATCGGAATTGAGAACGAAAACTTCAAGATTCAGGGCTATGTGAAGAACTTGTTCGACGAAGATTCGGTAGCGCAGATCATTCGCTATGCCGACGGCAATGATACGTTCAAACGCAACTTCATTGCAAGTTTGCGGCCCGGCCGTCGCTTCGGGGTCGTGCTCAGCGCCCGTTATTGATCGGCTTCTTCTGATACCGATCGGCTTCAATCAAGTTCCCGTGACCACTAGGTTGCGGGAACTTTCGGTGTCGCCTGGAGTCCCGCGCAGCAGACTGGAGCGGCGGTTTAACCTTGGTCGCTATCCCGTCTGGTTTTCTCGATCTTCTGGAATTTGCCCAAACCGCAAGCCGCGCGTTCTTCAATTCGTCCGGCGGTCTGGTCGAGCACCCGAATGATATCGACATTGCACAGCTGGTTTATCGACGTACGGTAGGAGAAGGCCTCTTCAAACGCCAGGCCGCTGCATTTATGGGGCAATGAGTTGCGATAAATATCGCCGCCGCGCATTTTGAAATCAATCGTCTGACTGTCGATTACATCGGTTGAACGGATTTGTGAACGCTGCACGCAGGATTTCGGTTCGCCAACGGTTTTAATGATATATTTGTCATCCTTGGATGATTTGCCGCCAGCATAAGCAGCGCCGCCAGCTGCGACTAGAGAGGCGACGAGAATGGGAGTGATAAAACGCACGGTCTTTCTCCTTGTCCAGATAATCTCCATCAGAACCGCAGAATATGCCTGTTTTCGGATTACACCAAGCTGAACAATGCGCGGCGTGAAAAATGCCTGCGGTCACTTGGTTTTCGGATCGGGCGTCTTTTTCTTGAACCGGCACAAATCAGCCACCGGGCAGCGCCAGCATTCGGGCGTGCGCGCCTTGCAGATATAGCGTCCATGCAGGATCAGCCAGTGATGGGCGCCTACACGGAACGGCGACGGCGTCTGCTTCTCCAGCTTTTTCTCCACCGCCAGCACCGTTTTTCCCGGCGCCAGCCCGGTGCGATTGCCGACGCGGAAAATATGGGTGTCGACTGCAAAAGTCTCCGCGCCAAAAGCACAGTTGAGCACCACATTGGCAGTCTTGCGCCCCACACCGGGGAGTTTCTCCAGCGCATCGCGGTCGGAGGGAACCTCGCCGCCATGCTCGGCGATCAGCATCTCGGCCGCCGCGATCACATTCTTCGCCTTGGTATTATAAAGCCCGATGGTCTTGATATGCTCCTTCAGCCCGTCGAGGCCCAGATCGACCATCTGTTGCGGCGTTGTCACTTTCTCAAACAGCGCCCGCGTCGCCTTGTTCACGCCAATATCGGTGGACTGTGCCGACAGCGCCACCGCGACCACCAGTTGATAGGTGTTGCCCCAATTCAGCTCGGTCTCGGGATCAGGATTATCGGCAGCAAGGCGCGAATAAAATTCGAAGATATCGGCTTTTTTCATGGCGTCCGGTCGATCAATTCCATGAAGTCGCGCGCCGAATTCCGGTCCGCCTCGTCCTCAAACGCACTCTCCAGATCAAGGTGCGTACCGAGCATATAGAGCACCGCCCAAAGCGCAAAGCGACGCCCGCGATCTGTCTCCAGGCCAAAGTCCACCCGCATCCGTTCAATGCCCGCGCCCATCGCCTCGGCGTGAACGGCGGAAAGATCGGCAGTGCCAAAATATCGCCGGAGTTGATCGTCGAAGTTCATCCGGGCGGTCTATGTCGTGGCCGGACGGTTGGCAAGTTGGTCGTGGGATTGGGGTTTGCTTTATCTTGGAAGTTCCGGAAGGAAGGACTTGAACCAATACTAAAAATCGATTTGTTGCCGCAACTTTGTCACCATAATTGAAATATTTTAGGATGGTTGTATATTATAAGGCAGTTTACAATAAATTATGACGGTGATAATGTGGACTTATGGAACTTGTAAAAGACCAACCCGCCAGAGCCTTTCCAACCACGCTTGATGCTTTGACTTTCCGGTTTGAGGATGTGCCGAGGTTACTTCGAAGGACCGTCGATTCCGCGCTGTATGGTTATGAGCTCAGCCGGACACAATGGCGTCTGCTCGCCTATGTTTTGCGCGAAGAAGGCATGACCCAGACAGAACTTGCCCGTTGCCTGGAACTCGAGCGTGCCAGCGTCGGCCAGGCAATTGATGCGCTTGAACGCAAACAATTGCTGGAGCGCACAAAAGAACCCGGAGACCGGCGGGTCTGGCGCATAATGCCGACACGCAAGGCACGGCAACTGCTGCCTGAACTCCGCGACACGATCAACGAAATATATGAACAGATGTTTCGGGGATTTTCCGCTGCCGAGATTGATAAACTGCACAGCTACCTAGACCGGATCATGGTTAATTTTGGAGATTGAAGAAAATGGCAACGCAACTGGACCAAAAAGTAACTGACGCCATTGATCCCAGCGTTCGCGAGCGCTTCGTTGACGGATCGGTTCATGACGTAATGAGGCAGTTGCGCAAGGAAGCACCCATCCACCACTGCGCGGACAGTCCTTACGGGCCCTACTGGTCGATTACCAAGCATCGGGATATCATCGAGATTGAAGCCCTGCCAGCAATTTTTTCGTCCGAAGGCGCGCGTGGAGGCATCTCTATTCTGGACCAGTCGGCGGCAATCGACCAAATGTCGATGGAAACATTCATAGCAATGGACCCGCCGCGCCATACGGCTAAACGCCGTACGGTTTCACCGGCTTTCACACCATCAGAAATGACCCGGCTTTCGGATGAAATTCGTCAACGCACATCAGACCTGCTGGATGAATTGCCACGGAATGAAGAGTTTAACTGGGTAGAACGGGTGTCGGTGCCGCTAACCACCGATATGCTCGCAATTTTGTTCAACTACCCCTGGGAAGAACGACACAAGCTTATCACTTGGTCCGATGCCATCACGTCGTTCGACATGATCGAAAATCTTCCGGAAGAGCGCATGGCGCTGATCTTTGAAATGGTTACGGCGTTTCACCAGCTCTGGGATTTACGATCAAAATCCGAGCAGACGCCAGACCTGCTTTCGATGATGATCCACTCTGACGCCTTGGGCAAAATGGATGCTCAGGAATTTCTTGGCAACATGGCGCTTCTTATCGTTGGCGGCAACGATACGACCCGAAACAGCATGTCTGCTATTCCGGTTGCATTCAGCCAATATCCGGATGAATGGGCAAAAATCCAGAATGATGAAAGCCTGCTTCCCAATGCCGCCAGCGAAGTGATCCGCTGGCAAACGCCGGTCGCTCATATGCGCCGCACTGTGGTTGCAGATGCCGAGTTTCATGGTCACAAATTCCGCGAAGGCGACAAGATTATACTCTGGTACATCTCTGCCAACCGCGATGAAGCCGTTTTTGACAATGCTGACAAGTTTATAGCTGATCGGGAAAATGCCAGACGACATTTGTCTTTCGGTTATGGAGTTCACAGATGCGTTGGAGCTCGCCTTGCGGAGTTGCAGATTCAGATTTTGCTTTCGGAAATGGTGAAACGCAAAATGAGTTTTGAGCTCGAAGGTGATATTGTCCGGGCAAATAACCCGTTTGTGCATGGGATATTGAACGTGCCCGCCCGAATCGGGAGCAATTAGAGGCGCGTCGTTGCGTAAATGCCAAAGCCCGCATTCTTCTTAATCACAACCCCAAAACACCATCCATCCCATAGCGCCCGGCACTCTGCCCGGCCAACCAGCCAGCCGCCTTCACTGCGCCCCGCGCAAAGATCATCCGGTTTTCGGCGCGGTGGGTTAGTTCCAGTCGTTCTTCATCGCTCGCCAATATGACGGTGTGATCGCCCGCGACCGAGCCTCCTCTTAACGCTGCGAAGCCTATCGCGCCTTTGGCTCTTGCGCCGGTGATGCCGTCGCGGCCAGATTCAATATTTGCGCTCAGGTCGACGCCGCGCCCTGCTGCGGCTGCCTCGCCGAGCAATTTGGCGGTGCCGCTGGGGGCGTCGACTTTGTGGCGGTGGTGCATTTCGACGATTTCAATATCCCAGTCATCGCCCAGCTTGCTCGCCGCCTGCTGCACCAGCGCGGCCAGCATGTTGACGCCGAGCGAGGTGTTGCCGGTTTGCAGGATGGGGATGGTCTTTGCCGCCTCGTCGATCAGCTTGTGATGCAATTCCTCCAGTCCGGTCGTGCCGATGACAATAGGTTTTTCATTTTGGGCGCAGCAGACCAGATTGTCGGCCAGTGCAGCTGGCGAGGAGAAATCGACCAGCACGTCACTGGCGCTAACCAATGCGGCGAGATCATCGCCCTGATCGACGCCGCCGGCATGGTGGTGGCCCGCTTCTGCGATGGCGTCCACCAGCGCCTGCCCCATGCGGCCTTTGCTGCCGATAATTCCGATTTTCGTCATCTTTTTCACCCACACTCGTCACCCTGAACTTGGTTCAGGGTCCATTTATCGTCTAGGCAGTTTCTATGAGGCGAAATGGATGCAGAGTCGAGAGACCACCGCAGGTAAACAAGTTCAGCATGACGAGGAAGGAAAATGGGTAAATCAAATTACATCGTTATTGCGAGCGCAGCGCGGCAATCCAGAGCCGTGTTCGCCGCTCTGGATTGCCGCGTCGCTGTCGCTCCTCGCAATGACGGAAAGGGAATATGAGAGACATTCACAACATCGTCATCCTGACCGGCGCAGGCGTGAGCGCCGAAAGCGGGGTCGCCACTTTTCGCGGACCCGATGGCCTGTGGGAAGGCCACCGGGTGGAGGACGTTGCGACGCCGGAGGCCTTTGCGCGCGATCCTGATCTGGTGCAGAAATTTTATGACGAGCGGCGGGCAAAGCTCAAGACAGTGGAGCCTAACGCGGCACATCAGGCTTTGGCCAAACTCGATCAAGCATGGCCGGGTGATTTGTTGTTGGTCACGCAGAATGTCGATGATCTGCATGACCGGGCTGGATCACAACGCCTGCTCCACATGCATGGAGAGCTGAACAGCGCCTGGTGTCTGGCCTGTGGTGAGCGGTCGTCCTTTTTGGATGGACAGATGGCGCTCGATCCTGCCTGTCCGAAATGCGATCAATTCGGGTTTCTGCGACCCGATATCGTCTGGTTCGGGGAAATGCCCTATGAAATGGAGCGAATTGAACTGGCGCTGGCGCAGTGTGATTTGTTCGTGTCGATCGGAACATCGGGTGCGGTCTATCCGGCGGCTGGCTTTGTGCAAAGCGCGCGGCATTATGGCGCGCAGACGCTGGAGATAAATCTGTACCCGTCAGAGGGCAGTTTTCATTTTCACGAAAGCAGGATGGGCAAGGCAGGAGAACTGGTGCCCGACTGGGTAGAGGAGGTTTTGAGCCATGTCTGAAAAGCGGCGTGAAAAGGGATCTGAAAACGGGTCTGAAATGAAAGGCGGATGCCATTGCGGTGCAGTGCGGATTACGGTGCCGGGGCTGCCCGAGCAAGTGTCACAATGCAATTGTTCTCTATGCCGGAAAACCGGCTGGATCGGGGGCTACTGGCATCCTGATGATGTGACGATTGATGCGGCGGAGGGTGCGCTCAATGGCTATGTGCAGGGCGACCGGATGATTACTACATGGAATTGCAAGACCTGCGGGTCGCATACGCACTGGACGCCGATAACCGCGCCGCCGGAGCGGATGGGGTTGAATATGCGGATGTTTGATCTGGCTGACTGGGGGCACCTGCCGGTGACGGAAGTGGACGGGGCGAGTTTTTAAACTAACCCTCAACCGTTCGTGCTGAGCCTGTCGAAGGACAGATGGCTCGAATCCAGATGCTTCGACAAGCTCAGCACGAACGGCACATTGAATTGCCTAGCTCAGCAAATTCACTGTCACGCACAGATAAATGATCCATAGCGCCAGGATCACCATTGTGGTCCAAGTAGTCACCATCGCGATTTGCCGGAATTTTACAGTTTTGCCTGCGTGATGCCGGTGCATGCCAAAGACGTGGAGGAAGCGCCCGATCATGAAGGCGACCGCCAGCACCATGAGCGCCATATGGTTGGCGCTGCTGAGTTCGAGCAGCGCCAGCATGATCAGGGTGACGGGCGTATATTCGATCAGGTTGCTCTGGCAGCCGCGCACCATATCCATATGCTCGTCGTTGCCCGCGCCGAAGGATGTTTCCGTGCGCACGCGCTGTTTGACCACCTGGTAGGACAGATAGATGAAGAACAACGCCAAAATGGCGGCGGTCATTGCGGTTACCGGTAATGTCATGATGGGTCTCCCTGTTGGGCACTAAAAATTTAACTGCTACTATCTGTCAGGCTATGTGAAAAGGCAAGTCAGCTTTGGGAAGGCACTCCGCAACTTTTGCACAGCGGGTCCTTGGGCAGGTTGATGCTGCGCATGGCGGGGCGAGGCCGTCGAACAGTTGCAGTTTTCCGGCGGGATCCTGACCGAATCCGGTGACCACGCGGATCGCCTCCATCGCGGCAAAGCTACCCATGAGTCCCACCATCGCGCCCAACACGCCAACTTCCGAGCAATTGTCGCAGTCATCCGGGTCGAGCGCGTCGCCAACAAAGCAGCGGTAGCAGGGCTTGTCGGCCTCCCACCCGCGGAAGGTGCCAAGCTGCCCCTGAAACTGGCCAATCGCGGCGGAAACCAGCGGGACGCGGTGCGCAACCGACAGATCGGAAACCAGCAGGCGCGTCTGATAATTGTCGGAACCGTCGATAATCGCGTCAAAAGGCGCGAAAAATGCTGCAGCATCTTCGAAAAAATGTTGCGCGGTAAGTCTTTGATTTATGGTATTTATATGAGTATCCGGGTTGATGCGCTCCGCGGCACTTTTGGCAACTTCCACTTTCGCTTTGCCAATGTCCCCACCGGAAAATAAAACCTGCCGCTGCAAATTGGAAAGCGACACCACATCATCATCAATGATCGTCAGTGCGCCAACCCCGGCCGCCGCAAGATATTGGATAGCAGGGCAACCAATACCCCCGGCACCAATGATCAATATATGGGCGTCGAGCAGCTTTTTCTGCCCCGCTCCGCCAATATCCTTCAGGACGATATGGCGCGCATATCGGTCCAGCTGTTCATCGGTAAGTGGGCTCATTCAGGCCAGCGGAAAGTGATCGCCTGACGGTACCATTTCTTGTCGCCATTGCGAACAACCGCGCCATCGCGCCCGGCATATTTTGTCATATGCTCGATGACATATGTTTCGAGCTGCCGACAACCAGTGTCGACCGGAACAACGCGGGTAACTCGTCCTGAGGGGAGACTTCAAGTGCCATATCGACCCGGGCGTGCACCCAGCCAATGTCACTTGGGAGTTTGCAATTGGCCTTCTTGGCGATCCGTTCGGCCTGTCTTTCGTGACGCTCCAGAACAGGAAGTTTTTTCTCAAATTGCGCCAGTTCCAGATTGTAGAAATCAGATGATAATTCCTTAATTTCAATGTCATCGGCAACGGCCAGAGCGCCTGAAAGTACCAAGCCAGCAAAAAACTCAATCATCACAGTACCTCTCGAAAAAAACCATTCTGGTCTCATTCTATACCCCGGTCGAACCAAAACCGCCAGTCCCTCGCTTAGTTTCATCCAGGTCTTTCACTTCGAGCAGGTTTCCGCGCTGGACGGGAGCAACAACAATCTGCGCAATCCGGTCACCAACTCCGACATGGAATGGCTCTTCACCAAGATTGGCAAGAATCACTTTGATTTCTCCACGATAGTCGCTGTCGATGGTTCCCGGTGTATTGAGCACGGATATGCCCTTCTTCAATGCCAATCCTGACCGAGGCCGGACTTGGACCTCATAACCTTCTGGAATCGCGAAGGCGAAACCGGTCCCCACCAATCCGCGCTGGTGCGGGGCAATCGTCAACGCCTCCGCCGCGCGGATATCCATTCCGGCTGAACCGCTGGTTTCATAGCCGGGTAAGGGGAGGTCGCTGGCATGGTCGAGCCGTTTAACCGCGATAGTGATGGGTGCAAACATGACTTAGCTGATCTCTTCGATAATTTTCTGAACAAGTCTTCTGGCGACTTCGGGCTTGGGCAGGCGTTCCCAGATTTCATTGCCTTCCGCGGTCACGATGTGGACGCTGTTGTCCGCGCCGCCCATCACATCTCCGGAAACATCATTGGCGACAATCCAGTCGCATCCTTTTTTCGCCAGCTTTGTCCGAGCATGCTCCGCAATTTTTTCTGTTTCCGCGGCAAAGCCGATCAGCAGATCAGGACGCCGGTCATGTTTTGCCAGGCCGGCCAAAATGTCCGGGTTTTCGGTCAGTTTAAGTGGAGCAGGGGCTTCTCCCTTTTTCTTGATCTTTTGTTCCGCCCGGTTATCCGCGCGCCAGTCGGCAACGGCAGCCACCATGATAGCGACATTCGCAGGCAGCGCAGCCTCTACTGCCGCTTCCATCTCTAGCGCTGTCTCAACATCAACGCGCATCACGCCTGCTGGTGTTGCCAAATGGACGGGACCGGCAACCAACGTAACTTGTGCGCCAGCCTCTGCGGCAGCGGCGGCAATGGCAAACCCCTGTCGACCAGATGATCGGTTGGCGATGTAACGGACTGGATCAATTGGTTCACGAGTCGGGCCGGCGGTGATCAGAACATGTTTACCATGGAGTGGCCTATGTTGATCGGGTGCGAAGGCGGGCTGACCTTCCAACGGATTGGGACCAAGTTCGGATTGCGGCAATCCCGATACCGGTAAAAATGGTGAGCCCAATAAAGACGCGATTTCTGTCATCACCGCTTCTGGTTCAGGCAATCTTCCGGAACCAAATTCTCCGCAAGCCATATCGCCTTCCTCAGGCGGCATTATGATAATTCCGTCATTTTTCAGTTGTGATATATTCCGCCGCGTTGCCGCATGGTCCCACATCCGCACATTCATGGCCGGAACTGCCATCACTTGTGTATCAGTGGCTAGAAGCAGCGTTGTTGCCAGATCATCAGCGATCCCGCCAGCCATTTTGGCAAGCAAATTTGCGGTTGCCGGACAGACGACTACCAAATCAGCTTCGCGCGAAAGCTGGATGTGACCCATTTCGGTTTCATCTTTCAGCGACCAGAGCGTCGTGTGCACTTCATTCTCCGACAGCGCGGCGAGCGTCATCGGCGTCACAAATTGGGCACCCGATTCGGTCAATACGCAGCGCACAGTCATGCCAGCTTTCTTGATCAGGCGAATAAGCTCGCTAGCCTTATAGGCTGCAATCCCGCCACCGATTATCAGCAGAATATGTTTTGGCTTGGTCATAGTTGCTCGCCTTTTGCAGCGCTCAGGCGACCTATGCAAGTGATGGCTGCTGGTAAATTTCGGTTTTTTGTGCATAATATCAAGAAAACCAAAGCCTGTCGCGCATCAGGGTCTATAACGGGGTGTGCAATGAAGAGGATTGTTTCAGCGATAGTATTGGCAGTTGTTGTGGCGCCGTCGGCTGGCCTTCTGAGTTCCTGTGCATCTGTGGAGCCACCGCCTCCACCACCCCCGCCTCCGCCACCCCCTCCTCCTCCTCCAGGTCCTCCACCCGAGTTGCCACCGCAATTCGATATCAACGTGACGCGGGAATTGTGCCGAACTTCGAACGATCCCGTCATATCGGATGCGTGCGCAGAACAGGGGTGGGGTGCCGTTCCCGTGACGATCGGCGGCGGGGGAAGTCTCAATGTGGTTCCACCCAGAAGTGGCCAACTCCAAGGAACAGTTCAAACTGTTGCTTCTGCAAGCAGCCAGAGTCTTCGCAATGAATCAGTGAGTAGATCAGTCAATCTGGTTGAATGCGAAATATTCGACCGGCAGCAGATTTCGGAGAGCAACTGCCGCGAAGCGGAGCGGCAAAATTCAGCTATCGAAGCCGGAATAGCCGGGTTAAATTATGACAAGATAATGTATGTCGATCCGAAGACACCTTATCCCGTCACGCTATTATTGGGTACAAAAGCTGATCCGGAACTGGAAATTGAAACCGCTCCATCTGATGATCAAGTCACCCAGACAATATCAGGATTTCAGCTGTCCGATTTCATGGCGATTGAACTGACCGGCGACGGATTTACAATTGAACCCAGGGGGGAGGTGCAGAAACGGCTGGTCGGCGACCGCCAGGAAAGTTGGCGATGGATGGTCTCACCAACGGTCACCGGCAAAAGACGTCTGGAGGTGAAGATCAAAACCAAGATCTGCATTGACGGGAAATGCGTTGAGAAGAACAAGAAACCCAAATATTATCCGGTTGAAGTGGTCGTGAAGCCCAAGCCGATCAGCGAGAGCATATTAGGCGGCCTTTCGACGCTCCAGAAAATCCTCGTCGCATTGGCATCGGTTGTTGCTGCGGCGGCAGGACTTTGGGCGGCACTCCGCAAATTCAATCAGTCCTGATTAGCGGTGTGGCATTGACGGCCATATCGTAGTTTAAGTCTTTCTGTTGTTCATTGCTCGATAGCCCCTTATTCCGCTGCGATAGAGTGGACCTGCTACCATGGGGCTTAATTTACGGCGGCAGAAATAGATCGCAACGGCTGAGCTGAAAGCAAGTCCAGCACGCGGTATGCCATGCGTGTCTGGAAACGGTCCGTTCCAGATTTCCCAGAACATCCACCCCAGCGCGAGAAATAGGGCGGCGGACAAAAGCCGCCAGCAATGTTCACGCAAATAGAAAGGCAATTTTCTCATCATCGCTCTGTTATAGCGATGTGATTCGATCTTTGCTGTGATCTATATCGCAGGCTAAATTTCGTAGCTGCAATTCAGAATCTAGCGGTAGAGTTTTCTTTGGCAAACCTTAGTCAACCCGGCGGAACATCGTTCGGTTAAACTCGCGCCAGCCATCGTCTTGCAAAATCCAGTCCACGACCTCGATATTGCCATTTTCGTTCAACGTGTAGTTGGAACGCCCCTGCTGCCCGCCGGCCTCACCCCAGATGGTGCTGAGCATTTTTTCGAAATAGCGCGTTACCATCGGATGCAGTGCGCCGCCGGTGTCTGCCCAGAAGCCATCCTTGCTGCCGTTTGTATAATAGCCATGGCCGATAAAGCTTTGGTTCTTGCCATCCCGGTCCATATCGATTTGGTATTTTACCCGGTAGAATTTGTCGGCCGGTCTTTGCTCCAGACCATCGTGGACTTGGAGCGCAGGCCAAAAGAGGTACCTTCGGCTTTCCAGGTGCCGGCAAATTTTTCCATTATTTCTGATTGATGTGCAGTGGGAGAAGGAGGTTCTTCGGCAGCGGCAGGAAACGCGATTAGTAGTGCAGGAGTCATCAGGAATCCGGCGAAAATAAGTCTCAATCGCATGGTATTGTCTCCTATTTGCTAGTGGCATACCGGATTAGTCAGGGAAAATCATCCCCACCACCAAACCACGCTCGCTCCAATGACTGCTGCAATCACCGCCGTCAGCGTATAGCGCCAGAATCCAACGCCTGCGCCTTTTTTCCGTTTTTCCCACATCAACTCCACTTCTGCCACCGGCAGCGCAGGAGGTGCGCCGCCTTTTCGGGGGAGTTGTGCATCCAGCCGCCGGACAATGTCGGGTAGCATCATTAACGTGCCGACATCATCATTGATCCGGTCGGCAATGGCGGCTTCTGGACCAAGCTCGCCGCGTATCCATTCTTTGACGTAAGGCCCGCTGGTGTCCCACATATTGATCAGTGGATTGAGGTCGGTGGCGATCCCTTCCACCATCACCATGGTTTTTTGGAGAAGCAGCAAATGCGGCTGGGTTTCCATGTCGAAATCGCGGGTAATTGCGAACAGCCCGTCAAGCATATCGCCTACCGATAGCTCGCTCACCGGCTTGCCCCGCATGGGTTCTCCGACCGCTCTCAATGCGGTTGCGAAATCTTCCATACTGTGATGATCAGGCACATATTGCGCTTCAAAATGAATTTCCGCGACACGTTTGTAGTTGCCGGTGGTCAGGCCATAGAGGATTTCAGCAAGCCAGAAACGCGCCTTTTTGTTAATCCGCCCCATTATGCCGAAATCAATCGCCACAATGGTGCCGTCCGCTTTCACAAACAAATTTCCCTGGTGCATATCGGCGTGAAAATAGCCCGCTTCAATCGCTTGCTTGAGGAAAGTGCGGACGAGGCGGTTGGCCACATCATCGAGGTCATGCCCGGCTGCGATAAGTGCATCGCGTTTGGAGATTTTTACACCATCCACCCAGTCGAGTGTCAGCACGCGGCCCGAGGTCCGGTCCCAATCGATTGCAGGTATTTCAAACTGATCGACATTGGCCATATGTTCAGCCAACTCCGATGCGCTGGCTGCTTCGCGCCGCAGATCGAGCTCGCGCATGGTCCAGCGCCGGAAATTGGCGATAACGGCGGCGGGACGAAGTCTTTTTGCCTCTCCGCCCATAGCCTCAAGATGGGCTGCTGCCCACTCATACGTCTCGATATCTTGGTTGAACTTTTTGATAATCCCGGGGCGCAGCACTTTTACCGCAACATCCTTGCCTTCAATCGTCGTCGCCCGGTGCACCTGAGCAATCGACGCCGCACCAACCGGGTCGGGATCAATGTGACTGTAAAGCTCTTCGACCGACTTGCCGAGGCTGGCTTCAATCTCGTCGCGAATTTTATCAAACGCCACTGGTGGTAGATTATCTTGCAGTTGGAGAAGATCACGCGCAGCTTCCACCCCGATAATGTCAGGTCGGGTGGCGAGCGTCTGGCCGAGCTTGATCGCTGCCGGGCCAATGGCTTGCAGCGCCGCAGAATAATTGGGCGTTTTCGGCTGTATCGTGCCCAACCGCGCGAAGCGAAACAGGCGGCGGACCTGCGGCGGTGTTGCCTTGTGCTTTTCAAGGTCGCGTAGCGCGCCATGCTTGGCGAGCGTGCGGCCCCATTTGAGCAGACGAAACATATGGGTGCGGGCAGAGGTCATGGATTTTACGTGCTCAGACTTTCCAGCCGCTGTGAATACAGACCAGCCCGCCCATCATCGGTTCGACCTTGGTCTGCGAAAAGCCTGCCGTCTTGATCATCGCCTCAAATTTTTCCATCGGTGGAAAGCGATCAATCGATTCTGCAAGATAGCGGTAGCTGTCTTCGTCTCCGGCCACAGCTTTACCGACTTTAGGTAAAATTCGGTGAGAATAAAAATCATAAGCCTTGTCAAAACCCGGCCATTTGGTCTGCGAGAACTCCATGCAGTAAAACCGTCCACCGTATCGCAAAACCCGGTGCGCCTCTTCCAGCGCCTTATCGATATGGGTGACGTTGCGGATGCCAAACACAATGGTGTAGGCATCGAAATGCGTATCTGGGAAGTTCAGTTCTTCCGCGTTTTGTTCGCTCCAGACCAGCCGACCTTCGCCTTTCTTGATGGCCCGTTCAACGCCGGCTTCCAGCATATCGGGGTTTATGTCAGCCACTGTAATGTTCGCGCCGGTATCGACCATGCGGAAAGCAATGTCACCGGTGCCGCCCGCCATATCGAGAATTTCTTCGCCTTCGCGGGCTTTCACGCGGCGCACGAAACGGTCTTTCCAAAGCCGGTGCGTTCCGGCTGTCATGGCATCGTTCATCACATCATATTTGGAGGCAACGCTGGAAAATACCTGCCCGACGCGTCCGACTTTTTCATTCTCGTCGACGTCTTCATAACCAAAGGAGACCGTTTTGCTTTCAAGTGCCATTATATACTCATGCCCTAAGAATGTATCGTCAGTGCCAGCTTTATCATCCACCGGCATTAGACGAGGCTTGGCAGCACTGCAATCACCCTGTAGCTGGCCATTAGGTCATATTGTAAGCCGTCTAAAAGATCGGTGCATACACGCAGGAATTTCAATGCCGGAGCTACCAGAAGTGGAAACAACGGTCGCTGGATTGCGACCAGCGCTGGAAGGCAGGCGCTTGACGTTGGTCGAACCGCGCCGCGCCGATCTGCGGCGACCGTTCCCGGTTGACTTGCGCCAGAGGATGACCGGCGCGCGGGTGGTATCGCTGGGTCGACGAGCAAAATATGGCCTGATTGAAACAGATCGCGGCGATGTGATGATCTTTCATCTCGGCATGTCAGGCCGCTGGCGGATTGATCCCTCTGAATTGGAAAAGCACGATCATTTGCTGCTGGAGACCGACGAAGGCCGCCAGCTCGTGCTGAACGATCCCCGCCGCTTCGGCTCAGTTGATATCACAACGGCTGATGCTCTGGATGAATATGGACCATTTTTCGCGATGGGCCCCGAGCCGTTAGGCGATGATTTTACGGCCGCCTATTTGAAGCGCGTAACCAAAGATCGCAAGGCCCCCATCAAGCAGCTTTTGCTGGACCAAAAGACGGTAGCAGGACTCGGTAATATCTATGTGTGCGAGGCGCTTCATATGGCTGGCATTTCTCCCCATCGGACAGGTGGACAGATATCGAAACCACGTTACGAAAGGCTGGTTGTTGCTATTAAGCAGGTGCTTACATCAGCCATTGCAGCAGGTGGTTCGAGTTTGCGGGATTTTGTGCGGCCGGACGGAGAATTGGGTTATTTCGCCAAGGATTGGCTCGTCTATGGCCGTGAAGGGGACGCATGTCATTGTGGCGCTGTCGTGCTGCGCAAAGTGGATAGTGGCAGATCGACCTTTTTCTGCCGGAAATGTCAGCGATAGCGTTGGATGACTGGCGAAAACGGAACTACCACTCTGCTATTGACGAGAATCAGATCAGAAGCTAATGACCGCCGACTTGAGCTAGTGATGCTTCTTTGATTCACGGCAAACCAGATTTTCAGATATTGAGGTATTTTCATGGCTAATACGCCGCAAGCAAAAAAACGTATCCGTCGTAATGGACGCCGCACGGTCATTAACAAAAACCGCGTGAGCCAGATCCGGACGAAAATCAAAGCGGTTGAAGCGGCTTTGGAAGCGGGCGACAAGACTACTGCAGCGACGGCATTGACCGCTGTTCAGCCAGAATTGGCGCGCGGTGTCTCCAAAGGCCTGTTCCACAAAAACACAGCGGCCCGCAAATTTAGCCGCCTTACCAAGCGGGTTGCTGCGCTGGGTTAGTCCTATGCCATGTCGCTAAAAAAAGAACCCGCCCCTGAAAGGCGGGTTTTCTTTTGTCTGTGACACACGGCTGACCGCAGTCGTCTTAGATCATCATCAATTTACTGCGCCGAATCATCGAGAAAAATCCGATCATACCTGCGGTGGATTCATCGCTGAGTTCAATGAAAATGCGACGGCCGTCCTTCTCATCGGCCCGGCGTTCAAATATTTTCTCTTCGGTCATAGTTTTGATCCAGCGCAAGGCAGTGGTTGGCGGCACGCTAGCGGCGATGCATAGGCTGGATACTGAAACGCGGACACCTTCGAGTCGCGCTGCCATCAGGTCCAACAGCATATCCCATGCGGGATCGGCAAATAGTTCTGCATCAAAATATTGATCGCGCAGGCGCCGAGCCTTGATCAAATCCCTTATTTGGCGGGCAGAAACGGGACCTTGTAGTTCGCCACTTTCGACTTTTTCCGCGCGCTGGCCGCTATCCGCCGCGAAACCATAGGTTTTTTGGTCTGGCTTGTTCTGGGCATTAAACCCAAGTGGTACATCTGCCACATTATTGCGCCCCGGAAAATTCGTTCCTTGGGTGATTTCATCGCGCCCGAGGAAAGGGTCAGCGATTGCCTCTCGCTGAGTGGCTCCATAATCCGGGGCTGACAATTCGTTGAGCGCCTTGGCAATGCGCTCAACATCTGCCGAGATTTTCTTCAGATCGACAAGATCAACCTCATCGCGGTTCCCGAAGATATGTCTTTGCCCACGCTGGATACGCCGGGGCAGCGCTATGATGATTTCAGCCGTAATATCAGTCTTTTGTGGGCCATTTTTATTGAGGATGATATGTTCTACATCTGCGCAGTTGATAGTCTCCAATATTTCATCGAGCAATTCGATTTGAAATATAAGGACAAGCGGTAGGCCGCGATCATTGCAAATCCTCCCGATCTGCGTCATCGGGGCGCTTGTTATTTCGTCTGCAGAATCAATTTGAGCGAGCACCGCTGAGGCGTTGAACTGCCGCAACAAAGCGGCCTCCGCTTCGTCCAGGCCCTTGTTCGTCGAAACCCTCAGTCCACAAAATTCAATAATTTGTCGATATTGATCGCCCGTTCCTGGATCATTGGTGGTTAGGATAACCGGGCCGATAAAATCATCGATATGATGGCCAATATCAGGATCATCGTAGTTTTTCACATTATATCCGCTAACCAATTGCTCCAGTTCTTGACCATTTTCATATTTCATTATCTGTTGTCCCCCATGTTTAACAAGTTTTGTTGGTAAGGATTAAAATAGAATGCGTTTCGGAGAGAAGTCGAACCGATCACGCTCCGATATGGACGGAAATCAGAGGAAATATCGATTTTATCATGGCCGGATTTGTCCATTCACAAGGCATTATGGCGTCATCATAATTGCTCCGAAATGGATAGATAAAATGGATTGCGCCAAAATTCCGTCGTTCAAAACGGGTTCAGCATGCTAATGATATTAAAGAACGATGATGGTGGATAACCAGAAGGATTTGCAATGACAGGGTCTAGTAAAACTATATCGCGGCGGGGGCTTATGGCCTTGGCGCCGTTTTCACTCTTGGCGCTCAGCGCCTGCGCGACTCCTTTCCGCGCTGATGTCCAACGGTTCGTCGCATTGCCTGAAACTACGGGCCAAAGCTTCGCCGTTGTAGCCAGCGACCCAGAGCTGAAAGGCGGACTGGAGTTTGCACAATATGCTGGGTTGGTTGAGCAGCGCATGATTGAACTGGGCTATCAGCGCAGTGATGATCCAGCGGCGGCCCAGCTTATCGTCAGTATGGATTATGACGTCGACAAGGGTCGCGAAAAAGTCGTTGCAGATTATGATCCGTTCTATTCAAATATCGGCTTCGGCTCATATTACGGACGCGGATTTGGACGGCGCGGTTTCTATGGAAGCCACCGCTACCGCTATGGCTTCCATGATCCGTTCCTATTCGGTGGATATGGTTTTTCCGGATATGGCGGAGCGCGCAGCTTCACGGTGTTTACAACCGAGCTGGATATGAAAATCGATCGTGCGGTTGATGGCGAGCGCCTTTTTGAAGGTAAAGCCGAGGCGATGTCACGCTCGAAAAACCTTACGTATCTGGTGCCTAATCTCGTGGAAGCCATGTTCACCGGCTTCCCGGGAAACAGTGGAGAGAAAGTCCGCATCTCTGTTGCACCTGAAAAGAACTAATGGCAACGAATTAGAGCCAAAGAACGACCGGTTGATAACGGGTTTTTCTAGCGTTCAGCTTTCCAGTTGGCGGAGCAGCATCCTGACATCATTGTCCATCTCGCTATCTTCGCCACGGAGTTGCTCGACCAGTTTCACCGCATGTATAACCGTGCTGTGATCGCGTCCGCCGAATTTGCGACCGATTTCCGGATAGCTGCGCGGGGTCATGACCTTGGCGAGATACATGGCGACCTGACGCGGCCGTGCAACAGCGCGGGCGCGGCGTTTGGATGACATTTCATTGCGCTCAAGCCGGTAATATTCACAAACGGTGCGCTGGATCTCATCAATCGTAATGCGGCGACGGCAGGCGCTCAAGATGTCGGAAAGCTGTTCTTCGGCGAGTTCCCGGGTGATATCGCGTCCTGTCAATTGTGCGTAGGCCAACAACTTGTTAAGACCACCTTCCAGCTCACGCAAATTGCGGCTGATTGTCCGGGCAAGAAACTCCACAACATCATCAGATACTTTTTGATGCGGCATGCCAGCTAGCCGGTGCTTGAGAATATCACGACGGAGCTCGAGGCCAGCCGATTGAATATCGGCGACCAGGCCCATTGAGAGGCGAGAAAGCAGTCTTTGATCGACTCCGTCCAGCGCTTGCGGCGGACGATCTGCCGCCACCACGACGCGTTTGCCCTGGCTGATCAGCGCATCAACCGTGTGTAAAAATTCCTCCTGCGTCGAGTTTTTGCCGACGATGAACTGAATATCATCAATCATCAGCAAGTCGGCTTCGCGCAGGGAAGCCTTGAATTCCATCGCTTCGTTGCGGCGCATCGCGGTGACAAATTCAATCATAAACCGTTCTGCGGACATGTATATGATCCGCGCACCTGGAAACTCTATGCGGTAGGCATGGCCAATAGCATGCATCAGATGCGTTTTGCCCTGACCGGTGGAAGACTGCAGATAGAGAGGGCAAAACAACGGTTTCTCTGGAGCCGCCACGCGTTGTGCTGCATTGAGCGCGAGCACATTAGAATTGCCTGCGATGAACTGATCGAATGTCATCCGCGCATCAAGGTCAAGTCGAAATTTGCTGATATTCTCGGACGAGTTTTGCCCGGAGAGTTCTACCTGCTTAACCTTCGCTATGCGGGCGGCCCCAGCTTTGGCGCTGAATGTTAGAGAGCGCACATCTGGAAAATGACTCTTCCATGCCAGCGTCAACCGATCAGCATAACGATCACGAATCCAGTTTGCTGCAAATTCCGAAGGGACGACAAGCTGCAACTCGCCAATCGTCGCTTCAAATTGTGCGAGCTTGATCGGCTTAATCCATTGACCAAAAATCTGGGCACCCAGATCGCGGCGCAGGCCAGTACAAATCGTAGCCCATATTTGGTCCAGCTCTGTGTTCAACCCTGTCGTCTCACCCAGATTGTTAGCTGTGGTATCGACCGCCTCGATGCTAACCATTTCATTGCCGACATTTGCATCCTCTTCCACTTATAACCCCCGTTACTTTTTTGCTTTGGCCCGCTTCATGTCAGCACCAATGTTCGACTGCTGTGCTGCCCGCATTTATTGTACCCGATGTTCGAGTGCCCCCAGCCATAGGAACACGACAGGCACAGCAAAATTGATGTTGAAAACACGTTTTCAACGCAGCACTGTTATTTTCATTGAAGGTTTGGATAACCAATCCATAACCAACCGCCGATGTTCTTTATTAAGCGGCTCAAACCGATTCGAGCAAGGCCGGGATTGTAAAAAAAATGAAATAAACCTGTTGACAGTAGCAAGCTGTGGAATTTCCCGAATTATCTTTTAAAATATTGAATTTATTAGATAAAATATTGTGGATAAGTGGGGGTAAGTTGCGAATCGCGGGATAAGCTAGCCTTTTGAAATTGCGTTCAAATTTTGTTCTCCCACGCTTTACACAATGATACAAAATCTAAATTTATTGAAAGGTGCTTGCCAAAGTCAGGATGTTTTGGCATTGGCCGCCGCCTGTACTCCACATGTGCCGAGCATGGGGGCGATTAGCTCAGTTGGTAGAGCGCTTCGTTTACACCGAAGATGTCGGCGGTTCGAGCCCGTCATCGCCCACCACCTCACTTCTCAGACAGCGTCTCTTCCATCAAGGTGGCTGCCCGGGCACCGTCCCAGTCCATCGCACCGATGACCCGCCAGACTTCTTTGCCGCTCTCGTCATAAAGGACTGTTGTTGGCATCAGGCCCGTTCCGAATCCAAAACTCAGGCCGTTTTCAGGATCGATATAGGGTTCCAGCATTTTGAAATCAGCGCGCTCGAAAAACGGGTCAACCTTCTCTGCTCCTTGCAAATCCTGTGAAACGACAATCACCTCAAGCCGGTCTTCCTCGCGGGCAGCGAGTTCATCGAGCATCGGCATCTCCACCACGCAGGGCGCGCACCAGGTTGCCCAGATGTTGATGAGCAAGGGCTTACCTTTGAAATCGCTGAGCCGAACCGGGTTTCCATCTGGCCCTTCAAATACCACATCAAGCATATCCGAACCACGCTGCGAGATATCGAGTTTGCCGACAAGACCGCTGTCGCTTTCTATGGTTTCGCCGTCTCCAGTTAGTTCCGTGCCATCAACATCTTGCTCCGCTTCGCTGGAGCCTCTATCGCAGGACGCAAGCGCAAGCCCGATCAAGACCAAGAGGATGTATCTTATCAACGACGCCACTAAAAATTCCAACGCTATGTGGGGCGGCAGGTTTGCCGATGGCCCTTCATCTGTCATGCGCGAGATAAACGCCTCCATCCCGTTCGACAAGAAGTTATGGCGACAGGATATTCGCGCATCGTTGGCGCATGTCGCGATGCTGGCCGCGCAGAAAATTATCGAGGCCGAAGACGCGACGCAGATTATCAGGGGGCTCAACCAGATCGCACAGGAATTTGAAGCGAACGGGATAACCGAAAATCTGGATCTCGAAGACATTCACATGCATGTAGAGGCGCGGCTCACTGAAATACTGGGCCCGGTCGCGGGGCGCTTGCACACCGCCCGGTCGCGCAATGATCAGGTGGCGACGGATTTCAAGCTCTGGGTGCGCGATGCGCTCGACATGGTCGATGCGGCGCTGGAAGAACTACAAAAGGCCTTGCTGGACCGCGCCGAAGAGCATGCGGACACGGTCATGCCCGGCTTTACCCATTTGCAGTCTGCCCAGCCGGTGAGCCTTGGCCATCACCTTATGGCTTATTTCGAAATGATCCGGCGGGATCGTTCGCGGTTTGCCGATGCGAGAACGCGGATGAACGAATCGCCTTTGGGCGCGGCGGCATTGGCAGGAACCGGTTTTACGATAGATCGCGGTAATACGGCACAAATGCTCGGTTTCGATGGACCGACTAGAAACAGCCTTGATTCGGTATCCGACCGTGATTTCGCTCTCGATTACCTGATGGCTGCCACCCAGTGCAGTCTGCATCTCTCGCGGCTGGCCGAGGAGTTTGTGATCTGGGCGAGTCAGCCTTTTGGTTTCATCAGCCTACCCGATAGCTATTCCACCGGCTCATCGATCATGCCGCAAAAGCGCAATCCTGATGCTGCTGAATTAGTGCGTGGACACAGTGGGCGCATTGCCGGTGCGATGCAGGCGCTGGTAATGACAATGAAGGGGCTCCCACTAGCGTATTCCAAGGATATGCAGGATGATAAACCTCCCGTGTTTGAAGCGCATGATCTGCTCGGACTTTCCATCGCAGCGATGACCGGGATGATTGCCGAAGTCGAATTCCGGCCAGCACGTATGCGGGAACTGGCCGAGTCCGGATTTTCTACCGCCACCGACTTTGCTGACTGGCTGGTTCGCGAAGCCAAGCTACCCTTCCGCGAGGCGCATCATGTGACCGGTACTGTTGTTGCACTGGCGGAAAAGCAAAATTGCGGTTTGTCAGAATTGACGCTGGAGCAATTTCAGCAGATTGATGCGCGGATTTCCGAGCAGGTCTTTGATGTTTTAACCGTCGATGCCTCTGTCGCCAGCCGTTCCAGCTATGGCGGGACAGCACCCATTCAGGTAAAAGCGCAGATTACGAGTGCGCGCAAAGTATTGGGGCTGGAGAATTGATATGAGAAAAATCTGCGCCACAGGCCTTGTCGTCGCTGGCACCATAATATTGACAGCATGTGGCAATCGCGGCGCTCTTGAACCAGTTGAGGGTAGTTCATTGCCGCCACCGGTCTATGGTGAAGCCACAGCACCAACAGGCGACGAATTGCTGATACCCTCTACGCAGGCGCAGCCTGAACGCAGCGATGAATTGCTCCGTCGCTCGGAAAAGCGGCAGGATGACAAGTTCGATCTTCCACCGCCCGGCTAAACTTGTTTCTCCTCACACTCTTTCGTGAAAGCCAGAATCCTTGGACCATTTTCAGCTCAAAAACGGCGTGCTTTACGCAGAAGATATCCCCGTACCGCAGATTGCAGCAGAGGTGGGAACGCCGGTCTATATCTATTCCCGCGCAACATTGGAACGGCACGCTCGCGTATTTCGTCAAGGCCTGAAAGATGTCGGCAAGATCCATCTTGCTTTTGCCGTCAAGGCCAATCCCAATCTGGCGGTGCTGCGGGTGCTTGCCAATCAGGGCTACGGCGCGGATGTGGTATCTGGCGGAGAACTGGAACGAGCGTTGGCCGCTGGCATGAAGCCTGAAGATATTGTGTTCTCCGGCGTTGGCAAAACCCGCGCAGAATTAACGCTCGGGTTGGATAAAGGCATTGGCCAGTTTAATCTGGAATCCGAAGAAGAAGGCCAGTTGCTGGCGGAAATTGCTGCCGCTCGTGGCGCGCAAGCGCCCGCAACTTTGCGCGTCAATCCCGACGTGGATGCCGGTACGCACGCGAAAATATCAACCGGTAAGAAAGAGAATAAATTTGGCGTGGGCATTGATGTCGCGCCAAATATTTATGCGCGACTGTCCAAATTGGATGGGCTGAATCTACGCGGCGTCGCGGTTCATATCGGGAGTCAGCTGCAAAACCTCGACCCGCTGGAAAAATGCTATGCGCGCATGGGTGAACTGGTCGAGCAATTGCGCGGCGCTGGCCATGAAATCAGCCATGTTGATCTGGGCGGCGGCTTAGGTGTGCCTTACAAGCCAGAGGATAATCCCCCAAGCCCGGCCGATTATGGCGCTATGGTGGAGCGGGTAACAAAAGGCTGGAACGTAACACTGATGTTTGAACCGGGCAGGGTGATCGCTGGCAACAGCGGCATCATGGCGACACAGGTAATCCGTATCAAGCCGGGTGTGAATAGCGACTTTGTGATTGTGGATGCGGCGATGAACGATCTGATGCGGCCTGCGATATATGATGCATGGCATCATTTTGAGGCGGTGGAACCCACAGGCGAAACAATGATAGCTAGCATTGTCGGACCGATTTGCGAGAGTAGTGATATTTTTACCAAGGAGCGTAAGGTGGACCGGGTTGCTACTGATGATCTTGGTATATTTCGCACAGCTGGCGCTTATGGTGCAACGATGGCCAACACCTATAACAGTCGCCCGCTGGTGCCCGAGGTTCTTGTCGATGGCGACAAATATGCGGTGGTTGCCGAACGGATTGAGCCAGCGACAATCATGGCGGCGGAGCAAGTGCCGGACTGGTTGAAATGATAACGTTATCTGTTCATGTTATTTTGTCTAGCGGAACAGGCCAATGAATCAGCTGCCGATCTTTGTGAACCTGAAAGGGCGCAAAGTGATATTGCTCGGGACTGGTGAAATGGCGGACGCCAAGCGGCGTTTATATGAACGCGCCGGGGCTATCCTTACCGATGATGAAGAGGCTGATGCCGCGTTGGCGGTGGTTGCCATTGAAGACGATGAGGCGGCAGTGACTGCGGTTCATAGTCTCAAAGCGAGAGGTTTGCTGATCAACGCCGTCGATCGGTCTGCGCTTTGCGATTACACAACGCCCGCTATTATTGACCGCGATCCGGTGCTAATCGCAGTCGGAACAGGCGGCGCATCAGCGGGGCTTGCAAAGGCCTTGCGGCAAAGACTGGAGCGCATGATACCCGGCAATCTCGGCGTGCTGGCGAAAACACTTTTTGCAGCCCGCGAGCGGATCAAACACATTTGGCCAGAAGGCGCTGATCGCCGCAAGGCAATCGACGCGGCGCTTGATCCGGGCGGGCCACTGGATGTTCTGGCCGACCACGACGTTGATGCCGTGGAGACATGGCTCGCCATGCCGCACGCGGCTGAGCTTTCGGACGTTGTTGATTTGCTATTGTCCAGCACCGACCCCGACGATCTCACGATTCGCGAAGCGCGCTTGCTTGGGCAAGCGGACCAGATTTTTGCAAATGAAGATGTGCCGCCGGCAATTTTGGACCGCGCCAGGGCCGATTGCGAACGCTTTGGCCTGTCACTATGGAATGAGCAACCGACGGTCGGATTAACCCTGCGGATAAGGATGCACCCATGAATTCCATAGAGATATTTGCCAAGGGCGATATCGTCACCGTATTGCAAACCGCCATGGCGCCTGCTTTTCTGTTGGTCGCTATTGGCGCGATGCTCGGGCTTTTTGCTGGCAGACTGGCGCGGGTGATCGATCGCTCCAGAGCGTTGCAGGAATTGTTCAAGGAAACACAGGGTCGCGACCATGATCTTGTGGTCAATGAACTGCACGATATTCAATTGCGGCTCAAAACGGTGAACAGCGCGATTTTTCTAGGCGTGATCAGCGCCATTGTTGCTTGTGCGTTGATCGGTTTGCTTTTCGTGATGGGCCTTACTGGCATCAACATGTCGAAGGTGATTGCCGGTGCCTTCATTCTCGCGATAATGCTGCTTTCCGTCGCACTTGTGCAGTTCTTGCGCGAAGTGCGTATCGGGTTACGAGATTTTATGATCCGTGAGGAATATCTTGAAGAAACCGAGGAACATAAAGGCAAGCCGCTGATTAAACGCGGCGAATAGCGGTTGGGATATATTATTATCCAGAAATGAAAAGAGGCTGCCGGTATTGCACCGACAGCCTCTAAGCATGAGTCAGCGGATGGAAGTGCCGCTGCCGGGTAACCTGATCGTTAGATCAAATATGCTCCCCGAACGGATTTTTCCGATCCTATTACTGAACCATGAGACATCGGACCACCTCCTTTCGCTGTTGAAAAATATACGAACTGTTGCATTGAATTTTCTCCGCTGTTCGACGGTTTCAATGTGAATCAATTTATGGCTACGCACAAGGCTTGAAATTATTTATTTTGCTGTCAATATTACGGGTTCTATTAAAGCGGGCCGTCTCAAACCAATGCGGAACTAGAAAACACCGCTTCGTTACCGGCAATCTTCCACGACACGCGCAAACTCTGCCCAGACCGGGATAGCTAGTGGCTGCATCCCGGTTGTTTGGACCGCAAACCGGCCACGGCTAAAGGCTATGCGGTCGAGCATATAGTCCGCCGGAGCCAAAGCTAGTGCGGAGTAATAGGGTGAGCTGCTGCCCGTGCTGCGGGTTGGATAGGATTGTAAACCAGAGCTGGCCCGCAACGTGGTCTGCGCGCCCGAGGTTGCCTGGCCCGCCCGCGACAGGAAAATCTGTCGCTGGTCGCGATCGCAACGGACTGTCAGTGTTGCATCGGCGTTTGCCGGGCCAAAGAGCGCGATCGAACCGCGATCATCCTGGCGATAAACCCATGTGCCCGGCGCGATGGGCCACTCGGTCCAATCATCGCTTACTGGTACCTGTGCTGGCGCAGGAGTCGATGTCTGAACAACCGGAGCGGGCGCGGGGGCTGGTGTTGGCTCGGGCTGAGCCGTCGAACACGCTGCAAGGCTGAACACAGTGGCGATTGCCGAAAAATTATTTACCGTGATTCTCATAGCGAGCGAATATGGTCAAAACCAATGGCTTAGGCTAGTGCCAATCTTGCATGACCTATAATGGAACCAAACCGGAGAAAACCGTTAAGCTGCGCATTGATCAATTGCTGGTTGATCGCGGCATGGCGGAAACCCGCACGAAAGCGCAAGCCTATATCATGGCGGGTCTGGTGATGGTTGGCGGACAAAAGATCGAAAAACCGGGACAAAAAATCGCGTCCGATCTGGAGATTGTTCTGAAAGGCAAGGATCATCCGTGGGTGTCGCGTGGGGGATTGAAGCTGGATCATGCGCTAAAACATTTTGAAATTGATGTGACTGGCATGACCGCTATTGATGTCGGCAGTAGCACCGGCGGATTCACCGATGTGTTGCTCAGCGGGGGTGCAGCGAAGGTTTACGCCGTGGACAGCGGGACCAACCAATTGGCATGGAAGCTGCGCCAAGACGAGCGGGTGATTGTGCACGAACAAACCAGCGCGCGGGTATTGACCGAGGCGCACATAACCGAGCCTGTTGATCTGATAGTATGCGATGCCAGTTTTATCTCGCTGACCAAGGTGTTGGAACGACCGATCAGTTTCGCCAAGAAGGGCGCGATACTGGTTGCGCTGATCAAGCCGCAATTTGAAGCCGAGCGTGCTGATGTTGGCAAAGGCGGTGTCGTGCGTGATGAAGCGGTGCACAAAGCTGTCTGTGACAAGGTCGGGCAATGGCTGATAGCGCAAGGTTGGTCCGTGCTGGGTTTAACCACAAGTCCAATAACTGGGCCCAAAGGCAATGTTGAGTTTTTAATCGCCGCTCAACGGTCAACATGATGCAACCGAAAGCCGACAGACGGGTTGTGTTTTATCCCGACCCCGACTAGCGGACAGAATTATGACCAATGCTACAGCATCACCCGTCGGGCCGACAATTCCGGACTTTGCTAAATCGTTTAATACGCTGGTTTCGGATAGCAGTCTTTGGCTTTCGACCCACTATATCGAACTGATTGTTGCCATCGCTATCGGTGTTGCAATTTACGTCGTTCTGGGCGTCGTAAAAAGATACGCCTCGCGCTACGTCAACAAAAGCGAAAGTCTGACCGACTATAAGCTGATCCTGATTAAGGCGATCGCACGCACAAGCCGATTCTTCCGAATCATGGTTTCTGCCGAACTGGTTGTGACTTTTGCCTACGCCCCTTTCAGCATCGACAAAATCATCCATGTGTTTTTCACTATTTCAGCGATTTTACAGACGGCCATTTGGTTACGCGAAATCATTTTAGGGTTGTTTAACCGCAGACTTACCGCCGATCCTTTGGAAAATGAGACCTTGGCGAACGCAATGGCGCTTATTCGGCTGTTCGTGACGTTTATCCTGTTCGCCATCGCAACGATCATGATCCTCGACAATCTGGGTGTTGATGTAACCGGGCTTGTTGCGGGTTTGGGTGTCGGTGGTATCGCTATCGGCCTCGCTGCGCAGGGCATATTCTCCGATTTATTCGCAGCTCTGTCGATTATTTTCGACAAACCGTTCCGCCGCGGGGATACGATCACCTATGATACGACCATTGGTAAGATCGAGAAAATCGGCCTGAAAAGCACACGATTGCGATCAGTTACCGGCGAAGAAGTCATCATCTCCAACACAAACCTGCTTGGTAAAGAAATTATCAATATGACCCGTCTCGACCGTCGCCGGACGCGCTTTGGCATTGGTGTGATCTACCAAACCGAACCGAAAGAGGCGCGCCGCATTCCCGAATTGCTCAAGAAAATAGTCGAATCGAATGATGCGGTATTTATCCGGTCCGGCTTTGTCGGATTTGGCGATAGCTCGATCAATTTTGAACTGGATTTCGATATTTTGAGCAGCGACTATGAAGTCGTGTTTGAGGGGCGTCACAAGATCGGGCTGGCGATATTACAGACATTTAACGAGGAAGGTTTTGAATTTGCCTATCCCACGCAAACTACCTTTACGTCTGCGCCTGATGGCAAAATGATCATGCCTTATCCGGAAGGCGGTTTCGGAATCGCTGCCAAAGAGGGCTAGCGTGCCGTAACGTCAGGTGCGTTTCAAAGAAAAACCTTGTTAATTGACCGATTAAAAGGGACACTAGCGTCATATTTCGACTCATAAATTCACAATAAAAGGAACTTCACCATGCGTGACGCAGTCATCGTTTCTACCGCCCGTACCCCTATCGGCCGTGCCTATAAAGGCGCATTTAACGCTACTCCCGGCCCGACACTGGGCAGCTATGCCGCAAAGGCAGCAGTCGAACGCGCGGGCATTGATCCCGCCATGGTTGATGATGTTGTCTGGGGCAGCGCCCTGCAACAGGGATCGCAGGGCGGCAACCTGGGACGCAACGTAGCTTTGCGGTCTGGCTTCCCTATCGAAGTTCCGGGCATGACGCTCGACCGTCAGTGTTCTTCCGGTTTGATGGCAATTGCAACGGCTTCCAAGCAAGTCACAATTGATCGCATGGATGTTGTTGTCGGCGGCGGACAAGAGTCCATCTCTACTGTCCAGACCCCAGAAATGCGCGTTGCACCGGATCCAGCACTGCTTAAAATGCACGACGATATTTATATGCCGATGCTCCAAACCGCTGAAGTCGTTGGTGCGCGCTATAAGATCTCGCGGGAAGCTTGCGACGAATATGCGCTGAAATCGCAGCAGCGCACCGCAGCAGCACAGGAAGCTGGCAAATTTGACGACGAGATAGTCGAAGTAACGGCAATAATGGGCGTGCAGGACAAGGAAACCAAAGAGATTTCGATGCACGAAATTACACTCAGCAAGGACGAAGGCAATCGCCCGACCACAACGCTGGAAGGTTTGCAGTCTCTGAAGCCTGTTCTCGGCGAAGATAAAATCATCACCGCCGGTAACGCATCGCAGCTGTCTGACGGTTCATCCGCCAGCGTTGTGATGGAAGCAAAGGCTGCTGAAAAAGCAGGCCTTAATCCGCTTGGCCGTTATGTCGGCATGGCGGTAGCGGGCACGAAGCCTGATGAAATGGGCATTGGTCCCGTTTTCGCAATCCCAAAATTGCTTGAACGCTTTGATCTGAAAATGGACGATATCGGTCTGTGGGAATTGAACGAAGCCTTTGCTGTGCAGGTGCTATATTGCCAGCAGAAACTGGGCATTCCTGACGAGTTGCTCAACGTAAACGGCGGCTCGATATCAATCGGTCACCCCTATGGTATGACCGGCGCGCGTTGCACCGGGCACGCTCTGATTGAGGGCAAACGTCGCGGCGCGAAATATGCGGTCGTCACAATGTGCATCGGCGGAGGACAAGGCGCCGCGGGATTGTTTGAAATCTTCTAATAGCGAAACATTCTAACGGGCTGGTGGGAAATCACCGGCCCGTTTCATTTATAAAAAGACAGAAGGACAGATTATGGCAGCAGTAGGTATCATCGCGACGTTGACGGTTGCGGAAGGCAAGAATGCGGTTTTTGAAGCCGCGTTTTCGGAGTTGATGGCGGAAGTTCACGCGAACGAGCCGGGCAACGAATTTTACTCGGTATTCCAGTGCCGTGATAATCCGCAGCAATATAAAGTTCTGGAGCGCTATGTCGATCAGGCCGCCCTTGATGCCCACGGCAAGTCGGATCATTTCCGGGCGGCTGGGCCAAAGCTGGCACCTTGCATGGCGGCGGCTCCGGTTATTGAAAACATGGATAGCATCTAAACTTGATCTGAATAAATCGACTGTTTTCGCGGAACAAATCTGGATGCTGCGCGTAAGTTTCTCATAACCCCGAAGGAGAAACATACATGGCAGACGCCGATATGAAAACCGCTGAGAATATTCAAGAGATCAAGGAAGAATTTTGGGAAGCCCTAGACGACAGCCCTTATGTGATGGTCAGCATTATGGGATCAAATGCACATGCAATCCCGATGCGCGCGCAACTCGATAAAGATGCGGATAGCGCTATCTGGTTCTTCACCAGCACCGATAACCGACTTGCAAGTGGTGGTCCAGCGATGGCGCAATTTGCCAGTAAGCGCCATGATCTCTTTGCCTGCATCGGCGGAACGCTGACCAAGGAAACCGAGCCGGCGGTTTTCGACAAGCTGTGGAGTAATGCAGTTGAAGCGTGGTACGAAAAAGGTCGTCTTGACCCAAAACTGCTATTGCTGCGCTTTGACCTTCGCAATGCAGAAATCTGGGAATCAGATCCGGGCATTGTCGGTATGTTCAAGATGATGACCGGATTGACGATGGATGGTAACGAAATGGGCGAACACGCGAAAGTCGCGCTTTAGCATATTTCTCCAACACAGAATTACACGGCCTCCGCTTCAAACCGGAGGCCGTTTTATTTCGGGCCAATCATGCCACCGGAAAAAACAAAACCATCAGATCGGTCTTTCGCCAGCAATAACGGACCGTCAAGATCAACCCATCGGGCACGCTGGGCCAATGCAAATGCAGGGCGGATGCCAAGGGATGTTGACAGCATACAGCCGACCATCAGCTTAAGCCCTTCTGCCTCCGCAGCATTTGCTAATGCTATGGCTGCCGTCAACCCCCCGGTTTTGTCGAGTTTGATGTTCACCGCATCATAATAGGGCGCAATGCGCTTGATGTCGGCAGCGGTATGGCAGCTTTCATCAGCGCATAGAGGTACAGGCGATTGCACTCCGGCGAGCAATTCGTCTCGTCCAGCGCTAACCGGTTGCTCAATCAATTCTACTCCCAAACCAGCCAATCTCGCAGCCTCTCGCGCAATGTCGAGATCATTCCAACTTTCATTGGCATCGACAATCAAGCGGGCATTGGGCGCCCCGCGATGCACGGCGACGACCCTTTCATGGTCATTATCGCCCGATAGCTTGAGTTTGAGCAGAGAATGGCGGTCACCCGCAGCTCTTGCATCAGCTTCCATTTTCGACGGTTCACCAAGCGAAATGGTATAGGCGGAAATGAGGGGTTGCGGTTTGGGCAGCTTCGCGACCTGCCAAAGCGGCTTGTCCAATTTCCGGGCTTGCAAATCCCAAAGCGCGCAATCGAGCGCGTTGCGCGCCGCACCCCTTGGTAAAGCTTGCAGCAGCATTTGCCGATCAAATTCTGTGGCCTGGTTGGCAAATCCTGCGATCGTGCCGACGCAGCTTTCCGCCGTTTCGCCCTCATAATATATCGGCGTGGACTCGCCTTGGCCTTCATGAAAACCGTCCGACACCGTACAGACCACGATATCAACATAGGTCTTTGCACCCCGGCTGATGATGAAACTGCCATCGACAGGCCAGCGTTCAATTTGTGTGGTAACGGTTAAAGCCATGTTCGGTGCTTAGCATCACAGATTGTGGCGTCATCTAATTTGTGAAAGGCTGGGCTGAACCGGGACCTGGCTTGGGCAATGCGGGGGGTCTGGCCTTGCCGGTCAAGCGCTTGGCAATAGGGCGCCATTTCGCTTCGGTCGAGCGGCGCGACATATAGGTGTCGAGCCCCAATTGCATCGCGACCAGCATATAGATAAACGGCTGGTATGCCACGCCGACGAAAAGTGCGCCGACCATATAGATGATATGGCCGTGCTGCAGGGCGATGGCGAGCGGCGCGACCCATTTTTCACCCTCTTTCGGGGTTTTGGTGTAGCGGCGCCGTAGCACCTCCATTCGCCAAATACCTCCGCCGTGGATAAGCAGCCAGATTACCAGGCCGGGATAGCCTTGCTCACCCAGCATTTCAAAATAGCTGCTGTGGAAGGCGCGGCTTTCGTCGACAATCTCTATCGGACCTTCGTCTTCAATTTCATATTCTACCTCTTCTTCGGGTTTATCAGGGTCTTCGATCAGATCATAGCTGATCTTGTTGAGGCGATAAGAATCGAAGCCGCCGCCAAAGGGGTTGTTTTTCGCGTATTCCAGCGTCCACTGCCACACGGCGATGCGGGTAGAAGCGGATTCATCCGCTTTGTAATTCTCTATAGTCGACATCCGGTCTGAAAAGCTCTGAGGCAGGAACGGAATTGCCATTAGCCCCAATATGACTGCTAGACCGGCATAAATGAAACGATATTTCACGAAGCGTAACTGCAGTACCGCGAGCACCGCGATGCAAACCAGTCCGGTCCGCGCTTGTGTTCCGATTGGAATGAGCAGCGCGGCAAAGCATAAAGCATAAGCGAAGAGCTTGACCCGCCAGTCTGGCGGAAAGACCGTGCCCCAATTGGCCAGCCAAAGGATAAGCGGAATGATACAGATCGCAACCATCGAGATAATCGAGCCTTCGTAAAGCCCGCTATTGTCATCAATAAGCAGCACCAATACGCCATAGCCACCGCCCGATGCCAGTGTTTTAATGCCGCCGGTGATGATCAGCGTGCCTGCGCAGAGCACCATGAACAGCGCTAACGCTTCAATCCGCAATTTTGTTTTCAGTGTCAACGGCAGGAAGATTGCAAAGACCAGCGCTTTCCACACCCAGTCCCATTTTTCCAAGGCAGCTTCCGGTACGGCGGCTTGCACGGTGGTGTACCCACAATAAACAAGCAACAAAATCATCAAACCTTGCCGGACGGAGAAACGGCTGTCCTTCTTTTCGTCACCAACCATATACCCCAGAAAGGCGAGGCCGAAAACGATTAGTGACAGCGGGATGCTGTTGAGAAGAAAATAACTAAGGCGCTGCGGCGCAATGATATCGACATAAGCGTAGACCAGAGTGAACAAAAATGGGCGCTTGAACGCAATAAATAGTAGCGCAAGCAAATAGCCGACGAATACGAGATCACGCATCGGGATTTGCTCCCGAATTTTGGTTGCCCGCACCAAAGCCGCTCGGTTCCTTGTCCCTTTCGGGTGGGTCTTCGAGATCGAGATCGGGGCGATGAATGAGTCGCCACGCCGCAATCAGCAGCAGACCATGTGTCAGCGCGATTGAGAAATTGTCGATCATCTATCCAAATCATCCCGTCCATGCGCATCAAACGCGTTTCTATTCTTCGCGCGATACAGGGATTGGGTTGACGGGACGTTAATCCTTTTCGGGCACAGAATCTTTCCATGACACGGATTTTACATATCTTGGATCACAGCCTGCCGCTTCATAGCGGCTATTGCTTTAGAACCCGGGCGATTATGAAGGCGCAGATTGCTGGTGGTTTGACCGTAGCTGGCGTCACGGGCGTGCGGCAAAACCAGCATGGTTATGAAGCAAAGACGCCTTTGGAACAGGCCGACGGTTTGGATTTTTACCGCACCTTGGCCGCGGTTGACGGCCCATCACCGGTGCGCGAATGGCGCGAGGTAGCGGTTTTCGCTGAACGGATTGCCTCGGTCGTACGCGAGTGGCGTCCGGATGTGCTCCATGCCCATTCTCCTGCGCTGAACGGATTGGCAGCCTTACGGGTCGCCCAAAAAACTGGCCTGCCTTTGCTTTATGAAATTCGGGCCTTCTGGGAAGATGCCGCTGTCGGTAATGGCACGGGCCGCGAAGGCAGTCCGCGTTACTGGCTGACCCGGCAGCTGGAAAACCATGTTGTTAACGGCGCTGATGCGGTAGCGGTGATCTGTGAAGGATTGAAATCCGACCTTGTTTCGCGCGGCGTTGCCCAGCAGAAAATTACCGTTTCGCCGAACGGCGTTGATCTGGAGTTATTTGGCAAGCCACCAGCGCCGGATGAAAATTTGCGTGCTGAGTTGGGCTTGCAGGGTAAATCGGTTCTCGGCTTTATCGGCAGCTTCTATGATTATGAAGGTCTTGATGATCTGATAGCAGCAATGCCGATGTTGCAGCAGCGATGCCCTAAAGTGCATTTGCTAATGGTTGGCGGCGGGCCGATGGAAGAAGCCTTAATGGAACAGATGGAGGCTTCCGGCATGGGTTCTGCCATCACCTTCACTGGCCGCGTTCCGCACGATGAAGTCGAGCGCTACTATGGTTTGATGGATGTAATGGTCTATCCCCGCAAAGCGATGCGCCTTACCGAGTTGGTGACGCCGCTCAAGCCGCTTGAGGCGATGGCGCAGGGCCGCCTTGTCGCCGCATCCGATGTTGGTGGTCATAAGGAACTGATTGAAGACGGCGTTACGGGGACATTATTTCCTGCCGGAAACCCGGAAAAAATTGCTCAAAAACTAGCCGATTTGTTCGAAAACCGAGAAGCGTGGCCACAAACCATTGAAAAAGCAAAGAAATTTGTTGAGGCAGATCGTAACTGGTCGTCAAACATTTTGCGTTACACTCCTGTTTACCAAAGGCTGATTGCGCAAAAATCTTTTGAGCGCGCGGCCTGAATCGACGGAGTATATTGTGGACCAGCTAGATCAAGATCTGACCCGCTTTAAAAAGCCAAGCATGGCTGCTGTTGGCGGCTTTGCAGCGGCCCTGGTCATTGCGACATTACCAGCTGTTTATCTGGAAAAAATCATCGGCTTTACCGGCATAGCTGAAATTATATCCGCTGCTGCGCCGCCGCTGGGGAACACTGCGAAGGGGCTTATTGCAGTGACGGCCGGACTGGTTTCTGCGTCAATTATTTATCTGTTTCTTAATCAAAAAGGGGGCTCTGACATGGGCTTGGCATTACCAAAATTTTCCGTTTCTGACGACAACGTTGCAGATCCGGGGCAACCGATGGTAAAAAAATCCAAATTTTCATTGAAGAAATTACTGCGGAAACCGAGAAAAACGGGCGCGACAAATGACAGGAAAGTAATGGACCTTGCTGATCTGCCAAAATTGCGGGAAGCGGATGCGCATCCTGATGCTCCTGCTCGCCGTCCAATTTTTGCCGAAGCCGATCTGGGTTCACCATTGGCTGAAAAAATCCAGCCTTTCGAAGCCGCCTCGGCTGCGCCTCAACAGGCTGAACCGCCAGTGGCTGAAACACGGGCGACCACGCCGGCTCCGTTTGTCGCTGATAGGCAGTTGCGCGCGCCTGTTGAGCATGTGTCTCAACATCAAGTGCCAGCGCAAGAAACCGCGTTGGACCTTTCCAATATGGTTGTAGCGCCTGCAGAGCAGGTTGCGGCTCCTTTACAGGCACAAACCGTTGCCGCGCCGGAATCACAAATTCAGCCACACGAAGATCAGCCACAAGAAGATATGTCCGCGCTGTCGATTGCCGATTTGGCGAGCCGACTGGAAGCAGGCCTGGCACGGCTGAAGCAACTTGAAATCGCGAGCCGCGCCATTGCCGATCCGGTTGCCCCGGAAGCTGCGTCAGTTGTACCGGCACCTGCAGAAAATGCTGGCAGCTTCAGTGTCTCCAGCCAAGAGGCACCGCTTAATGTTCCTTCTTTAAAGCCGGTCGAAAAAACCGAAGAGGAAGTTCAGGCCGCGCGTCAGGCTGATATGGATGCGGCGCTAAAGGCGGCGCTGGGCACTTTGGAAAAAATGACAGCGCATCGGTAGTTTAATCGGCCGGTTTCCCCACCGGATCGACTATCGTCAAAATGTCGATGGCAATGCGCGCGTCTGCTGGCGCGCGTAAGTGCACCAGTATATCGGCTACAAAATGGCCGGAAATGTCAAATTCATGGCTGACCAGTGGCGCAAGCAACGCGTTGACAGTCTTTTCCTCGACGCCCGGTTCAGTGATTAGTTCGAAATAATGCCGCGTGCCGGAGAAGGTGATGCTCGCCCAGGGTTTTTCCCGTTTCAGGGTAATTTCGCCATAGCGTCCAAAATACTGCTGTAATTGCATGGTGAGCTGGCTGCCCACATCATTTTTCACGATGTGCCGCGTCCTCTTCCTGACCGGACAATCTTTAACAGGCATGGTCGCTGCGCCATTCTTTCATGAAATTGATCACGCGCTGGGAAATATTATTGCCAGGCTGGCGGCCATTGCGCAGATCTTCGACAAAGCGCGGGTCGCGCACCGACAAGCGGCCAAACTTGGTCCACGGCATATTGGTGTCGCGCATAAATTTTTCGATTTCTCGTAACAGGTGCATTGGCTCTCTCCGCTAGTTTCGGTCGGTGTTGGAGGCGGCGAATCGCTTCCAATAGGGAAAATCCTATTTGAAATGTAATTTCCTACATGTCTAGGATATTTCCTATTGCCATTTTCGGCCAATCGTCTAAAACCGGAGCATGATGCAGGATGATCCGCGTGCAAATCTGGAAGAGCTTATCCGTAAAAACGGCGATGATTTTTCGTCGCTATCGAAGATGCTTGGCAAGAACCCGGCCTATATTCAGCAATATATCCGCCGCGGAACGCCGAAAAAGCTCGATGAAGATGATCGCCGGCGGTTGGCCGAATTCTATGGTGTGGATGAAGAGCAACTCGGCGCAGTTGGCCGTTCGCCCGCCGCATCGAAGCGATCTGGAAAGCCGTCAGACGGTTTGTTCCGGATCAGGCAATTGCAGATCGGCGCGTCCGCAGGCCCCGGATCGATTGCGGATGATGGTGAATATCACGAAGCTATGGGCTTCGGGCCAAAATGGCTGAAACAATTGGGCGCTGACCCCAAGAACCTTTCGCTTATCAGCGTTGATGGCGATTCGATGGACCCGACCTTGTGCGATGGTGATGACATCATGGTCGATCACAGTGCCGCCCAGCGCCCGCTTCGCGATGGCATATATGTGCTGCGCATGGATGATGTGCTGCTGGTCAAGCGGGTCGCGCTCGGACCATCGGGAAAACTTTCGATCCGCAGCGATAATCCGCAATATCCTGATTGGGACGATGTCCATGCCAACGAAGTGAATATTATTGGCCGGGTGGTTTGGACCGGGCGGCGATTATAATCCCCCTCGCATTTTCGGCCCTTGCAACTTGCGCGCGCCACCGCCAAATAGCATCCCATGACAGAAGCACCCTTGAAAGCCGTGATTATTCCGGTGACACCACTCCAGCAGAATTGCACGCTCCTTTGGTGCACCAAAACCAATAAGGCCGCGCTTAGCGACCCCGGCGGCGACTTGAACCGGCTGAAGGCGGCGGTGGAACAACATGGCGTTGATCTGGAAAAGATCATCATCACCCATGGCCATCTTGATCATTGCGGGCAGGCGGGGATGCTGGCTGAAGAACTTGGCCTGCCGATTGAAGGCCCACATAAAGATGACCTGTTCTGGATTGACCAGCTTGATGGCGACGGCGCGCGTTATGGCATGGAAGCCAAGAGCTTTGTGCCAGACCGCTGGCTCAATGATGGCGATCAGGTGACTGTCGGCGATCTGGTGCTGGATGTGATCCACTGCCCGGGACATACGCCTGGCCATGTCATTTTCTATCACGAACCATCAAAGCTGGCGGTTGTTGGTGATGTGATTTTTCAGGGTTCTATCGGACGGACGGATTTCCCGCGTGGCAATCATCAGGATCTGATCGACGCGATCACGCAGAAGCTATGGCCGCTGGGTGATGATGTTACGTTTATTCCCGGACACGGACCAGTCAGCCAATTTGGTCATGAGCGGCGCACCAATGCGTTTGTTGCCGATGATGTGCTGGCGGCGCGCTAGATACACCATTCCAAAGGCTGTTCGCCGACCTTATCGAGGTTCTTTGGTTTCACGCGGTTAGTCACCATGCGCTCATGCAGATTGCGCACCAGATTGCTGCCGGTTTTTTCAAACAGGAACGGGAAGAAACCATGCAGCAGGCAAGCAAATCCGGTTATGATCATCGGAACACCAAAGCTCGAAGCCGTGGCAAAATGCTCAAGATAGGTTTCGCCAACTGCCTTGGGGTGATCGGTAAAAGGGTTCATGTCCGCTCCATCTGATTGATTAGAGGATATAATAGCCTGTCGATAAGAAATATCTTTGCCAAAATTCCCGAAGGCGCATCTGATGGAACGAAAATATTCTAACTGAAAGATTCAAACTAGAATATTTTTTGCCTTTTGTCTTAAAGCGTTTCACCTTCTGCCATCGGGATAGGCGCAGTGCTCGCGTCCGCAACGGTGAAATAGGGTATGGCGATCGCGTAAATCCCCAATCCCAGCAGGGTAAGCATCGTCACAAGCGTACCGACCATCCGGCCTTTGCCAAATTTGCCATCATCCATGCCGATGCCATGAGCGACACGGCCGAGAAGGTAAATGCCGCCGACGATCCATAGCCATGTCGGCGATCCCATTGCCAGTTCGATCAGGCCAATTAACGCCAAGACAAATGGGGCGGATTCAATGAAGTTGCTATGCGCCCGCATCCGGCGAATAACTTTATCATTACCGCCGTCGCCAACACTTACTTTTTCGCTGGTTCGAACCTGCCCGACGCGAATCATCAGCCAGATGTTTATCAGCGCAGCAGCGCCTGCAATCGTCAATGTAATCGGTAAAATCATAAATCCCCCAAAGCGGTGTTAAAATATCCCGCTGCTATAGGAGTAGAATGCTTGCAACGCACAGGAAAATCGTTATACGCGCCCTTTCGCATGCGACTTGCCAGCGGCTTTGCGGTGATTCTCTTCATTTTGGAAGCGAGCTACCGGAAAATCAACAAGCCCAAAGTATTGCCGCATTGGTTATCGATAATTGAACTTAAAGAACAGGCTTAGCAATGGCTGTACCTAAAAGAAAAACGACGCCGTCAAAACGCGGAATGCGCCGGTCACATGATGCTTTGAAAGTCGAAGCACATCAGGAATGCCCGAATTGCGGTGAACTCAAGCGCCCGCATCATATGTGCGGCTCTTGCGGCCATTATAACGGCCGTGAGGTCTTGGCTGTAGACCTTTAATCGTTTAGGCTTCTGGCTTTAATAGCGCTTTCAAGGGGAATATAGTGGGAATGAGGCCGCGAATCGCAATTGACGCGATGGGCGGTGATGTTGGCCCGCGCGTTATGGTGGCAGGTGCTGCCCTGGCCCGCCATCGTCATGAAGGCTTTCAATTCTTGTTTGTTGGCGATGAAACCCAGATCAGGGATGCGCTCAAAGATCATCCTAATCTTGCCGCTGCTTCCGAAGTTTTGCATGCCGAAGATGTTGTTTCGGCAGATGCCAAGCCCAGCCAGGCGCTGCGCGGCTCCAAAAAAACATCCATGGGTCTGGCGGTAAACGCCGTAAAGGCCGGCGACGTGAGCGCGGCTGTTAGTGCTGGTAACACCGGCGCTTTGATGGCGATTTCCAAACTTGCGTTACGCACCATGCCCGGCATCGACCGGCCTGCATTGGCCGCATTGCTGCCGACTTTGAAGGACACGGATGTCGTGATGCTGGATCTGGGCGCAAATGCCGAATGTGACAGCCGCAATCTGGTTCAGTTCTCGGTCATGGGCGCAGCCTATAGCAAGATTATGCACGGATTTGAAAAACCCAGCGTCAAGCTGCTGAATATTGGCACCGAAGACGCCAAGGGCACAGGCACGATCCAAGATGCCGCAGAGGCACTGCGCAGTGCAAAAGGCTTGAGCCTGGACTTTCGGGGTTTTACCGAAGCGGACAAGATTTCTACCGGCGAGGTCGATGTTATTGTGACCGACGGATTCTCGGGCAATGTGGCCTTAAAAGCACTGGAAGGAACGGCACGGTTTGTGACGGACCTTCTCAAGCGCAGTTTTCGCAGTTCACTCCGTTCAAAATTCGGCTTTCTGATTTCTCGTCCGGCCACCGAGATGCTCCGTGGCCATCTGGATCCCAATAATCACAATGGCGCCGTATTTTTGGGCCTTAACGGCGTCGTCGTAAAAAGCCATGGCAGCGCCGATGAAAAAGGCGTGGCCAATGCGGTCGAAGTCGCGGCACGACTGGTTGAGGATAGTATTTTGGAACGGATCAGTGAAGAAATTTCCAAAATTGGTCAATCAACGCCAGCGGCAGCAGCAGCGAAGTGACGGACCAGGCCGCTATACGCGCGGTCATTAAAGGCACGGGCTCGGCTTTGCCCCGGACACGGGTTTCCAACGCAGAGCTTGCGAAGCGGGTTGACACCTCTGACGAATGGATCGTTGAGCGGACGGGTATCAAGTTCCGCCATATCGCCGAGCATGATGAAACGACCTCCAGTCTGGCGACACAAGCGGCGCAAAGGGCGCTGGATGCTGCTGGTATGGCGGCATGCGACATTGATTTAATCGTGCTAGCGACCGCTACGCCGGATCAGACTTTCCCGGCAACGGCGACAACCGTGCAGGAAAATCTGGGTTGCAATGGCTGCGTGGCTTTTGACGTAGCGGCGGTCTGCTCCGGCTTTTTATATGCCCTGTCGGTCGCAGAAAGCATGATCCGGGCAGGTAGCGCGCGTAACGCGATCGTCATCGGCGCAGAAACATTCAGCCGGATACTGGATTGGGAAGACCGGACGACATGCGTGTTATTCGGAGATGGTGCCGGTGCGATCATCTTGTCGGCGGAAGCAGGCGAAAAGGGCGTTCTTGCGACGCGATTGCATGCTGATGGTGCGCACAATCAACTGCTCTATGTCGACGGGGGTGCTGGAACGACCGGTACCGTCGGAAAATTGCGGATGAAGGGGCCGGAAGTATTCCGCCATGCTGTGGTCAACCTGTCGTCGGTTTTGAAAGAAGTGCTGGCGGAGTCTGGCGAATCTATTGACGATGTCGATTGGGTTGTGCCTCATCAGGCCAATGAGCGGATATTGGACGCCACAGCAAGAAAACTCAAATTATCTCCCGACAAGGTTATCAAGACGGTTGATCAACATGCCAACACCTCTGCTGCTTCGGTCCCGCTTGCGCTTGATACCGCAGTGCGTGATGGCCGTGTTAAATCGGGCGATCTGCTGGTTCTGGAAGCAATGGGTGGCGGCTTTACCTGGGGCGCAAGCGTCATTCGTTATTAGCGTAAATCGTTTCATTACAGCGAGATAATGTCCCTGTTCATCGCTGATTTTACATATTCATCGAATGCCAGTTGAGGGATCCTGAAATCGCTTCGTAGTTTCATACTATGGGGCATATCAACATATCAACACATTCAGTTTCATCGCAGTTTTTATACCGGGCATTTCAGAGCGCGCAGGCATTAGGTGCACGAAAGCCGGTTTTGCTTGCAGCGCTTGATCTTGAAGAATCGGCTTTGCGCAACCCTCTCCGCCGTTTTGATATGTCGAGCATATCGGCTTTTTGTAACGCCGCCTCGCACGAGCTGGGTGATCCGGCAATTTATGATGCAATCGGACACCAAATGTTGCCGCAGGGTTTCTCCGATATTGGCTATTCCGCCGTATTTGAACAAAATTTTGTGAAAGCGGTCAAATGGATGATCGGGGCTTATCACATCGTCGGTAGCGATCAGGAAAATACCGAAATATTCGGCATTGAAAAGCAGCCAGAAGCAGAGCGTCTAATATGGAATATCCCCGGTGTCGCCTCACCGGAATTCCTGCATATAGTTTTCGCAAATGTGTTTCACTTTGGCGAAATGCTCTCATCCGGTCGTTTCCAGACCGTTCGCGCGATATATTTCAAGCATTCCCAACCGCCACATTTCGCCGGCATTGGCACCACAGGTGCAACGAATCATATTCCCTGCTATTTTAACGCACCGCAAAGCTATCTGGAATATTATCCCGGCGTTTTGGGGCAGCCCAATCAGATGGAAAATCGCGGGATTGTTTCTGCGAGAAAGAACCAGCGCGCCGATTTCCAACCGATCGATCACGATACACTGTCGCTGGCTCGGTTGAGCTACTATTATCTGATATATCTTCTGGACAAGCCGGGTCTTAATCTTGACGCAGCCGCTCAAAGCTTTCAGGTGGCCGAGCGAACAATGCGGCGAAAACTTCTCGCAGAAGGTGCATCATTTCGGCAGATTCTGGAAAATGCGCGGCGGGATACGTGCCAGTTATATTTTCTCGAAAACACCCGCTCGTTGGGCGAGATTGCGGCTAAGCTTGGTTATAGTGAGCTCAGTGCATTTACGCGTGCTTACACCGCTTGGCATGGCAATCCACCGAGCCGCGATGCACGCTCCCCAAGAGCATTGGCTGCGTAAACCAGGTCACTATTTCGAATAAGGGAAAAATGGTGGGCGTAGAGAGAGTTGAACTCCCGACCCCTTCGATGTCAACGAAGTGCTCTACCACTGAGCTATACGCCCACACTGAGGGCCGTCTAGCCAGACGGCCTTATCCGCGCAAGACTTAATTCAGGTCGCTGATACTATCGGGTTCAAACATCCGCTGAACTTCCAGAACGAGATCTCGCAAGTGGAATGGTTTTGAAAGAATTTTGGCCTTGGGAACGGATTCTCCGGCACGCAAGGTGACACCCGAAAATCCGGTGATGAACATCACCTGCGTGCCGGGGGAAAGCGTCGCACATTGCTGGGCCAGCTCAATTCCATCCATTTCTGGCATCACAATATCGGTGAGCAACAAATCAAACTCCTGCGCTTCCAACAACGGAATTGCAGCGGTGCCGCGATCCACCGCCACGACTTCATAATTGGCTTTCTGAAGGGCACGGGTAAGGTGCTCCCGCATGGCGGTTTCATCTTCTGCCAGGAGAATTCTAATCATTGGTCATCTTGTCCCGTTATCATTCGTGCCACTATATGCCTGAGGCATACCTTATGCGCAAATCCCTTAACATTTTCGTGATTTTTACTGGCAAACGTGCAAAATGTTGAAAATTATGAAGCAAAATGATGAAACGAACGGCAATTACGGCCAGCTAACCGGGGTCGCAACCGACGTGAAGCCATTTTCCGACTTTAACATCGACAAGCTGCAATATCCTGTTTTGCTGAGTGTTCCGCATGCCGGACGCGTGTATCCCCAGGCGATCATGGATAACCTGGCCGTCCCGGCAAAAAGTCTGCTGCGGCTTGAGGACCGCTATGCGGACCGACTAATTACCGGTGCTGTCGAGGCGGGTTTCGCCGCTATTGTCGCTCATAAACCGCGCGCATGGATCGATCTCAATCGTAGCTGCCATGAAATTGATCCCGAGATGGTGATCGGCCTTTCATCAAAGCAGGTGCCCAAGCCAAGCCGGAAAGTACGCGGGGGGTTGGGCCTGGTGCCGCGTCGATTAACCGGAGTTGGCAATTTATGGCATCGCAAATGGAGTTGGGAGAGCCTCGAAAGGCGGATCGACACTTGCCACGAACCGTATCATCGGCATGTATCCGGAATTCTGCAAAAGATTCGCTTGAAATTTGGCTGCGCCATGCTGCTTGATGTGCACAGCATGCCGCCGCTTGATCATCCGGACGACCAAAACAGCAACCCGCAAATTATCATTGGTGACCGTTTCGGGCGAAGCGCCGGGTCGCGTTTTTCGGAGCTGGCGATGGGACATTTCAGTCGAGCTGGATTGCGCTCCACGCTCAACCATCCCTATGCTGGCGGCTATATATTGGAGCGCCATAGCGCGCCGGATAATAATATCCATGCGATTCAGCTTGAAATCGACCGGAGCTGCTATCTTGATGGAAGCCTTCAGGAACCGGGTGCCGGATTATCAGCCATGATCGGGCACGTCGCGGTTTTGGCAGAAAAACTGGCTGACCAGATCAACGGTCAATTTTTGCTTGCTGCGGCTGAGTAAGCCTATCAATTTAAGATGCGAGATTTTGAAAGCCCAAGAAAAAACCACCTCGCTTTCTGGGCGAGGTGGTCAAGGTTCAGGGAGGTGGTGTTCTCGAAGAACACCGGTACTGGCCCAATCGGGGGAGACCGGCCGGTACGATTCATAATGTGGTCTCTCTTTGGGACAGTTGCAAGCCCCAAAACCACAATTTTTCCGATATTGTTAAATAGCAACGATCAATATTTTTGCAGCCATTTGGCCGGTCGCTACCCAGGCCACATACGGGCGAGAAGGTTATGTTTATCAACCAGATGATGCTTCGCGACGGCCAGCAGATGCAAAACGACCAAACCAAGCATGATTTTCCCGCCCAGCTTATGCCCTTCGTGCAGCGCCTCGCCCAACGCCTTGTTTCCTTCGACCGGAAGCATCGGCACCTCAAACAACCCAAAATAGCTGAACGGGGCGGGATAGGTGGACATCCACAACCAGCCACCGATTGGCAGGCCAATCATCAACACATAAAATAATACATGGCTAATTTTGGAGAGTAACGTCTGCCAACCCGGCATATTCGCGGGCAACGGTGGTGGTTTATGGCCGAGCCGCCACCCGAGTCGTCCAATCGACAGAAACAAAATCGTGATCCCGATGGCTTTATGATAGTCCATATAGGGGCCGCGTGCTTCGCGGCTCATATCCTCGGTAAATTCGGCAAGTCCGATATTGGTTATAATCAAAATCGCAATAATCCAGTGAAACCATATTGCTGTGGTGCTATAGTTACTGCGCTGGTTCATTGCGATTTCTCCCAATTATGATGTCTCTGTGTTTCGGGACTAATCCTTGATTCTAGCTAGGGACGGCGGGCGCTTCAGTTACCTGAGGCACTTTGCCGGCTTCCACCTGCTTGGCAAAAACTTCACGCATGATCTGCAGCGAGAAGAGATGCGAATAGATAAGCGGCAGTATGCCGTTCTGGTTGATCTTACGCAGTTCATCGCCACGCAAATCACGCAATTTTTCTTCGTTCACCATCTTGAAACCGCGATAGACATAAGGTTTTTCGACTCCGGTTTGCTGAATCGAAACTTCACCTTCCATCAGCAGATCCATTTTATTAAGCTCTTCCATGAACTGGCCGGTGCGCTGACCAGCTTGTTCGAACTGCTCGCAAAATTCCAAAATACCTTTGGTGGTGTCAGTCGGCTGATCTTTGTCGAACAGCGGATCGCCTTCTTTGTACTCGCCAAGTGCTTCTGTTGTCGGATCAAAGCAAAGCGATAGCTCGTCAGCATCCGGGCGCAATTTGGCGAGCAGGAATGGATAGCGGCGAACATAAGCGGGCACATAGGCTGGCTGATTGAACTTGCCGTCATCGTCCATGAAAGTGTTTACGCCTTCGTTGAGGCCCATCAATATCAAGGGGACAGTATTCTCCCCGGTCGAGAAGACGATTGGGTAGTTGCGTCCGGCGCTGGCAAATTCATCAATAGTGATCGGAATGGCATGCTGGCTTTGCATGAAAGCGGCATTATCAAAGCCTTTCACTTTCCATTTTTTGTGATCATTGCTGTTGAGCGGCACCAGGTCTTTGTAGAACATGGGTAAAGCTTGTTGTTGGGGCGCGCTGGCCATAAAATGTCTCTCCGGGTCAATTGAAAATAAACAGTTGCGTCTGCTTTAAGAGGCTCGCTGTTCTGACGCAAGGGGAACTAGTTTGCCTGGATTCATAATATTCTTGGGATCAATAGCAGATTTTATCGCCTGTAAGGCCAGTAGCTGGGCTTTGTCAGACAATCGGCCAAGTTCGGCCCGCTTGTTTTGACCGATGCCATGTTCGGCTGAAATAGAGCCGCCCGCTGCTACGACGAGATCATGAACCATCGGCGTTATCTTGGCCGCATATTCCAGAGTCCAGCCGGTGCCAGCCGCGCCGGGTGGCGCTTTGACATGATAATGCACGTTGCCGTCACCCATATGGCCAAAGGCAGCCACTTCGGTGCCGGGGAATTTTGCTTCCATGATGGGCGTCGATTCGGTGATAAAATCTGCCATTTTACTGATCGGAACGCTGATGTCATGTTGCAGGGCGGGCCCGGCCGCGCGTTCGGCTTCAGCGATTGAATCGCGAATTTTCCAGAAGGCCTCGGCCTGGGTTTCGTTGGATGCAAAGGCTGCGTCTTGCGCAAGATTCTCTTCAAACGCTTTTTCCAGCAAAGTTTCGGCAGTGATTCGGGGATCAGTCGCGTCGTGCTGGTCGCGCGTTATCTCGATTAATACATTCCACGCAGACGGCTGCGCGAGCGGCGCTCTGGTGCCGGGAATATGCTCCAGAACCGAGTCAAGGCAAGTCGCCGGGATGATTTCAAACCCTTCCAGCGACTGGCTTTCGCGAGCGTTGAGAAACTGGAACAGCGCATAGGCCGCCTGTGGCGTCTTCACGCCGACCCATGTGACACAGCGATCAACCAGCGCGGGAACGGTTTTCAGCGTCGCGGCAGTTACAATGCCCAAAGTGCCTTCACCGCCGATAAGCAGCTGTTTGAGATCATAACCGCGATTGTCTTTTTTGAGCGCTGCCAGGCTGTTCAATATACTGCCGTCGGGCAAGACGGCTTCGATACCGGCAACCAGCGATCGCATTGTGCCGTGGCGCAGCACCTGTGTACCGCCTGCGTTCGTCGATACCAACCCTCCTATGGTTGCAGAGCCTTTGCCGCCCAAAGTCAGCGGGAAGCGCTGGCCGTGCTCCGCCAGTGCTTCGTGAAAATTTTGCAGGATGACGCCGGCATCGCAAACCGCGAGCTGATCGCACGGGCTAACACTGCGGATAGTGTTCATCCGGCGCAGCGATAGGATTATCGATTCGCCGCTTTGATCCGGCGTAGCGCCGCCGACCATGCCGCTATTCCCGCCTTGCGGGACAATCGCGATTGCATGCGCATTGGCAATTTTGACGACTTGAGCGACTTCCCGCGTCGATGCCGGGGACACCAGAGCCTGGGCCGATCCGGTATATCTTCCACGCCAGTCGGTCAGCCAGGGTGCCATATCCTCGGCATCCATTGTCAGGCCCTTGGGCCCGACACAGGCGGATATTTCTTGCAGCCAGTCCCGGCTATCAGACATGAGTTTCTCCAAAGCAGATATTCACTTCCCTATCAAATAGGAAGCATGAGCGCGATAGTGAAACAGGAATCTCCAGAAATCCAAACTCTTGCGCAAAAACTTGAAATGGTGGAATATATTCCCGCGACTAATCGTACGGGAAGGCCAGTTCATCAAGTGTTCAATCGTTACTGGTATAGCCGCGCCAATGACAAATAAGGGTTTCTGGTGAGTCTTTCGCTTTCTGCACTATTGTTGCTTGCTATCCCGGTGGCACCGGCACCGGCGGCATTACCTGCGCAGGATGCGCCATCATCTTTGTCAGATAGTGGTTCAACGGGCCAGGATGAGGGCCACTATGTCCCGCCCCGGTTCGATCGATATGCGCAGGTGCGTATCGAGAAGCGGGTGATTATCCGGGTACCCCGGCGTCGCCCGGCATTGACTATGCCACTCGCGGATATTCAGCGAAATTCTTCGCCCCCGGTTTACGAGGAAAAGAAAATTGGCAAATGCCTGCCGATGACGAATATTTTAGGCGTGCAGCTCTATGAAGGCAGAGAGCTTGACCTGATTACCAAGGACCGCAAACGGATTCGCGCGCGGCTCGAAAAAAAATGTCAGGCGCGCAGTTTCTATTCCGGTTTCTATATGGAGAAATCCGGGGATGGAAAAATCTGTGCGGACCGCGATATCTTGCACAGTCGGACTGGCTCAAAGTGTGAGATTGATCGATTCCGTGAACTCGTCCGGAAATAGCTTTTTGGGCCAATTGTGAAATCTGCTTGGGTGCGAGGCGGCACCAGATAGCTTGACAAAACCGGCTTTTGCACCCATCGAGCGACCAGTAAACCAGCGTATCAGTAACATGCGTCAATCCAGTGCTATCAGGCACTGACCAAACTTCCGGAATCAATATGAAATTTGCCGACCTCGGCCTCTCCGACGAACTTTTGAAATCCATAGCGGATGCCGGCTATGATGAGCCAACGCCCATCCAGGCGCAGGCCATTCCTCCGGTTCTGATGATGAAGGATATTATCGGTATTGCGCAAACCGGCACGGGCAAGACCGCCAGTTTCGTGCTGCCGATGATCGATATTCTGGCGCACGGACGTTCGCGGGCAAGAATGCCGCGTTCGCTGATTCTGGAACCAACGCGCGAACTGGCAGCGCAAGTCGCAGAGAATTTCGAGAAATATGGCAAGCATCATAATCTCAGCATGGCCTTGCTGATCGGCGGTGTTTCGATGGGTGACCAGATCAAGGATCTGGAAAAGGGCGTGGATGTTTTAATCGCCACTCCGGGGCGGTTGATGGACTTGTTCGAACGCGGACGCATCCTGATGTCGGGTTGTGAATTGCTTGTGATCGACGAGGCAGACCGAATGCTCGATATGGGATTTATTCCCGATATCGAGGAAATTTGCTCCAAGCTGCCGGCAACCCGTCAGACGATGCTGTTTTCCGCGACGATGCCACCGCCGATTAAAAAACTCTCCGACCAGTTTCTCAACAATCCCAAATATATCGAAGTGTCGCGACCGGCGACGGCCAATACGTCTATCGAACAGTCGATCATCAACATCGCGCCAAAAGCCAAGCGCAAGCTGCTCTATGATATTCTCGACAATGAAGGCGTCGATACGGCAATCATCTTTTGCAACCGCAAAACCGAAGTCCGTGATTTGTGCGAGAGCATGCGCAAGGATGGTTTTGATGCCGGGCAAATTCACGGCGACATGGACCAGAGCTCGCGGTTGGCGGAACTGGAGCGATTCAAGTCTGGTGACATCAACATATTATGTGCCTCTGACGTCGCAGCGCGCGGACTCGACATCAAGGGTGTGAGCCATGTCGTGAACTACGATATTCCCTGGCATCCCGATGATTATATCCACCGGATTGGCCGGACAGGGCGCGCAGGCGCAACGGGCATTGCGATCACGTTCGTTACCAATCGCGATGCCGAGCATGTTGATAGTATCGAGAAACTGACGGGCATGAAATTGCCGGTGCGTGATGCCAAATCGATCAAATCCGGTAAGAAGCCAGCGGCGAAGCACGATGGCAAGCCCAAGGATGCTGGCAAGAACAAGTTTGAAAAACCAGCCAAGAAACCGGTTGAAACAGATCATGATCGTAAACCGGAAAAATCAGAACAGCCGTATGAGGCAAAATCTGAAACTGCAAAACCGGTAAAGGCCAGATCTGAAAAAGCCAGCCGGAAACCTGCGCCGGCACTGGCGACTCCTGTCGAGGATGAAGATTCCGAAGGTTGGAACGGTCCGGTTCCCGGTTTTCTGGATGCCAAACTCAATCGGTAAGCTCATTTCGCGCTTGGTTTATGGATAGTAAATTGAAGCCCGTTCGTCCCGAGCTTGTCGAAGGACGTCGTTATCCACGCTCTTGATCTGCGACTAGACCACGTTGAGTGCGATACGAGGGGCGGGCGGCAATTCCAAGTTGATCTGGTCGCCGATGGAAATTGTTCCACCCCTTTCCACAATCGCCATCACTCCGGCTTTTCGGATGAGTTGACTATTTTCGTCGCGACTAAGCACCGCTTGCATCAAGCCTTTGGAGAACCGGTCAAGTTGCAGGCATGGATTGCGCAACCCGGTGATTTCAATGATCGCATCGGCTCCGATTTTCAGTTTCGTACCACGGGGTAATCCCAACAAATCGATGTTCCGGGTAGTTATATTCTCGCCAAGGTCACCCGGCGCGATTGCAAAACCCTTCTCGCGCAGCTCGGCAAATAGCTCTTCGTGGATGAGGTGCACTTGCCGGAGATTGGGTTGGCTTGGGTCTTTGGCAACTCTCGAGCGATGTTGAACGGTTTCCCCGCAATGGGCATCGCCCAACACACCTTTGCCGGTCACAAGTGTGATTTGCCGTCCGCTGGCCTTGCTAAATTGATGGAGCTTGTCGCGATTTACGGAAACGACGGAACCCATAAGCCTATTGCAGTGTCAGGCTATCGATGATCTGCTTGGTCAATGCGTCCAGTTTTTCAGCCTGATCTGCCGGATAGCGAACCATCGCGCGGACCATCGTTCCGTCGGGTTTGCGGAAAATACGCTGGCGCATTTTTGAACTGTCGTTTGACAAGCCGGATGCCCGATATTCATTTTCCGAAACGTCGTCTCCGGTCACCGAATCTCCGCCTTGCTCAACCGCATCAACCGCTGCCTGAAAATCAGCATCTTCGCGATTTTCGATCCAGCCAACCGTTAGTGTCGCCCCATTTTCTGGATCTTTATAAACATTGCCATTGTCATCACTGGCTGCCTTGTCCAGCGTCCATTTTTCCGGCACCATGATCGAGAAACCGCGCAGTGCGTTGGCATAGCTGGTCATGGCGATGCTATCGAGAGCGGCTCCCTCAGTTCCACCGGCCGCTTCATCGCGTATTGCTGCGGTGGCGGCGTCGGCCTGTTTAGCCAGTTCTTCGCTGGACGGCACATCGCCGACCGCCTCTTGTTTACCGCATGAGGAGAGCAAAAGCGCGGCCACGAGGGCGGCGCTCAATGGAACAGATGGAAGCTTGTTTCTCATATCCCAGACTTAGGGAGTCCCGGCTTAAACATCAACGGTGAAGTGGAGCGTTAAGATTCTTCTCCTGTGTTGGAAAAACCTCACCAACACCGGTTGCAACTCAAGCCGCGTTGTCGATGCCCAGATCAGCCAGCTTGCGATAGAGCGTTGAGCGGCCAATGCCCAGACGCCGTGCGACTTCCGTCATCCGGCCGCGATAATGGCCAATGGCAAGGCGGATCACATCGGCCTCTATTTCTTCCAGTGGTCGCAAGTTCCCGTCTTGTGCATATAAGGTAATACCAATGCCTTCGGGACTGCTGAGCAAATGCGGATCAGCATCACCGGATTCTGCGACAAAAGTCGCGATTTGTGGAAATTCATCACAGGTCAGTGCGTCGCGGTCACACATGACGGCTGCGCGGAACAATACGCTCTGCAGCTGGCGGACATTGCCCGGCCAGCTATAGCTGCGGAGTAGATTCAGCGCTTCGTCGGTTATCCCAAGGCTACGGAGGCCTGGCTGCAAGGCGAGGCGTGAGAGGAAATGCCGCGCCAATGCCGGAATATCGCCGGTACGTTCTTTCAGCGGCGGAATAGTAAGGCCGACTACATTGAGTTGATAATAGAGATCTTCGCGAAAACGCTCTTTTTTGACTTCCCGTGCCAGTTTGCGATTGGTCGCTGCGATAATCCGCACATCGAGCTGGAAACTGTTCGGACTGCCCAATGGCTGGATTTCTGAAGATTTCAGGAATCGCAGCAAGCGCACCTGAGTTTCCTGCGGAATCCGGTCCACTTCGTCCAAGAATATTGTGCCACCTTCGGCCTGTTGTAGCAAACCGATTTTGCGGTCAAACGCCCCGGTAAACGCGCCTTTTTCATGGCCGAACAGGATCGAATCGAGCAAGTTCCCGGTGATCGCGCCGCAGTTTATTTTTAGCATCGGCAGCTTGGCGCGCGGGCTGGCGGCATGGATAGCATCGGCGATCACTTCCTTGCCAACCCCGCCTTCGCCTTCAACCAGCACCGGCACGCGGGCACGCGCCGCTTTGGCGGCAATCGCGAGAGCAGCGCGGAACGCGGGCGCGGCACCGACAATTTCTTCAAACGCCAGCGGGACCGAAATTTTCTCGGTCAACGGGCGCAGCTCGCCGATGTCTTTGGACACGACTACTGCTGCGGTCAGCGCCTGCAGCAGCAATTCCGGCGCAACCGGCTTGATCAGATAATCGGTGGCTCCGGCGCGGACGGCATCCACCGCTTCTTCAATGGAACCCACAGCAGTGAGCATCAATATCGGCAACGCAGGGCGACGCGCGCGCAATTCGGTGATGAGTTCCGTGGCTTCTGATCCCGGCACCCAATGGTCCAATATGATCGCATCAAGCATCATGCCATCTTGCGTACCCAGCGTGGCAATCGCTGTTTCGGCATCGCGGGCAAAAATCGTGCGGAACCCGGCGCGCGAGGCCAGCGCCGAAATTAGCCGGCATTGCGCGGGCTCATCGTCGATCAGCAGCAGTAATTTAGTGCCGTTTTGCGCCATTTTTATCCCATATGTGCCAGAATGAAGCATATTCTTAGCGGGAAGGGGTAAAGAGCCGATTAAAGACCGGACAATTATTCTATCCAATTCGACCAATGACAGGGCTTGAGCGCCGTGAAATATGCGGTTACTAACTTTTCAGCATTTGAACAAATATGTGGGGAAATCATGGCTTCAGACAATAATATGGACACGGCAAAAGAAGGTTATGCGAAATTTCTGTCGATGCTGAAAGTTGGCATGGTCATTACTGCACTTGTAACAGCACTGGTGGTCTTTCTCATATCCTAACCGATTGGAATAAATCGTGAAAATTGCCGTCCTGAAAGAACTCGCCGAGGGTGAGAAGCGTGTGAGTGCGTCACCGGAAACGGTCACAAAATTCATCAAACTCGGGGCTGCGATGGCCGTGGAAAAAGGCGCTGGCGAATCTGCCTCGATCGCCGATTCCGATTATGAGGAAGCCGGTGCCAGCGTCGGAACGCGCGCTGCTGTGTTGAAAGACGCGGATATTGTGCTCGGCGTGCAGGGGCCAGAGCCCAAGTCATTGAAAGACATGAAAAAGGGCGCATGGCTGATAGCCAGCCTTGATCCGTTTGGTGTACGGGCGCGGGTTGATGAATATGCCAAGCTTGGCATTGATGCTCTCGCGATGGAATTTATGCCGCGGATTACGCGGGCGCAATCGATGGATATTTTATCGTCGCAGTCAAATTTATCCGGCTACAAGGCGGTTCTCGAAGCCGCAGCCCATTATGGCCGCGCATTCCCGATGATGATGACAGCGGCGGGCACAGTGTCTGCGGCGCGATGCTTTATCATGGGCGTCGGTGTGGCCGGTTTGCAGGCGATTGCGACAGCCCGACGTCTGGGCGCGCAAGTGTCCGCTACCGATGTGCGCGCTGCGACGAAGGAACAGATTCAGTCGCTCGGCGCAAAACCGATTTTTGTCGAGAGCGTCGAAGGCATCGAAGGAGAAGGCACCGGCGGCTATGCCACCGAAATGAGCGAGGAATATCAGAAGGCGCAGGCTGAGCTGGTATCGTCGCATATTGCCAAGCAGGATATTGTGATCACCACCGCGCTAATCCCCGGACGGCCTGCGCCACGCCTGATTTCAGACGCGCAAATCGCGACCATGCGCAACGGCAGCGTGATTGTTGATCTGGCGGCAGAAGCAGGCGGCAATGTCGAGGGCGCTGTTGCTGGCAAGGTTGTGGAAAAGCACGGCGTCAAAATCGTCGGCGCGCAAAACATGCCAAGCAGCATGGCAGCAGACAGCTCGGCGTTGTTTTCGCGAAACCTGTATAATTTCCTCAGCGCCTATTGGGATGAAGAGGCGAAGCGGCCTGTGCTGCCAGATGATGATGAAGTGACGATTGGAATACGCCTGACCAAAGACGGCAAGGTTGTGAACGAGCGGTTGTTGGGGTGATGGCTAAAGGCAAGTCGAATAAGCATTTGGAAAACTTTAGAGCGTCTAAACTGAAGCCGAGTGAGACGATTCATGGCCATTTGGATGGTTGGATCGGCGACATGATGGGGAAAGGTGACAAGAAACAACACAATGGACAGTTTGTTCTTACCGATGAGCGCGCTTGTTTTTATCGCAAAGGAATATTGGGCGAGGTGTTTGAAACCATGCCACTTTCTAAAATTACATCAGTAGAATCTCTATCTCGGATGGGCTATCGGGTGTTGAGATTGCACACGTCTAATGACGAGTTGGCATTTAAGACGTTTGAAGAAAAAGATTACTTTGATGAAACCTACAATAAGCTCGAAGAAATTCGTAATCAGCCTGCGTCTAACTCAACTGCTTCATCCGTAACAGAAGACATACCTGATCAAATCAAGAAATTGGCCGATCTTAAGGATGCTGGAATTTTAACAGATAACGAGTTCGAAGCCAAAAAGGCCGAATTGTTGTCCAGAATGTGAGGCCAAAATAATGGACTTTATCAGCATACTCTCAATTTTCGTGATGGCCTGTTTTGTGGGTTACTACGTCGTCTGGTCGGTGACGCCGGCGCTGCATACGCCGTTGATGGCGGTGACCAATGCGATTTCCTCGGTGATTATTGTCGGTGCGCTTATTGCCGCTGCCGCAGGCTCACAGGCTGATGGCGGGCAGACTGCGAAATGGCTCGGGCTGATCGGCGTGGTTCTTGCCTCTGTGAATATTTTTGGCGGCTTTGCCGTGACCGAGCGGATGCTCGCGATGTACAAGAAAAAGGCGCCTAGAATTCAGAAGGAGCAAGAATAATGGGTGCTTCTTTTCTCTCATCGTCATTGCGAGCGCAGCGAAGCAATCCAGGGTTATTTCGCGCCGCTCTGGATCGCTTCGTCGCTTTGCTCCTCGCGATGACAGTATCGGTATTTCCAGCCCCAGCCCTCGCATCATCCGGCGAGCCGGTAAACCCCTGGGTGGCAACCGCTTATCTGATCTCGGGCATATTGTTCATTCTCGCCTTGCGCGGATTGTCATCGCCGGAATCCAGCCGTGCGGGCAACCGTTTTGGTATGCTCGGCATGTTGATCGCCGTGGTCACTACCTTGTGGACCCACAGCATCGCCAGCTTGCCGGAAATCGCGGTCGCTATCGCCATTGGCGGCGCGATCGGCTTCTTCACCGCACGCAAGATTGCGATGACGGATATGCCGCAACTGGTGGCGGCGTTTCACTCATTGGTCGGCATGGCAGCGGTTCTCGTGGCAGCGGCGGCCTATCTCAATCCTGCCGCATTCGGGCTCCTCATTCCCTCCGATCCCCTGATTGATGCCGATACCGGCCAGTTGGTTGACATGGTTATCAACCCCGTAAGCCGTGTGGAAATGGCGTTGGGTATTGCGATTGGCGCGATCACATTCTCCGGTTCGGTTATCGCGTTTCTCAAACTCAATGGCAATATGTCCGGCGCGCCGATCATGTTGCCGCTCCGCCATGTTATCAATCTCGGCACACTCGCAGCCATTCTTGGTCTGACAGCCTATTTCACCATAGACCAAAGCCCTTGGGTCTTCTGGACCATCATGGGTCTGGCATTCATCATCGGCTTCCTGCTCATCATTCCGATAGGCGGCGCGGATATGCCGGTGGTGGTGTCTATGCTCAACAGCTATTCCGGCTGGGCGGCAGCGGCGATGGGCTTTACGCTGGGCAATACCGCGATGATCATTACCGGCGCACTGGTCGGTTCATCGGGCGCAATTCTCTCTTACATCATGTGCAAAGCAATGAACCGCAGTTTCATAAGCGTGATCGCAGGCGGCTTTGGAGCCGAAGCAGCAAGCACCGATGGCGCAGCAAAAATCGACCGCCCGTGGAAACGCGGATCGGCCGAAGATGCCGCCTATATGATGAAGCAAGCCGAAAAAGTGATCATCATTCCCGGTTACGGCATGGCGGTGGCGCAAGCCCAGCATGCTTTACGCGAAATGGCTGATTTGCTCGAAGAAGAGGGTGTTGAGGTGAAATTCGCGATTCACCCAGTTGCCGGGCGGATGCCGGGTCATATGAACGTGCTGCTGGCCGAGGCCAATGTCTCCTATGACAAAGTTTTCGAGCTGGAAGATATCAACAGCGAATTTGCGCAGGCCGACGTCGCTTTCATCATTGGTGCCAACGACGTCGTAAATCCGGCTGCGAAAACGGACAAAAGCTCTCCGATTTACGGCATGCCGGTATTTGATGTTGAAAAAGCCAAACAGGTCTTCTTCATCAAACGCTCGATGGGCGGGGTTGGCTATGCCGGTGTCGACAATGAAGTCTTCTATATGGACCAGACCATGATGCTGCTTTCGGACGCCAAGAAGATGTGCGAGGAAATCGTCAAAGCGCTTTAACCTCTACTCAATAGGCTGTGTCATTAAGGGACAGGAGCTTCCCGATACAGGATTTGACAACAACCTGAGCCAGTTAGCGGCTATCTGCGTGCTGTAGCGACTCATCGGGCATCAGCGTGCATCGGACAATCGCTGCAATGGCACGGAAGAGGCTCATGAAGAATATTGGTGATTTTCTGAAAATTGCGTCGGTGACAGGCTTGGCTTTGTTTCTTGCCTATTCGAGTTCCAGTCAATCATCGCCAGCGCCCCGGAATTCTGCTGTGCCCACAGCGACACAGGCGGCGCATTGATTGGCGTTAACATAGCTTCAAAGCTTGTCTTTTGAGCGGCTTGCGCATAGCCCATAATCTTGCTTCAAGAGCCGGGTTGGCGGGAAACTGGAAATATGCGCAAAATAGGCCTTATCGGCGGAATGAGTTGGGTTTCGACCGCAAGCTATTATTCGCGTATCAACGGTGAAGTGCAGCGTAAGCTGGGCGGTTTTTCCAGCGCGCATATGCTGATTGAAAGCGTGAATTTCAGTGAATATGCGCGGTTGCAATCCGATGATGACTGGGACGCGGCGGCGGGGCTAATGACCCGCTCGGCCAAGCGGCTCGAGGCATCGGGCGCGACGGCGATATTGATCTGCTCGAATGCGATGCATAAAATTTATGACCAGGTGCAGCCTGAAGTTGGCGTACCGATATTGCATATTGCCGACTGTATTGGGGACAAAATGGTCGCTGATGGAATTACGTCGGCAACCTTGCTCGGCACACGCAATGTGATGACCGAAGGCTTTTACCGGAAACGCCTGGTTGGGAAGGGCGTTACCCTTACTCCGCCGGACGAAGAACGCGTCGAGGAAATCGACCGGATAATTTATGAGGAATTGATGTTCAGCCAGGCTACCCGTGATTCCGAGCGTACGATGAAGACTTATATTACCAATATCGCCAAAGGTGACACCGAGGCGATTATATTGGGTTGCACCGAGCTTGATCTGATCATCGATACCAAGGCTAACATTCTGCCAATCTATGACAGCACCGAAATCCATGCGGATGCAGCGGTGGACTGGATTTTGAGCGAGGATTGATACTGACATTCGTGTCAACGCTATTGGCAATCGCACAAATTTCAGCCATTATCTCCCGCAAATAAGGGAGAGAGTCATGTTTCGTACCACCATCATCACTGCTGCGCTTGTGCTGGCGCCCGCGGCATTTGCCAAAACCATCACTGTTGAAGCCGGAGCCGATGCGCAGGAGCGGTTGCAGGAGGCGTTGATTCTTGCCGAACCGGGCGATGTGGTTGCACTGGGCGAGGGTCAGTTTGATCTCACCGACGGCCTTTCGCTGGATGTTGACAAAGTGACGCTGAAAGGCGTTGGCATGAACAAAAGCGTGCTGAGTTTTGCCGGACAGCTGGGCGCTGGCGAGGGCTTGCTGGTTACCTCCGACGACGTGGTACTGCGCGATTTTGCGATTGAAGACAGCAAGGGCGACGGGATAAAATCGAAAGGCGCGAACCGGATTGTCTATCACGCGCTGCGCGTCGAATGGACCGGCGGACCGCTGGCGACCAATGGCGCTTACGGCATTTATCCGGTCGAATCCAAAGATGTTCTGGTGCAGGATAGCTATGTTCGCGGTGCATCGGATGCGGGAATTTATGTTGGCCAGTCGGACAATATCATCGTGCGCCGCAACACCGCGATTGAGAATGTCGCAGGCATCGAGATTGAGAACAGCTACAACGCCGAAGTGACCGAAAATCTGGCCACCAAAAATACGGGCGGTATTTTGGTATTCGATCTGCCGAACTTGCCGCAGATGGGCGGTCACAATGTGCTGGTCGCGCGCAATGCCGTGATTGACAATAATACCGATAATTTTGCGCCGGAAGGCAATATTGTTGCCGGTGTGCCAGCCGGAACTGGGGTGATGGTAATGGCCAATCGCAATGTTCAGGTGACCGAAAACCTGCTGGTCAACAACGGCACGTCGAATGTGATGATTGTCGCCTATACCCAGAAGTTTGACGATGCCACTTATGACCCGACGCCGCGTTATGTTATGGTGACATCCAATGTCCACGGCACTGCCGGTTTCGCGCCCGATTTTGAGGGCGGTTCGCAACTCGCCGCTGCAATGGGCGGTTCGCTACCGCATATCCTTTATGATGGCCTGGGCAAGGGCGTCACTGTGAATGAAAATAAGACCGTAGGGGCCATGACTCTGGGGCTGACCAGGGTGGGCCAAAGCCGGATGGAGGCAAAGCCGGCGCCATATAAAAACGATGCCGCAGCGACCACGGCCGCTCTTGCGCCAATCACGCTACCTGCTTCGATGGAGGCCGCGCTTAAATAATGCGCCTGCTTGCCTCTGCCATTGCAATCTGTCTGGTGGCGGTGGCCGCGCGGGCCAGTGATACGCCAAAGCACGCGCCCGTGGCGGATGCAGTCATTAGCGGCGAGGGACTTCCCAAAACCCTTTCCGAATTCGGTTTCTTCAAGGATGTGTCTGGTGAGAGCCCCAATGCGGGCGTCATCCCCTACAAGCTGAATGCGCCGCTGTTTTCTGATTATGCCGAGAAGTTTCGCTTCATCTACATACCGGACGGCAAGATGGCCAGCACCACGAGCGATAGTGAACTGATCGACTTCCCGGTTGGATCTGCCCTGGTTAAAAGCTTTGGCTACCAACAGGGCGGCAAGATGAAGTTGCTGGAGACGCGGGTTTTATTGCACCGTGCCGACGGCTGGCTGGCACTACCTTATATCTGGAACGAAGAGCAGACCGAGGCGACGCTGAAAGTGGCCGGGAAACGGATCGCGATCAATTTTGCCGATCCTTCCGGAAAAACGCACGATATCCAATATGGTGTGCCGAATAAAAACCAGTGCAAGGAATGTCACTCGCTCAAGGATGCAGTGATGCCAATCGGGCCAAAGATGCGCAATCTGGAAAGTGCGTCAATTGCAAGACTGCTTTCGGCCGGAAAGCTCAAAATGCCTGCGAGCATTGCCGCCATGCCCGATTATGCCGACACTTCTGCGCCACTCCAAAACCGCGCCCGCTCCTATCTCGATATTAATTGCGCCCATTGCCATAATCGCCAGGGTTCCGCGAGCAACAGCGGGTTGTTTCTCACCTATCAGGAACCGATCGGCCCTAACCTGGGTATCGGCAAAAGGCCAACGGCGGCCGGACGTGGCAGCGGCGGACTGGAATTCGCCATCGCGCCAGGCGAGCCGGATAAAAGCTATTTGATATTCCGCATGAAGAGCCTTGATCCCGGCATTGCGATGCCCGAAGTGGGGCGTTCAACCGTGCATGCCGAGGGTGTGGAATTATTGGGTGAATGGATCGCGGAGATGAATGAGACGGGCACGGATCCTAGTTAACCTACATCGAATGAGCCCGGGCCCTAGTTAGCACGGGACCAGTTCTGACCCTGACAAATAAAAGCGATGCAGCCCTTGACCTTTAATTTATTCGAAGACGTCAGGCTGACTTCTGACCGGTAGGTCTTACCGGTTTTCGGATCATAAATTTTGCCCCGCCAGATGTCGCCATCGGGTTTGAAGCCATAGAGAACATTGCTGCCAAGCAGCGTACGGCTGCGCAAATTCTTGTTGGGATTATTGACGTCTTTCTGCCCGGCACCATTGGGCGGGGTGACCAGATATTTCGCTATCGTACCGCATATCGTGGTGCCGCATTTGCCGATCCGCACGATCGCATCGCCGTCCTGCGTCTTCCAGTTGCCGTTAATCGCGTCAGCGGCTAGCGCAGGCGTTGCAACGGCTAATCCAGTAGCAGCCAAAGCCAGATAAAATTTATTACGCATATAAATCCGTCCCTTACAGAAGAATACCATCCCGTTTATGCATTCGCGTCTAGACGGTTTCAGGTTACAGCAGTCTGAACACGCCGGAATAGCTGCCAATTTTCCGCCCATGCAATGAACATAAATGAGGCTGCCCCGCAAACCACAAAACCGGCTACCAGTGGCACGGTGGTGCCATCAAATTGCAGGCCAATCGCTCCGCCAATACCGGCTGATATCCCGCTTCGTGCGAAATTCTGGAAGGAGGAAGCAACGCCAGCAATCCTGCCAAAAGGCTGCATCGCAATCGAACTGAAATTTGCGCCGGTCAGACCGACCATTCCCATGGCCGGTGCCAATAATGCTATGAATATTGTAAGCGTTATCTGTCCCGAAAGCGTGAAACCCAAATGCACCAGTCCCAGGGTTATGAAGGTGATCAGCGCGCATTGCGACACCCGCCGCGCCCCAAAGCGCATGACTATCCGCGAGTTGACGAAACTGCCCAGCGACATGCATCCGGCATTGAGCGCGAAGGCATAGACAAAAATATCGCCCGCGCTGAATGTATCAAAAAACACCTGCTGAGCTGATGCAATAAACGCAAATAATGGCGCCATCATCAGGCCGCTCGCCACAACATGGCCAAAGCTGTTGCGATGGAAAATCACTTGCCGCCATGCGCTGGTGACGGATCCAAATGCTATCGGTGTTGCATCATCGGGATGCATCGTCTCGGGAAGCCGGAGCATCACCCAGACCAACACCGAAAACCCGACGACGGACAGCATCAGAAAAATCACGTGCCATTCGGCAAAGAACAGGATGATTTGCCCCAATATCGGAGCGGTTATCGGCACGATCATGAATATCATCATGATGGTTGACATCATCCGCGCCATTGCGTCGCCGTCATAGCGGTCGCGAATGATGCTATTGGCCAGTACCCCCATGGCCGAGGCCGCCAGCCCCTGAATGAAGCGGGCGATCAGCAACAGGTCATAATCATCGGTAAACGCACAGATGATACCGACAATCGTATAGATGGATATCGTCACCGCCAGGATCGGTTTTCGGCCATAGCGGTCGGCAAGCGATCCATAGATGATTGAGCCGAAGGCCATGCCATAAATATAGGATGTGACAATCCACTGGCGATCATTAGGATCGGTCAGCCGCAGATCCTCAGAAATTAGCCCCAGCGCCGGCAACATCACATCAATAGCGAGCGCATTCAGCGCCATTAAACTGGCCATCATGATGATCAGTTCTTTGGGGCCGATAGGGAAGGGAAGGGGCGTCGATTTGTTCATATATCTGTTCTTGGGCGAGGCTATGGCAACATGTGTGATGCGTGGCTATAGATTAATCTGATATCGGGAAGGTTTTAAAGCCATGTTGACAAAGTTACTTGCGGCTTTTGTGGGCGCCATATTCGTTCTCGCGAACCCCTATCCGGCGCGGGCCGTAATTTTGGAACCGGCACTGACGTGCTACTCGGTTTTTGACGATATCTGGAGCGATGGCAATACCGACATTGAGCAGCGCGAGATTGACGGCAGCGCGCTCAAAACCCCTGCAGACTTTAAGCGCACGAACGGCCAGCGACGGACGGGTTTTTCTATCATCAAGGGCGGCGATTTTTCGGGCTGGGACTTTTTCGGCATGCCGCTGGAGCGCACCTGTTTTGTCGAGGTCAATCTGGCCGATACTGATTTTTCCAAAGTGGATACGACCGGCATTGGCTTTATCAAATCCGATTTGACCGGAGCAAATATGCGGGGAGCCAAGTTGGCCGGGGTCCTGTTTCGGGATGCCAAGCTGGAAAATGTCGATGCGCGCGGTGCCGATTTTTCTGACGGTCACTTTGACGGCGGCTGGTTTGAAGGCAATGTTGCCGGCTGGAATCTCGATGGCGCAAATATGCGCGGCTTCACATTTGCGTGCGGGATAACTTTGCCCGATGGTTGCCCGGTCTATTCCGGCGGTGCTCCGATCAGCGCGCGCGGGACCGATTTCACTGGAGCAACACTGCACAGCTTTGGATTATATAATATCATTACCGACGGCGCAAAACTGGATCAGACGATCGTTGGACCAGGGCAGCTGCCACAGCTGCGAACGGCGGACATAGGAGGTGATTTGATATTGCGCGGTGGTGATAGCGATGTGCGGATTACACCGGTTGAAGTCAGAACGCTGCTGGAAGAATATGCCAGTCAGGAGGTGATTGCCTCTAATCCCTCTTTCGATTGTTCCGCCGCCCGGAGCAAAGTCGAGGAAGAGATTTGCGGTGAATCTGCCAAGGATTTGCGGCTGCTGGACCGGCAGATTGCCGTGTCGTACAAACGGGCGAAAGTGGCTGACCCCAAGGTCACCGCCAGCCAGCAGGCATGGCTCCGGGCACGAAACCAATGCAATGCCGAAGAATATGCCGCTGACTGTATCCGCGAGAGCTATGCATTGCGTAAAGGCCAATTATTGGGGCAACTCGGCGAGAGCGATTGGCTTGCCGCAGGAGAGGAAGCGTTGTTTGTCAGCGACGTGCTGCCGCTCCCTCACGAATTTTCAAAAACGCCGTTGTTCGCCAAAATCACCCCCGCGCTGGTCGGTGCATCAATGACCGAAATACTGGTGTCGCGGCGCGAGGACGGTCTCTATTCGATCAAAGGATCTTCGGTCGGTGCCAATGCCCATACCTGTACTCTGGGCGCTGATATCCTCTATCTCGACAAGGCAACCGGCTGGTATTCGATTGTGACGGAAGGGCCAGCGGTTCCGGTGTTTCAAATCATCGATGACCGCCTGACAGTTTTCGAGAACGGCAAGGCGGACTATGCGAAATATCCCGAAGCATCAAACTACGCCAGTTGCGGCGCGCGGGCGAGCTTTCCCGAAACCATGCGCATCAACATCGACGAGCAGACGCTCGAGAGATATCGCAAGGCGCTGAACGAAGAGATGTAGCGTTTGGCTCTCCCCAATCCGCCTCATATTGGCTAAGCTAGCCATATGGCTGACACCAACCCGCTTGATTCCGGCCATACCGGCATCCGCAAAATCATCCATATCGATATGGATGCCTTTTTTGCGAGCGTCGAACAGCGCGACCATCCCGAACTGCGCGGCAAACCGGTTGCCGTCGGCGGATCGGCGGCGAGGGGCGTGGTCGCGGCGGCTTCCTATGAAGCTAGGGTCTTTGGCGTGCGGTCGGCGATGCCTTCGGTCACCGCCAAGCGCAAATGCCCTGATCTGATTTTCGTTAAACACCGGTTCGAGGTTTACCGCGAAGTCTCCCGGCAAATTCGTGCGATTTTCAAAACCCATAGTGATCTTGTCGAGCCGCTTTCGCTTGATGAGGCGTATATTGATGTAACGCCGGAAAATGGCGGTGACAAAATGGGCATTGGCAACGCCACCCGTATTGCCGAGATGATCCGTGCCGAGATCAAAAAACAAACCCAGCTGACCGCCAGCGCGGGTGTTAGCTACAATAAGTTCATCGCCAAAATCGCCTCTGACCAGAATAAACCCGATGGTATTTGCGTGATCAAACCGCATCAGGGCGCGGAATTTGTCGCGCAGCTTCCGGTGCGGCGGTTCTTTGGTGTTGGCCCCAAGACGGCGGAGCGGATGGCGAAGCTGGATATCCACACCGGCGCCGACCTGCGGGCGCAATCCGAAGATTTCCTCCGCCAGCATTTCGGCAAGTCAGCGGGCTATCTGTTTCGCGCCTCTCGCGGTATCGATCACCGGGAATTGCGCGCCAACCGTATCCGCAAGTCAGTCGGCGGGGAGCGGACGTATGGTGAGGATCTTGTCACCGATACTGATCTGCAGGATGCCTTTGAGAATATCATCAATATTGTCTGGAACAGCATCGAGAAATCCGGATCGCGTGGGCGCACGGTGACGTTGAAAGCCAAATATGCCGATTTCCGGCAAGTGACGCGGTCAAAGTCTGCCGATCATTATGTCGAAAATAAGCAGGAATTCAGCGAGATCAGCCGTGAGTTGCTCGAACAAATCATGCCGGTTGAAAATGGCGTGCGGTTATTGGGCTTAACTCTGGCCAATCTGGAAGGCGCGGAAGATAGCGAAAACGAAAACGAGGATAGAACCAAGTCTGCGCAGGAGGCCTTCGAGTTTTAACGCGGAATGTGCCCCGGCCTGAGCCGGGGCACTATGCATCTGAAATTTATGGGCCTCTAAAATTTATGGGCCTCTAAAATTTATGGGTCTCAAAAATTTAGAGGTCTCTAAAATTTAACCCCGGCCTCAACGCCCCAGATACGCGGTTCATTCACAAAACCGGTGAGGTTGTTAAAGTCGATCGCGCCAACAGCAGACTGGTCATTGGTGATGTTGCGGACAAAACCGGCAATGTCGAACCTGTCGGTGCGGTATCCGATGCGCAGGCCGCCTTCAAGCTGGCTCTTGTCCTGAAACTCAACAGAGTCGTACAGGAAGAAGTTGATTTTCGAACGGTAGGACCAGTCGGTAAAGGCGTAAATATCACCATTGCCAACCGGGATATTATAGCTTGCCGTCCAGCTGGCGATCCAGCGCGGGCTTTGCGGCAGGCTGTTACCATTTATGCTGACAATTGCCGCAGAGAAAGGCGCGGCCGGAACCACAATCGGATCAAGTGGGGTGCAAAGCGAGACGTTCGGGAATGTATCCACCCGAGTCGCGCCGCAAGCCGCAGTGGTCAGTCCCGCATCCTGTATCTCGGTGTTATTATAGCTAATACCAGCAGTTAGCAGCAGGTTGGGAATCGGCTTCAGTTCCCCGTCAAGCTCAAGGCCGTAGCCGCGCACGTTATCGGCATTAATCAGCCGGTTGGCATTGATGCCGCCGCCAACAGCCGTCAGTTGTGCATTGTTCAGATCATAATAAAATCCGTTTAGATTAAGCCGCGCGCGTCCGTCCAGAAACGTGGTTTTGACGCCGGCTTCATAAGACTGGATGGTTTCCGAATTACCAATGGTCACGCCGTCTTCCAGCGGCATTGCGGTTGCAGGCGGAAACAAAATACGCCCCTGTATGCTCGGCGCGCGATAGCCTTTGGCGGCACGGGCGTAGAGATTGATATCATCGGTCGCGGCATAGGTGATGCTGGCATCCCAAGTGATATTATCATCCTTGACCGAGCGGGTGACGCTGCCGAGCGGATTTTGCAGGAACGTGGGAAACTGGGTGTCCTGGGTACGGGCAACGAAATAATCGCGCTTGTCATTATTATAACGCAGGCCACCGGTAATGCTGAGCTGGTCGGTCAGCGCGTAGGTCAGCGATCCAAAAATACCGAAGGCTTCACTGTCCTGTCGTTGGCTAACAAGAATATTCACGCCGCCCGGCGCGTTAAGCGGATCGCCGAGCGTGGAGTAATTTTCGCTGACAATGCGCAGACGTTCGTCAAAGTAAAAGAACCCGGCCTGATAGCTCAGTGGGCCGTCATTATTACTTTCCAGACGGATTTCTTGCGTAAACTGGCTCAGCGCCGGTACGCTGTCCCGGGTTTCAGCGGTAAAGGGAATATCGCCGGGGCCGAACAACGCCGGTGGCAAAAAATTTGCGCCAAATCCGCCATCAACATCGCCCACCGATGTTGCATCGCCAGTCCAGTAGCTGGTTACCGAGACCAGAGAAACGGGGCCGAAATCATGGGAAAAGCGGCCTGCAAGATTATAGGTTTTGACCTTTTGTTCGTTCTGGCCATCAGTCGATACGGCATCGCGCCGGTAATTGGCATTGAGGCCGCCCTGGCCTCGGGTGAAGACGTTGGCACGAAACACGCGCGCTGTGCCATCAAGATTGCGATATTGTCCGGTCAGCAGCAATTCCGTATCGTCATCAGGCTGGATGAGAAGCTGCAAGCGGGCTGCAAATTCGTCATAACCTTCCAGTGCATTGGCTTGCGGCGCGGAAGGATTAACATTGTCGATCCAATCATCCTGCCGTTGATACATGACGGAAAAACGGGTGGATACTTTCTCGCCCAGTTGCAGGTTGAAGGCGCTCTGGGCATTGACAGCATTGAAGCGACCATAGCTTACTTTTGCATAGCCGTCGGTTTCATCCGAAGGCTTGACCGAGTCAAACTTCACGATACCAGCTGGCGTGTTGCGACCAAATAATGTCCCCTGCGGTCCGCGCAGAACTTCGACGCGGTCGAGGTCGAAAATCGGGAAACCTTTCAGGATCGGATTTTCCAGAACCACATCATCATAGACCAGACTAACCGGCTGGGAGGCATTGAAATCAAAATCGGTATTGCCGAGGCCGCGAATATAAAAGCGCGGGAATGTACGGCCGAAAGAGGATTCGACGACGAGGCTGGGCACACGGGCCGAGAGCGCGCGAACATCTTGTCCGCCAGATCCGATGGCGGCTAGTTTTTCGTCGCTGATCGTAGATATGGACAGCGGCACGTCCTGCAGATTTTCTTCGCGTCGTTGCGCGGTAACAATAATTTCAGTGAGCGCGGATGGATCGGCTTGTTCGCCGTCCTGCGCCAGGGCCGGCTGCGACAGGCCGCCAGCGAGCATAGCGCCAGCAAGGGCGAGACATGAGATTTGTGTGTGTGATGGTAAGCGCATGTTTATCTCCGGCAATCCAAAAGAGAGAATATGCGGAAGAATATACCCCCGCTTATGCGACCGCCTACTGACGGTAAGAATCCGAACCAGTCAAGTTGACATCATTGTAAGAAGGGCAGTTTTCTGCACTTTAGCCAGAAGTGTTGCAACGATGTGACAAAATCAGCGATTTCGCGAAAATCAGATTATTAGAAACTCATCTCGTCATAGATGCGGCTGATGTCGCCATTCCACTCGCCATGATAAAGGTCGAGCAATTGCTGTGCCGGGGATTTCCCCTTTTTCACGATATCGCGCAGGTCATCAAGAAATCCGGTTTCATTATCGCCAGACGTATTCAAACGCCCGCGCGCTTTTAATCCGGCATAGGCAATATCGAGCACTTCACCCGCCATATCGAGCAATTTCCGGCTTTCTCCGTTTCTGGCAGGAATGGACGCAAGCAAACCGTCCTTTGGCACAGCGTTACGCAGTGCCTCGCGTTCTTCCATCGTCCAGTCCTTTACCAGGTCCCACGCCGCATCAAGCGCAGTCTGGTCGTAGAGCAGTCCGACCCAGAAAGCCGGTAGCCCGCAAATCCGGTCCCACGGCCCGCCATCTGCACCGCGCATTTCCAGAAAGCTTTTCAAGCGCACTTCGGGAAAAGCGGTGGACATATGATCATTCCAGTCGCTGATCGTCGGTTTCTCACCCGGCAGAACGGACAGCTCGCCTTTCAGGAAATCCCGGAAACTATGCCCCGCGGCGTCGATGTAAAGCCCGTCGCGGAACACGAAATACATCGGTACATCGAGCATGTAATCGGCATAGCGTTCATAGCCAAAGCCGTCTTCAAACACGAACGGCAGCATGCCGGTACGATGCGGATCAGTGTCCGACCAGATATGGCTGCGATAGCTTAAGTAGCCGTTGGGTTTGCCTTCGGTAAATGGGGAGTTGGCAAATAGAGCCGTGGCTAATGGCTGCAGCGCCAACCCGACGCGGAACTTCTTCACCATATCGGCTTCGCTGGAATAATCGAGATTGACCTGTATCGTGCAGGTGCGCAGCATCATGTCGAGACCCATAGTGCCAACCCGCGGCATATGGTCGAGCATAATCTTGTAGCGCCCCTTTGGCATGATCGGCAGGTCGGCGCGGGTTTTATCGTGCCACATTCCCATGCCCAGAAAAGCTTTGCCGGTTTTGGCCCCAATCGCCTTGACCTGCTTCAAATGCCGCCCGGTTTCGTTGCAGGTCTGGTGCAGGTTTTCAAGCGGAGCGCCGGAAAGTTCCAGCTGTCCGGCTGGCTCCAGACTGACCGTGCCATCTTCGCCCGCCATCGCGATAACGCGCATTTTGCCGTCCTGACCGAGTTCTTCAACCGGCTTCCAGCCAAATTCCTGCAGGCTCAGCAGCAGGTCTTTTATTCCGCCGGGTTCATCATAGCTCGGCGCATGATGGTCATCGACGCAATAGACAAATTTCTCATGCTCTGTGCCGATGCGCCAGCGGTCTCTGGGCTTTTCGCCTCCGGCCATCGGCTCGATCAACTGGCTGGCATTTTCGATCACAGGATCGTTGCTATTTGAAACTTGTCTGGTGCTCATGGGTTCCGCTTAAGCAAGTGGTCAGGAATGCGCTAGAAATATTTTGTTGGTTCGACCCAAGCCAGATTAGAGCAAATATTTCACAGTAGATATTTTATGGCAACAAATCCGCCAACAAAAAGCACGCCGCCAACTGTGGTTGCCAGCGCAAAATTCTTGTCGATCCACTCTTTCATCGGCGGTCCAAAATAGCGCAGCAGAACGGCGACCAGAAAAAATCGGGCAGCACGGGCAACGATTGCCGCAGCTATCAGCACGTAGAGCGGCATGGCGGTGCTGCCCGCAGCGATGGTAATGACCTTGAACGGCAGAGGGGTGAAACCGGCGAGCAGGACAACCAGCCAGCCTTGTTCGTTAAAATTCTGGGCGAACACATCGAATTTGTCGGCAAGCCCGTAGAAATCGAGAATGGCGATGCCGACCGTTTCAAACAGAAAAAACCCGATGGCGTAACCAAATAGTGCGCCTAAAACAGAAGAGATTGTGCAGATAAACGCATACCAATAAGACCGCTCCGGCTTTGCCAGACACATGGGCGCAAGCATGACGTCCGGCGGGATCGGGAAAAAGCTGGATTCAGCGAAGCTGATACCCGCCAACCATTTGGTTGCCTGGGGATGGCCGGCTTTTTCCAACATCCATTCGTACAGTTTTTTGAGCATTTTTTTTAAACCTCAAGCGCCGGGCGCGGACATCCGTCCGCTTGGCTATCCTCGCATAAGCTCGGGCGGCCAGTCAGCCTTGCCTCGCTTCGCTCGGAATAACATTTCACGATGGCAGAAGGTTTCAGACCGAGTGAATAATCGCGAGGCAAGCGCGACTGCGCGCCGGGCGAGAGCCCGCCCCGTCGGAGGCGTTTGCGCAGCAAACTGCCGCGAGACAAGATAACACCCTGCCCGGCGCTTGAGGTTAAAACAAATAACACCAAATCAATGCCCCGGCGTACCGGCCACCTCTTCCAGCAACTCTTTTGGTGTTTCCCGTCCGTGATCGGTGCCTGCGGCGCGATTGCCCTTCGCCAGTGCGAAGACCACACCGGAGAGCGCGAGCAGCGCGACAATATTGGGCAGCGTCATCACCGCGTTGGAAATATCACCGAGACGCCAGACCAGTTCCAGCGGCGCGAAGCTGCCGAGGAAGATCACCACGCACCACAAGACACGCCAGCCCACATGCAGCGCTTTTTCGCCTTTCAGGGTGGAGCCGGGCAGCAAATCATAGAGATAGGTGATTGCCCGTTCGCCGTAATAGCTCCAGGTCAGCAGGGTGGTGAATACGAACAATATCAGCGCAACCGATGCCACTAATGTTCCAGCCGGAATACCGAATATCTGATAGGGAAATGCTGCGGCATAGGCACCGGATGTCATCGCAAAGCCGGTCAGGTCTGACTGCCAGGCGTGCTTGACAGCCTGCACTGTCCCGTCTGCCGCTGTATGGCTGAAGCTGCCTTCAACCGTGAGCATCACCAGCGCTGTCATGGTGCAGATTACAATGGTATCAATGAACGTGCCCATCATGGCAAAGCGGCCCTGCGCGGCAGGATCGTTGGTTTGCGCAACCGCGTGGGCGATTGGCGTGGAACCCTGGCCTGCCTCATTGGAGAAAAGCCCGCGCGCGACACCGGCGCGGATCGCGATGATGATCGCAGCGCCAAGGAAGCCGCCGCTGGCTGATTGGGCGTTAAATGCGCCGCCAAAAATGCGCGAGAATGTTTCGGGCAGGTCCGGAAAGTTAATCACCAGCGCGATCAACGCCATCAGCAAATAGGCGCCCGCCATCCATGGGACGATGGTTTCTGCCACCCGGCCGATTGATTTAACGCCGCCGATAATGACGATAAACACCGCAAGCGCAGCGACGATGCCGCCGACCCATGCTTCAACTCCAAAGAGTTCGTTCGCGCTATCGCCCAGACTATTGGCCTGAATTCCGTTGCCGGTTACGAGCGCGGAAAACAATGTGCCGAGACAGAACAAGACCGCCAGCCACTTCCATTTCGGGCCAAGACCAATAGTTATGTAGCTCATCGGTCCACCCCGATAGGTGCCGTCTTCGGCTTGTTCGCGGAACCGCACGGCAAGCGAACCCTCGGCAAATGCGAGCGCCATGCCAAACAGCGCGGTTATCCACATCCAGAAAATCGCACCGGGGCCGCCAAGGGTGATTGCGGTCGCAACACCAGCGAGATTACCGGTGCCGACTTGGCCCGATAACGCCGTGGAAAGCGCTGCAAAAGGTGAAATTTCACCCGCGCCTTCGTTTTTGGATTTTTTAAACAATCCTGCCAGTGCTGGAAAAAGGCGCCGCAGCGGATAGGCTTTCAGACCAATCATGAAATAGAGCCCGGCACCTAAAAGAATGATGACCATCGGTGGCAGCGGCAGAACCTCTGCCCCGTCCCAAGTACCTGCCCAGATAAAATCCGATACATTGGTGACGCGGGCAATCGCTGCCTCTGCGCCGGTCATTGGTGCTGTACTCATATTCTACTCCCCGATCACGCATGTTTGGCGCGCTTTTCCCGATTTATGGCGCAAGGATTAGCAGCAGCAAGATTTTTGGCAAATGCTTTTGCTATATTGCCTTGATCGGCTATGTTCGAACTATCGCAATTACCGATTTTATGGAGCCAATGGATGCAAAGCTTGTGGGTCAATAAGACCAATCTTTCCAAAGCCGAATGGCACGAAACGGCACTGCCCGAGCTCGGCGATGGCCAAGTCCTCCTTGAAATCGAGAAATATGCGCTGACCGCCAATAACATCACTTATGCCGTTGTTGGCGATGGCTTTGGTTACTGGAATTTCTTCCCGACCGGCGATGATGCGCACGGCATTGTTCCGGTCTGGGGTTTTGCGAAAGTCGTGCAATCGCGATGCGCCGACATATCGGAAGGCGAGCGGGTTTATGGCTATTTACCGATGGCGAGCCATTTGGTGGTGACGCCCGGCGGTCTCTCGAGCGGGAGTTTCGTGGATGGCGCCGAGCACCGTGCTGGCCTGGCTTTGGTCTATAATCAATATCACCGGCTCGGCACTGATGCTGGTAAGCATGAAGAAGAGCGCGCATTGTTCCAGCCGCTATTCACCACCAGCTTTTTGATCGAAGATATGATGCGGCAGGCTGACTGGTTTGGTGCTGATGCTCTGGTTCTCACCAGCGCATCATCCAAAACCGCGCTTGGTCTGGCTCTGGTGGCGAAAAATCTGAGCCCCGGTATCAAGCGTATCGGTCTCACATCTCCGGGCAATATCGCATTTGTCGAGCAGACAGGGCTTTATGATCAGGTGTTGGCTTATGATGATTTGGGGCAAGCGGAAAGCGGTCAACCCACTGTATCGGTCGATTTTGCAGGCAATAGCAAATTGCTTTCGGCAATCCATTCGCATTGGGGAGATAATCTCAAATATAGCTGTTTGGTTGGTGTTACCCATATCGATGAACGTTCCGGCGCTGGCGACTTGGAAGGGCCAAAGCCTATCATGTTCTTCGCGCCTACTGCCGCGCAAACGCTGATCGAGCAAGTGGGACCAGATCAGTTTCGCGCCAGTGTCGACAAGGAATTTGCCGCGTTTATTGGCGCGATGAAAGACCATCTCGGCGTGGAACATCATTCCGGCACAGGCGCGATTGCAAGTTCCTATCTTGAGATGTTGGGCGGCAAAGTCGCACCAAGTCGCGGAATGATTTGCGCGTTTGCCTGACCATGCTGTTGGTTAACTGCTGGGATTATCAGGGAATAACTTGATTCCTGCGGGAAAGTCTCAATAATGCGCCGAACAGGGTCGCACCTGTTGGGGATATATTTGTGACGGACATACCGCCGAAACCAGATCTTGCGCGCCATGCCCTGTTTGACGGCGTGTCGAGCGCGGCTCTGGATGCGCTTGCGGCGGCCTCGGAGGTGAAACCGGTTTCCGGCGGAGACGCGCTGGTCTCGCAGGGCGATGATGCGGACGCGCTATATTTTGTTGAATCGGGCCGATTTCGGGTCGTCGTCAACAAGGTCCATGTCGTAGCGCATATCGAAGCCGGAGAAGCGGTGGGCGAGCTCGCATTTTTTGCCGGCGGCAAAAGAACTGCAGATGTAATCGCCACTCGCGATTCCAAAGTGTTGAAAGTTTCCCGTTCGGTTTTTGACGCCATCGCTGAGCGCCATCCCGCGCTCACCCAGGCCATGCTCAAGCTGGTTTCGGAGCGGCTGGCTGTTGCAACGGCCAGGACATCTTCCATGTCCACCGACGTTCCTCGCGTCATCGCACTGCTTCCGGCTGGCACAAGCCAGCTTCCCGATGGTTTTCTCGCCCGGTTAGCGACGGCGTTTGAAGAGGTTGTCCGTTCCGATACGCCCGTTATCGCGCTGGATCGGAGCACCAGCGAACATAGTGATGAGGCTTCCTACCAAAGCTGGCTTGCGGAACAGGAGGCAAAGGGCGCCTATATATTGATTGATGGCAGTGGCTCTGAAGAATGGGGGCAACTGGTTTGCCGGAATGCCGATGGACTCGTGATGGTCGGGAGGCCCGGACGTGCGGAACCGGGTGTCAATCCGATGGAGGAAGCTGCAATGCGCTGGATAGATGGCGGCCAGCGCACGGTATTATTGGTGAGAAGCAAATCGGAAAAACCGATCAGCAAAAGTGCAGCCTGGATTGATCCGCGACAATCAAAGCTGCATCATCATATTGCTCTGGATAATGATGCGGACTTTGCCAAAGTCGCGCGCTTTCTGACCGGACGCGCGGTGGGGCTTGTACTGGCTGGCGGTGGCGCTTTGGGCTGCGCGCATCTGGGCGTTATCAAAGCCCTGCGGCAAGCTGAGATTCCGATTGATTTTATTGGCGGCGCGAGCGCGGGTGCAGCAATGGGCGGCGCGATTGCGCGCGGCATGACGGTGGATGAAACTCTCGATCAGATGGAAGCGATGTTCATCAAGGCCAAAGCAATGCGGCGACTTACTCTCCCGTTCTTCTCGCTGCTGGACCCGACGGTGTTTGATCGTGAATTGCGCACCCGTTACGGTGGCAAGGATATTGTCGACCAGCCGATTAACTTCTTCGGCGTGTCGACCAATCTCTCGACCAACGGGCTGCACGTCCACCGGCGCGGGCCTCTTTGGGAATGTGTGCGGGCTTCGGGTTCGCTGCCAACTATCTTGCCGCCCTTTATCGACAGCGACCGCAATATATTGGTCGATGGCGGCGTGCTTGATAATGTGCCGGTTAAAGTCATGCATAATCTTAAAACCGGGCCCAATATCGTAGTCTCGCTCGGCGACCCGAACGAAGTCTGGCGCACGGATGCTGTCTATGATGACATCCGAGGCCGATGGTCGCTGCTCCGCGATTTTATTTTCCGGCGCAAACAAGAGCGGAAATTTCCCTCGATTGTCGAGATTATGTCGCGATCAATGGTTGTCGCCAGCCGGATGGCGTCAAAAGAGATGCTGGAAGACGGCGATATATTGGTCAATCCCCCGATTATCGAAGGTATGCAGATCCTCGACTGGCATCTGGGCCGGGAACTGGCGGAGATTGCCGCAGAATATTTCACCGAGAAGGTGCTGATTAGCAGTGATTTCAAGGACAGTATAACCAATTAGGTTATTATGCTTGACATCGTCACGCTGTTTAGGTACATATAAGGAACATCGAGAAAAAGTGATTCGGGCCGACGGCTTCTGAAACACGGATTGGCGCAAGCGAGCGCCGACCATGGTTCAGTGCTGCGGCCTTTTTTGTGTCTCGCGCCATTGTGGCGCCAGCTCTGGAGACAATATGTCCAGTATAAAACAGTCGCAATCAAATGAGTCCAGTGCTGAAATGCGGCAACAGCATTATCTAAAGCAAAAGGCCGCGTTTCTGGAGCATCTAGCCACCACATCCCATGTTGCAAATTCTGCAAAGGCTGCTGGTATACCGGATTCCACGTTATATAACTGGCGGAAAAATGATCCGGAATTTTGCGGGGCATGGATGGAAGCGCTGGCTGCGGGATATGAGCTACTTGAGCTTGAGCTGTTGCAGCGCGCTCGCGGTGGTGTGAAGAAAAAGATTTTCTACGGCGGCAAAGTCGTTGGCACGGCGCGGGAATATAACGACGGCATGGCCTTCCGGTTGCTGATGGCCCATAAGGAGTCTGTTGCGATGACAAGAGCGGCACAAGCCAGCCTGACTGGCGGAAAAAGCACCAGCGCTCTGCGCGCGGAACTGGACCAGAAGCTGGCTATGATGCGTGAACGGTTGCTGGCGCGCCGTAATGATGAGGCGGCTGTTGGTAACAATGCCCAATCTGAAACAGGACCGCCATGGAACAACAATGCCTAATGTCGCGCTGGCGCAGCGCTACGCGACAATGGAGCCTCACGAGCTAGGCTATTATTTCGATAATCTCAGCGACAAAGAGCTCGAGACGTTCATGCGCCACTGGCCTATCTGGGCGCGACCAGACCAGCTCGCACCAAATGGCAAGTGGCCGGTCTGGCTCATATTGGCGGGGCGCGGCTTTGGCAAAACACGGGCCGGGGCCGAATGGGTGCGCAATATTGCCGAAGATAATGGCGACGCCCGTTTTGCGCTGGTTGGCGCGAATTTTGCCGAAGCTCGGACGGTGATGGTAGAAGGCGAAAGCGGGTTGCTTTCGATCTCCACCGCCGAAAAGCGCCCGACATGGGAACCCTCATTGAAGCGTCTGCGCTGGGACAATGGCGCTGAAGCGCGGCTTTATTCGGCTGCAGAACCGGAAGGATTGCGCGGTCCACAGCACAGCCACGCCTGGTGCGATGAAATCGCCAAATGGATGAACAATGCAGGACAGGCAAAAGCGACATGGGACAATTTGAAGATGGGACTTCGGCTAGGCGAATGCCCGCAAATCGTTGCCACGACCACGCCGCGCCCGGTGCCGCTGGTACGTGCATTGGTCAAGGACAAAGCGGTGGTGATCACCAAAGGGCGGACGCAGGATAATGATCTTAATCTGCCTGTGATTTTCCTGACCGCGATGAAGGCAGACTATGGCGGCACGCGGCTGGGGCGTCAGGAACTGGACGGCGAGCTGATCGAACAACCGGAAGGCGCGCTGTGGACGCGGGATATGATTGAGGTTTGCAGGATTGAGCCAAGTACCGCTGATCCTGAGCCTGTCGAAGGATCGTGTCCGGTCACAGAATACAACAGAATAGTAATCGGCGTAGACCCGCCAGCTTCGGCAACCGGAGACGCATGCGGTATCATCGTTGCGGGGCTGGGCGCGGACGATAAAGCGACCATCCTCGCCGATTGCAGCGTGGAAAAAGCCAGCCCCGAAAAATGGGCTCGCGCTGTGGCGGATGCTGCAGACATCTGGAACGCCGACAAGGTGATTGCCGAGGCCAATCAAGGCGGCGCGATGGTGAAATCCGTGTTGCAGGCGGCAAAAATATCGCTGCCGGTAAAACTGGTCCACGCCTCACGCGGCAAAGTCGCAAGGGCAGAGCCAGTCGCTGCGCTTTATGAAAACAACCGCGTCCACCACGCAGGAACCTTTCCGCGCCTGGAAGACGAACTCTGCGGGCTTCTGATTGGTCGCGCCTATGATGGCCCGGGAAGATCACCGGACCGTGCGGATGCGCTGGTTTACGCGCTGACGGAATTGATGCTGGGCAAAGTAAAGAGGCCCAATGTTCGAAATTTGATTTAGGAAAAAAAATGACATTTTGGGAAAACATCTCGCTCGCCTTCAAGGGCGGGGCGGGGCAAACTCGGCCGCCTTTAGGGCGCAGCTACATCGGCTCATATGGGGGCGCTTCATTTTCGGGTGAGGCGCCTTTTTCTTATGAGGCTAATGTCCGCGAGGCCTATGTCGAGAATGCGATTGCCCAGCGGGCGGTGCGGATTGTCGCCGAGGCGGTGGGCGATGTGCCGCTGGCGCCGGTGGACGAGAGTGTTGCCACCCTCGTCAACACAAGCAGCGCCGCGCAATCGCTGCTGGAAACTGTCGCAGCGCATCTGTTGCTCCACGGCAATGCCTATGTGCAGATTATCTGCGGCGCGGATGATCAGCCGGCAGAACTCTTTGCGTTACGTCCTGACCGGATCACCATTGAACCGGATGCCAAGGGCTGGCCGGTGGCTTATGTCTATCAGGCCGGCGAGCATAAAACCCGCTTTGCCGCGCTCGATGAAATGGCCATGGATGGGCAACGCGATGCGGTGATCCATCTGAAAGCCTTTCACCCGACCGATGATCATTATGGACTGGGTTGTCTCGGTGCGGCGGGCAAGGCGGTGGCTGTTCACAACGCCGCGGCAAAATGGAACAAGGCTTTGCTCGACAATGCGGCGCGGCCGTCTGGCGCGCTGGTTTATGATCCTGGCACAGATGGTTCGGCGCTGTCGGCGGACCAGTTTGATCGGCTGAAAGCAGAAATGGAAGCAAGTTTTGCCGGCTCCGGCAACGCAGGCCGACCAATGTTGCTGGAAGGAGGCCTGAAATGGCAATCGATGAGCATGACCCCAGCGGACATGGATTTTGTCGCGCTGAAAGAAGGAGCGGCGCGGGAGATCGCGCTGGCCTTTGGCGTGCCGCCGATGCTGCTCGGGCTGCCGGGCGACAATAGCTACGCCAATTACCGCGAGGCCAATCGCGCATTGTGGCGGCTGACGATTTTGCCGCTGGCGGGCAAGATACTGGATGGCTTGTCGGTGCCGCTGCGTTCTTGGTGGCCGGAGCTGAAACTGGCGGTGGATCGAGACCAAATCCCCGCCCTGTCGGAAGACCGCGAGCGATTGTGGAAGCAGGTTTGTGAAGCGGATTTTCTGTCGCCGCAAGAGAAACGCACGATGTTGGGTTTGGAGTAAATGATCATGCATAATAACGAAATGCTCGCCCGCCTGATGGCGCAGGCCGAAAGTGATGGCGCGGACCTGAATACGCTCCGCGCGATTGTCGAGGAGGCGACCGATGGCGGCGCGGTGCGCGTGCTGGAGCGGCTTGGTCTGGCCGACCCAAAGGCGCAAAATGATCTTGATGAACTGCGCGAGCTGCTCCGTGCCTGGCGCGATGCCAAGGCGAGCGCGTCGAAAGCGGCCATTTCCTGGCTGGTGCGCGGCACATTGGCGCTGTTGCTGATCGGCATCGCAATGCGGCTGGGCCTCGGGCATTTGGTATCATGAGCGAGCTGCGCTTTGCGGGATATGCCGCGATCTTCAACCGCATCGACAAGGGCGGCGACATTATCCGCCCCGGCGCGTTTGGCGAGTTTCCCGAAGGAAAAGTGCTGACGCTGTTATGGCAACACCGACCCGACCAGCGCATCGGCAGCATCGAATACGCCCGCGAAGACCGGCGCGGCTTGAGGGTTATCGGGAATGTCTCGACTGCAACCAGCGCGGGCCGCGATGCCGCAGCGATGCTGTCTGGCGGAGGAGTCAAAGGCCTAAGCTTTGGTTATCGGGTGAAGCAATCTGCCGGGCACAAACCACGGCAATTGCTGGATCTGGATGTCGCCGAGATTTCGCTGGTGACCTACCCGATGCAGGGACTGGCGACAGTGCATCTTGTCACCTGAATTTAGTCACGCGAAGCCGCGAAGCCGCAAAGAAGAGGAAGCTGTTCGCTTCTCATTCTTCCCGTCTTCGCGTGAAAATATCTAACTTCCACAAGAAAGGAAAAACATGGAACTCTCCCACAAAATTGAAAATCTCGAAACCAAGGATGACCCGCCAAAAAGCGAACTGGAGGCGTCTTTTGACGCTGTCCTTGTGGCAGAAGATACCGCCAGTCAAGGCAAGGCGATTGCCGAATTGCGCACTGATGTTGACGGTCTCAAAAGCCAGATGACGGACATCTCGAAGGCTTCCGCGCGCCCTGCTTTGGCCGGAAATCTCGATGGCGCGAAAGGGATGGTGTCGTCCGCCGCTTCGGAGGATTTTGTCTCCAGATATCTCCGGCGCGGCGATCATAGCGGGATTGAGCTGAAGAGTTTCTCCGGCGCGTCCGGCCCCGAAGGCGGGTTTGCGGTGCCTCGCGAAATTGATGCACTGATTGGCTCGACGCTCAAATCCATTTCGCCGATCCGCGCCATCGCCACGATCGTGCAAACCGGCAGCGCGGGTTATCGCAAGCTTGTGACTGATGGCGGCACGCCCGCTGGCTGGGTTTCCGAAACCGCCAGCCGCCCGGAAACCGACACGCCGAATTTCAACGAAATCGCTCCGCCGACCGGAGAGCTTTATGCTAATCCCGCCGCCTCTCAAGCCATGCTTGATGATGCCGCCTTTGATGTCGAGGCCTGGCTCGCCGATGAAATCGCCCGGGAATTTGCCCAAGCGGAAGGTGCGGCCTTTGTTGGCGGCTCTGGCGTCAATCAGCCGCGTGGCTTTTTGAATGCGGCGGTGACGGACGAGGCCGATGATGTGCGAGCCTTTGGTTCGTTGCAATATGTCCCTTCCGGTTCAAGCGGCAGCTTTGCCAGTGAAGATGCTCTGGTTGATCTCGTTCAACCGAATTCCATCATTGACCTTCGAGGTGATCGCAGATGATGGTTCTGTAACCATCGGGCAGACCATTGCGGACGTTTCAGATATGCAAAATGCTTTTCGCTCCGGTCTTGGGCGCGCGATTATCAATCGCGATTTTCCGGCGGCAATCTCCACCATTCAAGCCAAGTCTATCGCGCACAATATGCTGTTCTCTATTTATCAAGAACGAACCACGGCGCGGCTGGAGGTGATGCAAGCCAGTCAAAATTTGCAGCCCGGTGCTTTGGTCCGGATAGCCGATAGCGCCGGTTTGTGGCGGGTGCGATCAAGTGAAATCAAAAATGGCGTGATTGCGCTCCAGCTGGTTAAGGCAATCCATACAACGACTGACATTAGTGAGGACACTGATCAAGGCCGCGCTGTGTCGCAAGTCGATGCGCTGGCTGGTCCTACCCGATTGATACTGGTTGATTTGCCGTTTGCTATTAATGCGCCCTTTCAGGCGTCCGAGCTTCCCCGCCTATATGCCGTTGCTGCCGGTGGGGCCGGTTGGCGCAAAGCGCAGCTTTTCAACAGCGATGCAAATGGCAACGCTGATCAGCCAATAGCCGAAATATTACCGCCCGCGACCATTGGGACTGCGACGCAAGTTTTGGAACTGGCGAGCGCCAATCTTGTCGATGATAAAAATAGCATTGAGATCAGCCTGCACCATCCGGGAATGCAATTATATGATGCGGACGATGGCCGTCTGTTTGCCGGAGCTAATGCGGCATTGCTGGGACCAGAGCTTATCCAGTTCGGCAGAGCCACACCGCTGGGCAACGGGCGTTACCGTCTTTCCCGTTTGCTCAGAGGGCTAGGGGGAACGGAAAACCAAATGGCCGCCCATGCTATTGGCGAAAATTTTATACTGCTTAATGCCACAGAGATGACCGCAATTGATCCACTTCATTTTTCGCCGTTTATGCCTGCCAGATTCTGGGCATTGGGGCGGGGTGATGAGCAACCGGTACTGGCAAGCCACGCGAGACCGGGCGTTGCGTTAAGGCCGCTTTCGCCAGTGCATCCAAGGGTTTTCTGGCAGATCGACGGTTCTATGGAAATCGGCTGGACCCGCCGGTCGCGCGCGGGCGGTTTATGGCGAGACAATGTCGAAGTGCCGCTGGCCGAAGAATCGGAATTATACCGTCTTAATATTGCCTCTGATGCGGGTGGCGCAGTTACTCCTGTTGATACGGCCAATCCTTATCACGTTGTGGCGTTCACAAATCTGCAAGACTTCCGATCAAACGGGGTTTCCAATTTGCAGGTAGAAATACGGCAAATCGGATCTCATGCCATATCATCTCCGCTTGGCTTCCATATTCCAATCTAGTTTTTAAACCCGAAAGGTTGCATCATGTCATCACTACAAACCGCGCGGTTTTCCCTTCCATTACTGTCTCCGGGGCAGGCCAGCAAAGAGGTCTTTCATAACGAGGCGTTGAGCCTGATCGATTTCTTGCTGCACCCCGTGGTCGAAAATATCGCTAATGATCCGCAGTTGCTATCTCCTGGCGAGGGACAAAGCTGGCTTGTCGGAACATCGCCGCTTGGCGAGTGGCAAGAGCATAGCGGACATATTGCCGGTTGGACTGCTGGTGGGTGGAGATACATCCGCCCACAGGAGAATATGCGGATTGTGGTTTCCGATGAGCGCAAGACCTTGATTTATCGTGATAACTTATGGGTATCAGTGGGTGCGATCCTCCCGCCGGCTGGAGGATCAAATATTGACCCAGAAGCGAGGGTCGCAATCGATTCGATTCTTGATATTTTACAACTCCTTAGAATCGCCCCTGACGGGCTCTGATTGTCCGAGTCATCGGGTCATTTCTGCAATCTGCTGGTATAATGCACCTGTATTCGCGTAACTTTTTTCGCTAAATCACGTAAATGGCGACATTTTCGCAACAGTTATTCTATTTGGCGGCTTGCACTGTTTAAATCGAAAGGTTACAAAGCGCCGTGAAATTAGAACCTAAAAGAGAAGGGGAATTTAAATGCGTAAGCTTGCCATAGGATTGGCGCTTGCCTCCACGGCGCTTGCTTCACCAGCCTTGGCCCGTGATGGCCAATGGTATATTGGTGTTGAAGGCGGCGCGATGCTCGTCGAAGATATTACATCAGATATCGCTGGAATCGCCGGTGCTAGTGAAGTTGACCATAAAGTCGGTTACGATTTTGACGGTATTGTAGGCTATGATTTCGGCGGATTTCGTCTGGAATCAGAAGTTGCCTACAAATCGGCAGCAGCAGAGCGCTTGCAAATTGGCGCGCCTGGTGTTCCACAGACTGTATCCGGTGCAGGACCGAATTTCTTCGGTGTTACGCCAATTAACGGCGAAGTAAATGCATTGAGCTTCATGCTCAATGGTATGCTTGATTTTGGCGACGATGACGGCGTTCAAGCTTTTGCTGGCGGCGGCGTCGGCGTGGCACGGACGGAAATTACCAACGTGTTCGCGGGACCGTATCTTAATGATTCGGATACCGGATTTGCCTGGCAGCTTTTGGCAGGCATTCGCGCTCCGCTGAGCGACAGCTGGGATGTTGGCGTTAAATATCGTTTCTTCAATGCAGACAAAATTGATCTTGTCGATCAAGTTGGCCGTAATGTTTCTACGCGCCTGCGGACCCACTCAATTCTGGGTAGCTTGATTTACAACTTCGGCGGCGAGCCAGATGCTCCACCACCACCAGTGGCGCCTCCACCGCCTCCACCACCACCGCCACCACCACCGCCACCTGCTCAAGTATGTGCGCCTGGACCTTACATCGTATTCTTCGATTGGGATCAGTCTGACATTACACCAGAAGCAGCAACGGTTCTGGACAATGCTGTAACGGCATATGGTGATTGTGGTTCGGCACAGGTTATGCTTGCTGGTCACGCTGATAAATCTGGTTCGGCCAGCTACAACGTCGGCTTGTCACAACGTCGTAACGCTTCGGTTCGGGCTTATCTCGAATCACGCGGTATCGGCGGCGGCTCGATTTCCAGCGAAGCGTTTGGTGAATCGCGCCCTCGCGTTGAAACCGCAGACGGTGTTCGCGAACCTCAAAACCGTCGTGTGGAAATCATGTACGGTCCTGGTTCAGGAATGTAATTGGTTTAGAAATCAATCAGAAATTGGGCTGGTCTTCGGACCGGCCCTTTTTTTTGCGCAATTACTATTTTTGCAATCAACGACGGTTGTTTCATTTTGGACGAAGTTCAAATGGACATTTGAAGGGTTTGACTAACAATTGTCTCCTTTGTGAAAGGGGGCCCGGTGATTCGATTTTCAGATATCAACAGAATTGGTACTTCGGATTATCGTCCTTATTTTCAGCGCCATCACCTAATACCGCTGCAAGTTTCTTCAATTGGACGCCTCTCCCGAACATTGCATCATGCCCACAGTGGCAGCTTTGGATTTAATGACTTTCGGACCAACGGTATCTTGCTTCCATGCGAAGAGAAATGGGCGGTAGCAACAGGATTTCCACTGCATCGTGGCCCACACCGCGAATATAACGAGCTGGTAATTGAGCGATTATCGCGTTTTTTTGCATTGAGCAAAAAAATCAAAGGTTCTCGTGATCAAAGGACGTTTGTTCGTGATCGGGTTGCTCTTCTACAAAACGGGCTGCGAAGAGGCTTAACACATCAAGGCTTTGATAAACTTAGGCTTAACAAGCGCGATCCCGTTCGGTCTCATAGCGATTTTCAAAAACTGGACGACAAGATTGATACATTGTTCTCTGAAACAACAAAAAGCACTGCGTTGGCTTACGCAAACTGATTACTAAAAAGGCTCTCAAAAATTCTGACGCCATCGGTGCCACCATGTTTTTTGTCGATAGCTCTTTCGGGATGCGGCATCATTCCCAGTATATTTCCATCGTCATTGAAGAGTCCTGCAATATTATTCGCAGAGCCGTTTACATTTTCGACATATCGGAATGCAATCCGACCGTCATTTTCAAGCGATTTCAGTGTTTCCGGATCAGCGAAATAGTTACCATCATGATGCGCTACCGGAAGTTTGATGCGTTCATCAGTTGCAAAGCCCGCCGTAAAAGCAGTCGAGGTTTGCTGAACTGTCAGGCTAACATCTCTGCAAATGAAATTCATTCTTTCATTTCGCATCAACGCGCCGGGCAAAAGACCGATCTCTGTCAAAATCTGAAAACCATTGCAGACGCCCAGGATTTTCACTCCGCGCTGAGCCGCTGAAAAAATCGATGGGATTATTTTCGAACGTGAGGCCATTGCTCCGCAGCGCAAATAGTCCCCGTAAGAAAAGCCTCCCGGGATCGCAATTACATCCAGGCCTTCAGGCAGGTCGGTATCGTCATGCCAGACCATATGAGGTTTTTTGCCGGATACAGTTTCCAGTGCAACGGCCATATCTCGATCACAGTTTGAACCGGGAAAAACAATGACTGCTGATTTCATGTTCAGGCTTTTTCTATTTCGTAATTTTCGATCACGGTATTGGCGAGCAGTTTATCGCACATCTTTTCAAGATCAGCATCCGTAACATCATCATCGACGTCGAGCTCGATCAATTTTCCTGCACGCACATCATTTACACCAGAAAACTGCATATTTTCCAAGGCGTGGTGAATGGCTTTGCCTTGTGGATCAAGGACACCATTTTTAAGCGTCACAAAAATTTTTATCTTCATAGAACTCGCTTCTCGAATGCGCTCTTGCGTGCGTTTATCCCTATAGCGCGATGGTCAAACGGAGCAAGTCCGGCTTTTATATTCCGTAGATTTCGGAACCCGTGAAACGCCACGGAAACAGTCGGGAGACGTCATTTTTCAAAAATATTTGGCAAGCCTGAAATTCACCCGATGGCGACTCATTTCATAGAGCTCATAATTGCTGTCGACGCGCGAATAATTGTAATCCACCGAAGGTGAGAAACCCAGAAATTTGATTTGGCGACTTCCGATGTAGGCTCGGCCATAGCTGCGCCAATCGTTTCGTTTATCCAGTGAATATAGCGCTATGGCTTCATCAAACTGGGCTCGGCTTATGCTCCCGGATACGCCCGCGTTAAGACCGAACGGCAGCTCACCGCCAATTCCGAGATTGATACCATAGTTGAGGCTGGAATATCCTTTTGATTCCAGTAGATCGCGTCTTGCGAACAAACTGGCCGAAGCGATGAGCGACTTTCCAATCAATTGCTCATAGGTGGCATTTGCACCCAGCTGCCATCCGCTAAATGAATCACTCAGTTTTGATTCGGTGCGCCTGGCATCAAGTTCGACGCCGATTCGCTGGCCTTCATTCAAAGCCGATTGCATGCCGATTTTGGCTCCATATTCGCGCGTTGTCAGTTTACCGCCATACCAGCGCTGCAAACCGACCGCCTGTATCGAAACGCTAGCGTACTGAGCCACCCGTAACTCTGGTCCTGCGGCAATCTGTGTGACGATATCGTCCGCAGCCTTGCCCTGATAATTTATGATCTTGCTGTCAGCATCAAACAGAAATGCGATTTTGTCTGTCGCTTTCAACCGAACACCGCCAGAAAACCCGGCAGTCTGGCCAATGCCCGATTTCTGTCGGGCATTCTCATCAAGTGTTAACTCGCCCTTCGCGTCGCCAAATAGCGGGTGAATGGCACCAAAATTAATGTCGATGGCTTCCGCATTGGTTGCGCCGTTAATATTGGTATCAGGGGCGAAGCCGAAATCGAAGCTGAAGCGCCAAACCCTCTGATCGCGTAAAATACTGCGGGTGTTTCGGATGGTTTGGGCTATTTCATCCGGCAAATCTTCGTCATTTTGGGCAAGCCGGAAATGATAGTCCGCGCTGGCTTCCTTGCCGCTGAGTAAATAGGCGCGAGCCAGTTCCAGTCTCACGCGGGTCTGACCCGGATTATCGTCCAATATAGAACGGAATTTCTTGATTGCGATTTTGAGATCGCCGGTCTCTGCCGCTATAAACCCGGCAAGAAACTGTTGTTGTAGCTTGAGTTCAGGAACTTGGCCCAAGGCCTCTACCATTGGTAACGCGGCAGCATAGTTTTTTTCCTGTACCAAAGCTTCTGCCCTGGCAAGCAATTGCTGCGGTGTAATCTGAAAACGACATTGGCCGGCGGCATCGCATTTGGCTACCCCCGGCGGCGCGATTGATTCACTAAAACCGGTTTTCGCAGATCCGGCGTCAGCCAAAGCAGCGCCCGACATGCAGGTCAATATGAGACTGCTGGAAATCAGTTCCAATCGTCGGAGACGGGCCTTCCCGTTCATCGCTTATATCCGCTTATTTTTTCTTGCCGACAAAAGTACCTAAAATATCAATCCGTTCGTCTGGGGTGCCACCGACGATGCGGTATCCGCCTCCCACCTCTTGACCATTGGGACCGTAGAATGCGCCGTCAATGCTTGAGCCTGCAATGACCAGATCAAGGCGATTTCCGCCAGGATTAACAAACCACGCCTCGTTAAACTGCCCGAAAAATCCGCCTGCTTTTACAAGGTCAATCTGTCCGCTACCATTCGCCCGGAAAACTGCGTTTTCGAGCACGCTATGCTGGCGGCTGGTGCCGTCAAACAGTGGCGCACCCACTTTGCCATCAAGAGACAGTGAGAAGGTATTGGTGCCGAAGTTAACACTCGTATTTGCGCGGCCAACGATCCACTGAAAATAGGTGTCCGCGTTGCCGTTGGTATCGACCTGGTCGTTGAATACCATAGAAGCAAGCGTAGTACCCTCGAATGATCCCGTACCAGTCGTCGGCACTTTATCATTTGCTGTTAGTTCGCCATAAGCGAAGGCGCCGCGTTCAAAATTATTCGTCTGTTTCAGATATTCCGTTGTAGCGCCGCCACCATTGACAATTTCTACCTTAATCACGTTCGCCACATTGCGCAAATAACCGGCGAAAGTTACATACTGGGTTTCCGTACCCGGTGTTTGATAGAAAAATGTACTGACATCATAACTACCGGGCAACTCCCGATCACGCAGACCAAAAACAAATTCGCCGGGAATAGGACGAAAAACATTGTCCGAGCTACCCGATTCGAGATAGTTTATGCCTGCGACATTCCATTGTGCATTTCCAAGATCAGGCGTTCCAAACTGCGGTCCAACTGCGCCTCCGAAATCGGTCCTGTGCAGAGGATCCTGAAATCGGTTCGTCGCGGTTGTGCCAGCGAGATTATTGACGAAGCTAACGTCGAAAATAGCGTCCCGCGGATTATAATCTATCGAGATATTGGAGTTTCGGACTGTAGTAGCATCCCCTTGATAGAGTTGAGAACCTTGCCCAGCACCTGGTTCTCCTGCCTCTTCGACAGAATATTGGTAACTATGTGTGCTGCCAGTACCTTTATAAACTTTTTGTTCGGTGGGTTTGACAAATGTGTGGGTGCTTGTGCTGCCGGTGGTACCCCCGCCGGTCGTCGCACCGGATGGAGCGGCAACGCTGCCTGCTGATTGCGGGCCTGCGCCGCCGCAAGCTGCTAACATGGTTGTGCTGGCTAACAATATCAAAACGCGCATCGGAAAAATACCTCACATGAGTTCCACATGAGGACTGTGCTATATTTTAATGGTTAAATTCGCGTAAACCATCCTAAACAAAAATAGCAGCCCCCGAAACCTGCTGTAGGTTATCGGGTCTTAACCATTGGTCGAAGAAATATGGTTATTTTCCGCGCTTCTTTCGTTCACTATCCAGATCAGCGACTTCGCTAGGTCCGCCCTCGGGAAACAGGCCCAAACGCCGCGCGACTTCCTGATAGGCTTCTGCTTCCCCGCCCAGATCGCGGCGGAACCGGTCTTTATCCAGCTTCTCGTTGGTTTCTATGTCCCACAGACGGCAGCCGTCGGGGCTGATTTCGTCAGCCAAAATAATTCGCGAGAAATCTCCGTCAAACAGACGTCCGAATTCCAGTTTAAAATCGATCAGCTTGATTCCGATTCCTGCAAACATGCCAGCCATAAAGTCATTTATGCGGATCGCCATAGCGGAAATATCCTGCATTTCTTCCTGCGTGGCCCAGCCGAAACAGGCGATATGTTCTTCTGCAACCAGCGGGTCGCCAAGCGCATCATCCTTGTAGCAATATTCCAGCAGTGTATGCGGCAGCGGCGTACCTTCCTCAATGCCCAATCGTTTGGACAGCGATCCTGCCGCGACGTTGCGCACGATTACTTCAATCGGCACAATCTCGACTTGTTTCACCAATTGCTCGCGCATATTCAGCCGGCGGATGAAATGGCTGGGGATGCCGATAAGTTCAAGCCGCGTGAAAATATGCTCGCTGATTTTGTTATTGATCACACCTTTGCCGTTGATCGTACCCTTTTTCTCCGCATTAAACGCGGTGGCGTCATCCTTGAAATATTGGATGATCGTGCCAGGCTCCGGGCCCTCATAGAGAATCTTGGCCTTGCCTTCATAAATTTGGCGACGACGGGACATGGGCTTTTCCTACTCGCAAAGGGTGCGACAAAAAATCATGCCCCGAACAGTCGAATCGTTGTGACTCGGACCAATCGGGGCAACGAATATATGCTATAGTCAAAAGCTTCGTGGCGCGCAATCAATCCTCTGTTGCAGTGGCTTCTTCATAACTTTCAATTTCACGACCCCAGAACGAGCGGTTTTTTGCTTTGAACCGGCGGCGGAGATATATCCCGAGAGCGAGGATGAATATCCAGGGCAACAGCGCCGCTGCGATAGTGACGACGGCGGCGATGGATGTGCCGAGCATGGACGCTATGCCACCAAAGGCCTCTCGAATTGGCCGCAAAAACCCGCCAGAGCCGGGCGCGCCGGACTGATAATTGACGATAATTTTGCTGAATGCGACGCGACCGCGCATTTCCTTGAGCCAGCTGCGTGCCTGGTCAATTTCCTCGTTGACCTGAGTGACAGCGCGTTCGGCCTCGACCAGTTCGGCAACGGTTCCGTTTTTCGTGCGGAGTAACTCGGTCAGTCTCTGGGACAATAAAACCCGGCTGCGCAGGCGCGCTTCGGTATCGACAATGAGCTTTGACAGATCCTCGCCACTGATTGAGGCGGCGATCTGACTCCCGCCATATTCATCGATTGATGTCGCCAGTTGCCCGCCAAAATTTCGGGCTTCTTTGGCTGCTACTTCGAGGTGGAGCATGCCGTTCGCATAATCGCCTTCACCGCCGCTATTTTCCATATTGAGCACGCGACAGGTTTTCGGACCGCGTTTCTCGCAGAGAGTAACATGCGCTTGCTGGGCTTTCGGGATTTCGGCGGCTGGCAGGCGAAAGCCATATTGATAGCTATAAGCGATCTGGGGAATGGAGACCGGAATTTCGCTGGGGGAATTTGCACTTTCTTCAGCATCGCCACTTTGTTTTTGGTTTAGCATTGCCGGTTCCGCAGTAATGTCCGCCGCCGGAACCGCCGCCGTTTCCATAACCTCGGATTCCGCCATGTCATATTCGACTGAATTCTCGCTGCCACTGCTGCAAGCTGCCAAGGCGAACAAAGACGCTGTAATTATTAAATGTCTGGTCATGAAGATATGCTCCGTTCGTTGAGGGAGGATATAGTGTGAAAGCGCCGGGCGCCATCTATTGTGCGACAACGCCCGGCTCCTGTTCAGGGTCTATTCGGCGGTAGTTTGACCTTCTGAAGACTTGTCCGCTTCAGTAGCACCCTCTTCAGCAACTGCACCTTCATCAGCAGCGCTGTCCTCGATTACGCCGTCTTCAGGCGGCATCGCAGGTTCTTCAATTACCTGCTGCATGGGATCGGCTTCAGGCGGAGCCGGTTCTTCGGTTCCACAGGCCGCCAATGGCAAAGCCATGACCGATAATGCTATTACAAGTTTACGCATTTTGCTTCCTCTCCTTAGTTGGGGGAATTTCAGAAGTAATGAGATAACATATCGCAGTCAACGATGAATCGTTTTATATGAGCGACGAATTGAGTTTTGACGCTGTTTTCTGCCTGATACCGGGTGGATTTATTTTCGCTCCGGCTTGAAATTTTCTTGATTTTGGTTCGTCCTGAGCTTTTCGAAGGGCGGATTCACGCATACCGTCGTTAAGCCAGGCTTGCCCTTCGGGTCGACAAGCCCAGAACGAACGGTATTGATAAGCTGATGACAAAATATGCGACCATCGACGAAGTTTTGAAGACCCTTTACGATTGCATATCAGGACCGCCGGGCGGGCAGGACTGGGAGCGGGATCGTGAAATATATCATCCGCGCTGCGTGCTGGTCCGTACCCGGATAGAGGATGGCAAACCATTCGCCTACCCGTTCAGCTATGAAGAGTTTGTCGAAGCCACCATCCCGTTGCTCGAAGGCAAATCCTTTTACGAGATCGAGATTGGCCGCAAAGTCGAAATATTTGGTCAAATCGCTCATGTCTATTCTGCTTACGAAGCGCGCGAGACGCCCGACAATCCGGAGATTCAATTTCGCGGTGTGAATATGATCCATTTATGGAATGATGGGATGGGCGATGATGGCAAACCGGATGGAAGGTGGTGGATCATGGGGATAATCTGGGACAACGAACGCGAGGGTTTGAATTTGCCGTCGGAGTGGTTGAAGCCATGACCAACCTCTCCAATAAGCTATTGATTGCCCTCGCACTAACGGGGATCGCTGCGGCTATAACCATCGGCTTGCTCATGCTTTTCGGCCCCGATTGGTCACTCTACGCACCGGCAAGCTGCACCGCGACACGCTGCTTTTGTGAACTGCCGCGCACTGGTGATTTAATCCTTCAGCCGTCCAACAGCTGGTCAGCCTTTGGCTATGTCTTCGCCGGTTTCCTGATGATCACGCTGGCGCGAACCCGCGATTGGGCTTCGGCCTTCCCACCGCTCGCCGCGCAAGTGTTCGCGATATCCGCGATCACGGTCGGCATTGGCTCGGTTCTGCTCCACGGAACGCTTACATTATGGGGTCAGTTTTTTGATGTGCTCGGCATGTATCTGGTGAGCGGATTCCTGCTGGTCAGCGCTCTCGCGAAATGGCTCCGCATAACGGATCGCCGCGCCGCACTATATTATGTGCTGCTCTGCGCGGTACTGGTCGCCGTGCTTATCGCGCTTCCCGAGGTGCGCCGCTGGCTTTACGGCGTTGTGTTGATTGCCGCGATAATTCTGGAGCTTACATTCGCGAGACCGCTCCGCCTCCAGGTGAAAACACGCTATTATTTCTATGGCATCATCGCCAAGGCGGTTGCCTTTGGTATCTGGAATCTCGATCAGCATGGCAAGGTTTGTGCGCCTGAAAGCCTTTTGCAGGGGCATGCGATCTGGCATTTGCTCGGCGCTTCGGCGCTGTGGTTCACGTTCCTCTATTATCGCAGTGAAGCTGCTAGTGAACCGGAGTAACGTCAGATAATTGTGAAAATGCCATTGGCGAAATTATGCCCGATGATCGGGAGCAATATGCTGCCAGTTTTTTCTCTGATCCATAACAGTATCAATGACGGAATTCCCGTTATGGCGAAGGTCATCATGTCGAAGTCATAGCCACCATTTTCAAATGACATGGCATGTGCCAATCCGAATAATATAGCCGTCAGCAAGCCGCCATATCCTATCGAAGCACCCAAAATATTCCAGCGTTTACGGAAGGCTTCGTTCATCGCGAGAAGCAGAACACCGCGGTAAAATAATTCTTCATCCAGACCCGGCATCGTCCACTGGAACGCGATTGTTTCCGGGTCACTCGGACCCTGACCATCGCTTATCGCAAAATATGACAAGACAGCGCAAAGAGCAAACAGCACCGCATACGCAGATCGGGATCCTGACTTTTGCCGAAACGTTATGCCCGACCGTTCAAAACCGAAAACGTGCCAAGCGGCAATGCCAAGCATCCCAGAGATTGACAATAATTTGCCGAACCAGTTCCAGTCTAAATTGGATATTGGGTTTGGAAAAAAGTAAAATCCGCCGGTAAGCAGGAAATCATAGAACAGGTAGAGCAGCAGCGCGCCGACAAACCATTTCCATTGGAAGTCCTTACGAAATAATATTCCCCCAATGCCACCGAGTATCGCAACGACACCCAAATGACCCAAGGCGACCATTAGTTCGACCACTATCGTACTCCTTGAATATTGTATTGCTGTGGTAGTTCAGTAATGCACTTTCGTCAATCTGATGGAGTCCAGAATTGTTTAACAGGCCACTTCCCGATACTTTCCCACTACCATCGCTGAATCCACCCTGCTATCGCTTCCCGCATGAGTGATGTAACCGAAGCCCCGCCAGAAGAACCCGAAGATGAATTTGACGCGATAGTGGACGCGCCTTTCGATGCGGCGCTCAGCGAACGCTATCTGATTTACGCCATGTCGACAATCACTGCACGGTCGCTGCCCGATCTGCGCGATGGCCTTAAACCTGTGCACCGTCGCTTGCTCTGGGCGATGCGGCTGCTCAAGCTGGATCCATCGCAAGGCTATAAGAAATGCGCCCGCGTGGTCGGCGATGTTATCGGTAAATATCACCCGCATGGCGACCAGTCGGTCTATGACGCCATGGTCCGCCTCGCACAGACATTTTCGCTGCGCTACCCTCTGGTCGACGGGCAGGGAAATTTTGGCAATATCGACGGCGATAATGCGGCGGCCTATCGTTATACGGAGGCGCGCCTGACCCGCACAGCGATTGAACTGATGAGCGGGCTCGACGAAAATGCAACGGACCTCAAGCCCACCTATAACGGCGAGGATGAAGAGCCCGAGGTTATGCCAGGGCTCTTTCCCAATCTATTGGCAAACGGAGCCAGCGGGATTGCCGTTGGCATGGCGACCAATATCCCGTCCCATAATGTCCACGAGATTATCGATGCGGCGATTTTGTTGATTGAATCGCCCAAGGCGGAACATGCCGAAATTATGGAGATTGTGCGCGGCCCTGATCTGCCAACCGGCGGGACATTGGTCGATCCGAAAGAAGTTATCGATGCCGCCTATGAGAGCGGCAAGGGCGCAATGCGCGTGCGCTGCAAATGGGAGAAGGAAGACGCCGAGGGGCGCGGTGCGTGGCAGATTGTCGTCACCGAAATTCCCTATCAGGTGCAAAAGGGCAAGCTGATCGAACAGATTGCCCAGATTATCGCCGACAAGAAATTGCCGATCCTCGCCGACATTCGTGATGAATCTGATGAAAATGTCCGCATTGTGCTGGAACCCAAAAGCCGGGCGGTTGATCCCGAAGATTTGATGAACGCGCTATTCCGGATGAGCGATCTGGAAAATCGCTTCTCGCTCAATATGAACGTGCTCGACAAGGATCGGGTGCCCAAGGTGATGGGCATCAAGGAGGTTTTGCAGCACTGGATTGTCCACCAGATCGAAGTGCTGGTCCGGCGCTCCCAGCACCGGCTCGATAAAATCGACGCACGGCTGGAGTTGCTCGAAGGCTATATCATCGCATACCTTAATCTCGATCGCGTGATCGAGATTATCCGCCAGAATGATGAGCCCAAGCCGCTGCTGATGGAAGAGTTCAAGCTCACCGACCGTCAGGCCGAGGCGATTTTGAATATGCGCCTGCGGTCTTTGCGCAAGCTGGAGGAAATGGAGCTCAAGTCCGAGCGCGACAAGTTGAAAGAAGAGCGCGAAGGCCTCGAAAAGCTGATCGAAAGTCCGGCGCGGCAAAAGACGCGGCTGAAAAAAGATCTGGCCGCAATGCGCAAACTTTACGCCGAGGACACCGAACTTGGTGCGCGGCGCACGATGCTCATTGAAGCGGCCCCGGCGAAAGAAATTTCGCTCGAAGCGTTTATCGAGAAAGAGCCGGTCACCGTCATCATGTCCCAGCGTGGCTGGATCAAGGCGATGAAGGGCCATGCAGACCTTAGCGCGCCCGACAGCTTCAAATTCAAGGAAGGTGATGGACCGAAATTTGCCTTCCATGCGCAGACCACCGACAAGCTGCTGATGTGCTGCGACAATGGGCGGTTCTACACCATTGGTGCGGACAAGTTACCCGGCGCGCGCGGCTTTGGCGAGCCGGTGGGATCGATGGTTGATCTGGAAAATGGCGCGGAGCCGGTGGCGCTGATGGTTGCGGACATGAAGGCCAAGCTGCTGCTCGCCTCAACATGGGGTCGCGGTTTTATCTGCAATATCGCCGATGTTGTCGCCGAGACCAAGAAGGGCCGTCAGGTCGTAAACCTGAAAGGCGATGCGCGGCTAATGGTCGTGCGTCTCGTTCCCGCAGAGGCCGATCATGTCGCCGCGATAGGCGAGAACCGTAAATTGGTAGTGTTTGCCCTCGCGGAAATGCCGGAAATGGCCAAGGGGCAGGGCGTGATGCTGCAGCGCTACAAGGACGGCGGACTATCCGACGCGGCAGTGTTCAAACTGGAAGAAGGGTTGAGCTGGGCCATGGGCGGCGACACCGGCCGCACCCGAACCGAGAATGATATGACCATGTGGCGCGTCGCGCGCGGCGCGGCTGGCAGACTGCCGCCGACGGGGTTTCCTAAGAACGGGAAGTTTGATTAGGATATAGAAATGAGCGCCAAAGTTATCACTGTAAACGGAACGAGTAGTGTCGGCAAAAGTTCTACAATCAAAGCGCTCCAATCAATCACATCAGATCCGTTCATGCATGTGAAATTTGACGCGTTTCTTGAAATGCTGCCGACATCCATGTTTGGGCATCCCGACGGGATTGATTTTGAGACCGTTCAGATCGATGGCAAACCCAGCGTCACAATCGAAATGGGGAAAAACATGCTAAATGCGTTGCGCGGTATGCGCAGTGCAGTCGCGGCTTTGGCAAGCGAAGGCAATAATCAGATCGTCGATGATGTGATGCTGGGTGCCACGAATCAGCAGCATTATCGCAAGGTGATGAGCGATGCCGAGATACAATTTGTGGGTCTGTTTGCTCCGCTTGAAATACTGGAACAGCGAGAAAAGAGTCGCGGAGATCGGCAAATCGGGCTTGCCCGATGGCAATATGATCGTGTCCATGCCGGAGTGGATTATGATCTTGAAATTGATACTAGTGCCTTTTCGCCCAACGAGTGCGCCCGGAAAATTGCCGAGTATTTTGGGCTTGGATAATTTCTTAAGCCCCACCTTCAGGGGAGGGGTTTTTGTTCCCCCTTCTCCCTTGAGGGAGAAGGATGTGCAGACTTACGAACTTGTTCGTTAGTCGTAGCTGGATGAGGGCGCACCAGACCGGAATATTTTGCGCACCGTCAACCGCAGACCACCCTCATCCAACTGCGCCTAGCTCGCCGCGCTCACAAGGCTCCGTATCCTTCTCCCTCAAGGGAGAAGGGGTAAGGCTTCTCTCGCCAACTCCCGCACCCTATCGTCATCCGGAAACCTCTCCTTAACCCAAACTTGTTCCAATTGCGCCAACTTCTTGGCGACAATCGGCCCCGGCTCCATACCCATAGCAATTAAATCGCCGCCGCTGAGGGGGAAGGTGGGGGGCTGCCAGTCTTTTAGTTTGGCGAGCATCGCCGCGATATCCTCTTCCGCGCCGAATAGCAGCGCCCGGTCGCGGGCGGCTTCGGGGGTGGTGTAATAGGCGAGGGCGCGGATGGTTTCCGGGGTAGGTGCATCGCCCGCATTTTCGTCATCCCCGCGCAGGCGGGGATCCAGTTGAGAAGAAGAGTCTTTTTTGGACTGGGTTCCCGCCTGCGCGGGAATGACAGAAATGGAAGCGGGAATGACGTTGGTGGATAATCGCGCCGTAACCGCCTTCTGCAGTTTCTTCGACATCCGCAGGCTCTTCGCAATCGTATCGGCCTTTTCAGCATCTTTCGGTAACAGCGCCACCAGCCGCCGGATTTGATCGGGCGCAATCCAATGCTCCTTTTCGCGCAACATCAGCACGGCCAACACTTGCACAGCATCTGCATCAATCTCGTCAACTATATGCACAAATACATCCGCCGCGATCATCTCTTGTACCGCATAGACCGGATCAGCAGCAGCGAGCAGTTTCAGCAATTCATCAGCAATGCGTTCGCGCGATAGTTTGGACAACTCCCGCGCCGCCGTCCGGCAGGCCTCGAATGTATGATGGTCCACCTCATGCTGACCAAATCTTGCCAGAAACCGGAAATAGCGCATGATCCGCAGGTGATCTTCGGCAATCCGGTCTTTGGCCGACCCGATAAAGCGGATGCGGTGTTTTTTCAGATCATCCAGCCCATCGAAATAATCAAAAATCTCCAGCGTGTCCGGATCAGCAAATAGCGCGTTGATGGTAAAATCCCGCCGCGCCGCATCTTCCTGCCAGTCATCGCTAAACGCGACCGTCGCGCGCCGCCCATCAGTCGACACGTCGCGCCGCAAGGTGGTGATCTCCACCGGCCCATCGGGCAGAACAGCGGTGACGGTGCCATGGTCTATGCCGGTCGGGATGACTTTGATATCCGCAGTTTTCAAACGCTCCATCACGTCACCCGGCAGCAGCGGCGTCGCGATATCGATATCTTTTACCTCCAGCCCCAGCAAAGTATCGCGCACCGCGCCGCCGACATAGCGTGGCCCTTCATTTTGATTTTGGCCACCGAGCGCATCTAGCAGCGCAGAAAGCCCTCGCCGTTTCTGCCAGTCGGCTGCCGGAAGCTTCATGATCCCCACCGCAAACGGGTCGAAAGATTGACCAAAATCCCGGCGGTAATGCCCCAGATCCGGCGGCCCTGCCAAGGCATTTCGTAATACTCACGCCGTATCCCCCGCCACTCACCGACATGCGCGGTGGCGTTTTCAGGGTTCATCACGAAATCGAGCGGAACTTCAAACCACTCACGAACTTCTTCAGGGCAAGCGACCAGCGGCAGATCGGGCGGGATAACCGCCAATATCGGCTGGATGTTAAAACCGCTTCCCGAATGATAGCGGTCGGTCGGTCCGATCACATCGACATGGGCGGGGTCAAGCGCGACCTCTTCGTTTGCCTCGCGCAGCGCTGCGGCCACCGCGTCTTCATCGCCCGGATCGATTTTTCCACCGGGGAAGGCAATTTGCCCCGGATGATTGCGCATATAGTCAGGGCGCTGGACAAGGATTACGCCGGGTTCCGGCCGGTCGGTGATCGCGATAAGCACCGCAGCGTCTCTCAACCGGTCGATATCTTGCACAATATCGCGCTCGTCGGCCATTACATGGTCCATATCACTGGCATGGCCGTCTTTTAGCGCCCGCGCCAATTTGTCCCGAAGAGCGATGGTTCCCGTTTTCATTCTGGCCTGTCTATAGGGAAGAATGCGCCGTGGCTCCATATGCCGAAAGGTGATAAATCATCCGCCAGCGCCATTTCGGCCAGTTCATAATAGACGTTGCGGGCCAGCACCGCTTCCAACCCGCCGCGCACATGCAGATAAGGGCGTGGGTTATCATGATCCGATGAAAAACGCAGCTTGTGCGTTTCATCGGCAATCACCAGATGGTCGGTATTGAGCCGGAAAGCGAGCTTGCGGTTCTCGCCGCTGCCTTCATTCTCCATTTCGACCGCGACAAACGGCGCATCTTCGACTTCTATACTCAGCTTCTGATAGGGCGTGACGAGCGCATAGCTATTGTCTGCCTCTTGCCGCAAAATGGTCGAGAACGCGCGCACCATGGCGCGGCGCTTGATCGGTTCCCCCTGATGATACCAGGTGCCATCGGTCGCGATCCGCATCTCGCTATTGCCGGTTTCCTGGGGGTCCCATTGATCCACTGGCGGCAATTTTTGCGCTTCCACCAGCTCGGCTATTTCGGTGAGCGAGAGCGAGGCAAGTTCAGGGGGCGGTGTATAGGGCATGGCTATGGCCTATTATGTGGTGATCGTCCTGTAAAGTGAAGTGAGTGGTTGTCCCGTTCGCCCTGAGCTTGCGATCGGTTTTGCTGAGATGCTTCGACAAGCTCAGCATGAGCGGGATTGTTCAGGTCCCCGGCGACCAAGGTCCCAGCTTACCCTTCATCGGCAATTCCGCATCCGCTGTTGCGCGTACGAGCAAACGCTCGGGTTCCCAAGGCCCCGGCAGCGTCCAGCCGCCTGTCCGTTCAGGCGAGAAACCGAAGAAGCGATCATAATAGGCCGGGTCGCCGATCATCACCAGCGGCAGGCTATCATCCTGCAATTCCGCCAGCAGCGCGGTCAGCATCGCCTGACCGATGCCCTGCTTCTGCAAATCGGGATAAACCGCAACCGGACCAACCATGATCATGGGATGTTTTTTGCCATTCTCATCGGTCAGCGCGACCGGCCAGCATTGCAGGGAGCCAAGCAGTTCGTGTTCCATCGCATCAACCGCAGCGATGCTCAGCCCTTCGAGCATATCCATGCCTTCGCGCACTTTATAGGCTGTCCGCTGATGGCGATCCTTGCCGAAAGCGACATCGAGCAAAGCTTCGACCAAAGCAGGCTCGATTTCAGCCAGAGGGATGATAGTGGGCAATGTCGGTTCCAAGCGTTCGCGTCATATTGATGAAGAGCGGCGCTGTACCGGCAAATTTGCACGCTGTCGAGCAACCAAAATGGCGAAACATACCAAGCGGCAGCGAGTTGATTGCACAATGGGACCGCAGCGGCTAAAAGATTTGGAATTAAGGGAGTTATGCGCGTGAGCGATCAGAATATCAACGAACCTGCTGTCGAACCCGCAGTTGAAAATCGAACCGGTGGAGTGACGGCGAAGCCGGCAAGGAAATTCGCTACGCTCCGTAATGATCCCAAAGGCTGGATTGTTCTGATTCTGGCAATTGCTGCGATTATCGCATTTTTTGGCGCAGCTTTTGGCAGCGGCATTGGTCTGTGGGGCTGGCAGCAAGGTCTGGGCTTTCTGGGATGGACATTGGTTGTTGCGGTACTCGCGATCATCATCGGAATAATCGGTATCATTTTGGACAAGCGCAAAGGGCGCAAAACGCGCTGGCCCAAATTGGGTCTCGGCATGATCGCGGCGGTCGGATTTATCGGCTATGTTCTGAGCTACATCATAACGGCGCAAAGCCTGCCCGCCATTCATGACATAACAACCGATCTGGCTGATCCACCCGAGTTTTCGGCGCTTACGATTCGCGCTGACAATTGGGATCAAATCCCGGGCGCCGATGATAGTGATATGCGCGGGATGAACCCGCGCCAGCGTTGGGCGACACTTCACCAGCAAGCTTTTCCTGATATCCGGTCTGTACGGATTGATCAGCCAGTCGCGGAAGTTATCGAGAAAGCCAAGCGCCTTGCAGAAGACCGCGGCTGGGAAATCGTCAGTATTGATCCTGCAGCAGGCCATCTGGAAGCCACCGATACTGTATCGCTTTTCCGGTTCAAGGACGATGTTGTCATCCGTGCCCGCGCTGCTGATAATGGCGCAGCCAGCATCATTGACATGCGTTCGGTGAGCCGCGTTGGCGTGCATGATCTCGGGGTCAACTCCAAGCGTGTCCGGCAGTTTTTAAGTGACCTTTCCGGCACGACCACAACGGCTTCCCAATAGATTTCGCTAAATAACTAGCGTGACATAAAAATGGCGAGACGCCTAAAGCGCAGACATTATCTGCGGACGATCAGGTCTGCGCTCAAAACTTTGGTTATTCTGGCGGTTATTGCAGGCTGTGCGTTGGTCGCGCTTGCTTACATCCGGGAACGCCCGCAGGATTTGCCATGGACGCAGCTGCAGCTGGACAAACCTATCGGGATGTTCACTGGCCAGAAACTGGCCGCGCTTTCGGGTGACTATGTCTTCTGCCAAAACCTCCTCGACCGGGCAGGGGTGGCCTTCAGTCCGCTGCCGCCCGTTGGTGATGGGGAGTGTCGTCGCGACGAGAATATTCGCTTGCTCGAACCAACAGCCGGGAACACTAGCTTCACGCCATCCGGCCTCGCGCCATCATGTCCTGTTGCGGCAGCTCTGGAGATTTGGGAGACCCAGATTGTCCAGCCAGCAGCGCTGGAGCATTTTGGCCAGCGGGTTTCCTTCATTCGCCACTTGGGAACTTATAATTGTCGCCAGATTGGCGGATCTACCCGTTGGAGCGAGCATGCAACGGGCAACGCGATCGATATCGCTGCATTTACGCTGGAGAATGGCCAGATAATCTCGCTTAGTCGCGACTGGAACGATACAGACCCGGAGGCGGAATTTCTCAGGGTGATACGCGACGGGTCCTGCGACCTTTTCGCAACGGTTCTGTCGCCTGATTACAACGCCGCCCATGCCGATCATTTCCATCTCGACCAGGCAGAACGTGGCCAGCTAGGCTATAGTCTTTGTCGCTAGCGCGTTGGTCGAAGAATCTATTTGGCCGGGGTAATCTTGAGCAGCTTCCCGCCTTTGCCATCCTGAAGCAACCACAATGCGCCATCCGGGCCCTGCTCCACCTCGCGGATGCGGCTTCCCATTTTAAAGCGCTCGACTTCCTCAGCCTCATCACCATCAATGACAACACGGATTAAAGCCTCACTGGCAAGGCCGCCGATAAATGCATTGCCTTGCCACTCGGGGAACAACTTGCCGGAGTAAAAGATCAATCCAGCAGGCGCAATTGTCGGCACCCAGGCGACTTTCGGGGCGGCAAATTCGGGGCGGGTATCATGATTGGGAATTTTCTTTCCGTCATAATGATCGCCTTCCGATACAATCGGATAGCCATAGTTTGAACCGCGCTGGACGAGATTTAGCTCGTCGCCGTCTTTTGGACCCATTTCCTGATTCCACAGACGGCCCTTGCTATCAAAGGCCATGCCCAAAATGTTGCGATGGCCCAATGACCAGATCTCCGGAAGCGCTTTTTCGTCATCCAGAAATGGATTGTCGCTTGGAATGCTGCCATCCGGATTAAGCCGCACGATTTTGCCAAGATTGCCGGTCATATCCTGCGCGGGATCAAACTTCTGCCGCTCGCCGGAGCCAATGAACAGATATTTCCCGTCAGGAGAAAAGACCATACGGTGGGAATAATGGCCGCGGCCTTTCACTTTCGGGTTCTGTTTCCAGATGATTTTGAGATTGGATAACGCAGGTGCTTCCGCTTCCACGCCCGGAGGGGCCAGCGACAAATTGGCATGGGCGACGACAGCGCCTCGGGTTCCATCATCCCCTGCTTCCACCCAGCTCAGATAGATGCGGCCAGACTTCGCAAAATCAGGCGCCAATATGACATCGCCCAAGCCCCCTTGTCCGCCATAATCAACGTCAGGAATATTGGAAATCGCGGTTTGTTCGCCCGCTTGGGTCACAAGAAAGAGTTCGCCGGGCTTTGTCGTAACGAGCATCCGGCCATCAGGCAAAAACGTCATCGCCCATGGCTCGTTAAATTCGGTGATTTCCTGTGTCATAAAAGGTTCGCGATCAACCGGAGAAATATCGGCAAATGATTGCGCGTCTTCTGACGCACCTTGGGTGGCCTCTGCATTCCCGCCGTTTGTGCATGCCAGAAGGGCAACCGACAGTGCTGACGCTATAGTGAGGTTTTTCATGGGCATTCCTGAGGTCGTTGATTGTGACATGGGGGTATCTGATCCAATATGATATTTATCTGAAATATAGAGCCTATTTCGCCAAATTCATAGGTTTTTCGGCGCTATTTGCGCCTGTTCACGGGTTGCTTACTATTTTTGGTTAAAGCGACGGCTATGTTCGGACGAAAATCAAACGCCGCTGACCCGCGCCCGCAATCTGCGGTTTCATCCGGTGTCGGCATCGCTGGCCTTGTCGGGTTGGCTTCGTGGATATTGATCGCGCGGCAATATGGCATGGATGGGCCCTATTCGGCACTTGCAGCCTGCGCTGCCTGTGGCCTGCCGATGGTGATATGGTCGCTGCTCAGTGACAAAGTGCATCTGCGCGCCTCGACCGGCATCGACTGGAAAAATCCCAATCCGCTGAAAGAAACTTTCGATATCAGCGTGGTGAAACTCGCGGGTCTTTGGGCGACATGGGGTATGATTGCCTGCGTCTATTGCATCGGGCGATGGTATTGGACCGGGCAATATCAGTTTTCAATGGAGATGATGGAAACCATCGCGCCCTGGTTGCTGCTGGTTTCCGTGCCTTATGTGCTGATGATGGACCGCTATTTCATCGAACCGCGCGACGGTGCCTGGCATTTGGGCCAGTTTCTGATTGGGGCAGGTGACAAGAAACGCGGCGGCGAATATGATCGCGAACAGATTTTCCATCATTTGCGCGCATGGGCCGTGAAGGGCTTTTTCCTCGCCTTCATGATCTCGATTGTGCCGGGCGGCTTCGGCGATTTGATCCGGCTCGATATTGCCGAGCTTGCGAATAATCCGGCGGCGATTGCGTTCTGGTTGATTATCGCGATGTTCGTCGTCGACGTGCAGTTTGCTACGGTCGGATATTTGCTGACCATGAAACCGCTGGACGCGCATATCCGCACCGCTAACCCTTATCTGGGTGGATGGGTCGCCGCGCTGCTTTGTTACCCGCCCTTTGCGATGATGTACCCCGGCGGTCCGCTGCACTATGAAGTCGATATCGCCAAGTGGGATTACTGGCTGCAAGGCCATGAAACCTTGCTGTGGATTTGGGGCGGCATATTGGTTGCTCTGACAGCCATTTATGCCTGGGCGACGGTTGCCTTTGGCTTGCGCTTCTCGAACCTCACCCATCGTGGGATATTAACACACGGACCTTATGCGTGGACCAAGCACCCCGCTTATGTTGCCAAGAACACCTACTGGTGGCTCTCGGCGATGCCCTTCCTCACGGTCTCGGGCAATTATGTCGATATGATTCGCAACGCTGCGCTTTTGGCGGCGGTGAGCGGAATCTACTACTGGCGGGCAAAGACTGAAGAAAAGCATTTGCTCAGCGATCCCGTTTACAAGGAATATGCCGAGTGGATGGATCGCAACGCGCCGATTCCGCGCGCTATCAACTGGGCCAAGCGCAAGATTGGCTGGTGGACGCCGGAGCAGGGCCGTGAGCATGAATTGGGCCCCGAGTTGGAGCCCGCTGAGTAACGCCCGGTTCGTGGTGAGTTTGTCGAGCCACCTTTCTGATCCTGTACGGTCCTACTACAGGCTCAGGATGAACGGCTATTAGTCGCTTTTCGATTTCAAAAAAACGGATAACCTTATACGGATTGGTTCATGACAATTCTTGGCACAGATGGAAAACATCGCTGCTTTGGCGGTCAGGCGGGTAAGGAATTTTACGGGCGCTATCATGACGAGGAATGGGGTCTTCCTGTTCATGAGGATCGCCTGCTATTTGAAAACCTGATTCTCGAAGGCGCGCAGGCAGGGCTAAGCTGGGAAACGGTTTTGCGCAAACGCGAAGGCTATCGGCGGGCTTTTCATGGCTTTGATATCGAACATGTGGCCGCGATGAGTGATAATGAACTGGAAGCGCTGCGGGAGGACGCAGCCATTATCCGCAACAAGCTGAAAATCTATTCCACCCGCAAAAACGCTCTGGTCTTTCTCGAGATGCAGAAGGAGTTTGGCAGTTTCAACCAATGGCTTTGGGGCCACCTCGATGGCTCGCCGCCGGTCAATCGCCCGGAAAGCTTCCTCGATTTGGCAGCGACATCGCCCATCAGCGATGCCATCTCCAAGGCGCTAAAAAAGCGCGGAATGAGTTTTGTCGGTAGTACAATTATCTACGCCTATATGCAGGCGGTCGGGATGACCGATGACCATCTGGCCGGGTGCTGGAAAGCATGATCCCGGCCAAATGGCTTGTTCGACTAACTTAAAGCCCTACCAAAGGCCGTGTTTTTGAATTTCCGCGCGGCCGACCACCATGTGGTGCACCTCATCAGGCCCGTCGGCAAACCGCAAGTGCCGCATATCGGCGTACATATCGGCCAGCGGGAACCATTGCGACATTCCCGCTGCGCCGTGCATCTGGATCGCCTGGTCGATGATTGTGCAGACTTTTTCTGGCACCATTGCTTTGACTGCGCTGACATAGACCCGTGCTTCCTTGTTGCCGAGCACATCCATCGCCTTGGCTGCCTGCAAAACGGATAGCTGCATCGCGTTAATCTCGATTCTTGCGCGCGAGATAAGCTCTACATTCTTGCCAAGCTTCACCAGTGTCTTGCCGAAAGCCTCCCGCGATCCGCCGCGCTGGATCATCAGTTCGAGCGCCTTTTCCGCCTTGCCCAATGAGCGCATGCAGTGATGAATGCGGCCTGGGCCAAGGCGCAATTGGGAAATCTCAAACCCGCGCCCCTCGCCAAGCAGAATATTCTCTTTCGGCACGCGAACATTGTCAAACCGCATATGCATATGGCCCTGCGGAGCATGATCTTCACCAAAGACGTGCATCGGTCCCAATATCTCGACGCCGGGCGTATCTTTGGGCACCAGTATCTGGGATTGCTGCTGGTGCGGCGCGGCGTCCGGGCTGGTTTTGACCATCACGATCAGGATTTTGCAACGCGGATCACCAGCGCCCGAAATATAGAATTTCTCGCCGTTAATCACCCATTCGTCGCCTTCGAGCACCGCGGTCGTACTGACGTTTTTGGCATCGGATGAGGCGACACCCGGCTCGGTCATCACATAAGCCGAGCGAATTTCTCCGTTGAGCAGCGGTTCCAGCCATTCCTTCTTTTGCGCTTCAGTGCCAACACGTTCCAGTACTTCCATATTGCCGGTGTCGGGCGCGGAGCAATTGAGCGATTCCGATCCTAGCGGATATTTGCCAAGCTCGGCAGCGATATAGGCATAATCGAGATTGTTCAGGCCATTTCCGGTTTCATCATCAGGCAGAAAGAAATTCCAAAGGCCCGATGCCTTGGCTTTGTCCTTTGCGCCCTGCAGCAGCTCCAGTTGCCGGGGATGCCAGGTCCAGCGATCTTCTTTTTCCTTGTTCAACGCGAAAAACTCTTCGGTAATCGGCGCGACATTCTCTTCGAGATGCTTTTTCACCGCCGCCATCAGAGGTTGCGCCTTGTCAGACATGCGAAGGTCAAAAAGTTCCGGGTTGAGTTCTGTCATGGGATATCTTTCGTATTGGAGTATGATGCGGCTATAGATCGCGGTGTTCCAATTGCCAAATGCATATAGCGCTGGCAAAATGCGCAACGCGATGGACGGCGGCTAATGACACGCTTAGAGCTATTCACATGAAAGACCATTTTGAACGCCACAAACAACCGTGGAACAGCGAAGAAATCCAGAAGCTGCACGCCTTTGCGAAAAAGGGCATGACCCTGAAGGCGATGGCCAAAGCGCTGACCCGCAGCGAAGAATCGATCAGAACGCGGGCCAAGCAGGACAAGTTGAAGATTGCCAAGAAGCGGTAGATCAGTCTCCCGATAGGTGCAGAATAACTTCTCGCAGGTGCGCAGCGCGGCGATGGTCATTATGCGGGTTTTGTGTGTCATAATGTCTGTGTAGACCAGCGGGTGATGAACCAAAAGGCCGAGGAACCAAAAGGAATGCCGATGAAATTTGCGCCAATGCTCGCGATGTTCGCTGCTCTGACGATCAACGCTTGCGCTCCGACAGGGGTTGCTACTCAAACCCCAGCGTCTGCGCCACCGTCGGCCAGCAAGACATTAGGTGACACTTATTTGTCGGATTTCTATGTTTATGAGGCCGCATTGGACGCCCCCGGAAAGTTACTTCGTCAAGAGCCTTTGAACGAACAGCAATCCAATCCAGGTGCGGGACAAAATGTCCGGCTTCTTTATTCATCCACCGATGGTTTGGACGGAGAAAAAATACTTCCTGTTTCCGGGGTGCTGTTTCTTCCTGAAGGGCGCGCTCCAAAAGGTGGTTGGCCGCTTATGGCCTGGACGCACGGCACGGTTGGTATTGCCGATATCTGTGCGCCATCGTGGAATGGCAGGCAGCAGCAGGATCGCGATCATCTCGAATTCTGGCTGAAAAACGGATATGCAGTGGTGGCATCGGATTATCAGGGCTTGGGAACCGCCGGAACGCATCCATATCTCGCAACGCGGCCGGAAGCCTATAGCAATCTGGATATTATCCGGGCGGTTCAGTCAGCTGATTTTCCGGTTTCCGACGAGGTTGTCCTTTTCGGTCAGTCACAAGGCGCAGGCGCGGCGGTGGCGACTGCGGCCTATGCCCCGGAATATGCGCCTGATGTAAAGGTGATCGGCGCGGTCGCAACGGGCGTACCATTTTTCTCTCCCAAGGCGTTGAGCATTTTGCAGGAAGCCCGCCCGCGTGATCGGGTGGATCCATTGCTCGGCTATAACATGCTGGCTTTGACACTGGTGCAGCGAACCAATCCGGAATTTGAGCTGACCGACTATGTGTCGGATGCAGTGCTTCCGATTGCGCGTTCGGTTGAAAATAGCTGTCACAAGGATGTGAAGGCGAAAGTAGTGGCCGAAAAACTTACCTATAATCGCACTTTCAAAAAATCACCGTCCGAGCATCTGATTGCTGCGTTCGGTATGATGGGTTTCCCGACGCTAAAATTCCCCGTGCCGTTTTTTGTTGGTACGGGCGGCAAGGACAAAGACACCCCGCCACGCATGCAGGCCGCCTTTGTGAAGCGGGCGTGTGAGGCGGGGTCAGTGATTATTTCGACGCTCTATCCCGATCTGGATCACCGCGCGGTAGTGCCGGGATCGACGGGCGATACATTGCCGTTTGTAAAGGCGCTGTTTGCGGGTACGGATGTAAAGGGCAATTGTGGGGACTTGCTGTTTTGACAGGCGGCCAAATTGCTATTTTCCTAACATCTCATCGCAATAGATTGTGTTAGCTTTAACGAGGCGCTGGCAAAGGAGGTGCTGTTTCTAGCAATTGCTTCGTTTAGATATCGCATGCCGGAATGATTTTCTAAGTCTAGTATCTTCTCTTTTTCCCACATTGTGCCGACGCCTATGGCAAGGTTACTTGCAATTGGTAGCCACATTTCACTGTAGCTATCATGTAGCGTTCTACCATTTTTCATGTTCATTTGAATTACCGGCCGACTACCGATCACAAACTTCTTATTTCTTGCTGATCGAAGTAAAATAATACCTCTTCGATTGAGTACCTTCTCGGGTTCCCCTGGGGGTAAATCTAGCATATTTACATAAGCGTTGTTGACCATTCGAATCTTCTCTTCGTCAGATTCGAAAGCCTCAATTTCTTCTACCCTGTGTGGAAATTCCTTCTTCAATCGGCTTGTAATTTGAGCGTATTCTTCAAGAGCATTTTTCCAGCTATCGTCATCTCTGAGGTCAGGGACTCGACGATACTGTAGTAAGAAAAACTTATCCCAAAGGCTTTTCTGATGCCGGGACAAGTCGGGCAGCTTGTTGGCTTCAGCTGCGGCCATGAATTTGGCTAAAATCGGCGATATTTCGCTTTCTAGCTGCGATAAGCGCAGTTCCATCCTGCTGTTTTTCGAGCCGTCACTATCAACTTCAGTGTAGTATTCCTTGCGAACAAAAAGTTGATTTGGCTTGCATCGGAATGGAACAGCTTTGGTATTTGATCGGTTCACAGCATATAACCAACCGTTCTCATCGGTAAATCGGCGCAATATTATCTGGGGGACGAAGTGATGCCGTTTAGGTCGATTCAATTAATCCTCAAACATCCAGATTGGCGACATTCAAAGCATTGTCCACAATAAATTCCCGCCGCGGTTCGACCACGTCACCCATCAGTTTGGTGAAAATTTCGTCGGTCACATCAGCTTGTTCGACGGTGACCTGTAACAATGACCGGACTTCGGGATCGAGCGTGGTTTCCCACAGCTGCTCGGCGTTCATTTCGCCAAGGCCTTTGTAGCGGGAGATGGCTATGCCCTTGCGGCCAGCGGCGAGCACGGTGTCGAGCAGTTCCGACGGGCGGGTTATCAAAGTGCCCTCGGTGCCGATACCGTCATCATCATCGCTCGCATCGGCTTCGCTAGATGCGATTTTCACCAGGCGGCTGCCGCTGGTGTAGGTCGCGGTTTCTTCGCTGGCGAGCTTGTGGAGTTTGCGGCCCTCGGCGCTTTCAAGGAATTTCTGTTCGATAATATGATGGTCCGTCACGCCGCGCCATAGCCGCTCGAACAGATAGCCGCCTTCTTCGGAGACGCTGCCGGACCATTTGCCTTCTTCATCAACCTTGTCCATCCACGCTGCCGTTGCGTCGACGGCTGCCTGCCGTTCGGCCAGTCCATGATCGGGATTGAGCGCGCCGGTGAGTGCCATGCCTTCCACAATCGTGCTGTCATAGCGGCGCGGCACATAGGCCATAAGCGAGCGCATCCGCCGCGCGTGTTCGATCAACCCGCGCAGGTCTTCGCCGGAGCGCGCACCTTCGATGGTTTGCAGCACCATGTTTGCGAGGCCCATATCGACAAGATAATGATCGAGCGCGTTATCGTCTTTGAGATAAACTTCGCTCTTGCCTTTGCCGACTTTGTAGAGCGGCGGCTGGGCGATATACAAATGCCCGCCCAAGATGATTTCGGGCATCTGGCGATAGAAAAAGGTCAGCAGCAACGTGCGGATGTGCGCGCCGTCGACATCAGCATCGGTCATGATGACAATCTTGTGATAGCGCAGTTTTTCAAGATTGAAATCCTCGCGGCCAATGCCGGTGCCCATGGCCTGTATCAGCGTGCCCACTTCCTTGCTCGAAAGCATCCGGTCAAAACGCGCGCGCTCGACGTTGAGGATTTTGCCTTTGAGCGGCAGGATCGCCTGATAATTGCTATCGCGGCCCTGTTTCGCAGAACCGCCAGCGGAGTCTCCTTCCACCAGAAAAAGTTCGCATTTGCTCGCATCTTTCTCGCGGCAATCAGATAGCTTGCCGGGTAGCGAGGCGATATCCATTGCGCCTTTGCGCCGAGTCAGTTCGCGCGCCTTTTTCGCCGCTTCACGGGCAGCAGCAGCATCAATAACTTTCTGTACAACCATGCTGGCATTGGCGGGGTTTTCTTCCAGCCATTCGGCAAGCTTGTCGGCCATCAGGCTTTCCAGCGGCTGACGCACCTCGGAGGAGACGAGCTTGTCTTTTGTCTGTGAGCTGAACTTCGGATCAGGCAGCTTCACCGAGACAATCGCGGTCAGGCCTTCGCGCATATCATCACCGGTGAGTTTGACTTTTTCTTTCTTGAGCGCGCCGGAGCTTTCGGCATAATTGTTAAGCGTGCGGGTTAGCGCCGAGCGGAAAGCTGCCAGATGGGTGCCGCCATCGCGCTGCGGGATGTTGTTGGTAAAGCAGAGGACGTTCTCATAGTATGAATCATTCCACTCCAGTGCGACGTCGATAATCACATCATCGCGATCGCCGTGGATTGCGATAGGATCGGGAACCAGAGGCGTCTTGTTGCGATCCAGATACTGTACAAAAGCTGCAATGCCGCCTTCATAATAGAGATCGATTTCTTTCGTCTCTTCATGCCGCGCGTCACGCAGCAGGATATGGACGCCACTATTGAGAAACGCGAGTTCGCGGTAGCGGTGTTCGAGTTTTTCAAAGTCGAATTCAGTGATCTTGAACGTAGCAGGCGACGGAAAGAACGTAACCTTCGTTCCCTTTTTGAAACCGCTTTCATTGTCCGCAGGCGGCGCGTCACCAATCACTTCCAGCGGCCGCACGGCATCGCCAAATTCAAAGCGCATATTATGCTCTTTGCCGTCCCGCCAAATGTTGAGTTCCAGCCATTCCGACAGCGCATTCACAACGGACACGCCGACACCGTGAAGACCGCCGGAGACTTTGTAAGCATTGTCGTCGCTGGTATTCTCGAATTTACCGCCTGCATGGAGCTGGGTCATGATAACCTCGGCTGCCGATACACCTTCCTCGGTGTGCATGCCGGTGGGGATGCCACGGCCATTATCTTCGACCGACACACTGCCGTCAGGGTTGAGCGTGATCAGGATAAGGTCGCAATGGCCGGCCAGCGCTTCATCAATCGCATTGTCGGACACTTCAAACACCATGTGGTGCAGTCCGCTGCCATCGTCCGTGTCGCCAATATACATGCCAGGCCGTTTGCGAACAGCGTCCAGGCCCTTGAGAACCTTGATGGAATCGGCGCCATATTCGTTTTGATTTGCCTGATCGGGAGTCTTGTCGGTGGAAGGGATGGAAGCTTGTTCCGGGGTTTCATTTTCGGTGTTTTCAATCATCCGCGCAAGATAGTCGCTGGCACCGATAAACCCAAGGAAAATGTTGGATTTCCTGATATTATTATGTCATCGTTTCAATGACTTAACAGTTGAGGCCAATGGAAAAAAGTTTCTCGCGCGAAGTCGCGAAGAATGCGAAGAAGATGCCATGAAAAATTCGATTGAAGCGCTATCCGAAATCGCTGTGGATTGCGGTTACAAACTTCACGTCAATCTTGGACCTGGCTTGCTGGAGAGTGTTTATGAGGCGCTCATGGCCAATGCTCTCAGACAACGAGGTTTGCCAGTGGATAGGCAAGTACCGATCAAGATAGAATATGATGATATCGTGCTTGAGGAAGGGTTTCGAGCAAACCTCCTGGTCGACAAGCAATTGCTAATTGAACTAAAATCAACAGAACGGTTTGCGCCGGTTCATGCCAAGCAAGTGCTGACATACCTGCGTTTAATGAAGCTTCCGCTAGACCTCTTGATGAACTTTGGCGCGCCTACGTTTAAGGACGGTTGCAAACGTATCGTCAACCAACATAAAGACTTTGCGTCTTCGCGCTTTCGCGTGAACCAAGTTAAGCTGTGAACCAATGTGAACAAGGCCTGTGAACATGACCAACCCCGCCGATATGGTGCCATTTGCCAAGACTATGGGCATCAAGATTACGGAAATGACCAAAGAGATTGTGCGCGGTGAGATGTTGGTGCGACCGGAGATTTGTACCGCTGGCAATGGTCGCGGGACGCCTAGCATACACGGTGGCGCAGTGATGACATTTGCCGATGTGCTGGGAGCCTTCGGCGGCTTTGCCAATCTGCCCGAAGGCGCAAACGGCACCACAACGTCTGAAAGCAAAACCAATTTTCTCAACGCGGCGCCAGAAGGCGAGACCGTTTACGGAGAGGCGACACCATTTAAGGTCGGCAGGCGGCAGTCCGTCTGGCAGACGCGGATTTCGCTGAAAGACGGCACATTGGTTGCCGTGGTTACACAAACGCAGATTGTGCTGTGATGCGTAGCGCTTTGGCGGGTTATCATTGATCTCTTCCCAAAGCAGCCGTTTGTGCGCTAGGATGCTGGCCATGATCAGAACCCTGTTTGCCGCCTCCCTGTTATGTGTCACTACTGCTGCCTGCCAGCAGACGACGAAGGTGGAAGACGCGTTAGCTGAACGCGAAACCGATAGCGCGAACGCGACGGAACGGACCGAGCGGGTCGGCTCCCATCCCGGTGAACGTGCGATACGGATTGGTGAAGGCGGGCCTCGGTTTGATGCGTGCCAGTCTGTAGGGGAAGTGGCCGGGTTGCGCAGCGGCGAGCTCGATGTCCTGATCGCACCGTTTGACAGTGCGGACAAGAAAGACAGCCTCATGGCCGGCCAAATGGTCTATATCTGCACCCGCAGCCATGATCAGCAATGGTTCGGGATTGTCTATGCCGAAGCCTCTCCTGTTGAAGCTGTCGGAGAGGGCAATGAACTGGCAGCCCCGCCAGCAATGGAACTGGGTGATTGCGGCGTATCATCACCCGTGCGTTCCAAGCGCAATTATGATGGCCCGTGCAAAAGCGGCTGGGTGGAGAGTAATTTCGTGAAGCTGGTGGCCGGTTGATTTATCTGCAGCTACGGCAGCACATTGGACTTTCTATTGCAGTTAATATCAGATAATGTCCTGACGTTGTATTATTTCGCATAAGATAAACAACTTGAGATCGCAGGATGAACAGCCGTTTCAATATTTTCAAGGGGGTTTGCGATCGAATTTTTTGACGAGATGCTAGTTGCCGCTGCGGCGGCTGGAGAGGGTTCGGTTCGAGAACCCTATTCAGGATATGGAAAATGGCTGGACGGCGAAGATCCCAAGCGGATTCGCAAGAAGGCTGCGCAAGCCGAAGCTTTTTTTCGCACCACGGGTATCACATTCAACGTTTATGGCGAAGAAGATGCCGATGAACGGCTGATCCCGTTTGACGTTATTCCCCGGGTCATTTCGGCTTCCGAGTGGCGCAAGCTTTCTCGCGGTATCGAACAGCGCGTACGTGCTATCAACGCATTCCTGCATGATATTTACCATCGTCAGGAGATATTGCGGGCTGGCCGCGTCCCGTTTGAGCTGATCGCCAATAATAAAGCGTTCTTGCCGCAAATGGTCGGCGTCGACCCACCTGGTGGTATCTACACGCATATTGTTGGTACGGATATCGTGCGCACCGGACCGGACGAGTTTTTTGTGCTGGAAGACAATGCCCGAACGCCATCGGGCGTTTCCTATATGTTGGAAAACCGCGAAACCATGCTGCAAATGTTCCCTGAACTATTCTCGCGCATCCCGGTGCAACAGGTCAGCGATTATCCTTCCAATTTGCGCCGGTCGCTTGCTGCTTCCGCGCCTGAAGCCTGCACGGCCAAACCGGTGGTCGCGGTGTTGACGCCCGGTATCCATAACTCGGCCTATTTTGAACATAGCTATCTCGCCGATCAAATGGGCGCGGAGCTGGTTGAAGGCCATGATCTGCGCGTTGTTGATGGCCGTATCGCGATGCGTACGACAGAGGGTTATACACCAATCGACGTCATCTACCGCCGCGTCGATGATGAATATCTTGATCCGATGAATTTCAATCCAGACTCTATGCTGGGCGTACCCGGGATATTCGACGTATATCGTTCGGGTGGCATCACTATCGCTAACGCGCCCGGCACCGGGATCGCTGACGACAAAGCGCTGTACAGCTACATGCCCGATATTGTGGAGTTTTACACAGGAGAGAAGCCGCTGCTCAATAATGTCCAGACTTGGCGGTGCAGCGAGCCCGATCAACTGCAATATGTGCTCGATAACCTGGCTGATCTGGTCGTAAAAGAAGTTCACGGGTCGGGAGGTTATGGTATGCTGGTCGGACCAGCGGCGAGCAGGAAGGAAGTTGAGGATTTCCGGGTGAAGCTGATCGAAAACGCTTCCAACTATATAGCCCAACCAACACTGGCGCTTTCGACGGTGCCGATCTTCACCAAGAAAGGCTTGTCACCGCGCCATGTCGATTTGCGGCCCTTTGTATTGGTGTCGCCCGAAAGGATCGACATTACGCCAGGCGGTCTGACGCGCGTCGCGATGACCGAAGGATCACTCGTGGTCAATAGCAGTCAGGGAGGCGGCACCAAGGATACCTGGGTGCTGGAGGAATAGACGATGCTAGGAAAAACAGCAGGCGGCTTATTCTGGATGTTCCGTTATCTGGAACGCGCCGAAAATAACGCGCGGTTACTCGATGCCGGCTTTCGCATTGCATTGACGCGCTCTTCTACGGCGGAGGCGGAATGGAAATCAATCCTGACTACTGCGGGATCGATAGATCAATATGATGCCCAGAATGATGGATATGAATCGATGAATGTGGTCGATTTCATGTTGCGCGACCCTGGCAATCCATCGAGCGTGATTTCCACCATGAAACAGGCGCGGGACAATGCCCGGCTGGTGCGTACCGCGCTGACCCGTGAAGTTTGGGAATCGACTAATGAAAGTTGGATGACGCTTAAAAAACTTCTTTCTGCCCCGATTCTTGAGCAGGATTTACCGGACGTTCTGGCCACTATCCGCCAGCAAAGCGCGCAAGTGCGCGGTGCCACTTTGGGTACCTTGCTCCGCGACGACGGATATAACTTTATCCGCCTGGGTACGTTTGTGGAACGCGCCGACTATACGGCGCGCATATTGGACGTGAAATATTATCTGCTGCTGCCATCCATCGCCCAAATCGGATCCGCGCTTGATGTCATGCAATGGGAGACCATATTGCGATCTGTCTCTGCCCAGCGTGCCTATCGCTGGCTCAATGGCGCAGAGATTAGCCCGCTCAACATTGCAGAATTTCTGATCCTGCATCAGCAAATGCCGCGTTCCCTCATTTTTTGCAGCCAAAAGATCAGTGACAATCTGGGCTACCTTGAGCGCGGTTATGGTGTTAGCAACGAATCTTGCGGCAAAGCCAAAGCGTCAATCGAGCGCCTTCAAAACTGCACTATCGATCAAATATTTGATCAGGGGCTGCACGAATTCATTGAGGATTTCACCACGCAAAACGGCGAACTCGCAGTTCAAATTGAACAAGATTACCGGTTCCAAGGATAGATATGCGGCTTACAGTCAATCATACCACCACTTACAAATATGACGCGCCGGTTGATTATGGCCTGCAACAGGTGCGCCTGACGCCCAAGGAACGCGCCGGGCAAAAAACCATCGAGTGGAATTTGACAGTCGAAGGCGGCAAGAAGGAATTGTCCTTCACCGACCAGCATAGCAACTGTGTCGATTTGGTCAGCATTGATCCGGGCGGCGACCAGATCACCATTCACTGCAACGGCGAAATTGAAGTAAGTGAGACCACTGGTGTCCTCGGTCAGCACCAAGGTTTTATGGCGCTGTGGAACTTTCAACAGGAAACGGCACTGACAAGGGGTGGCGCAAAGATTACCGCGTTGATCGAAGAGCTAGGCAATGACTACACAGATGATATTGCAAAAGCCCACGCTCTTTCTGCGCTAATCGTTAAGCATGTTCCCTATCTGATCGGCAAGACGGATGCGGAAACGACGACTGAGGGCGCGCTAAAAGTCGCGGGCGGCGTTTGTCAGGATCATGCGCATATCTTCATCACTGCTATGCGGTTGCTCGGCTATCCGGCTCGCTATGTGTCGGGCTATCTCATGATGAACGACCGGATTGACCAAGATGCCACCCATGCATGGGCCGAAGCGCATTTCGATGGCATTGGCTGGGTCGGTTTTGATGTCTCCAATGGGTACTCTCCTGACGAGCGCTATATCCGCGTCGCGACCGGGCTGGATTATAGCGATGCATCGCCGGTTTCCGGCATGCGTTACGGCGACACCAAAGAAAATATGGTTGTGCAATTGCAGGTGCAGCAGTAACAGGTGCAGGCGCTGATTACCGCGCATAAAAGGTAACCACATGACTTATTGTATAGGACTACGGCTCAACAAGGGCCTTGTGTTCATGTCCGATACGCGCACCAACGCTGGCGTTGACGATATTGCGCAGGTGCGGAAAATGAAGAGCTGGGAGAAACCGGGCGAGCGGGTGATCACACTGCTGTCAGCAGGCAATCTGGCGACGACGCAAGCGGTTGTCAGCTTGCTTGATGAACGCACCAAGGCGCCGGTCGACCGAAGCCCTTCGATTCTGGAGGCGCCTTCGATGTTCCAGATCGCGACGATTGTGGGAGAAACACTGCGTGAGGTGGTAAAAACATATGCCCATAAAGGCCAGGAAGCGGAATCCCCGTTTGGCGCGACATTGATATTGGGCGGCCAGGTCAAAGGCAGCGAACCGCGCCTGTTTCTGATTTATCCCGAAGGCAATTTTATCGAGGCAAGCGATGACTCGCCCTACTTCCAGAGCGGCGAAACCAAATATGGCCGCCCGATTTTGGTGCGCGCCTATAATCCGGACATGTCATTTGAAGATGCAATCAAGCTTATGATGGTGTCCTTTGATTCTACGATCAGGGCCAATTTGGCGGTCGACCTGCCTCTGGATGTGCAAGCCTATGAAACGGACAGCTATGCAATAAAGGCGCAGCTACGCGTCGAACGCGATGATCCCTATTTCCATTCTATCTCAGTCGGTTGGGGAGATGCTTTGCGCAACGCCTTTCAGTCTCTCCCGGACTTTACCTTCGACCGTTAGAATCCGCAGCAGTTGTTCCATTTGAACAAACATCGATTTGTTACATTGATCTCTGACGGTTTGCTTGGCGCTCAAGAAGGTTCGCGTGTGCAAATCTGCGCGTGATCGCCATGGTTCCGAAATCGGGCCGTGCCCGCGCTGACCGCGCGATGCGGCATGAATGTTTGCAGCGACTGGCAGCGCCGTTGGCGGAGGCGCAATCTGTCCTATCACAAGAAATGCTTGCGCAACTGCTTCCGCTGCTCAAAGAAGCAAGAGAAAAATTGGATCACTTGCGGGATTGAAACTTCAGCGCTTCCGCCTTTGACCAGAGGAGAAGTCATTGACCCTGGACCCGGTAAAATATCTCGAACAGCCCTTTGGCCATCTCGCTGATCTCATCAACGCCCATGCCGTCAATCAGCCAGAGCGCATCGCTTTGGACGACGGCGAAGAGAGACTCACCTGGGGCGAAACGGCCGCGCAAGTGAACCGGATTGCCGCGCAGTTGCAAGCGGATGGCTTGGCCAAAGGTCAGGCAGTTGCCATTCTCGGAACCACCACGATACGCTACGCGCTGGCCTATTTGGGCGCTATTGTTGCGGGCGGTTGTGCCGCGCCGCTGACCACTTCTGCGACGCCAAAACAGCTCGCCAATATGATGGCTGATAGCGGCGCGATGCACCTGTTTGTAGATACCGCCAAACGCGCCGAACTATTTGAAAGCGGTGTCGCGCTACCCACGCTCAAGCATATCATGATGGATGCGGCGGGCGATGACGCTCCGCTGATGTTTGACTGGATGGCGGATAGTGGCGCTACGCCTGCCGACCCCAAGGTTGGCCCGAAAGACCCTTTCAATATCATCTATTCCAGCGGCACCACCGGCACACCCAAGGGCATCGTTCATTCACGGCAGATGCGCTGGTATCAGATGGCGGTCGGCGAAAATTCCGGCTACGGCAAACCAGGTCAGGTATCCCTGTTTTCCACGCCGCTTTATAGCAACACTACGCTTGGCATTTTTGTCGCGACCATCGCATATGGCGGCACAAGCATATTGATGCGCAAATTTGATTGCCAGCGCTGGCTGGAACTCGCGCAGGAGAACCGCGCAACCCATACCATGCTGGTGCCGGTGCAATATCAGCGCTTGATGGATTTCGAGGGCTTTGATGACTACGACCTCTCCACCTTCACCCATAAATATTGTACGAGCGCGCCGTTTTCAGCAGAACTCAAGGCAGAGGTTATCAAACGGATGCCCGGCGGACTGATCGAGGTTTATTCGATGACCGAGGGCGGCGTGGTCTGCATATTGCTTGCCCACGCGCATCCTGACAAGCTGCATACGGTGGGTATTGCGTGGGGCGGCAGCGAGGTGATTACGGTTGACGAAGAACTCAACCGCCTGCCGCATGGTGAAATGGGCGAGCTGGTCGGGCGTTCGCAAACGATGATGTCGGGCTATCAAAACCAGCCCAAAAAAACCGAAGAAGCCAGTTGGTACGATGAAAACGGCGACCGCTGGCAGCGCATGGGTGATATTGGCCGGGTTGATGAGGATGGTTTCATTACGCTTATGGGGCGGTCAAAGGATATGATTATCTCCGGCGGCTTCAACATCTATCCTCGCGATCTCGAAGAGGCGCTGATGGCGCAGCCGGGCGTTGCCGACGCGGCGGTAATTGGTGTTGCGTCAAGACAATGGGGCGAAATGCCGCTGGGCTTTGTGGTCGCGGAGCAGGGCGTGACGTTGGATATGGAAGCGCTAAAAGCCGCAGCCAACGCGGACTTGGGCAAAACTCAACGCCTCTCCGAACTCCGTCTGATCGACGAACTGCCGCGCAGTCATATCGGGAAGATATTGAAGACGGAACTCAGGGATATGGTCTAGACCCTGATTCTGGTTCCTGACGCTGGGAAGCGAGAGTCTAATCCGCAGTGTGTTGTTGCGCTTTTCGCGGCGTAGCAAACAAATGCTGGCCCGGGAAAACATCGGGGACAATGGTGCCATCCTCAATCACAATCTCCCCACCCACCAGCAAATAGCGCACGCCGGTCGAAGCCTGATGCGGATTCTCATAGGTGGTATTGGCGCGAATGGTTTTCGGATTGAAGACCGTAATATCGGCATCCATCCCGATCTGCAGGCGGCCTTTCAGGCGGAAAACCGGAGCGGTCTTTTCGAGCAACTGGGCCGGTTGTAGCGTCATTTTTGAAAGCGCAGTCATCATGTCGAGAGCCTGTTCATCACGGACATATTTGCCAAGAATTTTGGAGAAGCTGCCAACACCCTGTGGCGGTACTTTTTGCGCTGTGCTGATGATTGGCAGGCCGTCACTGGCGATGATGACGTCCGGGGCTTTTACCAGCGCCCGCGTCCATTCTTCTTTGAGATAATGGTGGATGATGGCGGCACCCGGCTTTTCACGACGGGTTTGTTCGAAGCTTTTCCTGGTAAAATATTCGCCGGTGGATGCGAGCTGGACATCTTTATAATCTATATCAAATATCGTTCGCCAGTCCCGGCCAAATACCGCTGCTCCAATGCTGGTCGATCCTGCATTATAGGGCAGAACCTCGGTAGTTACATCAACGCCGTTCGCCCGTGCGGCGCGGATTTTGTCCAGAAACAGCCCTACATTTTTCATGGCATTGTGCGACAGGTGGCAAATATGAAGTTTCGTGCCGGTAGACTTGGCCATCTTCAGTACCTCGTCAAGACCCGCCGGGTCGCCAGCAATTCCGCGACGAATATGCACAAATACAGGCGTTTCATATTCGGTCGCCAGTTCAAATATGGCGTGGAGCTCATCCTGATCGACAGCATCACTGATATAGTCGAGCAGCAGCCCGATGCCGATGCCACCGTTTTTCAGTCCCGTCTCCAATTCGGCTCTGATGCTTGCGCGCTCGCCGGGATTGGCAGGCGAAAACCTTGTCTGCGCCTCGCCATTGTCTTTCCCGATGTTTCCGCGCTTCGCGCCCAGAATATTTGTAGCTCCCGCCGGTTTTCCGCCGGTCAGGGCGGAGAATCTCGCCTGCGTATGGCTGGTGGACGCACCATAGTTGATCAAAGCCTTGCCGCGAATATAGGCACCATGGGCAGAAACCGGATAGACTCCGCCTTCAAGCTCCAGTGTCGTCGTGACCCCGTCACGCGCCTGATAAGATAAGCCAAGCGGCGTCGGGCTGTGATTGTGAATATCGATAAACCCCGGCGCGACGATGAAATTCTGCGCTGTGATCACCTGCTTGCCGGGGATTGCATCCGTGGTGACCGCGGTGATCGTGCCATCGGTAATGCCGATATTGCGAATACCGTCCAGGCCGGTTTCCGGGTCCATCGTGCGGCCGCCGATGATCACTATGTCATAAGTGATCTCATCAGCTATTTGCGCCTGTGCGGACATTGGCAAAGGCAACAGCAAAGTGACAAAAAGCAGCGCGCCAAATAATGTCCGTGAAAATATCATTGCATCCTGTCTCCCCTGGAAATCCGGAGACTAGGTAGCGATGCCGATTATGGCAAGCGGGCGAGCGGAGATTGGGACAAAAAGCGGCAGCGTTTCCGCTGCCACTTTTTGTCCGCATAGATTGAGTGAATTTATGCGAAAGACAGTTTTCCGTTGACCGGATTGACCTTCGTCTCTTTGCGACGGCGGCCAAATGCCAGAGCCGCAAGTCCCAAGCCAAAGAGGCCAAGAATGCCGGGAGCCGGAACTGGCGTTGGCGGCGTGTAACTACCGATCGTGGTGATATAATCTCCGGCAACGACCGGGTTGCCCCAATAAGACCAGAGATTCACTCTGCCTTTGCGTTCGAACAGCAATTTTTGTGTGTGTGAAGGGTTGTCGGTGTAAGCAACGCCTCCGACGGTACGTGTGCCGTCCAAAGTTGCGAGAATGAACATCAGGCCAGATGGTTTTGCACCGCCTTGGAATGATTTAAAGTCGTTGCTGGTGAACGTGGCATCGATTTTTGCACCCTTGAGCGTGCCGATGCCGCTCTGGTTATCAATGGTCAATACGTCCCCGTTGGTTTGGTTATATGTGAACAAAGCTGCAGATGCAGGGTTGCTCAAAGTGACGGCTGCGACTGCTGCTGCTGCAAACAAAACCGGCTTGCCCCAAAAATTATTCATGCGTTACTCCTTGGTCTCACTGGACCCCGTTTGAAATTATGCCGTTAACACCCTGTTCGGCATTTCCAGTGACCCACAATCCGCAATAGCCATGCCAGATTTAAAAAAATGTTTAAATTCAACTCACTAAACGTTAACTACAGGTGAAAATCATTCATTATGGAAAATTTCCCGACAGTTTTTTGGAGACCATATGGTTAATATTCGCCCGATATAGAGAAAGTTGCGTAACGCTCTGATTTGTAAAGATTTGTAAAGTGACGGTATTTGTCTGAACCGGTGGGTGGAGTGGGAACTGTTAACAGCTCTTCAAACATTTTTGACTAAAGAATGGGCATGACAAAGCCATCTTATGCCCGCCCGTTAACCAGCTTGATTGCCAGTGCTGCATTGGCACTCAGCGTTGCCGGATGTTCTGTGGGTTCAGGCGACCCGATTTCCGAAGCGAAAGCGGCTTTCGACGCCCATCAATATGGCGCGGCGCGCATTCATATCCTGTCTGCACTGAAAGAAAATTCCGCTGATCCGGCAGCAAACCTGGTCTTTGGCAAAACTTTGCTGGCAATGGGAGATGGCGAGGGCGCGGGCGCAGCGTTTGAAAAAGCGATGCGTGATCCGGCTTATAAAGACAAAGTAAAGCCGCTATATGCGCATGCGTTATTGCTGGCAGGCGCATCGGACAAAGCGCTTGCGCTGGTGGATGATTTGGGCGGCAGTTCAACCGCAGCGGACATAGTGGCTAAATCCTATTGGGTGAAAGCATGCGCTTTGCTCGAAATGGGACGAACGGAAGAGGCACTTGCCGTGCTCGATGCGGGCCTCGCCAAAATGCCATCCGATGTTGATCTGCTTGTGCTCAAGGCCAGATACGCATTGTCGAGTGGCGATACGCAAACAGCCAGTCGCTTCGCGGCCAGCGCGCTGAAACATGGCCCCGATGATCTTGAAGCCTTGCAAATGTCCGGGCGGCTGGCAATGCTCCGGCAGGATCTCAAAACGGCAGAAGCGCGCTTTTTGAAAGCGGCGAAAATCTATCCCGAAAGCGTGCCGCCGCTTTTCTCGCTCGCCGCCATTTATGCCGATATGGGTGACGAAAAAAAATCGCGTGATTATTTCGGGCGCATTTTGAAGTCTGCACCGAAACATCCGCTGGCCTTGTTCATGCTCGCCAAGCTGGAGTTTGACAAAGGCAATGTTGCAGAAGCACACGAGATGTTGCAAGTGGCAGGAGACAGTGTTTCCGATGTTCCACAGGCGATCTTGCTGAGCGGAAAAATCGCCAATGCGCGCGGCAACTACGAAATCGCGATTGCCCGGCTCCAGCGCTTTCTCGCCATGTCGCCCGGCAATATCGAGGGCATAACCGCGCTCGGCAAAGCTCTGGCTGCAACCGGCAATGGCGCGCAGGCTTATAATCTGGTGAAACCGGCGGCCATGCAAGCCAGTGCGACGCCTGATCTTTTGGTGCTCGCTGGTAAACTGGGGCAGCAGCAAGGGGATCCACTGGCCAGCAAATTTACCTCGCGCGCCGCAGCCTCCGCCAAGGGCGATATCGGCAGGCAGATGAAAAATGCCGATGCGGCGATCAAGGCGGGTAACTGGCAGCGGGCAGAGGAAATTTATGCCGAGCTGCGCAACGCGGGCCATGCGAATAACCCGATGATATTGAACAACAGCGCGCTGGTCGCTCTGGAAACCGGGGACAAGGCCGGTGCCCAGAAATTCGCGCGGGAAGCCCATGCGCTGGCTCCTGATGATGCGTTTATCATGGATACACTCGGCTGGGTCTTGCACAAGACCGGCGGCGATAAAGGTGAGGCTTTGGCGCTGATCCGCAAGGCGGCGGCCAAGGCACCCGGCAATCGCGAAATCAAGGAACATTTGGCGGCGGCGGAGCTTTAAAAATATAGACTCTTTGTGCGCTCACCATTAAGCGCTCACCCATGTCCATAGCTCATGAAGAAACCATCCTGATCGTCGATTTCGGCTCTCAGGTGACGCAACTTATCGCCCGCCGTGTGCGCGAGGCTGGTGTCTATTCGGAGATTGCTCCGTTCAATACCGCGGAAGAGGCGTTTCATCGTCTGAAACCCATGGGAATTATACTCTCCGGTTCGCCTGCTGGAGTGCCCGAAGAGGGTAGCCCACGCGCGCCGGAAGTGATCTTTGAATCCGGTCTGCCGATCCTTGGCATTTGTTACGGCCAGCAAGTGATGAACCATCAATTGGGCGGCACCGTGGAAACCGGTATTGATGGAGAATTCGGCCGCGCCTTTCTGACCGTCACGAAACCATGCGCACTGTTCGAGGGCCTCTGGGAGGTTGATGACAAGCATCAGGTGTGGATGAGCCACGGCGATAAAGTTACCAATTTCGCGCCGGGCTTTGAAATTGTCGCCACCAGCGAAGGCGCGCCTTTTGCGGTTATCGCCGATGAAAGCCGAAAATATTACGGCACGCAATTTCACCCCGAAGTTGTCCATACGCCCGATGGCGGCAAGCTGATTGCTAACTTCATCCATCATGTTTGCGGTTGTGCCGGTGACTGGACGATGGCGGAATATAAAGCCGCCAAAATCGCCGATATCCGCGAGCAGGTGGGAGACGGGAAAGTCATTTGCGGTCTGTCCGGCGGCGTCGATAGTTCGGTCGCGGCGATCCTGATCCATGAAGCGATTGGCGACCAGCTGATGTGTGTATTCGTCGATCATGGCTTGCTGCGTCTCAATGAACGCGAGCAGGTCGAAACTTTGTTTCGCGACCATTATAATATTCCGCTGGTCGTGGTCGATGCCGAGGAACGTTTTATGGCGGGGCTTGATGGTGTCAGCGATCCGGAGAAGAAACGCAAATTTATCGGCGGCGAATTTATCGAAGTGTTCGACGAGGAAGCCGCGCGGATTGGCGGCGCGGACTTTCTCGCGCAGGGGACGCTTTACCCCGATGTTATCGAGAGTGTTTCTTTCACTGGTGGACCCAGTGTGACGATCAAATCGCACCATAATGTCGGTGGCCTTCCAGAGCGCATGAATATGCAGCTGGTCGAGCCGCTGCGCGAACTGTTCAAGGATGAAGTGCGCGATCTGGGGCGTGAACTGGGGCTCAATGACCAATTTGTTGGGCGGCATCCGTTCCCCGGACCGGGATTGGCTATTCGTATCCCGGGCGAAGTGACTAAAGAGCGTTGTGATATCCTTCGTAAGGCGGATGCGATCTATCTGGAGGAAATCCGAAATGCCGGTTTGTACGACGCGATCTGGCAGGCTTTCGCTGTGCTGCTCCCTGTAAAAACCGTCGGCGTGATGGGCGACAGCCGCACGTACGACAATGTTTGCGGCCTGCGCGCGGTGACCAGCACCGACGGCATGACCGCTGATGTCTATCCCTTTGACGCGAGCTTCCTGACGCGGGTGTCCACGCGGATTGTCAATGAAGTGAAGGGGATTAACCGGGTGGTTTATGATTATACCAGCAAACCGCCGGGGACTATTGAGTGGGAGTGACGCGGTTAACAGTGAATGCGCGGGGCGCATTCGCCCGCGTCGCTCGGCATCGTACGATGCCGTATGGTGGAGAGCGTGTATCCGGGGACATTCGCCCGAATTATTCGGCGAGGTAAGGAGGCGCTCTGATTTCCCACTAAACTCGTCATGCTGAACTTGTTTCAGCATCCATCGTGACCCAGTCACAGCCTGTGAGGCCGGAGAAATGGACCCTGAAACGAGTTCAGGGTGACTATTTCGTTTAAAAAAACCTCACCCCAAATCCCTATAAAGCCCATCAAACCACTCCGGGACCTTATCAGCCCGCCGCACAATTTGCCCGCTGGCCAGTTCCACTGGCATCACCGGCGCTTCGTTGAGCGCCGAGGCGTCGAAGATCATCGCCCGGTCGGCGAGCATTGCGGCTTTGCGGATCAATGGTCCGTTGCGGTCGAAACGCGTGCGGATTTTTTCTTCGGGGACGGGATGCCCACCTTCGCTGATACGCTCTGCCACGCGCGCGACGGCCAGAGCGGGGGAGGCTAGCATCAGGTGAAAAACAATGATGCGATAGCCCGCCGCGCGTGCGTCGTTCAGCAAATCAAGTTTGGACGGATGCGAGAATACCGTTTCCATAACGAACGATCGCCCGTCGGCCATAAATTCGCGCCGCCGCTCTGCTGCGATTTCGGCGGCATGGTAAGAGGCTTTGGGCGAGGGGTCGCGCAGTTCATCACGCTGGATAATATCTGCATTGATAAATGGCGCGGCCACACGCGGGCCAGAACCGTGTCGTAAAACGTGGATTTGCCCGCACCATTGGGCCCGGCGATCAGGAACAGTGTCGGGCGACCCGCGGTTATTGCCATCAGGCAGCAGTATCACTTTCGCGGGTGATTTTCCCATCACGCAGCCCTGCGCCTAGGCCATCTGCACGCCGTTTTGCAAAAAACTTTTCCTGCTCGCGCGTGCCGGAACGGGCGGCGTCGAACAGACCATCTATATAGGCTTCCTGTTCCTCGGCGGTCAGCGCATCGGGCGGCAGTTTTCCGCTGAGCGCCTCGACAATGCGGGACTGATCGAAAAAGCGGGATTTTTCGATACTCATCCCGATCCGCACCCAGTGCTTGACCTGCCCGGCAAGCGAGCGGCTCATCAGCTCCGCCTCGCGGCCGATGACTTCCATAAGTTCGTCGTCAATTTTGATTGTTTTTGCCATAACTGTCTCTTTAGTGAGGTGTCAAAATGACACCAAAGTGTCTTTTTGTCAAGATGCTTGGCCTTTAGTGGCTTATCGGAGCGTGACTCAAGACGTTGACCCATGCAGAGCCGGTCGATACACAGTGTTTAATTGTTCAATTAAACAAGGCGAAAACCTTATGAAAGCCATCCAACTCCAATCCCCCGCATCGCTCGATAATCTCAAACTGGTTGACCTGCCCGATCCCGCCGCGCCCGGAGCGGGTGAAATCACGGTCCGGCTGCGCGCATCCAGCCTCAACTATCACGACTATGCGGTGGTCAAGGGCATGTTGCCAACCGCCGAAAACCGCATCCCGATGTCCGATGGCGCGGGCGAAGTGACGGCGGTGGGCGAGGGCGTGACCGAATTTAAGGTCGGCGATGCCGTGGTCTCCACCTTTTTCCCCGACTGGATTGATGGCGACCCACCGGTGGGCGGTTTTGCCCGCGTGCCGGGTGACGGGATTGACGGATATGCGGTCGAGCAAGCCGTTGGGCCCACCACGTCATGGACCAAGTCACCCGAAGGCTACACCGCCGCCGAAGCGGCGACGTTGACTTGCGCTGGCCTCACCGCATGGCGCGCGCTTTTTGTTGATGGCACGGTAAAGCCGGGTGACACGGTGCTGGTGCAAGGCACGGGCGGGGTTTCGATCTTCGCGCTGCAATTTGCCAAGGCGTCGGGCGCGACGGTTATTGCGACCTCCTCTTCCAACGACAAATTAATGCGTTTGAAGGAACTCGGCGCGGATCATCTGATCAACTATAAGGAAGTCGAAGCCTGGGGACCAAAAGTGCTCGAACTCACCGGCGGTAAAGGCGTCGATTGTGTGGTTGAAATTGGCGGCGCGGGGACGCTCGACCAGTCGATGATGGCGACGCGGATTGGCGGCCATGTGGCCTTGATCGGTGTGCTGACCGGATTTGCCGGACCGGTGCAGACCGCGATGTTGATGGCGAAAAACCTTCGCGTCCAGGGGCTAACCGTGGGCAGTCGCGCGCAGCAGCAGGACATGATCGCGGCGATTAACGCCAATGGCATCAAGCCGATCCTCGACAAGCATTTTCCGCTGGCTGATCTGGGTGATGCGTTCCGCCATCAGGAATCCGGCGCGCATTTCGGGAAGATTATCGTCGATATTTGATCGATGAGCGAACTTGGTCATGATATCCTCGTTGCTACTCCCAAGGATAGCGATGCAATCATTCTGCTATGGGAAGCTTGCGGCTTAACGCGGCCATGGAACGACGCCTCTGCAGATTTCCGGTTGGCGGTGGCGGGCGCGAAATCGGATATTTTAATCCTGAAACAGGGCGGTCAAATCGCTGCTGCCGTCATGGTTGGTTTCGATGGCCATCGCGGCTGGGCCTATTATCTGGCGGTTGATCCGGACAATCGGCTCGCAGGTTTGGGCCGGAAAATGATGAAGGCTGCCGAACAGTGGCTCGAGCAACACAGCGCCCCGAAAATCCAGTTGATGGTGCGGGAAGATAATGAGCAGGCTATCGGTTTTTACAAAGCGTTGGGTTATGAGGTACAGCCGGTCGTGACGATCGGTCGCCGACTGGATCAGGGTTTAGGAGCTGGATAATGTTAAACGGAAGCTGTTTGTGTGGGTCGGTAGAATATGAAGCAGACTGCGATCCGAGCATCATCATTCACTGCCATTGCCAAACCTGCCGGAAAGCCCATAGCGCTGCCTTTTCCAGTGTCATGCCAATCACGCATAAGGCCTTCAGGTGGACCAGCGGCGTCGAGTTTCTCAATAGTTTTGAGTCATCGCCGGGCAAAAACCGGTATTTCTGCAGCAAATGCGGATCGCAACTGATTGCCGAACGGAAAGAGGCGAACATGGTGCTGTTACGCATGGGTTGCATGGATACAGTGATTACGCAAAAGCCAGACGCCCATATCTGGCGATCGGATGCCGCGCCGTGGTTTGATCCCGATCATGAGGTTCGACAACTGGCCGAAGGGTATGAGAAGGCCTAGCGGCGGATTGGATCCGGGTATTCTCTTAAAAAATGTCCAACAACACTGTCCTACACAAGCGAGAATCGGTACAACCTGCCTCATGTTCCAGCCTTCCCCTTCTTCTGCTTTTTCCTCTCGGCTCCGCTGGGGAAATCGGTTGACGCTGAACAATAAAAACGGAATTAGCGCCTCATGAAATTGCTTTCACTTCCCCACGGTTACCGCCCGCCGATCCTTAATGTCATTGGCGCGCATTTATTTGGCCTTTTATTGGGCGGCTATGTGCTGGCGCTGTCAGAGCTGGATCCGCCATTATCGATCCTGCTGCTGTTTCTGGTCTGGAATTTGGGTGCCGGTCTGGTGTCCCATTCTACCGAAGCAACCCGCGCGGCGTGGCGGACCAATAGTGGCAAGATTGGCAAGCTGCTTTTTGTGATAGCTAATCTCACGATATTTCCCTATCTCGCGCTCTGGTTGATTCCGGAGGATGTAACATTACTTATCTTCCTGCATGCCACTTTGCTGGCAAAGATCATCATGTTTCTGGGCGGTCAATTCGGCAAAGGCGCCACAGGCAATTTGAGGCTCTAAACAGAGCCATTTAACAGGACGGGTATCATGAGTAACGAAACCAAAATGTACGGTATCTCCAATTGCGATACGATAAAAAAAGCGCGCAACTGGATGGAACGCAACGGTATAAACTATGTATTCCATGACTATAAAAAATCTGGAATTACCAAGGAAAAACTGGAAATGTGGGTGCTTCAGGTCGGCTGGGAAACCCTGCTCAACAAGCGCGGCACAACGTTCAAAAAATTGCCCGATATGGTGAAGCAAAATGTCAGTGATGACACAGCGGTGATGCTGATGGCGGAAAACCCCAGCATGATTAAGCGCCCGGTGCTCGAGCATGGCGACGAGCTGGTCGTCGGGTTCAAGGCTTCGGACTATGAAGCGGCAGGGCTGGCAGCGCGTAACAGCTAATGCCCACCATCATGTCCCATGCAGCGGTGCCGATAGCGGGCGCGTTGATGCTGGGTCGCGGCCGGATATCGGTGCCGGTTCTTGTAACAGGAATAGCTTTTGCAATGCTGCCCGACGCCGATGTGATCGGGTTTCGTTTTGGAGTGGATTATGCCGACAGTTGGGGCCATCGCGGCGCAACGCATAGCTTTGTTTTTGCCGCCGCCGCTGCGCTTCTCGCCATAGCCGTCTGGCGTCCCCGGAAATATTGGATCGCCGCAGCTTATCTCTTCATCGCAATGGCTTCCCACGGCCTACTAGACATGCTGACCAACGGCGGGCTAGGTGCCGCACTGTTCTGGCCATTTGATCACAATCGCTATTTTGCGTCGATTACCCCGATTGCCGTATCGCCAATCGGGATCGACAATTTTATCTCTGAACGCGGTTTTCGGGTACTTGTGTCCGAAGTAATCTGGATTTGGACTCCGCTGTCGGTTTTGACAGGCGCGGTCCTCATCGTTCAGGGAAGGAAAAGAAATTGGCGACAGCAAAATGGAATGGCGCAGTGATTGCCGAGAGTGATGACACGGTGGTGGTCGAGGGCAATCATTATTTCCCGCGTGATGCGGTCTGGTCGAAATATCTGACCAGCAGCGAGACGACTTCTCACTGTCCGTGGAAGGGTGACGCGTCTTATCACACACTGGTCGTCAATGGCGAAACCAATGAGGACGCAGCCTGGTTTTATCCGACACCGAAAGAGAAAGCGGCAGAGATCAAGGATCGCATCGCGTTCTGGAAAGGTGTAGAAGTCACTACATGATATTCACTCGCCTGCTTTGTGCTTTTGCAATTTTGCTGTTGGCAGCATGTGCGGGAGAATCAGGGCAGGGAGCAGCAAAAGTGCCGACTTTATCCGGTGAGCCGCCAATCATAATCGCGCATCGCGGTGCTAGTGGAGAACGGCCCGAGCATACATTGGCGGCCTATCAACTGGCGATTGAGCAGGGTGCGGATTTTATCGAACCCGATCTGGTGCTGACCAAAGACGATGTGCTGGTTGCGCGCCATGAGAACGAGATTAGCGGGACGACCGACGTCGCGGATAAGCCCGAATTTGCGGACCGCAAAACCACCAAGATCATCGATGGTCAGGAAATATCGGGCTGGTTCACCGAAGATTTCACGCTTGCTGAACTCAAGACATTGCGAGCCAAAGAACGTCTGCCGGATTTGCGCGCGGCCAACACGCAATATGATGGCCGGTATGAGATTCCAACCTTTGCGGAAGTGCTGGATCTGTTGAAGGCGCATGAAGCGAACACCGGCCAGCGGATCGGCGTCTATCCGGAGACCAAGCATCCGGGCTATTTTGCGTCGATTGGGCTCGCGCATGAGGAGCCATTGCTCAAATTGCTTGCGCAATATGGTTTTGAAGATGGCGATGATCCTGTGTTTATCCAGTCTTTCGAGGTAGGCAATCTCAAGGTGCTCAATGCAAAAACCGAAATACGCCTTGTGCAGCTGGTCGCTAGTGAAGGTGGACCGCCGGATGTCGACGGACAGACTTATGCATCGATGATCACTCCTGATGGCCTGAAAGAAATAGCGACCTATGCTGATGGACTGGGGCCGCCCAAGGAAATGGTGATCGGCCGCAACGCACTTGGCCAGCTAACCGAACCAACAAGACTGGTGCAAGCGGCTCATAAGGCGGGGTTGGTCGTGCATCCCTGGACCTTCCGGCGGGAAAATTATTTTCTGCCCACGGATTTCAAGAGCGGCATTGACCCGGCCGGAACGGGCGATCTGGAAGGCGAAATTCTGCGTTTCATTGCTGCCGGTGTAGATGGTATTTTCAGCGATAATCCGGCGCAGGCCGTCTCTGTCGCGAAGCGCTAGGCGCTGTAATGCCGCCGCGCGGTGGCAGCATAGACCAGGATTGAAACCAGCATCAGACCAGCCCCGACCAGAAACGGCGCGCCGGGAAAATACAATCCCTGTTGATCGGCATAAGCGCCGAATACTGCGGTCATCATGACCGGGCCAACAATCGACGTCAGGCTTACCGTGCTGGCGATTGCGCCCTGCAACTCACCCTGGGCATCTTCGCTGATCCGGTTGCTCATCATCTGCTGCATTGCGGGGAAAGCAAAGCCGCTGGCCGCGCCAACAACAATGCCGACATAGACGAACCAGTCATTCGGCGCGAAGGCAAAGGTGAGGTAAGCGGGAATACCGAACATCAGGCCGAAATAGGCGGTGCGCCGTTCGCCGATGCGACCGATGAGCCTGCCGACCAGCCCGCCCTGTACCAATGCCAGCAAGATTCCGAACAGGACAACGCTGAACCCGATTTGCGTTTTGCTCCAGTCAAAGCGTTCGATAAGCCAATAGGCCCAAACCGCGATTTGCGCCTGCGCGGCGAGTTGCAGGATGAATATTGCCGCCAGAAAACCGATGACCAGTGGCGTTTTTGACATCTGGAGCAGGCTGCCGAGCGGATTGGCGCGCACAATAGTGAAGGCCCGGCGCTTTTCCTGTGGCAAGGTCTCCTTCAGGATCAAAATACCTACTGCGGTTCCGACGAGCGCAAGAACGGCGGCTGCAATGAACGGCAGCCGGTCATTATATTCGCCTAATATGCCACCAATACCCGGGCCAATAACAAAGCCCATCGCGCCTGCTCCGCCCAAAATGCCGAAAAACTTGCCGCGCTCTTCTGGCTTGGCGACATCGGCAACACAACTGTTAGCTGCCGCCCAGCTCGCGCCCATCACCCCGGATATGATACGCCCGACAAAAAGCCAAACGAGCGCAGGTGCCCATGCCATAATCACATAGTCGAGGCCGAGCAAAAACAAGGTGGTCAGCAACACTGGTCTCCGCCCGAACCGGTCGCTCAGTCCGCCGATAATTGGCGCAAACAGGAATTGCATGGTGGCATAGGCAAACAGCAACCAGCCGCCAATTTCTGCTGCCCGGTCGATGCTCGCACCGGTGATGCCCTCAATCAATGAAGGCATGACCGGCAATATGAGGCCGATGCCCATCATATCGATGAACACGATAAAAGCGACAAACAGCAATATGGATTGCTGACCCGCAGGAGCAGAACCCGCAGAGTCGGGGCGCGCAGCCGTTGGCATAAGATATTCCATTATTCTGGAAGGTGATTTCGGGTGAGTCGTGAGACCGCTATTTTGTGGCGCAATTGAAAGCGAAAGGCAATGCTGGTCTTATTATTCTTGGCTGCTATTATCACATCATGTCTACTACATATAAACTTGATACGTCCACCAGCCGGGCGCATCCGAACCCACAGCCGATGCGGCGACTGTCCGTGCCCAAAATTCAGAGCCGCAAGGTCGATGGCGTTACTGCGGAACCTGTCGTGATGCTTACGGCATACACGGCGCGCACAGCGCAACTGCTAGATGCGCATTGCGATATATTGCTGGTGGGCGATAGTCTGGCGCAGGTGATTTACGGACTGGATTCAACTATCCCGGTCACTCTGGAGATGATGTGCAACCACGGCGCTGCGGTGGTGCGCGGCAGCTATCATAGCGTGGTTGTAGTTGACATGCCCTTTGGTTCTTATGAAGCTTCACCGCAACAGGCCTATGAAAGCGCCGCGCGGATATTAAAGGAAACCGGCGCGGCGGCAGTGAAGCTGGAGGGCGGCGAAGTTATGGCTGAAACCGTAGCATTCATGGTCCAGCGCGGTATCCCGGTTGTCGGCCACGTGGGGTTGACCCCGCAAGCGATTAACGTGCTCGGCGGCTATGCTGCGCGCGGGCGCAGCGATGCCGAGGCCAAGAAAATCGTTGGCGATGCCGTCGCGCTGGACAGGGCCGGCGCCTTTGCCATTGTGCTGGAAGGCGTGCTGGAACCGATTGCGATTGAAGCAACCAAGGCGGTCGATGCGATTACCATTGGCATCGGTGCCTCGGCGCAATGTGACGGGCAAGTGCTGGTAACAGAAGACATGCTTGGCATGTTCGAACGCACGGCGCGCTTTGTGAAGCGTTATCACAATATTGCGGAAAATATCGAGGGCGCGGCGATAAAATATGCCGAGGATGTAAGGAACCGCAGCTTCCCGGGACCGGACCAGCTCTATCAACCCAAAAAATAACCAAATTCCAGCATAATCATGAAAACACGTTCAGCATATTGAAATGGACGATAGACTTTTACATTTGGCCAAGCGGGCGCTAAAGAGCAGCCGGTAAATTATAGCCGTGTTTTGCGGTCAATAGAATATATGAACCAGGATTAGTTTAAGGAGGCCAGTTTGGCCAAGCCACCGATTAAAGATACTCCCAAAGACGAAACGAGCCGTAGCGAAGATGTTTTTCTCCGCGAAGTTGATGATGCCGTTCGGGAAGACAATTTCAAGGAATTCGCCCAGCGCTATGGTCTGGTGATCGCGGTCGCATTGGTGATCGGCCTTGCTTCGCTTGCAGGGTGGATTTTCTACGGTAACAGCCAGGATGAAGCCTCCGGATTGCGCAGCGAAGAATATGTCAGTGCGATTGATAGTCTCAAGCAGAATAATCTGGACGGGGCATCCAAGGCACTCGAGTCTTTGGAGACTGCGGATCAGGATGGCTACCGTGCTGCAGCCCAGATGATGCAAGCCAATATCGCGCTGGAAAAACAGGATGTGAAAAAGGCCGTTGCAGCCTATGCCAAGATCAAGGCTGACAAGACATTGCCCGGACCTTTCCGTGATCTGGCCTTGATCCGCCAGACGGCAGCGGAATTTGACAGCCTGAAGCCCCAGCAAGTGGTGGACCGGTTGAAGCCGATGGCGGTGCCTGGGAATCCTTGGTTTGGTAGCGCCGGTGAGATGGTTGCAATTGCTTATCTGGACATGGGCAAGGCCAATCTGGCTGGCCCGTTATTTGCCCAGCTCGCAAAAGACAAGACAGTCCCGCCGACAATCCGATCACGGGCTCTGCAAATGGCAGGTGTTCAGGGTATTGATGCGGTGGAAACTGAAGAAGATAAAACAGACGGTGAAACCGGCGGTGTTGCGCAAATCGCACCGGTATCAGCGGATGAGGGGAAAACCGAATAATGAACACTGAAACAACAAGCCGATTTCGTCAATTTCCGGCCAAAGTTCTTGCGGCTCTGGTAGCGGTCACACTGGTTTCTGGCTGCGCATTGCTTGGTGGCGGTGGCGACGACGAGAAAAAGACGCCGACGATCGGCAATCGCACCAGCATATTGTCAGGTGAAAGTGGCGCAGAAGTTGATCCGGCACTTGCTGGTATTTCGGTTATATTGCCGACGGCTATTTCCAATGCAGACTGGGCACAATCAGGCGGCAATGCTGGTAAATCCATGGGCCATCTTGCTCTGGGCGCATCGCCTCAGCGCGTCTGGACGGCCAATATCAGTGGTACGACAAAACGGGCGCGACTGGCGGCATCGCCAGTTGTTTCCAATGGCCGGCTTTATGCTGTAGATACCGAAGCGATGGTCCACGCCTTTGACGCGGCGTCCGGAGCAAAAATCTGGTCGACCCGGATCGATGTGAAAGGCGATGGAAAAGACTCCCTGTTTGGCGGCGGTGTCAGCGCAGAGGGCACGATGGTCTATGCCACCAATGGTGTCGGTGATGTGGTGGCCTTGAATGCCGCCGATGGCAGCCAATTGTGGAAAGTACGCCCGGCAGGCCCGCTGCGCGGCGCACCAACGGTGTCGAACGGGAATGTCTACGTCATGACACAGGACAACCAGATTTATGCGCTGAGCCAGACTGATGGTTCTGTGCAATGGAATGAGGCGGGTACACTGGGTCTGGCGGGTATCTTTGGCGTAGCTGCACCCGCAGCGGCGCAAGGCACGGTGATTGCCGGTTATTCCTCTGGCGAGCTGACGGCTTATCGCTATGAAAATGGTCGTAATCTCTGGAGCGATGCACTGGCGCGGACCAGCATTTCGACCTCGGTTTCGACACTTTCTGATATTGATGCTGACCCGGTAATTGACCGGGGGCGGGTATTTGCGCTCGGCCAGGGCGGACGGATGGCGTCCTATGAACTGGTAACCGGTCAACGGATCTGGGAATTGAATATCGCTGGTATTGCAACGCCTGTCGTTTCTGGCGAATGGGTTTTTGTGCTGACTGACGATGCAAAATTGCTTTGCATTGCCCGGCCAACCGGTAAAGTGCGCTGGATCAGCCAATTGGCAGCTTTCCGCAATATCGAGAAGAAGAAAAATCCGGTCAACTGGACGGGCCCGGTGCTCGCAGGCAATCGTTTGATCGTTGCCAGCACCGAGGGTGAAGTTGTTTCCATCTCACCCGGGGAAGGCTCTGCATCGACCATGTTTGAGCTGAACGACGGCGTCTCGCTACCACCGATAGTGGCCGGCGGCATGCTTTATATTCTCGACAGTAGTGGCCGCATTTCGGCTTTCCGGTAAGGTTTTTTGTAAAAGGAACGGGACCTAGCAACATGCTGCCCAATATCGCGATTATCGGGCGGCCCAATGTCGGCAAGTCCACTCTGTTCAACCGTCTGGTTGGCAAGAAACTGGCGCTGGTTGATGACCGGCCGGGAGTGACGCGTGACCGGCGGGAAGGCGCGGCCAATTTACTAGGTCTTGAATTTAACGCCATCGATACCGCAGGATACGAAGATGAAGATGCCAAAAGCCTGCCAGGCCGGATGCGCAAGCAGACCGAGATGGCGGTTGCCGGGGCCGAACTCGCGATATTCGTGATAGATGGCCGCGCTGGCCTAACGCCCTTGGACGAGGAAATCGCGCGCTGGCTGCGAAGCGCAAAAACGCCGGTGATACTGCTGGTCAACAAGGCAGAGGGCAATGCGGCCCAATCGGGCATATTGGAAAGCTATGCTCTGGGTTTTGGCGATCCGATTCCGTTCAGCGCCGAGCATGGTGATGGTATGGCCGATCTGTTTCAGGCCATCCAGCCTTATGTCGAGGGCTTCAAGGTGGCTGCTGCCGATGAGCCGACGGATGAACGTGCACCGCTCAAAATGGCCATTGTCGGTCGCCCCAATGCCGGCAAGTCGACGCTTATAAACAAGATGCTCGGCGAGGATCGTCTGATTACCGGCCCGGAAGCGGGTATCACGCGGGATAGTATAACCGTGGACTGGTCTTGGCATGATAATGCGCTGACCGAAGAAGATTTACTGGACGGTATCGAACCGGATCGCAGAGTAAGGCTAATTGATACCGCCGGCATGCGCAAACGGGCGAAGGTCAATGACAAGCTAGAGAAATTATCGGTTGCGGATGCGAAACGCTCGATTGATTTTGCCGAAGTCGTTGTCTTGCTGCTTGATGCCACCAAGGGGCTTGAGGCACAGGATCTGCGGATCGCTGACCAGACTATCCAGGAAGGACGCTGCTTAGTGATCGCGATCAACAAATGGGATGTTGCCGAAGGGCCCAGCAAATTGTTCAACGGCATCCGCGCAGCATTGGACGACGGGCTGGCGCAGGTTCGTGATGTGCCGCTAATTACCATTTCTGCCTTTACCGGTAAGGGTATAGATCAGCTGCTGAAAGCGGCCTTCAACTCCCGCCGGGTCTGGTCGCAGCGTGTCTCGACAGGCAAACTCAACCGCTGGTTTGAGGATGCGATCACAGATAATCCGCCACCAGCGCCGGGCGGCAAACGCATTAAATTGCGCTATATTACCCAGGCGAAAACCCGTCCGCCGAGCTTCGTCATCTTCGGGACGCGGGTTGATGATCTGCCGGAAAGTTATCGGCGGTATCTGATTAACGGTATCCGGCGGGAGCTTGGGTTTGGCGGCGTTCCCGTGCGCTTGATTATTCGCGCTCCGAAAAATCCCTATCACGACAAAGAGTAGAGCCATCGTTATTCAAAGATGATCATGGTTAATTTTTTTTGAATTGGTAACTAAGTTTTTACAATTACCGTCGTAAACCTATGAGCATGACCCGAATTCTTATTGCTTGAACCAGGATGTGACCGTGGCACAGATAGATGAAAATCTCATTGATTGGTCGATCTACAACCAGACCAGTGCCGCGCTCGGTCCGAATTTTGTCCGGATATTGGGCTATTTTCGAGAGGATGGTACCCGGTCGGTCGCTGAAATTGAAGATGCGATGCGGACCAAAGACGCGATCCGCATTGTCATGCCGGCCCACACGCTCAAAGGAGAGGCTGGGCAGTTTGGCGCAACCCGGCTTTGCGAGCTGGCGGAGCGGATTGAGTTTATCGCCCGCAAATCCATTGAACACCGTGAAGCGCCCGATGAGATCATGGAACTGATTGTCGGATTGCGTCCGCTGTTTGAGCAAACTCTGGCTTTACTCGATCAGGCATCCAGCCCCGTTGTCCATCGCCAGACATCCGGATTCGGACGCCGCGCGGCGGGACACTAATTGGCCGCTAGGGCCAGCAGCAGCTTACTCGGCTGATTCCGATTGCAGCTGGATGTAGTTTTCAATCCCCATACGCTCAATCATGTCAAACTGCTTTTCCAGCGTATCGACATGCTCTTCTTCATTTTCGAGAATTTCGGCGAAAAGATCACGGCTGACATAGTCGCGCACAGACTCGCTATGCTCAATGGCATTTTTCAGCTGCGGTAGCGCCTCATGCTCCAGCTCAAGATCAGCCTTGAGGATTTCTTCCACCGTTTCGCCAATTTTTATCCGTCCGAGCAGCTGGAAATTGGGTAGACCATCGAGAAACAGGATGCGTTCGGCTAGTTTGTCCGCATGTTTCATCTCGTCGATCGATTCTTCATATTCAAACTTCGCGAGCTTGCTGACGCCCCAGTTGTCCAACATCTTGCTGTGGAGAAAATATTGATTGATCGCGGTGAGCTCATTCTTGAGCGCCTCGTTGAGAAATTCGATGACTTTTGCGTCGCCCTTCATGGCGTGGTCCTTCCAGTATCTGAAGCTGAGTTACGGATTGTATAAAGCAAATACACCGCTGACGAAAGAGGCGTCTTCCGAGAAAATTTAATTATTTCAGTAAGTTGCTAAAGCGAATGCTAAGCGGTCGCAAGTTCGGACTGAATAATCGTTTTTGCGAATGAGAGGCATTGACCGCATTTGGGTTTGCGACCGAGCTGCGCATAGACTTCGCAAGGCTTTTCAGAACCGCTGCGAACCGCGGCACGCAGGTCTTTTTCCCTAATCGCATTGCAAATACAAACAACCATTACTATGCCTCTAATGCCTTCGTTGCGACTCGTATATAGCTAATGAGAATAGATCGCAATAGCAAAAGCACTAAAAGAACGATAATCAGTCGATCCGCATTTTTTGCACTTCCAGCCGTGCCAGCGAACGCCAGAGCCATTCGAGCGGGCCGTAGCGATATCGCATCAGCCACGGTTTGGACCAGAGCAGCATGTTGATCCATGTGCCCAGCACGAGAAGATAAAGCGTGGCGCGGTTGATCTGTCCGAAATAGCCCAGACCCCAGCCATAGAAGATGAACGTCATTGCGATGCTGGTGCCAAGATAGTTCGAGAAAGCCACACGGCCGGCAGCCGCGACCCGGTGCAACCAGCTTGCGTTGGAATATTTTCGGATCAGCAAGATCAGCAAGCATGCATAGCCAATAGTCATCAGCAGCAACGACGGACCGGTCCAAGAGAAATTGACATTCAGCACCCGCAAGATTTCAAAATCGCTGCGTATCTGGAATATCACCATCGGAACCAGCAGCAATATGCCGATCAGTGTGAACTTTGTCCCCCAGTTTTTGTACCGGGCACGCTCCCAGCTGCCGCTAAAAAATCCGTCCTTATAAAGCGCCATGCCAATCATCATCAGCGGCAGGGTTTCCATGAAGCTGAAGGCAATGCCGGAAAGTGGCTGAAACAGGGAATTGGCGATTTTATCCATGAAGATCGAGCTGAAGCCCGATTGGTATAACGACACTTCTGCCGCAATCGCCGCATCGTCGACACGAAAATCTGCGATAGCATCTTGATATTGCGCAATGACGAACGCACTCGCGCCGGGCTGGCCAGCCTGATATTGCAAATAGAGCAGGCTTCCCATCATCGCGCCAAAAGCGACTATGCCGATAACATAGAGCAGCAGCGCCCGGCGGAACAAGGTTTCTGAGGGGAGGCCCACCATGAAATAGGCAACACAGCCAACCACTGCGTAAAGAAATAATATGTCGCCAAACCAGAGAAAGAAAAAATGAGCAAGGCCAAATAGTGCGAGCCAGAACATGCGTGAAAAATGCACTTTAGCGGGATTTTGGCTATTAGCCTCCGCGCGCTCGACAACTAGCATCATGCTGGCGCCAAACAGCAATGTGAAAAGCCCGCGCATCTTGCCATCGACGAAAATGAAAGACAGCGCCCAGACGATAATATCCGGCGTGTCGGTGCCGCCGTAAACCGCTGGCGAGAAATAGGCCATTTCGGGCATGGCGAAACCGACGATGTTCATGAGTAATATGCCCATGACCGCGAAACCGCGCATCGCATCGAGCTCGAGGTAGCGGGGGGTGGCGGTCGTTGTTGTCACACCAGTTCCGTTCGTCCCGAGCCTGTCGCAGGCCAGTTTCCGTTGGAGCAGTGTCCGGTCGATGCGGGTGCTTCGACAAGCTCAGCACGAACGGAGGTCAAGGAGTTTAGGCTAATCACAACCAACTCGAAATCTGATCAAGCGGTTTCTTGATCGTGGCGTGCATCGGAATAGTCGCATCCGGCGCAGGCTTGCCGACCACGAGCACCATCATCGGCTTTTCGTTGCTGGGTCGGTCACACACCTCGTTCAGGAATTTCATCGGGTTCGGCGTGTGGGTAAGCGTTGCGAGGCCCGCATCATGCATCGCCGTGATCAGCATGCCGGTGGCGATACCGACGCTCTCGCCCACATAATAATTTTGCTTCATCTCGCCGGGGTTCATGCCGCCTTTGCGCTGACCGAATATCACAATCAGATAGGGCGCGGTTTCCAGAAACGGCTTGTCCGCATCGGTGCCGAGCGGTCCCAATGCCTCCAGCCATTCCGCGCTTGCCTTGGTCTCATAAAATTCGCGCTCTTCGGCCTCCGCCGCCTCACGCAAGGCCTTCTTCTTATCCGCCGATTCGATCACCGCAAAATGCCACGGCTGGTGATTGGCGCCATTGGGAGCGGTTCCGGCGGCGAGAATAGCATTCTCGATCACGGCGCGAGGAATCGGTTCATCGGTGAAATAGCGACAGGTGCGGCGGGTTTTGATCGCCTCGTAGAATGCAGCAGAACGGGTCACCCGTTCGTCATCGGAATATTTGGGCAGCTCAGTATAGGGCAGGGTGTCATGTGGTTTCATCGGATGCGTCGCAATTCTCTTTTCAAAGTTGACCAAATTGACTGCAAGGAACGCCGAATTTCCGCCAATTGTCGAATGACGGGCTTTGTAAGCAACCGCAGCCATATAGGAAAGGATGATTTTCTGTATTGACATTAATGTCAGTAGTGGCCAAATGCGAACCATGGAAATGAATCATGATTTTGCTGGCGGAACAGAACCCGCCTTTATTCACCCTGATCGCCCGGAAGCGCGTTTTCGTCCGCTCAAGGCGCTGCATCACTTTCGCGAGTTGATCAAGGACAAGGAAGATACCGCTCAGGTTTTCCATATTTTTGAAAGCCTGCCGCGTCCCGGTTTTCGCACGGATGCTGAAGCTTTTGTCTATAGCGATAAGGGTAAAGGACTACGGGTCAGCGAACCGCATCTGCCGAACTTGCTCGACGATCATGAGCGATTGCGGAAACTGCCTGCGGGTAGCCTGGCGCATGCCTATTGTGACTTCATGGAGAAAGAAGGCCTCAGCGCCGCCGGCCTGGTGGAAGAATTCGACCGATTTGCGCCCAAGCAATATGGCGATCTGATAGAATGGTATGGCCATCGCCAGCGTGACACCCATGATCTGCTCCATATTCTCACCGGCTATGGCCGCGATGCACTGGGTGAACAATGTGTGCTGGCATTCACCTTTGGCCAGAACCCGGCGATTGCCAATATCTTCATCGCTTATGCCGGTGGCCTCAACATGAAGAAGCAGGTGAAAAGCGACGCGCCGGTGTTCAAGGCTATTCGCGAGGCGCAAAAAATGGGCAAGGCCTGTCCGCGGATCAGCGAAGAGAATATCACAGAATTGCTGGCCCAGCCGTTGGATGAGCTGCGCAAGAAGCTGAACATGACGCCGCCGAAATTTTATCGGCAAGCCCACGAGCAATATCGCGCCGACGGCATTGATCCTTATGATATGCTGGCGCAGGCGTCTTAAATAGAGTCGTTAAAAAGACTGTCATGCTGAACTTGTTTCAGGCTCTCCTTTGGCAATCGTACTTTCTCCATATGAAATACTGAAACAAGCTCAGGATGAACGGTGAGGGGACATGGGCGAATACCGCAATTTCTTGCGGATAACCAGCTTCAGCCCCGACCAGACGCCATCAACTGCGCACACCTTGATATCTACAAAACCCATCGGCAGGGCAACTTCGCGGATGGTGTCTTCGGTGATATCGGTGGGAACCTTCGACGCCCTTTTTGGCCAGCTAACCCAGACCTGACCTGCGGAGTCTATCAGCGTGCGCAAGGCGGTGAGATGCTGTTCCATCGCGGAGCGTTCGGTGGTAAAGATATGGGCGGCATTCAGGCCTTTGGACGGCGCGGGTTGTTCTATCAATGTCAGGCCAAAGTCCTCAATTTCAGCGCGAACGCTATCCGGCATGTCAGAAAACCAGACCCGCATCCCGTCTTTCAACGAAAGTTTTTTGGCGAGCGGGGTTCCGGAATATCCTGTTGGCATCTTACCATTCCCCCATTTATCGTCATCCTGAACTTGTTTCAGGATCTCCGTCGACCGAACGCAATTTTCCTCATGAGATGCTGAAACAAGTTCAGCATGACGATAGGCCATGTTAGACTCTTAGTCTTCCATCCAGTCACGGAAGAAGCTTTCATGCGCTTCGCGGAGGTCGGCAAGTGCAATCGGCTTCTCATTCAAAACCAACGCATCGCCTTTGACCCGGCCTATATTGGTAAACGGCACTTGTTCGGGATCCAGATCGCGTTCGTTGCGATAAGTCACAACATAACGCCCCTGCGCTTCGCTAAACGCAAATGCGCTGGTCATTTTTTGAATGTCTGCGCCCTTGTTCCCAGCGAGCGCCATTTCGGCGAGAGCAACCGCAAGGCCGCCATCGCCAATATCGTGAACTGCCGTCACTTTGCCTTCGGCGATTAATTTCCTGACGACTGTGCCGGTCAAGCTTTCGTCTTTCAGATCAACCAATGGTGGCGCGCCATCCTGTACGCCGTGAATTTCACGCATCCACAGCGACTGGCCTAGTTCCTCATGGTGCCATCCAATAGTGGCGACATAATCCCCCTCATTCTTAAACCCAATCGTCATCATCTTGTCGAGATCGTCAATCAAGCCCACCGCACCAATCGCTGGTGTCGGTAAAATCGCATGGCTCACGCCGTCCGCGCCGGTGGTTTCGTTATACAGGCTGACATTGCCCGACACGATGGGCATATCCAGCGCCTTACAGGCTTCGGCCATGCCCTCAATGCTGTGCACGAATTGCGCCATGATATGCGGTTTTTCGGGGTTACCGAAATTCATGCAATCGGTGGTCGCCAGTGGTTTCGCGCCGACCGCGCAGAGGTTGCGATAGGCTTCGGCGATTGCCTGCTTACCGCCTTCATAGGGATCGGCCTTGCAATAACGCGGCGTGCAGTCGGTGGTGATCGCAAGGCCCTTGTTGGTGCCATGAACCCGCACAACTGCGGCATCGCCGCCGGAGCGTTGGGCGGTATCCGCACCAACCTGGCTGTCATATTGCTCCCAGATCCAGCGGCGTGAGGCGAGGGCGGGAGTGGCCATCATCTTGAGCAAGTCCGCGCCGATATCGTTGCTTTCGGGAATATCACCCAGCGGTTGCACATTAATATGCGCGGCATATTCCTCGCGGCTCATATAGGGCCGGTCATAGAGCGGCGCATCATCGGCCAATGGCCCCAGCGGAATATCGCAGACCGTCTCGCCCTTGTGGGTAAGGACCATCCTCCGGGTATCGGTCACTTCGCCAATCACCGCGAAGTCCAGTTCCCACTTGGTGAAAATCGCCTCAGCCATTTCCTCACGGCCGGGTTTCAATACCATCAGCATGCGTTCCTGCGACTCGCTGAGCATCATCTCGTAAGCCGTCATTTCAGTCTCGCGGCATGGCACTTTGTCCATGTCGAGGATGATGCCAACCTCGCCATTGGTCGCCATTTCGACCGAAGAGCTGGTCAGTCCTGCCGCGCCCATATCCTGAATGGCGACAATCGCATCGCTTGCCATCAACTCCAGGCAAGCCTCGATCAGCAGCTTTTCGGTAAACGGATCACCGACTTGGACCGTGGGGCGCTTCTCGTCGCTATCATCATCAAATTCGGCGCTCGCCATGGTCGCACCGTGGATACCATCGCGGCCCGTTTTCGAGCCGACATAGACAATGGGATTCCCAACGCCGCTGGCCGCCGAATAGAAAATCTTGTCCGCATCGGCCACGCCGACCGTCATCGCGTTGACGATGATATTGCCGTCATAAGCGGGATCAAAATTGGTCTCGCCGCCTACTGTCGGCACGCCAACGCAGTTACCATAGCCGCCAATGCCAGCGACCACGCCTTTAACCAGATGCTTCATCTTGGGATGGTCAGGCCGACCAAAACGCAGTGCGTTCAAGTTAGCAACAGGCCTTGCACCCATTGTAAACACATCGCGGAGAATACCGCCAACGCCAGTTGCTGCACCCTGATAGGGTTCGATGTAAGACGGATGGTTGTGCGACTCCATCTTGAAGATCGCTGCTTGGTTGTCTCCAATGTCAATTACACCCGCATTCTCGCCGGGGCCGCAAATAACCTGCGGGCCGGTTGTGGGGAGTTTCTTCAGATGCAGACGAGATGATTTATAAGAACAATGTTCCGACCACATGACCGAGAAAATCCCCAGTTCGGTAATATTCGGTTCGCGTCCCAGCGCGTTTAATATGCGCTGATATTCCTCCTCGTTCAGGCCGTGCTCTTTGACGGTTTCGGGTGAGATTTGGGGCTCGTTTATCAGCGTGTCTGTTGTCATGATGATCCTTTAGCGAGGCGCGTCAAATTCGCCTAGAGGGAATTCTTGCATTGCCATCACCGGGCAAACATGGTTTCGTAATGCAACTGGTTGATGGAAGGCGCGCCGCATGGAAAAAACAGTCTTGGTCATGGGTGCCGGCGATGCGATTGGCAGTGCGATCATGCGCGCCTTTGCTGGTGTCGGCTACACCGTCGTGGGTGCGCGGCGCAATGGCGAGAAGCTGCAGCCAGTGGTTGATGAGATTGTCAGAACCGGCGGCAAGGCACATGGCTTTTCCTGTGATGCGCGCAACGAAGAACAAGTCACGGAGCTTTTTGCAAAAATTGAAAATGACATCGGCCCACTGGATAGCGTGGTATTCAATGTCGGGGCGAATGTGCCGATGACGATGCTCGATACCGACACGCGCAAGTTCACCAAAATATGGGAAATGGCGACACTGGCGGGTTTCCTCACCGGACAGGCGGCGGCGCGCCTTATGAGCGAACGCGGGCAGGGATCGATCATCTTCACCGGCGCAACCGCCAGTATGCGCGGCGCGGCGGGTTTTGGTGCCTTTGCGAGCGCGAAAGGTGCCTTGCGCAATATGGTGCAATCGCTGGCGCGCGAGATGGGGCCGCAAAATGTTCATGTCGCTCATGTGGTGATTGACGCGGCTGTCGATACTGAGTGGATCAAGGGGATGCTACCTGATTATGAAGCGCGCAAGGCCAATGACGGGGTCGTGAACCCCGATGATCTGGCGCAGAATTATGTCTGGTTGCACGAGCAGCCGCGCAACAGCTGGACGTTTGAATTGGATATCCGGCCCTGGAATGAAAAATGGTAACGAGAAATGGTGAGAATAGAAAAATGACCAAGACCATCGAACTAATCTACGATTTCGTCAGTCCCAATGCGTACCTAGCATGGTACCCGCTCAAGGCGCTGGCGGAAAAACATGACGCGAATATTGAAATCATCCCAGCCTTTCTCGGCGGGATGCACAAGCTGACGGGCAATGCGCCACCCTTCATCCGCGACGCCGAAGTGAAGGGCAAGAATGAATATGCCATGCTGGAGATGACGCGCTTCATCACGAAACACGGTTTGACGAAATTCCAGATGAACCCGCATTTTCCGTTCAACACGATCACACTCCAACGGATGCTGATAGCGGTGGGCGCAGACAAGCGTTCGGATTTCATTGATGCGTTGCTGCCCGCGATCTGGGAGCAGCAACTTGATGCAAGCGATGCGGAAGCTGTTGGGAAAATCCTGCAAGATGGCGGCTTCGATGCGCAGGCTTTGTTCGCGCAAACACAGGACGCGGCGATCAAACAGGAACTGATCGACAATACCGAAAAAGCCGTCGAGCGCGGCGCTTTTGGCATCCCGACATTTTTTGTGGAAGGCGAGATGTATTTTGGCAAAGAGCGGTTAGATCAGATTGAGGCGCAGTTGGCGGGGTAAAAGTTTCGTGCTCCGCACCTGATGCAGAGCTGGTTTTTGGCCTAAGCACTCATTGCCGCATGGCGTGCGGAGCACATTGCTGTCAAATGCTATCTAACAAACCGCAGCACCAGAAACGCAGTCAGTGCAGCCGTCGTGCCAGTCGCAAAAGTACCCCAGATAATATCAATCACAGACAGCTTGGTGGTCCAAACTTTCATCACCGCCTGATTGGTCAAATCATAGGTCGCGTAGCAGAAAAAGCCCAGTAATGCACCATTGAGCAGTGCGGTCGTCCACTGCCCGTCCTGCAACGCCGGTCGCAACGCAAACCACATGATGCCAGCGAGATAAAGCGCGTAAAAAACCAGTGCCGGAGCCAGACGAAATTGATCTGCCATTAGGTCACCGATGATCGGGCGATAGAGTTTTTCCGCCGCGTTGCTCAGCCAGATGGCATCCAATATGCCGAAAATTACGGCTGCGATGATATAAGCGATTAGATATTGTGCCATGCTTCAGGCCCCTTTGAGCGTTCTCGTTTTCCCTAGCCACCATGCTGCCAGCGCAGCGGCTGCAAAGGAAACCAGCGCGGTGACTTTCATTTCCATATTCGCAGCTTCCGGTGGCGGTCCAAACCAGTTAATCGCCTGAAACAGCGTCAGCAACACGGCCAAGAGGGCAATCGCATATTTGGATTTCTCCGAAATGGCGCGGGTTTTCATGATATAAAACGCCAGCGCGCCAAAGGTGATGAGGATTTCCAGCGGCATTTCGATGAGGGGATAATTCCATAGTCCGAATCCCAGTTTTGGCGGTGATCCAGCCAGCGTAAGATCAGGTGCATGGACCAGGAGGTCAAGAAACCAGTGCGACACCACCACCGCCCCGCCGATCATTGCGCCAGCGCGGTTTTTTGTGAACAGCCAGATCAGCAGCGCAAAACCCAGCGCCCAAACCGTGCTCCCGAGCAAACTGTGGGTGTACGGCATATTGTAAAGATCGAGCGGCACCATTTTGGTGATGCCCGGGGTGATCCGGAAGTTCTCAATCCCCGCGATGGCGAAGGCGAAAAAGCCAAAATCCACAAGCTGTCCGGCGACGAATAATGTGCCAAGGCCGGGTGCCTTGGGATGGGCTGCGGCGACCATTGCGGGCGCGAAATGACCGATGAACATTGTGCTCTCCCTGCTTTTTGTTTTCCTATGGGGGAGTCTTTTTCAAACCTCAAGCGCCGGGCGCGGGTATTGTTTTGTCTCGCGCTAGTTCGCTTCGCTCACGCTCCGACGGGGCGGCCTGACCGGCCCACGCGCGCTATCTGACTTTGGCGCGCTTGCCTCGCGATCATTCGCTCGGTGTTCCAACTGGTAATGAGCTGAAGTGATACCGACGCGAAACGGAGGCAAGCGCGACTGCGCGCCCGAGCTTATGCGAGCATAGCCAAGGGAGCGGATGCGACCGCCCGGCGCTTGAGGTCAAAATAAAAACTCCCGCCCGAGACAAAGTAACATTGCCTGACGTCAAACAAAACACCTCCCATCCCACCTCTCTACCACCAAAAAAACCACACCATCCTTGGCTCTCCACTTGACCGAAACCTAAACCGGCGTCATTGAAACCGGCATGAGCGAAACCACTGAAACCCCGTCAGACCTGAACTTTGAAGATGCGCTCAAGCGCCTTGAAGATATTGTCCGAAAGCTGGAAAGCGGCGATGTGCCGCTCGATCAATCAATTGCGCTTTACGAGCAGGGTGAAAAGTTGCGCGGACTTTGCCAGAAACGGCTGGAAGCGGCGCAGGCGAAGATCGAAAAGATCACTCTGGACCGCGAGGGCAAGCCCGCTGGGACCGCCCCGTTTGATGCGGAGTAGCAGCATTGGCAGACAATAGCGCCAATAATAATCTGGATTTGCAGGCCGAAATGGCGCGCGTCGCCGCTGCGGTCGACAAGCAGTTTGATCTGTTGCTGAGCGTGCCCGATGATCCGCGCGCCGAACTATTTGAAGCGATGCGCCATTCTGCGATTGGCGGCGGTAAGCGGTTGCGGCCTTTGCTGGTGATGGCGACGGCACGGCTTTTTAATGTGAACGAGAATTGCGCCATTCGCGCGGCGACGGCGGTCGAAGCGTTGCATGTCTATTCGCTGATCCATGATGATCTGCCCTGCATGGACGATGATGCCATGCGCCGCGGCAAACCGACAACACATGTTGCTTTTGGCGAATCTCAGGCAGTTCTGGCTGGCGATGCGCTGCATGCCCTTGCGTTTGAACTCCTGGCTGATGAACAGACCCACAGCGATCCTTTTGTGCGGTCCGAAATGGTGGCTTGTCTGGCTAGGGCCGCCGGACCTTCGGGCATGGCAGGCGGCCAGATGATGGATCTGGTGGCTGAGACAACAACCTTCGATTTGCAAACCGTGACACGCCTGCAGCAGCTCAAGACTGGCGCTTTGATCGCCGCTTGCGTGGAAATTGGCGCGATCCTAGGGCATGTAGCGATTGAAGGCAGAAAAGGCCTGCGCGGTTATGCCCATGATCTCGGCCTTGCGTTCCAGATTGCGGACGACATATTGGATGTCGAAGGCGATGAAGAACTGGCCGGCAAAGCGCTGCATAAAGACCAGCAGGCGGGGAAGCAGACCTTCCTCAGTTTAATGGGATTGGAGCGCGCCAGGGAGCAGGCCCAGATGCTTGTGAATCAAGCCAAATCACATTTGAGCATCTATGGCGAAGAAGCAGATGTATTACGCGCTATTGCAGAATTTACCGTCCATCGGGACCGCTGAGTTGGACTGGTCCGAACAGAAGTAAACCGGACACGAACAGGGAAAGATTTTATGAGGATTGGCATTTATCCGGGCACTTTTGACCCGATCACCTTGGGTCATATGGATATAATCAAGCGCGGAACGGCGCTGGTTGACAAGCTGGTTATCGGTGTCACCACCAATCCTTCCAAATCTCCGATGTTTTCTGACGAGGAACGTCTCGATATGGTGCGCCGGGAAACCGCGCATCTGGGCGATGCCGTGGAGGTGGTCGGGTTTAACTCGCTGCTGATGAAATTTGCCGAAAAACAGCGCGCCAGCGTTATCGTGCGCGGCCTGCGTGCTGTTGCCGATTTTGAATATGAATACCAGATGGCAGGCATGAACCAGCAACTGAATGATGATATCGAGACGGTGTTCCTGATGGCAGATGTGTCGCTGCAACCGATTGCCTCGCGGCTGGTGAAAGAAATCGCGATGTTCGGCGGTGAAGTTAAAAAATTCGTGACCCCCAAAGTGGCCGAAGAAATTGTCACACGCGTTAACGAGATTGGTTTGAAGGGCGATCAATAGCGCTTTTTTTGTCAAAGCAATTCATTGCAGCGAAAGGCTGTTTCGTTCAAAGGCGTTCGACATTGATGATCAATGTTATCCAGGCACCATTGAGTGTGAACAGGTGAGTTCGAATATGCTGCGTAAAATATCCCTCTTTTTTGCTGCCGTGCTGCTGGCCTCCAGCCCGTCGCTCGCCCAGGGCGTTTCTGAACAGGCAACTGTTGAACAAGAGACTGCTGAACAGGCGCCTGCTCCGGCCGCAGTCGCGCCGGAAGAGAATATTCTTTACCTTGATCTTTCGACCGGTGGCCGGGTTGCCATTCAGCTTTTTCCAGCCGTTGCGCCCAATCATGTCGAGCGGATCAAAACCCTCGCGCGCCAAGGCTTTTACAACGGAGTGATTTTCCATCGTGTGATCGATGGCTTTATGGCGCAAACCGGTGATCCCACCGGTACCGGAACGGGAGGGTCCGATTTGCCGGACCTGAAAGCCGAGTTTCATCCGTTTCCGCATTTGCGTGGTGTGGTCTCAATGGCCCGGGCGCAGGGCGAAGACAGCGCCAATAGCCAGTTCTTCATTGTTTTCTATCCGCGTTTCGCGCTGGACAATAAATATACTGTTTTCGGGCGGGTGACGGCTGGTATGGAATATGTGGATGCGATCAATCGCGGTGAACCGCCGGCAAGTCCGAGCCGGATTTTGCAGGCTTCTGTCGCGGCAGACAACAAGGCGCCGCCACCGCCTGGTTCTTATGCAGCCCCGGCACAAAAAGAGATTACGGTCGATGATCTCAACGCGCCCCTAAATCCCTGATTTAAGCGTGCGCGTTGATCTTTTTGATTTTGCGCTGCCGCAGGAAAATATTGCGCTGAGGCCTGCTGTCCCGAGGGACAGTGCCAAACTGCTGCTTGCTGCGGATGATATGCTGTCAGATCATCGGGTGAGCGATTTACCCCGCCTGCTCTCCGACAAAGACATATTGGTGTTTAATGACACCAAAGTGATTCCGGCGCAGCTCCAGGGGCGGCGCGGTGAAGCGACCATTGGTGCGACATTGCACAAGCGCATCGATTTGCGCCGCTGGCAGGCATTTATCCGCAATGCCAAACGCTTGAAACCCGGGCAGGAAATTGACTTCGGTCAGGATGTTTTCGCCATCGCGGAAGCGCGACTGGCAGACGGCAGTTTCGTGCTCCACTTTCAGGGTGAGGAGCCGGTGGAAGTGCTGCTGGGCCGGGCAGGCACTATGCCGCTGCCGCCTTATATCGCAAGCAAGCGCGATATCGACGAACGCGATGCGGCCGATTATCAGACAATGTTCGCAAAGGAAGAAGGTGCGGTCGCGGCGCCGACCGCTGCGCTGCATTTTACGGATGGACTGATCGCTGCCCTCGACGCTGCCGGAATTGGCCGTGAGACGCTGACATTGCATGTTGGCGCGGGAACCTTCCTACCGGTAAAGGTTGATGAAACCGATGATCACCAGATGCACAGCGAATGGGGGCGGATAGAACAGCAAATGGCGGATCGTCTCAATGCCGCGCGCGCCAGTGGCGGACGGATCATCGCGGTTGGCACGACCAGCCTGCGTTTACTGGAGAGCGCGACGGGAGAGGATGGTATCATCACGCCGTTTGAAGGTGATACGGATATTTTCATTACGCCCGGGTATAAGTTCTGCGCGATAGATGGTTTGATGACCAATTTCCATTTACCGAAATCCACGCTGTTCATGCTGGTGAGCGCGCTGATGGGGCTTGAGACTATGCAGGCGGCCTATGCCCATGCGATTGCAGAGGATTACCGGTTTTACAGCTATGGTGATTCCAGTTTGTTGCTGCCTTGATTTTTAGGGTCGATCAATAGGGTTTGCCATCAACCATCGTTGTGCCGCCCAATTCGATGGTATCTACATTGACCCATCGGGAATTTCGTTCTTCCCAGCGCTCCTTGTGTTTCTGTGTCGTCACTACATTAAATTCTGAGTTGCCATCACGGCCGAGCATCTGGCGATCCCATTTCTGATCGGTCCAGACGGTGGCGCAGTGGCCATCGCAGCCAATTTCAATACCGGTAATTGTCATTTCAAGGACATTGGTTTTGGGAATGATCGCCCATTCCTTGAGCTTGATTTCTTTGAGTTGGTCGCGGCCGGTGATCGAGCCATCTTCCTCTACTATGCGCGTGTCTGCAGGAACGCCTTCCATATAGCGTTCGATATCTTGGTTTCTTGAAGCCTCCAGACCATATTCGATTTCATCCTTAATGGCCTCAAAAACGGCTTGGTCAATCGCCGGTTTATCGGGTGCGGCATTTGCGGGTAGAATGCTGGCGGCGAGGATCGCGGGCAATAACATCACAAAATTCTCCTATCGACTACAATTGTAGTTAACAGATAGAAAACGTGATGTCCATCGGTTACTATGTTCAAATAAAAAAGGCGGATCAATCGAACCGCCCTTTTTAAAATTATGTTCGAAGGGCCTAGCCTTCTGCAGCCGCAGCCACTGGAACCGGTGGATCATTATCCGCCACTTCGGTGAGTGATCCGCCCATTGGTTCGCATTCTCCAGCGCCGGTATATTTCCACGCGTTGCCCTGATAATCGACTATCGAGGTGCCAGCACAGCTTGTGCCTTCGCCAGCAGCACAATCATTTTCGCCTGCTTTTGCGATGCCGAAGCATTTTTCTTTTTCGGCTGCGGCGACTTCAGTCACTTCCGCGTCGGTTGCTTCCGCAGTTTCGCTTGTGGCTTCACTTGTGCCGCCGCCACAGGCGGAAAGGGTTGCTGCAGCAATAAGCGCGGTTGCGGTTGATGCTAATCTGTTTGTTTTGGTCATAATATACTCCTGATGTTGGTCCTGAAATAGTCTGTCACCATCATGCGCAGATGTTGAAGGATTCGCGCAAAACGATCCTTTGGTTACACTATTGGTCGCAAAACACAAATCGTCTCCGATATTCCGTTGGCAATATCGTGGCTTTCCATCCCCATAGTCTGTCACTAGGAACACTCGATATGACCGATCGTTTTACCTTTTCGATAGACGCAACGGAAGGCAAGGCCCGCACGGGCAAAATCTCCATGATGCGTGGCGATATCCGCACACCAGCGTTCATGCCGGTGGGCACTGCGGCGACGGTGAAGGCAATGAAGCCAGAGACCGTGCGGTCAGCCGGCGCGGATATCATATTGGGCAATACCTATCACCTGATGCTGCGGCCCGGCGCGGAACGTATGGCGCGGCTGGGCGGCTTGCATAAATTCATGAATTGGGACCGGCCTATTCTCACCGACAGTGGCGGCTATCAGGTGATGAGCCTCTCCGAGCTGGCCAAGCTGACCGAGGATGGCGTCGAGTTTAAAAGCCATTTGGATGGCTCGCGCCATATGTTGACGCCGGAACGCTCGATGGAAATCCAGCGCCTGCTTGGCAGCGATATTGTGATGGCCTTTGATGAGTGCACCAAAAATGGCGCAACGCGCGATGAGGCGATGGCTTCCATGGAGCGTTCAATGCGCTGGGCCAAACGCTCGCGTAGCGGCTTTGATAGTGGGGAGGAACACGCATCGCGGGCGGCGTTATTTGGCATTCAGCAGGGTTCGCTGGATAAAGAGATTCGCAAAGCTTCTGCCGAGGCGCTGATCGATATCGGCTTTGATGGCTATGCAATTGGCGGGCTGGCGGTCGGCGAAGGACAGGAGGCGATGTTTGATGTGCTTGATTGTGCGCCGGGTCAATTACCCGAGGACAAACCGCGCTATCTCATGGGCGTTGGCAAGCCGGATGATTTGGTGGGTGCAGTCGAGCGCGGGGTGGATATGTTTGATTGCGTGTTGCCGAGCCGTTCGGGACGTAATGGGCAGGCGTTTACGGCCTATGGCCCGATCAACATCCGCAATGCCAAATTTGCCGAGGATCTCGAACCGCTTGATGCCAGTTGCGCTTGCGCGGTCTGCCAGACGTATAGCCGTGCCTATTTGCATCACCTCATACGCGCCAAAGAAATTCTCGGCGCGATGCTGATGACGGAACATAATATCGCGTGTTATCAAGCGCTGATGGCGGGGATGCGGCAGGCGATTTCTGAGGGAAGGTTTTCCCAATTTGCCAGCGGTTTTCGCACGCGCTATTTAGCCAATGCTGAGTCCGATTGATCTGAAACTGCCTGGGTTGTAATATCCGCTGCGATGCGTGAGACTTTTCTTGAAGGAACCGTCCACAAGACGGCGGAGGATATGCGCACTGCCATTACGGCGGACGCCGAGGTTTTCGCCCTGTGGCAGAGCCTGACCCCGCTGGGCCGCAACGAGTTTATCTGCTGGGTGGAAGATGCCAAACAGGCGAAAACCCGAGAAAGACGCATCAGGCGGACAATCGAGGAAATGCAGGAAGGCAAGCGGCGTCCCTGCTGCTGGTCCGGATGCATCCACCGGACGGACAAGGCTCCGAGTAAGTGGCAACAGGCTGTGCTGATCGACAAGAAGAAACCATAGTCATTTCGAGTGCTGCTCGCTGTATCGTTCAGGGCGTCGTCGTCAGGCGTGACAAATGCGGATGAGGCCGTAAAAGCATTTGTGATGAATGCGCCCCAGCCTCCTTCGCCAACCTTGCTCGCCGACGCCATGACCCGCGCCCGGGAAAATGCGCCCTATCTCGCAATGGCAATGGAAGTGCAGCCAGAGCTTACCGCATTGCTGGCGGATGAAAATCTCGAAGCGGCAATGGACTTTACCGCTCAGGCTGGCGCGCGTGCCGAAAACGTCCGTCAAAAACTGCGCCTTGAAAAACGCGCTCTGGCGCTCACGCTAGCAATCGGCGATCTGGCGGGGCAGCTTACTCTCACCGACGTTATAACGAAGCTCTCAGATTTCGCTGACCGTACGCTGGATGAAGCGCTTGCGGATATCTACGCCGACCGTTATCCCGATGCGACGCCCGCACAGGGTTTTGCGGTCATTGGCCTTGGCAAACATGGCAGCCGCGAGTTGAATTACTCTTCGGATATTGATCCGATTTTTATCTATGATCCCGAAACTATCCCGACACGCGGAAAGGAAGAGCCGAGCGATGCGGCGCGTCGGATCGGGCAGGGGCTGGTTGATGCGCTGAACACTCGCGATGCCAATGGCTACGTTTTCCGCGTCGATATGCGGCTTCGGCCTTCTCCGGAAGTGAGTCCGATAGCGCTGCCGGTGGAGGCGGCGATCAGTTATTATGAATCCAGCGCACTGGCCTGGGAGCAGGCGGCGTTTATCCGCTCCCGTGTCGCTGCTGGCGACACTAAGCTTGGCGAATATTTTCTTGAAACAATCAATCCGTTTATCTGGCGGCGCTCACTGGATTACGGGGCGATCAAGAATATCGGCGACGTCTCTGTGCAAATTCGCGATCACTATGCAGCGGGACAAAAATTTGGCCCTGGCTATGATCTCAAGCGCGGGCGCGGTGGGATTCGCGAGGCTGAGTTCTATGCGCAGATGCACCAGCTGATATTTGGCGGTCGCGAACCGGAATTGCGGGTTGCGGCAACCCGCGATGCGCTCGATGCTTTAGTAGAGGCCGGACGGATTGACGGTGCGAAAGCCCGGACGCTGAGCGCAGCATATGAGCAATACCGGATCATTGAGCACCGGCTGCAGATGATAAATGACCAGCAAACCCATAGCCTGCCCGATGACGATGCAGGCATGGACCGGGTGGCGCGGTTGCATGGCATGAAAAGCGGCAAAGAACTGCTCGCGCTGCTTGAGCCGAAGGTTGAAGCGGTCGGGTCTATTTATGACGAGCTGATTGATGACGAGGACAACGCCGCGCTGCCAAAAGATAGCCAGAAACTGGAACAGGCCATTGCCGATATGGGCGTGGATGATCCGGAATTTTTCGCGACCAAGATTAATCGTTGGCGCAGCGGCAAGATTACTGCGCTGCGGAGTACTGCGGCAATCGAGTCTTTTGAAGCCGTTCTGCCCGAACTAATAGAATCACTTGCCAGCTCGCCTAATCCGCAGCAAGCCATCACCCGGCTGGATAGTTTGATCGAACGCCTGCCTACGGCGATTAACTTTTTCCGGATGCTCGAAGCGCGGCCTGGATTGCGCGATATGCTTGGGCGGATATTGAGTCATGCCCCGGTTTTGGCCGATGCGCTGGCGCGGCGTACCGAGTTTTTCGAGGGGTTGATTGATACCACCGCGCTCGATTTGCCGCCAGATATTGTGACGTTGGCCGAAGAGTTTTCGCAAGCCGAACCTGGCGATGATTATCAGATGCTGCTCGACCGAGTGCGCGCGCGGGTCGGTGAAAAACGCTTTGCGCTGGGCACACAGCTTATTGAAGGCCGCCATGATGCGCTGGCGATTGCCGAGGGATATGCGCGAGTGGCCGAGGCTGCTATTCAGGTTTTGACGGCTGCGACCATTACCGAATTTGAAGCCGTGCATGGAACCGTTGCCGACAGCGAACTGCTCATTCTGGCTTTGGGCCGTCTCGGCGGCGAGGCGCTGACCCACGCCTCTGATCTCGATTTGATATTTCTCTTCACCGGCGATCACAGTGCTGAATCGGATGGCAGCCGTCCATTGGGTGGCACACAATATTTTAATCGGCTGGCGACACGCATTGTTACCGCTTTATCGGTGCCGACAGCAGCGGGGCCGTTATATGAGGTCGATACCCGCCTTCGGCCTTCGGGCGCGCAGGGGCCGATGGCGGTTTCGATGGAGAGTTTCCGGAAATATCAGCAGGAAAGCGCCTGGACGTGGGAGCACATGGCACTGACCCGGGCACGGCCGGTTTATGGCAGTGCGGCGGCGCGACAGCTACTGCAGCATGATATTTACGCCGTATTGCAAAAAGACCGCGAACCGGAAAAGCTGCGCAAGGAAGTACGCAAGATGCGGCTGGATATTGTCGCGCATAAACCCCCAAAAGGACCGCTCGACACCAAGCTTATGGAGGGCGGACTGATCGACTGGGAGTTTATCATCCACTTCCTGCAGCTCAAAACCGGCGAGGCTTTGCATCCGCAATTGGACAAGGCGGCGCTGGCGTTGGCAAATGCTGGCCATTTAGACGGGCAGATGGTGCAAGCGCATGAACTAATGACACGTCTTTTGGTGGCCCTTCGACTGATGTCGCCCGATTGTGATTATCCGCCCGAAACAAGTCGCGAACTTATTGCGCACGCGGCTGGGCAAGCCAATTGGGATGCCCTTCTGGCGGAGTATGATGCGGCAAGACAATGCGTTATTGAAGAATGGAACCGGCATTTGCGACCGGATCCCGATGAAATTCTAGGAGATATAATATGATAGATGTTGGCGATACACTTCCGGACATGGACCTGACCGCGCCGGATGGCAGCATAGTCACACTGTCCGACTACCGTGGCAAAAAACTGGTGCTGTTCTTTTATCCCAAGGCCAGCACGCCGGGCTGCACGACCGAATCGAAAGATTTTTCTGCGCTTTTGCCGGAATTTGAAAAAGCGGGCGCCGCCGTTCTGGGTATGTCCGCCGATTCGCCAAAAAAACAGCAGAATTTCATCAACAAGCAGGAATTAACCGTCGATATTGCTTCGGATGAAAGCACGGAATTTCTGGAGAAAATCGGCGTCTGGGCGGAAAAAAAGATGTATGGCAAAACCTATATGGGGATTATCCGGTCTACCTTCCTGATCGGACCTGATGGTAAGGTTTTGCAAGCTTGGCCCAAAGTGAAGGTCAAAGGCCATGCCGAGGACGTGCTCGCGGCTGTGCAGGCTGCTTGAGCGGCTTGAATAAGCAGGCAAAATTTGCTCATACTGCAGGGGAAGCGGTTTTGCATGTGCTGCAAACCCGGCAACCGGCTACCAAAGTCATGGCTGCGCGCTATGCTGCCCGCCAATGGCGTTTGGGAAGGCTAGAGCATGATTTCAGCATCTCCATGCCCGATCAGCCAGCACGCCCGGAAAAGCCCGAATTATTATTTCCGCGCGATATGCCGCGCAGGGGAAAGGGTACATCACTCACAAAACGCATCGCCCTGATCCACGCGCTGGCACATATTGAATTTGTCGCGATTGATCTCGCGTTTGACATGATTGGCCGGTTTGCCGGGCAGTTTCCTCGTGAATTCGCCGATGACTGGTTTCGGGTCGGCGCCGAAGAAGCGATGCATTTCGTTTTGCTGGACCGCCGTCTTCGGGAAATGGGCAGTTTCTATGGCGCGCATCCTGCTCATGATGGGCTTTGGGGCGCAGCAAAAGAAACCGCCCATGATGCTTCAGCGCGGCTGGCGATTGTACCGATGGTTTTGGAAGCGCGGGGGCTCGACATCACTCTGGATACGGTTGAGCGGTTTAAAGCGCAGGGTGATAACGTCACCGCAAAAGTGCTCAAACGGATATATGAAGACGAAATTAACCATGTTTCTTATGGAACCAAATGGTTCGAATTTGCCTGCGCGAATCTAAATAAATCGCCTCATCGACACTGGAAAAATCTTGTAAAAACCCACTTCAGAGGCGGGTTAAAGCCGCCATTTAACGACTCAGCGCGCCATGCAGCCGGTTTAACGCGGGAATATTATTATGGTATTGAATAATTAACCAATATGAATTTACACCTGTGGTCAGACAACGGGGGGCAGAGTATCTGCCAAAAACCAAAGAACCGAGAGGCTGCTCGGGTCGCAAGAAACAGGAGTCGATCACTTGATGACCGACAATGTAGTAAGTTTGTTTAAAAATACTGTGACAAAACTCACAGCAATCGCAATTTTCGGATCCGCGCTAACATTTTCTTCAACGGCTATGGCCGAAGAAAGTTCCGCAAGTATCCCTGTAGATAGCTTGAAAAGTTCATCTTCGGATAATTCTCTGGGCGAATCAGATCCCGCTTTCCGGATGATTTTTAATAACTGGTCCGGCCAGGGAAAAGTCCAGCCGGTCAAGCTGACCATCCCGTCGCGCAAACCGGTTGAAAATTTTGCGCTCACCAGCTCCTACGGTTTCCGGTCCGATCCGTTTAAAGGCCGTCGCGCTCGTCACAAAGGCATTGATATGGCGGGTCCGATTGGTACACCGATTTATGCCACAGCAGACGGCATCGTAGGACGAGCCCAATGGGTTAGCGGATACGGCAAATATATTGAAATCAACCACGGCAATGAAATCCAGACCCGCTACGGGCATATGTCACGTCTTAACGTAGAGCCAAATGCGCGCGTGAAAAGCGGCGATTTAATCGGTTTCATGGGTTCAACAGGACGGTCAACCGGAAGCCACCTCCATTATGAAGTGCGTATCGCCGGCGAAGCGGTTAACCCCATTCCATTCATGCAATCCAATGATTTTCTGATAGCTCAGAAACTGGCACCCGGTGCGAAAGGCAACATCGCTTTGGGCGGCCCGGACGAGAAATAAGCCGAGAAACAAAATATTGCTAACACCTTTGGGAGAGGGTGCAATAAGGGGGCGGCGCAAGTTATAGGCTTGCCGCCCCTTTTGATAATCCCTATCTTAAAGATATGACCCAGGCACTCGACACATCCGAACAGGAAATATTCCTGACTCCCAGCGCGGCAAAACGCGTGGCGGCCATTGCGGAAAAGCAAGGTAAGCCAGCTATGCTGCGACTCGCGGTAGAAGGTGGCGGCTGTTCGGGTTTTCAATATAAATTTGAACTGGCCGAGGCAGTGGAATCGGACGATGTGACTGCGGTTGAATCGGGCGTGACGCTGGTTGTTGACGAGATCAGCCTTGATCTGGTGCGCGGCAGTGCTGTTGATTTTGTTGAATCGCTAGGTGGCAGCGCGTTTCAGGTAACTAATCCCAATGCTGCATCCGGTTGTGGCTGCGGTTCGAGCTTCTCCGTTTGAACGATTGGCAGCACTCCGTTAGCACTGAGCTTGTAGAAGTGCGCTTATGGTCTTGAAACGTCCTTCGACAGGCTCAGGACCAACGGAAAGACGCTGATATGCGCATCGCCAGCTTCAACATCAACGGAATAAAAGCACGTTTGCCGCGTCTGCTGGAATGGCTGGAAGAAACCAAGCCTGACGTCGCCTGCCTGCAGGAAATCAAGACACAGGATGAAGGCTTTCCAGCCGCAGAATTTGAGAAAATCGGCTATGGCGCAATCTGGCATGGGCAGAAAAGTTTTAACGGTGTCGCGATATTGACGCGCGATCAGCAGCCGGGAGAGACCAAGCGCGGCCTCAATGGTGAACCGGAAGATGAGCATAGTCGTTATCTCGAAGCCAACGTTAAAGGCGCAGGCGGCAGGAGCGTGCGGATTGCGAGCATCTATCTGCCCAACGGAAATCCGCATCCCGGTCCCAAATTTGACTTCAAGCTGCGCTGGATGAAGCGGCTGCGCGATCGTGCCGCAGAAATCTGGGAAGAAGAAATTCCCGCAGTGTTAGCTGGTGATTATAACGTCATCCCGCGCGATAATGATGTTTTCTCGGTGAAAGCGATGCAGAATGATGCGCTGATGCAGCCTGAAAGCCGGGCGGGCTATCAGCGCATGTTGAACGATGGCTGGACCGATCCGCTGGGCCTTACCTATCCGCAGGGCAATATCTGGACCTACTGGGATTATCGCAGCGGCGGCTGGCAGCGCGACCAGGGTTTCCGCATCGATCACTTGCTGCTTAGTCCTCTAGCAGCGGATCGCCTAAAAAGCTGTGGCGTCGATAAAGAGCATCGCGGACGCGAAAAAGCCAGCGACCATGCGCCGACATGGGTGGAACTGGATTATTGAAAAAAGTGCTGTGGAATGGATTGCTGTTCGTGGCCAGCCTTTATTTGGGTATGCTTGTCATAGTCTATCTGTTTCAGAACAGCTTTCTCTATATCCCCGATCAAGAAGTTCCGAGCAGCGCTCAGCTTGCCAGAACCGATTTCACCGCTGTTACCATCACCAGCGAAGGCGAAAGTAAAACAACTTCATTGTGGAAGCCGCCAACGGATCAAACCCGGCCTGTTTTCATGCATCTTCATGGAAATGCCGGATCGCATTATCATCGCATTCCGCTTTATCGCGCGCTGGCGCAAAATGGTTCGGGAGTGCTTGGCGTGGGTTATCCGGGCTATGGGGGAACGTTGGCAGCCCCAGCGAAGAAGGATTATATTTAACCGCGCAGGCGAACTATGATTGGCTATTGGCTAAAGGTATCGCAGCAGAGCGCATAATTATCGTTGGACAATCTCTTGGTACTGGCCCCGCTGTTTGGTTGGCATCGAAGAATTCGGCCGCCGGATTGATATTAGAGGCAGCCTATACCGGGATCGACGATATGGCGCAAAAGCAGTTCCCTTTTTTGCCCGCGAAGATGCTCTCGAAAAACAAGTATCCGTCAATTGACCGGATCAGGCAGATTAATATGCCTCTGGTCTGGATTCATGGCACTGCAGACGAACTTATTCCTTTCTCAATGGGACAGAAGCTGTTCGATGCAGCGGATCAACCCAAAACCGCTGTTCCGATGAGAAACGGTGGCCATAACGATTTATGGGAGCGGGGGATTGATGAGATTATCAGGGCAGAATCGGCGAAGTTTTTTCTTCGCTAACGGCATCGCCATAGAGCGCCTTTTCATACATTGTATATTCGCGATTTAGCTCCGCATTCAGCGCCTTGGCGATGGCGATCATTCCCTTGTTATCTTCCAGTATCCAGCCGATTTCGCCGCGTTCCGTGCCAAATTTCTCAATGGCGTTGCGACGGATATATTCGATCATCATGAACGCCATCTGGCTGGCAAGGCGACTGTTTTGCAGCTCCTTTTTTACGCCCATCAGCGGGACGCGCATGGTTTTTGCTTTGGGGCGTTTTAGCCACCAAAGGAGTTTCGCCCAATTAAACGGGAGAAGCTTGCCGTTCATGTCTTTGATAACTTCGTTGAGGTCAGGCAACGTCATCATGAAGGCTACCGGTTCGCCTTCAATCTCGGCGATCATATTAATCTCTTCATAGACGATCTTGCCGAGATTTTTGCCGGCATGTTCGATCTCGCGGTCGGTGAACGGCACAAAACCCCAGTTGCTTGACCAAGCATCATTGAGCAGGCCCATGATGATCTCGGCATCCCGGTCAAAATGCTTCTTGTCCACTTTCCGGATCACCAGCTTTCTGTTGCGTTCACCCGACGCAACGATGCGGTTGATGAGTTCGGGAAAGCCTTCTGTGACCGGTACGGCATAGGTTTGCAGTTTTTTGACCGATCGGTAACCGCTCGATTCGATCCAGCCCTCATAGGCCGCATTGTGGTGCCCCATCATGATCGTTGGTCGCTGGTCATGACCGAATGTCAGAAGGCCCGGTTCCTCCCACACCGACATGCTGAGCGGAGCCAGCACGCGGCGCATGCCTTGGTCCCGCAGCCAGTTTTCTGCTGTATTGATGAGGATGCGGGAAACATCTTCGTCTGCCGCCTCGAGCAATCCCCAATTGCCCGTGCCCGGCCCCATTCCTTGTTCCGGCGGCTGTTCCAGCGCGAGATGATCGATATGAGCGCTAATCCGTCCGACTGGCGCACCACCTTGCAATGCCAGAAAAAACTGCACAGTGGCATGCTCGAAAAAGGGATTTTTCGTAGGGCTAAGGAGTGCGTAAACCTCTGATTTGAGTGGCGGTATCCATGCCGGATCATTGGCATTGAGCCGATAGGCAAGCTCGACGAAAGCTTTTTTCTGGCCCTTGGTTGTGACCGGTTGAATGACTATATCCGTTTTCGCCACAGCAATTAATCTTTCTAGAAAACTTGCGTGGCTGTGGCGTTAATCGCGCTGAAATGTCAAGGCCAGCATGAGGATTAGCGCCGGACTGCAATCACGGCCTTGCCATTATCTTGCCACGAAATACTGCTTAAGGCAGCCAAACAACAAACGGATACTTATGGATTCCACGGCATTTACTGCAAACGAACCACCGGCTGGAAAACTGGCCAAGGGTTCTGCACGCGTTACGTCTTCGAGAACTGGCGAAGACAATGAGCTGATCCGCACAGCAGCTAAAGTGACGCGGGACCTTAACGCGCCGCGCCCCGCCATTTATTGGGCAGACTTTCTGGCGTCGATCATTGTCGGCTATGGCGCGCTGTTGGGGGCGATAGGTAGCGCCAAGATTGGACTGGCCGTTGCATTTGGAATTATCGCCATATTGGCGCTGTATCGCGCTGGAAGCTTCATCCATGAACTGACCCATGTACGGCGCAATGCCCTGCCATGGTTTCACTTCGCCTGGAATGCGCTATTTGGCGTGCCGATGCTAATCCCCTCGTTCATGTACGAAGGCGTGCACAGCATGCATCATCGTACCAAGAAATACGGCACGAAAGAAGATCCCGAATATCTGCCCCTGGCTTTGATGAAGCCTTGGAGCGTACCGCTATTTGTGGTTGCCGCCTCGCTCGCGCCGATTGCGCTGTTAGTTCGCTATGCTGTGCTGTCGCCACTGTCGGCGATCATTCCGCCGTTGCGCAAGATTGTGGTTGAGCGCTATTCAGGGCTTGTGATCAATCCAGACTTCCGTCGCAAACCGCCGGAAGGGGATTTGAAGCGGCAATGGCTGGCCTGCGAAATCGCTGCAAGCATCTGGGCCGTAAGTCTCCTGGCGATGATCGCGATGAACGTCATTCCTTTGCGTGCGTTTTTGATTTTCCTTGCCGTTATGTCTGGCAGCGTTGTGCTCAACCAAATCCGCACTCTTGTTGCGCATCTTTGGGAAAATGACGGCGAAGAAATGAGTGTCACTGCGCAATATCTCGATAGTGTGAATGTTCCTCCACCGGGCACCTTGCCAGCGCTTTGGGCACCGGTGGGCCTGCGTTATCATGGGCTCCACCATCTGCTTCCCGGTGTGCCATACCATTCGCTGGGGGAAGCGCATCGGCGCATTTCCAATGCACTCCCTAAAGAGTCCAATTTTTACCGCTCCAACCATGGCAGCCTGTCGCGGCTAGTGATTGGATTGGTGCGCGGGAGCGCCGGCAGGGCTTAGTTTCCAGGCACGATAGCGCAGTTGACATTCCGTTCGCGCTGAGCTTGTCGAAGAACAGCTTTAGGCTAATTCGCAGACCGGAGAATCCGTCGACAGGCTCTGGACGAATGGTGACCTTAAGCGGTGTGGCCCTTATTCTTCGGTGCGAACAAGCACAGTCTCGCCGATCAGAAAGAACAAAATAAACGGTGCCCATGCTGCGAGAAACGGTGGGTAAGCGCCGATATTACCCATCGCCAGCGAGAAATTGTCTGCAACAAAAAAGGCAAAGCCAAGCGCCATACCGATCACGGCGCGAAGAAATAGCTGGCCGGAGCGAGCCAATCCGAATGCCGCGACCGCGCCGAGGAGCGGCATGAGCATCGCTGATAGCGGGCCAGATATTTTATGCCACATGCTGGCTTCCAGGCTCATCGTAGGCCGGCCAGCCGCTTTCAGATCATCAATAGCGGTTTTCAGCTGCGGCAATGTCAGACCTTCCGCATTTACACTGGACAGCGTGAATTGGTCGGGACGAAGGGTCTCGCCAATAGTGAGTTGATCCTGTTTTTGTTCGGTGCCAGTGGCGACATCAAATCGGGTTACGCCTGTAATCGTCCATGATTGGCCGGTATATCGGCCTTCGTCGGCATGCAACAGGCTGCGCAGATCGTTTTCCGAGCGACTGAATACAGTGATATCCCGAAGAACAACATTTTTGCCGCGCCCTGCAACGACCTTGGCGTTGACCAGATTATTGCCATCTTTGACCCACACGTTGGTTTTGACATTGCTTTCCCTGGGAATGGGGCCGAATTCCACCTTCTCCCAAGCGGAGAGCGTAGCGGTCGCCGGTGCCACAACCGTTTCGTTGAACAGGAACGAACTAATCGCAACAAGCAAGCTGGTGACGATAAGTGGTGCAAGAATCTGGTGAGCAGAAAGGCCGCCCGCTTTCATCGAAACAACTTCGCTATTCTGGTTCAATGTTGCGAGCGTGATTAATGTGCCAAGCAGCACGGAAAAGGGCAAAGCAAAGGCAATAATCTGCGGTGCTCTTAGCGATACATAGGTCCACAGCTCGGCTTCGCCGTTGCCTTGAAAGGCTAGGATTTTACCGCTTTGACCAAGCAGGTCCAGCGACATCAGCACCAGCACGAGCAAGGCTACGACGCTGAAAATGCGGATCAGGAACATCTTGGCCATGTAAAAGGCAAGCGTGCGGGAAGGAAAAAAATCCATAGCTAAAGTCGTTCTCTACTGGCTTGCTTCAATTCATCAATCCGTGACATTGGCGCGCTTTCGATTGAAATTGAGCAAGCCCTTGAAGACCCCTCCAAATTTCGAGAATCCTTTTTCGAGGGCACCAATCGGTTGCCCGCCTGGAACATGTGCGACGATATAGTACATCCAGATAATCAGCCCTGCAAATAGCAGAAACGGAAGCCATAGAGCGATGATCGGATCGACAATCCCGAGCGAACCAATATCCTCGCCATATTCATTGAGTTTGTGATAGGTCACAATCATCACGATTGAGAGGAACACGCCAAGCGCTGATGTCGAGCGTTTGGGCGGTATCGCAAGTGCGAGCGCCAATAGCGGCATGAGCATCATCATAACCACCTCCACCATCCGGAAGTGAAAATTTGCGCGGCTTTCATTGCGTTCGGTTTCCGGTCTTCGTTCATCGGATCCAACCCGGACCAGTTCGGGAATAGTATATTCCAGATCCTTGCCACCGCGAGATCGAAAAGAGGCGATATCCGGCAGAGCAATCGGCAGATCATGACTGCTAAAACTTAATATTCTCGGCTTTTCATAATTGGGCGCATCGTGGATGAGTACACCGTTGGACAGGCGCAGGATGATCGTGTCCGGATCATCGGTTGCCAGAAACTGGCCGTTTTTTGCGGTTACCGAAACGGTCTGTCCCTTGGAATTCTCAGCCCGGACAAACATTCCGCTCAATTTGGTGCCATTGTCGCGGCTTTCCTCAATCCGCATCGTCATTTTTTTGCCCAGACTGGTGAATTCACCGACCTTGATCGAAGCGCCAAGCGCACCGGATCGCAGTTCAAACCGCAATTCTTCGTAATAATAGCGCGATAGCGGCTGGACGAAACCGACCAGCAGCAGGTTGACCATCATCAGCGCGACGGCATACATATAGGGCACCCGCAAAAGCCGCCCATATCCTTGACCAACTGCCCGAAAAACATCGAGCTCCGAGCTCAGCGCCAGTTTTCTGAATGCGAGCAATATTCCGAGTAACAGCCCGATCGGGATGCCAAGCGAGAGATATTCGGGGATGAGGTTGGCCAGCATCCGCCAGACCACGCTTACCGGGCCGCCTTCTGCTGCGACGAAATCAAATAGCCGCAGCATTTTTTCCAGCACCAGCAACATCGCCGAGATCACCAGTGTCCCGATAAGGGGCAAAGCAATCAATTTGGCGATGTAACGATCAGTAGAAGTCAGGAATTTCAACTTGTTGTCGCCCTCTCACCATGTTTCTGCCGCAAATCGAATCCATATCGATAAGCATTCAGGGGGCTGATTCTCTTACCCGCCGGAGTTGACGTGGGTATAACGACTAGGAGTATATTCGTCATGTTGAAATTTGCGGCACCAATAGCCCTTTCAACCGCCCTTCTTGTAGCGCCTGTTACAGCGCTTTCTGCAGGTCAAACAATTTCCAATAATATGAACCAGTGCCGATCCGGAAATGGACCTGCTGTGCTGGTGAACGTGAGTGGTATCAAGGAATCATCCGGAAAATTACGGGTGCAGAGCTATCGTGGAACCAAGGAAGAATGGTTGAAAAGCGGCGCCTGGCTGCACCGCATTGAAGTTCCTGCCAAAGCGGGTTCGATGACGTTTTGTATGCCGATAAACAACGCGGGCACTTATGGTATTGCTATCCGCCACGACGTGAATGGTAATGGCAAGACCGATATTTCGTCCGATGGCGGTGGCATGTCGAACAATCCGAGCATCAATATCTTTAATCTTGGCAAGCCGAGTTACAAGAAAACAGCCTTTTCCGTCGGCAACGGCGTCAAATCTATCAATATCACAATGAAATATATGTGACGGGCATATATTACCGGGGAACGGGCACGAAATAATGGCCAATGTAGCGTTACTATCCAATCCAAATTCGACCGGGAACCGGTCAATCTTGCCGGAAGTGCGCTCATATTGTGTCAAAAATAGTGACGTGTTCCACTACGAGGTGGATGATGTTGATGAAATTGCCAAGGCTCTGGAGACCATCGCGCGGGTGAAACCCAAAGTGCTGGTTATCAACGGCGGCGATGGAACCGTCCAGGCAGCTTTAACCGAGCTATACCACGGCGGGCATTTTGGTGATAACCCGCCGCCAGTGGCTGTTTTGCCCAACGGCAAAACCAACCTCATCGCGCTTGATCTGGGTGCGGAGGGCAATCCGCTAAAAGCGCTGGAACGCATTGTCGAAATGGCAAAACATGATTTGCATGAGCATCTGGTCGACCGCGAACTTATCGCTCTTTCCGATGGGGAGGAGGGCAGCAAGGTCGTATTGGGGATGTTCCTGGGCGGCGCAGGTCTGTCGGAATTTATTCTCTATTGCCGCCACAAAATCTATCCTTTGGGTCTTCCCAATACTGCGGCACATATACTGACAGCATTTGCCGCCCTGGCGTCCGTACTATTTGGATTGCGGGCTAAATTCCTCCCGAACAGACCTTCCCCGATTAAAATTTCGCTGATCCGCGATGGCCAATATTCCGGAAACTTCGCGGTTTTGATTGTAACAACGCTTGAAAAACTGCTGCTGATGAAGCGATTTGTGCGCAGTAAGCAGGGCAAGGGGCGGATGCAGTTCATGGCCATTGACCAGCAAACCGGCGCGATATTGCGGTTTATCTGGGCGGTAGTGTCCGGCCGACTTGGCAAGACAGCGCAAAAGGGCATCCATTTTGAGCATGGCGATATGATCCGGATTGAAGGCAAGAATAGCAATGTCCTGATGGATGGCGAACTGTTTCAGGCACAGGAAGGTCACCCGATCGTGCTCAAAACAACCAAGCCAGTGTCCTTCCTTCGCCTCGCTGCATAAGCTAAAGCCCTTCGCGTGAGCGAATTGATTCAATTGATAAAGACAGAATTGGCGCAGCCGGTTGATCCGCGTGTGGTAGATTTTGCCGCGTCCATTGCCGCGCAATATGGAGAAGCATCGCGGGCAGTGCTGTTTTACGGCTCTTGTTTAAGAACGACCGAACTCGATGGCCAAATGCTGGATTTCTATCTAATCGTATCGAGCTATGAAGTCGCTTATGGCAAGAGTTGGCTGGTGCGGGCCAACAAGCTGCTGCCGCCCAATGTATTTCCGGCCGAGCACGATGGATTGGTCGCGAAAATCGCGGTGCTTAGCGAGGAAGATTTTGCACGGCTTTGTTCGGTTAAGGCAGGAGATGTGTCGGTTTGGGCGCGATTTGCGCAACCTTCTAGATTGGTGTGGTTGGCAACCAATTTGGCCCCGGAGACTATTGTCGAAGCAATCGCCGAAGCGCCGGTAACGCTGTTTCAAAGGACCTTGCCGGTAATGGGTGCCGAATATACGTCTTTGAGTGATATTTGGCGCGAAGGATTTTCCCGGACCTATGATTGCGAACTTCGCGCAGAACGAGCGGGGCGATCAAGCTCCGTCGTTGATTGTGAGCCGGAAAGGTACGAACGACTGGGTATGGCTACGACTGCAACTATTGCCAAGCGAATGGGTGTCGGTCCTAACGGTGAAGTCCCAAATTTCGCAAGTCCCGACGCGACCGAACAATTTTGGCGTAAAATGAAAAGACGAGGGAAACTTCTAACCTTGGCCCGCCTTGCCAAAGCCTCTGGCACTTATGCTGGCGGGATCGATTATCTCGCTTGGAAAATAAACCGCCACGCCGGGACAGGTTATGTGATCAAGCCATGGCAGCGCAAATGGCCGATTTTGGGGGCGTTGACGATGTTGCCGAGATTGATTGCTGGTGGAGCTATAAAATAGTATCGCTTTTCCAAAGTGAGGGAGAATATGGCGCACAATCTTAACAAAAATCCGATACACTTGGGCCTAGGCGCAACCGCAGAGGTTGAACCGGAAATGACCGGTGATATGGAATGGTATGCAGGTTACGGCGCGCGCCATGGCGACGATGGGGCTGAAGGCCGGCTGGTTTCCATGTATACGTTCACGGAAGATTGGAATGTTTGGGAGATGCACCCCAAAGGCGCAGAGGTGGTGTTATGCACGGCTGGAGTAATGACTCTGGTCCAGGAAATGCCGGATGGAAGCCATCAGAGCACCGCTTTAAAAGCGGGAGAATATGCGGTGAATGCTCCGGGTGTTTGGCATACGGCTGATGTCAATGGGGAAGCGACTGCGGTGTTTATTACCGCTGGTGAGGGGACCGAGCATCGGGAGAGGTGACTAAATTTCGTCATTGCGAGGAGCGTAGCGACGCGGCAATCCAGAGTGGTTAGTGCGGCCCTGGATTGCTTCGCTTCGCTCGCAATGACGGAAATCACCGATCTTTATAGTCCGGTTTGCGTTTGGCAAAAAAAGCTCTCGCTGCCTCGCGGCTGTCATCGGTCATGGAAAGCATCACCTGCTGGCGGTCTTCAATGGCGAGCGCCGCTTCAAAGCTCTGCGCATCAATATTCCGGTTCAGCGCGTCCTTGGATAACCGCAATCCCATCGGGGCAGTATCGAGCATTTCTTCAGCGAGCGCTAGGCCGGTTGCGAGGAGCTCTTTCTCTTCCACCACCTCGCTGATGAGCCCATATTGCGCCGCGCGCTTGGCGTGAATAAAACGCCCGGTGAGGATCAGCTCTGCGGCGATGGACGAGCCAACCATGCGCGGCAGGAAATAGCTCGATCCCATGTCACAGCCGCCAAGGCCGATTTTTATGTAAGCTGCATTCATTTTCAGGGATGGCGCGCCAAAACGAACATCGCTGGCAAGCAATAGCGAGAAACCGCCGCCGCAAGCCGCACCCTGGCCCAGCGCGATAATCGGCTGAGGGCATTGCCGCATCAATTGCATCACGGTCGCGATAGCACGCTGGGTCCGCCAGACGTGCTGCACCTTTCCGAGCGAGCCATCATCTTTCCATGCGCCGATATCCAGTCCCGCGCAAAACGCCCGGCCCTCGGCGCGGAACAACACCACCCGCACATCAAGCCGTTTTTGCAGGCCGCGAAAATAGTCCTGCAACGCGAAGATCATATCCTCGTTCATGGTGTTGAGTTTGTCCGGCCGGTTGAGCGAGAGTATCTCGATGGGTCCGCGCTGTTCAATGAGGATGGGGTTGGTCATATTTTCACAATTCAGAGAGATCTATTTCTCGATATTCGAAGGCTTTCCCTTTCGAAATATGCTGTTGAGATAATCTTCGTCCGTCAAGATAGATTGTGTGTAGTGTTTCAGCATATTGCTTTTGGTCTCCGGCACGATAGCTGGGCTTGTTGGTGTGCCAATTCGCGCAATTAATGTACAACTTCGAACGATCATTTGCCTTCTTCGACAGCAGCGACCGTTTGGCGTTTAGCGTGCCCGGGTTCCCCATCCGATCATGGTTCGGGTTTATCACAATGTCTGCTAGTCTCACGAAATTTTTGACCTTATCCGAATTGAAGACTGGCTTATCTCGGCCCTTAATTACGTTAATTTCGCCGCAAACCATCAGATACGCTTTGAAATCCAATATCGAATGAAAGCGGTTCTTTGAATTCTCTAGTTTAGAGACTTTGCCTTCTGCAAAATCCTCCTGCGTGGCAAATTTTTGTGTGCCAAACTTAAGGGGTTTCTTGAAATTTCCGCCAACAAGAAAATATTGGTTCCCATCTACCTTCTTGCCTCCATTCGCTGCTTCTACATAGCAGTAGCTCGCTAGACTCTTTTGATGAAGCCATCGAATATCTTTAACTGTATCGACAGAAAAGCCGGCACAAACGAGAATGTCAGGAGCATGTTTTTCAGCTACTTTCCGAATGATCTTGCGTCGTACTTTTGATGAAAGGACCATTGTCCGATCATCAAGTTGAAACGACAAGGTGCCAATTCTAAGGCGTGAAAGATCCATCTAAATCGCCCCAACCGCTTTACCCGCTGCTTCAAACATACCCAAAATCTGGTCCACCTGTTCGCCGGTATGTTCCGCGCAAAGCGAACAGCGCAGCAGTGTCATATTCGCCGGTGTGGCAGGCGGGCGGGCGAGGTTCACATAAAGCCCTTCCTCCAGCAAAGCCTGCCACATCATCGCGCCGCGCTCGAGATCGGGCATGATCACCGCGATAATCGCGCTTTGGGCTTCGGGCGTGCCGAGCGTGAAGCCTAGATCGCGCAGGCCCTTGTGCAGCTTCTTGCTATTCTCCCAAAGGTGCGCCCGCTTATTGCCGCTGTGCATCAGCTTGCGGATGCTGGTCGCGGCGGTCGCCATCACGCTGGGCGGCAGGCTCGCGGTGAACACATAGGGGCGGCACACCAGCCGCATGATTTCAAACTTCGGGTGGTTGGAAACGCAGAAACCGCCGACGGTGCCGACGCTTTTCGAGAACGTCCCGATGATGAAATCAACATCGTCGATTACGCCTTGCTCTTCACAAACACCGCGGCCATTTTCACCGATAAAGCCCATCGAGTGCGCCTCATCAACCAGCACCATCGCGCCATTTTCCTTGCACACGCGCACCATCTCGACCAGTGGTGCGACATCGCCGAGCATCGAATAGACGCCCTCGAGAACAACGAGCTTGCCTGCTTCAGCGGGAAGCCGTTTCAAGCGTTTTTCCAGCGCTTCAACATCATTATGCTTGAACGCAACAATCTCGGCATTTCCCATCGCGCAGCCATCGTAAATCGAGGCATGGCTGTCGATATCGAGAATGATGTAATCGCCTTTTCCGGCCAGCGTCGAAATAACGCCCAGATTGGCCTGATAACCGGTTGAAAAGACCATTGCATGGTCCATGTCGTAAAATTCTTTCAGTGCATCCTCACAATCGCGATGCAGGCTGTAAGTCCCGTTAAGCAATCGACTGCCGGTGGTTCCAGAACCGAATTCCTTCAGCGCTTTCAGCCCCGCTTGACACACATCATCATCAAAGGTCATGCCCATGTAATTATAGGTGCCGAGCAGGATGGTTTCCTTGCCGTTACAGATAGCAACAGTGGGAGATTTTACCTCTTCCATCACCAGCGCATAAGGGTCTTTTACGCCCGTTGCGAGTAGCGTCTCACGCTCCTTAATGAGCGGATCAAATTTACTAAGTAGGTCGGTCATTGCGATTCCCGTTTTCTTATCAACAATCGTCATCCTGAACTTGTTTACCTTTCGGGGGCCTTCGGCTCAGGATCTCCATAAACTGAGAAAAATTTCATGAGATGCTGAAGCAAGTTCAGCATGACGAAAATCAAAAAATCAGCTCTCCATCAACTTGGCAACAGCGTCTGCCAACTGGCCGACCGTTTCAATCTCTGCCTGCATGTTCATCGTGATGATGATATCAAACTCGTCTTCCACCGCCGCGACAAAATCCATCACCGTCAGGCTGTCCCACTCCAGATCGCCAGCAAAGGTCGTGGCATCTTTCAGCTCCACGCCCTTGTTGTTAAAGGGCCCGATAAGCGCCTCAACTTTGCCCATGATTTCTTCGCGACTTGGCATAAAAATTTCCTTCAAATCTCGTTTGCTGGCCTATTGCCAACCCATGCGCCCCATTGGCAAGCGAATAAGGCGCAATAGCGGCATTAGCTTGCCCAAAAGCGACGAATATGCCAATTTCCAGATTCTTGAGGGAGAGTCTATGGCAGAAGATCGAATATGGCCGGATGATGCGATTTATGCGCTGCGCACAACGCAGCAGCATCATGTCCAGCTTAGTATGATGGCCGATAATAAAGCAAATATGCTAATTGGTGCGACTTTTGTGGTTTTCACCCTGGCAATTGGTCAAAGCCGGGCGGGTAATCTTTCCTTGCCCTTGCTGATTTTGGCTATATCTGCCTTCGCCGCTGCCTTGCTAGCGGCGCTGGCGGTGATGCCTGCTACCGCGAGGCGCGGGGATACACCGCGCAATATGCTGTTTTTCGGATCGTTCGGCAATATGACCGAAGAGGATTATATCGACCATCTGCTGGAAAATGAATTTGTCAGTCAGGAGACAGTCTATCGCACCATGTTGCGGGATATCTATCAGATGGGCGCTATTTTGCAGCGCAAGAAATATCGTTTTCTGGGCTGGGCCTATCGGGTTTTTCTCACCGGATTGACGTTGACGCTGGCCACATTTTGCATCGAGCAAGTCGCGGGTCCCATTTTGTAGCCTTTATTCCCACTCAAGCCACAACTCTTCAATCGCCCACACGACGCCGCCGCGCATGGCTCCCGGTTTTTTATCCGGATGTAGCCGGAATTTTCCGATCTCCCGGAACCAGGTTGCAAAAAAGATATGCAGCTCCATCCGCGCAAGATGCAGTCCGATGCAGGTATGGATGCCGGACCCAAATGCGCCGTGGCGATAGACTTTGCGATCAACCGAGACCTCCAGCGGATTGTCATTGAGCTTCTCCTCCCAGCCGATTATCGCCAGCGGGCAGATTATTTTTTCGCCCTTGCGCAGTTGCTGACCGCCAAGTTCGGTATCTTCCGCGATCATTCGGGGTAGATTGACGAAACTGTATCGGCGCAGCAGTTCTTCGGTGGCATCCGGGATGCAGGCGGGATCATCCATAATCCGCCTTTGCAGCACCTCATCGCCAGCAAGATGTTTCATCGCAAAACTGAGGGCGTTCACCACCGTATCCAGTCCGGCAAGAAACAGGAGATGCGCGATGGAGAGGAGTTCCTCGAATGACAACGCGCGACCGTCAATATCGGACTGAATGATCTGGCTCATCATGTCATCTTTGGGTTCAGCTTGCCGTTCCTTCACGAATGCCGCTAGAATCGCGACAATCCGCATCTGCACATCCATCGCATCAGGCGTACCCGCCTTGGCGAAATTCTCCTGCACGAGCCCGCGAAATTCATCGAACCGGTCCATAGACAGCCCCAGCATTTCCATGAATACCGAGACCGGGAAGCGCGAACCCACGGCATCGACAAATTCACACTCACCTTGGTCTTTGACCGCGCAGATCAGCCGATCAGCCCACTCTTGAATGCGGGCATTCAGCGGAGCGATGGCTTTTTTCTCAAAAAACGGACGCAGCATCTGGCGGTAAGGCCGATGCTCTGGCGGATCGAGCGACAGTGGAATGGTTTTGGGTGTATCGGGTTGATGCGGGATCGAAAAATTCTGGTTGGAGAAAATATTGGGCTTGCGCAGAAGATCGATCATCATATCGCCATCGGTGACGATCCAGTGGCCGCCATTTTCTGGTGTCCAGAAAAGCGGAGGCGCGTTTTCTTTCAGGTCGAGAAATGCATCATGCACATCCACTTTGATCGACGGTTGGTGATAGATATCAAAGCTGTGGGTTGGTCTATCCGGTGTCGCGGCGTCCTGCATATCTCTCTCCCAAGATGAGAGTTTATGACGTGTTTTACGCGCCTCCGCAGCTAGCGAATTTGATCAGCGCGGGGCCATTAGCCTAAAGCCAGTCGTTGCGGCGATACCAGTCGGCGGTGCCTTTTAACCCCTGACGCGTCTGGACTTCCGGTTTCCAGATTTGCGATGGCAACCGCTTGGCCGGATCTATCGTCCAGTCATCATGACAGAAATAGCTCACCCGGTCAGCGGTCAGCTTGGCGTTGCCGCGTCGGAACAGCCGGTCAATTTTTACCCCCAAATGCAGTAATGGCTTTGGCGTGGCGACGGGCGTGATCCGCTTGCCAATAGCCCAGCCAATGGCTTTGGCAAAACTGCTCTGCGTCCAGCCGCCATCTTTGCCATCATCCACTTCGAAAATTTGCGCGGTCAGGTCATCATGAGCCGGAACGATTGCAAGCAAAGCCTTTGCCAGATCATCAACATGGATGGCGGAAAGCTTGCCATTGGCATCGGGCGGCAACGGGATGAAGCCCAGCCGGGCCGATTTGAACATATCCAGCGTATCGGTGTCTCCGGGACCAAAAACCCAGGGCGGGCGGATGATGGTCCAGTCAAGCCCGCTGGCTGAGACAATTTTCTCCGCTTTAGCCTTGGTATCGCCATAGATGGACAGATCCGGGCGGTTGGCAGCGAGCGACGAAACATGGATGAAGCGGCTGGCGTCCGATTGCTTGGCGGCCTCGACCATGTTGAGCGTACCCTGTACGTTGCCCTTTTCAAAGCCATCGCGGGTTGGCGCATTCACCACTCCGGCAATATGGATTACCGTATCAGCGCCGTCGCACAGTTTTTTGAGACTTCCCAGATCATCCAGAGCGCCGGGAACCCAGATCACGCGGGGGCGGTCATCCTGTTTTTTTCGGGTCAGCGCTCGGACGGTAAAGCCCTGTTTAACGGCGATATTGAGAAGATGTCCGCCGACAAAACCGGTTGCTCCGGTTATCGCTATCGTCTGTTTCCGTGCCCCAGCCATCGCGCGTTAAAGCAATACCATCTGATTGCGATGGACCACGGCGCTCCGAGGCGAATAGCCAAGCAGTGCTTCCAGCTCCGAGCTATGACGACCGATTATTTTCGCGCAATCCATGGCGTCATATTCCACCAGACCTTTGGCGATCACTGTCTCGTCCGGTCCGATAATATCGACCACATCGCTACGGGCAAATTGGCCGTCGAGAGTAATGATGCCCTTGGCGAGCAGGCTGTTGCCGTCTTTGAGAGCAGTGGCTGCGCCTTCATCCACGGTAATCCTGCCCGCTGATGTCAACCGCCCGCCAAGCCAGCTTTTGCGGGCGTTTTCCGAGCGATTGGCTTTGAATAATGTCCCGACATTGGTTAGCTCGTAGCGTTGCAGTGGGTGATCTTCCTGGCCGGAGATAATCGACAGTTCAATGCCCGCCAGATTGGCGATGCGCGCGGCTTCCAGTTTGGAAACCATGCCGCCAGACCCAAGGCCCGAAGAGGATTCTGTCTGCGCCATCGCCATGACGCGGTCATCAACTGTTTCCACCAACCCGATAAACTGACCCTCGGTTTCGCTGCCAGGTTTGCGGTCATACAGGCCATCGACGTCTGAAAGGAGCAACACCCGGTCAGCTGAAGCCGCCTGCGCAACCCGGGCGGCGAGTCGGTCGTTATCACCAAAGCGGATTTCGTCTGTCGCGACGCTGTCATTCTCGTTTATGACCGGAATAGCCCGGTTTTCCAGCAATTTCTCCAACGTCGCCGTGGCGTTAAGATAGCGTTTGCGATCTTCCATATCATCTAGCGTCAGCAACATCTGTGCGGCCGTGATATTCTGGGCCGCGAGTAATTCGGACCACAGGCTGCTGAGCGCAATCTGACCCACCGAGGCTGCCGCTTGCGCATCGGCGAGGCTGGCCCGGCCGCCTTTTTCAAGACCTAGTTTCCGCGCGCCCAATGCAATGGAACCCGACGATACGATGATGATTGCATTGCCGTCTTGATGGAGTCCGGCAATGTCCGAAACCAGCGTTTCAAGCCATTTCGTGCGGGGGGTTCCATCTTCGCCGATCAGTAGCGAAGAACCGATTTTGACCACGATTTTTTCCGTTTTGGTCATATCGGAGACCAGTTCTTAGCTTCCTCCGCGCCATCACTTTGATCATCGGCACCGGCTGTCTGGTCTTTCCGCTCGATCGAGCTGTTCTCGCCCACCGCCTCAATGATTTTATCAAGCGCGGCTTCCATGCCCTCACCTGTCGCTCCGGATAGGGGAAGAACATGCTCCGCTCCGGCATCGCGCAATTGACTGGCAATATCTTCCATCAGTTCGTCATCGAGCAGATCGGCTTTGTTGAGCGCCAATATTTGGGGTTTATCAACCAACCCGCCGCCATATTGTTCGAGTTCCTTGCTCACGGTCTGCCATGCCGCGACCGGATCATCACCGGTTGCATCGACCAGATGCAGCAAGATCTTGCAACGCTCGATATGGCCAAGAAAGCGGTCGCCAATGCCTGCGCCTTCTGCCGCCCCTTCGATTAGTCCGGGAATATCGGCGAGCACGAACTCCCGCCCTTTATGCGAAACAACGCCAAGCTGCGGATGGATGGTAGTGAAGGGGTAAGCGCCAACTTTGGCATTGGCGTTGGTCACCTGATTGATCAGTGTCGATTTGCCCGCATTGGGCAACCCGACGAGTCCGGCATCCGCGATCAACTTGAGCCGCAACCAGACCGCCGTTTCTTCGCCGGGTTCGCCGGGTTGATGCTGGCGTGGTGCGCGGTTGGTTGAACTTTTGTAGCTCGCATTGCCGCGACCACCAATTCCGCCTTCGAGGAAAAGCATTTCCTGGCCCTCGGCGGTAAAGTCGAGCAGCACATGCTCTTTGTCTTCCGACAGAATTTGCGTACCGACTGGCACTTTGACCACCAGATCTTCGCCGCCCGCCCCGGTGCGATTGCGGCCCGCGCCACCCTTGCCGCGCGGTGCTTTGAAATGCTGGGCATAGCGAAAGTCGATCAGCGTGTTAAGTCCTTCAACCGCCTTGAAAATAATATCGCCACCTTTGCCGCCATTGCCGCCGTCAGGACCGCCATATTGAATATACTTCTCGCGCCGGAAACTGACAGCACCCGGGCCACCCTGACCGGACGTTACGTATATTTTGGCTTGATCTAAGAAATGCATGTTGGTGCATTTAGGGATATAGGCGTGGAAAGGCTAGGCTTTGCTGCAATTTGTCGCAAACAGTCTTCGGCGCGACCTAGCTAAATACTCAATCCGCCGTCCACGGCAAAGGCCGCGCCGGTGGCGAACTTGCTCTCGTCCGATGCCAGATAAACCACCAGATGCGCGATATCATCCGGCTCGCCCATGTGGCCTACCGGCTGCGCGAGCGCAAACAGCTCTTCGGTTTCTGCAGGATTGGGCGTGCCGTCGATTACGCTCCGGACGTTGGGTGTCATGATCGTACCGGGTAGGACGGCATTGACCCGCACGCCGTTTTTCTCGCGCGCGCAATAGAGCGCAATCGATTTAGTCAGCATCGGGATTGCCGCTTTGGCGCTGTTATAGGCCACCAGATCCGCACTGGCGTTAATTGCTGCTGCAGAAGAAAAGTTGATGATGGATCCTCCGGTTTTACTCATGAGTGGCAGCGCCGCCTTGCAACCCAGAAAGATGGAGTCGACATCGACAGTGTAGCATCGGCGGAAATCTTCATAGCTGACATCGGCGATGGAACCGAACACGGTGACCGCCGCGTTATTGACCAGCACATCCAGCCGGCCATATTCCTTTTCGATATGGGTGATAACTTCGGTCCAGCGGTCCGGATTGGTCACATCCTGCTGAAGAAAATGGACATTTTCACCCAGTTCATCGGCGGTCGTCTGTCCGGCATCCACATCATGGTCGGTAATTACCACCTGTGCGCCTTCTTCTATCAGCCGCGTGGTCGCCGCTTTGCCAAGTCCCATGGCACCGCCAGTCAATAATATGATCTTGCCTTCAACCCGTCCCATGTTTGTTCCTCTGTTTGAAATATACTGGATGTAAATCCGGATGTTGCGCTGCTATTCAGCCGCTTCGAGCTGTCCCATTTCGGCGACACGCGGATCATTGGGGTAGACCCAATCATCGCCAATCACCTGTTCCACCGCCAGATGTTCAGGCACCCGGTTGAGGCCGATCATCTTGTCGCAATTCTGGTGAAAGCTATAGATCCGCGCTTCCTGATAGCTGAGCGGCACGCTCTTGAAACCATCGCTTTCCATCGATTTCTGGATCATCTCGCCAAATTGCGTGTCCTCGAGGATGATCGGCGACATATTGCGGCCATTGGGCTTGCTCTCGTCCGGTACGGTCCACAAATCCGGTGCAGGCGCATCGCCCCAATCGAGTGCCATGGTCACCAGTTCCAGCCGGGTGGTGTTGAGCGACGTTGGCCAGAAGATCAGCGGCGGTACGAAATAGTTACTCAGCGGCGACACCCAGTTAGGGAACATGGTGTAGCTCTGGGTGCAGGTGCGGCCAAACTCACCCACTGTATCCATCGACTGCCATCCCGGCGGGCTATCAATGGCACGGACATGCTCACGGTCAGTCTGCTGCGGTGCGGGGGCCAGCATCCGGGCATGGCCGTTTGGATAAATCGTATTCACATTGCGCTTGCTATCGACCAGTGGTGCCACGGTGTCGGGATGGATGAACGGTACATGGTAGACTTCCATGTTAGCCTCCATCGCGACCTTCCAGTTGCAGTTGAGATCAAATGAATAGCGCGCGGCGAGCTTGATTTTATCAAACTGGAATTCTTCCCACTCATCCCAGACCGGCCCCAGCCATTGTTTGAGCGGCATGGCCTCGGCATCAAAATTCACAAAAATCAGATTGCCGAGCCTTTCGCAACGCACCGGGATCAGATTGCGGCAAGACATATCGAAATCCGGCGGAAAATCCTGCTTTTCGGTCACGCCAACTAATGTGCCGTCGGTTTTATAAGTCCAGTTGTGATAACCGCAGATCAGTCGGGGAGCCTTGCCTTTTTCTTCAGTCACAACCGGCGCACCGCGATGGCGGCAAGTGTTGTAAAATGCGCGAACGTCGCCATCCATTCCATGCACAATGATGATCGGATCGCCGACCTGCTCCCACTTCATAAAGCATCCCGGTTCGGGCACCTCATCGGTATGCGCCGCGAACAGCCAGCTTTTTTTCCAGAGATACTGCTGTTCGAGGTCGTAATATTCCTGGCTGGTATATCGCCCCGCCGGCATATCGGGCAGCTTGGGGAAGGCTTTGGGCGGCGCAGTCCGGCCCGCTTCCCAATCCATCAGGCGCTTCATCTGGTTGATATAAGCGGGGTCCATTGGCATTGATGCTCTCCCTTAACTCCCGTGAGATGGCATGGGAAGAGGACTGCCGTCGATTGGTAAATATGATAGACCGGACTTGGGGGCAGACGATCAGCGACAAAATTGAAATCTCTGTCAAAATCCCTGAAACAGAAAATCGAGCGCATCGACGATTACATCCCGATATTGTTCTTCAACATTGGCAATCGGTTTGCCGAGCGAACTGCGCCGTAAAACACCGATATCCGTCGTTATCATGCGATAGGATTTTCCATTGACAATAATCTCGGGTTTTAACTTGCGCATGGCTTCGGCCTTGGCGACTGCCGATGGCATCAAAGGAATCACGGCTACGCTTGCCAGATCGGAAAGCAGGTCCGCCTGAATCTCCAGAACAAATGGGACGTCATCTCTGCCCAGAGCATAAACATCAAACCGAGCCATTAATTTAAGCCAATATTGTCTGCCCATTCGGGTACAAGCAAAGGGCCGCTCTCCTCAACACGTTGGTTATGTGCGGCAATAGATTTTTGATTTTCCGCCAGCCATTGCTTTTCCCGCTCTTCTATGATGGCTGCTTTTATGCCCGCTTCCGCTGCTTTGGAGGTATTTAGCTTCAGTGCTCTGGCATCGCTCAAGATATCTTCACGGATGGTCAGGTTGACCGGGCGCCGTTTTGCGTTTCGATTATGAGCGATGCTAGCCATATTTATATCCTATGAAATATAAGCATATAATATACGCATAAATGATGGAAATCAACTTCTAGCCCAAAACAGCTCGCACCATACCGATCAAATCCGCCGAGCGCATGTCACCGAGTAACCCGTCACCCATCTTGTTCATCACGTAACAACAGGTCATGCGGTTTTCCATGTCGATGATGATTTGCGATCCACCGTAACCGCCCCAGAACATGCTGTTTTCGTTGGGCAATTGGACGACTTCTCCGGTCAGGCCAAATCCCAGCCCGAATTTTAACGGCAAGCCGAGCAGCACCAGATCATTACCTTCGGATTGCAATTCCAGTGCTTTGCGGCAGCCGGCTTCCGATAGAAACCGTTTGCCTTTTGCCACGCCGCCATTGGCGAGCATGACATGGATTTCGGAAACGGATCTGGCATTGCCTGTTCCGCCCGCCGCCGGAATTTCCGCGCCGCGCCATTCGCGGGTGCGGGTGTCCAGTGGATTGATTGGCGGGTTGGTAAAAGTCTTGCGCTGGATATCATTGGCTGCGGCCTGTGCGGCTCCCACAACCGGCGGAATTAGGTCGGCGACGCGGTGATCATGTTCGGGTGCCAGGCCGATATGAAAGTCAGCATCCAGCGGCTCAGCGATTTCTTCGCGGAAGACCGTGCCAAGCGACTTGCCGGTAATCCGGCGAACAACTTCACCCACCAGATAACCTTGCGTAACAGCATGGTAGCCCGGCTGGCTTCCCGGTTCCCACCAGGGTGCTTGTGCGGCGAGCAATGATGTTACCTTCTCCCAGTCATAAAGATCAGCGACCGAAATTTTTTCTTCCCAGCCGGAAAGACCGGAAGAATGACTCATCAACTGGGCAGTGGTGATATTGTCTTTGCCGTTCTGCGCAAATTCGGGCCAATATTTCGCCACCGGGGCGTTGAAATCCAGTTCGCCGCGATCGGCCAACAACAACGCCGTCAGCGCAGTCATCGTCTTGGTTGTCGAATAGACATTGACGATGGTGTCCGCTTCCCATGGGCGGGTTTTGGCTTCGTCCGCCCAGCCGCCCCAGATATCTATAACCGTCTCGCCGTCTATCGTGGCGCAAAACGAAGCGCCGAGATCAGCGCTGCTTTCAAGGCTTGCAGCCATTATATCGCGGACAGGCGCAAAGCGGTCCTGCGTCGTCCCGTGGACAATATTATCGGTCATGTGGTCCCTTTAGGCTGCAGAAACCCTGACCGGTATAGCACTTTGCAGTGCTTGCCCAGTGATCGGATCAAGATTGGTGTCATCGGATAGTAGCCGGTTGGTGGAGCCGCCTTTGGTCATGACATCATCCTTGCCGGCTTCGGAATCGCCGAAAGCATGGCTCATCGAAATAACACCCGGCCGAACTTTGGCATCAGCCTTAGCCATGCCGAAAATGGAGGCCGTAGGCGACGTGATTTCTATGATCGCGCCGTCTTTGAGGCCTGCCGCTGTCAGATCATCAGGATTAAAAAAGGCCGGATTGGTTGGCATTTTCTCGACCAGCTTTGGGAAGGTATGGCCGTTGCTGTTGTAGCGATGCTTGGAGCGTCTTGAAATCAGGCGGAAGTCGAAGCCATCATCAACTGGATCATTCTCCGCATAGTCAAGCAATTCGCGCGGCATTGCGCCGGCATTGAGATCGAATTTCTCCGTCGCATCGGGATCAGCAGGCCCGACAACCGGATGCCGGTCATCATAAGTGATCGCTGCGCCCTTGCGTTCCAGTGCAGCTGCATCAGCCTTGGCCTCGCTCGGTTTTACCAGTGAACCCTCCGAAATCAGGTCAAGCACAGTCGCCTTGTCCGGGCATTCCTCCATCGAGACCGACCCGCCGGGATAGTTTAATTCAACGCCCATATGCTTGGCGAGCCACCACAGCATTTCATATTCGTCCATTGTATCGCCGGGCGGCGGGACCATCGCTTCGGTATAATGGGCATAAGCCTCTTCGGTGAAGGCGTCCGAGACATTGTTGATGTCTTCGCGTTCCAGACACATGCTCGGCGCGAGAATGATATCCGCGCGCTTGGCACTGGCCGACATCCAGGGATCGACCTGGATAAATAATTCACATTCTTCTAATGCGCGGCGCACCTTCTGCTGATCAGGAAATGCAATTTCAGGGTTTCCGCCGATGGAGATCAGCGCCTTGATCTGGCCTTCACCGGGCGTGAGGATTTCGTCCGCCAGCACATTGCAGGGCATTTCCTTGCCAAGCAAACCAAGGCCGCGAATCCGCGATTTGGCAAACCCTTCACCAAACGTCGGCATTTTGGGCGCAACCTGAGCCTTTTTGGGGCCGCCCATTAGCGGGTTGAATACCATCGGAGCGGAGACTTTCTCGCCCTCCTGATTAAACCGTGCGCAGAGGATGTTGAGCGAAGCCACGAGATACTCGGTCAGCGTCCCGTTGCCAGCCATCTCTGGACCAGTGCCGGTCACCACGCGGCCTTTATTGGCTCCGGCAAACATGCGGGCAGCGGCGATCAATTGATCCTTGTCTACGCCGGCGCGCTTGGCCGCGACATCGGGGGTCATCGGTTTGACCGCTGCTTCGAGTTCGGCGACGCCATCCACATGGGCGGCGACAAAATTCTGGTCGTAAAGCTTCTCTTCGAAAATCACGTGGAGCATGCCGGCAAGCAGGGCGGGGTCCTCGCCCGGTTTGACCGGCAGATAAATGTCCGCCAATTTGCCCATCTCGCTCACCCGTGGGTCGGCAACGATAACCTTCAGGCCACGCTCCTTGGCATCGCGCAGTCCGCGCGACGGGGATGAAGTCGGCATGCCGCCGGAATAATGGGAAACAATCGGGTTATTGCCAACAAACATTGCGACATCGGATTCAGTGAACGCATTACCGCCGCCCATCCATATCCCGTAGCGCGCGGTGGTGAAAACCTTGGCGGGCTGATCGACGGTCACGCTGGTGTACCAGTTGCGCGAGCCAATCGCCTGGGCGAAGGCATAAGAGGTTCCAAGCACCGCGCTATTCTGGAAAGCATTGGTGCCGTTATAGACAGCGATGCTATGGGGGCCGTGTTTCTCGACCATCTGTTTCATCCGCTCACCGGCGAGTTTCAGGGCATCGGCGGTCGCAATATCCTTGAAGCTACCATCGGGCTGACGGATTTTGCTGGTGATCATGCGGGTGTCGAGATTATGCATATCCGGCATCTGGCGACCCTTTATGCAAGTATAACCGTGGAACAGATGATCGTCAGGATCGCCTTTGACCGATTTTATCTTGTCATTCTCAACCTCGACAATCATCGCGCAGCTGGCGTGGCAAAAGCGGCAAAATGTGCGTTTTGTTTCGGTTCCGGTTTCAGCAGCCATTATATCTTCTCCTAATGGGAAGGGAATATGCGCTGCGGTCAACCTGCGCGACTGGCAAAAATGCTTGGGCGGTGAATATTTTGCGGTACGTGCTTGCGTAATATCCCAGGAGTGAACTCCAGACTTAGGCGGGTTGAACGACCGCAATTGTGACTATTCTGTTGAAAAAGTCGCTTTTTGGAGCCGATGGTAGACAGTTCCTGAGAGCGGACGAGCGCTCCCATTGTTCTTCTCATGCGGTTGCGAGTTCCGGGCTCGGTTTCATTTTAGCCAGTTTCCGTATGTTTTGAGCTGCGGCGGCGAGGTGGAACTCATCTTTTGCTCCGTTGGGACCGCGTAGGCGCAAACGGTCGAGCTTCAATATTCGCTTGAGATGCGCGAACAGCATTTCCACCTTCTTTCGCTGACGGCGTGAGACGAGATAGGCATCTGTGGTGGCGATATCGCGCGCCATGTCGCGTGCGCCTTCATGGATCGAGCGCATGATCTTGCGGGCTGTCATATTGGGCGTACAGCGCTGCTTGAGATGGCAGCTCTGACAGTCCTTCTGGCTTGCGCGATAGCGGATGAAGCCATCGGCATTGGCGCGCGGACGCGGTGTTTTGAAGTTGCGATTGGATGGTCTCAGCCGATTGCCGCCGGGGCAGATGTAGCTGTCGTCGTCATGGACAAAGGTGAAGTCTGATCGCTCGAAGGTATCGTCTTTGCGAGCAGACTTGTCGAACACAGGGATGTGTGGCTCGATCCCTTGATCCTCGACAAGCCATCCCAGGTTCGGTGCTGAGCCATATGCTGCATCCGCCACCAGCTTCTCAGGCCACAGGCCGAAGCGTTCCAGTGTTCGCTCGATCATCCGGCGCTGCGCCAGCACCTCCGCCTGCCGGATTGAGGTTGTCGCCTCCACATCAACGATCACGGCGTGATCAAGGTCGATCAGATAATTGGTGCTGTAAGAATAGAAGGCACGTTCCCGGCTTGCCGCAGTCCAGCGTGCTGCAGGATCTGTAATGTTGAGCCGTTTGGGCGTGACCGGTGTTGCGCCGCCGAAGGCGGCATCGTCGAGCACCTCAAGATACTCCGTGACTGCCCGTCCTGCTGCGTCGGGTGGTAAGCCTTCTGCGCCTGGAACCGAGCGCTGCCTATGGACATCGGCACGGATCAGGCTCGCATCGACTGCGAAGCCCTCTGCACCAACCAGCCCTTCGGCCATACAACGCTCGACAGTCATCTCGAACAGCTTGCGCAAAAGATCACAATCGCGGAACGGGCCATGACGGTTCTTCGAGAAGGTCGAGTGATCAGGAACTGAGCCATCAAGATCAAGGCGGCAGAACCAGCGATAGGCAAGGTTAAGATGCACTTCCTCACACAGTCGCCGTTCCGAGCGAATGCCCATGCAGTATCCGATGATCAGCATCCGGATCATCAACTCGGGATCGATCGATGGTCGCCCAGTTGAGCTGTAAAACGGCTTCAGATACTCGCGAATACCGTCGAGATCGACGAACCGGTCAATGACCCGCAGCAGGTGATCCTCAGGCACATGATCCTCAATACGGAAGCTGTAAAACAACGCCTCCTGCATCACCGTCCGATCACCTATCATCCTTCAATCTCCTGCCACCACAGGAAAACTGAATCACCAATCCAGCCATCAATCAAAAGAGTTTTTCAACAGAATAGGGGCGGAAGCGGAAATAGAGTCGTCGATGTCTATTGTCCTGCCTGTAGTCTCCATTATTATGCACAGCAGTATTACGCAAAGCAGCCGTCAAAATTTCACGCCAAAGGCCTTGGAATTCTCTTGCCCTTGGTGCGGCTGGTTAAGTGAAATTGCTGGCAGCGCTCACAGCGATAGGGAAATAGCCTAAGACCTGTGCGCTGGGCAAATACAATGGCATCTTGTGCAGACGCGTAACGGGCCTTCTTTTTGCATATGCTCAGCCTTGTGCGCATTTGCCATGCCTCAAAATTCAACACCCAAAGCATCGGCGACGAAACTCATCAGCGGCGCGACTTTCTCGAATTGCTTCTCCACCGCGTCCTCAAACTTGGCCGACGTTGCCAGTTTCTTGTCCGCATCCTGCATTGAAAAAAAGCTTTTGCGGCGCAGGTCTTCGATCAGCGGATGTTCGGGGTCAAAACCTTTGGGTGCGCGGGCCAGTTGATCGCCGCGCAGGTCGAGCCCATCCACCGCCTCTTCCCAGCGGGCTGGTTTATCGACAATACGCTGGCGAATGGCGCGTAAAGCATCTCCCTGCGGGCCCCATACGCCGCCTCCAAAAAACACTTCACCTGGACCAAGGTGGACATAGAAGCCGGGCGCATGGGCGTCCTTGCCAGCTTCATGACGAAACTGGCATCCGACATGCGTCTTGTAAGGGCTTTTGTCCTTGGAAAAGCGCGTGTCGCGGTAAATCCGGAAGCGTGAGCCGCCGTTAGGGCGTGGATCGACGACTATATGCGGGCTGATCCTGTGAACCCGCTCGACCATGTTGGCGATAAATTCGGTGACCGGGTCCACTACGTCGGCTTCATATCGCGCCTTTTGTGATTTGAACCACTCGCGGTTGTTGTTTTTGTCAAGATCGCGCAGAAAATCAAACAGGGCAGCGGTGATCATTTGGCTCTCCTCATCGATGGGAGCCTTCATGTCACCCGCTCCCTTTTCTGTCAAAGCAGCAAGAGTGATTGCCGGTTAATTTTGATCCCATCGTTCAAACGCGTGATTGCCGATAAAGCCGATCTCCCGAACACCCGAGCGCTTGACTGTCGCAATCAGATGATCAAATTCTTCGTAACGCGCGCGGGCATCTGTTTCGAAATGGAGCTGCGGCCTATTGGGATCGCGCGCCATGGCAACGAGCTGTGTTTTAAGTTCTATTCCGCCGAGCGGTTTACCATTCCAAATGGTTTGCCCGTTGGCATTGAGCCGTAACCGGTTGATGGTCGGCGGTTCGCCATTGGGGGAGCCTGCTTTCGGCAGGTCTATTTCCACTTTGTGGGTAGCGATGGGTATGGAGAGCATTAGCATAACCAGAAGAACGAGCAGCACATCAATAAGCGGTGTTATGTTGAGCTCTGACATCGGCCGGGTCGGTGCTTGTGTTGTAGCGATGTGCCGGAAACTATAGCGCCGCGTGTGCGATCTGCTGCCTTGCATATATTCTCTTCCTGGTTGTCAAATACTCCGCTGTATAATGATATATTATTACATAAAATTAGCGATAATGCAACTTGCCTTTACGTTTCAAATCGCCAACACTATTTAAATGTCGGATGATTTTGAAGCCATCGGAACTGCGATTGAAGGCGGACTTGTGGCCAAGGCAGTTGACGATGAAGGGAACGCTATCCGCGCCGAAGGCGACGTTGCAGGAAACTGCCTGAACTGTGAGACTCCGGTGCTCGGAAAATATTGCAGCAATTGCGGGCAGCCATTGCATGTCCACCGCTCCATAGGTGCTTTGTGGCATGACATATTGCACGGCGTGCTCCATTTTGAGGGCAAGTTCTGGCGGACTTTGCCGTTGCTGGCATGGAAGCCGGGCGATCTGACCCGGCGTTACATACATGGCGAGCGGGCGCGGTTTATATCGCCGATGGCGCTGTTTCTTTTTTCCGTGTTCATGATGTTCGCGGTGTTTTCATTCGTGGGCGATCCGTTTTCATCCGGAGGTGATGAAATCATCGACAAGGGCATTGATAGCGGAATTGTTGCGCAGGCAGAGGAAATCGACGGCAAGATCAAGGCCAAGACGGCGCAATTGCCGCAAGCCACTGGCGACAATCGGGTAAAGCTGGAAAATGACATTCTCGATCTCAAAAAGGGTCGCAATATTCTGGCGACGTTGACTGGCGAAGACGCCCCGTTTCCGGAAATCTCATTGTCCGATGGCGATACACAGATCGGCAACTACAGTGATGAGGAACTGGAACAAATTCAGGCGGGCATGAAAGATATTCAGGATGGCAATGTCCTGACCGATACCAGCCGGATCAGTACGGGTTCACCCGAGGCCGACAAATGGCTCCGCGACGCCGTAAAAAATGTAACTTCCAACCCGGATTTGTTGCTCTACAAGTTAAAAGCTAATGGCTATAAATTTGCCTGGTTGCTGATCCCGATTTCAGTACCGTTTGTTTGGTTGACGATGATTGGCCGTCGTGGCTTTCATTTCTATGATCATTCGGTTTTTGCGACATATTCCATAGCATTCATGTCATTGCTGTTTATATTTTGCGCGATTCTGGCAGCCGTTGGCGTGACCGAAGGGCTCTGGGCGAGTTTGTTGGTATTTTATCCACCGATACACATGTATAGGCAGCTGCGGCACGCTTATCAATTATCTCGGCCGGAAGCGATTATACGTGTCATATTTCTGTTTGTGTTTACGATTATAAGCATCATAATCTTCTTCCTGATATTACTGGCGCTCGGCGTCTTGGGGTAACAAAATATGACCATCAATATTGATCGCCGCCTGCTGATTCAGCTGGGCACATTTGGCCTTGGTGCCGTCGCGGCAAGCGTATCGACATCGGCGGCTTCCGCGATATCTGGTGGCAAGGGTTTCTCGCACGGCGTTGCCAGCGGTGAACCTTCCCAAAACTCCGTGCTGCTGTGGACCCGATATACGGGCGCAGAAGGCGCGAAGCTGGCGGTTGAAATATCCGCCGATGCAGACTTCACTGCTGCTGATCCGGTTGGCGAGGTTGCGGTATCAGCCGCGCGGGATTTTACGGCGAAATTTGTGGTCGACGATTTGCAGCCGAACCAATGGTATTTCTTTCGTTTTGTCGCGCCCGATGGCAGCAAGTCAGCCGTCGGCCGCACCCGCACTTTGCCCGAAGGCAAGACGGAAAAATTCAACATCGGCGTGGTCGGTTGTTCCAATATGCCGTTCGGCTATTTCAATGCCTATGCCCATGCCGCGCAGAATAATGGTCTCGATCTGGTCGTCCATACGGGTGATTATCTTTATGAATATGGACCGGGTATCTATCCGCCAAAGAAATCGGAAATCGCGGGTCGTGTCCCGGGCCCCGCGCACGAAATAATTCAACTGGCCGATTACCGCCTGCGCTATGCTGCCTATCGCAAGGACCCGGATCTCCAGCGCCTGCATCAGGTGCTGCCGATGATTGCGATGTGGGATGACCATGAATTTGCCAATGATGCTTATAAAGACGGCGCAGAAAACCACTCTCCCGAAACCGAAGGCGACTGGGAGGTCCGCAAACGGGTGGCCGAGCAGGTGTACCGGGAATGGATGCCGGTTTCTGATCGCGCAGCTGCCGATCCACTTTATGCCAAATATGAAATCGGTGATTTGGCGACTTTGTTCCTCACCGAAAGCCGGATTGGCGGGCGCGATAAACCGGCTGAACTGGAAGCGGCGCTGAAAGGCAAAGCGGATATCGCAGGGGCCCTCAAAGAGTTTCGTGACGGCGAGTGGCAGGATCCCTCGCGGCAAATGCTCGGCGCGGCGCAGGAAAAATGGCTGGGCGAAGCCATGAAAAAATCGGTGGCGAATGGCACGAAATGGCAAGTGATGGCGCAACAGTGCGTTATGGGCGAGCTTCATCTGCCGCAGGATGCTGCGAGCTGGGTGGCAGCCGATGCGCCCGCCATTGCAAAAGCACGTGTGGCCATCGGGGCGCTGGCAGCCCGCACCGGCCTGCCACTGAATTTTGACAGTTGGGATGGCTATCCGCAGGCCCGCGAGCGGCTTTTGAAAGGCGCGCAGGAAGCAGACGCTAATCTGGTCGTGCTGTCAGGCGATAGTCACAATGCATGGGCCTTCGATCTGCAAACCGCAGATGGTGCAGCTGGGGTGGAATTTGCCGGACAAAGCGTCACCTCACCGGGCTTTGAGGCTTATACTGCCGGTGTTGCCCCCGCTACAGTGGCCAAGGCGGTGATTGAAACCAACAATCAGCTGCAATGGGCCGATACCGAGCATCGCGGTTATATGACCGTCTCGCTAACGCCCGAAAAAGCCACCTCGACATGGCATTTTCTTGACACTATCCGGCAGAAATCAATCGCTCTGAGCGGCGAGAAAAGCCAGACGGTTCTAAGAGGCGCGAATAAGCTGGGCTAGCCTTTCCCGGCCTTCGTTGGAGCACAGTAACTCTCGACATTCGAACTAAAATTTCGCAAAGCGTTCGTCCCTTATAACTTAACGCTAGAAACGACCGATAATGTCCGAAGAATTTTACCGCATTAAACGCCTGCCGCCTTACGTATTCGCTGAAGTGAACGCGATGAAGGCGGAAGCGCGAGCGCGTGGTGAAGATATTATTGATCTCGGAATGGGCAATCCGGACGGAATGCCCGCGCAGCATGTGATCGACAAGCTGTCGGAGGTTGCGAACAATCCGACGGCGCATCGCTACAGCGCCTCGAAGGGTATCAAGGGTCTCCGCAAGGCGCAGGCGGCTTATTACAAGCGCCGTTTTAACGTCGATCTCGATATGGACAGCGAGGTGATTGTTACGCTCGGTTCCAAAGAGGGGCTCGCCAATCTCGCTCAAGCCATCACGGCGCCCGGCGATGTCGTACTTGCGCCCAACCCATCCTACCCGATTCATACCTTCGGGTTTATCATTGCCGGTGCCGCGATCCGTTCGATCCCGGCCGCGCCCGGACCGGATTTCTTCACCCGGCTCGAATATGCGATGAGCTATACCGTGCCCAAGCCTTCGGTGCTGGTCATGGGTTATCCGAGCAACCCGACCGCCTATGTTGCCGATCTCGATTTCTACCAAAAGGTCGTCGATTTCGCGAAAGAACATAAGCTGTGGGTGATCAGTGATCTGGCCTATGCCGAGATATATTTCGGCGAAACGCCGACACCTTCGATGCTGCAAATTGACGGTGCGAAGGATTGTGTCGTCGAATTTACCAGCATGTCGAAAACCTATTCCATGCCCGGCTGGCGGATGGGCTTTGCGGTGGGTAACCAGAAACTGATCGGCGCGCTGACCCGGGTGAAAAGCTATCTCGATTACGGCGCATTCACGCCCATTCAGGTCGCGGCAACAGCAGCGCTCAACGGCCCGCAGGATATTATCGCCGACAACCGCGCTCTCTATAAACACCGCCGCGATGTCATGGTCGAAAGCTTTGGCCGCGCCGGATGGGATATTCCGTCTCCAGAAGCCAGCATGTTCGCATGGGCACCGATCCCTGAACAATTTAAGAAACTGGGCTCAATGGAATTTTCCAAGCAACTCATTGCCAAGGCAGGGGTCGCAGTAGCGCCCGGCACTGGCTTTGGCGATGAAGGTGAAGGCTATGTGCGGCTGGCGCTGGTCGAGAATGAACAGCGCATCCGGCAGGCGGCGCGGAGCATCAAGAAGTTTTTGGGGAAGGGGTAGAAGAGCGGAAGTTCGTTTCCGTATTGGGGGTGAGGAAGGCAAAAAGGCTAGCTATCGTTTCGAGCGCAACAGGAGACACGACAAATTCAACAGCAGCCAGTCAACTTCCGCCCCAACAGCGGCCATTGAGACGTTAACTTGAATTGCCTGAGAACGGAAGTTCAACTCAAGTTTGATGCGGCGTGCAACGATTGAACAACTTATTATCTTACCTAAACTTGCCAATATTGATTTAGCGAGTGTCGCGTTCGAGCCACTTGCAAATTACAAATTATAGTGTTGACTAAAATGTAGTTATCACTAAGCGTCTACATCTATCGACCGGAACATGGGGGCATGATCTATCAAATTTACTGACAACAATTCAAACATGTTGAAAAAGCCATTGCAGGAACGCGCAGTAAAAACGCGCAATCTATTTCTCGATACGGCGGGCCAATTACTAGCAGAAGTTGGTTTTGATAAACTCACGACCAACCTCATCTGTGAGCGGGCTGGTCTTACGCCGCCTGCTCTCTACCATTATTTTTCAAACAAATACGAGGTCGTTGAAGAACTTGGTAATCGGCTGTCAGCTGAGCAAGATGTGATTATATACAAATGGATGCAAACCCAAGATGCATTCCCTTTTCCACCTGTTCAAATTGCTGCGTTGTTAAACGCTCTCCATGAACACAGCCTCAAGCAACCCAATGCAGAACGGATATACGCTACTTTGAGAGGTATGAAGCAAACACGTGATAACCCACTATTCACAATGCAGAACGTGAGTAAATCATGTGCCGAGTGGTTATCAAAAATCCTACCGGAAATAGACCCAGAATTGATAATAATTCGGGTTCGAATTGTAATTCAAGCCATGTTTGGTGTTCACACGATGCTGCTTGAAAATCCGGAAATGGATGCAGAAAAAACAAATGAAGAAACCGCAGAAATGCTGGGAGCATTTATCGGAAACTTAACAAACAAGTAGAAATAAGTTGAGAAATCAAGCGATGAAAAATCTGGAACAAATAAGGTCCGAACTTATCCGTTTGCGGGAAATAGAGCAAATCAAACGGGATGTGTTGGGGAGCCTTATACCGATCTCGGCAATGTGATATTTCAGATCCTCAGCGAGATTTATCTTATGAAGATTGAGAATGCTGATTTTTCGGGACATGATCTAGCACAAGCGATGTTTTTGCCTGAGTCATTGACCAAGAGATTCATCGCGGTTTTAGAAGCGGAAGGTTATGTAGAAATTTCCGCAAAGGCTCAAAGTGGGCTGGGTCGACATTTGGAACTTACGGCACTTGGAACGTTGAAAGTGGAACAAATTATTTCTGAAAGCGTAGATACATCCTCGCAAGAAATGAAATCTCAAGACGCAAGCGCATTTTTTGCTCAAAGTTAGGTAGAGGGAACGATACGCTCTGACAATATTAAGATCGCTTCGTCAACGCGCAACGCTGCAATCTCACAACCTTGCGTTTCATCGAGCTTGATTAGTAAAATTTTCAATTTTTCGATGATGTTTTGAACACCATCATCCTCGGCACCAATTGGCCCATTATTCTCGTTTGTGGAGACCACGATTTCGCTTCGACCTTTTTTTTGAATAGTAGCATTGGAAACTAACGCTGGCAACACCAGACGCCAATAGCTTCGGCTGAAGCATTAATGCCATCCAAAACGTTCCCTAGGGGGATCTTAATCCCGCACGCTGCTTTAATTATTGTGTTATTCGGAGCCGTCAATTTAGCCGATATTCTCCGGCTTTTTTTGCGACGCAGCCCATAATGGGCTCTACTGACTGGCCCGGATCGCCAACTGCAAACTGCACTAGAGATGGCTGAGTGTATATCTCCGCACGCAGGCCACATAGCATCCCCTCACTACCAAGGCAGCTAGCGGTGCGGCGCCCCTGTTTTTATCGATCATGGCTTGTGACAAATTAAATCCGGGCGGACTCACAATTTATGTGCAGCATGTAAGAATGTGGAAATGAAGTAAACGGAAACCGGCGTATATGGCGTAAATTCGAACAATTGATCGTTCGTTGCCACCGCGCAATCAGTCAATAATCTCACCTGCACGCATGATATTCTGGGATTCAAGTCAGGCTCTACTATCGTCACTTCGGTTGATGCTGCCTGCCACATGAAGCGAGCAACTCTTCAAAATTGTTCGAAATTGGACATGTCGGTCAATATCGTCGTTTCGGCGATGCCAGATCAATGTCCATTCAATTGGTGGAAACTCAATAGGTGGTTTGAAAACCTCAATTGTAATCAAAGCTTCTAGCATCTTGGCAAAACTTCTTGGCACGAGAGCTATGCAGTGTGTCTGGGTGATCGCGGAGGGCAATGCAGCATAGCTGGAAAAACGGATGATATCATTCTGCACAAAGTTATTAGCAACTAGAAATGCCTGTTCCATTGAGATATTCTTATCGGCGTCGATTTCAAAGCTGGCGTGAGGGTAGTTGAGATAATCTTCCTCTGAAAGATTTCTCAACAATGCGCCTTCGTCTTTATGTCCAACCCCAATCAAATCTTCCGAAAATAAGAGTTCAGAGTTGATCAACTTCAAAGCACTCACGTTGACACCGCTACTTAAAATAACGAACTTGGGCGCGATAACGTAATCAATTTCTCCACTAACTAGCTGTTGAGCAGAGTGCCCGCCTGCACTAAGGAATTGCGGCAATATATCGAGATCCTCCCCCATTAACAATTTGCTAAGCGGACCACCCAATGTCGCCATGATATGATCATTGGTGGCAATTTTTAACACAGTCTGCTGCCGCAATGGACTTTCCTCGATGGGTGCTATTATGTCGTGTAGAGTAGAAAGCGCATCCTCAAGTGGAGACAATATGCTTTCGGCTCTTGGTGTAAGTTTCATTGAGCCTTTTGACCGAATAACGAGTTCATCATCAAAATGAAGTCGGAGTTGCTTCAATGCTGCGCTTAACGCAGGCTGTGAAACGCCCAGCGCTGTTGCAGCTTTACCAACGCTACCGTGCCTGAGTATTTCTCGTAGAATAGGAAGCGAGTTAAGAGTCTGACCGATAATTATTCTATTTAATATCATTATCTTGCGATACGTCTCGTGAGGAGTTGGACGGAGGCCATGAAGATCCATGCCGTTGCCGAAGCGATAGATTGCTCGAAGTCCTTGGCAAGGCGGCGGTTGCGGTTCAACCATGCGAAAGTGCGTTCGACGACCCATCGGCGGGGGAGAACGATGAAGCCTTTTGCGCGATCTGACCGTTTGATAATCTCGATGGTCCAGTCGCCGATTTTTGTCAGTGCCTTTCTGAGCTTGTCGCCTGCATAGCCGCCATCGGCGAAGACATGACGCAGCCACGGGAAGGTGGAACGGATGTTGGCGAGCACAAGCGGCGCGCCATCGCGGTCTTGTATGTCGGCGCTGTGGATGACGGCATGAACCAGAAAGCCATTGGTATCGGTAATGATATGGCGCTTTCTGCCTTTGGTCTTCTTGCCCGCGTCATAGCCGCGTATCCCGCCGCTTTCTGTCGTTTTGACCGCTGGCTATCGATGACACCAGCGCTGGGCGAGGCTTCACTGCCTTGCGCTATTCGCGCATCCTGGATCAGGTAATGGTTGATCCGCGCCCATGTGCCATCGTCGCGCCAGAGGTAAAAATAGTGCTGCACCGTGGTTGCTGGGGGAAAGCCCGGTGGCATCATCCGCCAAGGCAGGCCGCCGCGCAGCATATACAGCATTGCCTCAACGATCCGCCGCATCGGCCATTTGCGCGGGCGGCCAACATGACAAGGGCGGGGCAGAAACGGTTCAAGCAAAGCCCATTCCCCATCGGTTAAATCACTTGGCAAACGCTGCTCTTTGCGGGCATGTTGCATGCGGGTGGTATCAGTCCACATCATCGGTCCTTTGCGAAGTTTTGTCACTTGCGTTGAATCAATGACCTGGGAATGCGTCAAGCTAAACCGCTGATACCACTCAACTTAGTTTTCGGTCAGACACTAAGATTGAATGCTCGAAGGCTTTTTTTACCATCCATTCCATGATCTCATTGTATTATTATTCATGACGGCACGCAGTTCGATATTCTCTACTTTATATAACCAAAATTGAAGGACGTATATAAGATAACAAAATTGGACGGAATAATCGATCTGTCTTAGGAAAAATAAATCTCGAAGTTAACTCGGGTCGCAATTTGACAGTTACCATCAATGCATCGGCATTTTTGGAAACTGCTAGTGATTAGCGGGGTGTTGGGGCTTCACGGCACCTCGCTAATTCAAAGGTTGAAAGCACTCATATTACCAATTTTCGCAAAAGAATAGACCCAACAAAATGTGAGGTTAAATCGTGCTAGACAAAGATTTCCTGCAAGATGAACCAGACGAATTGGGCCGCGCTCCGACTGAGGACGCAACCCAACATCTAGTTGAATATATTGCTGGCATGGAGCGAAATTCGAAAAAGCTGGCAAGCCATCGAATTCGGGAAAAATCTAAATTAGATCTGGCATTAATTGCCAAACGAGTTGAGCGATTCCATCAAATCAAGGCAAAAATTTTGGGGGATGAACTGTCAGTTTTGGGTGAGCCGGTGTGGAAAATCTTGATCCAGCTGGTCATCGCGACTGATGAAGATACGAATTTATCTGTTGCGGACATTTCCAGTCGGATATCACTCCCAGAAACCACTGCACTTCGTTATTTGAATATACTTGAGAGTAAAGGCTACATATTCAGGCCGCCGCACAAGGCAGGCCATTTCGATAGTCACTTGCGCCTGACGAAACAGGGGCATTCTATAATCAGCGATGCCCTGATTGCACTCAACGCATTTTAGAGCAATTTTCAAATGAACTAGGCATCTTGTGCCCATTTGCCTTCTGAATCGCTTTCGGACAAAGCGCTTATTGCTTCAGCAACTTTGATCGCTGCAATGGGCTGTTGCAACTCATCCAGCTGAGATAGTATTTTACAAAGAGTTTCCGAAATTTCTTGAATTTTATCGCTTTGGTTCATTTTCCTGCCTCGATGAGATTCTAGCCGTCAATTCGAAAGAAACTATGGATTGGTTACAATAGGCCGATCAACTTGCATGGTTAACGGCTAGAATCAGCGAGGCTTAATATCAAGACTCGATGTGATTCCGAGTAAGCAAATTATGGCTCACGTCGGATTAGACAATGATCAAGGCCGCGTTTACTGCTCGAAAGCAGACGGACTGGAATCCACCCAATTGTTGCCTTCAAACACCGCCAAAGCCAGCGTCCGCTTGCGAAATGAAACCGCCTTCCCCGGTCAGATTCCATAGTTCTTGCGATCAAGACATTTTAGTTTAAAAACCTCTGTCCTACATCCCGCAATCCATGCCATGGTCGCCGCATGAACCATCCAAACTCTCCGTTTTCACGCGCTTCCCGATGTCGGATCAAATGTTGGTAACGCTTCTTGCAACGCGCGCGGGTGCGCGCACGTACAGGGCTAAACTTCCTAAACTTTGTAATAAAATTTCCTGCAGGAGCCGGAAAAACTTTTGCTTTAGGGGGTGTGACCTTGCTTGACCCTGTGTCATAGTCTGCGCTGGCCACCGAGATCGCGCACAGTAAACGGCGCAATCCGGGTGGCAATTTTGGCAAGTTTGAAATGAAGGTAGAGTTCGACAACCGTATATTGCATCGTCATTGCGAGCGTAGCGCGGCAATCCAGAGCGTCGCTCACAACCGTTCTGGATTGCCGCGTCGCCGCGAAACAAGTTAGGGCCTCCTCGCAATGACGCCAAAGGATAACACATGACCAAAAAAATAGAATTTTTCTTCGATCTTTCATCGCCCTGGACCCGGCTGGCGTTTCACAATGTCCAGCCGATCATTGCGGAGAATGACGCGGAGATTGTCTGGCGGGCTTTCCTGGTTGGCGGGGTGTTTAACGCGGTGAACCAGACGGTTTACGCCGCCCGCGAAAATCCGGACAATATCAAATTTGTGCACAGCTTTCGCGTGCTCAAGGATTGGGCGAAGCTGGCCGGGGTGCCGATGAACTTTCCGAGCGAGCATCATCCGGTGAAGTCGGTCCATGCGATGCGGGTGTGTTGCGCGCTGGAGGATGATCAGGCCGCGCTACACAAATTCGCAACCGCTGCGTTCAATGCCTATTATTCCGACCAGCGCAATCTCGATGATCCCGCTGTGCTAATTGCCATTGCCAATGAAGAGGGTCTGGATGGGCAGGCGCTGGCGGCGCAAACGCAGGATCAGGCGATCAAGGACCGGTTGCGCGCCAATACCGAGGAAGCGATTGCGCGCGGTGCTTATGGGTCGCCGAGTATATTTGTGCCGTTTGAAGGTGGCGAGCGCATGTATTTTGGAAATGACCAGTTGCCGCTTGTTAACTGGGCGATTAAACAGGGGTGAGAAACCCGCCGTCATTGCGAGGAGCGCAGTGACGCGGCAATCCAGAGTTGTTACGAGCGACGCTCTGGATTGCTTCGCTATGCTCGCAATGACGAAAATTTAAAAGGAAGCAAAAAATGTCAGAACGCGTCACCATCAAGGTGGAAAACCACATTGCCGATGTCCGGTTCAACCGCCCGGAGAAAATGAACGCTCTTGATGGCGACCAAATCGATGCAATTGTCGAGGCTGGTGAAAAACTCTCAGCAATGGAAGGCATCCGTGCGATCGTCCTGTCCGGCGAAGGTAAAGCCTTTTGCGCGGGTCTGGATATGGCAAATTTTGCGGCCTCCGCTGCTGCAGCATCGGATGACGGTGATGGTGATAAATCCCCGTTGACCAAAACTCTCGTGGAACGCACCCACGGCAATGCCAATAAGTTTCAGCATATTGTGCTACTATGGCGAAAGCTAAAAGCACCCGTCATCGCGGCGGTTCACGGGCCTTGCATCGGCGGCGGCCTGCAATTTGCCAGCGCCGCAGACATTCGTGTCGTTGCGCCGGATGCGAAAATGTCGATCATGGAAATGCGCTGGGGGCTGATCCCGGACATGGGCAGCTACACCACATGGCGCAGCTTTGTTCGCGATGATATTTTGCGCGAGCTCACCTATACCAATCGGATATTTTCCGGCGAAGAAGGCAAGGAACTTGGCTTTGTGACGCACCTGTCGGATGACCCCCATGCCAAGGCGATGGAGATAGCAACCGAGATTGCCAGCAAGCACCCGCAAGCGGTGCAGCTCGCCAAGGCGCTGATCAACAAGCTGCCCGATATGAACGAAGATGCAATCCTGATGATGGAATCCGAAGGTCAGGACAAGGTCAGCCGGACACCCAATCAAGTCGAGGCGGTCTATGCTTTCATGCAGAAACGTGCCCCGAATTTTGTGGACTAACTTGTCGTCCGCATCGCTTCGAGTGCCGCAACCACTTCTTTACGCAACGGCTTGCCTTCGCCATCGGTGCGGCAGACGATGACGCCATCGCAGGTCGCGAGACATTTGCCGTTCTGGAACATCGCTTGGGAAATAACATAGCTTGATGTGCCGATATGACTGACGCCCGAGCAGACGGTCACATCATCAGGAAACAGCCCTTCGCGCAGATAATTGATCGTTACGGATGCGATCATGCTGCGTTCGTTTTTTGGTCGGTCCGCCCAAGGACGCAGGTTGCGGTTCAGGCGAACCCGGGCATTTTCAAACATCGAGGCGAAAGCGACATTGTTGAGATGCCGGTTCGGATCAATATCCTGAAACCGCGTAGGTGTGAGCAGCGATACCGGATAATTATCCGGGTCCAGTTGCCAGGGTTCGGGCCGCGCCATCTCGCTCTCAGTTCATTTTGGCGACAAGATCTTGCTGCAAGGTTTTGCAGGCGTAGATGTACATTGCGCCAGCTACCAAGAATATCGATACGATATAAATTATCGCCCATCTTAAGCCTTCTGCACTGGCGGTCATGCAAGCAGCGGCTTTGGCTTGTCCCAACGCTGTGATCAATTCCTCTGGCTTGCCCTTGCAAATTGCGCCGGTAAGTTCACCCCCGAATTGGGACGCTGCCAGGTTGCTTTGCATCAATATGTCGCTCACCAGGCCCATGAATAAAGGCCCCAAACCGTAGCCGATGAGATTTACCACAAACAGGAAAAGCGCCACCGCTGTCGCCCGAGACCTGGCGCTGGCGACACCTTGACAGATCGTATATTGGGCACCGAGATAACTGTAATGAAGAAATGCGCCGACGATTAACACGACAAGCGCAAACGGAACGCTTTCGGTTGTGAAGCCTATCCAGTATAGCGGCACACACGCGATCAACATCACGCCGGGCAGCCAGGCCACTGCGTTGGGATATTTTTCGCTCAGTTTTTCTGTCATATATCCCGTCGCAAATGCACCCAGTGAGGCCGCCAAACCAAGAGGGACAGCAATTTGTAGCGCAACATCGGAGATCGACATGCCATGTGCGCGCTGGAAGAATGCAACCTGAAAGTTGCTGATGCCATAACCTACAAAGGCAACCAGAGAGGCAGCGAACATATTGATCCAAAAACTCCGCTTGGCAGAAACTTCTTTGATCGTCTGCGCGAGATTTGCTTTTTCAACCTTGGTTGCTGTCGGCGGATCGGCATAGCCGCGGGGCGGCTCCTTGACGGTCCAAAGAAATACGAGCCCGAAAAAGACGCCAGGAATGCCCAGCGCCAAGAAAGCTTCCCGCCATGAAAACCACTCGGTTATTGGTCCGCCAAATGCATTGGCCAGCACGCCGCCCAATGTAATGCCCATCGTATAGATCGCAATGGCTCTTGCCCTGCTGCGCGGTGGATAATAGTCCGCGATAATCGAATTTGCCGCAGGCGTTAGCCCTGCTTCGCCAATCCCAACGCCGATCCGGAACACCAACAACGCCAGAAAACTGCCGGCGATGCCGCATAATGCTGTCATTAACGACCATAGAATAACACTTGCCGCAATAATTCGTACCCGATTCATATGTTCGGCTAGTCGTGCAATCGGGATTCCCATGAGTGTATACATGAGCGCAAAACCGAAGCCGGATAGCAGGCCGAATTGCCAATCCTGCAATTTGAATTCTTCAATGATCGGCTGGGCAACGACGCCGATCAGGATACGATCGATAAAATTCAATGTGTAAAGGACGGTAAGAGATATAAGCACATAGTTGCGGTAACCACTGGTCCCAAAAGGTTGGCCAGTATTGGTTAGCGGAGCTGTTTCAGCTTGCGATGCGCTCATATAAAATCCTCACCCGATTTCTAGCGTGATGGCGTGATCGGATAAGCAAGTCCAGCATCCATTGCAGAGAATTTCCATTTTTCGATTTTCCTCGCAACGCTGCCATTTCCAATTCAGCACGAATTTGCAATTCAGTTTCCCGATTTTACATCTTTCTGCTAGGGGTATCGACATCGATAGTCTGTGGGCCTTTGGGGAATATTGATTTGTGATTACAAATAATGGGGGAATATCAATCGCTGCAGGAGCGATTCTGCCAGTTATAGCAAGCTTGCGATATGGAGGTGGTTTGCCGCGAAATTGTCGCGCCATTCAACTGTATGCAAATTTGCTGCGCGATATTATTCAAAATGGTCAAAGATAGTTTTGATAAACTTAATGACGGCCAGCGGCATTGTCTGCGACTGGTTCTTGCCCACTTGAATTCGAAGGAAATTGGCCGGGAACTTGATATATCTCCACATACTGTAGACCAGCGACTGCGCGAATCGCTCCGTATTTTGGAATGCAACACCCGCTTCGAAGCGGCACGAAAATTTGCAGAATATGAAGGTGCAGAACCCTATCAACCGTTGATATATCAATCACCGGATGTTGAGAAAACCCGAGAATCATCCATTTTGGGCGGGTCAGCCAATCTGGCAAAGGAAATCGAGAATAATCTGATTGCTGGTGCTTCAAATGTCGAAAATGGCGCAGCCGCGCTCGTATTTGAAAAACCACAGACCAGAAACTACCGGCTTCCTTTTCCGCGCTACCGCGGCGAGAAAAATGAACTGGGTTCAGTCGAACGACTGGGATGGGTCATCGTTTTCGCAATCGGTTCTGCAATCTCATTTGGCGGGCTACTAGCGGGGCTGGAAGCATTGTCCCGGCTGGCAGGGTAATTCCCTCGACAGCTACGGTGCTTCCGATCCATTAAATATTGTCAAAAAAAACGTGGAATCATCGATTCCCGCGAAAGGACCAATCATGCTTAAACAACGCAGAGTCGCCGCACAGCAACTGACCGACAGACTCTTTGAAACGGAAAGTGCAATTGATGTCGCAATTCAGAAAATGGCGGATTTAGAAGGCTTTATGCCAGTTACCCGGAAGAATGCCAATCTTTCAGCCGTCGTCGGGCAAGATGCCGTGTTGCAAGCCGGCCAGACTTTAACGGCGCTTATACCGGCGCGAAGCGAGATTGTCGCAACGCATAATTGTCTGGCCGTTGCGCGAGACCAAATTGGCTCGCGGGAAATGGGGATGGGTAGTGATAACGGCAAGCCGCCGCTGCATGCAAGACACGGGAATGAACCTGTTGTGGCTTTGGTGACTGAAGCAGCATAGGAAACGCCCGCTGGCCAGGTGTGTACTGAGCGCTGTAAGACTATTCTTGAAGCTTTGGATATAGAACATGATTTCTTCCCAATATCTGCCATTTTTCTACTATGGATTCCTCATCATTGTTTGTGGATACGCCATCAAACGCGGGCACCGGGAGGAATATATTGGTGCGGCGATCATGTTTGCTGGGTCTGTCGCAACCGGAATAGTCGCCAGAGTTTTCGGGACCGCCTGGTCTCACAGGGAATATGGAATACTGGGTGTTGATTTGCTCGCTTTGCTTGCACTGATCTATGTGATGATCCGCTCCGATCGTTTTTGGCCAATATGGGCGACCGCATTTCACTTACTCGCCGTTACGATTCATGTGGCGATGATGGTGGCTCCTGAAATCACGCCATGGGCTTTTGCAACCGGGGCTGGGTTTTGGGCTTATCCAATGCTGTTGGCCTTGGCGATTGGTACCAATGAATATGTCCGGCCAGATGAGATAAACCATATTCCATCCGGTTAGGCCGCTCCGGCTGCCTGCTTCGCTTGCTCTCAACAACATAAACTAAACCAGATATTGGGGATGCCACTCCAGTATTTGCTGGAGTGCGCCTGATGATGATCGAATTTGCTCTGCTTTTTCTGGATGGTTTGCATAAAGAATTACTGTTCTTTGCCAGCATCTGTTTCCTCCTTGGTTCCATCGATGATACGATATTCGACGCACTGTGGATCGGCCATAAGCTGAAGCGAAAATTATTTGTCTATCCGAAGCATCAGCGCGCGACGGTAGAATCATTGACGTTCTCAAGTAAAAGCGAAGCTTTGGCGGTTTTCGTGCCGGCCTGGCAAGAAGCAGATGTTATCGGCGCGATGCTCCAGCGCTGTCTCCGTCAATGGACTTATACATATTACCGGATTTACGTGGGCTGTTACCCCAATGATCCAGCAACGATTGCGGCAGTCGCGGCGGCAGTTGGCGGTTCCGATAAAGTGAGATTGGTGGTTTGTGAAGAACATGGGCCAACATCAAAAGCTGATTGTCTGAACCGCTTGTGGAAGGCTCTGTGTAAGGACGAGATTGTCGAGTCTAAAACTTATGGTGCGATTATTTTGCATGATGCTGAGGATATCGTCCATCCTGAAGCTCTGAAATTGTTCGGCCATCTCACTGGACGCGCTTCATTGGTGCAGATACCTGTCATCCCAAGGCGCGCTCTTAAATCCCGCTGGATCGCGGGCCATTACGGAGACGAATTTGCTGAGTTACACGCCAAGCAAATGGTATTGCGTGAGGCGCTAGGCGTATCTTTGCCATCTGCCGGTGTCGGTTGCGCATTTGCCCGAAGCGCGCTGGCCAGAGTTTCCATCCGGACGCGCGGCAAGCCGTTTGATGCAGCCAGCATGACCGAAGATTACGAGCTTGGATTGAAGTTGACCGGCGCAGGTGGACGCGGGATTTTTGCACGACTGAAAGATCGTCAGGGTCAATTGGTAGCTACACAAGAATTCTTCCCCGACAATTTGGACGATGCAGTGCGCCAAAAGGCAAGATGGATGGCCGGAATTGCGCTGATGGGTTGGGATCGGCTGGGATGGAAGTCATGCTGGCGAGAAAACTGGATGCGTTTACGAGATCGCAAAGCCAGTTTCGCTGCAATCATACTGGCGCTCGCCTATGCAGCTATCGTTTTAACGGGATTGCTCTGGATTTGCAGCGCTGCCGGTTTTTACCAGATGCAGCCGATTTCGACGTCGCTGAAGATTATGCTTTCGGCAAACGTAATTTTTCTAGCTTGGCGATTGGCAATCAAAAGCTATTTCGTATTCTCATTATATGGCTTTCGAGAAGCACTATTATCTGTCCCCCGAACGCTGGTTGCCAACATCATCAACATAATGGCGGCAAGGCTAGCACTGGCACAATATATCGGGAGTCTCTCCGGAACGCCAATTCGTTGGGATAAAACCAGTCATTTTTATCCTGAACTTAGCGAAATCCAACAACTGAAAACGGCAACGCAGTCCAGTAGAGAATGACCGAGGGCAACTATCCAGAAAATGCCTATTCGGATAAGGGAAGCGATCAAAATGGCGCTCCGCTAAAAGCGCTACTTGTTATTTTGGTTTGTTGGATACTCGGTCGGATTATTTGGGAAAACATGATGCCTGCAATTGTTCCGCCCGTCGGCCAAGCTGCTATGATGGTGGATGAACTGGTTCCAATCCCGCTTGGGTCATTCACAAAAGTACAAAGCAAAAACCTGACTGCCTCTGAAAACCGTCACATACGGTCCTTTGGTAGGACGATTGTAGAATATCCACATCAGATATATGCAGGCCCGGCTCCCTCCAAACTGTCAACTTCATTAGCCACAATTACCACCATGAGTTCGGAACCCGTGAAAATCTTGGCCACTTCTTTCGTGTTGGTGGATGCCACGAAGGTGCAGGTTATTGATTATCGCGCTAGCAAGGGTGACCGGTTGGGGGCTGTAACAGCAAATCTTGAGCGCAAGTATTCGGAAACAAAAAGGTTATCGGGCTATTTTTGGCTATTTGCCCGCCCACATGACGATGGCACCGCAAACAGTGGCTTCCCAACCCTCGGCCAGTTTGCAGGCAGCCAATTTGGTGCACAATATGGAGGGAGTCAGCTGGGCGCAATATTGACCTACCGACTTACCGGCCAATCAGATCGCGGCGCAACTGTGTTTGGCAGAGTGACCTCGGCCATCCACTCTTCCGGGCAGGAAGAAGCCGCACTAGGTGTCCGGATCAAGCCAGCATCGACAATTCCGGTGGCGCTCTATGCAGAGCACCGGTTGGGTTTTGCCAATGGTGATAATCGCGGTACAGCCGCTTATCTGGCTGGTGGTTTCGGCCCTCAAGAGATTGCCGGCGGGGTGCAGCTCGAAACTTACGGACAGGCAGGCTATAAATTTGGGCCTGCGGCGTCCTATTTTTTCGATGGCTCTGCAACGCTACAGAAAAATATACTGGCAGGTTCCGGCACCAGAATCTCGGTAGGCGGAGGGTTATGGACAGGGGGACAAAAAGGGACGTCACGCCTTGATGTTGGACCCCGCGCCAGTTTCGATCTGCCAATTGGGGGCAGCCGTGCTCGTGTTTTTGTGGACTGGCGGCAGCGTATTGACGGTGATGCTGCGCCCGATTCCGGATTAGCCTTAACCCTGACGACAGGATTTTAACGTCAAGTCTCTTTATCCGGTGGGCAAAAGAGATTAGTCCATTGGAGTAATGGATATTTACCTCCCTATCGCGAATTTGTCGGTCAATGCCTTTGTCATTGTTTTGCTCGGCGGTCTGGTGGGTATCTTGTCCGGGATGTTTGGCGTTGGTGGCGGGTTTCTGACGACGCCTTTGCTTATATTTTACGGCATACCGCCGACCGTGGCCGCCGCGTCTGCTTCTACTCAGGTTACGGGTGCCAGCATTTCCGGGGTCGCCGCCCATATGCGACGGAAGGGTGTCGATTTCCGCATGGGTACTGTTTTGGTCGTTGGCGGTATTTTTGGGACTTTCATAGGCACTGGCCTGTTTCAGATTCTCCAGCGATGGGGCCAGATCGATACCGTTATTAATGTACTCTACGTGCTAATGCTGAGCAGCATCGGTGGGCTGATGGCCAAAGAATCCTGGGGCAGTGTCAAGGCCTTGCGTGCCGGTAAGCCAATGCCCGCACGCAAAAGGCGGCATCATCCTTTGGTCGCGAATTTGCCAATGCGTTGGCGCTTTTACCGTTCGGGACTTTATATTTCTCCGATTGCCCCTTTCATTCTGGGGCTGCTCACTGGCATCCTGACGATGTTGCTTGGTGTTGGTGGCGGGTTCATCATGGTTCCTGCAATGCTGTATCTGCTGGGCATGGGCGCGCAAGTGGTGGTTGGTACCTCACTATTTCAAATACTTTTTGTGACCATTGCCTCCACCATGATGCACAGCATGACGACGCGAGCGGTTGATATTGTACTCGCTGCGTTGCTCTTGATCGGCAGTGTAACCGGAGCGCAACTGGGCGCAAAATTCGCGCAGCGGATGCGACCAGAATATTTGCGACTTTCACTGGCCGTCATGGTCCTGTTGGTTGCTGTTAGAATGGCATTGGGTTTAGGGTTTGAACCCGATGAAATCTATACGGTTCAGCCGCTATGAATGGACTGGTTTCATATATTTCCAAGGTGGGCTTTTGCTTGGCTGCGTTTATTCTATTGCTGGGAAATACACCGGTTCTGGTTCCAGATGTATCGCAGGACAAGATTAGCATCAAAGGTGATTTTACCGGCGCGCAGTTGCTGCTGTTCGGGGCTATTACCTATCCGCCTGGTACCCGCAACCAGGAACGTGCAGATATCGTGGTGGTTCTCAAGGGCCCGACGCAGTCGATTGTGCTGCGGGAAAAACAGAATGTAGCTGGCATCTGGATCAATGCGGCCAGCAGCGAGTTTCGCTCCGCGCCAGGATTTTATGCGGTTGCATCGTCTCGGCCAATAGAGACCATCGTCGATAACAAGACGGCCGATATTTATGAACTCGGTCTCGATCATCTGCAATTGTCACCCGCAGGTGCAATTGACAGCAAGGAACTTGGCCGGTTTACTGACGGTCTGGTTGATCTGAATTCGCGCGGCCAGCTTTACAAAAGCCTGCCCAACCAGGTCGAGATAACCAATTCTGTATTATATAAAGCTCGGATCAATTTGCCCGCCAGCGTGCCTGTCGGCGACTATTCCGCCGAAACCTTCCTGATTATAGACGGTCGGGTCGAGGCCGCCGAAATAAAAGACATCACTATAGAGAAGATCGGCATGGGCCGCTTCTTCACTAACCTGTCGCAGGAATATGGCTTTATCTATGGTCTATTGGCTGTGTTTCTTTCCGTGTCTCTGGGTTGGGCAGCGGGATATGCATTCCGCAAACTGTGAATGCCAAAAGCCGTTCTGAAACCGGTCGCATTGTTAATCACGCTTTCCCTGCTTTGGTAAGCATTCCTTAACCATGATTGCCTAGTTTCCTGATTGATTAACCAAAACAGGATTAGACCAGCATCATGTCAGACATGGGTTCACATAATTTCCCCGCAGCAAGGCCGCTTCCCGTTGTCACGCCAACGCCCTCTACCGACGGATCACAAACGCCCAAACGCGCAGAAGGCCACAAGATTGGTGAAGTCGTCGAGATAGCAGGTTCCGGTTCCAAGGTGATATTGGATGTGAATATTCTTGGCAGTTTGCTCGAACATGCTGATCCTACAGTACAAATGGCCGGGCAAGTTGGTAGCCAGATTAAAATCCGCGTGGGACAAACATGGTTGCTGGCAAACATCAGAACGCAAAAACTGCATGACACCCATGCTGGCGTTATCGTCGCGGCTGTCGACTTCCTCGGCGAGGGTGATGAAGAGCGGCTCACCGGGCACATCTATAATTTCCGCCGTGGCGTTACACGTTACCCGACACCCGGTTCGGTTGTCTATGCTGTCACAACCGCTGATTTGAAGCAGGTTTACGCCTCCGATGGTCGGGCAAATATTGAAATTGGCACGGTCTATCCTACTGATGATATTCGTGGCGCTCTTTATGTCGATGCCATGCTCGGCAAGCATTTCGCGCTGCTGGGTTCTACCGGTACGGGTAAATCGACCTCGGCTGCACTAATCCTCCACAGGATTTGCGATCTCGCGCCGGAAGGCCATATTATCATGATTGACCCGCATGGTGAATATTCTGCTGCGTTTAAAGGCAACGGCAAAGTGTTTGATGTGAACAACCTCAACCTGCCCTATTGGTTGATGAACTTCCGCGAGCATTGCGAGGTTTTCGTCCAATCGACCGGCGATGAAAAGCAGATGGATTGTGATATTCTCGCCAAATGTCTTCTAGCGGCCAAAGGAAAGAGCCAGGCCGCTGCCGGCGTTGCCAAACTTACTGTAGACTCGCCAGTGCCCTATTTGCTGTCCGACCTCACCACCATCATTCAAAATGAAATGGGCAAGCTTGACAAGGCCACCAACACGGCTCCGTTCATGCGGTTAAAATCCAAAATCGACGAGATTAAGTCCGATCCACGCTATGCCTTCATGTTCTCGGGCATGCTGGTTGGCGATACGATGGCCGCGTTTCTGACCAAGATTTTCCGCCTGCCCGCTGAAGGCAAGCCGATTTCGATTATTGATGTTTCAGCCATGCCATCGGAGATTACTCCCACAGTGGTTGCCGTGCTTAGCAGACTGGTATTTGACTATGCGATCTGGGCCAAAAGCGAACCCAAGCGGCCCATGCTGCTGGTCTGTGAAGAGGCTCACCGCTATATCCCCAACGACAATATTGCCGGCGAAAGCAGTGTCCGCGATATTTTGAGCCGGATTGCCAAGGAAGGCCGTAAATACGGCGTGTCGCTGGGCCTGATTACGCAGCGGCCATCGGATTTGGCCGAAGGCGTCCTGTCACAATGTGGTACCATCCTCTCGATGCGTCTGAACAATGACCGCGACCAAGCCTTTGTGAAAGCGGCGATGCCTGAAGGTGCGCGCGGGTTTCTTGATTCCATCCCTGCGCTGCGTAACCGCGAGGTTATCTGCTGCGGTGAGGGTGTCGCCATTCCCATCCGTGTGTCGCTCGATACACTAGCCGAAGAACGCCGCCCGGCGTCCGAAGATCCGCTCTTCTCCGAACTGTGGCGCGAGCATGGCGGCGAGGAAGAGATTATCCAGCGGGTTATCAAACGCTGGAGAAGCCAGGGGCGGTAACGGCTCCAAAGTTTGTCAAAGTTTGGGCCAAGGAAGCCTTTGAAACCGGCAATGTAGGAAAATCCGTCAGGTTTTTCCTACATTGCATATTTCGCTATCCGAGGCGTGTAATAGCCGCCTGCAAACGCTCGGCTTCAGCCTCTTTGTCCGCCAGATCAGCGCGGGCTTTTTCGACCGCTTCCGGTTTGGCTTTTTCGACAAAATTCGGATTGCCAAGGCGTCCTGAAAGTGATTTCGCTTCCTTCAGTGAGGCTTCCAACGCTTTATTGAGACGCGTTTTTTCTGCTTCAAAATCAACAGCACCAGCAAGTGGCAGAATATAAGTCGCGCCGTCCACGACGATCTGTGCCGTTGCACCTTCAGGAGCCGGATCAAAAGAGAAGCTCTCCAGTCGACCGACGCGATCTAGCGCTGCCTTCTGGCGTTCTATCCGATCTGCCAAACCGTCGCCGCCATCGCGAACGTGGGCGGACATTTTGGTGCCGGGCGGTATGTTGAGCTCCACCTTGGCGGCGCGCGTTGCTGAGATCAGGCGAATGAGCCAATCGACTTCTGATTTCGCATCTTTATCAATCGCTGCCTTAGGCTCCGGCCATTTGGCGACGATCAGATCGTAATTGCGGCCTTCTTCGCCAGCCATGCTGTGCCAGAGCTCTTCGGTAATGAACGGCATGAACGGGTGCAGCATGACGATAATCTGGTCGAGTACCCAGCCTGCGACAATGCGGGTTTCATCTGCCCCGCTGGCATCATCACCCTGCAATACAGGCTTGATAAGCTCCAGATACCAGTCGCAGAACCGGTCCCAAGTGAAGTGATAAATCGTGTTCGCCGCCGCATCGAATCTCAGGTCCGCCAGCGCCTTGTCGAGCGCTTGCTGCGTTTCCACAACCTCCGAAATAATCCAGCGGTTTACGGGTAGGGTGGCGTCGGGCGCGGCCAGCGTTGCGCTCGCGCCAATGCCGTTGGCCTCGCAAAAACGCGACGCATTCCAGAGCTTGGTCGCGAAGTTGCGATAGCCTTCGACGCGCTTGTCATCCATCTTGATGTCACGCCCCTGGCTTTCCATCGCCGCCATGAAGAAGCGCAATGCATCGGCGCCATATTGGTCAATCAATCCCAGCGGATCGACGACATTGCCCTTCGACTTGGACATTTTCGAGCCATCTTCAGCGCGGACCAGCCCGTGCAGATAGAGCCGTTTCCACGGCACTTCGCCCATCATCTTGATCCCCTGCATCGCCATCCGCGCATCCCAGAAGAACAGGATATCAAAACCGGAGATCAGCAGGTCATTGGGGTAGTGGCGGGCAAGGTCGGAACCGGGTTTTGGCCTGCTTAAGCCCCTCCCCTTCAGGGGAGGGGTTGGGGTGGGGGTTGTAGTCTTGCCGCTTTGCTCATTTTTCTCAGGAGATGGCGTTTGGCCGACAGTCCCCACCCCGGCCCCTCCCTGAAGGGGAGGGGAGAGGTTCAAGATCTTGGGGCCAGCCGAGTGTGCCGAAAGGCCAGAGCGCGGAGGAGAACCATGTGTCGAGAACGTCTTGATCCCTGTAAAGTGAAACGCATTCTCGTTGCCGATTAGCTGCTTCTCTCGATAACTTATCAAAATCTGGGTCCGCTTTGTCGATTATTTTTGCGTCATCAGCGCCGTATCTTGCTTTTGCCATTTCGATTGCTTCTTCAGCTGAATTAGCAACAAATATTTCACCTTGCAGAGTATCACCGGACGGATATGCGAGCGTATCGCCATGCATTATTGCAGGCCCAAACCAAGCCGGAATCCGGTGTCCCCACCAAAGCTGGCGAGATACACACCACGGCTGGATATTCTCCATCCAGTTAAAGTACGTCTTCTCCCAAGTCTTCGGGACAATCTCAATCGCGCCTGACTTCACAGCCTCAATAGCAGGCTGGGCGAGCGTTTCCGCATCAACATACCATTGGTCGGTCAGCCACGGCTCAATCACTACGCCGCCGCGATCACCGAAAGGCGTTGCGATGGTGCGAGGTTCAGCATCGTGCTCAACTAATTCGCCATCCTTGTTTTTTGTTACATGTGGGATGAGCAGGCCCAGCTCTTTCAATTGCTTGATCACCAGTTCGCGCGCGCCATCCACGCCGTCCTTCTTAAAGCGATGCAGCCCGATATATTCTTCCGGCACCAGTCCATCCGCCGTCTGGCAAACATTCGCTTCGCCATCGAGCATATTGAGCATGTCGCCAGCGGCAAAACCGGCGCGCTTGCCAACTTCGAAATCGTTGAAGTCATGGCCCGGCGTAATTTTCACCGCGCCGGAACCCAGTTCAGGGTCTGCGTGCTCATCGGCAACGATTGCTACGCGCCGTCCAGTTATCGGTAGTTCAACAAACTTACCAATGACGCTCTTGTAACGCTCATCACTCGGATGCACCGCAACCGCCATATCGGCGAGCATTGTTTCGGGCCGCGTCGTCGCAACTTCGATATAATCACGGCCCCGAAAATCAGGATGGTCTAACGTGACACCATCGGCCAGCGGATATTTGAAGTGCCAGAAGCTGCCTTTGGTATCGACAGTCTCAACTTCCAGATCGGAAATGGCCGTTTTTAGCGCCGGATCCCAGTTGACCAGACGCTTGTCGCGGTAAATCAGACCGTCATTATACAGATCGACAAACACCTTGAGCACGGCTTCGTTCATGCCCGGATCCATCGTAAAGCGCTCGTTTGACCAGTCCATTGAACAGCCCAGACGGCGCAGCTGTCCGGTAATCGTACCGCCGCTTTCCTCTTTCCACTCCCAGACTTTTTCGACAAATTCTTCGCGGGTGAAGTCGGTGCGCTTTTGCTGGCGCTCGTTCATCTGACGCTCGACCACCATCTGCGTGGCGATACCGGCATGGTCCATGCCCACGACCCACAGCGCGTCCTTGCCCTTCATCCGTTCGTGGCGGATGATTATGTCCTGCAGCGTATTATCCAGTGCGTGGCCGATATGCAGCGATCCGGTCACATTGGGCGGCGGGTTGACGATGGTAAACGGCTCCGCTTCCTTGCGTTCAGGGCGGAACAGGCCCTTGGTTTCCCAATGCTCATACCAGCGCGCTTCAATGGCGGCGGGATCGAAATTTTTGTCTAATGTCATGGGGTGGTCTTTGGCATTGGATTGTTAGGGAGACAACACCCTATTCGTCATTGCGAGCGTAGCGAAGCAATCCAGAGCGTCGCCCCCTGCCGCTCTGGATTGCCGCGTCGCTTCGCTCCTCGCAATGACGGTGTTCTAATTATCCAATATCCCATCAATCTCGGCATTGGCCTTCGCCCGCAATTGCCGTTTACAAGCCCTGAACCCCGGTTGGGCCGCCAGTTCTTTCGCCTTCGCGACTGATTTGTCGATCAGATCATCCGGCATAACCGTGGCTTCGACCAGCCCGGCACCAATGGCTTCATTGGGCGTGAGCAACATGCTCGAAAGCGCCAACCGCCGCCGCCAGCTCGGTTCCAGCCAGTGATCCAGCACCGCTTGCGGCACCGGAGGAAAGGGCAATCCCGCCTTGGCTTCGGGCAGTCCGATCTTGTAATGTCCGGTGGCGGCATAGATCCAGTCCGCACAAAGCATCATGATCCCGCCAGCACCAATCGAATTGCCATTTACCGCGCAAACCAGCGGGCAGGGCAGGCGGTGGAGCGCCGCGATCAGATTATTGACGCCGTCCCGCGCGCGTTTCTGGCCTGCTTCATCCAGCGATGCAGCGACTTTCGTGTCCATCCCGCAGGTGAAATGTTCGCCCGCTCCGGTAAGAACAATGCCGCCTTTGGGAGGGTTTTTGGCCAGTTCTTGCAGCGCCGTTACACCTTCCTCAAGCAAGTCGGGATTGAGCGTATTGCGCTCGCCATTGGTCAGCGTGATGATGATCGTGCCATCGCGATCTTCGGTCGGGAAATAGGTCATTAGTCTTCGCCCTCTTGACCGCCCACAGCCGTCCATTTCTTCATCCAGTCAAACACCGCCTTGTGCCACTGCACGCTGTTCTTGCCTTTCAGCACCCAGTGGTTTTCATCCGGGAAAATTAGCAATTTTGACGGAACTTCATTCTCTTGCAGCACATTAAACGCCATCAGGCTTTGCGTGTAAGGAATACGGAAATCCTTTTCGCCGTGAATGACCAGCGTCGGTGTTTTCCATTTTTCGATGTGGTTGACCGGGTTCCATTTTTCCGGATTGGGGCGTTTCGTCCATGTTCCGCCATGATCCCACTGGTCGAACCATAGCTCTTCAGTAGAAAGCGCCATGCTGCGCAGATCAAACACGCCGGCATGGTTGATGATGCAGTCAAAACGGTCGGGCCAATTGCCCGCGATCCAGTTCATCATATAGCCGCCGTAGGAGGCACCGAGCGCACACGCCCGTTCGCCATCGATCTGCTTGTCGATCTTGAGCGCAGCTTCAAAGCCAAGTTTGAGGTCTTCCAGCGGTTTGCCGCCCCAATCCTGATTGATGCTGTCGGTGAAAGCCTGACCATATCCAGTTGATCCATGAAAATCGATGGTGACAACGGCAAAGCCCTGGCTCGCCATGACTTTCGGGTTCCAGCGGGTTGACCAGCTATCGCCAAAGCTGCCCTGCGGTCCGCCGTGGACGAGAAACGCCATCGGGAGCCTGCCGGTAACCCCGGCGGGTTTGATAATTTGTCCCCAGACCTGATCGCCATTGGCACCTTTGAAATCGAAGCGTTGAATGTCAACCTTGTCGATTTCTGCCAGTTCCTTGCCGTTCATATTGGTAAGCTGGGTGACGCTACCATCCGACGCACGACGATAGAGATCACTCGGTGCCTGCAGGCTGTTCATAGAGTAGATGATCGAGCCGTCTTTCAGCGGGATAACGCCACCCACATTGCCTTCACCCGTCAGCCGCTTCACTGCTCCGGTTTCCACATCCACCTCGAACGCCGGATGATCGAGCACCTCCTGCGCGGTTACGATCAGTTTCATGCTATCCGGTGTCCACGCGATGGAACCGACCGAGCGGTCCCAGTCACCGGTCAGGACCCGTGTCGTTTCCATATTTTTGCCAAAGAGTTTAGCGACCATCCGGTCCGCTTCATACCCGGGCCTCTCCATCGCGGCCCAGGCGAAAAGCTCGTCATTGGGCGCAAAAGCGGGCAAGTTGTCAGTACCATCGCCATTGCCGGGCAGCGGTTTTGGTTCACCGGAATCTGCCTCGACGCCGTAAATATCAAGGTCGGTGGATTTGGGTTCATTGCGGTCGGCTATACGGAGCGAAAAAGCCAGACCCTTGCCATCGGCGGTCCAGCTAATCTCCTCGCCTCCGCCAAATGGCTTCGAGGGCTGTCGCCGACCAGATTACCGTCCATAGCGATACCGACACCGCTGAGTTTGCCATCCTTTAATTCAAACGTAAAAATCCGGCTGTAGTTGCCCGGCGTTTCCCAACTGGACCAGTGACGAACAAAGCCATCATCGCCGCTATATTCGCGACCGGTACCCGGACCGGGTTCTGCGCGGTTGCCGTCTCCGCCATTTTCTTCGTCACATCCAAATGTCGGGCAATTCTTGGCAATATCGCCCCAGACTGCAATTTTCTCACCAGCTGGTGAGAGCTTGAAGCCCGCAATATTGGTTTTGAGATCGCTAGCTTGGACGGGTGTCCCGGATTTGCCATCTGAAGAAATATTCACATTCCAAAGCTGCTCCGATCCGCTGGCATCGGAAAGAAAGTAGAGTGTCTTGCTGTCCGGTGAAAAAGCCGGATCATGCTCGCTCGCATTCGCCTGATCGGCAATGCGAACTGGTGCTGCGCTGGTCTTGGTCAAGTCCAGCAAATATAGCGCCGTGGCGCGTTCATAGCTCTCCGGATCGGTTTCGGTAACTTGAAATGCGGTCCAGCGTTCATCAGGGGACACTGCCGGAGAACCGACGCGTTTCAAAGTCGCCAAATCTTCCGCCGTCATTGGGCGGGCAGAAGCTTGAGAAGTGGAAATAGCAGTGCCCGCCAGGAGGAGGGCAGCAAAAGTAGCGTTACAAATATTTTTCATGTTAGCGGTCTAGCACGACCGAAGATCAAATCAATCGGACAGTTTTCAAGCCCGCTATTTATCGCTTAGTCGCTGGATTTCTCGCGCAACAAGTTCTTCCACGAGGCTCGGCAGATTCTGATCCAGCCACTGTTTTACCATCGGTCGCATCAGTTCGCGGGTCAGGTCTTCCAGAGACGTGCCACCCGCTGCCTTGATGTTCGATAGTTTGTCAACCTTGTCGATGGCGACCAGTGCGGAGAGGGACTGCCGCATGCTATCGAGTTTTTGATCGTCGATAAGCCGCTCTTCAGAACGGCGGTCACCAAATACGCCGCGGGCTGATGATGGTGTATTTTCAGCCAGCTCGTCGGTAAGCTCGAGCACTTCATCGGTGTCGTCCTGCTGAGTATCAGCAGAAATATCGGGTACAGCTTGTAGCGCAGGCTTTGTGCTGCGCGGCCTGCGGGGTTCAGAGCGATCAATCGCGACTGACTTGTCTTCGGCAATGATCCGCTTAATCGAGGACAATATTTCCTCCATCGAAGAATCCCTATTCTGTTCGGCCATAGTCAAACCCCCAAAACTCTGCCCTATCGACTGTTCCGGCCCTGTTTCCGGTGCAGTCTGTTGCTCTGGCACGTCCCCCGGCTATTTCCGCTGCGGAACGGCCGGTAATGGCTCTATGTCCGCTGTTTGGGCGGGTGTGTCAACGGTGCGCGTGGCTTCCGGCTCTGGATTGGGGTCAGTTTGGAAGTCATATATGACATTTTTGACACGGTTATAGTTAACGAGTGGATCATAAAGCGGGCCACCTTCGAGCCCTAGATCTTCCGCTTCAGCGCGGCCCATAGCGGCAAGCAGGCTGAATCCGGCGACATAGCTGTTGCGCCTTGCTACCACAAGTTGCACCTGCGCGTTGAGCAATTCCTGCTCGGCGTTCAAAATGTCCAATATGGTCCGGTTGCCCACAGTATTTTCCGCGCGGACGCCTTCAAGCGACAAAGCACTCGCCGCCACTGCCCGTTCGGAGGATTGGATCACCCGTTCCGAAGCGCGCCAGCTGGAATAGGCGGCGCGGGTTTGGGCAATAACATTGCGCTCGGTGGCGATCTGTTGCTCATAGGTCTGTCCCGATTGTGCTTGCGCCTGACGGATCTGCGCCGAGGGACGTCCACCCTGATAAATCGGAATAGTAGCCCGAATACCGGCCTCTGTGGTAGATTGCTCCTGGACAAAATTGCCGCCCGGAATATTCCCCCCAAGGTCCCGTGGAAATTCAGATATCGGCCTTGAACATATGTTGATACCTGCGGTTTGGTAGCCGCCCGGGCGCGCTGAATATCAATCTCCGATGCTTCGCTCCGCTCCTTTGCGGCGAGCAAATCCGGGTTTTGCACCAGTGCAATGTCCACTGCTTCATCAGCAGTATTCGGCAAATTTGGCAGGGGTGGCGGCGGCTGAAGTTCTCCAGGTACTTGGCCAACCAATGCAATGTAATTTTCTTTGCTGCGGATAAGATTTGCCCGCGCTGTCTCCAATTCCCCCTTGGCAACCTCGAGACGCGATTCAGATTGGGCGACGTCGGTACGGGTGAGGTCGCCGATTTCAAACCGGTCGCTTGAGGCCTCAAGGTTAACCGTTAGCACGCCAACATTGGCGCGATTGAGTTTCACAATCGCCTCGTCGCGCATCACGTCCATATAGGTCGCAACAACATTGCTGAAGATGCTCGATTCGGTCCCGCGTAAATCATATTGACCCGCTTCAACACGGGTCTTGGCCGCACGCACCGCATTTTTGACCGCTCCGCCAGAATATATGGGCACCGTTACGGAGCCGCCAGCAGTGGATTGCCGGACAGGGGCGGTGAAGCTATTGGCGCTGCGCAGAAAATTTTCCTGATAGCCGAAGTCTGAAGTGGCGGTTGGCAAACCATCTGCCTTCGCAATCGGCACGGTTTCATCAATCGCACGCTGGCCTGCGCGTGCGCCTGTCAGCGTAGGGTTCGTCTCATAGGCTGCGGTCAGCGCATCGCGAAGCGTGTCCGCCGAGGCGGGGACAGAGAGCGTTGCAAGCACCGTGGCACCCAGTAAAAACTTGCGCTTACTCATTCTGAAACTCCTGAATGCACCTTAGAAACTAAAGCGTTTTTCTTGCTCAAAACCGGGCAGCATCACGCCGCCGCAATCTGAAAAATGTTGATATCCTATCGCGCCGGCAGCTTTCCGGCCAATAGCCAGCCTTGCGACGCCGCCCTCCATTATCGGAGCGACGAGGCGGCCATTGTTGGCAAGCTGATCGGCCAGCGCTTGCGAGATATACGCGGCAATACCGTCGATGATTATAACATCATAAGGCGCTCCTTTTGCAAAGCCATCGGCATGAGCGCTATTTTCCACCGTGACATTGGCAAGCTCTGCAAGATTGGTTTTGGCCTGTGCCGCGAGTTTGGCCGATTGCTCAACCGCAACAACCGATCCGGCAAGCTTTGCTACTACAGCGGCGGTATATCCGGTGGCAGCGCCGATCAGTAGCACCTTGTCTGATGCGTTAAATTCTGCGGCATTGATAAGCAATCCGCTCGTCAGAGGTGCATTGAGCATCCGTCCGTCACCAACCGAGACCCCCCGGTCTGCATAAGCGACGCAGCGACTGGCGGCCGGCACAAAATCTTCACGCGGAACAGCGTTCATTGCCGCGATAACGCGGGGATCGTTTACATCCGAGGTGCGCAACTGGCTTACCACCATCGCCTTCCGCATTTCTGTAAAGTTTTCCTGACCCAAAATAGAATCCCTTGAAATAGTTGAATCGTCAGTGTCATATCTGTATTGTGAGTACAACACAGTATCGACGAAAACAACTTGCTTCTAGCCAGACTTCATCGCGCCGCCAAGCCGCATTTCGGCGTTTTTGCAACGACTGCGTCTTTTGCGCGACAATGACGGACTTTTGCGGGCTTTTAGCGATGTGTCAAAGAGGCGTGCTTTGCCCTCAATAGCAAGAGACATCCTGCGATATTTGTTGATGCCTGCTATTGTCTATATCTTGAGATTATACTGGAAGTGAGTTACGCTTTCATATCAAGCCGTAAAGGCTGTTCAGGAGAATCGGATGACTTATGTGCCTGCAAGCCGTGCAATCTATGATGCCGATAGCCATATCATGGAACTTCCCGATTTTTTGAAAGCCTATGCTGATCCGGCTCTGCGAGAAGAAATCCCTGAGGTCAGTTACAGTGCGTCTCTGGTCACTGATGATGAAGTGGCGGTCATCATGGAGCAGGGTGGGCAGCACAGCGACGAGCATAAACAATCCATGATAGCGTTGGGCGATGACCTGATCCAGACTTCCAAGGAAATTCAGGCGCTCGGAGCATTTAATGCGGCGGACCGGTCAAAGGCTGTAGATCTTCTGGGCTTTCGCAAACAACTGGTTTTTGCAACACATAGCGTTGCTTTGCCATTTCATCCCAGTTCCAAAACAGAGGCGCGGCTGCGCTATGGTGCGACCCGGGCGCATAATCGCCATATGGCCGATTTTTGCAGCGATGATGCGCGGCTGGTCGGCGTAGCGATTGTCCCGTTAGATGTGCCCAAGATGGCAATTGAAGAACTGGATTTTGTCATTGAATCGGGACTGGAAGCGGTCTGGGTGCCTCACCGTGCGCCAATTGGGTTTTCTTGCGGGCACGTTGACCTGGAACCATTCTGGGCAAAGCTGGCCGAGGCCGGAATACCATTTCTTTTCCATGTCGGCGGTTCGCCGCTGCAAGCGATGAAATCATGGAGCAATAATGGCAAGGCAGCGGTCAAGGACTGGATGGGCGGCGGCGAAAATGTGCGGACCAAAGATGCGTTCGTTCTGCATCAAGCCGTTGAGACGTTTATCAGCATGATGGTGGCCGAAGGAATATTTGAACGCCACCCTAAATTGCGCGGGGCCGCTGTAGAACTTGGAGCCGGTTGGGTGCCAGAACTGTTACGCCGCATGGATGATTTGACGCGCATCTATAGCCGGGCGGACACCAGCGTGCGTTTTGATCGCACACCGTCCGAGCAGATCACACAGCAAATGGCCTTCACACCTTTCCCGCACGAAGATGTTGCCAATATGATCGCACAGTCCAGTCCGGAGCTCTATATGTTCAGCAGCGATTATCCGCATGTCGAAGGTGGCCGCGATCCACTGGGTAAGTTTGACGGGCATCTGGCGCAGGCCGATGATGCAACAAAAGAGGCGTTTTTTACCGAGAATTTTCTCCGCATCTGGCCTGAGGCGCGCTGCCATTAAAAGCTTTGGCTTTGCTGACTGCTTCACCGGCGATCAGCAATGAAAGATAAGCTCCCGCGCATATTGGGTTTTTGGGATATGTTCTTCATCGCCGTCGGCCAAGTGATCGGCGCGGGCGCTGTTGCGCTGACGGGCGTCGCGATTGGCATGACGCGGCCTGGCGTTTTCTGGGCCTATATCTGTGCATCATTGCTCGCTTTGATGACCAATACTCTTGCGATGGTCGCAGGTTCCGCTCTGCCGGTTGTCGGGGCCTATTATGTCTGGCCGTCCCGCTTGTGCGGCGGCTGGATCGGCTCCGTTGCACTCTTTCTCGTGCTGATGGTTGCAGTGGTCAGTATCAGTTTATTTGGCAGCGCATTTGGGTTGTATTTGCGACCTATCTTTCCTGTGTTCTCTCAAAATGGCTGGGGGATCATCATGATCATCTTGATCTTTTTGACCAATTATTTTGGCTTGCGAATGGCGAGTATCGTGCAAACGCTCTTGGTCCTTGTCATGCTATCGGCCTTCGCTGTCTATATTGGGTTTGCCGTTCCGGAAATGCAGGCACAAGATTTGGCGCCGATATTGCCCAATGGAATATCCGGCTTTTTGACCGCCGTTTTTGTCCTCAAGTTTGCGACAACGGGGGCCTCAACCATTGTTTCATTGGGTGGAGACATGAAAAACCCCGGCAGAGATATTCCGCTTGTGATGATCTGTGCGACTCTGACCGTCGGGCTGATCTATGCTTTTTTCGCATTCGCGAGCATCGCGGTTTTGCCATGGATAGAAATGGTAGATCAGCCCCTCACTGTCGCTGGAAAAGCCTTTCTCCCATCCTGGGCCCTGAGTTTTTTCCTGATCGGCGGTGCAGGCGTTGCTCTGGCGACCACTTTGAACGCGTCCATAATGCAAGTGCCGCGAAATTTCATGGTTGCGGCCTGGGATCAACTTATTCCCGAAAAACTTGGCACGTTGAGCAAAAATGGTGTCCCCTATCAAATGCTCAATCTTGTGCTGATCCTGGGTCTCATTCCGCTGATTGCAGGGCTTGATATCGGAGCGATTGCGCGGGCGGTTGGCATTATTACAACGCTACCTACGATTATCATTTTATGGTCCATCACCCGTATCCCGTTAAGATTTCCCGATGTTTATGCACGAGCCATTTTCAAGCTAAGCCCGTTCTGGATTTGGGCCTTCTTTTTATCTTCAACATTGAGCGTATTGATCGGACTGGTTATACTTGCCCAAGGTCTGACGGTACTGGTCCTCGTGACCATCATATTTTGGGTGTGCGTTTCTGTTGCCTACTATCCGATCCGGCGGGTATATTTGCGCGGCAAGGGTGTCGACCTCGATCACAAAATAACAGACTTGAGCATTTTTGGTGAAAAGGCGCTCTCATAGCCAAGGACAGGATTCGGAGACGCATTGCTTTGCCTTCTTCCTGAATGGCCGCTAGCTTGAAAATCATTGAAAATGTCAGGAGTATCGCAATGAAATCTATCGCTTATGCCGCATCGGTGCTTTTCCTGATCCATGCCGGAACCGGCGCGATGGCAGCAGAGCGGGCGATACCAGCACCGGTGCTAACGACGCCTGAGGCGCTGGACGAATGGACATATGCAAAGCCACAGGAAGCGCGCGTGACCCATGTCGCACTTGATCTGGTAGCGGACTTTGAGAACAAGCGAGTTTACGGCACCGCAACTTTGGATATTGACGCGCTGCCGGATGCGAATTCTGTTGTGCTCGATGATGCCGGCATGATCATTCAGAGCGTCACCGCCGCCGACGGGCGTGTTCTTGAATGGGCAATCGGCGTGCGCGACAAGCTCTTGGGTGCGCCGCTCGAAATCAAGCTTGATGGTGCCAGGCAATTAACCATCCGTTATGTTTCCGCGCCCGATGCAGCGGCCCTGCAATGGCTTCCGAAAGAGGCAACAGCGGGCGGACGTCAGCCGTTTTTGTTCAGCCAGGGGCAGTCGATTGTCAACCGGACATGGATTCCGACACAAGATAGCCCGGGCATCCGGCAAACATGGTCCGCGCGGATCACCGTGCCGGACGGCGTCATTCCTGTGATGAGCGGGCTGAGTCTGTCAGAAAAAGGTGTCGCAACCGGAGACGGGCGCAAAAGCTACCGCTTTGAAATGAATAATCCGGTGCCGCCGTATCTTGTCGCGCTGGCCATCGGTGATCTTGAATTTCGCAAACTTGGCCCGCGTTCCGGTGTTTATGCCGAACCAGAGATTGTCGAGCAGGCCGCTGCAGAATTTGGTGACGTCGAAAAGATGATCGATGCCGCCGAAGCGCTTTATGGGCCTTATCGCTGGGGACGCTATGATATGCTCGTATTGCCACCGAGTTTTCCGTATGGCGGGATGGAAAATCCCAATATGACGTTCCTGACACCGACTTTGATAACCGGTGATCGCTCCAACACGGATGTCGTTGCCCATGAACTGGCACATAGCTGGTCTGGCAATCTTGTCACCAACGCGACGTGGAAAGACGGTTGGCTGAATGAGGGTTTTACGACCTATTTCGAGAACCGGATCATGGAAGCGGTCTACGGGGAAGAGCGCGCGGCCATGTATGCCGATCTTGATTACGAAGAGATGCAGGCGATCATACAAAAGACCGGGCCAACGTCCAGCGCAACGCAATTGCACGCCGATCCCAGCGATGGTCCGGCGCGCATTCAATATTTCAAGGGCGCGACTTTTCTGCGCACCATAGAGCAGACCGTCGGGCGAGCCAAATGGGATGCTTATCTAAAATCCTATTTTGACCGGCATGCTTTTCAACCGCAAACTACGGCCGGGTTTCTCGCCGACCTGCGGAAAAATCTGGTCAAGGGCGATGATGCACTGGAGCAAAAGTTGCAGATCGACCGGTGGGCCTATCAGCCGGGTCTGCCAGACAACGCGATCGCTCCGCAATCGGCAACGCTGGCGGCGGTTGATGAAACACTTGCGCTTTTCAATGCTGGCGGGGCGGTACAAGATGTCAATGTGACCGGATGGAGCACCCAGCAATGGCTGCGGTTCTTGCGCGGTCTGCCGAGAGAACAAAGCGCTATGCGCCTTGCAGAGCTGGATGATGGACTGAACCTCTCGCGCTCCGCCAATGCTTACGTGCAATCCGCATGGTTCGAAATCGCGATTGCCAATCGCTATGATCCAGCGGTTCCGGCGATAAAGGATTACCTTAAGGATATCGGTAGAATCCTGCTGCTACGACCTGTCTACGCAGCGTTGTTGCAGCAAGGAGATTGGGGTCGTCCGGTTGCCGAGGGCTCCTATGCCACCGCCAAACCGGGCTATCATCCGCTGACACAAAAGGTGGTCGAAGGGATGCTCAAACCGGAATAGCCCGAAGCGAAATCCGTTTTCACGCTTGAAATTGGCTATTCTTATATTTGGCCATTTCCGATAGAGCTGTGCAAAAGCTTTATCTTAGGGGACTTCATGAAATATCATCTGGTAGCCACGCTCGCCGCTCTTTCCTTGTCCGGGGCAGCATTTGCGCAGGACTCGACAAGCGAGAAACCCAAAGAAGAAAAATGGGATGTGAACGCACCAAAGGGCGCGACAATCAAACAAGTGCCGATCAATGTTGATGAAGGCAGCTGGATGGATGTTGATTTGAGCCCCGATGGCGGCACGATTGCATTCAATTTGCTCGGTGATATTTACACCATGCCTGCGTCCGGAGGTGCCGCGACCCGCATTGCCGAGGGTTTGGCCTGGGAAGTTCAACCCCGTTTTTCGCCTGACGGCACGCGGATTGCCTTTACCTCGGATCGTGGCGGCGGCGACAATATCTGGATCATGAACCGCGACGGCAGCGATAAAAAGCAGGTGACCAAGGAAGATTTTCGTCTGCTCAATCAGCCGAGCTGGAGTCCGGATGGCCGCTATATTGTTGCCAAGAAACATTTTACCACCGGGCGTTCCTTGGGAACCGGTGAAGTCTGGGTTTATCATGTGTCAGGCGGTGGCGGGGTGGCGCTGGTCAAAAAACCCAACGAGAAGCACCAGAAAGAACTCGGCGAGCCGATCTATGCGCCCGATGGCAAATCAGTTTACTTCACTCGGAACATAACGCCCGGCGGACAATTTATTTATGCGCAGGACAGCAATACGGACCTTTTCAATATCGAAGAATATAATCTGGAAACCGGCGAGACGACGACGGCTGTTTCCGGCTACGGCGGATCGGTGCGACCCGCGCCTTCTCCCGATGGCAAGAAAATCGCCTTTGTTCGGCGCGAGCGGGCGAAGTCGAAGCTTTATGTAAAAGACCTCGTGACCGGTAAAGAGCAGAAAATATACGACGATCTCGATCAGGATGTGCAGGAAACCTGGGCTGTCACCGGCGTATACCCTAATATGGATTGGACGCCGGATAGTCGCAGCATTGTCGTCTGGGCGCGCGGGAAAATCCGCAAAGTGGCAGCTGATGGAAGCAGTTCCTCAATCATCCCGTTCCAGATCAACGACACGCGCGGCGTCGCCAATGCGCCGCACCCGCAAATCGAAGTCGCGCCCGATAGCTTCACCGCAAAAATGCCGCGCTTTGCCAAAGTGTCTCCTGACGGTCGCAATGTGGTGTTCGAGAGTCTCGGCAAGCTTTATACAAAATCCATGTCTGGCGGCGGCGAGAAACGCCTGACCAATAGCGGCGATGATCGCGAGTTGTTTCCGTCATGGTCGCGCGATGGTCGGAGTATTGTGTTTGTTAGCTGGACCGATGCTGGATTGGGGCAGATCAAAACGGTTGGCGCTTCTGGTGGTTCGCCGCGAACGGTTACCAACCGGCCCGGCCATTATTCCCGTCCGCAATTTTCGCCCGATGGCAATATGATTGTGTTTGAAATGGGTGGCGGTGGTTATCTCACCTCGCCGGATTATTCGTTAGACTCAGGTGTTTACCGTGTTGCCGCATCAGGCGGTGCGCCGGTGCGTGTTGCCAAAGGCCCGGCAGCTCCCCAATATGGCGCGACCAGCGACCGGATATTCATGATCGACAATGAGGAAGACAAGCGCATTCTTGTCAGCACGGATCTGAATGGTGAGGCCAGGCGCACCCATGCAACTGGCGAACTGACCAATGATTATATCGTTTCTCCCGATGGGCAATATCTCGCGTTTCGGCAAAATTACCAGGCATTTGTCGTCCCGCTGCTGCCCGGCACACAGGCTGTGGCCGTTGCGCCAGATAGCAAATCGCTGCCGGTAACCAAGGTTAGCAAAGATGGCGCGGAGTATATTCATTGGTCGCAGGATGGCAAGCAGGTCCATTGGAGCCTCGGACCAACGGTGTTCAGTGCGCGGACCGATGCTTTATTTCCAAACGCCCCAGCGGCGAAAGATGCGCCGAAGTTTCAACCACCGACATTAGGTGTTTCTCTGACCCGCACCGTTCGGGCAGCTAAACCAAGCGGAACCGTAGCGCTGGTCGGGGCGCGGGTTGTGACGATGGCAGGCGATGATGGTGGAACTATTGATGACGGTGTTATCGTGTTGCGCGGCGACCGGATAACGACGGTCGGGAAGCGCGGAGAGATCGCGATTCCAGCTGGTGCGAATGTTATCGACGTCGCCGGAAAGACAATAATCCCCGGTTTGATTGATGCCCATGCCCACGGCGCGCAGGGGGCAGATGAAATTGTCCCGCAACAAAACTGGTCGCTGATCCAGAATCTGGCATTGGGAACGACGACAATCCACGATCCATCGAGCCGCGCCAGTGAGATTTTTGTCGCTGCTGAAATGCAGCGGGCCGGGGAGCTAGTGGGACCGCGTATATTCTCGACTGGCGAGATTGTGTATGGAGCAAAAGCGGCCGATGTTTACGCCCAGATCGAAAATTTGGATGATGCACTGGCCCATGTGCGCCGCTTGAAAGCGCAAGGCGGTAGCAGTGTGAAAAACTACAACCAGCCGCGTCGCGAACAGCGCCAGCAAGTTGTCGAGGCTGCGCGCCAGGAAAATATGTTGGTGGTTGCCGAAGGCGGATCTTTGTTCGGCATGGATATGGCGCTGGTTGCCGATGGCAATTCTACGCTTGAGCATAATGTGCCGCTGGAGATTTTCTACAACGATGTTGTGCAATTTTTCTCGCAGTCGCAGACCAATTACACGCCGACGATTGTCGTCAGCTACGGTGGCCTCGCAGGTGACCCCTATTGGCGACAGGCGACTGATGTGTTCGCGCATCCGCTGCTGGTTCACACACCGCCAAAACGGCTGGCGGCGGATACGGTGCGCCGTACCAAAGCGCCTGACGAGGATTTCGTTGACGATGATAACGCTCGGGAAGCGAAAAAGCTTGCCGACGCGGGTGTGATGGTGTCAATCGGGGCTCACGGTCAACAGGCGGGCATCGGTTCGCATTGGGAGCTTTGGTCGTTTGTGCGCGGCGGTATGTCGCCATTGGGGGCTCTAAAGGCGGGCACGATAAACTCGGCAAAATCGCTTGGTATGGACAAGGATATTGGTTCGCTTGAAGTTGGAAAGCTGGCCGATTTACTTGTGTTGGATGCAGACCCGACTGCCGATATCCGCAACAGTGACAAGATCCACCGAGTCATGCTGGGTGGCCGAATGTACGATCCACTAACAATGAACGAGGTGGTTACGGGTACCAAAAAGCGCGTACCGTATTGGTGGGAATGAACAGCAAGCCATGAGTGATATTTCAATCGAAGAACAAACCGCAATGCGTGACAGCTTCGCGCGGCTGCTGGCCGAGCGTGGCGACGAAACTGCCGTGCGCCAAGCGATGGTCACACCGCTCGGTTATGATCCGCAGCTTTGGCAAGACATGGCAGAAATGGGACTATTAGGTCTGATTATCGATCCCGAGTTTGGCGGCATCGGCGGTGATGCGGTGTTGCTGGAAACTCTTATGGAGGTTGCTGGCGCTCACTTGCTGTGCAGTCCGTTTATTTCGACATCGGTGATTGCAGCGCGCGTGATTGCTGCTTGTTCGGATGAGGAGCAAAAAGCAGAAATGCTGACCGCCATTGGTGACGGTCGCGAGATCATCGCGATCGCTGCAACCGGTGAACAGGGGGCTTGGACTCCGGGCGGTATTTCCGTGACTGCAACCAGCGACGAAAATGGTTGCAAGCTTGATGGTGTTTCATCGTTTGTGATGCACGCGGAAGGCGCAAGTCGTGTTCTGGTTTTTGCAAATAACAATGGCGTGACCGGAGCATATATTCTGGACCCGGCTGCTTCCGGCATTGCTATTGAGAAGCTCAAAACCAATGATCCGACATTGCGTTTGTCCAAGATCACTTTTTCAAATGCCAGCGCAGAGCATCTTCCGGGTGTTGATGAAACGGCTATTGGCACGGCGATGGACCTCGCTCGTGTGGCTTTGGCTGGAGAACATGCGGGCGGCGTCAAGCGCATATTCGATATTACTGTCGAATATCTGCGAACGCGCCACCAGTTCGGAAGGCAGATCGGTAGCTATCAATCGCTCAAGCACATCGCGGCGGATATGCTGATTGAAGTGGAGACTGCGGCTTCTGCGGCTGCCGCAGCAGCGCAGGCTATTGCGGCAGACACGGAAGACGCGCAAACGCTGATTAACCTCGCGGCCTTTGCTTGCGCCGATGCCTATCGCGATGTCACGGCCCAGGCAATTCAGCTGCATGGCGGCATAGCCTATACATGGGAGCATCCTGCGCATCTCTATTGGCGGCGTGCGCGCACCGGATTGTGGTTATTTGGTTCATCAGACTATCACCGCGAACAATATCTCACCCAGTTGGAGGCAGCATGATGGCGACCCGGTCGATGGAAATGTCCGATCAGGACCTGGCGGCAGAAGTTAAGACATGGCTCGCTGCTAATTGGGACAGTGAAAAGCGCTGCGAACGCGGAGTGGATCGGCTGAATATCAAAAGCTGGCTCGGCAAGCTTGTCGATAGCGGCTATTCCGTTCCGACATGGTCGCCGGACTGGTTTGGTCGCGGTTTCAACAGCAAGCAAGCCCGGATCATTGACAATATTTTGAAGGCGCACCAAGTCCCGGGGCGTTCGCAGGATCGCTATAACCTTGGCGCGGTGACAGTGTACCGGATGGGCAGCTATGCGCTGAAAACAGAGCTGCTGCGCGACATGCTGACCGGCGATGTGAGTTGTCTGCTTTACTCGGAACCCAATGCCGGTTCTGATCTCGCGGGCGTGCGGACAAAGGCGGAGTGGGTGGCTGGTCCCGATGGCGGCGAATATGTCGTCACCGGTCAAAAAGTCTGGACAACCAACGCCAAGGAGGCGGCTTATGGTATGTTGCTCGCCCGAACCGATTGGGATGTGCCCAAGCATGGCGGCATCAGCTTTTTCATTTTCCCGATGAAGCAGGACGGCGTTGAAATTCGTCCGATCAACCAGATTACCGGCGAGTCCGAGTTTAACGAGATATTTATCACCGAAGCACGCGTCCCCGCGCGCTATATTGTCGGAGAACTGAACGGCGGCTGGAAGGTTTTGCAGACCGCGCTAGCCTATGAGCGTCTGATCATGGGCGAGGGCGCGACCGAACGGCAGGGCAAAGAAAAAAGCGCTGTGCCGCCTTTGGTCGAACTGGCAAAGCGGCATGGTAAGCTCGACGACCCGGTACTGCGTCAGAAAATCGCCCAAGCGGTCGCCTATCGGCATTTGAATGCACTCAATATGAAGCGGGCGAAACAGGAAATTCTGGCTAACGGTTCATCATCATTGATGTCGCTGGGCAAGCTTGCCATGTCGCGCATCCAGCATGGCGAAGCGAAAGTTGCAGGAGAAATACTTGGTGCCAACAGCTTGCTTGATGGCGATGATTTCCCTGATTCCGCAGATATGAATTTTGACAGCGCCAAAGCCTATATGAATAGCATCGGCGGTGGTAGCGATCAGATTCAGCGTAATATTATCTCCGAACGGATATTGGGCCTGCCTCGCGAAATTGAAGTCGACCGCAATATGCCGTTCCGCGATGTGAAGTCCGGCTAGCGCAGGGAATTTAAACTATTTCCGGTAATCCAGAGGTGGTTTGCGGTCACCGAGCAGCGATTTATATTTATAATTCGGTCCGCGTGCTGCATCGAATTCCGCTTTGGCCTCGGCGCGTAATTCTGGGTTGGTGTAAAGCTCAATAGCGGCCAGCGTCAGTGTCTTGGCCGCGACCTGCACACCTTTGAAGCCGATGGACATACCGCTAGCGGCAGAAGATTGCCAGCTATGCGCAGACGTTCCTGGCACCCATGTCGCAGTGCGCAGGCCAACGGTGGGCGTCGCATAGGAAACATCGCCGACATCAGTGGAGCCATATCCTAGTGATTTGCTGTAGGGCTGGATCATTGCCTGGCTGCCAAGCTTGTTGGAAGGTTTGTCAAAGCTAGCGTAAATGGTTTCAGCGAATTTTTGCTCGTCGGGAGTGTAGGTAATGCCGCCAATTTGCCGCAGCTTGGCATCCATCATTTTTGCCAGCGGTTCATTCACCAGCAGAGGGTTATTCCCGTGAATTACTTCCCAATCGACCTTGGTCCCTGTTCCCATAGCAGCGCCTCGTGCCGCGTCCTCAACCCGTGCCCAGATCGCATCGACGCCATCAGGATCGGGGTGGCGAACATAGTAAAAGACTTCGGCAAAATCCGGGACAACATTGGGCGCGATGCCGCCGTTGGTGATGACATAGTGTATGCGGGCATCCTGCGGGACATGCTCGCGCATCATATTGATCATCGCGTTAAACGATTCCACGCCGTCCAAGGCTGATCGCGCTTTTTCCGGCGCCCCAGCAGCATGGGCCGAGACGCCGCGAAAACGGAATTTGGCCGAGCGGTTCGCAAGCGTTGTGCGGGCTGCCGCCGAGTTCTCATCGTCGGCGTGCCAGTGGAGCGCGAAATCTACGTCCTTAAAGAGCCCTTCGCGAACCATATAGACTTTGCCGCTGCCGCCTTCTTCCGCCGGTGTGCCATAAAGCCGAACGCGGCCAGGTGTGCCGGTTTTTTCCAGCCATTTTTTCACCGCAATGGCTGCTTCAACCGATCCTGCGCCAAAAAGATTATGGCCGCAGGCGTGAGCGGCTTGTTTTCCATCTATGGGTGAGCGCGTAGCTTTGGCATCTTGGTTTATGCCGGGCAGGGCATCATATTCGGCCAATATGGCTATTACCGGCCCGCCATTACCCGCTTCGGCAACAAAGGCGGTGGGGATGCCCGCCACACCTGACTCGATCTTGAAACCCTGTGTGCGAAGGGATTGCTTCAGCAGACCGCTGGCTTTTTCTTCCTGATAACCGACTTCGGCCCATTCCCAGATTTTGCGGGCGTTATCCGCTGCTTCTTTGGATCGCGCATCTATTCCCGAGAGTATATCCTCATTTTCCGCTCTAGCTGCTGAGGGCAAGGCGAGTGCAGGCAAAGCCAAAGCTGCGATAATCAAAGAGATGCGGTTCATAAATATTCCCGGTCGTTGTTCAAATCATTGTGAAGATGGCACACAACCGATGTGCTGCGCAAGATCATTGGCGCGATGATTATTTGAGGCGTCCTGGCATTCGCTTTGATCTCCAGAAATCGCGTCAATTGCAAAAATGCAACTCGCAGGTGCAACATTTCATATTGCAACTTATTGCCTCGGCGGCATTATGCAGGTTCTTCTCCCAACCAAACAGGAATTGAACATGAACAGATCTTCTTCGATAATTATGGCCGCAACCGCATTTTTACTGGCAGCTTCTCCAGCAGTTGCAGCCGATGCCGAGCGCAATGATCGCCTTTTTGATGCTTCAGGCTCCAGTGTTGCCAAGGTTAACCAGGTGGCGGACGACGGCGATGTTCTGGTTATCTACAAGGGCGAGGTGCGCCGCATACAGTCCGAAACGCTTTCCAATATTGAAGGCAAGTTGACGACGAGTCTGACCAAGTCAGAAATACGCAAATTGAAATAACTATATCCATCGCGGCTTACCGCAATGTGAAAGGCCGGCGCATCCCTCATGTGCCGGCCTTTTTATGCCAGTTTTTCTGCGACAAACAGATCCTCGGGCGTATTGATGTTCATGAAAGATTGCTCATCGGGCCATTCGACAATGGTAGCGTCGCATTGGCGCGCGAGCCATTGGAGTGAGGGTGCGGCGTCCTCAATGTTATGGGATCTGCGAACAGTGTCGACCATATTGCAATCCCAACGCGCAAAGGTCGGATGGAGCCGGTCTGGCCCCGATGCGACCGCGCAGCCCTGACGCGCGTTCATCCGCTTGATGAGATCAATCGGGGCAAATGGCGCGTCAACGGGTGCTGTCATAAAGCCGGCTACGTCCGGACAACGACCAGCGAACGCGGTGGCCAATGTGAAAATGGCACCTACTGGTCCGCCGGGAGCGTTTGGATCATCGGTGATGAAATCTAAACCCGTGCCAAAATCATGAGGCGATGAAAGGATTATCCGGTCAACGCTTGTGTTGTAGCGAGCGATCAACCTGTCGATCATCCGTTCGCCACCGAGCGCTATAGTCGCTTTGTCTTGACCCATGCGCCGTGATTGCCCGCCAGCCAAAATGACCAGACAGCGTGTCGGATTATCATTCATTTGTGAAATTTCTGAAACGCTAAGCCCATGCGATGAACATTGTCGCTAGTTGCCGATGCTGTCCAGCAATTCTCCAATTAGGTCCGCCGGTTCGGCGGTTGTCATTTGTTCGCGCTGCGCCGTGCGTTCCAGTTCCACCTTCATATTTCGCGCAAACAGATCGCGATTTGGCGCGCGTGGCTGCTTGACAGGCTTGGCGGAAGCCCATTGGCGGGCTTCTGCATTACGGTCCGATTGCCGAGCGGGATAGATAAAGCCATTTACCGGATAAGCAGTCTTGCCCAATCCGCCAAGCGGTGCATACCAGATTTTGACACGGCTCCAGTCATTGTCCCGCGATACATCAACGGCTGCGACATTGCGCTCAATCTGTCCGCGGCGGCCATTTATTGGCGACCAGTTTGCGTGACTGAGTAGAATATTCCGATTATCAATGATCTGGCTAACCACGGCTACGTGGCCAAGTTGCATCTTGCCGTGGCTCTTGAGCGACAATATTGCGCCGTGCTGGGGTTGGTTGCCGCGCTCATATTTGTGTTTCGCCTGTTTCCACCAGGTATGTGCGTCACCATAAATTTCAATTCCGCTTAGCTCCCGGGCAAATGGCACACATTGCAAATAGCTTTCCGCGCGGGCTGCAGGCGGGAATAGCAATGCCTGCATCACCAGCAGAATGGGCACCAACGCACCCAAAATCTTGTGCGGGCTATTTTTTGCGAGAATCATCATCTTGGTGGTGATTAGACACTGGCTACAAACGCTGTGCTAAAGATAATAGTAAACAGGCGGTAAACCATGGCGTGTAAACACTTGAGATCTAGCGTAAATCGAGGGTGCCCTGGTTCACGCGGAAATGCAGGGCATCTTCGGGTATATCTTTAAAAAGCTCGGGCTCGGTGCCGGTCAGCCATACTTGTCCACCCTTTGCTGCCAGTTTGGCAAAGAGCGCTGCGCGCCGCTGTGGATCAAGATGCGCAGCCACCTCATCAAGCAATAATATCGGCCGGTTGCCGCGCTGGTCGGCGATAAGATCGGCATGGGCGAGAATGATCGAGAATAGCAGAGCCTTTTGCTCGCCCGTGGAGCATTTTTCAGCCGGTTGGTCCTTGGCCCGGTGATAAACCCGCATGTCTGCCCGATGCGGTCCGCGTAGGGTTCGCCCTGCTGCACGATCTGCCGAACGGCTTGATGCTATGGCTTGACGCAAACTACCTTCGTCTCGTAATTCCTGATCATCGAGGGCGATGCGAGCCGAAGCAAACAAACCATCATCGCTGGCCGCGAGCAAGTTATTGAGCGCATCGACGGCACGAAAGCGCGCCTTTGCTATCGCCGCACCATGTTGTATGAGTTGGCCATCCAGCCCGTCGAGCCAGCCGGGATCAGGCGTGCTATCATCTGCCAGCAACCGGTTGCGTTCGCGTCTTGCTGCGTCATAGCGCCCCGAGTTGTGTGCGTGATCGGGTTCTAACGCGGTAACCAATCGATCCAGAAAATTACGGCGTCCAGTCGCGCCTTCCATGAACAGCCGATCCATTGCCGGAGTCAGCCACAAGATGGAAAGCCATTGCGCAAGATCGTTGGTTGGCACTGCGGCGCCGTTGACGCGCGATTTGCGTCGCTCCGGTTGGTCAACGCTTGTCCCTGTGCCCAGGCTTACATCGCCCATCTCGGCAGCCACCGCAAAATCACCTGCGCCTGTTTCGCTTGCGATATCGGTCAGGCCGGCGCGCCTGAGGCCGCGACCGGGAGACAATAAAGATACAGCCTCCAATATATTGGTTTTGCCGGCGCCATTTTCCCCACTCAACACTATGAAGCCGGATGTGGCCTCAAGGCGCAGCTGCGCATAGTTGCGGAAATTTTTCAGCGTGAGGCGGGTGATGGTCATATCAGGGCGCCATGTCTAGCGATGGACATGGCTGAATAGAAGTAAATTCAATGCAGCTACTGCCCTTTGTTCATTCTCCATTCATTAAATGCTAAATGTTAGCAATAAGTGCCAAATTTCGGTTTTGACTAACATAGGTTAAGTTTCGATATACACCCAAGTATCTGATAATGAATGATATATAGAAACTGGCACGCGCTATGCACTGTATCAGACATCTTCGGAGAATGCTTCGAAGCCCAGATTTAACCAAAGGAATTAAAAATGTTCTCGAATGTCTCAAACAATATCGCAGCCGCTTTTGCAGCCATTATCTCCGCAGCCGTATTTGTCGGCGCAAGCGTAGGACCGGCCGCAAGCAATGCAGCATCATTGGTCATCTAATCTCACAATTCAAAATCCCCCGAAAGGAAATCCCCATGACTTACAATTTGAAAAGCAACATAACCGCAGCTTTTGCAGCTCTTCTTTCCGCTGCCGTTTTTGTCAGTGCAAGTGTAGCGCCTGCCGCGAACACCGCAGCATCCCTGATCGTATAATTTGACCAACACCCGAAAGGAAACAGATGTGACGTATAATCTTCAAAATTCATTCGCAGCCGCTTTCGCAGCGCTTGTTTCAGCAGCTCTATTCGTAGGTGCCAGTGTTGGCCCAGCCGCTACCACCGCCGCTTCACTGGTGATCTGATGGCAGACGAAAAGAAAAGCTGGCCCACTCCGCTCCCTTCAACAGAAAGAAAAAAAGATACCATGACCAACACGACTAAAAACAAACTGCACCTCGACAAGGCCAATGGCAAGCTTATGGGCGTATGCTCGGGTCTCGCAAATTGGACCGGTATGGATGCAAATCTGTTGCGTATCATTTTCGTACTTGCCACCATCTTCGGCTTTGGCTCTGCGATCCTGATCTATCTAGCGATTGGTTTGATTGTCGATTAATCTCGGCAATCAAACACGCCAAATGATATAACATATTATAAATATTGAATTATATTGTAGACCCGCTCTGATAAATTGGTGTAATCGCTAACAAACACCGTCGCCTTATTGGGCAGACAATAATTTATCGGAGCGAAGATGTCCGGCCATCATCGTCACAGTCATGATATTGCACATGGTCATGCCCACGGGCATAGTCACCATGACCGCCACGGCCCGCACGGCCATATGCCTGCAAATTTCAGCCGGGCTTTCGCGCTAGGCATCGCGCTCAACACTATCTATATTGTCGTTGAGGTCATTTACGGACTTCTATCAGGCTCTATGGCTTTGCTGGCGGACGCCGGGCATAATCTTTCTGATGTGCTGGGACTGGCCGTTGCATGGGCGGGCGCTGAACTGGCCAAACGGCCTCCGAGCAAACAATTCACTTATGGTCTGGGCGGTTCATCGATTCTCGCAGCTTTGCTTAATGGCCTATTTTTGTTGCTGGCCTGCGGGGCAATTGCCTGGGAAGCCATTGGCCGTTTTGGGAATCCCAGTGAAATTTCTTCTACTACCGTCATCATTGTTGCTTCCATCGGTATCGCCATAAACTTTGGCACCGCGATGTTGTTCATGCGCGGGCAGAAAGATGACATCAACATTCGCGGCGCCTTCTTGCACATGATGGCTGATGCGGGGGTGTCTGCGGGGGTCGTTCTGGGCGGAGTGTTTATCTACTTTACCGGGCTGAACTGGATAGACCCGGTTATCAGCCTGCTGATTGTCGCGCTTATATTCTGGAGCACCTGGGGGTTGCTTTCCGAAGCAGTCAGGATGTCTTTGTCTGGCGTTCCGCGCAATATTGACGTCGAACAGGTTATGAATTCTCTCTCCGCAGAGCCGGGAGTAACCGCGGTTCACGACCTTCATATCTGGCCGATGAGCACCAGCGAGACAGCCATGACCGCTCATTTGGTGATGCCCGGTGGCCATCCCGGCAAAGGTTTCCTGGCAAAAGTGCAGGAACATATGAAACAACGATATGCTATTCACCATATTACCATCCAAATTGAGCTGGAAGATGAAGAGGCAGAACTCTGCCAAACGGACTGTAGTTCTTGATCTGATAGAAGGGTCTAAACCTTTTGAGTGTTTTGCCGTCTATTAACTATATAAAACATGGCCCTCGTTAACGATTGCATAAACTTCTGTTGGTACTTGTAAAAAGTCCGAACGAATGGGTCAGGAACAATCTTTTTGCTGAAGAGCCAAAAGACAGAGGAATAGGAAACCAGTTCACTATGAACGGCAAACCAAGCGAGCGTATGATGAACAAGCAGTTCAAGCGCGGAGATCACCGGATCTCCACGCGCGCTGGCGTTGAGATATTAGCAGAAGTACGCGAACCTGGCCTTGGCCGGGTAAGCGCGATGATACTTGATCTTTCGCTGACCGGTTTTCGCATGCGGTGTATCACGCGGCTGAACGCTGAAAAGCGGATTTATATGACTTTGCCGTCATTCGCCGCCCTTGAGAGCGTGATTTGTTGGGCTGAGGGCGATTATTACGGCTGTGAATTTGTTCAGTCGCTCTATCCTGCGGTATTTGACCATATCGTAAAAAAATACCCAACTTTGATTATGGCGGACTGAACAAGCATTGCATGCTGCGACCTGATGGATGCCATGCCTCATTAACGCGCTAGTCTGGCATCCCCATGGCCCGACCGAAGTTCAAAAGAATCCGTACCTTATTCATGTTCATGCTGGCCATCGCGTTTGCATGGGCGTTGCAACGCTGGGCTGATAGCGAAGAGACCATCGTGGTTGATGGTCGACAAGCGGCGGTCATTGACGGCGATAGCTTCAAAATCGGGACCGATGAGTTCCGCATTTATGGAATCGATGCCCCTGAATACCGCCAAATCTGCAATGACGCTGCCAATGAACCTTGGGCCTGTGGCAAAACCGCACGAGGCGGTCTCGATATGCTGATGAAGGGCAAAGAGTTTAATTGTGATCTCTATGTACGCGATCAGTTTGGACGCGCGGTTGTTAGCTGCGCTGACGAGAAAGGGTTGGACCTCGGCGCGGCGATGGTGACGCAAGGGCTAGCGATATCCGGTGATAATTTTGACGATGTGATTTATGCCGATGAAGAACGATTGGCAGAAAAAGCAAAACGCGGAATCTGGCAAGGCAGTTTTGACAAGCCCGCTAATTGGCGCGCTGCTCATCCTCGCTAAAATTGGGTGTTGAAACCAAGCTAAATCTGTGGCCGGTCCACCGCACCTGCGGTTCCGCAACGCTCATAACGCCGTCGAGCTCATAAATATTCTTATATCCATAGCCGTAGAGGTTTATAAATGTCGGGATGTTAAGAGCTAGCGGCGCGCGTTTCAGAGCAATGGGAAACCGGTTGTCACTGAAATTATTGTTGCAATATATCAGTATCGGTCTCGACTTTTCGCCGATGACCGAGGCGAGCTTGTCTTCTGTGAAGTCGGAAAACGGCAAGTTGATCGCGCCCTTGATGTGTCCTTCTGCAAAGGCACGGGCGGAGCGTGTATCCAGAATTATTGCCCCGCTCTGCCGCGCAATCTGTTGGAAGCGTGACAGGGAAACAAGCCTGGAGTTCCGGTATTCCTCAAGTTCTGCGGACAATTTGACAAAGCCAGAATAGTCGATTTGTGGCTCCGCCTGCACGGGACTGGCGCTGTGAGACGATTGCGCAACAGCAGGACCAATCATCAAGACGGACATGCAAGTGAAAATACCCATATCGGAAACGCGCATTTTATCCTCTCCTCTTTTGCTTTCAGAAAAGATTAGCTTGATGAGCTGGCTCAAAGCTGAACAGGCCTGTTCCTTCAGACATCTTTTCTTGCTCGCAGGTAAAATAGATTTATGGTCACCTGCGAACGTGGCGCTGACTGTCGCGAGGGGAGGCTGCGTGCATAAAGAAATCAAACCGAACTGGCTGTCGGAGATTGTCCGCCGGTTTTCAGTGTTCATGTATACGGTGAATGGCTGGAAAGCGGTTCAGGATAATCCGCCGCCCAGAAAAGCGGTGATCATTGCGGCACCACATACCAGCAATTGGGATTTTATCTATTATTTCGGCCTGCTGAATCAGCTTAAAATCAAGTCCTACTGGATTGGCAAAAATACCCTGTTCAAATGGCCGTGGGGAGGCATGATGCTGCGGTTGGGCGGCGTTCCTGTCGACCGCTCAAAGTCGAATAATATGGTCGATGCAATGGTCGCAGAATTCAACAAGCGCGATGATTTTCTGCTTACTATTCCGCCGGAAGGCACGCGCGGTAGCGTCAAACAGTGGCGCACTGGCTTTTACTATATAGCGCTTAAGGCCAAGGTTCCATTGATTATCGGGATGATGGATTACGCCAAAAAAACCGGCGGACTTGGTCCCAGCTTTATGCCATCTGGCGATTATAAGGCCGATATGCAGCGGTTAAGCGATTTCTATCATAGCGTGACCCCGAAATATCCGGGCAAAGCGATGAAGGACATAGTGACCACAGACCTAAATCCACAGGTCAAAGAAGTAAAAACGGGTGAATGACTTGGCAATCTGGGCTGCGCTGGGAACAAATTTCGCGCTGCTAGTCGCGATTATGATCGTTTTGTGGCTGATCTCGGTAAAAATTCGGGATGTGTCGTTCATCGATGCGTTCTGGGCCTATGGCATGGCGATCATGGCCGGCACATCGATCATGCAGGTAGCGGAGCCTGGAATGCTGGCCTGGATAATTTGGGCTCTGACGGCTCTATGGGGCATCCGGCTTGGCACCCACTTGCTGTTGCGGTGGCGCAAAGAAGGCGTAGATCCGCGCTATGAAAAAATCATTGGCAAAGCGACGAACAAGCAGGGGATGAGTTTTGCCAAGGCTGCTTTTTTCAAAGCATGGGCGGTGCAAATCCCGCTGCTCTTTTTGGTTTGTTTACCGGCGCAACTGGGCATTTTTCTGGCCGATGATGCCGAGCCAAATGCTTTTGCGGTGATAGGGATCTTAATCGCCATCATCGGCATCCTTTTCGAATCAATCAGCGATGCCCAGCTCAAAGCGTTTAAGGCGAACCCGGAAAACAATGGCAAAGTGCTTGATACCGGTCTGTGGCGATATACGCGCCACCCCAATTACTTCGGTGACTTTTGTGCATGGTGGGGAATCTGGCTGGTTGCAGCGCAGGTTGGATGGCCGGTTTGGGTGGCTGTGATCGGGCCGATATTCCTCAGCTTCACGCTGATGAAATGGAGCGGCGCACCGTTGCTGGAAAAAGGTATGCAAAAAAGCCGACCGAAATATGCGGACTATGTTGCAAAGACTTCCGGGTTTTTCCCTATGCCGCCAAAGTCATGATAGCCGATGCCCTAGGCCGCTTGTCTGGCAAGCAGTTTATTCTCGATAATATTGGCAAAAGTATCGCTATCCTGCGCGCCTGGAACCATGAACTTCTTGTTGAAAATAAATGCCGGAACGCCGGTAATGAAGCGATCTTGCCATTCCGCTTCCACGGCACGAACTTCTTCGGCATATAAATCTGTGCTTAGCAAGTCGCGGGCGCGGTCTTCATCAAGACCAACTGATCCGGCAATCGCCACCAGAGTATCCTGATCGCTCACATTTTTACCATCAGTGAAATGTGCAGAAAACAGAGCGAGCTTTAGGGCTGTTTGTTTCCCCATCTCGCCGGCCCAATGCAGCAACCGGTGTGCATCAAATGTGTTTACCATCCGCATATTCTCTGAATATTTAAACTCGAAATCGAGATCGTTACCGGCGTTACGCAATCGCTCGCGATTGACCTTGCTCTGCTCGGGCGTCGCGCCATATTTTTGCGCCATATGCTCGTTGATATCCTGCCCCTCCGGCGGCATCCCGGGGTTGAGCTCAAAGGCATGCCAGGCAATCGCGAATTGCGCGCGCCCTTCAAATTGGCGCATGGCCTTTTCCAGCTTCTTGTAGCCGATTATGCACCACGGGCAGACGACGTCCGAAACAATATCCACGGTTATTACGGGTGTCTCGGTCATCGCGTCTTCCTTATTTGCAGGTGTTGTATTGCGGGTTAGGCTTTCTCAAGCGTACATTGCAGAGGGTGCTGGTTTTTGCGGGCAAAATCCATCACTTGCGTTACTTTGGTTTCGGCGACTTCGTAACTGAACGTGCCACAGACACCGACTCCTTTTTGATGAACATGCAGCATCACCCGCGTGGCTTCATCAATGTCCATCTTGAAAAACCGCTTTAGTACCAGAACGACAAACTCCATCGGCGTATAGTCATCGTTGAGCAGCAGGACTTTATAGGGATTGGGCTTTTTGGTTTTTGCCCTGGTTTTTGTAGCGACACCAAGATCAATATCATCCTCATCGCCGCCGCCTTTGCCAGCATCCTTATCGTCGCCATCATCGCCATCACCGGCCATAAAAACCTGCGGGATATCAGGTTTCCAGTAATTCAGGCCCACTGCTAATGCATCCGATGAATCGGGGAAGAGAATCTCTACGTTGTTCATGATGGACAAGATATGGTATTTTCCCCCTCAAGGGCAAGTGGCGGATTGGTCATCTGAGGATGATTTTGCGATGAATTGTGTCAATATCGTCTAATGTTTCAAACAAAAAAGGGCCGCTCCTGAAGGAACGGCCCGATTTTGTTGGGGATTGAAAAAGCGGCTTAAGCGGCTTTTTTCATATCTTTCTGGATTTCACCAAGACGATCAGCGATTGGCTGATAGGCTTTGCCAGCCAGCTTCACAACAGCATCGGCATTGTTAGAAGTCTGGTCCATAATCCGGTCAAGACCGCTACGAACATAGTCGGTCTGCTTTTCAATGAAATCCTTAGGCGTAGCAACGCTGAAAAGACCCTGCAGCGCGCGGCTTGCTTCTACGAAGTTCTCGCGGGTGTATTTCATGTTGGTTTTGCCGATTTCCTGAACACCTTTGACAGTGATTTTGCCGGTTTCGATCAGAGTCTCGATGTTTTCGCGGTTGAATTCGACCGCAGTTTTGGACACTTTAACAGCGCGGTCAGCAGCCAATTTGGCACGTTCCTGAGCAGTTGCAGTCAGTTTTTCAAAGCGGCTGCCGAGCTTTTCAGCAGTCTTCTTGGCAGTGTTAGCGGCTTTGGTATTAGCTGCTTTGGTGTTTTTCACGACGCGTTTGGTCGCGGTTGTTTTGGTGGTTGCCATTTTTTTCGTTCCTTTAATTATAGTCTTTTTAGACATTGGTTTCGCGGCACGTTTGGGTGCAGCTTTACGTTTTGTTGCGGTCTTTTTCGGAGCCGCTTTCTTTGCTGCAGGCTTCGTTGCAGCGGGTTTAGAAGCCGTTTTTGTTGCTGCTTCTGCAGTTTTAATTTCTGGCGCATTTACGGCAGCAGTATTTGCCACAGCCGGAGCCTGGCCTGCTGTCTCAGCGGCAACGGGCTTTTCGGACGCAGCTGCAGCATATGCAGCTTCAGCCGAAGTTATATTTGGTTTGGTTGCAGCCGCAGCCGCCTTAGAATCTGTATTTTTTGTGTCTGCCATGTTTGGCTCCATCTCTATGTTGCAGTGCACCAATAGCGACGGTGATGGAGGATGTCAAGAAAAAATGTTGCAGTGCAACATAAATGAAAATCAGCCAGCCCGTGCTGCTTTGTGGAATAGCAGCGCGGGCTGGATTGAGACGCCTTCTTAGACTGTGGCTCTATGCAAAGAGCGCGGTATTCACGACAATAAGAGTGGTGAACGCCGCGATACTGGCGTTGGCTGCGGCAGATACCGAAAGTTCGATTGGTTTGGCGACCATGTTGAAGCGCTCTTCATATTCAGGATGCTCGGTTCCCATCATCCGATCCCACCATGTGAAATACAGGCCGAAATTGCTGTTGCCCTGGCTGTGGTGCAAGTCATGATGGGTGGTGGTGGTGATCCAGCCCAAAGGTCCATTGAGCCATCCGGCGGGCAAAATTTCCACGCCAGCATGTCCGATCACATTGCGGACAATCATATGGGCAAGGAACAGGAAGATCGCGAAAGGATACATGCCACCAAACAGAACCGAGATGGCGAGCAAATAAATGGGTACAAACGCGGCCTCGGTCATCGCTTCGAAGGAAGAGAAGCTATAGGCTGCCCAAGGGGTCGGGGTGCGCGACTTGTGGTGATGCAGATGCGAGAAGCGGAACATGGTTTTCGTGTGCAGCCATCTGTGCATCCAGTAGAAGTAAGCATCATGAGCAAGAATCATGGCGACAAGCTGCAGTGCGAATAGCGGCCAAACGGTCTCACTGGTCATGACTTTTACAATGCCTGCCGATTCCAGCAATACCGTGCTGATGGTCGTCAGACCGAACACAGCGACCGTCCGCATGGAAGACAGAAACTCTCTTTTGTAATCTGCAATGCCGGCTCTGCGAGTTTGGATGCGGCGGGCGTCACTCCATTTGCCAAATACCCAAAGGAGGATCGACAAGGCGCCTGCGGCAATAAGGTAGCGGCCAAGATCGAATGTAAAAGCGGCGATCATATGATCGATAATCTTGTAGAAAATGTCAGGCATATCATGTCTCCATCAGGTGATACGTTGTTTGATGAAGTGAAAGTGACAGAATTGTCCCGTTCGCTCTCTGCATTGCCGAAAAATGCTGTGCAATTTCGAAATGGATCAGACTATTTCAGTTTTGATCAATCGCACTTTTACGAAAATCACTAGGCGTTACACTGGTTTCGGCACGAAAAGCCCGGTTGAATGGGGCTAAAGAATTATATCCCAAATCCATCGCAATTGTCAGAATCGGCAAGTCCACAAGCTCCCGGTCAGCCAGTTTCTCCTTTGCTTCGGCGATTCGATAGCCGTTCAGGAAGGAGGAGAAATTGCGGTGTCCGAGTTTTTGATTGATGAGTGCACGCAGACGATGCTCCGGCGTGTTGAGATGTGCTGCAAGGCTTTGAATGGTCAAGCCAGCTGTGCGGTATTCGCCTTCCAACATAGCTGCATTCAACTTTTCCTGCAGGACGGTTTCAATTGGCGATAGATTGTTCTCCGGCTTCGTTTCCTTTTTGTCGTCATCGGTTTCTACCAAGAGGCTGGGGTCGGTCACTAGCAAAGCGAGGCCGCCAAACATTACCAACGCGAAAACCAACGATGCGTTGGTTATTTGAACAGCAGGCGGCGGTACCGCATTTGAAGTAACAAGTTCGTAGGTCAATATTCCAGCGGCTTGCAGCCCGACCAGTAATGGCAAGTAAATGCGGATCAGGCGGCGTTTCTGGACCAGATCATCCTTTAGGCCGGACAACGCATTGTAAATCAGATCAACAATCAGAATGAGAGACAAAATATGAACAATATAGAAGCCGACCAGAAATAGACTGTCACCCCAACGCGCAAGAATCCATCCTATGATATAGGCTATGCCCAATAGCGCGAGCCATCCTTTGGGTGGGTCTTTTTCAAACAGCCGCCTGGCAAAAAGCCAAGTCCAGAAAGGGGTAACGATTGATATCAGGTCAACAATGGCTTCCAGCGAATGCGGAACGCGCAGAGTGGTCGAGGTATTGATAAGATAGGTGGCTCCACCAAGCGCTAAGCCTATCAATGGAAGCTTGAGCGTCCTGCGGACGCGTCCTGCGATAATCAGCAAAAGAAGCAGGGCACTCGCCCCCACCGACATCAGCCGAATTATCGTGTCAATATTCAGTTCCATCGCCGCTATTTGATATATCTCTCTGGTTTTAACGCTGTGCTGCTGTAACAGGAACCAAATGAACAGCGAATGTCCCCCATGTCAAAGCTAATCTCGATTGCCACCGCACTGCCCGATCACCGGATCACGCAGGACGAGGTGCTGGCAGTGCTGGCCAAGGCGAGAGGCGCCGCGCTTCCCGGGCGGTTGAAACAAATTCTTGGCAATTCGGGCATTGACCAGCGGTATCTGGCACGTGCGCCTGATTACTATCTCGAGCAGCGCAGTTGGCCTGAGCGCGCAAGCGTCTATAGCGAAGTCGGACGCAAACTGTCGCAGGAAGCTGCATCTGAGGCGCTGGAACTGGCTGCACTCAAACCATCGGACATAGATGCAATTGTTCTTATCTCCACGACCGGCACAATGACCCCGTCCATCCCCAGCCGGATGATTGAGGCGATGGAGTTCGATCAATCGACGCAAACGGTCCCGGTCTTTGGTCACGGCTGCGCGGGAGGGGTGCTGGGTCTCCGGTTGGCCAATGATCTGGCAGCGGCAGGTGCCGGCCAGAACGTGCTGCTGATCTCGCTTGAGCTTTGCAGCCTGTCGTACGACTACAGCCAGTTTGACAAAAAAAATATGATCGCGACCGCATTATTTGCCGATGGTTGCGCGGCGGCGGTGATCAGCGGCAAAACAGGACGGGATGACGCACCTTCATTTCGCGCGTTCGATCAGAAAACCTGGCCCGACACACGCGATATGATGGGCTGGGATATTGGTGAAACCGGCTTTGATCTGGTACTCGCCCGCGATATTCCGACTTTTGTGACCAAAGATTTTGCACCCTTTTGTGATGCGTTTCTTGAGGTACAGGGGTTGGCGAAGTCCGATCTTTCCGAACCCGCGTGCCATCCCGGCGGGGGTCGGGTGATTGAGGCACTGGAAGATTATTTTGCGCCTGATCTGCCTGGCATAGCTGCCACGCGTGACGTGCTTGAACATTATGGCAATATGTCATCGCCGACCGTGCTGTTTGTGCTTAAGCGGTTGCTGGAGCAACGCCTGACCAAGCCGCTATTGCTGACCGCGCTTGGTCCGGGATTTACTGCGGCGCTGGGAGTCGTTGATCCGTGAACGCGCTTGGGACTATCTTTAACACCACGCCAACACTCGTCACCTGGGTATTGATCTATATTGTCGCGCAACGCCTGTCAGAGCTGGTCTATGCGAACCACAACACCAGGCGCTTGCTCGCTGAAGGTGGCAAAGAATTTGGTGCGGATCATTACCAGTATTTCATTTTCCTGCACTCCGCCTGGCTTGCGATAATCTTCCTGATGGTCGATCCTCTACGGCCGATCGGCCTTGTAATGCTGGCGGTATTCATCGGCACCCAGATATTGCGGGTCTGGACGCTGGCTTCGATTGGCCGCTGGTGGACGACCCGCATCATCAGCGCGCCGCATTTTGACCGGGTAAACCGCGGACCGTATAAATTCCTCAGCCATCCCAACTACACCGTCGTTGTGCTAGAAATTGCGATCATCCCGTTGATGCTGGGTTTGCCCTGGGTCGCCTTGGTTTTCTCGATATTAAACGCAATATTGTTGCGCCACCGGATCAAAGTCGAGAATGACGTGCTGGTGCCGCGCGGGCGGTGACAAAACGTCTTCCCGTGACCGCTGATCGCGATGCAATCACCGCCCATCACCATCACCATCACCATCACCATTGCCATTATCGGCACCGAGCCTTAGTCATCTCCCTGACATCGGGGAATACACTATGACGAAGCTAGCGGCGATCCTGATCGGCCTGATTGCCTTGCTCCACATTTACATTGCGTGGTTCGGGATATTCCAGTGGGAGACACAGGGGCCGATTGCCTTTCCCGACCTTCCGCGCGATCTTTTTGAACCAACCAGAGCAATGGCCGCCAATCAGGGCGTGTATAATGCGCTGCTGGCTGCAGGGCTGATCTGGACGCTGTGCATCAAGAATGCGCTGTGGCAAAAGCGGATTGCGACCTGCTTTTTGCTATTTGTCGCGGCGGCGGGAATATTAGGTGGATACCGCGTATCGCCCGATGTAGCGATTGCGCAGGCCGGGCCGGCGGTGATTGCCTTGCTGCTGCTGTGGCTGCCCGTGCTGCGGCGGGACTAGGCGTTTGGGTTGCTGATCCATTCCTAAGTTTGTCAAAGTTGGGGCCTATGAGAGCTTTGTTTGAACTTCAGAAAGAGTCTGAACCGCTGGGCGCTATGTAGGATGCCGATATGTCACGGTCGTGGAAGTCTGGATTTTCAAAGAGCCGCACGAGATGATACCGGGGCAGGTGCATGTAGGAAAGGCCTGCCAAATTCGTCATGCTGAACTTGTTTACCCTCGCTGGTCTTGGACTCAGCATTCCATGACTTTCACACACGCCTCCGGAGATCCTGAAACAAGTTCAGGATGACGACCGTAAAATGTCACCTTTAGATTACAGCAAGTCAAATTTGCTCCAATAACAACAAATGACCACAACAGAATTTGACGCTGCGGAATATCTCGACAGCCCGGTCATGATCGCGACCTATTTGCAGGCTGCGTTTGAGGAAAATGACGCGGCGTTGTTCCGCGCGGCGCTAAACGATGTCGCGCGTGCCAAAGGCATGACTGCGATGGCCGAGGAGAGCAAGATCACGCGGCAGGCGCTTTGCTTCATCTGATTTTGGGTAATCCAGCGGACCGCTTGTGCTTGTTCGCCCGCACCGTATAGTGATCCAGCATCGCGGGAGAGGCACAATGAAATTACTGGCATCGATATGCATCGGGCTGATTGCCGCGCTGCATTTATATATCGCCTGGTTTGAGATATTTGCCTGGACCACCAGAGGCCCGGCGGTTTTTTCTGCCTTTCCTGCGGATTTGTTTGAACCGACCACGGCGATGGCGGCCAATCAGGGGCTTTATAACAGCTTCCTTGCTGCTGGCTTGATCTGGTCGCTGTTTATCAAAGACCCTATATGGCATCGCCGCGTTGCGACATGTTTTTTGTTGTTCGTCGCGATCGCCGGAATATTCGGCGCCACCACCGTATCGCCGCGCATCGCATTGGTGCAAACCGTGCCGGCGGTGATTGCGCTGGTGCTGGTTTGGTTGGGGACGGGGCATAATAAATAAGCCCCTCCTCCTTTAGGGGAGGGGGAAGGGGTGGGGCCTCTGGCCTTGATGCCATGTCTCCGGTCGGCGCTTTGATCTGGTTGCCAAGACGAAATTTCTGTTTTTATCGTAACCCAATTTCTTCGACGGCAGCCCCCACACCCCAACCCCTCCCCTGAAGAGGAGGGGCTTAAGGAGAGCAAGATCACGCTGCAGACGCCATGCTTAATTTGCTTTCGGGCGCTCGGGCCGAACGACAATATGACGCTGGAGACTTTCTTGAATATGCTGCGGGCAATGGGAGTGCGGTTGTCGGTTTTGGGGTGACATCGTCGCCCTATGAAAAATCAAGCCACTTTAATCTGATTGGGTAAACTATTCGATTTGTATCCACCTAGGACTGCCTTAACAGATAGCGCAATTTTTCTCGCAAGTTCACAAGGTACCGCATTGCCGATCTGAGAAAACACGGAAGATGTTTTGCCGCTAAATACATGCTTTGATGGGAATGTTTGAATTGTTGCCGCCTCATCAATCGTTAGCCGACGGAGTCTTCTAGGCGCTTCATGATTTGACCAGACCTTGCCGCCTTCTATTAGTTGACGATGATAGACGTCAATCCAAGGACTTAGACCACCGTAAAGTTGCTCCTCATCCACAATTGGCGTTCTATTACCGCCCATGGAGGCAGGAAGTGTCGATGCGTACCCATCGAGATTCAAGGGGCGACCTTGACCGTTGAACATCATTCCAGCGTAGGGTGATTTTCTTAGAATCGGATTCTGCGCAATCGTCACCTTTGCTTTGCAGATTCGAGGATTCGTTTTGGAGCCTGCGCGGCCGAGATGAGAAATCGCTTTACGGAGAGGTTTTGCTGGTTCTCGCTGAGTATGCAAAAAAGATTCAAAATCATCGAATGAATGATTTTGAAAACCAACAATTAACATTCTTTCTCTGGCTTGAGGAACTCCATAATCCGATGACTTCACAACAACGATATCCGTATTGTAACCAGCTGCTCTAGCTTCTCGGATTAAGCGTTCTCGTATGTGACGAAATTTTTCGAGTACCGCGAGAGCTTTCACGTTTTCAAGAATGAAAGCCTTGGGCTTTAAAATACGAAGGGCTTTCATATAGGTAAAGACAAGTTCTGAACGCGGATCATTGAGATCCATATACCCAGCCACGCTAAACCCTTGGCAAGGAGGGCCGCCAATCAACACATCGGGTGATGACAAATTTTTAAGGTCATCAATATGATCAATAATTGACCCTCTAGTAATAAACCCGTCACCAAATTTTTGATCAAAGGAGTCGCAAGCATCAATGTTTAGTTCGTTTGCCCAGACTGTTTGAAATCCAGCTTGATCAAATCCGATATCGAATCCTCCAGCACCGGAAAAAAGTGAGACGACTGACGGTGTATCCATAACTTGCCTCTTCATTTGTTCATGCTTTGTACCGAACTCTATCTCTAATAGCAAATAGATAACTGTTGTTGATTGATCAAGTTCGGCCATAACGGTAGCGAGCAAGTGCAAACATAGGAATGAAAAAGTGAAGCCAGCGGAGCGAAATCAGTTTGTTGCCGATCAATTGGAAGTACTTATTGAGCGAGTAAATGCAGGAGAAGGGCCTGCTGTGGATCGATACAAAAACGAACGGGCCGTTTTGGAGCGATTAATCCCAATTCCTACTGATGGATTTCGAGGGATCACATTGACTGCAATATTAGGGAAAATGGTTCGCGAAGACATAAATTCATCCAACGAATTCGGTTCCATACATCCGCGCGCTATTTTTGAGAGAGGCATCCGGCCGATTTTGAAAAAGTACAGCATTCCTACAGGAGCTAGTGCTCCATTAAATGTGGCCAAGAATGTGCAAGTCATTGATGAAAAGTGGGCAGAGGGTCGAAAGCCGGAAGATGCTGCATTAGCAGCAGTTGACTACATAAGGCGTATAAATAGCCACTGGGGAAACTTGGAATTTAGAGATGATCTAATTCTGATGTTCATCCAGCGATTGCTTCAATATGCCGAGGAAATCGGTCAACTTGAAGTGACATTGCAGAATTTGGACACTGTTGCTCCGATGGAGACAGGTAGCAAATTGGCCAAGTTTGCCGTTTCAACTCCAGAGGGAGGCTCGGTACCCCAATATTTGTTTGGTTTAATTTTAGCATTTCTCAGATCAACGGACACAGACTTTGAGGCTGTATTGGGAGTCAACGAAAGCGTCTTTGGTACAAATACTACTTCGAACAAACCGGCTGACATTTGGGAATCGTTGGCTAACGATGAAGCAGGAAACTATTTTGAAGTGACCTGTAAGCCAGTGGATGAGGAACGATTGGATGCTGCCGTGGAGTCCTTTGCCAAACAAGGATTGAGCAACGCTCCAATCACATTTGTATGCCGAATGCCTAACGACGCAAGTAGTCTCAAATTGACCAATGATGTTTTAGAGTATCGGGGTGCCCAGTTTCAGTTTATTGATTTTTGCAGAACGGTGGAAATCTTGTACCTCCTTCTTACCGAAACGAAAAGAATCGAAGTTATAAAAAGATTCGAAAAGTTCATTGCTGATCCGAATAGAAAAATCTTCACAAAGAAGGCCTGGTCGAAGCAATTTGGAAACAATTGATCCCCTTGACCCCCACCCGAATCCCCGCTAAGGGCCGCGCTCTTGTTGGGGCGGGTCGCATCTGACCCAGCGGGAAAGCTACATAGGCAAAACACTTGCCGTACCAAAATACGGTGAGAGTAACCCCTGCATAATGCAGGACATTCTACTATAAGGTGAAGACTTTATGCCAACGATTAATCAGCTCGTCCGTAAAGGGCGGGTGCCTCAGAAGGTGAAATCCAAAGTTCCAGCGATGGAAGCCAACCCGCAGAAACGCGGCGTTTGCACCCGGGTTTATACCACGACTCCGAAGAAACCAAACTCCGCTCTGCGTAAGGTTGCCAAGGTTCGCCTGACCAACCAGCGTGAGGTCATCAGCTATATTCCCGGTGAAGGTCACAACCTTCAGGAGCATAGTGTTGTTCTCATTCGTGGCGGCCGTGTGCGCGACCTTCCCGGTGTGCGTTACCATGTGCTGCGCGGCGTTCTTGATACGCAAGGCGTTAAAGACCGCAAGCAGAGCCGTTCGAAATATGGCGCCAAGCGTCCTAAATAAGATCAGTTTCGGAGTTATAAGATATGTCACGTCGTCGTCGTCCCGAAAAACGGGTTATCCTTCCTGATCCAAAATTCAAGGATCTGGTCCTTTCAAAATTCATGAACAACCTCATGGTGGATGGTAAGAAATCCACCGCCGAGAAAATTGTTTACGGTGCTTTTGACAGTGTTGAAGCCAAAGCGAAAAAAGATCCGCTGGAGCTTTTTCACGATGCGCTGAACAATATCAAGCCAGGCATTGAAGTGCGCAGCCGCCGTGTTGGTGGTGCGACCTATCAGGTGCCGGTTGAAGTACGTCCCGAACGTGCGCAGGCATTGGCCATCCGCTGGATGATTTCTGCAGCCCGTTCACGCAGCGAAACCACCATGGCGGCTCGTCTGTCGGGTGAAATTCTCGATGCTTCCAACAACCGCGGCAACGCGGTGAAGAAGCGGGAAGATTCGCACAAGATGGCAGAAGCCAACCGTGCGTTCGCGCATTACCGCTGGTAGAAATTGAGGTGCTCCGCACTTGATGCGGAGCCTTCACACCGATCTTGGGAAGCTCCGCATCAAGTGCGGAGCACATTGCAATCACAGGGCTGGCATTTGCTGGCCATATTAACTATAGGGCGGCGCAGAAATTAGGCCCCCGCATTTGGAGTAAAGACTATGGCACGCAGCCATCCGCTCGACAGATATCGCAATATCGGCATTATGGCCCATATTGATGCCGGTAAAACCACGACCACGGAACGCATCCTCTATTATACAGGCAAGTCCTATAAAATCGGCGAAGTGCATGATGGCGCGGCGACGATGGACTGGATGGAGCAAGAGCAAGAGCGTGGGATTACCATTACCTCTGCTGCGACCACCTGTTTCTGGCAGGCCGAAGACCGCAAGGGTCCCGAGCACCGGATCAATATTATTGATACGCCTGGTCACGTTGACTTCACGATTGAAGTTGAACGTTCGCTGCGTGTGCTCGATGGCGCGGTAGCCTGTTTTGATGGCGTTGCCGGCGTTGAGCCGCAGTCTGAAACCGTATGGCGTCAAGCTGACAAATATAAAGTGCCGCGGATGTGCTTCATTAACAAGCTCGACCGCACCGGCGCTGACTTTAAATATTGTGTGCAGTCGATCATCGATCGTCTCGGCGCGACGCCGGCTGTGCTTTATTTGCCAATCGGTATTGAATCCAGCTTGGTCGGTTTGGTCGATCTGGTGAACGAACGTTCGATCACCTGGAAGAACGAAGATCTCGGCGCAGAATATACTTATGGCGAAATTCCTGCCGACATGGCGGATGAAGCGGCTGAATATCGCGAGAAGCTGATCGAACTGGTTATCGAGCAAGATGATGATGCGATGGAAGCGTATTTTGAAGGCAAAATGCCGGATGCTGCGACCTTGAAATCGCTCATCCGTAAAGGCACTTTGAATCAGAGCTTTGTTCCGGTTCTGTGCGGTAGCGCGTTTAAGAACAAAGGCGTTCAACCTCTGCTCGACGCGGTTGTTGATTATATGCCTAGCCCGCTGGATGTTCCGGCGATTAAAGGCGTGAAGCCGGACAGCCTGGACGAAGATTCGCGTCCATCAAGCGATGAAGCGCCTTTTGCTGCCTTGGCGTTCAAAGTCATGAACGATCCGTTTGTGGGGACGCTGACCTTCTGCCGCATCTATTCCGGTAAGCTGGAAAAGGGCACGCTGCTGAACTCGGTTAAGGACAAGAAAGAAAAAGTCGGCCGTATTTTGGAAATGCACTCCAATGACCGGAAGGACATTGATGAGGCATTTGCTGGTGACATTGTTGCTCTGGCGGGTATGAAAACAACCACCACCGGCGATACGCTTTGTGCAACAGAAAGCCCGATCATATTGGAGCGGATGGAATTTCCCGAGCCAGTTATCGAACTGAGCGTGGAACCCAAAACCAAAGCGGACCAGGAGAAAATGGGCGTTGCCTTGAACCGCTTGGCCGCTGAAGATCCAAGCTTCCGGGTGACGACTGACCATGAGTCAGGGCAGACGATCATTAAAGGCATGGGCGAGCTTCACCTCGACATTCTAGTCGACCGTATGCGCCGCGAATTTAAAGTGGAAGCCAATGTTGGTGCGCCGCAGGTTGCTTACCGCGAATCACTCGGCAAAGCTGTCGAAGTTGATTACACACATAAAAAGCAATCCGGCGGTTCCGGTCAGTTTGCGCGGATCAAGTTTGAAGTGACGCCGGGCGAGCGCGGCTCCGGCATCACCTTTGAAGACGAAATCAAGGGCGGAAATATTCCCAAGGAATATATCCCGTCTGTTGAAAAAGGTATGCGTGAAACCGCTGATACCGGAAGCCTGATTGGCTTCCCGATCATCGACTTTAATATCCGCGTTTTTGACGGTGCATATCATGATGTTGATAGTTCGGCGCTGGCTTTTGAAATTGCAGCGCGCGCAGCTATGCGCGAAGCGGCCCAGAAGTCGGGCATTAAATTGCTAGAGCCTATCATGAAGGTCGAGGTTGTTACTCCGGAAGATTATCTTGGTGATGTGATCGGAGACTTGAACAGTCGTCGCGGTCAAATTCAGGGTACTGATTCTCGGGGCATCGCCCAGGTTGTGGATGCTCTGGTCCCACTCGCCAATATGTTTGGTTATGTGAACGAGCTGCGTTCCTTCAGTCAGGGCCGGGCAAATTATTCGATGCAATTCTCTCACTATGAGCAAGTGCCGAATAATGTAGCAGAGGAAATCAAGGAGAAGATGGCTTAGTCGCCGCTTTCTCATAAGATATTGCGCTTCCTTTTTGAGCATTGGGTAAGAAAATTACCCAACTGATAAAAGGGTGTTGACAGATTTGTATAGTCTCGCCAAAGCGCGGCACGGACTATCAAGACGATAGAAATTAGAGGTATTATATAATGGCAAAAGCAAAGTTTGAGCGCAACAAGCCGCACTGTAACGTTGGCACGATCGGTCATGTTGACCACGGCAAAACCACGTTGACCGCAGCGATCACGAAGGTGCTTGCTGAATCAACCGGCGGCGTCGCTGTTGACTTCGCAAATATCGATAAAGCTCCTGAAGAGCGTGAGCGCGGCATCACCATTTCAACAGCGCACGTTGAATATGAAACCGAAAACCGCCACTATGCGCACGTTGATTGCCCGGGCCACGCTGACTATGTGAAAAACATGATCACTGGTGCTGCACAGATGGACGGCGGCATTTTGGTTGTGAACGCTGCTGACGGTCCAATGCCACAAACCCGCGAGCATATCCTGCTTGCGCGTCAGGTTGGTGTTCCAGCGCTGGTTGTTTACATGAACAAGGTTGATCAGGTTGATGATGACGAGCTGATCGAGCTGGTCGAAATGGAAATCCGCGAGCTTCTCTCTTCTTACGACTTCCCCGGCGACGATATTCCTATCATCAAGGGTTCTGCTCTTGCAGCTCTTGAGGGCCGCGACGATGAAATTGGCAAGAACTCCATTCTTGAGCTGATGAAAGCTGTTGATGAAGCCATTCCTCAGCCAGAGCGTCCAGTTGACCAAGCGTTCTTGATGCCAATCGAAGATGTTTTCTCGATTTCAGGTCGCGGTACGGTTGTTACCGGTCGTGTTGAAACCGGCATTGTGAATGTTGGGGACGAATGTGAAATCGTTGGAATCAAAGATACCACGAAGACAACTGTTACCGGCGTTGAAATGTTCCGCAAGCTTCTCGACTCCGGTCAAGCTGGCGATAACATCGGCGCTCTTATTCGCGGCGTTGCTCGTGAAGAAGTTGAGCGTGGCCAGGTTCTTTGTAAGCCAGGTTCGATCACTCCTCACACCGAGTTTGACGCTGAAGTCTATGTGCTTTCCAAAGACGAGGGTGGCCGTCATACACCATTCTTTGCTAACTATCGCCCACAATTCTACTTCCGCACAACGGACGTTACCGGCGAAGTTATCCTGCCAGAAGGTACGGAAATGGTTATGCCAGGCGACAACGTAACAATCGCTGTTAAATTGATTGCACCAATCGCTATGGATCCAGGTCTTCGCTTCGCAATTCGCGAAGGTGGCCGTACTGTTGGATCAGGGGTTGTCAGCAACGTAACGAAGTAATATAGGACTGCTTCGCCGACCGGGTCATTGATTCGGTCGGCCAGTTTTTCAGCCGCTCCGGCCTTTCGCCTTAGAAAATTTAGGGCAGAATCGGGGCGGTTTATTTTTGGCTCTTTGACATTGGTACAGGTTCATGGAAACGCAGAATATTCGCATACGCTTGAAAGCATTCGATCATCGGGTTCTCGATCAGGCAACCGGCGATATCGCTGACACCGCTCGCCGCACCGGCGCGCTCATCCGTGGACCAATACCACTGCCAACGCACATTGAGAAATTCACCGTAAACCGCGGACCCCACGTCGATAAAAAATCGCGTGAGCAGTTCGAGGTGCGGACTTACAAAAGGTTGCTCGATATCGTGCAGCCCACACCGCAAACAGTCGATGCTTTGATGAAGCTTGATCTTGCTGCCGGTGTAAACGTTGAGATTAAGCTGGCTTAGGCCGATTTTGCTCCGCAAATAAAGCGGGGCGAGACATTGGGATACCTCCGGTGCCTTCTTGTGAAGGGATATGCCGGGTAAGCGTCCCCCGTCTGCTTCGCATCATTTGTGAAGCTTTTACAGCCCGGACGGGGTGATGCACGACAATTTGGGTTGGCAAGCCGGGGGGAATGGTCCCGTCGGCCTCTGTGAAGGAGACTGATCGTGCGTACAGGCGTGATCGCGAAGAAAATGGGGATGACCCGCTTGTTTCAGGAGGACGGCCAGCATGTGCCGGTTACCGTTCTTTCCTTGGAAGAATGCCAGGTTGTTGGAGCCCGCAATCAGGAACGTGATGGCTATTTTGCCGTTCAGCTTGGTGCTGGTGCCCGTAAAGCGAAAAATGTAAACAAGCCGCAACGTGAAGCTTTTGCCAAGGCAGAAGTTGAGCCAAAGGCGCGTGTTGCCGAATTCCGGGTTGATAGCGAAGATGCTTTGCTCCCCATTGGTGCAACCGTATCCGCTGACCACTTTTTGGCTGGTCAGATGGTAGATATTCAAGGTGTTACCCAAGGTAAAGGCTTTGCCGGTGCTATGAAGCGCTGGGGTTTTGGCGGTATGCGCGCAACCCACGGTGTTTCTATCTCTCACCGTGCACATGGTTCTACCGGTCAAAACCAGGATCCGGGTAAGGTCTTTAAAGGCAAGAAAATGGCCGGTCATATGGGCGCGAAAAATCGCACCCAGCAAAATCTGGAAGTTGTTCGCACCGATGCGGATCGCGGCCTGATTTTTGTTCGTGGCAGTGTGCCTGGTTCAAAGGGCGGATGGCTTCTGGTGAAGGATGCAGTGAAAGTTGCCGCTCCTGAAGGTCTGCCATTCCCTGGCGCAACGCGCGGCAACGCAGAAGAAAAACCTGCTGATGAGGCTCCGGTCGCTGCAGTAGAAGAAGAAGTTGTAACAGCTGCAGCGGAAACGCCAGCAGAAGCAGCTCCCGCTGAAACACCGGCTGCAGAAGCACCCGCTGCTTCGGATGCAGAAGGGAAGGAGGGCTAAACCATGAAACATAAGGTCATAACCCTCGACGGCGCCAAGGCCTCTGGAGCCAAAGGCGATATCGAATTGAACGATGACGTCTTCGGTCTGGAAGCGCGCGCGGACATCCTGCATCGTGTTGTCAACTGGCAGCGTGAAAAAGCCCGCGGTACGGCCCGTCCGACCCGCGAACGTAGCGATGTAGCACGTACCGGTAAAAAATATGGCAATCAAAAAGGCGGCGGTACTGCTCGTCACGGCGATCGCCGCGCTCCGATTTTTGTTGGCGGTGGTAAAGCCCATGGCGCACGCAAGAGGGATTTCAATCCTTCGCTGAACAAGCGTGTTCGTGCATTGGGTCTGAAAATGGCGCTGAGCGACAAGGCGAAGAACGACAATCTGGTCATTCTTGAAAATCTCGACGTAAAAGAAGCCAAGACGAAGGCGCTGATAGCGACAATTTCGAAACTGGGCTTTGGTAAATCTGCTCTGGTCATGGACGGCGATGCTGTGAACGAGGCTTTTTCAAAAGCATCTTCCAATATTCCGCGTCTGAACGTGATGCCAGCAGCTGGTGCCAATGTTTACGACATTTTGAACCACGAAACTCTGGTGCTGACACGCGCCGCAGTTGAAAAGCTGGAGGCGCGCTTCAATGGCTAAAAAAGAAGCAATCGACATTCGTCACTATGACGTAATTGTTGGCCCGCACATCACCGAGAAGTCTACACTTCTTAGCGAGCATAATGCAGTGGTTTTCAAAGTTGCGAACACCGCAACCAAGCCGCAGATTAAAGCCGCTATCGAGGCGCTGTTTGATGTTAAAGTCAAAGGCGTCAACACGCTGGTGCAAAAGGGCAAGACCAAGAAGTGGAAGGGTCGCCCCTATACACGCAATGATGTAAAAAAGGCTGTTGTGACTTTGGCTGAAGGCCAGACGATCGACATCACCACGGGAGTTTAAGGGACCATGGCATTAAAATCCTATAAACCGACAACCCCCGCACAGCGTGGTCTTATCCTTGTTGATAAGAGCGGCTTGTGGAAAGGCCGTCCGGTCAAAAAACTTGTCGAAGGCAAGAATAAAACCGGCGGACGTAACAACAAAGGCCATGTCACATCGCGCGGCATTGCTGGCGGCCACAAACAAAAATATCGCCTGATCGATTTCAAGCGGCGCAAATGGAACATGGCTGCCACCGTTGAGCGGCTTGAATATGATCCCAACCGTACTGCGTTCATCGCGCTTCTGAAATATGAAGATGGTGAGCTGGCCTATATCATTGCACCGCAGCGTCTCGACGTTGGTGATAGTGTGATTGCGGGCGAAAAAGTTGACGTGAAGCCTGGCAATGCCATGCTTCTGTCGCAGATGCCGGTTGGTACGATCATCCACAATGTGGAAATGAAGCCAGGCAAGGGTGGTCAGATTGCTCGCTCTGCCGGCGCTTATGTCCAGATTGTTGGTCGTGACCGCGGCATGGTTATCGTTCGCATGAAATCAGGCGAACAACGTTATTTGCGCAGCGATTGCATGGCGACAGTTGGCGCGGTTTCAAACCCCGATAACTCGAACCAGAATTTCGGTAAAGCAGGTCGTACCCGCTGGAAGGGCCGTCGTCCTTTGACACGTGGTGTGGCTAAAAACCCCGTCGATCACCCGCATGGTGGTGGTGAAGGTCGGACCTCCGGTGGTCGTCACCCGGTTACGCCTTGGGGTAAGCCAACCAAGGGTGCTCGTACCCGCAAGAATAAAACGACCGACAAGATGATTATCCGGTCGCGTCATTCCAAGAAGAAGAGGTAAGCATGGCTCGTTCCATCAAAAAAGGTCCATTTGTTGACCTCCACCTGCTGAAAAAAGCGCAGACCGCTCAGGAAGAGAATAAGCGTACACCGATCAAAACATGGTCGCGTCGTTCCACCGTTCTTCCGGATTTCGTTGGCCTGACGTTTAATGTTTATAACGGCATGAAGTTCATTCCGGTTTCCGTGAATGAAGACATGGTCGGTCACAAGCTTGGCGAGTTCGCTCCTACGCGTAACTATTATGGCCACGGCGCTGACAAAAAAGGCAAGAAATAATGGGTAAGGCATCATCACCGCGCCGCGTTGGCGACAATGAAGCTTTGGCTGTTGGCAACTCCATCCGTGGATCTGCTCAAAAGCTGAATCTTGTTGCGCAGCTTATTCGCGGCCGCAAAGCGGAAGACGCGCTGAACATTCTTTCTTTCTCCAAAAAAGCAATGGCGAAAGATGTCAGCAAAGTTTTGGCTTCGGCAATCGCGAACGCAGAAAACAACCATAATCTGGATGTGGATGCGTTGATCGTTCAGGAAGCCAGTGTCGGCAAGGGCATCACAATGAAGCGTTTCAAAGCGCGTGCACGTGGTCGCTCTGCTCAAATTCTTAAGCCATTCAGCCGCGTTCGCATTGTCGTTCGCGAGCATGAAGAAGAAGAAAAGGCGTAAACCATGGGTCAAAAGAGTAATCCTATCGGGCTTCGCCTGCAGATTAACCGGACTTGGGATAGCCGCTGGTATGCGGAAGGTTCCAACTATGGCGATCTCTTGATGGAAGACATCAAGATGCGGAAATATATTATTGAGAATCTTTCTCAGGCTGCAATTTCTAAAGTTGTGATCGAGCGTCCTGCGAAAACATGCCGCGTTTCAATCTATGCCGCTCGCCCCGGTGTTATCATCGGCAAAAAAGGCGCGGACATTGAAAAGCTGCGTCGCAAGTTGAGCGATATGTCGAACGGCGATGTGTCTTTGAATATTGTTGAAATTCGCAAGCCGGAAGTTGACGCGCAACTGGTGGCACAGGGTATTGGCGATCAGCTGATCCGACGTGTGGCATTCCGTCGCGCCATGAAGCGCGCTGTGCAGTCGGCTCTTCGTCTGGGCGCTGAAGGTATTAAAATTGTTTGTGGTGGTCGTTTGGGTGGAGCAGAAATTGCCCGCGTTGAATGGTACCGTGAAGGCCGCGTGCCGCTCCATACGCTACGCGCCAATATTGACTATGCTGAATATGAAGCGCTGACCGCTTACGGCATCATCGGCATCAAGGTCTGGATTTTCAAAGGCGAGATATTGGGTCACGACCCGATGGCTCAAGATCGGTTGATGGTGGAAGCGCAGACTTCCGGCGTTCGTCCGCATCACCAACGTTGATTTTTGAGGAATAGGTAGAGCATCATGCTGCAACCCAAGAAACATAAATTCCGCAAGGCTTTCAAAGGCCGGATAAAAGGCAATGCGCCCGGCGGTACGACACTGAACTTTGGGTCTTATGGCCTCAAAGCGATGGAGCCAGACCGGATTACCGCGCGTCAGATCGAAGCGGCTCGCCGTGCGATCACCCGTCACATCAAACGGCAAGGCCGTTTGTGGATCCGTATTTTCCCGGACGTGCCGGTTTCAAAGAAGCCCGCTGAAGTCCGTCAGGGTAAAGGTAAGGGTTCGGTTGAATATTGGGCGGCACGGGTAAAACCAGGCCGGATCATGTTTGAACTTGACGGTGTTCCCGGGCCAATTGCAGCGGTTGCTTTCGAGCGCGCAGCGATGAAGCTTCCTATCAAAACCAAAGTTGTGGCGCGTCTCGGCGACACCTCGCATCTGGAGGGTTAAGGACATGGCTGACAAAAAAAATGGCGGTAGCGCCAAGATCGAAGATATGCGGACGAAAACCGACGATCAATTGACCGCCGATCTGGGTGATTTGAAAAAAGAGGCCTTTAACCTCCGCTTTCAGGCCGCGACCAACCAGCTCGAAAAACCGAGTCGGATGCGTGAAGTCCGTCGGACTATTGCACAGATTAAAACGCTGCAGAACGAGCGTCTCGCCGCTGCGACGTCCAAAACTACCGCCAAAGAAAAGGCGTAAGGAAACAATATGCCAAAACGTATTCTAACCGGCACTGTGGTGTCAGACAAAGGCGACAAGACCGTTGTTGTTAATGTCGAGCGCAAAGTGAAGCACCCGCTGTACGGCAAAATCATGCGCCGGACGAAGAAGTATCATGCGCATGATGAAAATAACGAGATCAAGACAGGTGAAACTGTCCGGATCGAAGAAACCCGCCCGATTTCCAAGCTGAAAACCTGGAAAGTTCTGGAGCGCGTTGGTGCGGCCGCAGGCCTTGCAACGCCGACGGTTAAAGAATTGACGAAAAACGATCCTGCTGATGACAAGATCAAGGCTCCTGAAAAGCCAGCAGCCGAACCCAAGGCAGAAGAAGCAGCGGCTGAAGAAAAAGCCGAGAGTTAATGTAATGCTCCGGGCCACGTTGATTGTGGCTTGGGCGGAATGAAGAAGGAATTGGATCCATGATCCAGATGCAATCGAACCTGGAGGTCGCTGACAACAGCGGAGCCAAACGCGTACAGTGCATTAAGGTGCTCGGCGGTTCAAAACGCCGTTTTGCTGGCGTTGGTGACATTATTGTTGTGTCGATCAAAGAAGCTGCTCCGCGCGGCAAGGTCAAAAAAGGTGACGTTCACCGGGCCGTGATCGTGCGCACGAAGAAAGATATCCGCCGCAAAGACGGTTCGGTTATCCGTTTCGACAGCAATGCTGCAGTTCTGGTCAATAACGCGCAGGAGCCTATCGGCACGCGTATCTTTGGCCCGGTGGTTCGCGAGTTGCGCGCCAAGAAGCACATGAAAATCATCAGCCTTGCGCCGGAGGTACTATAATCATGGCCAATGCAAAGATTAAAAAGGGCGACACCGTTGTTGTCCTGTCCGGCAAGGACAAAGGCAAATCCGGTGAAGTGACGAAGGTCATGCCAAAAGATAGCAAAGTGATTGTCGCTGGTGCGAATGTTGCCATTCGTCACCGCAAACCGACCCAGGCCAATCCGCAAGGTGGTCTGGAACGCCGTGAAGCACCGATGCATATCAGCAAAGTGGCTTTGGCGGATCCGAAAGACGGCAAGCCAACGCGAGTTCGCTTTGAAAAGTCAAAAGACGGAAAAATGCAGCGTGTAGCTGTCAAGTCCGGGGAGAAAGTCGATGGCTGATAAATATGTAGCCCGCATGCGCAAAAAATATGACGACGACATCATCAAGGCGATGCAAGAGAAATTCAACTATTCCAACCACATGGAAGTTCCAAAGATCAGCAAAATTACGCTGAACATGGGCGTCGGTGAAGGTAGCCAGGATAAGAAAAAAACGACCAAGGCGGCTGAGGAAATGGAATTGATTGCTGGCCAGAAGCCGGTGATTACCACGGCCAAAACCTCGATCGCGACGTTCAAGTTGCGTGAAGGCATGCCGATTGGTTGTAAAGTTACCCTGCGCCGTGAGCGGATGTATGAGTTTCTTGATCGGCTGATTACAGTTGCCATGCCTCGTATCCGGGATTTCCGTGGTTTGAACCCGAAAAGCTTTGATGGTCGCGGCAACTTCGCGATGGGCCTCAAAGAGCAGATCGTTTTTCCGGAAATCGCATATGACGACATCGATGTCGTACGCGGCATGGACGTGATCGTTACGACAACGGCGAAAACCGACGACGAAGCGCGCGAACTGTTGAAACTTTTCGGTTTCCCGTTCCCGAAAGAAGAAGAAGCAGAAGCAAAAGCAGCGGCATAGGGCCGAACCATTTTACTCCGTCTCAGGCTGTTGCCGGGACACGCAAGAAAGGAAGAGAACTTAAGTCATGGCGAAACTGAGTTCCATTAATAAAAACGAACGTCGCAAGAAGCTGGTGAAGAAATATGCCGGTCGTTATGCGAAGTTGAAGGCGATGGCCAACGATCAGTCTCTTGACGAGACCGAGCGGTTGATGGCGCGCCTCAAAATGGCGGAAATCCCGCGCAACGGTAACCCAACCCGCGTGCGTAACCGCTGTGAAACCACAGGACGTCCTCGCGGCTATTACCGCAAGTTCCGTCTCTGCCGCATTGAGCTGCGCGACATGGCCAACCATGGCCTGATCCCCGGCGTAACGAAATCAAGCTGGTAAAGGGAAGATAATATGGCTTTTACCGATCCCTTGGGTGACATGCTCACCCGCATCCGCAACGGACAACAGGCACGCAAAGACAGCGTCGTAACCCCTGCGTCCAAATTGCGTGGTGCAGTTCTCGAAGTTTTGCAGCGCGAAGGTTATATTCGTGGCTACAGCGAAGAAGAGGTGAACAAACACCCTGGTCTTCGTATTGAACTGAAATATTTTGAAGGCGAGCCGGCGATCCGCCACGTAGCTCGCGTTTCAAAGCCCGGTCGCCGGATCTACAGTGGCTCTGATGAGCTGCCAACGGTTCGCAATGGCTTGGGCATCACAATCGTATCCACGCCAAAAGGTGTTTTGTCTGACGCAGAAGCGCGCCAGCAAAATGTCGGCGGCGAAGTACTGGCTGAGGTATTCTAATCATGTCCCGTATCGGAAAAAAAGCAGTAGCAATTCCTGATGGCGTAACAGCCAGCATGGAAGACGGCCTGGTCAAGGTCAAAGGACCAAAGGGCGAGCTAACGACCCCGATGGTTGATGACCTGTCCTATGAATTGGGTGATGGCGGTTTGCAGGTAACGCCTGCCAACAAGTCAAAAACTGCGCGTTCCTATTGGGGCATGCAGCGTACCCTGGTTCAAAATCTTGTCGACGGCGTCACCGAAGGCTTTACCAAAGTCCTCGAAATTACCGGCGTTGGTTATCGTGCAGCGGTTCAGGGCAAGACCCTCAACTTGCAGCTTGGTTATAGTCATGATGTGAACTTCCCTATTCCGGAAGGCATTACGATCAAGACTCCAGATCAGACCACGGTCGAGATTTCGGGTATTGATAAACAGCAGGTTGGTCAGGTTGCCGCAGAAATCCGGCGCTGGCGCAAACCCGAGCCATATAAAGGCAAGGGCATTAAATATCGCGGCGAATATGTTTTCCGCAAAGAAGGGAAGAAGAAATAGGTCATGGCCAAAATTTCTCAATTCAAACGGCGCCAGCAACGCGTTCGCAGCAAACTGCGGAAGCGCGGGCTCTCCAAGCCTCGTTTGTCCATTCATCGCACAAGCCGCCATATCTATGCGCAGGTTATTGATGATGCCGAGGGCAAAACTGTGGCTGCGGCTTCGACCATCGACAAGGCGTCTAAAGTAAAAACCGGCGCTGACAGCAAAGCGGCTGCAGATGTTGGCAAACGGGTAGCAGAAGCTGCGAAAAAAGCTGGCGTAAAAGAAGTAATTTTTGACCGTGGCGGGTTTCTGTATCACGGACGTGTGAAGGCTCTGGCCGACGCAGCACGTGAAGGCGGATTGGAGTTTTAATATGGCTGATGAGAAAACAACACCTGAAGGTGCAGCACAGCCGGGGACCACTGGTGAAGGCAATCAGCCTGAAGCAGCTGTAGCACCTGAAAATAAAACTGGCGGTCCTGAACGTCAGGGTCGCGGCGGCGATAATCGCGGTGGAAACCGTGGTGGTGGCCCAGGCGGTAACAACCGTGGCGGTAATAATCGCGGAGGCCGTGATGGCGGACGTGGTGGTCGCGGGAATAATGACGGCGGCGAAGAGCTGATCGAGAAACTGGTTCACATCAACCGTGTTTCCAAAACCGTAAAAGGCGGCAAACGCTTTGGTTTTGCTGCTCTGGTCATCGTCGGTGATGGCAAAGGCCGTGCAGGCTTCGGTAAGGGCAAGGCGCGCGAAGTGCCTGAAGCTATTACAAAAGCGACTGCAGCGGCCAAAAAAGCCATGGTTCGTGTGCCTTTGAAAGAAGGCCGGACATTGCACCATGACGGTACCGGTCGTTTTGGCGCCGGTAACGTGACCGTGCGTTCAGCGCCTCCAGGAACCGGCATTATTGCTGGTGGTCCAATGCGCGCTGTTTTTGAAAGCCTTGGTGTTGCCGATGTGGTTACCAAGTCTAACGGCACTGCTAACCCATATAACATGATCCGGGCGACCTTTGCAGCGCTTGGTGAGCAGACCAGCCCGAAAGCGGTTTCTCAGCGTCGCGGTAAGAAAGTTACCGATTTGCTGGGTCGCGGGGGTGCTTCTGAAGCAGAGGCGAAAGCCGAAGCTGCGGCTGTAACGGAGTAAGCGATATGGCTAAAGTGAAAATCAAACAGGTGGGATCACCCATCCGCCGTCCAAATGACCAGCGCAAAACGCTGATCGGTCTGGGCTTGAACAAGATGCACCGGGTTTCCGAACTGGAAGATTCACCCGAAGTACGCGGCATGATCCGCAAGGTGCATCATCTGGTAGAGGTTGTTGAAGGATAATCATCCCAATTCAACCGTGCGAATAAAAGCGAAAGCGAGTACACGACATGAAATTAAACGAACTTAGAGACAATGACGGCGCACGCAAGTCACGCATGCGCGTCGGCCGTGGTATCGGTTCCGGCAAAGGTAAGACTGCTGGACGCGGCCAAAAAGGTCAAAAATCCCGTTCCGGTGTAGCGATTAAAGGCTTTGAAGGCGGCCAGATGCCGCTTCACATGCGTCTGCCAAAGCGCGGTTTTAACAACCCGTTCGGTACCGATTATGCTGAAGTGAATCTTGGCATGATCCAGAAATTCATCGACAGCAAACGTCTCGCCAACAAAGGCACGCTTGATCACGCGGCTTTGAAAGAAGCAGGCCTGGCGCGCGGCGGCAAAGACGGTGTTCGTTTGCTGGCCAAAGGCGAGTTGACAGCCAAAATAACCATTTCGGTGGCTGGTGCTTCCAAGGCGGCGGTTGAAGCTGTTGAAAAAGCGGGCGGCAAGGTCGAAATATTGGCAGCAGGCGGCGAGCGTCGTCCTAAAGGCGAAAAGAAGGCCACTCCTTCCAAGCCTGCCGCCGAGAAAAAAGCAGCGAAAAAAGCAGCGAACAAAGCCAAAAAGAAGGCTTGAACTCGGTGACTAAAAACCCCGCCTGACTTTGATGTTAGGCGGGGTTTTTCTATTTTTTAGCCCATGTCGTGATGAGCGGTCGCGGCGAGTTGATGCCTAAGAGCCTTGTTTTTGGCGCGGCAACATCCGATATGGGACCGATGCATAGATGTGAGCTGAAACATGCTTACAAGAAGCGGGGCAAGGAAGTTTAACGATGGCATCAAGAGCCGATCAAGTCGCAGCAAATCTCAGTCTTTCCAAATTTGGCGAAGCGACTGAATTGCGTCAACGCATCTGGTTTACACTGGGCGCGCTGGTTATTTTCCGTTTGCTGAGCTTTGTTCCGCTTCCAGGTGTCGATCCCGTTGTATTGGCAGATCTGTACAAGCAGACCCAGGGCGGCGTGCTTGATATTTTCAACACCTTCTCCGGTGGTTCGCTGGAACGTATGAGCCTTATCGCCCTGGGCGTCATGCCATATATTACCGCCTCTATTGTGGTGCAATTGGCAGCAGCACTGTCTCCCACTCTCGCCGCTATCAAGAAAGACGGCGAAGCAGGCCGCAAGAAACTCAACCAATATACCCGCTATGGTACGGTTGGTCTAACCGCCGTGCAGGGTTATTTTATTGCGGTCGGGCTTGAAAGCTTTGCTTCGCAATCCGGTCTTCAAGCCGTGGTTATGCCGGGCATAGGTTTCCGCGTAGGTGCAGTTATCAGCCTTGTCGGCGGAACACTGTTCCTGATGTGGCTGGGCGAACAGATTACCAGTCGCGGTATCGGCAACGGTATCTCGCTGATCATCATGGCCGGTATTGTTGCGCAAATGCCGCGCTTTGTCGGTAACCTTATGGAAGGCAGCCGCACCGGCTCTTATGGCCCCGTACTTATTCTTGGCCTACTTGGTATGGTGATCGGATTGATCCTTTTCATCAGCTTTATGGAGCGAGCCCAGAGACGTGTGCTGATACAATATCCCAAACGCGCCACGCAAAATGGGGTGATGCAGGCGGATCGCAGCCATTTGCCGCTTAAAGTGAACACCGCTGGTGTCATCCCGCCGATTTTTGCTTCGTCGCTACTGCTGATGCCACTGACAATCAGCCAGTTTGCCGGCAACACCACCCAAGGCGAAAGTGCTTTTGGTGATTTCATCATCGCATTGAACCAATATCTCGCCCACGGCCAGCCGCTCTATATGCTGCTCTATGCATCGGGTATTGTCTTCTTCTGTTTCTTTTACACTGCGGTTGTTTTCAACCCCGAAGAGACAGCCGAGAACCTCAAGAAAAATGGTGGTTTCGTTCCCGGCATTCGTCCCGGCAAAAACACAGCCGATTATCTCGATTATGTTTTGACGCGGATCACTGTCGTTGGCGCGGCCTATCTGGCCTTCGTCTGTGTGCTTCCGGAATATGTGATGGCGCAAACCAATTTGCCGCTATTCTTCCTCGGCGGCACCAGCTTGCTGATTGTGGTCAACGTAACGGTTGATACAGTGACCCAAATCCAGAGCCATTTGCTCGCGCTGCAATATGGCGATCTGCTGAAAAAAGCGAAACTCAAGGGCGGTCGGCGCAAACGCTAGGCGAGTCATCAAAACCACCTGACACAAAAATAGGGGCAAACGCATGGACATCATCTTGTTGGGACCGCCGGGGGCTGGCAAAGGCACACAGGCTGGGCGTCTTGAAGATGAGCATGCGATGGTGCAACTCTCTACCGGCGATATGCTGCGGGCCGCTGTCAAAGCTGGTACCGAAGTGGGGCTCAAGGCCAAATCACTTATGGACGCTGGCGAGTTGGTTCCCGATGAAGTGGTTTCCGGCATTATCGGTGACAAGCTGGATGAACTTGGCCCCGATCAGGGCGTTATTTTTGATGGCTATCCGCGTACTGCGGCGCAAGCTGTGTCACTCGATGAAATCCTTTCCGCGCGTGGGCGCAAATTGTCTTATGTCATTGAACTGGCAGTCGATGAAGATGCGCTGGTGGAACGGATTACAGGCCGCTTCACCTGCGGCAATTGCGGCGCTGGCTATCACGACAAGTTCAAGCAACCTGCCCAGGAAGGCGTTTGCGATGAATGTGGCTCGACGGAATTTAAACGCCGGCCGGATGATAACGAGGAAACGGTCCGCACCCGGATGCAGGAATATCGCGGCAAAACCGCGCCGATCCTGCCAATCTACGAAAAGCGCGGCATCGTCCGCAAAGTGGACGGCATGGGCAGCATGGCGCAGGTCACCGATGCTATTGAGGCCGTGCTGAAGACATAATGTATATCGCCCGAGCGATTGAAAACTGGCCGGACGAGTTGAGCGGCTATTAGGGAATGCAGTTATCGCGCCCGGAGCAATTTTGGCCCCGAACGTGGTCGTGCCGCGCCTTGGGTTGATTGATCAGCGCCGCAGTGGCCAATAACATCAGACCGGGTTGATTTCTCATCCTTGATGCCGTTAGCTGGTAGCCGGGAACAGGGAGAAGCAAAATGATAAGAATAGTATTAGCGCTGATTGCGGCGGCTGGCTTTGCGATGCCCGCAAATGCCGAGATAACCAACACTGCGCCCAATGGCTTCACGGTGAAACATCAAGCGTCCGTCCAAGCCACTCCAGATGACATCTGGGCAAATCTGATTGCACCGTCGCGCTGGTGGAGCGGCGCGCATAGTTGGTCGGGCAATGCCGAGAACTTCTATCTGGTTCCACAAGCCGGTGGGTGTTTTTGCGAACTGATCCGCAAGACCAGTGAGGATAATATCAAATCATCCAGCGGCAGCGTTCAGCACATGCGCGTGATTTTCGTCAATAAAAATGAAACACTCCGCATGTCTGGCGCCCTCGGACCGTTGCAGGGAGAAGCGCTCTCAGGCACCCTGACGATTGAGTTAAAGCCCGATGGCGATGCAACCGTGGTGCAATTTACTTACAAAGTAGGTGGCTATATGGAGTTTCCGATGGACCAGATTGCCCCGGCGGTTGATGGCGTTATCGGTGAGCAATTGACCCGACTGGCTGCGCTTTTTGCTTCCGATATTGAGAGCGAAAGTGCAAGCGATGCTGCCCCTGCGCCTAACGAAGACGAGAATTAATATTCGTCTGAATATCAAGGCTTTACCAAATTGGAGAAATGGCTCTATTATAGATTTATAATTTGATGTGATTCGAGGAAATCATGTCAAAAAATCGGGTCCGCTGAATTTCACCTAAGGGAGTGGGGCAATGGCCGTATCCGATCATGTAGATTTAGAAACTTTTATCGGGGGCGTAAAAAAGCGCAATCCCGGACAACCAGAATTCGTGCAAGCGGTTCAGGAAGTGGCGCAGGACGTCTTTGAGTTTATCGAAGATAAAGAACAATATCACAGCGCACAGATATTACGGCGAATTGCCGAGCCCGACAGGGTTATTTCCTTCCGCGTCTGCTGGGAAGATGATAATCACAATGTTCGCGTGCAGCGCGGTTATCGCATCCAGAACAATAATGCGATTGGGCCTTATAAGGGCGGCATCCGTTTTCACCCCAGTGTAACCGAAAGCGTTCTCAAATTTCTCGCTTTTGAGCAGACCTTCAAAAACTCGCTGACCGGCTTGCCCATGGGCGGCGGAAAAGGCGGTGCAAATTTCAACCCCAAGGGTAAATCGGACGCGGAAGTCATGCGCTTCTGCCAATCATTTATGACCGAGCTCTATCGTCATATCGGCCCTGATACAGATGTTCCTGCTGGTGACATTGGCGTGGGCGGTCGTGAAATCGGCTATATGTTTGGCCAGTATAAGCGGATCACAAATCGCTGGGAGGGCGTGCTGACCGGAAAAGGCCTGGAATATGGCGGCTCTCAAATGCGGCCCGAGGCAACCGGCTATGGCGCGGTCTATTTCATGGAGAACATGCTCAAGCACAAGAAGGACGTGATTGAAGGCAAGACTGCGGTGATTTCCGGTTCCGGCAATGTGGCGACCCATGCGGCCGAGCAGATTACCAAACAGGGCGGCAAGGTGCTGACCTTGTCAGACAGCGGCGGCTTCATCCACGATCCTGATGGCATTAATCAGGAGAAGATTGATTGGATCAAGAATCTCAAGAACGTCAAGCGCGGACGGATCTCGGAATATTGTGACGAGTTCAAGGGCGCATCGTATCACGAAGGTAAGCGGCCCTGGAGCGTTGCCTGTGATTTGGCGCTGCCTTGCGCAACCCAGAATGAACTCAATGAAGACGAAGCGAAAATGCTAGTCTCCAATGGTGTGATAGCGGTGTCTGAAGGCGCGAATATGCCGACCACGCTGGAAGGTGTCCATGTGTTCCACGATGCCAAGATTATGTACGGCCCGGGCAAGGCTGCTAACGCAGGCGGCGTTGCGGTTTCGGGTCTGGAAATGAGCCAGAACGCCGAGCGGATCAGCTGGAACCATGCGCGGCTTGGCGAGATGCTGACCGAGCTGATGGAAGGCATCCACGGGAAATGCGTCGAATATGGCGATCAGGGGGATGGCTATGTTGACTATGTGAAGGGCGCGAATATCGCGGGCTTCAAGAAAGTGGCTGACGCGATGCTGGCTTACGGCGTCGTCTAAACGACAATTTTCTTGCGCAAAATAGTGCCATCGGCCACATGATTGGCCGATGGCAAAACCGATAGCAACTGCTCCGAAAAAACTCCGCCGGAAGCTCAAGCAGCCGTGTGAAATAGGCTGGTGTGAACTGGTTGATCTCCCCGATTTCGGTCAAAGAAAACTTCATGCCAAGATAGATAGCGGCGCGCGTACATCTTCCTTGCATGCCGTTAGAATTCAGCCTTTTGAAAAGAACGGAGAGGAGTGGGTCCGTTTCACTATACCGAAATCGCCGGAACACGCTGCGCAAGAGTGTGAGTCAAGGGTTTATGATCACCGGGCGATCAAAAGTTCTAATGGTAAAATCGAGCAAAGATATGTAATAGAGACATTAATAACTCTGGGCCCGCTTACCTGGGCTGGTCACATCACTCTGGCAAACAGGCAGTCCATGGCATTCCCCATGCTGATCGGTCGCCGCGCACTTCGGCGCGGTTTTCTGGTCAATTGCGGTAAACGCTGGATGCTTGGACGGCCAGACAATCGTCCATTAAAGAAAGAAAAAATATGAAAATCGCAATGCTTGCCCGGAATGCAAAACTTTACTCCCATAAGCGTCTGGTCGAGGCAGCCGAGGAACGCGGGCACACGCTGGACGTCATCAACACATTGCAATGTACGATGAATATCACATCCCACCGCCCGACGATTCTCTATCGCGGTGAGACCTTGAGCGGATATGAAGCGGTTATTCCTCGTATCGGCGCGTCCATCACCCACTACGGTCTGGCAGTATTGCGCCAGTTTGAAATGGCCGGTGTCTGGCCACTCAACGAGAGCGTCGCGATCGGTCGTTCGCGCGACAAGCTGCGTTCCATGCAAATTTTTGCCAAGCACGGTCTTGGCCTGCCGGTTACTGCATTTGCGCACGATCCCAAGCAGACTGACGAAGTGATCAAGATTGCGGGCGGTTCTCCTGTGGTTATCAAGCTGCTTGAAGGTACTCAGGGTATCGGCGTGGTGCTTGGCGAAACCCATAATTCGGCGAAATCGGTTATCGAGGCTTTTCGCGGCGTGAATGTGAACATCCTGGTGCAGGAATTTATCAAGGAAGCAGGGTCCAGCGATTTGCGTATTTTCGTGATTGGCGGCAAAGTCGTTGCGGCGATGATGCGGACCGGAGCAGAGGGCGATTTCCGCTCCAACCTGCACCGTGGTGGTTCGGCCAAAATGATCAAGATTACGCCAGAGGAACGGTCAACCGCTATCCGCGCCGCGAAGGTCATGGGTCTTAACGTGGCCGGCGTCGATATTTTGCGCGCCAATCACGGCCCGGTGATCATGGAAGTAAACAGCTCGCCAGGAATTGAAGGACTGGAAGGCGCAACGGGCCTTGATGTCGCGGGCAAAATTATCGAATTTATCGAAAAAAACGCCGTGAAGGGCAAGACCAAGACCAAAGGTAAGGGCTAAATAACCTCATCCTCGTCGAGCAGCTGGTCGCTGGTGATGGCATCTTCAATTTTTTCCAGTCTTTCACCGACCGTATCAAACACGCGTACTTGTGCGATATGCAGTAGCGCATCCCCTTGATTGACCACCGGCAGATTGCTGTGGCCGATTACAATACCGTCAATGGGGGATGTGATTTCTTCCTCACCTTCGCCAAAAATATCGCTGATATAGGCTACGGCATCCCCCACATGCACCTTAGTGCCGGACGGCGCGACGAGTCTGCAAATCCCGCCTTTGCTTGAGCGCAGCCAGAGCGTGCGGGTTGCCTGCGCTGAGGGTGCGCCGCGTTTGCCGAGCCGTTTTGTTTCTATCATCTCCAGCTTTTTGAGTACGCGCAGGATGCCGTTTACCCCGGTAAGCACCGAATATTCATCAAATCGTAGTGCTTCACCTGCTTCCATAAGGAGCATGTCAACGCCCGCCTCTCTTGCCAATGCCCGCAAGGAGCCCGGCCGCAGCTCTGCTTCGATCATGACAGGCGCGCCAAACTCAAGCGCTAGTTCTTTCAGTTCCGCATTGCCCGAAGCGATCCTGATTTGCGGCAGATTATAGCGGTGAAGGGCGGCGCTGTGAATATCAATGCCAAGCGAACAATGCCCTATAATCTCGGTTGAGAAAATATGGGCTAGCTGGGACGCGAGCGATCCCTTTTCGGCACCAGGAAAAGATCTATTGAGGTCGCGGCGGTCCGGTAGGTAGCGGCTATGGGTGATGAATCCGAACATATTGACCACCGGAACGAATATTACTGTTCCAGCCATACGCGCAGGTTTCAGTTTTTTCATAACCCGGCGGATTATCTCCGTACCGATTATTTCATCACCATGGATGGCGGCGCTGACAAAAATCGTCGGGCCAGTGCGCTTGCCATGAAATACGCGGACTTCCAGATTGGCTTGCATACCGGCAGATAGATCACTGATGGGAAGAGATATGCTGCCGACTTTCCCAGGCGCTACGGTTGTTCCACCAATTTCAAAAAGGTCATATTTATTTCTCGTGGCCATCATATCTACCCCGTGCATTCAAGCTGTCTCTATGATGGTTTTTTTGTCCGCTATGCAAGGGAAAAGCAGGGGTGGATCATTATTTGATCTTGCCTCGTAACCTGAGATTAAAACCTGCTGGTCCGCTTCCCGTGTCGGGTGCCAAATAACCGGTTGGAGTGATCCGGATGTGGGTGACTGATGCGTCCGTACTATCACCGGAGTCGATCGGAGTATAATTGAAATTCAACCCATCGGTCGAGAATGAGATAGAATCCGTAGTGCTCCCCAAAGCAATGAAACTGTAAACAAGTCCGCTTGCGGGCGAGCCCTCCTGAAATTGCACAGGCCCGAGCGTGCCGCCGCCAAAATCTGTGACCACCAATGCCATTTGCGCGGGCAAAGCTTCGGTTATAACAAGGCTGTTGTAATTGGGCGGTGCATTACCGCTGTTCTGTACCGATATCAGATATTCGACGGTGGCGCTGGGCAAAGCAAAGCCACCGCCGAGCGTATCAGTGAAGGACACACTGGTTTTGCTCACCGATATGTTCGGGCGCAAATTGGCGTGGAAGCTTCCAGAAAAAGCAATAATCGAAGCTGATTCCGAGATATGGCCGCGTTCGGTATCGCGCGATGTATCCTCATCCACGGTTAACCCGATTGTCGTGCTACTCAGGCTGCATCGACGCAGCCATCCGCCATCGCCGCCATTGTGGGAGTTTTTCTTTGCAATGACGATTGCGCTCGCACTCGTCTGGCCAAAACTGCTGGTGAAACAGCCATTGTCCCAACCCCGGATATTATTGGCGCTGTTGACCGCGCTCCATGTGATGGTGCTGCTGCTGATGTCGGGGAAGGTGCCGCTGAAACCTGCGGGAAAAGCAACCCAACCCACAGTTTCCGATGATGGTATCGGCCCGCCGCTGGTTTCGCTGCGTTCGAGAGCGACTTGAAATCCGGTTGCGCTCAGATTCTGAGTTGTTGCGGTCAAAAAAGGCTGGGAACTCTGGCTCGCCACGGTCCGTGTTTCACTATTGGCGGTCTGGATATGGGAGATGAGACTAGCTGTCCCCTGCAAAGGCGCAGAAAAGGACACCGACGCCCAACTTTCCGGGCCGGCAACGCCGCTACCATGTTGCACCGCCGAAACGCTGGCTAGTCCTGCCTCTATAATCCGGCCGTCGGGAAGGACGTGTCGACCAGGTTCAACCGCAAGATAGTGAATGGTTTCAGCAGCATGGGGACCATCAAAACTATCGGGTTCGAGGATCAGCTCGTCAAACCCGGTGGTAGACACATTTGTGATCCGTATTTTTGCTGCGTCCGAGCCGTTATTACCAAGGAGAGCAACGACAACCGGAACCGTGTCAAACGTCTGCTGGAAATTGACCCGTACCGGCAAGCTATTCGCCGACGTATCATGTGCGGTAAAACTGCCGGCCTCCAGACGCCCGGCATGTGCCGGCATAGCGAGGCAAGCCCCGACCGCGATAAGCAATGGGACCACAAGCACTTTATGTGCATTGGACAGGCAACGTCCCCACATGCCGAAAATCATATCGACATTCGGTTAATAATATTTCTATTTTTATGTTTCTCCGGGTAAAACTTGACGCCAATCTTGATCGGTCGGTATCGGGCAGACCAGCTGAAAACTGCTATTGACAGCGCGCGCGACTCTGCCTATCTGACAGTTATTCGAAATCCAACACAACCGGCAGCGCTTTCTGGGCGTCCGCTGGTTTTGTGCGTTTTGGATGTGTTTTTAACGACTTAGCGATGAGATAGAGGCCGAGAGAATCGCCCTCTGTGGAGCATGGAGAAATATATTGGCACGTATTGCCGGGGTAAATATCCCAACAAACAAGCGCGTAATTATCGCGCTAACCTATATTCACGGTATCGGGCGCACAAAAGCGGCTGAAATTGTCGAAAAATTGAAGATTGATCCGGCCCGCCGGGTTCAGGACCTGACCGATCAGGAAGTTTTGCATATTCGTGAAACCATTGACGCGGAACACACTGTTGAAGGTGATTTGCGGCGTGAAGTTGCAATGAACATCAAGCGTTTGATGGATCTGGCCTGCTATCGCGGTCTTCGTCATCGTAAAGGCCTTCCGGTTCGTGGTCAGCGTACGCATACCAATGCGCGCACCCGCAAAGGCAAGCCAAAGGCGATTGCCGGTAAGAAAAAATAGGAACTGTCTGCTGACAGTTATCTTCAAGATATTAGGTAGGAATTTATCACATGGCACGCGAACCGCAGCGCATAAAGAAAAGCGCGCGAAAAAACATCTCGGCAGGCGTAGCGCACGTCAACGCCACATTTAACAACACGATGGTCACCATCACCGATGCACAGGGCAATGCGATAAGCTGGTCTTCTGCGGGCATGATGGGCTTTAAAGGCTCCCGTAAATCGACGCCTTATGCGGCGCAGGTTGCAGCGGAAGATGCCGGTAAAAAAGCAGCTGACCACGGTGTCCGCACTCTCGAGGTGGAAGTAAAAGGTCCCGGCTCTGGTCGTGAATCCGCTCTTCGCGCGCTTCAGGCAGTCGGTTTTACCATCACATCAATCCGTGATGTTACGCCGATCCCGCATAATGGTGTCCGTCCGTCGAAACGTCGCCGGGTCTAAGCCATTTGAGTTTCCGGACCTTGGCTGGCTGGCCAAAGTCCATTTTTTGCAAATTCAGAGTGGTATCGGTCCAAACCACTCTTTGAAATCACTAGGGGAAGTCCATGACTGTCAATATGAAGAACTGGCAAGAACTGAAGAAGCCCAACGTCCTCGACATTAAACCCGGCGGTGATCCCAAGCGTAAAGCCACTTTTGTTGCTGAACCTTTGGAGCGTGGCTTCGGCCTGACAATGGGTAACGCGCTACGCCGCGTGCTCCTGTCTTCGCTGCAAGGCGCTGCGGTTACCTCGATCAAAATCGAAAATGCGCTGCATGAATTTTCATCGCTGCCCGGCGTTCGTGAAGATGTCACTGACATTGTCCTGAACATCAAGCAGATTGCGCTCAAGATGGAAGGTGAAGACGCCAAGCGTCTGCAGCTTTCCGCAACTGGACCTGCTGATGTTAAGGCGGGCGATATCGCGGTTTCTGGCGATATCGAAATCATGAACCCTGATCTGGTGATCTGCCATCTTGATGAAGGCGCATCGCTGAACATGGAACTGACAGTCAATGTTGGTAAAGGCTATGTTCCTGCGGTTGCCAATCGTCCCGCAGACGCGCCCATCGGTTTGATCCCGGTTGACTCGCTCTATTCGCCAATCCGTCAGGTGTCTTATAAAGTCGACAATGCCCGTGTTGGTCAGGAACTCGATTTTGACAAGCTCAACCTCACCATCGAAACCGATGGCACGGTCACGCCGGAAGATGCGATCGCTTATGCGGCGCGCATTCTCCAGGACCAGTTGCAGCTATTCGTGCATTTCGAAGAAGCGCTGGATGCCGTGTCCTCGCCCATCGGTATGGCAGCAACCCAAAGCCAGCAGGAAAGCGACGCGAACCAGCTCAATCGCTATCTTCTCAAGAAAGTCGACGAGTTGGAACTTTCGGTGCGTTCGGCCAACTGCCTCAAGAACGACAATATCATCTATATTGGCGATCTGGTTCAGAAAACCGAAGCCGAAATGTTGCGTACCCCTAACTTTGGTCGCAAGTCCTTGAATGAAATCAAGGAAGTGCTGTCATCAATGGGTCTGCGTCTCGGCATGGACATCCCCGGATGGCCGCCTGAAAATATCGAAGAAATGGCCAAGAAGCTTGAGCAAGAGCTTTTGGGTTAAACGGGAAACTGGCTGACCCTTTTATCAGCCTGCTACGGGGTACCTGGTACGGCCCCATAACGAACGGAGTATAGAATATGCGTCATAGAATGAAGGGCCGCCGTATGCAGCGGACCGGTGCTCACCGTCAGGCTTTGTTGAAAAACCTGTCTGCAGCACTGATCAAGCACGAACAGATCCAGACGACCTTGCCAAAGGCGAAGGAACTGCGGCCGTATATTGAAAAACTGATTACGCTGGGCAAACGCGGTGGCCTGTCCAATCGTCGCCTTGCGCACGCTCGCTTGCTTGATGAAACGCAGGAAAAGAAGATTTTTGAAGTTTTGGCGGAACGTTATGCGGATCGTAACGGTGGTTATACGCGCATCATCAAAGCCGGTTACCGCGCTTCGGATGCCGCTCCAATGGCGATTATCGAACTGGTTGACCGGGACGAAGATGCCAAGGGTCAGGATAGCGGTCCGGACCAGAATGCGGATGAGGACTTCGCTGAGGCGTAACGCGCTTCATCTGCGATACAGTTTCAATTGATAATGGAGGCTGCGGACGTTACGTTCGTGGCCTCTTTTGTTTTTGGTTTTCTTATTCGGGAATTGTAATGCGTAAGTCCATTTTCCATCTCTTGATACTCGCTCCCTTATCGGGTTTGCTAGCAGTTCCTGCATTGGCCCAGATTGAAACGCCTGCTCCCGGCAATCTCGTAACGGAAGAAACAATTTTGGCATATCCCGAAACCAAAACCGTAGATGTTGTTGATGAACTATTCGGTGAATATATCTCCGATCCTTATCGCTGGCTTGAGAACGATGTTCGCGAAAATGAAGACGTGGCGGCATGGGTCAAAGCGCAAAATGCGGTCACCAACAGTTATCTGGAGACAATCGAAGGCCGTGAAGTGCTTGCGGCATCAATGACCAAGCTGTTTGATTATGATGCGTTATCGGCGCCGACAGAGGCGGGCGGCAAATTCTTCTACGAACGCAAAAGTGGTGGCCAGAATCAGGCCGTCCTTTACGTCCGGGAAGGCAAGGACGGCAAAGAGCGCGTTTTGATTGATCCGGCGAGCTGGTCGGCAGATGGCGCGACCGCGTTGGCCGAGTGGAAACCCTCGGGCGATGGCAAGTTTCTGGTCTATGCTATCCAGGATGGCGGCTCGGACTGGCGGACTTTGAAGGTTATTGATGTCGAAAAAGGCGAAGTACTCACCGACACTGTCGAGTGGGCGAAATTTACCAATTTGGCCTGGATGCCGAAAAATACCGGCTTTTTATATTCGCGTTTTCCCAAGCCGAAAGAAGGCGGGACTTTTCAGTCGCTCAATAAAAATCAGGCGATTTATCTTCACCCGCTCGGGGCCGATCAATCGAAAGACTACAAGGTCTATGACACACCTGATCGCCCGGAACTTAATCATTCAGCGGAACTGACGTCTGACAAGGAATGGATTATCATTACCTCTTCGTCCGGTACCGATGACCGCTATGAAATGACATTGATCAAAGTGGATGCCCCCGAAATCAAACGGCAAACACTGGTGGAAGGTTTTGATTATAGCTGGAGCCTGATCGATGGCATCGGCGACACGCTATATTTCACCACAAATAAGGACGCATCACGTCTGCGGGTGGTTAAAACCGACGTGTCGAAGCTGGAAAGCCGCGATGTCATGTGCGATGGTCCTGACGCCGAAACCACGATCTGCGGGAAAGATGTTTTTGTCTTTTCTGAGGTCGTTCCCGAGCATAGCGCAACTATCGACAGTGCGGCGATCGTCGGCGATAAACTTTATGTCGACTTTATCGACGATGCCAAAAGCCGGGTGGAAGTATTTGCGCTTGATGGAACGCCAGTCGGCCTGATTGATTTGCCGGGATTGGGCACGGTGAGTGAATTGAACGGATCAGCCAAAACCGCAACCGGCTATTTTGCATTCGGCAGTTTTAACCGGCCGACGACGATTTACAGTTTCTCCGATGCAGGAAAGTCAGCGATCTGGGCAAAACCGGATTTCCCCTTTGATCCTGATACCATCGAGGTGAAACAGCAATTCTATCAAAGTAAAGATGGCACAAAGATCCCGATGTTCGTGGTTCACAAAAAAGACCTCGATCTTTCGGAAGGCGCGCCCACGCTGCTATATGGCTATGGCGGATTCAACATTTCAGTGCTCCCGCAATATAAGCCGGCGTGGATGGCGTGGATTGAGGCTGGTGGTGTCTTCGCCTCGGCTAATCTGCGCGGCGGTGGAGAATACGGCAAGGCATGGCATGATGGAGGCCGACTCCAGAACAAGCAGAATGTATTTGATGATTTTATCGCTGCGGGCGAATATCTGATCGCAGAAGGCGTCACGCCGGAGAACGGCCTTGCCATTGAAGGCCGCTCAAATGGCGGTCTGCTGGTCGGTGCGGTTATGAACCAGCGGCCTGATCTATTTGCTGCGGGTCACGCGGCGGTGGGGGTTATGGATATGCTGCGATTTGATCGCTTTACCGCCGGGCGCTATTGGGTCGATGATTACGGCTACCCCGACAAGGAGCAGGACTTTAAAACGCTGCTCAGCTATTCGCCCTACCATAATATCAAAAGCGGAACCGAATATCCGGCGCTAATGGTGACAACCGCAGATACGGATGATCGCGTCGTTCCCGGCCATAGCTTTAAATATACCGCGAGATTGCAAGCACTCGACACAGGGGATAAACCACATCTGATCCGCATCGAAACGCGGGCTGGCCATGGTAGCGGCAAGCCGACAGACAAGCTGATTGAGGAATATGCTGATATATACGCCTTTCTGGCCAAGGCAACCGGGCTTGATGTGGTGAAGTGAATTGCGCGGGATTGCTTTCTTCGTAATGTTTTCGGTGCTGGCAATCGCATCGACTCCCATTCGCGCCCAGATAACAGAAATCGTCAATCAGCGTGGGACGAAGGTAAAAGTCTGTGCGTATCGCTCTGACGACAAAAGCCTGATTCGTCCTCGCGAATGCTGGGTTCTGGGCAAGAACCAGAAGGTGAGATGGAATCGCGGTGAAGACCGCTTCGATCTGGATATCCGGATATTCGAACCCGGTGCATTTGAATTGCCAATTTGCTTCAAGCAAGAGATTCCCCATAGCTACCGGATTACAGTTGCGCCGCGGGAAACCAAAGCATGTGTGGTTGGCTATCAACGGGCCGCAGTGCCGGTGAAACAACGGGTTCAGGGTGAAAAAATACTGGTGAATCGGGCAGGAGATGATTTCTGGTATCCCGCGACCATTCTCGGTGTGACCGAAAACGGCTATCGGGTGTTACTTGCCAATGGCTTTTTGGTGGAGGCTTCAGCAGAACATCTGCTTGATGATGATATCGTTGCGGAATCGCGCGTATTCGTAAACTGGAAAAAGCAAGGCCGCTGGTATCGGGGGAGCGTGTTGTCACGCAAGGGGATCGGCTAGAAATAAAATATGATGACGGATGGACCGAAGAAACCGGTCTGGCCAATGTGCGCCTGACTTCGGAAGATATTATGAAGTTGCCACAGCCCGGGGGGAAGGGATCGTAAACTAGATCTTCTGTCATAGCTCCTTCGAAGGCGAGCAAGCTGAAGTGACGCTTTCCCGCTATAGTCCGAAAGCCTAAATACTGACACTAGTCTTAGCGGATGCGGGATCCCGCCCTGGCGGGACGATTAATCCGCACAGTCTGCTGGCGTGAACTATGTGAACTTTGGCCTCATTCCAATAAAAACCAAAAAACTCCGTTGTTCATAAAATCACCCCTTAACCTTAACAAATCCTGTCGAGCCAGTTCAGTCTCTGCTCAATGGGAATCATTCAGAAGGGCAACACAGCTCGGGAAATGGTTCTTGAGCAGTTATAAAGGAAAGTGGACATGAAGACTCTTAAAACAGCAATAGTCGGAACCGCTGCCGCAACTGCGATGGCCGTTTCAGCAACCCCGGCAACGGCCAAAGGCGGTCATAACAATGATGGGATTAGCGCAGGTGAAGTAATAGCAGGAGCTGTCGTTCTCGGCGGACTGGCTGCGATACTGACGTCGGGCAAGAATGATCGCTACAATAACAATTATGATCGCGGTTATCGCGGTGACCGCTACCAGAATTACGATTATGGCCATAACCAGCGTATCCGTCCGCGTCGAGCCGTGAACAAATGTGTTCGCGCCGCTGAAAACCGGGCGAGCCGTTGGGGCCGAGCCAACGTGACCGAAGTTCGGAAAGTTGATCGGACTCGCTATGGTTACAAAGTGAGCGGCCGGATCGCGGTACAGGATAATCGTCGCAGTCGTCACTATCGGAGCGGATATAACCGCCGCTACAGCAACTATGACACCGGCAAATTTACCTGTTATATCGAAGGCCGTCAGATTACCGATCTTCGTTTGAAAGGTCTTGGCAATTATCACTAAGATACAAACTCAAAATCATGGTTCAGCCTGGCGACAGGCTGGGCCAACTATATTTGTACTAACGCAGATTTCATATTATGATATCTGCTCTTGACAGGGGTATCGATCATGACAATGAGTAGTAAAATTGCAACAGCCACTGCGTCGCTTGCTTTGGTATTTACCGGTTTCACGCCGGCAATGGCGGCTCCAATGAATCCGAATATTGCAACTGCGACACCGTTCGAGGTGGGCGCATTGGGCTGGTCTGCGGACGTCGAGAAAGCAGAGGGCTGGCGTAGTAATCGCGGATATAGAGGTTATCGCGGATATGGGCACCGGCGTCACCGCGACCGGATTGACGGCGGTGATGTGCTTGCGGGTATTCTTATTATCGGTGGGATCGCAGCCATCGCAAGTGCTGCTTCCAAAAATAAAACGGATCGACGCTATGAAGATCGTGATACCAGAGATCGCGATTATCGCAGCGACAACCAGCGATATGATGACCGGCGCTCGGACAGCAGATCTGCTGACCGCGGTGCGGGATCGGTCGATCAGGCGATCAATGTCTGCTCCAATGCAGCAGAGCAGCGCGCGGGTAGCGATGCTAGGGTATCGGAAATTCGTTCGGTAACCAAAGACGGCAACGGCTGGCGTGTCGAAGGTGATTTGAGCAATAGTGAAGAACGGACATTTCTTTGCGGATCAACCGAAGGACGCGTGGATTTTGTTCAGCTGGGTTCGGGTGATCTGGCGTTCGCCAACTAGCTAAACGGCGGTTCTACCAAATTCCTGCCGGGTGACAGGGTGCGAAGCGCTCAGGCCCCCGTCGACCGCAATGGCTTGCCCGTTGACGTAGGATGAACGGTCGGAGGCCAGAAACAAGGCAACTTCCGCCATTTCAATAGGCGCCGCGCCGCGCCGGAGGGGATTAAGATAGCCGAGGCGATCTTCTTTTCCTTTTTCCCGCGCTTTGTCATAGATAAATTGGGTCATGCCGGTTTCGGTGATGCCGGGGCAGATGGCATTGCAACGGACATTGGATGTGGCAAATTGCTGGGCCGCGACTTTAACCAGATTGATTACACCGGCTTTGGAGGCGGAATAGGCCGGGCCGCCTGCGCCCGAACGGATGCCGGCCACACTGGCGGTACAGATGATTGATCCGCCATGACCGCTTTCGGCGATAACCTTGCCAGCATATTTGGTCGCCAGAAATGGACCGATCAGATTGACCCGCAGGACTTCTTGCCACTCAGCGACGCTGCTATTGAAAATGCCTTCAAAGCCTCCGCCAATACCTGCATTGGCAAAAAACACATGCAAGTCACCAAAGCGGGTCTCAGCCGCTTCCACCAGCATTTCGATATCACCTTCGTCGCCCGCATCGGCCTTGATGGCGATGATATTTCCATCGGATCCTTTGGCAGTTTCCTCGACATCATCAGTAATATCGCTGGCAATGACCTTTGCACCATGTTCGGCAAACAGTATCGCCGCCGCGCGGCCTATTCCGCTGCCGGCACCGGTCACTATCGCGACTTTGTCCTGAAGGTCACCCATCACTTTGCTCCTTTATGCGCCAGCGCGTTTCGCAGCTTCCCATCCAGCCTGCGCCAGCGGCGTTACCCGGTCCGACATTTCTGCTGCGGCTGAACTATTCGCGGTGCCATCCACCACGCGTTTTTGAATGCCCTGCAGAATAGCAGCAATCCGGAACAAATTATAGGCGAGATACCAATCCATTGGCGGGAGCTCGTCAATGCCGGATTTCTCGCAATAGCGCGCTATGGCTTCATCGCGGGTCGGTATACCGAGGGCCTTGACATCAAGACCCTTCAGACCGCTGCGGCCCTCCGGCTCCTGTTCATAGGCCATCAGCCAATAAGCAAAGTCGGCAATAGGATCGCCCAGCGTCGAGAGTTCCCAATCAAGCACCGCGATGACCTTTGGTTCGTCGTGCGCAAAAATCATATTGTCGAGGCGATAGTCGCCGTGGACTATCCCGAAATATTTCTGTTCCGGAATGGTTTTGGTCAACCATTCAATCAGCTGATCCATTTCCGGAATGACTTGAAGTTCGGAGAGCCGGTATTGCTGGGTCCAGCGTGAAATCTGGCGCTCGCAATAATTACCGGGTTTACCGTGCTTTTCGAGGCCAAGCTCCGCCGGGTCATAGCTGTGAAGCAAAGCCAGTGTGTCGATCATCTCGTAATAGATCGCGCGGCGTTCTTCCGGATTGCTATCGGGTAAAGTGCCGTCCCACAGCGTCCGGCCATCGGCCATGCCCATGATATAGAACATCGTGCCAATGACATTATCATCGTCGCAAAGGCCATAAGGTTTGGCGACCGGAAAGCCAGTGGGATGCAGCCCGGCAATAACGCGAAATTCGCGGTCTACGGCGTGGGCGGAAGGCAGCAGTTTTCCGAACGGTTTCTTGCGTAGAACATAGTCAGCGCCCGAGGTTTCGATTTTATATGTCGGATTGGACTGGCCACCCTTGAACTTGCTGATTTCCATCGGACCAGCAAAGCCTTCGACATTGGCCTCCATCCATTTCTGAAGACTGGCTTCGTCGAGCTTGTCCTTATCGGGCACCGCCATAGTGCCGGTCATGTCTTCTTGTGGATTCATCAAGTCCCTCGTTCCGTCTATGCGAACGTGATGACGGAGCGCGCCGCATCACCTTTTTTCATTTTCTCAAAGCCGTCATTAATCTGCTCGAGTGGAATCGTCTCTGCCACAATGCTGTCCAGATCAAGCAGTCCACGCAGATAAAAATCGACAAGACGGGGGATATCAACCGGAAAGCGATTACCGCCCATGATAGCCCCCTGCAGTTTCTTGCCCGAGAGCAAATCGATCGCACTCAGACCGACTTTGTGATCAAGCGGCATCATACCCAATATGGTGGCCGTGCCGCCGCGTTTGAGTGATCCGACCGCCAGATCACCAGAGGCCGGACGACCAACCGCTTCAATGGCATGATCAACTCCGCCGCCGGTCATTTCGATAATTTGTGCGGCGGCATCATCGGCCATCGCATCGACCACATCGGTCGCGCCCAGTTTCTTGGCCAGCTCGCGCTTTTCCGGAATGGGGTCAGCGGCAATGATCCGCCCCGCGCCAGCAATTTTTGCAGCATTAATTGTGGCCAGCCCAACACCGCCGCAGCCAACAACCGCAACGGTTTCTCCTGGCGTGACTTTGCAGGCATTGAAAATTGTGCCCGCGCCTGTCGTCACCGCGCAGCCAATGACTGCCGCCCGGTCTAGCGGCATGTCCGGGTCGATCCGGACGCATGCATTTTCGTGGATGAGCATCTGTTCTGCAAATGCGGAAAGGTTGAGCATTTGACCGACCGGCGTTCCATCTGGCCGTGATAAACGCGGTTCGCTGCCCTCTGCTCGCCGCGTATCAGCACCCAAACATAGCGACATGCGGCCGGTCACGCAAAATTCGCAATGGCCACAAAAGGCTGACAAACAGGAGATGACAGCATCGCCAACCGCGACCGTGCGCACCTCGCTCCCGATTGCCTCCACAATACCAGCCGCCTCGTGGCCCGGAATGGCCGGTAGCGGGTGCGGATAGCTGCCTTCGATAAAATGCAAATCCGAATGGCAAAGCCCGCAGGCCGCCGTTCGGATCAGCACTTCATGCGGTCCTGGCTTCGAGATGGTAACGTCTTCGATTTCGAGCGGTTTGCCCACTTCAACCAGAACTGCAGCTTTCATTATTTTATATCCTTATCGAGTAACGGCCAAATCACCGGACGAGATTTCGTCTTTCATTTTGCTGCCATCAGCTGTTTCCGCATATTTGCCATATTCCATTTTGGCGATCGTACGATTGTGCACTTCATCCGGGCCATCAGCGAGGCGCAAGGTCCGTTGATGAGCATAGGCACTGGCAAGGCCAAAGTCATTGCTAACACCGCCGCCTCCATGTGCTTGAATGGCATCATCGATAATTTTAAGCGCCATGTTGGGAGCCTGCACTTTGATCATCGCAATCTCGGCCTTGGCATATTTGTTACCGACCTTGTCCATCATGTCCGCCGCTTTGAGGCAGAGGAGACGGCTCATGTCGATATCGATACGCGCACGGGCAACGCGTTCATCCCAAATGCTATGTTCTGAAATGCGTTTGCCGAAAGCGATGCGTGATTGCAGGCGCTTGACCATTTTCTCGAGCGCTTCTTCAGCGACACCAATTGTCCGCATACAGTGATGGATGCGGCCAGGCCCGAGGCGACCTTGCGCGATTTCAAAGCCGCGGCCTTCACCCAGCAGGATGTTTGATGCCGGTACACGCACGTCCTTCATTTCGACTTCCATGTGACCATGCGGTGCATCATCATAACCAAAGACTGGCAAGTGGCGTATGATGTTCACGCCAGGTGCATCGGTGGGCATCAGGATCTGGGACTGCTGCGTATAGCGGCTGCCTTCGAACGTGGTCTTGCCCATCAAGATTGCAATTTTGCAGCGCGGATCGCCGAGGCCGGAGGACCACCATTTGCGGCCGTTGATGACATATTCATCACCATCGCGGACAATTGCGGTTTCGATGTTGGTGGCATCCGAGGAGGCAACGGCGGGTTCGGTCATCAGGAATGCCGACCGGATTTCTCCGTTCATCAGCGGGCGCAGATATTGCTCTTTCTGTTCGAGCGTGCCGTAGCGATGGAAGACTTCCATATTGCCGGTGTCGGGAGCGGAGCAGTTAAACACTTCGGATGAGAAACCAACGCGGCCCATTTCTTCGGCACAAAGCGCATATTCCATATTGGTCAGACCGGGACCTTCAAACTCGAAAACATCATCAATATGGGTAAGATTAGGATTGGCAGGGGGCATGAAGAGATTCCAGATACCCGCTTCCTTGGCTTTCTTTTTCTCTTCCTCGACAACTTGTAGGACTTTCCAACGTTCGCCCGTGCTTTCTTCTTTGTTAAAGTCAGCGACGCGGGGCCGTAGGTGATTCTCGATATGCTCGCGTACCCGATTGCGCCAATATTCCTGCTTTTCCGTAAGATCGAAGTCCATGCCCAAGTCCTTTTCTTTGTTCTTGAAATTTAACTATGCAATTTACGTATCAGAGGCGGATGGTCATTGCCACCGCGAAACTGACAGGAAAATATGTTTTATGAAACCGGCGGCCGAACCGGTAGCGCGGCCGCCTTAGCAATTTCCGCGACCCGGTCATTGTGGTCCTGCTCACCCAGCGGAAACAGGGTAAAAGTCCATGCGCCGATTAAGCCAATCACCACGGTCAGCGACGCAAAAATCCAGACCAGATTATCAACAATCGCAGGATCGACGGATCCCGGGGAGGCTTTGTCCGGGAGCTGGACCACGGCGATGATCAAGCCGGCGAACAATATACCCAGAGCCCCGACCGATTTTTGCATCAGCCACACGCCAGAAGCGAACACGCCTTCCGAGCGTTTGCCATATTCATATTCATAAGCGTCGGTGACGTCTGCCATCATCGACATCGTGAGGATCAGCACACAAATTCCGCAAGCCGTGCCCAAGATGATGAACACCAGAAAGACTGGCAACAGAAACGACGAACCAGCTTCAGGAAACAATCGGGCGAGGTAAAGCCAGTAAGGGGCGGTCCCCAATATGATCGATGCGACGACCATGAAGCAAGCTGACCGCGACTTGCCAAATCGCCGGGAGATATAGTTGACGATCAAAAAGGCGATGATCGCCGCAATGAACAAAGTGAGTGAATATATTGACAGCTCCGTCTGGCCAAACAACCAGACATGGGTCAATAGATACGGCGAAAGTGCGAAGATTATGCCCTGGTTGGTATAGGCAAACACACCAGCTAGCATTAGCAAGGCGAACGGGCGGAACTTGAACGTGCTGAATATTTCTTTCAGCGATTCCGAGGTTTGGGGCAGTTTATCGGCTTCATTATAAGCGGTTACGATCCGTTTATGGGTGCCACGCGCCGCCACCAAAACAGCAAAAGCCATCACAAATGCACCGATGATCGCGTAGGTTGTATAGCCATCTGCATTGAGCAGAGCGTCGGGATATTCCTCGGTCGGCACCAGCAAAACGGCATATGCAAAAAACATCAGCAGCAATCCGCCCGCCCAGCCAAAAAGGTAGCGATAGCGGGTTATGGCGGTGCGATCATGATAGTCCCGGGACAATTCCGGTAGCAAAGCGAGGGCCGGGACTTCGTTAAGCGATAGCGCCAGTCTTACCAGGATGGCAAAGCCAAGCAGATAGAAAAACTGCACCATCTCGCTGGCTTCCGGCGGATGCCATAGTAATAGCCAAGTTATGCAAATCGGAATCGCAGACGCATAGAGCCACGGATGGCGGCGACCGATTTTTGTTCGTGTTCTGTCGGTCAACTGACCGATGACAGGGTCAATAAAGGCATCGACAAAGAGCGCAATGGCTATCGCGAGACTGACAAGATCCGCGCGAAGCCCGATAACCTGATTATAATAGAATAGCAGGAAGGTCGCGAAGCCGTTGTCTTTAATGCCGTAAGCGATGGAACCAAAACCGTAGAGAACTTTGGTTCTGGTCGGTAGCGGGTCGGTTAAAACGCTCAACGTAAATGTTCCGGTAATATTGCATCCAACATGCCCGGCATTTCGGGATCCCAGCTTGCTTGGGTGCCCACCAGTAAACCGCCGTCAACCAGCAAATGCGTCCCAGTGATGAAACCGGCGGCATCCGAAGCGAAATAGGCGACAGCTTCGGCAATGTCGTTCGGAACACCGGGCCGCGCAACCGGCTGAGCGCCGGCAGCCGCTTGCCCGAGAACCGAATTAATCTGGGCCGCTTCTTCCTTGTTTGCGCCAACGGTGGCGGCGAAAATATTGGTCTGGATAAACCCCGGACAAATCGCATTGACTCGGATTTTATATTGCGCGAGCTCAGCGGCGGCGACTTTGGAGAGGTGCAAAACGCCCGCCTTCGCGGTCGAGTAAGCAATCGGGCCAAAACCTGCCTGAAAAGCACAAACCGACGCCGTGTTGATAATCGCCCCGCCATCGCGTTTTTTCAGATGCGGGGCGGAATGCCTGATACCCATCGCGACAGACTTGAGGAGCAACGCCATAGCGAAATCCCAGTCGTCACCGCTAATCTCGTCTATCGGGTTGCGTGAAGCACCGGCGCCCGCATTGTTGAAAACAATATCAATCCCGCCGGTTTTCTCCGCAGCATGGTCCATCAGTGCCTTGACCTGCTCTTCCTGTGTCACGTCGCACTTCTTGAAATGAAAGCCCTCTCCCAGCGTAGACATCATCGCAGAGCCTTCCGCTTCGTCGATGTCGCCCACCACGACAGTGGCCCCTTCGCGCAAAAACAGATCTACAGTGCCACGGCCGATTCCTGATGATCCGCCGGTGATAACCGCGGTTTTGCCTTCAAATCGCATCCTCATGCTCTCCTGTTTTTCTTTTCAACATAAGCGCCGGGCAATTTATGCGTCAATCGCTTGCATTATTTTTCAAACCTACCGTTACGGAATCTTGCGCTCCGTTTAACGCGCTAAAGTTTTTGTCTTTGCGATCAAGGGAATCATTGAACCACAGACCGCAAATATGATAGTCCAACTTTAATTGATCAATTAAAAGGAAATTCGTCATGTCCGATCTTGATATCTTTCGCGCAGAGACGGCAGCCTGGCTCGAAGCCAACTGCCCGCCAGAAATGCGCGCGCCCGTGGTTGATGAAAGCGATGCTTGCTGGGGCGGGCGGAATCCGACCTTCAAGCCGGGGCAGAAAGAGTGGCTGGACATCATGGCACAGAAAGGCTGGACGGTTCCCGATTGGCCGAAAGAATATGGTGGTGGCGGACTATCCCGGGCGGAAGCGAAAATCCTCGGTCAGGAAATGGCCCGTCTAAAATGTCGCTCGCCGCTATCCAGCTTTGGCATCTGGATGCTTGGCCCTGCGTTGCTGCACTTTGGCACCGAAGAGCAGAAAAAACATTTCCTCCCGCCAATCGCGCGCGGCGAAATTCGCTGGTGCCAAGGCTACTCGGAGCCAGGCTCGGGTTCTGATCTGGCTTCGCTGCAAACAAGTGCAGTTGACGCTGGAGATCACTTTGTCATCAACGGCCAGAAGATATGGACCAGCTACGCCGACAAGGCTGACTGGATTTTCTGCCTGACGCGGACCGACAAGAGCGAGAAGCACAAGGGCATTTCCTTCATGCTGTTCGACATGGCGAGCGATGGCGTAACGACCAAACCGATCGTGCTGATTTCAGGGCAGTCTGCTTTCTGCGAGACTTTCTTTGATGATGTGAAAGTGCCGAAAACTTACGGTGACGGCGTGTCATCTGTCGTATTCGAAGTTAATCGCGGCTGGGATGTCGCGAAATATCTTCTGGGACATGAGCGCAGCATGATTTCTGGTGGAGGCGCTGAAGGGGCAACTTCTCTTGGTGCCAAATTCGCTGATCAATATGGTCGCGATGAAATGGGGCGTCTCGACGATCCTATGCTTCGTGCGCAAATGGCGGAAATGGACATCGAAGTGCTGGCCTTCCGCGCGATGGCGGAGCGTTTTGGTGATACATTCAAGGCCGGTCTTTGCCATCCGGCGCAGCCAAATATGATGAAATATGCGGGTACTGAAATTAACAAACGCCGGCATGAACTGATCATGTCGGCTGGTGGCAGCGAAGTGCTGGAATGGGAAAGTGAGGCAACCAACGGCGGCCTGACCGCGCGAAGCTGGCTCAGGACCAAAGCCAATAGCATTGAAGGCGGCACCAGTGAGGTGATGCTCAACGTGGTGTCCAAGCAAATCCTGCAATTGCCGGGTGCTTGAACGAAATAGATAGCCAAAATTTCCGTACGTTTCGTGTGGTGTCACGACACATTGGGGTTAGGGATTCCCGACTTCGCTCGAAGCGAACGGGACCGAAAGACAAGGACTAGCAAATGCCGCTTTATCTAAATGACGACCAGAAAATGCTGCAAGACAGCGCCGCCGACTTTATGAGAGGCGAGGGCGATGTTGCCCACTTCCGCGAGTTCCGTGACAAGAATTGCAAGGATGGTTTCTCCCATGATCTGTGGAAAAAATTTGCGGAAATGGGTTTTACCGGGATCATGGTTTCAGAAGACGAAGGCGGCCTTGGTCTTGGCCATGTCGAAGCCGGAGTGGTGCTAGAAGAAATTGGTCGCAATCTTACGCCTTCACCGTTTTTGACGACCGCTGTTGCGGGCGTTGAGGCGCTGAACGCCGGCGGCAAAGCGCTACGGGATAAATATTTTCCCGGAATATTGTCGGGCGATAGCGTTTTGGCGCTGGCAATTGACGAGGGCGCAAAGCATCGCCCCGATCAGATCAGTATGGCGGCAACGCGTGAAGGCAATGGCTTCAAGCTCGACGGCAAGAAGCAATTTGTCGTGCAGGGCGGTTCGGCTGATACTTTAATTGTAGCAGCGCGCACCAGCGGCAGCGCTGGCGAAGATAAGGGCCTTACCCTATTTGCGGTTGATACGAACGCTGCCGGTCTTTCACGCAACAGCGTGCGTCTGGTCGATAGCGCGATGGCTGCCCATGTCGAGTTTGACGGTGTGGTTGTCGATGCCGACGCCGTGATTGGTGAAGTAGACGAGGGCGGCACGGTGTTGAAGCGCCTGCTCAATGCGGGCCGGGCTGGCTCTGCTGCGGAAACGCTTGGCGTTGGCGCTGGGGCAATGGATATTACCGTCGACTACATCAAGGGCCGCAAGCAGTTTGATAAGATCATCGCGACCTTCCAGTCATTGCAACACCGCGTTTCGCATCTCTACAGCGAGATGGAAATTGCGCGGGCGACGGTTCTCAAGGCGCAGCAAATGCTCGATGAAGGGTCATCGAAAGCCGAATTGATGGTATCGGTTGCCAAAGCCAAAGCGGGCCGGGCAACGGCGCTTTCAGTGAAAGAAGGTGTCCAGATGCACGGCGGCGTCGGTATGACCGATGAATATGACATCGGTCTCTATATGAAGCGGGACCGGGCGCTTGCCGAGTTTATGGGCGATGCCAATTATCACACTAATCTCGTTGCCGAGATGCACGGATACTAGTGGCCAGCAACCAAGGAACCTGAACAATGGATTTTAATAAACTGTTTTCGCTCGAAGGTCGTGTGGCTCTGGTCACCGGCGGACAACGCGGTATTGGCGCGATGATCACCGAAGGCTTTTTGGCGCAAGGTGCGAAAGTCTATATTTCTGGTCGCAAAGCAGACCAGGGCGAGGCCGCAGCTGCCGAGTTTGGCGAGAATTGTACCTATATTCAGGGCGATATCTCCACTGTGGAAGGCTGCAAAGCACTCGCCGCAGAAATCGCTTCGCGTGAAGAGAAGCTCGACATATTGGTGAATAATGCCGGTGTGGCGTGGGGTGAAGAATATATCAGCTTTCCCGAAAGTGGCTGGGACAAGGTGATGGACACGAACGTCAAAGGCTTGTTCTTTTTAACCCAGGCACTGCATCCGCAACTTAAGGCCGCTGCGAGCTTTGAGCAGCCGGCAAAAGTCATCAACATTGCCTCAATTGATGGACTGAAGGTAAACCCCTGGGAAACCTATAGCTATCAGGCTTCAAAGGCGGCGGTCATTCACCTGACCCGCAAAATGGCTTCCAAGCTGGTGCATGAAAATATCATCATGACCGGTATCGCGCCGGGCGCATTTGCCTCAACGATGAACAAGGCAGCGCGTGATCATGGCGATGCGGTGGCACCCGGAATTCCGGCTCGTCGGATCGGTAAGCCAGAAGATATGGCATCAGCGGCGGTATTCCTGGCCAGTTCTGCAGGAGATTATGTCATAGGCTCGACATTGCCTGTGGATGGCGGCGTGGTGAACGCGCATGCCGGTGCGGGCATTGATGCTACATAACATAGCCCGCGCTTGACGTTATCACTCCATGCTGTATTATTCAGGCAATACAGTTTGGAGTTTATTATGACCTATCGACATTTTATTGCATTGGCCGCGCTGCCATTAGTACTGTCCGCTTGTTCCAGAACAGACAGTGAGAAAGGCGCAGACGATGGCGTGGAATTCTCGGTCGATCTTGGCGGCGATGGTAGTAAAGCCGATAAAATCAAGATTGGCGGTGATGGCGAGGATAGCAAATTCTCGATCAAGGCGGATGGCTTTTCCCTGGATGTGGACCTGCCCTCAATCACGCTGGATAGCGATGATTTCGATCTTAACAATGTGGCGCTTTACCCCGGCACGAAAGTAACCGGACTTGATGTTGAAGATAAGGACGGGAAGGGCGGCAAAGTCACGCTGAGTTTTGTAGCGCCGACAGATACAAAAACGCTGACTTCCTGGTTTGAAGAAAAAATGAAGGCGGAGAGCTTTGAGGTAGCAAAAAGTTCCAATGGCCTGTCTGGCAAAACTGGTGAAGGCGATCCGTTTGATTTAACATTGGACTCGAAATCATCAAAGGAAACAGCCGGAAAGCTGACTTTCTCCGAGAGCTGATTTTTGCTCACGCAGCAACTCCTGTTACCAATGTTTACGCCTATGGCTTGATCTGTTCAGCTTGCGACTGCGCTGCTATGCTATAGTATTGGCGGTTAAACACAGAGGAGCAGGAATGATGTGGAATATTACCAGCAGGACGAAATTTGCTCTGGCAGCAGCGGTGTTTGCAGTGCCGATCAGTTTTTCTCCGATCATGGTTGCTCCAGCGATGGCGCAAAGCGGCGGTGTCAAAAGCTTGCTCGGCAATGCTTCTGATGGCGCGCTCGATAAGTTGTCCCAGCCCGGCGCTTTCTATGCAGACAAGGCGGTGAGAATATTGCTCCCCGGACCACTAAAGAAGGCGAGCAGCATACTGCGGTTCACCAGCAAAGCGGGCCTGACAACAGACATCACCAAGACGCTCAACGATGCGGCTGGCAAAGCGGCGCTGGAAGCGAAACCGATATTTCGTTCGGCAATTGACGATATGACCCTCACGGACGGCGTCGGTATCGTAACCAATGGCGAAACCGGCGGAACCGATTATTTGCGCAAGAGCGCAGGCGAGGATCTAGCGGTTAAGATCCGGCCCCTGGTGGAAAAAGCTCTGGGCGAAACCGGCGCTTATCAGCAGGTGGAGAAACTTGGTTCACTATCATCCCTTGCGTCAATGGCGGGAGCCGATATCTCGCGCGACGGGCTGACCGACAGCGTGACGCAACAAGCGCTGGACGGGATTTTTTCCTATATCGGGCTCGAAGAAGCCAAGTTTCGCAAAAATCCGCTGGATAAGGGACGGAAGCTGCTCAAGGGTATTTTCTAATAATATCAGAAATTCAGGCGCGCATTACCTGGTGAAGCGGAGTAGGATTGGTTGCAAACAATGCAACTGCTTTTACTCCGTTTTCAATTGCAACTTAACTCACTGGAAACCATTTACTCACTATAAGTTAAGCAGGAAAGTTGATGTTTGGCGGGCGTTTTTAACCAAGGAGAAACTCCATGAAAACGCTTTTCAATATCGTAGCCGCCTTTGCCGTCAGCAGCGTCGTTTTGCTGTCTTCGGTTCAGGTCTAAGCGCGAATATAAGTTACGAAAAGTTTCAGTTCCGGTGCCGCTCTCTCCTCCCGGTTGGCGCCGGAATTGCTCCGAAGGTCCGGTCCTTTCCCCATCCCCTCCCGATTGGAAAGGCCGGACCAACGGATATTATGCCGCCCCAACTTGACATAAATTGGCATAGCTATAGTTTTCCACCACAGGCGCAGTGTTTTTCCACTGCTTATTTGATGACCTGTGGATAAGTTGGTTTTTTATATTAGGTCCGACTCGGAGTCATCTGTCATAACAGATTTATCGGAAGGGCTTTGCTCACAACCGGCGACCAGTCAGCAATGACCCGTTGGGGAGAGATAAGGAACGGAAGATAATCAGGACGACCGGTTCGTTATTTGCAAGAATGATAGACTGATCTTTTGATTGATGATTGGACAGAACCAGAAAAGCAAAGGCGTAAGCTGGAGCGGATCTGCGACAGAAAATCATCAGGTGACTGGACCAATATCACGTTTGAAACCGCAGTCCCAAAGCGCAAGCGGCGGAACGGAGAACAGAAAACAGAGATATTGGCCCGGAAACCGGACACCAGAAAAGCGGAAGCGAGCTTCGCAAGAGGGTCGCAGTCCCAAATCAGGTGCAGTGGCAGCCGGAAAGCAGATTTATCTGTGGACCGACTGCCATTTTTTTTGGCATTATTACGCTGAGCGTGATGCTCATCACAACCCTCCATCGAATCATCAGCTACCCAGAATGTGCAACGTCATTCGGCGTCACGCAGATGACGTTGCACCAGACTTCAAGCCTGAATTTTTGGTAGCTTGGAGATATTCCTCTGGGGGACCCGATGGTTTTTGCGACCCAGCCATCGGGTTCTTTGGCGGGTTCTTTGGCGGGTTTTCTGGAGTGAACAAGCACCGCAATCAGGCGTAGCTGACCACTTCGAATTCGATCCCGTTCCAGTCAAAGAAGTAGAATCGCTGACCCGGATAATAATCGTCATGGTTAAATGGTTCCAATCCAGCGGCAATGACGCTTTTTTCCACTCGATCGAGATCATCGACCATCACCCCGATATGGTTCATTGGCTCGCCCTTCTGAAATGTCGGATCTGCAGCCTTTACCTCGTCATTGGAATAAAGCGCGATATATTGCGACTCAGTCCCAACGTGGATCGTGTGGCCCCCCGACATTGATGGCCCCTCCCACCGGATATGCCAGCCAAATAGCTCTTGCATAAGTTCGGCTGAGCGCAGCGGATCGCTGACGGTTATATTGACGTGTTCCAGCGCGGCGGCTGTTGTCTTGATAATCATTTTTCATTTCCTTTTTCTTGATCTTGGGTTGAGAGCCGATGGAAGAGATGGAGGCTCGATGGCCCTGAATTTTCAAGAGTTTATCTGCCGCCAGCTTTCCATGCTTGTGATTCGTACAACCTCAAGCTAAGTTGAGGTCAAGAAAATTCTGCTCTCGTCATTGCGGGCGTGACGAAGCAATCCACAGCGGCACCCGTGGCTCTGGATTGCTTCGTCGCATTTGCTCCTCGCAATGACGGCCTAACTCGAGGAATTGAGACATGCCCCAAACCAAGGCTCTCACCATCGGCGCGCTCGCTGCCCGCACCGGCCTTTCAGTCTCCGCGATTCGTTTCTACGAAGAAAAAGGTCTGGTTGAACCCTTCCGCTCCAGTGGCGGCCAACGACGGTTCCTGCGCTCCGACATCCGGCGATTGAGTTTTGTTCTGATCGCCCAGCAACTCGGGCTCAGCATCGGCGAGATTGAACGCCAACTCGCAAAACTCCCGATGGGTCGAACCCCGACACAGGCAGACTGGACGCGGATCAGCAAAGCGATGCGAAAAGTGATTGATGCACGGATCGCGGAACTGGAACGCACGCGCGACCGGCTGGATGGTTGCATCGGCTGCGGCTGTCTCAGCCTGAAGAAATGCGCGCTTTATAATCCAGAGGACCGGGCGGGGTTGAAGGGGCCGGGGCCGAGGTTGGTTTTGGGGGACTAGGCGCAACGGTAATCAACTTTTACCAGTTTGGTCAGCTCCCACCTCTTCCAAATCAATCGCCATCTGAGAACGCCGAAAACCCTTCCCCCTGAGCAGTCGTTTGAAATCCGCGACATTGTCAAAATGCTGCAATTGCCGATGATAATAGTTCACATATTCCGCCAGCGCGAGGCCGGAGGCAATGCTCGCGACAACCCGGTCAGCAAAGCCAACACTGATAGAAGTATTGAGCCACGCATAAATCGTCCAGCCCAGGGCGGTGATTGTCAGCACCAATGCTGGAGTACGGAGCCTCCGAAATATTGTCAAATGCGGGACAATATCAAAACTGGCATCAGTCAACTGCAACCACTTGGCGTGCCAATAGGCGGCCCCTATAAGCAAGAGCAGTATCATTGGCGCCATTGCGACATAGCTGACTAGGCCGAGGTTTCCGCCGGTGAACCAGAACATCATTGCGGGGATGAGGAAAGCATTGCCTGCTTCCAGCTTCCAGTAGCTCTTCAAGCGCTTTATGATACGCTGCCTGCCGCTCACTCTGCCGCCAGCAACTCTTCCGCCGCATCCAGATCAACCGATACCAGCTGACTAATCCCCCGCTCAATCATCGTCACGCCGAATAGCCGGTGCATCCGGCTCATCGTCACCGCGTTATGCGTCACGATCAGATAGCGCGTGTTGGTTTCGGCCACCATCTTGTCGAGCATATCGCAAAATCGCTCGATATTGGCATCATCCAGCGGCGCATCAACTTCGTCGAGCACGCAGATGGGAGCCGGATTGGTCAAGAATAATCCGAAGATCAGCGCGACGGCGGTCAAAGCCTGCTCGCCGCCGGAGAGCAGGGTCAGCGAGGTCAGTTTTTTGCCCGGCGGTTGCGCCATAATCTCCAGACCGGCTTCAAGCGGATCATCGCTGTCGATCAATGCGAGATGCGCTTGGCCGCCGTCAAACAGCGTCGAGAACAGTCGCTGGAAATGCTGGTCCACTTCCTTGAACGCCGCCAGCAATCGCTGTCGACCTTCTCGGTTCAGGCTTCCGATAGAGCCGCGCAACTGGTTGATCGCCTCGTTCAGCTCTCCGCTTTCCCTGGTCGATTTCTCCCACTCGGTTTCCAGCTCTTCCAGCTCGTCCGCCGCGACCAGATTCACCGGCCCGATCCGTTCGCGGCTCAGGGTGAGGCGTTCGAGTTCTGCCGATTCCAGCGATGCCTCGCCCACTGTGTCTTCGTCAAACGCCAGTTTTTCAGGCAGAAGCGGAGCCGGGCATTCAAATTTCTCAGCCGAAATCCGGCCCATTTCCACACGGCGCAAATCCTGGTTTTCAGAACGCGCTTTGGCGCCGGCGCGTTCTTCGCGCGCCTGGCTTAGTTCCTCGCTGGCCTGATTGAGTCGATCTTCGTGGTCGCGCTGGGCGAGTTCCGCTGCCTGTAGCGCGGCGTCTTTCTCGGCGACGACAGCGTTGAGTGCCTCTTGCGCCTCCTGAAGTTTTTCCACTTCAACATGGATAACGCGCGGGCGATCCGCCAGCTTCTCAACTTCTATCTCGATCTCCGCGGCGCGTTTGGTCATCTGCGCCATTCGCGTTTCGGCCTCGCCGGACCGGTCCTGCCAGGATTTGATCTGCGCCACCGCGACGGCCTTTTGCTCTTTTATGTGAGAAAGCTTCTGATCAAGGCCGGAGAGCGCTGCCTGCGACGACATGACCTGTTGCCGCGCTGCGTCGCGCTGGTTCTGCAACGCCGCGCGCGCCTGTTCCTGCGCCGCGCCATCGGGCTGGCTGGTGCGCGCTTTTTGTGCATCTTCCAATTCGGCAAGTGCCGCCGCAGTTTCCTGTTTGAGCGCCGTTTCGCGTTCGGAGAGGCTGGCTGTGCGTTTTTTTAGCCAAGCCAGGGCTTCCTCAGCTTGATCGGCTTCGCGAAGGGCCTGCCGCAATAAATCTTCCGCCTCGCGCCGCGCATTTCGTGCATCAGACAATTGCTGTTCTACCGTTGCAATAGCGTCTTGCTGCGCCTGCAGAGCGGTTTCCGCATCGGTAACTTTCGCCTGAGCCGGATCAAGCAACCGACCCAGCTCTTCCAGACGATTGATCCGCACCAAACGCTCGGCACTGGCATTGCCATCATCGCGCGCAACAAATCCGTCCCAGCGCCGGAGCGCGCCGGATTTTGTCACCAGGCGCTGACCAACGGAAAGGGATTGCCCGTTGTCGCTATCAACAACAAAAATCTGTGACAGGCGGTTGTGCAATTGTGATGGTGCCTTGACGTGATCAAGCAATGTCTCGCTGCCTGATGGCGCTCCGCCCGAAGTGACCGCATCGCTACCGCCCCAGTACCGGTCGCCATCTTCGCCGACCGCAGCCAGCAGATCGTCACCCAATGCCGCTGCCAGCGCCCGCTCATATCCGGGCGCCGCTTTCACCTGATCAATCGCCTTATGATCACTCTCGGCTTTGGAAAGCTCGCGCTCCAATGCGCCATGTTCGGAAGACAGCCCGGCCAGCTCTGCCTTTAGCGACGCCAGCGCAGACTCCGCTGCATCTCGCGCTTCACTGGCAGATGTGCGTTGTGATTCAAGTTCACCAATCTGCAAGCCGCTACCATCAGCCTGCTTTTGGGCCGTTTCGCGGGCCGCGATCGCCGCGTCACAGGCCGCTTTCAATTCCGTCTCATCACCCATCTCGGCGCGTTCCTGCGCGAGACGTTCCATCTCGTTGGCAAGCCGTGCGTGGCGAACCTCGGCTGCTTCCAGCGCCGCATTGGCGACCCTGATTTCGGCCTGGATACGCGCTTCTTCAGCCACTGCCTTGGCCAGTTCGACTTCGCTTTCGCTGGCAGCGCGCTCGGCTCTCTCGGCCTGCTTCTCAAGTTCCGGCCGTTCCGTTTCCAGATTGATGAGTTCGCCAGAGAGGCGCTTTTCGTCAGCCTCCAGACCAGATAGAGCATTGCTGGCGTCACGGGTCAGCTGATCTTCGCGGGCGTTATCATCGCTAATCCGCTGCGCCTGTGCTTGCAGGTCCAGCAACCGCGATTTCAGATTATCGCGCTCGTTTGTAAGGGTGATCAAGCGATGGCTGGACTCGCTGGCTTCATCCCGCGCGCGCTGCACGTCAGCGCGGAGCAAACCGAGCGTCCTGGCACTGTCATTTTGTGCAGCGACTGCCGATTGTTGGGCGTTTTGTGCCGTGTTGACTTTTGACTCAGCGGCTTCCGCTTCCGCTTTGGCCAAATCCGCTGCCGCCGCCGCCTCGCGCCATCTTGCAAAAATCAGGCGCGCTTCGACTGTGGTAATCTGTGCGCTCAGTTTTTTGTAGCGCTCGGCCTGCTTCGCTTGCCGCCGCAGTGCATTGGCGCGCTGTTCCATATCGCCGAGAATATCATCAAGCCGGGCGAGGTTTTTTTCCGCAGCGCGCAGCTTCTGCTCGGCGTCTTTGCGCCGCACATGCAGACCGGAAATACCAGCCGCTTCTTCGAGCATTTCCCGCCGGTCGGTCGGCTTGGAGGAAATGACGTTGCTGATTTTACCCTGGCTGACAAGTGCAGGGCTATGCGCGCCGGTCGCCGCATCTGCAAAAATCAGCGCAACATCCTTGGCGCGAACATCGGTGCCGTTTGCGCGATACGCAGACCCGGCACCGCGCTCTATTCGCCGGACGATTTCAAGCTCGCTGTCATTGTCACCAACATGGAGCGAGGACACATCGTCGGTTTCACGCTCGGCATGAAGGGCGACTTCCGCGAACTGGCGCTGGGGACGGGTTTCCGTGCCGGCAAAGATCACATCTTCCATACCGCCGCCGCGCATGGATTTGGCAGAGTTTTCTCCCATCACCCAGCGGATGGCTTCGAGCAGATTGGATTTGCCGCAGCCATTGGGCCCGACGACACCGGTCAGGCCTTTTTCAATGCGCAGTTCCGTAGGATCGACAAAGCTTTTGAAGCCCGAAAGTTTGAGCTTCTTTATTTGCATATCGTTACGCTCATTCCGTTCGTCCGGAGCCTGTCGAAGGACGCCTGCCACCCTGCTTCGACAAGCTCAGCATGAACGGGTGTTCGGAATCTGCAAATTCTATATGTCAAATCATCGCTCCCCCAAGCGAGTTGAGATTATTTGCCGTTTGCAACTAGCGCGCGCCAGCCTCTTTCAGTTTGGTTTCTATCATTGGCCAATTTGTGCCTTCAACAACTTTGCCGTTCAGCAGAAAAGTCGGCGTGCCGGAGATGTTAAAGTCTTTAACAGCCACTTGCGTATCGGCCATTAGTTTTTCAGCAGCCGCCTCATCGCTCAGGCACGCTTTGGCCTGATCAGCAGAAACACCGCGCTGCTGGAAAAAGCTTGTGAGTTCAAGCTGCTCGGCGAGCCGCACAAAACGCACGTTTGGATCGGATTTGAGAATGTCGTTGTAAGTTGCTTCGCCCATTCCCTGGGCTTTTTCAAACATAGCTGTCTGGTTGTTCAAAGCCTGTTTGGTCAATGCAAAAAATGGACCTTCGCCACCGCAACGAGACAGAATGGCCGCCGTGAGATCCAGCGGATCGCGAACAAAATTGCGTACTTCAAAGCTCACACGCCCGCTATTCACATAGTCATCGCGGATCGAATCAAACGCTTGCTCGCCAAATGTTGCGCAATGCGAACAGGTGATTGACATATATTCGACCAGCTTGATCGGCGCATCAGGGTTGCCCATCACATAGCCGCCAGCGTCGGTCTTTGCCACAACTTCAGACCATTGCTGACCGGCAGGAGCTGCAACCTCGGCGACCGCTTCGCCTGATGATGCACCCTCTGTTTCTGCCGCGCCGCCACAAGCGGTGAGAGCCATTGCAAGAGCCAATGGAGCCAAATAAGTGATTTTCTTCATGAATATTTTCCTGTTTCTGGAACTTGTTTGTCAGTGAATTTATGAGCCTGGTAGAGCTATTAGTGATTGTTGCAGCCCGGTCCAGTTGTGGACGTTGTCCATAGGCTTGCCGTTCAATACGAAGCTTGGCGTTGCCGCCAGCTTCAACGTCTCGGTCCCATATTTGGTCATGCCTAGAATCTTATCCTGAGCGCTTTTGTCTGCCAGACAGGCATTGGCCTGGCTTTTGGAAATGCCGCGTTTCTGCATGATTCCGTAAAAGCCTGCGATTGTTGCGATTTTCTTGAGCCGCTCCGGCACAGTCCCTTCGGCGAGGGATTTTTGTTGCTCTGCGGTCAGCGATTGAAAGGGTTTGATCCATGTCGATTGCGAGGTCAGAAATGCCCGATGGTTGCCGAAGAACTTGGTTCGCCCGCCACATCTGGCGAGCATCGCGGCAGACAGGTCAATCGGGTTGAGGATCAGATTGCGTACTTCAAAATTGATGTCGCCTTTTTTCAGGAAGCTGGCACGTAGCGGCGTATAGGATTGGGCCTCAAAATTCGCGCAATGGCTGCAAGTGTAGCTCATATATTCAGTCACGCTGTGCTTTGCCAGCGGATTGCCGAGCACATGCCCACCCTTGTCCGATAGGGTGACGCGTGCGGTCCAATCGGTCTGCTGGGCAGTCGCGGGGGCCGCAAAAACTATCGCCGCTCCCATCACCGCTGAAGCAAAATATGCTGCTCCGAATCTCATAACTCGTCCTTCTTGTTATCTGCTCGGGGTTTGTCACCGCCGCCAATTTTGCCAGCGATCTTGATCCCAATGCTCAATTCGTTATCCGGGCCCTGTTTAGAGGCGCTTTCAGCCTTGGCAATACCGGATGCTAGCGATTCCAGCACCCTGTTCAATTCCGGGTCACCGATATCGCGCAAATTTTCACCCAGCGCGATCGGCGCAGGCTTCAGTGATGGCGGCGGTACTACCCGTTTTTCCTTGGCTTTTTCGGCATTTACTACGCCTTGCCTGAACCGGACTTGACTCACCGCGCCGTAGCCGAAGAAGCGGTTTACGCGGTCAATTATCTCTGGTGTAATATGTTGCATCAGGGTCGCGTGAGCGCCGGAAACCAGCAGATGCAGCGTTCCGCCTTCTTTCTCGCCGCGCGGAAAGCGGATTGATTCGGGCAGGGACACATTGGCATATCGCTCGCCAACAATTTCCGGCCAGCGGCTGACCACCGAGCTTTGGATAAATCCATAACGGCGAAAAGCGGCACGGCCAATTTCCGGCATCAAATCGGAAATGCTGCGGGCTGGGCCACCTCTTGGGCGCTGATATTTCTGGTATTTTTGGGCGTATTTTTCTTTGGAGCTTTCTTGGCCATTTTTGCGGCGCGCACGGGTTTAGCGTTTTTCTCCTGCTCATCCGTGCCATTTTCCTTCGCCATAGCGAGTGTTTATGGCATGGCACGGCTATGGCAGTCGACAAGTTTGCGGTTGAAAGTACAACAATCACCGCCAAAATCAGTGCACATTATGTGGATAACGCACGGAATTTGCCCTGGCGTGTCCCGCCTCTGCGTTCAGCAGCAGGCGAACGACCCGATCCCTATCATGTCTGGCTATCGGAAGTGATGCTGCAACAGACAACCGTTGCTGCGGTAAAATCCTATTTTGAGGCGTTCACAATGCGCTGGCCAAAGGTCCAAGATCTGGCGCAGGCAAACGAGGCCGATGTTCTCGCAGCGTGGGCGGGACTTGGCTATTATGCGCGTGCCAGAAATTTGCACAAATGCGCCCGTTTTGTTGTTGAAGAACTGGACGGGAGCTTTCCTCAAAACGAGGCTGAGCTTCTCAAGCTTCCCGGTGTCGGTGCCTATACTGCTGCTGCGATTGCCGCGATTGCTTTTGGAGAGCGGGCCGTCGTGGTTGATGCCAATATCGAGCGTCTGGTCGCGCGGCTTTTTGCAATCGATACGCCGCTCCCTTCGGGCAAACTAGAGATCAAGCAAGCTATGGATAAGCTCACTCCGCAATCAGGCGCGGGTGATTTTGCTCAGGCGTGCATGGATATCGGCGCTTCTATCTGTACGGCGAAAAACCCGAAATGCATGCTGTGCCCGGTGCAATTGGAATGTCGTGCCTTGGTAGAAGGCGATGTGGAACGGTTTCCGATCAAGCCGCCCAAAAAGTCAAAACCGGTTCGCAAGGCACGCTTTTTCTGGATTGAGCGGGACGGGAAGCTATTGTTGAAACCGCGTCCGGAAAAAGGGATGCTCGCCGGGATGCGCGCGCTGCCAAGCGATGATTGGGCGGCAAAGCGAGATGGCCATGCGAAGCTTCCAATCGAAGGCAAGTGGACTATCCGCGAGAACATCGTTCAGCACAGCTTCACCCATTTTTCGCTTGAAGTGGACATGGCCGTGCTGGAAGATGACAAAATCCCTATTAACATTGGTGACAATATCTGGAATGACAGTATCTGGTGGCCGTTGGAAACAATAACAGACGCTGGCCTGCCAACGCTGTTCGCCAAAGCTGTAAAGTGGAAATTAGAGGAACTAGAATGACCCAAGAAATGACAACGCTGCCCGCATTTGATCGCCGTTCCGTATTGGGCGGGTTTGGCGTCAGCGCGCTGCTCGCCGGTATTCCGCAATCGGTTCTTGCACGGACTTTGCGTCAGGATCCTCCCACTTTTCCCGGGCTGACAAAGATCATCAATGATTATGTCGCGGAGAAGAAAGTTTCGGGCATGCTTGCTGCAATTGGTTTCGGGCAATCCGATCCACAGGTTATTGCCGCAGGCGCGCAGGCGATCGGCAGCGAAAGAATTGTCGATGTTAATACGCTGTGGCGGCTCTATTCGCAGACCAAGCCGGTGACTGGCATGGCGGTGATGATGTTGATCGAAGACGGCAAGCTGACAATGGACCAGCCGCTTTCCGACATATTACCTGAATTTGCCAATATGCAGGTGCTCATGGATCCAAATGGTCCAATTGAAGATACCGAACCGGCAAAGATCGAAATTACCATCCGGCATTTGCTGACCCATACCGCCGGCCTTGGCTATTCTATCATCAGCAAGGGGCCGATATTGAAGGCCTATCTTGCCAATGGCATTACGCCGGGCGTTGTTAGCCGGATGCCTATCCCGGGCTTTGAAGGCGGGGCGCCGACGCCCGATGCGAAGACCTTTTCCAAAAACCTTGCTTCGTTGCCGCTGGTTTACCAACCAGGCGCGAAATGGAGCTATTCGGTCAGTCTTGATCTGCTGAGCTATGTCGTCGAAGTCGCTTCCGGTTTGCCGCTCGACAAATTCCTGCAGGCGCGGATGTTCGATCCGCTGGGTATGAAAGACAGCTTCTTCCAGCTGCCTGCAGACCGCGTCGGCGATTTTGCCACTAACTATGCTCCCTTTGCCGGAGCGTTGATCCCGATCGATCCTGCTGAGACGAGTATTTATCTCGATAAGCCGGCCTTTGCTTTTGGCGGCGCTGGTATGATCAGTTCGGCGGCCGATTATGACAAGTTCCTGAAAATGCTGCTGGGTTTCGGCACAAGTGGCGGGGTAACGATAATGAAGCCTGAAACCGCGAAACTGGGTATGTCGAATTTGCTGCCCGAAGGCGCTGAAGTTAAGGGCTCGTGGGTTGTGAACCAGGGATTTGGCGCCGGCGGCCGCGTGGGCCTAGGAACGCCGCTAAGTCCAGCTGGAACATACGGCTGGGGCGGTGCTGCGGGAACGTCGGCCTTTGTTGATACCGTCCGCGGATTGCGGGCAGGGGGTTACACGCAATATATGCCATCAAACACTTACCCGTTCCAATCGGATTTCCCGAAATATGTTTACGCGGATTTGACCGGCGAAACTGTAATTGACGGCGGAAAAACCAGCTAGTGACTATTAGCCCAATTGAGACATCTGATCTAAGCGCGATTATTCCGACCTTTTCCGGCGGGACGATGGATCGGGCGGATCAGGTGCGGGTGAACCCCGAAAAACTGCGCGCAGCTTTCATGAAGCCGAATGCGAAATTATTGCAACTGGATGGTCTGAATCCGGTTTTCGATATGGATGGCAGTCTGAGTTGGGGTGCGGTGATTGACGCGTCACCTGATAATGATCTGCTGCTGCTCGGTATCGATGGCGATGTACCGCATTTCGCAGAACTTACCGGTGCCGGGGATGCTGGCCCGGCGGCGAACCCCGCGCTATGGCAAATGCTGGGCAATTTGCGCCCCAATGAAGCCGCCATTTATGCGACCGCCCGCAGCCTGGTTGACTGGCACGCACGGCATCGGTTTTGCGCACAATGTGGCAATCCCACTGGATCGCGCAAAGGCGGCTGGGCGCGCCTCTGCGGCAAGGATGAAGGTGGCTGCGGCGCAGAACATTTCCCGCGCACCGATCCGGTAACGATCATGCTGTCCGAATGCCAAGGAAAAGTATTGCTCGGCAGGCAGCCGCGCTTTCCGCCCAAAAGATTTTCTGCGCTTGCCGGTTTTGTGGAACCGGGCGAGAGCATAGAAGGTGCGGTGGCGCGGGAACTGTGGGAAGAGGCCGGGATAAAAGTGCGCGACGTGCGTTATGTTGCGAGCCAGCCGTGGCCTTTCCCGTCATCTCTGATGATCGCCTGTACCAGCGTGACTGATGATCCGGCATTGACGCTGGACGAGGACGAAATTGAAGAAGCTGCTTGGTTCTCGCTTGATGAAGTGAAAGCTGCAATGGCGGGCGACGCAAGCGCGCCTTTTATCGCGCCACCACCATTTGCGATTGCTTACAATTTGCTAAAACACTGGGTAGATGAACAGGAACGGTAAAATGGTGAAGCAGGCCGAAATTTCTTCCGACCTACTCTCTTGTTTATCGAGAACCGGACTTACATTCCCAAAATCATCTGTTCTCCGGGAACATGGCGTAACCACCATGCTGCGTTCGAAACCTGCTTGCCATCGCGGTCGATGATGGTCAGCGTTGGTGCCGCATCTGCTTGCCCACTGATTGATATGAAATCACCGTCAAAACTGGTGAATGTTGTATCAATGGGATCGCCGTAGGTCGGCGCTTGTTCGAGCAAAATGCCGACCGCAACGCGTTCACCCATGCGTACGCTGTCGTAATAATCGGAGTAGTAATGAACCCCGGCCATGTTCCGGCCAATCGCGATATTAGCCGCCAGCTTGTCGAGTTCACCCTGGATAGTCAGCGTGCCGCTAAACTTGCTATCTTGCACCAAACGGTTGCCATTGGCATTAGGCACATAAGCCAAGTCCGGGTCAAATAGCGGACGTTCGACACCGCTATCATTGCTCTCGAACATCTCGAAAAATGCCTTGATCATGGTCACGCAACCGCCGGCAACCGTGGCATGGCCAGCGCCGTAGGCGGGATGCATTGGCGATCCTTCAGGGAACGCCATCGGCAACAACAGGTTGCAATCCTTGAAATTGCTAAACGGCGTGCTGCCGCCCGCGCAATCGACCTTTCGCATATTGTTCATCGCGGTTTTATTCTGGTCCTTATTGTGCGCGATGATCGCGGTCTTGATCGCATCAGGGATTTCAGCGTGCATCGCTTCAAACGCTGCCTGCGCATCGCCCAGTTTGGCAGCCTCGCCGCACTCGATAAGAGTCATCCGTCCTCCCATCAACTCGGGTCGTGCTCGCCGGTGATAGTTGAACTTCTCTCTGCGCACCGCTTTCAGGCAGCGCGTGGCAACTTCGGTGACCAGCGAAAGAATGTGCGGCCCGCCAAAGGTGGCGAACGCTGTGCGGCGCGGTGATCCCAATCCTCCTTCACGGAAACCGGGTTCCGGAAACCCTTTGGATGCAGGAACACCCATCGCATCCATAATCAGCACTGCGTTTAGATAGGCCTCATAGAGCGCATCATAATGTACATAAGTCGCCAGATCGCGCGGTGTGGTGATGAAGCGGCGTTTGTCCTCGAACAAATCCGCACCTCTGAAGTTGGCGCCGTTTTGGACATCCAGCCAGCTTGGCCAATCGGTCATGTGATCGAGACAGGTCTTGTGCACCGTCGTGCGCTGGTCAATCGACAAGCTGCCGTATCGGACAAAACCGTCCTGAAGATCATATTCCGCCGCCTTGCCGGGATAGCTGGCAGTGCCGCCGCCCGGTCCTGCGAGAGCCGTGTTACCGACGAGCATAAATTGTGATAGATAAGGCCCGTTCAGCGCGCCTTTGGTGGAGCCACGAAAAACGGTTTCCGTGGTTAGCGCCGCGCCGAAAGGATTGTTGTCGTCCTGCGTTCGGGCATAGCGGCGATTGCGCTCGAAATTATTTAGCCCATTGGCATCGACATAGGGTGGCGTTGAAGACACTGCGCCGCTGCCGCTGAAAAATGGCATGATATTCAGTGCATCAACAACTTCCTGTCCGTTGAGCCGCGCATTCTTGTTGCCATCGCAAAGTTGCTTGGCGCTATCGCCGGCACAAATCGCAGTAAACGGGACATCGCGCAAAATCGCTAGTGCGTATACTTCTGCTACCTCAGCGGCCTTTTCTGATGATCCTATCCGCGGAGCAGGAGCCATGCCAACACTGTCTGCATCAGGCCCTTGCAGCTCGTAAACATGACCGGCGCGAGGGCTTTCCCAGCCGCGCCATTGCGGTGTGTTGCCGTTCAGCGTGCATTGATAGGTTGGCGTTCCGGCTTCAGTCGCGCGGTCGGTCGCATCGAGAACATGGTTTTCAAACAGCCCTGCATCGCTGCTGTTTATTGCCTCGACAAACGTGCGATAATCGTCGCCAAAAGAGAGAATACCAAATTGGTCATGATGTAATCCTTTGGTAAAATTGGAGGGGAATTTTGCGCTGGCAAAGTCCAGTTCCTCGCCATTGTTGCGCGAGGCGGCGTGAGGCCGGGTGCGTGATATTTCGGTTGCCTTGTCGCGCAGTTCTTTTGCTTTGCGTGCACGCTCGGTGCCGTTGGGGCAGGGTACATTATGGGGTAATTTCATTCTTACATCTCCTTAAATTCAAAGAAATGCGACCTGAAGAGCGCCCTCATTCTAGGGGGAGAGGATCAACGCTTCTGGATTTGTAAATAAGGCAAAAGCGGCGTGCTCCGATTGGATAGAATCGACACTGTAACTCCCAGAAAACTGGCGATTTCATCCTATTTTCACATTAAACGGATGAATATGCCCGAAATAATTCAGGAGCCTCTCCAGAAGAGAAAACCTCTAAGGAATTGATTTGACTGGAAATTTAATTTTGAAGGAAAAGTTGCGGCTAACGCCCGCTAAACCAGCCCTAAATTGGCAAGTTCGCCCAGCATCTCTGCGGGCATTTCCTCTGCACCCTCTGCCCCTTCACCCAGATCAGCAGGCGCATCCGCCTCTTCCAGATAACGCCAGCCCTGATGCGCGCGGCGCGGGGTTGGCTGCACTGCGATCAGCTTGGGTTCCAGCCTGATCCATTGGCGGCCTTCGCCATTATCCATAAATCCGATAAGCGGACTGCGGCCCACAAATTTCTTCTGGTGAATCCAGAATAACGAGCCGCCGCTCATTTCCTCAAACCGCTTTGGCTTATAGCGCGTGGTCAACCGCGCTTCGCCCAAGTTGGCATGAGACTCAAGCCAGCGCCTCAGGGTAGCAGGGCTTTCGCTGCGAAACGCAATTTTGGTCATATTAAGCGGCATGGCCGCTAGATGTGGGGGACGGCCGGTTTAGTCAAGCGTGGTTCTTCCGAATATAGCCAACCTGGAACCTTCTGACCCTAAAACACCAAGTTCCAGAATAAACGCAAATTACATATTGCAAATGATTATCAATATCATATTATATCACACTCACTTGTGAATCGGAGAATATGAAATGGGTATCTGGTCTGCTAACCTTGCGAACCTGGAGGTCGAAATGCCTGATCTCATGTCCTTACCAAGCGCAGAGGCACGGATAATATTGGCTTTGCGGCTGGCGATAGCTTCGCACAAACAACGGATTGATGCTCGCAAAGATATTGCGGCAAGGCTTGGCGGAAAAGCGCCAATGGGCAGGTTTTTGATTCTTATTGAGACAATAGGCCACGCCTGGCCGGATAGTTTTGGTGTTGGCCGCTGTTGCTGTCCATCGACAACGGCAGATGAGATACTGCTAATCTGCATGATACGGTACGTAGCGAATGAAGACAGGCCTAAATTTGATACATTGCTTTGTGAAATGATCGATGATTGTGGACGCGAACGGATTTACAACGATATTGGTAATTTCATTCGGTCCTATGCGGTCTAAACGCTTATGCTTTAAAGCGCTCAAAAACTATCACCGCATCACCTTTATATTCATCGCGGCGGGTTTCGGTGTAGCCAAGTTTACCGGCCAACTTGATCGAGGCTGCGTTATCGGGGTCGATAATGGACACGGTTTTTTCCGGTTTGAATTTTCGATCGAGCCAGTCATGGGCTGCTGCAGTTGCTTCAAAAGCATAACCTTTGCCTTGCCCTGCTTGGTTCATCACCCACGCGCCTTCATGAAACGGATCGAAATCCGGGCCGAGGTTACGGCGAAAATCGCTGAAACCTATTTCTCCCAGAAAATCGCCGGAATCTTTCTCGATTACAGCGAACATCCCGTAACCCATCAACTCCCAGCGGCCAAAATAGCTTAAAAACCGCATCCATGCCTCACCTTCGGTTGAGGGGACGTTACCGATATAGCGGATGACCTGCGGGTCTTGCCACATCGCGAGGCAGCCGGGAAAATCCTCTGCAATATGCGGGCGGAGCAGCAGACGTTCGGTTTCGATCATTTCACTGCCAACATCTTAGAAATTGACCAGCCCGCTGCCGACTGCGAGGGACAGGAAGGCGAGGAAGCCCATCGTATCTGTAATCATCGTGACGAAAACCGACGATGCCAGCGCCGGATCCTGATCCATCCGGTCCAGCGTTACCGGAACAAATATTCCGGCAAACCCTGCGATTACGATATTGATCAGCATTGCGACGGCGATCACGATGCCGAGGAGGGGATTGGCAAAGACCAGCCCGGTTCCAATTCCCACCAGCACCGCTATCGTTCCGCCGTTGAGTAATGCAATCCGAAACTCGCGGCCAATGATCCTGCGCGTATTGGAGCGGGTCAGTTCGTTCATGGCCAGCGCGCGGACCGAGACCGCCATGGTCTGGGTTCCCGCGTTGCCGCCGATAGAAGCCACAATCGGCATCAGCACCGCCAACGCCACCATCTGCTCAATCGCTGCGCCAAAGGTCCAGATCACAAAGCTCGCGACCAGTGCCGTTGCCAGATTGGCGATGAGCCAGCGGACACGGGCGACATAGCTGTCGCGGATCGGCTCGTTAATATCGCCTTCGCCGGCACCGGAGAGCAGCAGCACGTCTTCGCTCGCCTCGTCTTCAACAATATGGAGAATATCATCGACGGTGATCATCCCGATCAGGCGTCCGTCATCATTGATTACCGCAGCAGAGATGAGATTATATTTCTGAAAGCGCAGCGCGACTTCTTCCTGATCCATATCTGCCGGGATCAGAGTCTGCTCGCGCTTCATGATATCGGCGACCGCAATATCGCGGGGTACGCGCATTATCCAGCTGAGCTGACAGGTGCCAACCGGTTTATAGGCCGGATCCACGACGTAGATTTCCCAGAATTCCGTCGTCAGGTCGTCATTCTTGCGTAGATAATCGATCAGATCACCAACCATCATATGTTCAGGCACCGCGACAAATTCGCGCTGCATGATACGCCCGGCGGTTTCCTCTTCGTAGGTAAGCGCGCTTTCAATCGCGGCGCGGTCTTCCGGCTCCAGCTCGGCCAGAACAGCAAGTTGCTCGTGATCTTCGAGATCCTCGATGATCGCAACCGCATCATCGGTATCGAGCTGTTCGGTGAGATCGGCAATCTGCCCGGCGTCAAGAACTTCGATAAGATCCTCGCGGACATAATCGTTCATTTCGGCGAGCACATCGGCGCTGACCAGATCGCCTAACGCTTCGGCTAGCGGAGCGCGCTCGTCTTCACCAATCAGCTCAAAAAGATCGGCAATGTCAGCATTGTGCAGCGGATTGACCAGCTCTTGAGCGAGTACCGTATCGTTATTCTCAACCGCTTCGGAAACCGACCGGACAAACTCGTCGGTCAGGCGGTTGTCTTCATCCAGACTGGGTGGTGCAATATTTGCGTCGACATCGTCCATTTCGCGGGCATCAGTCATGTCATTCATGTCGCAGCCCCCTTTTTTTGCGCGTGCCCCGTCAGTGGGGCGTTTATACGATTGAGCCGTTTTGTAGTAGCTGTGCGGTCTTAATTACAATCTTTTGTAACATTTATCCAAACCAGCGGGTGATTTTTTGAAAACACCTGCCTATATCGACCTCAAGAATTCATATAACGACAACAAAGGAATTGCCGATGGCACATGAAAAAATGACCCTTCACCTTGAAACCGGTGACGTTGAAATCAAGCTGCGCGCTGATCTTGCTCCGGGGCATGTCGAGCGGATTACGACGCTGGCAGCGGATGGCTTTTATGATGGTGTGGTATTTCACCGTGTGATTGATGGCTTCATGGCGCAGGGCGGCGATCCGACCGGTACCGGTATGAGCGGTTCTGATTTGCCCGATATTGCTCAGGAATTTTCTGCGGAGCCGCATGTCGAAGGCACCTGCTCAATGGCCCGCACGATGGACCCGAATAGCGCCAACAGCCAGTTTTTCATCTGCCTCGACGACGCAGGCTTCCTGGATAATCAATATACCGTGTGGGGAGAGGTTACATCCGGCATGGAAGCCGTTCACGCGCTTCCCAAGGGTGAACCACCTGCGCAGCCTGGTGCGATCAAGAGCATTACCTTAGGATAAACTCAAACGTCAGTTTGAATTGAAAAAGGGGGCTTCTTTCGAGGCCCTTTTTTTATGACCTATGATTACAAAAAGAAATGATGGAGCGACCAAAGAAAATCTGGTTTGGTTTGAAAACGATAATCTGTAGGACAGTTGCAGACAGCAATCGAAGTGATGATCGTTCTTTGAGAAAGGGGCTAGCAAATGACCGGCATTGATGCAGCAACACTCGGCGAAGCAATCGCTATGCAGCCGCTTTGGCTGAAAAGCTGGATGTATCTACTCGGCGCAATCAATTTGGCATCAATTTTCTTCGTGCTGAAACGCGTTGACGGGAAATGGCGGCTTCGGCTTGAAGCCATTGCAATCCTGATCAGCTTTTTCGCTGCCGGGGCATTCATGGAGTGGCTTTATGCACAATATGGCTATGTGCGGTTGCTCGGCCTGGCCCATCTGATATTCTGGACGCCAGCCTATGCCTGGATTTTTCGCAAACGCAAACAGCTTGTCGCCAGCGCGCCGGTCTTTGGCAAATACATCCTCGCCTATCTTGTGATAAACGGGATTTCTCTGATCATCGATTCTATTGACGTCGTCCGCTATTTTACGGGCACCGCCTGAAACCCAAAGGAATTTTTGAATGACCGATGCCTACACTCCTCCCAAAATATGGACATGGGATACCGAAAGCGGCGGGCGCTTTGCCAATATCAACCGCCCGATTGCTGGCCCAACCAAAGACAAGAAACTGCCGGTCGGCAAGCACCCGTTCCAGCTCTATTCGCTCGGCACACCGAACGGTGTCAAAGTTACGATCATGTTCGAGGAATTGCTCGAGCTTGGAATAAGTGAAGCGGAATATGACGCTTGGTTGATTAACATCGGCGAGGGCGAGCAATTTGGCAGTGGCTTTGTTGATATCAATCCCAACAGTAAAATCCCTGCGCTGATGGACCACAGCACCAACCCCCAACCAGGTTATTTGAATCCGCTTCCATGCTGCTTTATCTCGCAGAGAAATTCGGCAAATTCCTGCCTACCGATCACCACAAGCGTGCCGAGGCAATCAACTGGCTGTTCTGGGTACAAGGCTCCGCGCCATTTCTCGGCGGCGGCTTTGGCCATTTTTATGCCTATGCGCCGGAAAAATGGGAATATCCGATCAACCGCTATGCGATGGAAGTGAAGCGGCAGATGGATGTGCTCGACAGACATCTGGCGGACAATGATTATCTGGCAGGGGATGAGTATAGCATCGCCGATATGGCAACCTTCCCATGGTATGGTGGCATGGCGCGCGGCGTTCTCTATGAAGCGGGCGAGTTTTTGCAGGTGCAGGATTATAAAAACGTCCAGCGCTGGACCAGGTTGGTCGGTGATCGTCCGGCGGCGAAACGCGGCATGATGGTCAACCGGCCGTATGGTGAACCGGAAACGCAATTGCACGAGCGTCACGATGCCAGCGACTTTGAAACCAACACGCAGGATAAACGGATTGCGCGCGGGGAAGTCGAGGCACCGGAGAAAAGCTGATGCGGCTCGACAAGCCCCGCATCGCCCCGCTTCATGACACAGAATTGAACGACGAGCATAAAGCGATGATTGGCGATCGCTTTGCCGGTCGTCCCGTGCTCAACATTTTCCGCACATTGATGAAGGCGCCAAAAGCCTTCAAGGCATTTATGTGGTGGGGCGGCTATATCCTGTCAAAGCACAACGACCTGCCAGCGCGTGAGCGGGAAATCATTATCCTGCGCGCCGGTTTTAACTGGAAATCCGGCTATGAATGGGCCCAGCATGTGGTCATCGGCAAAGATGCGGGCTTGACGGATCAAGAGGTTGAACAGATCAAGACCGGGCCTGACGCACCGGGCTGGTCGCAGTCCGAGCGCGCGATGTTACAAGCGACCGACGATCTGACCTCGGATGGCTTCGTCAGTGATGCTACATGGGCCCGGCTGAGCGATCTGACCGAGAAACAGAAAATGGATCTGGTGATGACGGTCGGGCAATATACGCAGGTCTCGATGATGTTGAACAGCTTTGGCGTGCAGCTTGACGATGGTCTGGAACTGGATCCCGATTTAAAAGCCTAGCTAGACCGGCCTAATTTCATCGATCAGGCGCAAATGATCATCGACGGATGCTTCGATGGAATATTGCATTGCAATCTCAATCATCTTTTTCGGGTCGGAGGGATTGCTGATCTTGTAAGAGATGCTCTTCGCAAAAGCTTCATCGTCATCAATGGCAACCGGTTCGTAGCCCAGATCATGCAATATGTCGTTTAATCCGCCTGCGCAGTCGGTCATAACAATGTCGCAGCCTGAGGCCAGTGCTTCCAGCGGTGCCGCCGGGAAGCCCTCCCACCGGGATGACAGCAGCAAAATATCAGAACCGGAATAGTAGGACGCAGTTTCTTGTGTGAAACCGGTAAAGCGAACCTGATCCGCAATTCCCAAACGGGATGCCAAGGCCTTTAGTACCTCTCGCAAGGGTCCATCACCCAATATCGTGAGTGTCCAGGGTATGTCGGACAATTGTGCGAGGGCGCGCAGCATCATTTCGTAGTACTTTTGCTTTACCAACCGCCCAACCGCCAGGAACAGGATTGGTACGCCCTGCTCATGTTGTTTCCGTTTGCGCCCTATTGCCAGCATTTCGTCGGTCACATAAGCGTTGCGAACGGCTTGAAATTTCTCTGAAGCTTTAGGCAAAAGCGCGCGATAGGCATCGGCATCCGCCTTGCTCAGTACCAAACACATATCTCCCAACCGTGCAGTCCATTCAAATCTTGCCTTTCGAATGGCTGCAGTCAATTCCGGCATGTTCGGATGCCGGATCGGATTGGTGATTTTCTGGATAATTGCTGTCTTATTACGGCCAGCCAATCTTCCGGCAAGCGCGATGACCAAATTACTTTGGTTTCCCGCCGACAAGATTGCCCGAGGTTTATGTTCTCGGATCATTCTGGCCAAAGCAGGAATGATCCGGAAAAGGCGAAATCCTCGACTGCCGATATTAGACGTCGGCAAGATGCGGACCTTCACTTTTCCCCTGTCGATTAGTGACGCCGTCGCGCCTTCATCTTTCACTAGCCATAGTTCAACCGGTAGGCCACGGTTTGCCATGCCATTGGCCAGCAATATGGCGACGCGGTCCAACCCCCCATCACCGGGTTCGTAGAGAAAATGAACGATCATTTGCGGCCTTCATGAAGTCGTGTTGGCGGGCCTCTAGTTTACCGCAATGTTACAGGCCAGCTTTAATGACCCAATCATGGAAAATCCGTACGGCGCGATTTTTCCTGTCCCGTTTGCGGCAAACGAACCAGTAGCTATAGGGGCTATCAATGTCATAGTCGAATAACCGCACCAAACGCGGGTCATTTGCATCCGAAAAATGACCGCCGTGCATGATGGCAACGCCCAACCCTTGGGCTGCGGCTTCGAGCATCAAGGGTCCGCTATTCATATGGTCGACGCCCGCTGGTTCGAGATCGGGCAAACCGACTGCCAATTTCCACTGATCGAACGCTTTGGTCATATCGCTGTGAACCAGAATATTATGGTTTTGCAGATCCGTTGGAGTTGTGATCGCATTCGGGCCATTTTTGAGCTCCGATGAAGCGATGGCATAAACCTTGTTGCTGTCCAGTTTTACCGAATGGAGATTTGGATCGACATGGTCTGCTATAATGATCGCCGCGTCGATAACATCGCCCAGCATATTTTCCGCATGGCTCGACGTATCCACATCAATATGCAGTTTGGGATAGAGCTTTTTAAGCTCCGGCAAGCGCGGCAACAGCCGGGTTGCGCCAAACAGCGGTAAAACGCCCAGTCGCAACCGCATGTCGCTTCCGGTAACCGTCATTTTTTCCACGGCATCGGCGATATTTTCCATCGCAGGAGCAACCGTTTCGAGCAGGATCCGACCATCCTCATTGAGAATCATTGATTGATTGCGGCGCTCGAACAGCGTCTTTCCAATATGATCTTCGAGAGACTTTATCCGTCGGCTCAGGGCGGGTGCAGAAAGGGCAAGTTCAGCGGCGGCCGCCTTGGATGAACCAAGCCGTGCCACACGAACAAAGGCTTCAAGAGCGCGAAGGGGAGGAAGACGCCGCATGATAGCGTTTCTATCGTGTCAAAATGCAGATTGTGCAACGCAAAATGTAATAATACTGGTAAAAATGGCATAATCAGTCCGATTTGGGCGTATTATGATTGCAAATTTTGCATCTGAAAATAATCTTTTCGCACTTGCAACATAAGCCATTTTCCCTCAAATAGGATGTGCCTTTCAGGCATCCTCTCCTAAAAACTTTTTAGGGCTAGTCTTTCGGGGCTAGCCCTTTTTTTTGGCCTAAATCTGCGGCCGACGCATCCGAAAAAAATTCAGGGTCGCATAAAGCCGCGCAGCTCCCTATCTTGTTAATAATGCAATAGATAGTTTGAGGAGATCCTCCCCCGTGGCTGACGCAGCAACCCCCGAAGACAAAACAACAAACGACGATCCAATGATAAAACTGCAGGTTGCCAACGCGCGACCGGAAGATAGTGGCCGCGGCTTGGCCCGATTGTCTCGGGAAAACCTTGGCAAACTCGGGTTGATCGAGGGTGACGTTGTCGAAATATCCGGCAAACGCCCTACGCCTGCACGGGCCGTTCTTCCCTATCCCGAAGATGAAGGGCTTGATTTTGCAAGGCTTGATGGCTTGCAGCGCGCAAATGCCGGTGTGGGCTCCGGGGATTTCGTCGAAATTCGCAAGGTGGATTCGAAACCAGCAAAGAAAGTGGTGTTCGCCCCGGCGCAAAAAGACCTGCGTCTGCATGGCAGCGGGAATGGCTTGAAACGAAGCTTTATGGGCCGGCCGGTAACCGCTGGTGATTTTGTTGCTACTCACGGCCAGCAGCAAGTCGATCGCGGTGATATGCCGCCCCAACTTCAGCAGATGCTTGCTGCTCCGGCATTTTCCCTGCAGCAGATCAGGTTAACCGTGGTGTCAACATCTCCCAAAGGCGTTGTTCATATCGATCAGGACACCGAGGTTGAGTTACGCCCGGAATATGAAGAAACAACCGAACACCGTCGCGCGGATGTCACATATGATGATGTTGGTGGATTGCATGAGACGATTGATCAGCTGCGCGAAATGGTCGAGCTGCCACTGCGTTACCCGCAATTATTCACCCGGCTTGGCGTTGATCCCCCGCGCGGTGTGTTGCTCCATGGCCCTCCGGGAACAGGAAAAACCCGCCTTGCCCGCGCGGTTGCGAATGAAAGCGACGCTGAATTTTTCCTGATCAACGGCCCGGAAATCATGGGGTCCGCCTACGGCGAGTCGGAGAAAAAACTCCGCGAGATTTTTGAAGAAGCGACCAAGGCTGCGCCGTCGATCCTGTTTATCGACGAGATCGACTCCATCGCGCCCAAACGTGGTCAGGTGCAAGGGGAAACCGAGAAACGTCTGGTCGCGCAACTTCTGACCCTTATGGACGGACTGGAGTCACGGCTTAATCTGGTCGTTATTGCTGCCACAAACCGGCCTGAAGCCATTGATGAGGCATTGCGCCGTCCCGGCCGGTTTGATCGTGAAATCGTTGTTGGTGTTCCTGATATAAAAGGCCGCAAAGAGATATTGGGCATCCACACGCGGGGTATGCCGCTGGAACCAGCGGTTGATTTGCAGGAGCTGGCGCGCACGACCTATGGTTTTGTCGGGGCTGATCTTGCCGCTTTGACGCGGGAAGCGGCAATAGAAGCCGTGCGACGGATCATGCCCAAGCTGGATCTGGAATCAGAAACGGTGCCGCCCGAAGTGCTTGAAGAGCTTGTCGTTCGGCGTGATGATTTTGTTGAGGCGCTTAAACGCGTGCAACCATCGGCGATGCGTGAGGTGATGGTGCAGGCACCGGACGTTCGCTGGGAAGACATTGGCGGGCTTGATGATGCGCAGATGCGCCTTAAAGAGGGCATTGAATTGCCGATGAAAAACCCGGAAGCTTTCACGCGGCTCGGAATAAGACCCGCTAAGGGATTTCTGCTCTATGGCCCTCCGGGTACGGGCAAAACCCTGCTGGCCAAAGCGGTTGCGCGCGAGGCGGAAGCGAATTTCATTGCGACCAAATCCAGCGATCTGCTTTCCAAATGGTATGGCGAGAGTGAACAGCAAATTGCCCGGCTTTTTGCCCGTGCGCGCCAGGTAGCGCCAACTATCCTGTTCATTGACGAGATTGATAGTCTGGTTCCGGCGCGTGGCGGAGGCATGGGTGAACCGCAAGTGACTGAGCGCGTGGTCAATACTATTCTTGCAGAAATGGACGGGCTTGAGGAAATGCAGTCGGTAATATTGATCGGCGCGACGAACCGTCCCGGTCTGGTTGATCCGGCATTGTTGCGGCCCGGCCGGTTTGACGAGCTCATTTACGTGCCGGTTCCGGGGAAAGCCGGTCGGCGCAGAATATTGGCCATTCATACATCAAAAATGCCGATGGCGAAGGATGTCGATCTGGATGATATTGCGGAACGAGCGGAAAGATATTCGGGCGCTGATCTTGAAGACCTTGTACGCCGGGCCGGGCTTTATGCGCTACGTGAATATGGCGGTTTGGTCGAAACCGTGTCGATGAAGCATTTCGAGAAAGCGCTAAAAGACAGTCGGGCGTCCGTCACGCCGGAAATGGAGGAGGAATACTCGAAAATGGAAAGCGAGCTGAAACAAAACGCGATGCGCGCCGAGCCTATTGGTTTTGTTTCTCCAGGCATGCTGACACCGGAACGGGGCAGCAAGCATGGTGAGTGAAAAGCAATTGCTGAGTGAAATGTTATAGCTATATCTGATCGGCCGTTAACTGCACGAGATGTCAGCTTAATCGGCCTGTAACGTCTTCCAGCCCCAGCCGAACAGAAAAAGACAGATTGCAAGTGCCAACCAGTAAGGCAGAGGCGCATATAAGGTATAGAGAAGTACGCCTATCGCAGGTGAAGCTATATATGCCGCACCACTTATACTCGCGACCATACCCGCCACCGCATTCTGCTCGGCGCGGCTAACATTGATTGACGAACCGGCGGTGAAGCCCGGGCGGAACATACCGAAGCCGAGAGACGCAAGTGCAAAGCCGATGATGATGGAATAAAGCCCGGAAGCTTCTGATAATATTGCGCAACCGACCATCGCTGTAATCATACCCCAAAGCACGCACGCGCGCGGCCCCATTTGCAGTAACGGGATGAGCCCCCATTGCGCGAGCAGTGTTGCCGCTGCGCCTGACATTAATACGATACCTGTCATCTCTATTCCGGCTGCGGGGTCGGCACGGAGCCCGAGTCGGTCGAGTACCAGAAATCCAACAACGCCAAGTGCCATCGCCTGTGCGTTGCCGCCAAGAAAGCCGGTGATGAGCCAGGGACGGATCCGCTGGTCAAGCCAGCGCAGCTGCGGTGGTTCAGGTTCGCCTTCATCATCGTCTTCATCATCGCGCCGCAAATTGGCTGATGTCGGCGCGGAGCTATAGGGTTCTGATGTCACAACTCCGCGCGCGGCGAAACCGGGATCATCATTTGGGAGTTTCAGCGCCAGTGCCACCATGACGACAATGCCTATAAAAGCAAAGGCAAACATCGGGCTGGAAAGGCCCAGCACCGGCAAAATCAAAAGCGGCGCAATTGCTGGCCCGACAACCGTACCCAAGCCGAACGAAGAGGCGATAAGCGACAATGCCTTGGTGCGGTCGGCTCGTGCTGTGCGTGCTGCAACATAGGCCTGCACAGCAGGCGGTGCGGCTGATCCGAGGCCGCCGTAGAGGCTACGGAATAAAGCGAATAATACGAACGTCCAAAGCGCACTATACCAGCCTTGCAACCCAAGGAACAACGCCAGCCCCGCGAGCGCGAATGAAGATGTGAAGCCGATCATGCCAAGTCGCATCAAGGCCTTTCGCCCGCGTTTGTCGGACATTCTCGCCCATTTGGGTGCGGTGTAAACCCACAGCAATGCCGACCAGCTAAATGCCGCGCTTACCCAAAAATCAGGGATATGGAGCTGAGTGCCGATTGTCGGCAGGATGGACTGCATGGCGGTATTGCCCGATGCGGTCACCAGCATGACCGAAAACAGCACAGTCATACGCGTGCTATCTATCGGTGTAGCCTTTGGTGTTGCAGTTTCAGGAACAGGAGAATCGGCCATCGCGTCTCTATGGCAAGTTATTTCTGCCAGTCATAGCTGCGTTCGACACGGGCGACATGGAGGGTGTAAAATTCATACCATTTGTCGCGGCCTTTTTCTCTTGTTGCCGCATGGTCCGGCTGATCGCGCCAGGCTTTCGCGCTGGAATCATCTTTCCAGTAGCTTATCGTAATTCCCAGACCATTTTCCGTGCGGGCATGGTCTTCACCAAGATAGCCGGGCTGCAATTTTGCCAGCGCGCTCATTTTGGCTGCTGCTTCCTGATAGCCAGCCTCGTCAATGGTCGTCCGTTTGGCGCAAAAAATTACTGCAATGGACCCGGCCGGATGAAGCATCATGATCATTCTTTCAATCAATCGGTTTCAACGCGCAACCGGTAAAATAATTGTCACCGGGGCTATTACACTCTAACAAGTCGGCCAGGCAATCGTCCGGAGACACTTCTTGAGTAACAGCATAGCAAAAACACCAATTTTCAGCCGAATCAAAGCGCGACTGGAGCGTTTCTTCGGCGCTTGGGGTGTCTTTTTCAAGGGTTTTATCAAGCATCCGGTAATGGTTGGATCAATCATTCCTTCGTCCGATGTCACGATCAGAAAAATGCTCGAACCGGTCAAATGGGACGAATGCGATGTGTTCGTTGAATATGGTCCCGGCGTTGGCACTTTTTGCCGCCCGATACTGGAACGAATGAAACCGGATGCGACGCTGATCGTAATCGACCTCAATCCAGACTTCATTGAATATTTGTCCAAATCCATCCGCGATAGTCGCTTCTATCCAGTGCATGGTTCCGCCGCCAATGTGCGCCAGATTATTGCTGACCTTGGTCATGAAAAAGCGGATTATATTTTGTCGGGCCTGCCTTTTTCTACCCTGCCCGACAATTTGGGACCGAAAATCGCGAGCGAAACTTATGAGGCGCTTCGTCCCGGCGGGGCATTTCTCGTGTACCAATTTGTTAAACGTGCTCGTGATTTTATGGCTCCGTATTTTGACCGGATCGATAATGGATATTCGTTCTGGAACATCTTGCCATGCCATCTTTTCTGGGGCTGGAAGCACAAATAGGCTTTATGCCGTTCGTCGAATGCAGAAGGGCGTTGGTCGAACTTGGGCGCTCAGGCTTGCGCGGCGATAGCTGTTCCAACTATTAGAGTAAATATTATCTATCTTTGAGAGGATTACCCCTGATGTCACGCTTCTCCCGCACGTTGTTTTTCGCTCTTGCTACGAGCGCCTTGACGGTTTCTGCACCGGCTTTTGCCGACAATCATAAAGCTCCGAAGCCCGCGCCGGTCAGCGAACTCGTTGACGCGGTGAATATTCCTTATGAAGAATTCACGCTGGATAACGGACTCAAGGTGCTGGTCCACACCGACCGCAAGGCACCGATTGTTGCGGTGTCTATTTGGTATGGCGTTGGTTCGGCTAATGAACCCAAAGGCAAGACCGGGTATGCGCATCTGTTCGAGCATATCATGTTCAACGGCTCTGAGAACGCGCCGGGAGATTATTTCGAGCCGTTGCGGCAAATTGGCGCGACGGATCTTAATGGCACCACCTGGCTGGATCGCACCAACTACTTCCAGACCGTTCCCAAATCGGCACTTGAAGTTGCGCTGTTCCTGGAGAGCGACCGGATGGGATATTTGCTTGGTGCAGTGACACAAGAGAAGCTCGACAATCAGATCGGTGTGGTTTCCAACGAAAAACGGCAGGGCGATAATCAACCTTATGGTTTGGTCGGCTACAAGCAAACCGAGTTGCTGTTTCCCGATAGCAGTCACCCCTATGGGCACGACACCATCGGCTCGTTGGAAGACCTGGAAGCCGCTTCCCTTGACGATATGAAAACCTGGTTTACCGACCACTATGGACCCAATAACGCGATACTGGTTCTGGCTGGCGATATTGATGCGATGGCCGCGAAGCCGCTGGTCAATAAATGGTTCGGTGCTATTCCGAGCGGCAAGCCGATCGAAAAACTTGATCCGCCTATCCCGAGCTTAGCTGCGCCGGTGTTTGAGGTGATGAAGGACAAAGTCGCTACGACGCGCATTTATCGCAACTGGGTAGTGCCTGGGCTCAATGATCCGGATTACACAAAGCTCGATGTCGGCATGGCCGTTCTGGGCGGTCTTGCAAGCTCGCGGCTTGACAATATCATGGTGCGGGAAGAGAAAAATGCGGTGGCGGTATCTGCGTTTGTGATTCCATTCGTACATGGCAGCCTGGTCAATATTCAGGCGGATGTGAAACCGGGTGAAGACGCCGATATGGTCGCCAAGCGGCTGGATGAGATTATTGCTGATTTTATCAAAACAGGCCCGACTGCTGATGAAGTGCAGCGGGTCGCCACGCGCGATGCTGCGTCCAGAATTGCCGGCCTCGAGCAGGTTGGCGGTTTTAGCGGCAAGGCCGTCGCTTTAGCAGAGGGTAAGCTCTATTCCAACGATCCGAGCCACTTCAAAAAGGAACTGCAGCGGCTGGCATCGACAACACCGGAATCGGTGACCGGAGCCATGCAGAAATGGCTGACACGGCCAGTAGTCGGCATAACCGTTGTGCCTGGAGAACGTGAAGCCTACCAAGAAGTCGGCGCAGGCAAGGGTGCGCGGACAGGAACGCTGACGGCTCCGGCTTATTATATGCAGGACGGTCAGGCCGGAACGGTCACCGCGCCAGATCGTTCTAGTCTGCCGCCCGTCGGCGAAGTCCCCAATGTTGATTTTCCCGATGTGGAAACCGCAACGCTCTCCAACGGCATCAAGGTCTATTTCGCGCGGCGCGACGCGGTACCGATGACGCGTGTGACGCTCTCGTTTGACGCAGGCACCACCGCGGATCCTGCCGATAAAATCGGATTGCAGAATTTTGTCACATCCATGCTGGAAGAGGGCACGACCAGTCTGAATTCAATCCAGATCGCCGAGCAGCAAGAGCGGCTGGGTGCCAATATTGGCGTTGGTGGCGGTCGTGACCAGACCGCCGTTAGCCTGAGTGCAGTCAATCCCAATCTGGATGCCTCGCTCGACCTGATGGCCGATATAGTCAAAAACCCTGCTTTCAAATCAGACGATATCGAGCGTATCCGGGTGCAGCAGCTGACTTCGATTGAAGCAGCCGCCAATGATCCTGGCTCAATCGCCGGTAACGCTCTGCCGCCGCTTTTATTTGGTGAAGCCCACCCTTACGGTCGCGGTTTTTCTGGCGATGGAACCAAGGAATCCGTTTCCTCCATTACCCGCGACGATTTGGTGAAATTCCACAATGGCTGGATGCGACCGGAAAACGCAACCTTGTTCGCGACGGGCAATATCGCCAGGAAGGCGCTGGTCGATAAACTGGAAATGCGTTTTGGCAAATGGAAGGGCACCGGCAAAGCAGCGCCTGCAAAAAATTTCGATGCTGCTATCCCTGCTGCCCAAGAGAAGATTGTGGTCATCCACCGCGCAAATTCTCCGCAGTCCCTTATTTATGCAGGTCAGGTCACACCGCTCAAGGGCACGGATGATCTGTTGACGCTTGACGCAGCGAATGAGGTGCTGGGAGGCAACTTCCTCTCTCGGATCAATATGGATTTGCGGGAAACAAAAGGATGGAGCTACGGTACACGCAACAGCATTTTGCGCGGCGAACATGAAGTTCCCTATCTGATGCGCGCGCCAGTACAGACTAATCAAACCGGACCCGCTGTTGCTGCCATAAAGGCGCAGGTGGTAGATTTTCTTGGCGAAAACGGCGTTACCGATGCAGAACTAAAACGCACGGTCAATGGCAACGTCCGTCAGTTGCCCGGTCAGTTTGAACGTTCGACCAGCGTGCTGGGTCAGATGCAGGAAGATGTGCAGTTTGGGCGTCCATCCAACTACGCAGAAACCGTGGCCGCGCGCTACCGGACCTTAACGGCTGAAGACCTTAACAAAGCGATGGCTGATGCGGTCGATCCAAATGGCTTTACCTGGGTAATCGTTGGCGATGCTGACAAAATCAAACCGCAACTGGAAGCGCTGGGTATGCCGATTGAATATCGCGGCTATGAAGCTAGTGACACGGATGTTAGTAAACTATCCAGCTCCAGTGATTCGGATGGCGATGAATAACATATCGTCACCATGCGGTCGGAACTAAGAAAACGAGAAGGAAAATATTATGTCTATTGATGGTACTTATACATGCGTCACCAAATCCCCTATGGGCGACCAAACCTCGGAATTCACTATTGTGACGGACGGTGATACATTTACCGGCACGAATGCTGGCGCAATGGGTGCTATGGATGTCGAAGACGGCAAGGTGGATGGCAACCACATTACCTGGACGATGAACATGACGGTCCCGATGCCAATGAAACTGGAAGGCGATGCAACAATTACCGATGGTCAACTGGCCGGTTCGGTTAAAGCGGGCGCTTTTGGTGAAATGGCAATGACCGGCACCAAAAAATAGATTTCTGAAATTAAAAAAACGGCCGCGACCCGGTTCGGGTGGCGGCCTTTTTTTTTAACGTACCAATCGATCTTTAGCGAACGACAACACTCACGGCGCGGCGGTTTTGCGCCCATGCGGATTCGTTCGAGCCAAGAGCATCCGGGCGCTCCTTGCCGTAACTCACCGTTGTCATGCGTGATGGACTGACGCCAAGCGAAGCCAGATAATTTTTCGCCGCATTGGCGCGGCGTTCGCCAAGGGCAAGGTTGTAATCCCGCGTTCCGCGCTCATCGGCATGGCCTTCAATTGTGATCCGGGCATTGGGATGTTGTGCCAGCCATTGCGCCTGGCTTTGTAAAATCACCTGATCCTGCGAATCCACATTGTAACGGTCTGTATCAAAAAGGATCCGGTCAGACATGGTGTTGGCGAGGAAATCACCCTGTGACCCGGGAGCATAGCCGGGGCCAACTGGTCCAGTAGGTCCGGTCGGTTGGGTTGTCCCAACGGGCGGCGGTGGCAGATCATCTGGTGCCTTCTTTGCGCAGCCTGCCAGCACCAGGCTGGAGGTAATCAGGAGGGGGTCGCATATTTTAACATATTTCTGCTCCTATTCTGGTTGCAATTAATTCCAGTTATAGCGACTTATCAGGTACTTGTCGCGATTCGAATGGTGAAGTCAAGTCTACGGTAATAAAGGACCCCAAGCAGGGTCCGAGCCATCGACCGGTGTCGGCAGTTTCCGTTCATTGCGGCCGGTCAAATCCACTTGCCAAATACCGGTCTGTCCACTGCCGCGCGCTGTGCGGAAGAACTGGATGACGCGGCCATTGGGTGCCCAGGTCGGCGCTTCATCCTGCCAGCTATTGGTGAGCAAACGTTCACCGCCACCGCTTGGAGTCATTACACCGATGCGGAAATTACCGGCCATTTTCGTGAAAGAGATTAAATCTCCGCGCGGGCTCCATTCCGGCGTTGCATAGCGCCCGCCGCCGAAGCTGATGCGGTTTTCATTGCCGCCATTGGCGCCCATCACATAAAGCTGCTGACTCCCGCTTCGATCGCTTTCAAACACGATCCTGCTGCCATCGGGAGAAAAGCTGCCGCCAATATCAATACCCGGCGAGAATGTCAGCCGCTGCGGTGTCCCACCGCCGGATGATACCTTGTAAATATCAGTGTTGCCGGAAATCGCCATGGAATAGAGGATCCACTTGCCATCGGGCGACCAGCGTGGAGCAAAAGTCGGGTTGGTGCTCTGGGTAATCAGTTTCTGTTGCCCGGTGCCAATCTCATAAACATAAATTCGCGGGTTCCCATCGAGAAAGCTGAGATAGACCAGTCTGCGATAGTCAGGTGAAAAGCGCGGGGTGAGTGCGGTTGCCTGACCGTTCGTGATGAACCGGTGATTGGCACCGTCGCTGTCCATGATCGCCAGACGTTTGGTGCGGTTTCCCTTCGGCCCGGTTTCGGCGATATAGGCAATGCGGCTGTCAAAAAACGGCGATTCCCCAGATAAACGCGAGTAGATGCTATCAGCGCATTTATGCGCCGCGCGCCGCCAGTCGCCGGGATCGACAACAAATCCTTGGCGGGTGAGTTCTGTTTCCAGCGCAACATCATAGAGATAACAGCCAACGGTCAATTTGCCGTCGGGATTGGCGCGTATAAAACCCTGAATCAGCGCCGAGCTATTGGTGCCCGCCCAATAGGGAAATTGCGGCGCGGTGACCTCGTCAAAACTAATGCCGCGCACTTCGTTGCGCCCCTTTGGCTTAAACAACCCACTCGAGCGCAGATCGCTGACAATGACATCGCTGATCTTGCCGCCAAGTTCTGCGGTGCTGCCAGCAGGCGTGTTGACGCTTTGCGGTGTTGGCAAGCCAGGAACCGAGATGACCAATTCATCGCCTGCGCTGTTATCGACATCGACAGTCAGCTGCGCTTTGACAGGCGCAGTGATGCCGATCAGCATGAACGATGCAGCAATCCATGAAAAAAGCCTATGGCTTGATTGGGTGCGAGTCGCGGTTATTTTTGACACTTATAGTCTCCTAAATACCTTGATACAGGACAGGCTCAATGACCTTCCATTCGTCGTAAAATTTCTCTGGGAAAGTGGTATAGGGCGCAGCAAGCCGGACAGCGGCAATAGCCCGCTCCTGATGCACACCAACTTGTGAGCGATTGCTGGCGGTTATCCCAGTAGTTGAAGCCGAAGGGCTACCAATGATTTTGCCATCACGGTCCAGTCGCGCCACTACCTTGGTGCGTAGCAATTCGGAATCTGCGCCAGATGGTGGACTCCATCGCTGTTTCACCAGTCGGTAAAGCTCACGCTGGAGCGAAGCCACGGCAGAGGCAGACGCTTTTTCAGCGCGAATATTCTGGTTCTGGCTGGTTGATGGAGCATCGGTTACGCCCTTGAGGAAATCATCTCCGAGGCGGGAGCCTTTCGGCGTCGGCTTTGGTTTTGCCGCCGGTGTCGGCTTGGCAGCAGGCGTCGGTTTAGCCGCCGGTTTGGGTTTTGGTTTTGTGGTGCTTGTTGGTTTGTCAGGCCTCCGGCGCGGTTCACTCGACGTTGGTGCAGGTTTCACCGTTGGTTTCGGTGTAGCTGCCGGAGTCGGCGGCGGTTCCGGCAGCGGCTCCGGTTCCATGAAGCTGCTTTCTTCCGGCAGGCCCAATTCTGGCGCCACACTGGTAGCGGGCGCGACCATGGCCGGATTAGGTGTCGAGCTTTCCAGCCCCACTTCATCGGCAATCATCACTTCCATTGGCTTGGGCCGAAACGCTTCATCGGGCTTGGCAATCAGGCTGAGCGATAACACACCGAACAGGGCAATATGCCCTGCCGCTGCCACTCCCAAGCCAATTTTTTCAGCCTTTTCCATATCAGCGTGTAAGTCCTAATTTGTGTCAGATGAACCTGTTGTGACTAATGACACCCGGTTAAGGCCTGCCCGATTGAGTTCGCCCATCACACCCATGATCAAGCCGTAATCCAGAGTTTTGTCGCCGCGCAGCATGATCTGGCGCGGATTTTCCGGATCCTGCGTTGCGGCTATTTCACCAAGTCGTGCAGCCAGCGCGGACTGGCTGACCTCGTCCTCACCAAGATATACCCGGCCTTCCGGATCAATTGAAATTTGCACCGGCTCCTGGTCCTGTTCCAGCGCGTTGGCACGGCTTTCCGGTAGATCCACCGGAACACCGGCAACCAGCAATGGCGCGGTAACCATGAAGATGATAAGCAGCACGAGCATCACATCAACAAATGGGGTGACGTTAATCTCTGCCATCGGCGCCCGGCCGCGTCTGCCGCCACGCCTGCCAATGCCTGATCCCATGTTCATGCCCATGCTCAGTCTCCAAGCTCCAGCTCACGGCTCAGCGTGGCGTGGAAACCATCGGCAAAACGCCCCATGCGAGCCTCAAGCTTGTTCAGGCGATGGGAGAAGCGGTTATAGGCGATGACCGCCGGAATGGCTGCAAACAGACCAATGGCGGTCGCAAAAAGCGCTTCGGCAATGCCGGGCGCAACCACCGCGAGGGAGCTATTTTGTTCGGCTGCGATGGCCGAGAAACTGCGCATGATACCCCAGACTGTGCCGAATAGACCGACAAATGGTGCAACACTGCCGACGGTTGCGAGGAAGTTCAAACGATCTGCCAGCTGGTCCACTTCATGCGCGATTGTGGCGTTCATTGCTGTCGCCAATCGTTGCCTTGTGCCATCGCGGTCAATCGGGCCGCGCGCCGTGGATCGCCGCCATTCTTTGACGCCAGCGGCAAGCACTTTTGCCATCGGCAGCGTTGATTTTCCATGACTTTCATAAAAGCTGTCAACATTGTCGGCAGAGGAAAACGCGCGCTCGAATTTCTCGGATTTGCTCTGCGTGCGTCCTATCTTGAGGGCGAAACTGACGATGATCGTCCAGGTCCAGACGCTGGCCAGTAACAGGCCGACCATCACCAGTTTAACGACGATATCAGCTTCCAGAAACAAAGCGATTGGTGAAAAATTACCGGATACGGCGTCAACAGAAAGTTGGTCTAACAAAGCAATGGTCCTCTTATTCGGGGTTATTTTGCGTCATGACGCTAGCAAATGCTTTTGTCCATGCTTGTGGATGGCGCCGAGGCCGTCCGGCGGGGGTAAGAAAGGCAGCCTGAACGCTGGCTGACGTAATTTGCCGCACACCGCACATAATCTTCTGTTCGATAATCAAGCTGGCTGCGCGCAGTTTTTGGACAGTGCTGATGACGACCAGATCATCATCCAGTTTTGCGGGAAATACATATTTGATGTCGAGATCCGTGACAGCATAAACGCCTTCCCCGCTGCCAAAGGCTTCATGCTGGTTCATTTCAAGTCCGCGCAACATATCGGAACGCGCGCGCTCCATGTAGCGCAGATAATTGGCATGATAGACAATCCCGGAGAAATCCGTGTCTTCAAAATAGACCCGGCAAGCGAAATAGTGACGGCCATCAATAAAACGCCCGTCATGCGGTTTTATGTTGTTAGGAATCTCAGGATCCGCGGTCATGGCGCGAACATTAGGCTGCTGGATTCAAAGGCGAAAGAGGGAATATAGCCCGACTTGTCAATTGGACGTGATTTTGACTCAATTGGACTAGACTACGGCCAAACAAACGCGAGGCGTAATCATCTGGCGCCAGATGGAGTTCAAGCAGCGCATCCGATACAAAGCGCGGCGGCCGGATCAATCTCCAGCCGTTTAAACGCTATCGGCTCGCCGCATTGCAAGCACCAGCCATACTCACCCCATCAAATCGTTTTAGCGCGATTTCAATCCGCGCCAGATCGCTCGTCCGCCGCCGTGCTTCGGCTTGCGCCATTTCCTGTTGCTGCATGGCGTCCATCCTGGAAAGGCGACCAACGCTTTGCTGATCGAGTTCGACTGTATTGCGCCACGATGCGGCATCGGCGTCGAGCGCTTTGAGTTCCGCTTGCCGTTCCATCAGTAACTGGTGCAGCGCCTCAATCTGTTTGGCGGAAAGCGGTTCAGTCAAAGGCCATCAGTTGGATTTTGGCGCCAATAGTTCCAGCGCCGCTGCGGTCATTGCTTCCGTTCCCAAAGTCACCGACTCCCGGGGAGCAACCTTGAAGAAGGGGGAATGATGCGATGGCACAGGCGCGCCGCCGGCTTTTTCCCGATCAAAATCGGCCTGCGGGGTTCCGCCGACAGAGAAATAGACGCCGGGGACATCGGTATTGGGAGCCACAAAATAGGCAAAATCTTCGGCACCCATGCCTTCGCGTGGTTTATTGTCGAATACCTTTTCGCCGAAACGGGCGGCGAAAACATCTTTCACCCGCTTGGTAAGGGCGGAGTCGTTGTAATTGGCCGGGGTCGATTCATGCGAGATTTTAACCTCAGGCAGCTTGTCCTCCGGCAGTCCGTTCATCCGGCCAACGTTGGTTGCAACGCGCTTGATCCCTTCGAGTAATTTGGCGCGCGTTTCTTCGTCATCCGAACGCACGGTCAGTTGCATCACAGCTTTGTCGGAAATGATATTATGCTTGAAGCCGCTGTGGAACGAACCGACGGTAATCACGCCGGGTTTGAGTGGCGCAATTTCGCGGCTGATAATCGTCTGGAGATTCATGATGATCTGCGCGCCCATCACGATCGGATCCTTGCCGCGGTGAGGTGAGGCTCCATGCGCGCCAACACCGTGGACAATGATATCGACGCTATCGGATGAACTGCTTTCAATGCCTTCACCAATAGATAGCTTGCCGGTTGGCGTGTCCGCCGAAACATGGAAAGCCATTGCAAAGTCGGGCTTGGGGAAGCGGCTATAGAGACCATCATCTATCATCAGCTTCGCGCCACCGATGCGTTCCTCAGCCGGTTGCGCGATCAACACCAGCGTCCCTTGCCATTGGTCCTTCAGCGCAGCCAATCTCCGGCCCGTGCCAATCAGCGAGGTGATGTGCACATCATGGCCACAGGCGTGCATGACCGGCTGTTCCTCGCCATCGATGCTGACCTGTTTGACTGTGGACATATAGTCGAGGCCGCTGTCTTCAACCAGAGGCAGGCCGTCCATGTCGGCGCGCAGCATCAGCGTTGGGCCATCGCCATTTTTCATCACTGCGACAACCCCGGTCCCGCCGACTTTTTCCGTCACCGTGAAGCCGGATGCCCGCCATTCCCTGGCTATGATTCCAGCTGTGCGTACTTCCTTATAGGACAGTTCCGGATTGCGGTGAAAGTCGAGAAACAGGGCTTCCAGCTTATCATCATAATCAGCAGCGATAGCGGCCTTCAGTTCCGGCGACGTCGAACTATTTTGCGCTGCAGCAGGTGACGTCCAGATCAAAGCAGTCGTAGCGGCCAAAGCCAAAAGATGTTTCACGATTCTCTCCCTATATTTTCGGTTCTTATGCTGGCCCAAGCCGGAAAGCGCAAAGCTTATTGCCTTCCGGATCACGGAAATAGGCCGCATAGAAAGCCATAGGCCCTTCATCGCCGCGAACACCGGGCGCGCCCTCGTCACTGCCGCCCAGTTCCAGGCCCTTATTGTAGAGGTTATCGACCTGCGCCCGTTCCTGCATTTGCAGTGCAATCATATTGCCATTGCCGGGTTGCGCAGTTTCGCCATTAAAAGGCTGGGTGATGGCAATGGAAGGCGTCGCCATATCCACGCCATAGAGCGTGAAGCCATTTTCTTCCATTTCCATCAGGCGTTTCGCGCCGAGCTCGCCGAGCAGCGCGTCGTAATAGGAACGCGCTTTATCAAGATCGTTGGTTCCAAGCGTTACATAACCGATCATTGCTTCATCCTCCCATATTCATTTTGCAGCAACATAGTTTATTGCCGTCAAGATCGCGGAAATAGGCTCCGTAAAAAACATCTGGCGCGCGCCATCCTGGCGCACCTTCGTCTGTTGCACCCAATTTGAGCGCACGGGCGTGAAGCTTGTCGATTTCCTCGGTACTGTCAAATTGCAGCGCGACCATCGTGCCATTGCCGAAACAGGCTTCGCCTTCATCATAGGGAGAAGTGATGCAAAGCATGGGTTGACCAGGCCCTTTGCCAAAAAATTGCCCGCCAGCTGGCGTTTTGAACAAGCGCTTCACGCCGGTGCCTTCAAAAAGCGCATCATAAAAGGCAAAGGCTTTGTCTTTGTCGTTCGTGCCGAGCATGGTGTAGGCGATCATATCTCTCTCCTCTTGGGTTCTATTGATTCGGTTTCGACATGAAACCTATCACTCGCAGAAATAGATGCAATGACCTGCGGGATCATTTTCCGGAACTTCGGTGCGAAAGAAGGCCGTGCCCTTTCCGAGCAAAGGCTGCATCCACAATCCCGATTTCAGTGAATAGGCTTCACCGCTGTGCCCCCAATAGGTCATATTGTCGCCGAACGCGTTATCCTTGCACCTCTTGTGTCGATTGCCGAGGGCAAGAACATGAACGCCCATCCCGTAGGCGCAGAAATAACCGTCCTCGCTATCTCCGTTTCCGCCGTCATAAACCCATTGGGGATCAGTCATTTTGGAAATGCTCTCGCGACTGAGAAATTCCCCGTCGTCTCGCAGAAACATCTGTCCAACTTTGGCAAGATCCACGGCGGATATTCTCAATCCACCCTGCGGACTGAAGATTGATCCGGTCTTGCCGAGTTGATAGCGGGATAAATCGCAGCTGCCGTCGCTTGTCGGCACAACCTCGCAAGCTTCCCGCTTTCCTCGCAGATCATCACGCGCAACATCACCATTAGGGCGATAGAGCGTTACAGCATGCTCTATTTCGGTATCGCGGCAGTTTATCCAGTTAAAGCAGGCATTGAGCTTCAACGGCTTAAATACTTCGCCTTGCATGATCTGGTCGAACCGCTTGCCGGTAGCAGCCTCCATAATCGCAGCGATGACCGGGAAATTGAGATTGGCGTAGGCAAAATTTTCGCCGGATCGGTGTTGGGAGTCCCACGCTTTGGGATCGCGCAATTCTTGCTCCAGCAGGGCATCCATCGGCAGAGCGTAGTTAATTCCGTCCCGCAACCCGGATTGATGTGAGAGCAGCTGTGTCAGTGTGATAGGATCATCGGGGAATGCAGGATTGCGCAGATTCCAATCAAGATAATCATTTACATCGGCATCAAGATTGAGTTGTTCTGATTCAACCAGTCGCATCACCGCCAAGGCTACAAATAATTTGGATACGGATGCAATCCGCACCGGATCATCGGGCATCAAGGCGCGTCCTGTTGTGCGGTTTGAAAACCCCTGAATGGCTGACACCGACATTGTTTTGGCCGTAAAATCGATCCGAATTGCTGCTGGTGCTCCATCGAGTTTCGAGTGTTCTTGGGCAAGACCTGTTCCGTATATACCCACCAAGCAAAGAAAAAGGCAGAAGCAATGCGCCCCTGCCTTGATCAAATTTCCAAGCGATGTGGTTTCAATCATCCAGCCGGACAATCACCAACACGTTTGCCGTTGTTCTTGGCGGTGATGTTCATTTTCATGCCGGCAGCGCCGCCATCCATTTTCATCGTCATGTCATAGCTGCTCGGTCCATATTGGCCTTCCATCGCCATGGACATTTTGCCCGGAGCGCCGCCCATATCGGTACACGCCATTTCCGAAGATATCGCGCCGCCGCTCATGTCGAATTTCTTCACTTCGCAATTGGTTTTTTCCTGTGCTGCAAAAAATTCCGCGCCAGGATTTTTGGCTTGCTCTTCGGTCATGCAAGATTTGCTGGTGGTTTTCTTGCCTTTCATACCGTCAAGCATTCCGGCTGGCGCACCTTCTGGCAGGCCTTCAATTTTAACGTCGACAATCTCGACTGTATTTTCCCACTCACCCGGCTCCAAAGTAACCTGATCCATTTCCTTCGCCACTTCTTCCGCCGTGATTATTCCATCACCATCAGCATCCGCGCCTTTGTCCGAACAACCAGTCACACCGAAAAGCAGGGCCGCTGACGCGACCGACATCAATAATTTTTGCACTGTATGAATTCCCTCGTTTTATAACCCGTACATATTGTCATAAACAGTCAAATCGGGAATGTAAATTTCTGACTTTTTCCATCTGAGACAAGGGATGACATTTGGGTGGTTTGCACCCATATTGGCTGCATGGCAAAACTGGTAATCAGAAAGGGCTTGGCGGAGCCCGATACGGATGAAAATTTTATTCCCTACAAGCCAGTTCGGCCAGAGAAATCAGAGGGCGGCAGGTCATTTGAGCTGGTAAGCGACTTTGAACCGTCGGGCGACCAGCCAACGGCAATCAAGGAACTGGTTGAAGGCATTAGCGCAGACGACAAGGATCAGGTTCTGCTTGGTGTCACCGGCTCCGGCAAAACCTTCACCATGGCCAAAATTATTGAGCACACCCAGCGGCCCGCCCTGATTCTCGCGCCGAATAAAATTCTGGCGGCCCAGCTCTATGGGGAGTTCAAGAATTTTTTCCCCAATAATGCAGTCGAATATTTTGTCAGCTATTATGATTATTACCAGCCGGAAGCTTATGTCGCCCGCTCCGACACCTATATCGAAAAGGAAAGCTCGGTAAACGAAGCGATTGACCGGATGCGGCACTCGGCAACCCGGTCTTTGCTCGAACGCGATGATGTGATTATCGTTGCCTCGGTATCCTGTCTTTACGGTATCGGCTCGGTTGAAACCTACTCGGCGATGATCTTTGATCTTGAAAAAGAACAATCGGTGGATCAGCGAGATATTATTCGCAAGCTCGTATCGTTGCAATATAAGCGCAATGACATGGCCTTTGCGCGCGGCACGTTCCGGGTGCGGGGCGATAATCTTGAGATATTCCCATCGCATTATGAAGATATGGCGTGGCGGATTTCGTTTTTTGGCGATGAAGTCGAAGAGATCGTCGAATTTGATCCGCTGACGGGCAAAAAGGGCGCGAGCCTGAACAAAGTGCGTATCTATGCAAATTCCCACCATGTGACGCCCGGGCCGACCATGAAACAGGCGATGGAAGCTATTAAGCTCGAACTCGCCGTTCGCTTGAAAGAGCTGGAGTCCGAAGGCAAGTTGCTTGAGCATCAGCGGCTCGAACAACGCACCCACTTTGACCTCGAAATGATCGCCGCAACCGGAAGTTGTGCGGGGATCGAGAATTATTCGCGCTTTCTTACCGGCCGTATGCCTGGCGAGCCGCCACCGACCTTGTTCGAGTATCTTCCTGACAACGCGCTGTTGTTCGTAGATGAAAGCCACCAGACCGTGCCACAAATCGGGGCGATGTCAAAAGGCGACCACCGCCGCAAGATTACGCTCGCCGAATATGGCTTTCGCTTGCCAAGCTGCATTGACAACCGGCCCTTGCGGTTCAATGAATGGGACGCAATGCGTCCGCAAACGGTCAGTGTATCGGCAACGCCGGGCAAATGGGAAATGGAACAGACCAGCGGCGTATTTAGCGAGCAGGTCATTCGCCCCACGGGTCTGATTGATCCCCCGGTCGAGATTAAACCTGTCGAGGACCAGGTGGATGATCTGATCAACGAATGCCGCAAGGTTACGGCGCAGGGCTATCGCACGCTGGTCACGACGCTTACCAAGCGCATGGCCGAGGATTTGACAGAGTTTATGCACGAGGCGGGGATTAAATGCCGCTATATGCATAGTGATGTCGAGACGCTGGAACGGATCGAGCTAATCCGCGATCTGCGGCTTGGCGTTTATGATGTGTTGATTGGGATCAACCTGCTGCGTGAGGGTCTCGATATTCCCGAATGTGGTCTGGTTGCGATACTAGACGCCGACAAGGAAGGCTTTCTGCGTTCTGAAACGTCGCTGATCCAGACGATTGGCCGTGCGGCACGAAATGTCGATGGACGTGTCATTCTTTACGCCGACCGCATGACCGGATCGATGGAGCGCGCCCTCAATGAAACAGGTCGCCGCCGCGAGAAACAGGAAGAATATAACAAGCTGCATGGGATCACACCGCAATCGATCAAGAAAAACATTGGCGATATCGTTGCGCATGTGGCGTCGAAAGATATGGTTACGGTGCCAATCGATGATGATACCGCGCATCTCGTCGGTCACAATCTTCGCAGCCATATCGAAAGCCTCGAAAAACGCATGCGCGATGCTGCGGCGGATCTGGAATTTGAGGAAGCAGGACGTCTGCGCGATGAAATCCGCAAACTCGAAGCAGACGAGCTTGGGCTTCCCGCTAATCTGCAAGTTGCACAACCGAAGGGCAGGGCCACCGAAGGAAGGCCGGGAACACGCAAAGGGAAATATGGGCGGACGCAGCGAAAAATGGGGTGAAAGGTGCTTGCGTGCCAATCGTTGCTATTGAGCCATCATTAAATGAGGCGTATAAGAGAGTCGGGCAAAGTTGCAAAACAGGGATACGATCAAACCGTCAAAAAGGACGCGCAATGACCCTTGCTTCCCGCCTTTTCACCAAAGCCGTTGGCCATATCAACAACGGTCTCCATAACGTTCATCCAGGCGATGTCCTGCATTATGATTTTGGTATTGGAGAGGAGATTGAGCCCGCCGAAATTGCCCACGATACTGGTATTGAGGTGACGAAAATTAACGCGCTGCTCCATCGTGAAATTGCGGTGGATGCCGATATTGATCTGCGCCTCGGTCGCTATTTCCGGCTGCCAGACGGTTACTTTCTCCGCATGCAGGTCGATTATGATTTGGAGCGGATGCATAATCTGGAGGACGAAGACTTGATCAAGATAACCCCTCGCGCGATATAAAGCGGCGAAGCGTCGATTTCGACCAACAACCTTCAGATGTAGACCAGCAACGCTGCCATTGCTTGTGCTTGGCAACGGCTGGGTTCATGCTCCGACCACAATCCAAAGGAGTAATGAAATGCGCCCATCGATATTTTTGGCATTGGCAACATCTGCATTGGCGCTCGGCGCTTGTTCGACGGACCAGGGTGAAACGGCTTCGGTATCTTCGGTGGCAGCAGTTAAAGCCGCTCCTGATTTTACCGCCGCCATAGCGGCTCCCGGACGAGAAGAGGGCGATACAAAGCTTGACGCTGGCCGGATGCCGGCAGAAGTGCTCGCGTTTATGGGGCTTGAGACCGGCGATACCGCGCTGGATATATTCGCAGGTGGCGGATATTACAGCGAGATTATGGGCGCTGCCGTTGGGCCGACGGGTTCTGTAGTGGCAGTCAATCCGCCGCAATTTGTGTCGAGTGATGCGGCCAAAGCGAAATGGGCCGGGGTTGCCGGTCGTCAACCCAATGTTTCATTGGAGCAATCGCAACTCGGCGATTATGTTCCGACGCCGAACACCTATGATTTCGCCATGCTTCATCTCATCTATCATGATCTCTATTGGGAGAGTGAGCAGTTTAAAGTGGCCCGGATGGACCCTGATGCGATTCTGGCCAGGCTTTATGCCGGGATGAAGCCCGGCGGCATAGTAGCGGTGATCGATCATGTTGGCGAAGCAGGCGATACCAGAGAGATTGTCGAGAGAACGCACCGGATCGATCCTGCGGTCGCCAAAGCAGACTTTATCAAAGCCGGGTTCGTAATGGATGCGGAGAGTGATATGTTCGCTGACCCGGACGATGATCTGAGCAAAAACGTTTTCGATCCATCCAATCGGGGGAAAACTGCCCGTTTCGTGATACGTTTCCGCAAACCAGGCTAAAGTGATCTCGCCGAATATGAACAAAACGAATCGGTGTTAACGCTGTTAACGGACCAGTTTTCCCTAAGATACTGAAACGAAATGGAAATTTGTGCAGCGCACAATAAGTCGATCTTTCGGCTCGGTCTGTCGAAGCTCAAAATCCAATTAAATTACGCAAATTTGTAATATAATTTCAAAGCGTTACGAAGAGTTACAACAGTTTACACGACTGTTCATCCGATATTCGGCTATTGAGTCCTATATAGGTTGCGTAGTTACGGCTGAAACCAAAACATGCCGGGATGGTCTCCAAGAAGATCACCCTAGTCACTTGGGCAGCATCATAATTTTATGGCGGGGAGGTCCAAATGGAGCTTGTTGTAAAAGTGAATGACCGAATTGAAACGGCAGGCGCAAAGGCGTTTGTCACCGAAAAAGCTGGACGGGCCAACGCAGTGGCATTTGATCACGCGGAGCTGCGTGCCGGGCCAACATTTGGTCACGGACTCTATCTGGTTGTGTCCGGGCCAGCGCCGAAAAACTGCGGGCAGGTAATTTTAGTGCCTTCGCTTGAACAACATAATCCAGAGTATCGGCGCATTGAGATTGTTGCCGAGCAACGCGCTCCTGCCGCCGATCATGGTTTGGCGTTGGCAGCCGATAGCTACGAGAAATCAATCCCGCTGTCCGGTTTGGCCGGTACCAAAGGTATCGAACTAATCGGTGCCAACGGCACGCAGAAATTCAGTTTGACCGGCGGCGCCTCTAGTTAGGGTCGCACGCCGTCGGAACAAGGGCGGGAGGCAGATTCGTGTTGAGTATGAACCTGTCTCCCAATCCTTAAAATGAGATTATGAGTTAACATATAGGTCCGGGTCGCCATATCCTGGAGGGCTTTCAGGGGGTTTGCAAGCCGCCGGATATTGGCTGGATCTTATGGGAGCAGGGCTGGCGCGTCAGTTGAGTATCGCGTGCCAGTCCTGCTTTTTGTTATCTGTCTGTCTGCTAAGGCTAGCTGGCATATTTTACCGAGCAGCCATAAGGGCGAGACTGCGCTACACTTACGGTTTTCCCCGCTTTGATTTCTCCGAGAGCTGCGGTCACATGGTTACGCGCTGTCCTGATGTCCGCCGGGTTAGCGGTGGGTTTGTCGTCAATGCCGCCCTGATAAACCAGCTTGCCTGAACCATCGATAATATACATGTGAGGCGTCGTTTTTGCGCCATAAGCCTTGCCGACTACACCGTTCATATCGAGCAAATAATGGCTTGCGGCCGCGCCTTGCTTCTTGGCAAGCACTTGCGCTTCGGGACCGGTCATGTGCCCCTGCTTGCCTTCTGCGCCGCTATTCACTGTCAGCCACACCACGCCCTGCTTACGCGCCGCAGCTTGTGCTGCCTGCATATTGCCGCCGCCATAATGTTTCTGGACGAACGGGCAGCCGGGGTTATGCCATTCCAGCACCACGGTCTTGCCGCGAAATTTGGAAAGCTGGACGGTCTTGCCGAACATATCGGTCAGTTTGAAATCCTGAGCGACCGCGCCGTTTTTTTGCGCGGCAGTGAGGGGAGACGCCAGCATGATAGCGGCGATAGCAATGACAGGGATGAGTTTGAGGTTTGGCATGATCCGTCTCCACTTCATTTTCGTGATGCTGTTTTAATCGGGTCGTTCACGAGATCGGTCAAAGTACCGACTGTTAGTATCTGAGGCAAGATGACCGGTTCCTGACCAGGGGCATAGTAAAGATAAAGCGGCACTCCGGCCCGGCCATGTTTCTCCAGGAAGTTGCTGATTACCGGGTCTGGACGGGTCCAGTCACCCATCAACACCGCGACATTGGCGGCGGCGAATGCATCAGCTGTTTCCTGACGCTGTACCGCAGCAGCCTCATTGGCCTTGCAGGTTATGCACCAGTCCGCCGTGAAATATGCAAATACCGGCTGGTTTGATGTCCGCAGTTCGGCGAGGCGCTCTTCGCTAAATGGCTCACTGGGGAGAGTGGTACTGGATGAATTAGCAGTTTTTTGCACCGCCATTTGCTCTTCGCCGGGCAGTGCCAAGATACCGCCAGCGAGCACAGCGATCATCACACCGGTTGTCACCCATCCGCGCGACAGGCCTTTCATTTGGCCGCCACCGAACCACCAGAGGACCAGCGTCGCGCCGAGTAAAAATAGCAGCGATAACCCCAAAGCATCCGTACCGATTTGCCGACCGAGCAGCCAGACGAGACCGATGGCGGTCAGGAACATCGGGACGGCGATAATCTTGCGGAAACTGTCCAGCCATGCGCCGGGTTTCGGCAAGCGGCTGCGAATGGCCGGTACAAAGGCGATGAGCAAGAACGGCAATGCCAGACCAACGCCCAGCCCTGCAAAAATGATCAAGGCCGCGATGGGTGGCAGAACAATGGTCGCGCCCAGCGCCGCTGCCATAAACGGACCGGTGCAGGGTGTCGCAACGAACGCTGCTAGCGCTCCCGTCCAGAATGAACCCGCTGGCCCTTCCCTGGTTGTGAGCTTGCTGCCCATGCTGATATTGGGGAGTTCAAAGAGGCCGGCAAGATTGAAACCAATTGCTGTGACAAGTGCGAGCAGCACAAATATTATGCGGGGGTCCTGCAGCTGGAATGCCCAGCCAACGGCTGCGCCGCTGGCTCTCAGGCCTAGCAATATCCCACCGAGCACAGTGGCAACCACCACGACACCGGCAGTATAGGCCAGTGCGTCGCGCCGGACGATGCCTTCATCACCGCCTGCTTTGGCCAGGCTCATCGCTTTCAGGCTAAGGATAGGAAACACACAGGGCATGAGATTGAGCAATAACCCGCCGACTATTGCTCCGCCGAGTGCAATAAGAAGCAAAGAGGCGTTAGATTGGTCGCCACCACCGGTAAAATTTCCATCACCGCCTTTAGCTACCGGTACGCCTGACATTTCGACTTCGCCGCTATCGGCCGTGAGCATAAAACCCATATGCGGACCGATTTTCAGAACGCCGTTGATTGGTTCGGCGCTATCCCCGCGCGCTGTTGTTTCGATGATCAGCAGGTCACCGTCCCTATTGACCTTCTGCGTAGCGCCATAATCAACAACGCCATCTTCCTTTATAAAGAAATACGGAGTTTCTACGGCAACTGATTTTGGCAATGGAATGGAAAGACGGAATATATCGTTTTTGACCGAAAAAGTGCCATTGCTTCCCAGCGGGCGCGGCAAATTCGCACGGTAGTCATTGAACGCGCTGTTCAACGAGACCGCTGCACCCTTGCTTACCACCTCCAGTGTGATTGAAAGTTCATCCTGTTCGGGAACACAGACTTCATCGGTGCAGGCCAGCCACTCGGATTTTACGGATATCGGAAGCGGTCCTTGCGAGACATTTTCTGCCACAACCAGATTGACCAGAACGGCGTATTCACCCTCATAAACATAATTCATAATGCCGGAAATGAGCAGAGTTTCTGGCACGGGATAGCTTGCTTTTCCGGCTGTAACGCCAGCAGGCAATGTCCAGTCAAAGCTCATGCCGATGCCCGCGTCTCCGGGATTTTCCCAATAACCATGCCACGTTGGCTTGGGCTTCATTACAAAGGCGAGCGTCACGCTACGACCGGCCTGCACCCGCTGCGATTCGGCCACGAGCGTTGCTGGAACATTTAATTCTTTGCTGCCCAGTTTATTTTGTGCATGTGCAGGCACGGCACAAGCCATGAATAAAGCAGCCAGCATCAAACTGAACGAACGCAAATCAAATGTCATAAAAAACTCACCATTTCATCTTACATGGCTTTTAGGTTATCAGAAGGTCGCTGACCATAGCGGCTATTCAATTTTGGGGATTATTCGTGCGCACATTGAAATTTGTTACAGCTTTTACAAGTCTAATTGCAATTGCCAGCGCGGCAAGTGCGGAAGATCACACCAGCATGAGTGTGGAAAAACCGAAGCTGGTGGTTGCCATCTCCGTGGATCAGTTCTCATCAGATCTTTTTGCGGAATATCGCAGCACCTTTACCGACGGCTTGAAGCGGTTGACACAAGGCGCGGTTTTTCCTTCCGGTTATCAATCGCACGCCGCAACCGAAACATGTCCCGGCCATTCAACCATTATGACCGGCGCGCACCCCGGACGGACAGGAATCATTGCCAATAACTGGATTGATCTCGACATCAAGCGCGATGACAAGACCGTCTATTGCGCGGAAGACGAGCGGGTGGAAGGCACGAGTTTTGGTGATATCACCGCTGCGACCCAAGGCGATTACGTCGCATCCGCATGGCATTTGCTGGTGCCGACTTTGGGCGAGCGATTAACGAAGATCTCGCCCAAATCGCGCAATGTGGCGGTGGCGGGAAAGGACCGGGCAGCGCTGATGATGGGCGGCAAACAAACGGACGCGATTTACTGGTTCAATGGCAAAAGTTTTGAAACCGCCAAGGGTGGATCGGTGAGCCCGGCGGTCAAATTGGTCAATGATACAATGGCCGCGACTCTGGACAAAGCGCGTCCGCCATTTGGCATTCCAGCGCAGTGTGAAGCACGCAAAGCCAAGATCGCCCATGGCGACGGTAAATCGGTTGGTGATTATGCTTTTGCCAGACCGGAAGGTGGAGCCAGCATGTTCCGCCTCTCACCGGATTATGATGGCGCTATTCTCGCGGCTGCCATGACCGTTACAAGAGACATGAAACTGGGGCAGGGCGAAGCGACGGATGTTCTTTCCGTAGGGCTGTCGGCCACCGATTATGTCGGACATGCTTTTGGCACCGAAGGTCTGGAAATGTGTATCCAGATGAGCGCGCTCGACAAACAGCTTGGCCAATTTTTCTCGGTGCTGGATCAGGCCGGCATAGATTATGTGGCCATGCTTACTGCCGATCATGGCGGTCTCGATCTGCCGGAGCGGGCAACGTTGCAGGGCATGTCTGATGCGCAGCGTGTGGATGCCAAGCTGAATGCCAAAGACATAGGCGCGGCTGTAAAAGCAAAGCTTCGGCTCTCCACCGACAAACCTTTGCTTCACGCCGATGGGCCATTTGGCGACTATTATATCGATCTCTCGTTCGACGCTGCAACCAAGGCCAAAGTGAAAACTGAGGCGATGGCGATGTTCGCCGCCCATCCGCAGGTGCACAGCGTGCTTGACGGCGCTTCACTCAAAGCGATGCCAATGCCAACCGGGCCTGTGGAAGAATGGACAGTCGCCGAGCGCACGCGCGCGTCTTTTCATCCAGATCGGTCGGGCGACTTCTTGGTGGTTCTGAAAAAGGGCGTTACGCCGATTGCCAGTACTGCGCGAGGCTATGTGGCGACGCATGGCAGCCCATGGGATTATGACCGGCGGGTGCCGATAATGTTCTGGCGCAAGGGTATGACGCCGTTTGAACAACCGCTTTCTGTAAAAACGGTCGATATCGCGCCAACACTGGGTGCACTAATCGGGTTGGATATCTCTGGTGAAGGAGTTGATGGCCGTTGTCTTGATCTCGACGCCGGGGAGCATTCAACCTGCAAGTAAGCTAGATCCTGACCTGAGTTAAACTACCGCCGCTCATAGCGCGTCAAGCCGCGGCCCAGATTGTTATTGGCGATGCGCAATTGCTCATTACTCCAGTCGGCTACAAAAAACGTGTTGCGGCTGACGCCTTTGGCCAATGATGCGCTGTTGGAATGAATGTTCAGACCGGCAGAGCTGTGATTACGGCCTTCTGCGGCCACCGCGATAAACGCACTGTAATTTTCTTTGTTTTGGCCTTGCACAAAAACATTATTGCTGATCACGCCGGTGGCTCCGGCTGGCAGGTCGATCATGTAATTGGTCGCGCGGCCCTGGGTGTCATCAAAGCTATTGCCGGTAATCGTGGCGCGGCCCGCGCGGCTTTTTACGTAGTGGCCGCCATTGCCTTTTTCAAAACGCGAGTTGGTTACTTTGAGCGATCCAAAGTCGCCGATATAGATGCTGTGCGCACAAGATAATCCGCGATCACAGCGGCCAAGGCGCTGGAAGGTGGAGCGGTCGATTACGATTTCTGCGCTGGGATCATCGGCGCTCAAGATACCCTGTTCGGAATTCCGGAACAGCGCGTTGGAGATATAAAGATCGCCTTTTTCAATACGGATACCGGCACCGTTACCATCTGGCACGCGCTGATTCTGGAAAATAATACCATCAATGGTTGCCGCTTTGCCGCGCAATACGAGCGCTGCTTTGCCTTCACAAATTCCGCCATCCAAAATGGATTTCCCGGCTACTGCAGCCTTGTAGGTAATTCGACCGGCGGTCTGCACAGCGCAATCGCCATATGCCCCGGTTGCGATAACAATCGTACCATTATTCCCGCCGATGGCTTTAACCGCCTCGCTCAACCGATAAAAACCCTTACCGGTTTCCGCGACCGTGAAAGGCGGGCCAGCGCTCTGAGCCAGGCCCGTTGAACCAATGGAAAGTGCGAGACCTGCTGCAATGAGGGTTTTGACTTTGAACGACACGATAGGAGCTCCTGAAAACAAGCGGGAATATGTGATTTTGCAATAGCCTGTGCAGAATCATCAAACAATTGGATTGTGTAGGCCGTCCCAGATGAATTCATCCTGAGCATGATAGGTTAACAGGTTAAAATCATGCCCTATTCGTTGAGATTGGGACGTAACCACTGCCGCGCTTTATCGAGCGGCACCCCGCGCCGCGTGGCATAGTCCTCAACCTGATCTTCGCTGATGCGTGCCACGCCGAAATAATCCGCGTCGGGATGCGCGAAGTAAAAGCCGGAAACCGCTGCCGTTGGTGTCATCGCAAAGCTCGTCGTCAGTTCAATGCCAGTATTGGCAGTCGCATCCAGCATTTCGAATAATATCGGTTTGAGGCTGTGATCCGGGCAGGCCGGATAGCCGGGGGCTGGTCTTATGCCCTGATATTTTTCCTGGATCAGCGCCTTGCAATCCAGATCTTCATTCGCAGCATAGCCCCATAAATCCTTGCGGACATGCTCGTGCATGCGTTCAGCAAAGGCTTCGGCAAGGCGGTCGCCCAGCGCTTTTAGCAGGATGCTGTTATAATCATCCTTGTCCATTTCAAAGCGCTGGACATGCTCTTCAATACCATGGCCTGCAGTGACGGCAAAACCGCCCATCCAGTCGTCTGATGTGTCGATATAATCAGCCAGACAATTGTTGGTTTTTCCGCCGCGTTTGCTGACCTGCTGGCGGAGCATGGGCAATGCGATTTCTTCATTTTCCGGCGACACAAGGATATCGTCACCATCGCGGCGGGCGCGCCACAGACCCGCAGCACCCTTTGCGGTCAGCCATTTCTCGCTGATAATTTTGTCGAGCATCGCTTGAGCGTCTCGGAATAGGTCGCTGGCGCTTTCGCCAACCACTTCATCGGTGAGGATGGACGGATAGGTACCCGCCAGCTCCCAGGCGCGGAAAAATGGTGTCCAGTCGATGTAATCGCGCAGATCAGCAAGATCCCAGTCTTCGTAGACGTGCAATCCGGGTTTGGCTGGAGCAGGAGCTTTTTTCGCAAAATCAAGCTTGGCTCCATTTGCGCGCGCTCGTTCTAGCGGTTCGAGCTTCTTTGCCGTCTTGCCAGCGCGCGCGATGCGCACCTGCTCATAATCTTCGCGGGTGGCGGCGATAAACGGTTCGGCTTGCGTGTCACTGACCAGTTGCGAGGCGACGCCGACAGCGCGACTTGCATCCAGCACATAGATTGTCGGCCCGGAATAGGCCGGTTCAATCCGCAGGGCAGTATGCGTCTTGGACGTGGTAGCGCCGCCAATCAGCAGAGGCGTTGTCATTTTCGCCCGTTCCATTTCTTCTGCAACCGTGACCATCTCGTCAAGCGACGGGGTGATCAGGCCGGAGAGCCCGATGATATCCGCATCATGCTCTTTCGCGGCTGCCAGGATATCCGTCCATGCTACCATGACGCCCAGATCAATGACTTCAAAGCCGTTGCACTGGAAAACCACACCAACAATATTCTTGCCAATATCGTGCACGTCGCCCTTCACGGTCGCCATGATGATTTTGCCTTTGCCCTTTGCGCCTTCTTCTTTCTCCGCCTCGATATAAGGGAAGAGGTGGGCCACAGCCTTTTTCATCACGCGGGCCGATTTCACCACTTGCGGCAGGAACATTTTGCCGGACCCGAACAAGTCGCCGACCACGTTCATGCCGTCCATGAGCGGGCCTTCGATCACTTCAATCGGACGTCCGCCGCGGTCCTTTACCGCCGCCCGCATTTCTTCAGTATCTTCAATGATATGCGCGTCAATGCCCTTGACCAGAGAGTGTTCGAGGCGTTTGTGCACTTCATAGCCGCGCCATTCCGCCGCCGCTTTCTCAGCAACCACGTCTGTTCCACGGAATTTTTCGGCAAGGGTTATCAGTCGGTCGGTCGCATCATCGCGGCGATCAAACACCACATCTTCGCAATGCTCGCGCAGCTCCGGATCGATATCATCATAAATATCCAGCTGGCCCGCATTGACGATGGCCATATCCATGCCGGCCGGGATCGCGTGATAGAGGAAGACGCTGTGCATAGCTTTGCGCACCGGTTCGTTTCCGCGGAAGCTGAATGAGAGGTTGGAGAGTCCGCCGGAGATATGAACATGCGGGCAGCGCTTTTTGATTTCGGCCGTAGCCTCAATGAAATCCAGCCCATAGCGGCGATGCTCGTCGATGCCCGTCGCAACCGCAAAGACATTGGGATCAAAGATAATATCTTCCGGCGGGAAGCCGATGCCGGTGAGCAATTTATACGCCCGCTCGCAGATTTCGATCTTGCGCTCCTTGGTATCCGCCTGACCGGTTTCATCAAACGCCATCACGACGACCGCCGCGCCATAAGCCATGCAGAGGCGCGCGTGCTTGAGAAACTCTGCCTCGCCTTCTTTCATCGAGATCGAGTTAACAATCGGTTTGCCCGAAACGCATTTTAGCCCGGCTTCAATGACCTTCCATTTGGAACTGTCAATCATCACTGGAACGCGAGCAATATCGGGTTCTGCGGCGATCAGCTTGAGGAAGGTTGTCATCGCCATTTCAGCGTCGAGCAGGCCTTCATCCATATTCACGTCGATAATCTGCGCGCCATTCTCCACCTGCTGGCGTGCGACTTCTACTGCGGCTTCATAATCATCATTGAGAATGAGTTTCTTGAACCGCGCTGAGCCGGTGACGTTGGTACGCTCGCCGATATTGACGAAATTGGTAGAGGAAGCTGTTGTCATTATTCAGATATTTCCGTTCACCTCGAGCAAAGTCGAGAGATTCTTGTGTTTGTGCAATTCGTGTCTCGACTATGCTCGAAACGAACGACAGTTTGTTCGGTTGTTTTCAGGCAGCCATAGTAAATGGTTCGAGACCCGACAATTTGGTCAGGACAGTCGCGGTCGGAATGATCCTTGGTTTCGCGCCCTCGGTCGCCTTGGCAATCGCCGCGATATGCTCAGGCGTCGTACCGCAGCATCCACCAACGATATTCACAAGTCCATCATCAAACCATTCCTGTGTAAGCGCCGCCGTCTGATCGGGTAGCTCATCATATTCGCCAAGTTCATTCGGCAAGCCCGCATTGGGATAAGCCATGATCAGGCAATCGGCTTGCTTGGCCAGCATCGCGAGGTGCGGACGCAGCTGGTCCGCGCCAAATGAGCAGTTGAGGCCAATCGTGACGGGTTTCAGATGCCGCACGGCATGCCAGAAGGCCTCAACCGTGTGACCAGATAGATTGCGACCTGACAAGTCTGTCAACGTCATCGAAATCATCAGCGGCACATCGCGCCCGCAAGCCTCAGCCGCTTCCTGCGCGGCCATCCCGGCGCATTTTGCGTTCAGCGTATCAAAGATTGTTTCGATCAACAGAAAATCAACACCGCCTTCGATTAGCGCATCACATTGTTCACGGTAAACGCCCTTCAGATAATCAAAATCAATCTCGCGATAACCGGGATCGTTGACATCAGGCGAGAGCGAGAGCGTTTTGTTGGTCGGGCCAATGGAGCCTGCGACAAAGCGTTTCTTGCCGTCTTTGGCTTCGGCCTTATCGCAAGCAGTCCGCGCAATTTCGGCTGATTTGATGTTGAGATCGCGGACCAGATGTTCGCAACTATAATCCGCCTGGCTTATCTTGGTCGAGCTAAACGTGTTGGTCTCCACAATATCCGCTCCGGCTTCCAGATAAGCCGTGTGAATGCCTTCAATAATATCCGGACGGGTCAGGCTGAGCAGGTCGTTATTGCCCTTTTGATCATCCGTCAGCTCAAGCATTCCACGATAATCGCGTTCGCCCAATCCGTGGTTTTGTATGGTCGTACCGTATCCGCCATCAAAAATCAGGATGCGTTCTGCAGCAAGCGCGTGCAGCGCTTCACGAGGACTATTCATGCACTCAACTCCTTTGATTGTGCTTCAGGTCGTTTGCCAAGCAAATGGCAGATCGCGTAACTCAACTCTGCCCGGTTGAGCGTATAGAAATGGAATTGACGTACGCCGCCAGCGTATAATTTCCGGCAAAGCTCGGCTGCGACTGTGGCTGCGATTAGCTGGCGCGCGGAAGGATGGTCATCCAGACCGTCGAACAGATCATTCATCCACGCCGGTATTTCCGCCCCGCACATTCCCGCAAACTTCCGCGTTTGCGCGACATTGGAAACGGGTAAAATTCCGGGCACTAATTCGGCATCTATACCCGCAGCACCAGCGGCATCACGAAAACGGAAAAAGGCTTCTGCGGTAAAGAAAAACTGCGTGATCGCCCGGCTGGCACCCGCATCAAGCTTGCGTTTCAGGTTATCAAGGTCCGTCTGCGGACAATTGGCTTCGGGGTGGGTTTCGGGATAGGCCGCAACGGAAATTTCAAACGGCGCAATATCTTTCAAGCCGGCGACCAACTCGGCGGCACTGGCATAGCCTTGCGGATGCGGTTCAAAGGCTTGTCCTTCTGATGGCGGGTCACCGCGCAACGCAACTATATGACGCACACCCGCTTCCCAATAGGCTGTCGCTACTTCCTTGATCTCGTCTTTGCTGGCATCAACACAAGTCAGATGGGCGGCTGCCGGAATATTGGTTTCCTTGGCGATCCGGGCCACCGTTGCATGAGTGCGTTCACGGGTAGACCCACCAGCACCATAAGTTACCGACACAAAACGTGGATTCAGGGGCTCAAGCGTAATCACGCTGTCCCACAAGGTTTGCTCCATTTTTTCCGACTTGGGCGGAAAAAACTCGAATGATACATCGGCATCACCACTTAGTCCGGCGAACAAAGGCACATCCAGTGCACGCTTTGCCTCTTCCAATTCGCTAAACCCCAGTGGCTTGTTTTGTGCATTCATGCGCTAGCTCTTTTCTGTAGATTGGGAACCAATAGGTCAGTCCCGTCGTTTGGATGAATTTTGGTCAGGCCGGTTTTTCGACCGACCCAGATTTTTACACTCAACTCGCCGCCATCCAGCGTTCTGGTCTGGATCAAGTCGAGATGCGCCGCAGTGAACCAGCGTTGCATGCTATCGTCTGAAAAACCGAGCCTGGCGTGGGCGTGCTTGCTTCTCAATTCCTCATGATCGTGAACGGCGAAATCGGCGATGACAAGTACACCATTGTGACCTAGCACCCTGGCTACTTCCAACAACACAGCTTCGGGATGCTGTGCATAGTGAAGAACCTGATGCAGAATAACGCTATCAACATTGGCATCTGGCAACGGAAGATTGTTGAAATCACCGAGCTTGAGTTCAGTCTTTGCCAGCAATTTGGAAGCGTCAGCATTTTCATTTTCGTCGAGGAGTTTAGCGCGCGCAAGCCGGAGCATTTCCGGACTCTTGTCGAGCGCTGTTATTTTTTCAGCTTTCGGACCGAAAACTTCTATCATCCGGCCGGTGCCGGTTCCAATGTCCAGTAAATGTCCGAGATTTGTATCTTTAAGCAGCGCCATCATGGCGTGCTCGACTTCCAGTTCTGCAATATGGAGGGAACGGATCGCGTCCCATTCCTCCGCATGCGCCTCAAAATAGCGCTCTGCCATTTCCGCCCGGGCTTTGCGAACCAATGACAATTGCGCTTCATCTTCAATCGCTTGTTTCGTCTTCGCCACTTTCTCCGAGCGAAAAATCCGCCTCAGAATATCCAGCTCAACCGCTTGTCCCGGACGCAAAAATACCCAGCTGCCCTCTTTGCGCCTTTCCGCCAGTCCTGCCTCGTCGAGTATCTTGATATGACGCGAAATACGGGGCTGGCTTTGATCCAATATTTGTGCGAGTTCGCCGACGGCCAACTCCATTTTGAGCAGCAAGAGTACGATTCGCAGCCGTGTCGGGTCCGCGAGAGCGCGAAAGATTGATAGAATATCGTCCATTTCAGAATCTTATATAAAGAATTCTTTATATCTGGTCAATCAATGAGATTTAAAGGGCTTGATTCCAATAAACGTTATAATTTCGGACAAGAAAATGATCTGCAACCCGGCGTAACAATGTTCGTCATTGCCTTCCGATTCTCATGTCGCTAATTACGCTGCCGCAAGCAGAATAAGAGAAAATCGTCGCTTGTGTGATTTTTTGAGGATTATAGTAAAGGGTTACCCCAATGAAAAAATTTACCACATCATTCGTAATTGCCGCCGCTCTGGGCTTGGCTGCATGTTCTGGAGCCGATAACGCTGCAGATACCGCTGAAGCTGGTGCTGAAGAAGCTGTGATGGACACGGAAGCCGCTGCTGATGAAGCAATGGACTCTGCTGAAGGCGCTGCTGATGCCATGGGCGAAGCAACCGCTGACGCGACGGGCGAAGCCACTGAAGCTGCTGCAGACGCTGCTGATTCTGCCGCAACCGCTGCAGACGCTGCTGCTAACGCCGCTAAATCCGCTGCAGGCGATGCCAAAGAAGCTGTTAAAGCTGAAGCTGGAAAAATGATCGACAAAGGCGCCGCTGCTGCAAAAAAAGCAGTTGAATAAGCCTCGCTTAAATATTTTTAAAAGGGCTGCCTTCGGGTGGCCCTTTTTTTTGCCCTGAGCGGAAAAAGACGCTTTGAATTGCGTGACGACTGCAGCTACAATCGTTTAATGATAATTAAAACACCCCGTTCCATAGCTTTGTGCGCCGCGATATCGGCAACTATGGTGCTAAGCGGATGTGGTCCGGCGCAAAACGACCCGGGCCCTGGCGGCGTTACGGTTGGAGAAGCCAAGGCCCTAGATGAGGCGGCTGAAATGTTGGATGAACGAAATGCGCCGCCGGAACCAATTGATCAGCAGACGTCAAGTCAAGCAATGGCTGAAGGCCAGCCACAGCAATAAACCGGCTCCTCGGTTAAACCTTATCTTTGATGATATCGGGCGATGGCCCGCGTAACCCCTTGCATCATTCTCATCCGTTCAGGAATAGGCGCTGTTGTGTCGCCCATCATTACGGCGACCGCATAGCGTGTGCCATCAGGGGCCGTCATTATGCCCACATCGTTGTAGCCAGTGGAGACTGCTCCGAGAACCTGACCGGTCCCGGTTTTGTGGAGAAACTCCCAACCAGATGGCACGCCCGCCTTCAACCGGTTTGGTCCACTGCGCGTGCGCTTCAAGATGGACTGTAGCAACTGGGTGGAATTTGCCGAGAGCAACTGGCCACGGGCAAGTTTATCCAGCGCATTTACGATAGAGGCCGGCGTAGCCCCGTCGATAGGATCGGCGAGATAGGCGTTGAGCGCTCTTTGCCGGGTTTCGACAGGTACATTGGCGCGCGCGGTGTAGAATTTACGCCCTTCCGAAAGGCTCTGGTTCCATTGCAAACCTGCAATTTGGCTTTGCATCAACCGTTCGCCCGGACCGAATTTAATTTGCCCAAGATTGGTGCGGCGGATGAAGGCATTGACCGCGTCGGGACCCCCCGCGTGCCGCAATAACGCATCATTTGCGGTGTTGTCGCTAGACGCCAGCGCGTTTTCCAGCAAGGTGTAGACGGTTTTGGTTACGGCGCCGCTGCGTTGCACTTCCGCCGCTAGCGGCTGGTGAAAAAGGGTTAAATCTTCGCGGCCAATCCGGATGGGGTCCGATAGCGACGCACGGCCCTGATCGATTTTGTCCAGCATAGCCATCGCCACCCAGAGTTTTGAAACGCTTTGCTGCGGAAACGCCTCGTCCGCGCGGTGGCCAATTTCCCAATTTCCGTCAATCCGTTTCACTGCGATGCCTGTTTTGCCTGGAAACGTGCGCCAAAGCTCGGCAATTTCTCGCTCCAGAGCAGGATTGGGTCGATCGCGGGAGACATCAATCACGGATTGTGGTGGCGGATTATCATATCGGGGAGGCTGTGCATCTTGCTGCCCAACTGGTCGATCATAACTTCCAGATGAGACGCAGGCGGACAAAAGGCCAGAGCAGATAAAAACGACAATTGTACGAAACTGGATCATGGACTTTGTTCTTTTCCCTGTTTTATCGTCTCAGCGTGAACCTTGCAGCCCACATCCCTGATTTGCGCTATAGCTTTACGATAGCAAGCGGCGGTGAACAGAACCAAAACGCAGCTTTGCGATGAACGATTCTAAAGCTGGGACGGAATGTTGAAGTTCCCATGAATTTGGGTCTTCGATTATTTTTTCAACCCAAAGTTGAAGCGCCGCGTTACGGAATAATCTACCAGGTTGACGACCAAGTATGACAGCGCCCACCTGGCTCTATTGAGTAGCGTTTTTCGGGACTTGTGGAGCAGTGGGGTGATTTCAGTTGACTGTTCCCGCAACTCCCTTGCCATGCAGCGGGCATGTTCGGCAAAGTGGGCATCTTCGATGCGGATCATAATCTCAACATTGATGAACAGGCTGCGTAAATCGAAATTGGCAGAGCCGAGATAGACCGCATTGTCGACGACAATCATCTTCGCGTGCAATCTTTTTGGTTGATATTCAAATATTTGCGCGCGGCGTTTTAGTAAATAGCCGTAAAGCGAGCGGCTCGCTCCTATGGTTGCGCCATTGTCGGTTTTGCCAGCCAGCAGCAGCCGACTGGAACCGCCTCTTTTAGACAAGGCTGCAATCCTGCGAAGCAAACCCTGGCCGGGCGAGAAATATGCCATTACCAGATCCAGTTGGCTTCCGGCTTCCAGATCCTTTTTTATCGACCACGCCCAATGACTAAGCCGGTTGCTTGGTCCGCCAATTAAAAGCCGGAAACGATCCCGGTTTTGGCCTTCCCGAGACTGCCAACTACGCACCAATTTCCGCAACATCCGCATATTACCGTTTTCATCGTGAACCCATTGGGAAAGAGACAGATAATATTCTGTGAGCTTTTTGACCCCCGGACCTTCGATTATGAGACCGATGTCAAGCCAACCGTTTTCATTGTGATCCTCATGTTTATCATCAGGATGCTTATCGAAATACTGATCGGCAATATTGAAGCCACCGATTATTGCTTTGCAGTCGTCAGCTATCGCCATTTTTTGGTGATTGCGGACGAAATAACTGGTTGAGAAACGGGGGCTGAAAATCGCGAATTTTCCCCCAGCTTTCCGGAAAACTTCAAAAAACTCTTTCGAGGCACCGTTGGAACCGAAGCTGTCCACCATCAATTGTGCTTCAACACCGCGTTCCATCGCTGCAACTAGACAATCACGGACAAGATCTCCGATGTCGTCTTCCTCAAACATATAGTAGTATAGTTTGAGCGAGTGTTGTGCGCCGTTGATAAGACCAAGCAATGCTTCCAGTCTTTGAGCGGCGCGATAAATCAGTTGCAATTGATTGCCGGCAACATCAAAAATATTACTATCGTCAAAGTTTCTTGCGGGTTTTCCGAGCATATTATGGAACATAGGTGGCGGCGCTGGTTGCCGCAAACTGAAAGATCATCAAGCCATTTGCCAGTCTTCTGATTTGTTGACAAAACCACGACAAAGCTCTAGCTAGACCGCTCTTTCCAGAATTTTGAGAATCAGGAGCGCCTTATGGCTCGCGTCACCGTTGAAGATTGCGTCGATAAAGTTACCAACCGTTTTGATTTGGTGCTGTTCGCGGCCCAGCGTGCGCGCCAGATTTCGGGCGGTGCTGAACTGACGATCGACCGCGACCGTGATAAAAATCCGGTCGTGTCGCTGCGTGAAATTGCAGAAGAAACCGTCAAGCCATCTGATCTGGAAGAGCAGCTTGTCCAATCTCTGCAGAAAGTGCAGATTGACGATGACGATACGCCGGATGAAATCGGTTCGATCAGCCAGTCTGCTGAAGCCCTGCGTTTAACTGCAGCGGCTCCTCCACGCAGTGCCGGTGTTTCTAACGAATATGGTCGGCGTTGATTTTTGCCGACCTGCTTCGTTGAAGCGGTAACAACAAGCTCCATCCTAATCCGGAAGGCTCCTCTGTCTGATACTCAGCCAGACCGATCGTCATGCCCTCATGACCCAGCTGGGGCTGATCGATATATGTTCCAAATATCCGGTCCCAGATCGTCAGGAAAAAACCATAGTTGCTATCCGTCTCTGCGCGGATGATGCTGTGATGCACCCGGTGCATATCGGGCGTTACGATGAACCAGCGCAGCCATTGATCGAGTTTGAGCGGGATTTTCACATTGCTGTGATTGAACATGGCAGAAGCGCTCAATAGCACTTCCAGCGCAAACACGGCCAAAACTGAAGGGCCGATGACGAAAACACAGGCTATCTTATAGACCATCGATAAAAATATCTCGAAGGGATGAAATCGCACTGCTGTTGTTACATCGAAATCGCGGTCTGCGTGATGGACCTTGTGCATATCCCAGAGAAGTGGGATTTTGTGAGTGGCGACATGCTGAATGTAAATCGCCAGATCGAGCAATAGGATTGCAACCAGAAACTCCATCCACACCGGCAGCTCGGTGAATGCAAGAAGTCCCCATTGCCGCTGAAAAGCAATTTCCGCAGCACCAATCATCAGCAGCGGCATCGCGACCCGCAGTAAAGCGGTGTCGATTATGACCATTCCGATGTTGGTGAACCAGCGGTGCGCCTTGGGCTGGGACAGCGACCGGCGCGGAAATGCCAATTCCAAGCCCGCCATTGCGGCAAAAACGCCTGTCAGAATAGCAAAGCGGATTATCGTCTCATAGTGTTCGAAGAAGACCATAGACCCTTTTCGCAGCGCTTTGCCTGTGAAGCAAGGATGCGCTTAGCATGGGAATTTTTTGACCAGGATTTCTTTCCATGCCGTCTGTACATTTATCGTTTTGCGGCGGCTTTCGGGTATTGCCCCAAAGAGCGCGAGCAATTGCTTGCTGTTCATGCTGCCGCTTTTCGCTGGTGGGCAATATAGCGGACTTCCCAATTTCTTGGCCGCCTCATTTTCTGCCTTCACCGCCGCGCCAGAAGCTTTCATCTCATTCATCACTGGCTTTAAGTCTTTAGAGAGCATCGCACCCATGCCTTTCTTCTCCAGAGCGACTGCCTTGGCGTAGAACAACTGTGCGTTCATTGAGGCAGATGCAGCGCTGGCGGAACAAAATACGGCGATTGTGACAATATAGCGAACCTTCATAAAAATACCCTTCCGATCAATATGATGGGAAGGGTATTGGTGATATTTTGATGAACCGGTTTTGAACGGATATATCAAGCGCCCTGTGGTTTGGGATCGCCAAATGGCCCTTTCTTTTTCCGGCCTGCTTTCGGGATGGATGTGCCGACAGCCGGAACCGAAGACGGCTTGATCACATCGCCGCCATCGCGTTCAAACTTGCCGGATTCGAGCAATTTGTTGATCTCGTCGCCCGATAGGGTTTCATATTCGAGCAGCGCATTGGCTAGCAAATGCAGTTGCTTTTCGTTTTTGGTTAAAACATGTTTGGCACGGTCGTATCCGGCGTCGACAATACCGCGAATTTCTGAATCGATCTTTTTCGCAGTTTCGTCAGACATATGGGCGCGCTGTGACTGGGAATAGCCGAGGAATGTCTCGCCCTGCTGCTCTTCATATTGCAGCGGACCCATTTCGTCAGACATGCCCCATTGGGTAACCATATCGCGGGCCAGTTTGGTAGCATATTGAATGTCACCAGATGCGCCGGAAGACACTTTATCATAGCCGAAGATTATTTCCTCCGCGACACGCCCACCCATCGAAACAGCAAGGTTGGCATGCATTTTGTCGCGGTGATAGCTGTAGCTGTCACGCTCCGGCAAACGCATGACCATGCCAAGCGCGCGACCACGCGGGACGATTGTGGCCTTGTGAATAGGGTCTGATGCCGGCTCGTGAACGGCAACGATAGCGTGACCGGCTTCATGATAAGCCGTCATTTTCTTCTCGTCCTCGGTCATTACCATCGAGCGGCGTTCGGAACCCATCATGACCTTGTCTTTGGCGGTTTCAAACTCATCCATCGCGACAAGCCGTTTGCCACGTCTTGCTGCCATTAATGCTGCTTCATTGACCAGATTGGCCAGATCGGCACCTGAAAAACCAGGCGTTCCGCGCGCAATTGTGCGTGCGTCAACATCGGGAGCGAGCGGCACTTTCTTCATATGAACCTGAAGAATTTTCTCGCGGCCTTCAATGTCGGGATGCGGCACCACAACCTGACGGTCAAAGCGGCCGGGACGCAGCAGGGCAGGGTCGAGAACGTCAGGGCGGTTGGTAGCAGCGATGATGATAATGCCTTCATTGGCTTCAAAACCGTCCATCTCGACAAGCAACTGGTTCAGCGTCTGCTCGCGCTCGTCGTTGCCGTTGCCAAGTCCGGCGCCGCGATGACGTCCAACAGCGTCAATCTCGTCGATGAAAACAATACAGGGAGCGTTTTTCTTGGCCTGTTCAAACATATCGCGGACACGGCTGGCACCGACGCCAACGAACATTTCAACGAAGTCCGAACCGGAGATGGTGAAGAAGGGGACACCCGCTTCGCCAGCAATAGCGCGGGCTAGCAGTGTTTTACCGGTACCGGGTGAACCAACCAGCAAAGCGCCTTTGGGAATCTGTCCGCCGAGCTTCGCAAAGCGGCTCGGGTCTTTCAGAAATTCTACTATCTCTTCCAGTTCTTCGCGCGCTTCATCAATCCCAGCGACATCCTGAAAGGTTACTTTGCCCTGTTTTTCGGTGAGCAGTTTGGCTTTTGATTTACCGAAACCCATTGCGCCGGAGCCGCTGCCTTTTTGCATTTGGCGCAAGACGAAGAACGCGACGCCCAAAATCAGCAAGAATGGCAGGGACTGGATCAACAGATATTGCCACAAGCTTGGGCTTTCTTCTGCCTTGCCGCTATATTCTACGCCTTTTTCGTCGAGCAGATTGACCAAAGTGTCATCATTGACCGGTGTGGTGGCAAATTTGTCGCCATTGGTAAGCTCGCCGGTAATCTTGTCCGGCGCGATGGCAACGCTCTTCACACTGCCTTCGGCCACTTTGGCGCGGAACGAAGAATAGCTCATTACCGAACCAGCATCAGTGCTGCTTCCAGCGCCAAACATGGACACTGTGAGCAACAGCGCAACAATAATGCCTGCCCAGATCAGCATGGATTTCATCCAGGGGTTTTCTTTTGGATCCTGTTCGTCGTTCATTTGGCACTATGTCCTATCGATAAATATACTCCACCAAAGATAAGCCTTTTCTGTCAGATGACAATATCGGGGGGCATGTTTTTGCCGATATCAGCCTGAAGTGTTCGTCATCTACGGCAAATATCTCGAAATACTAAGAATTCTGGCGTCTGGGAGCAGGACTAAAAGTCCATTGTTCGCCGCCCTGGCACAATATATTGCCGATGGTGGTCGTCTGGTTCGTGCCCAGAGCTGCTATCGTGCGTTCCAATTGCTCCCCGCGCGGTGAGAGGGCAGGGTCGCAGATATGGATGGCCTTCAAGACCAAACGGCGCTGAATTTCGTGTGGAAAGTCGGTTTTTGCCAGAACACAGCCGGTCTCTGTCTTGCTCAGGTGATCTGCAGCCAGGCCGTCTACCATCCAGTTTAACGCAACCCGCGCGTCTTCAAGCGCTGCGGCACTGTGATTGGCCAGGCTGACATCAAAACCTTCCAACCCGGCAAGAGCATTTCGCACCCGTACACGGTCAAATCCCTGATCCTGATTGGATGGATCATCAATTGGCTCTATTTCATGCGACTGCACAAATTCCACCAGCTGGTTTTTGGTTATGTCCAGCAGTGGCCTGACGATATGTCCTCGCCGGGCACGAATGGCGGACATGCCATCAAGACCGCTGCCGCGCAATATCCGCATGACCAGCGTTTCCAGTTGATCATCGGCATGGTGCGCGGTTGCGAGCCATGCAATATTGGCACGTTCCATCCAGCCGTGCAGCAGACTGTATCGCGCCTTGCGGGCCTCTGCCTGAATACTCCCGCGAATGGGGATGCGGGGGGTCAATATGCTGTGTGAAATTCCGCGCTCGGCGCATAAATTGGCAACAAACAGAGCCTCGTCGCGCGCTTCTCTGCGGAGTTGATGGTCTACCGTTGCTGCGGCTATCCGTTTTGGAAAGGCTTCGTGAGCCAGTAGTAGCAATGCCAGGCTGTCCGGTCCGCCCGATACCGCAAGCCCCAGAATATCATCATTGTTAGCAAAACCGGGCAAGAGACTGACGATAGCAGCATTGAAATGGTCTACTAGCGCCGTGTCATCCATTAGTCTGCCATTTCTATTTGCACCCAGCCGCGCTTTTGCCGCTGGCTATCCGGTCGCTGAGCCGCCCGCTGGCCTCATCGGGATAGACATCCTGAAGTTCACCCAGCACCCGGCAAGCATCCGTTTTTTTGCCAAGTTGCACGAGCGCTGTGCTGAGAAAATAGAGACTATCTGGCGCTCGTTCACCGCGGGGCATTTTTTGATAGTTCTCATAAAGAGCGACTGACGCGAGCGCGGGCTTGCCATCATCGAGATAGGCGCGGCCCAGCAGATTTTGCGAAAAGCTGGCGCGGCGATGATCGGGGTGATCCGCCGCCGCCTTTTTTAACTGGGCTTGCGCTTCCGGGAAATATTTGGCTTCCCAGAGGCGATATCCATAAATATAAGCGTCCTCGCCCGCATCTCCGGTATCGGGCATGACAATCGAAGCAACGACTTCGACGCGCTCAGGGTCAGGTGTTGCTGTTGCACTGCTTGTGCTGGCGCCTGCAGCCGGGGCGGATGAAGAAACGGACGATGAAACAGACGATGAAACAGAGGTTCCACCGGTGCTTGCGGAAGACCCGGGTGTTTCCATTGCGGCCATTTTGTCTTCAATCTGCTTCAGTCGGAAGCCATTCTGCTCCACCTGGCCGGTCAAGTCGGCCATGCTACGTTCCAGCGCATCGACGCGGGCGATTAAATCAGTCACCGCAGAGGTTGTTGTAGAGGGTGCGCTTGTCGCGGCATTTTCCGGCGCAATATCGGGCTCAAAAAACTTGGTTGATCCGCCCGGAAAAACTTTGCGCTGAACGGCACGCATTTCTTTCTCAAGCCGATCCACTCTTTTCCCAACGCCGGAATCCTGCGCATATGCGGGAATTGAGACCAGAAAACTGGATATCAGTAAGGGTAATATAGCGCGTTTCATGCGGGTGCCTCCAACTAGAACGCTATATTAACCATATATCGCCCTGAAAAGTAAATAGATTTGCTGGTGCCGCCGGGAAGCCCGCAATGTGCCGATGCTCGCGGGTATCAACTAGTTCGTATCGGAATCATCATTTCCGTTCTGCGTGGCGATCGTTCCTGCCCCTGCTCCCGCCTCGCCGCGCGCAAGCAACGCGGCTGCACTAATACCGACATCTTTTATCGTACGCTCTGCCGTGCCCAAGGCCGGTACGACTTGCCCGTCAATGGTGACTGTTAAAGCATCAGGCCTGCCGGTCAAGATCTGCGGGCCTTTGGCATCAGCAGGAACTGTGAATTTCTCGCCTGCTGCCATTTCCTTTTCAAACAGCCGTTCGCCATCTTCATCATAAATTTTTAACCAGACCTTTTCGGTTGCTGTCAGAACCACTGTGCCGGTTTGCGCAGGAGCGGGACCAGCGGCCACCTGCGGGGTGCCTGTTTGGTTCTCGTCTAATACTTCACCCGCAACATCCGTTTCGTTTATGTCCGTCGCCAGCGAGGATGGCTCCAGCACCAAAGTGCGCCAAATCAGATAACCGACAAGAACCAAGGCTCCAATTCCGGCCGCCGTAAACGCAAGCATTTTGGGTGGTATGCTAGTAGGATTAGCGGGAGAATAGCCACTGGTTTCCGGTTGATAGGCGGCGTGACCCTGTTCATCCATTTCTTCGCGCAACTGCGTCCCGATTGTGACTTCGCTTATGCCCACCGCCCGTGCGTAAGATTTGGCAAAGCCGATAGCGTAGGTGCGTCCCGGCAATGCCGCGAAATCTCCAGCCTCGATTGATTTGAGATGCCGCTGGGGAATACGCGTTGTTTTTGCTATATCTTCGATACTCAGATTTTTTTGCTCGCGCGCATGGCGCAGCATATCCCCAGAGCTATGCAAGCTCAATTCGGCTTTGCTGTCATTTAAATCATCTTCGGCCAAAATACTCTCCTACGGCCGGTTCGTAGTGCGACCCCGAACCCCTTGAAACCCCAGCAAGAGAAAAGCCACCGCGCGGGCGTAAAGTCAATGATTATCAGAGTCAATCACGAGGATAACGAGAATATGTGACGTCCGTTAACGTCTCAAAGAGAAATATCCCGATATTTTCACCGTTCCTTTAAAAGGGCAACGGTTCGTCAACCCAGATCGACGCGATGTTTTGCAGCCCATTTCCGCAGATATTCGCGGGAGTTTTCGGGGGGGCTTTCAAGATAGAGTCCAGTTGCTTGCGCACCTCATTAAGATCAACCGACCGCACCATGGCTTTGATTGGACCGACTGAAGCCGGCGTAATCGAAAGCCGTTTTACGCCCAGACCAAGCAGCGCCAACGCATCAAGAGGTCTTCCGCCCATTTCTCCGCACACGCTTAGCTCGATGCCCCGTTCTTCCGATTCCTTGATAACTCTGGCGAGAAAACGTAAAATTGCCGGGCTCAACCAGTCAAAGCGCTCCGCGAGCTTGGGATTGCTGCGGTCTGCCGCGAATAAAAATTGCGTAAGGTCATTGGTACCAATGGAAAGAAAATCCAGTCTCGGCGCCATTAAATCCAGACATTCGGCAAGCGCTGGAACTTCTAGCATTGCGCCGTAGCGGATGGATACGGGAAGTTGCTTTTTGCGAGCACGCAAATAATCGATCTGTTTCTCAAACACCGTTTTCGCTTCATCAAATTCCCAGGGTTCCGCGACCATCGGGAACATGACATTGAGCTTCTTGCCAGCCGACGCTTCCAGCAAAGCACGCGCTTGCACCTTCATCAAGGCTGCGCGCTCCAGTCCAACACGTACTGCGCGCCAACCCATCGCCGGATTTTCTTCCTTGATTATGCTGGCCTGAAAATAGGGCAGAGGTTTGTCGCCGCCTATATCGACTGTGCGGAAGATGACCGGCTTTTCGCCCGCCGCCTCCAGAACGTCGCGGTACAGCCGGGTTTGTCCGGTGCGGCTGGGCATCGTCGCTGCCACCAGGAACTGGAATTCGGTGCGGAACAGTCCGATGCCATCAGCACCGGTAAGACTGAGCATGGCGATATCATCCCGCAAGCCAGCATTGATATTCAGCGTAATCCGGGTGCCATCCTTTGTGACTGACTCTTTGTCTTTAAGCTCGGCATAATCGGCGCGCTTTTTCTGGCTGCGTTCAAGCTGCGTTTCGAATGCCTGTTCCATGGTCACGTTTGGACGTACAAAAAGAGCATTCTCGTCCACATTTAAAAGCAAGTGATCGTCGTCCCGCACCGTCTGGCGGATATTCTTGACCTGTCCGAGAATAGGAATGTTCATCGCTCTTGCTATGATTGTCACATGCGCGGTCAGTGAGCCTTCTTCCAGAACAACCCCTTTTAGTCGCCGCCTGTCATATTCTAGCAATTCCGCCGGGCCCAAATTGCGAGCGATAAGAATAGTGTCCTTGCGCAGCCCCATCGAGGCTGCCGTGCCCATTTGGCCAGACACTATTCGGAGCAAACGGTTGGCAAGATCTTCCAGATCATGCATCCGTTCCGCGAGCAAAGGATCGGAAATTTGCCGCATCCGCATACGGGTATGTTGTTGCACGCGTTCAATCGCAGCCTCGGCGGTGAGCCCGCTGTCAATCGCTTCATTGATGCGCCGGCTCCAGCCCTCATCATAAGCGAACATTTTATATGTCTCGAGCACCTCTTCATGCTCGCCGCCGACGCCGAATTCGGCTTGGCTGGTCATCTGGTCAATCTGGGCCCTCATCTTGTCAAAGGCCGAATATACGCGATGCCGTTCCGCCTCGGTATCTTCGGCTACCGTATGTTCAATCTTCACGCGCGGCTGGTGATATACCGCGTATCCGCTTGCCTTCCCCTTGACCAACTGCAGCCCGGTCAGTCGGAGTGCCCCGTCATTGTGAACCTCTGGAATGTCAACACTATGTTCGTCGATAAGGTCAGCATTGGCAATGAGCTCTGCGAGCACCATTGCTGATGTCTCGAATGCCTCTATTTCTTCGTCTGAATATTTTCGCGGTTCGATGTGCTGAGCGCATAACACGCCGACCGCTCGCTGATTCCGGATGATCGGAACACCTGCAAAACTATGGAATTTTTCTTCGCCGGTTTCAGGGCGATATTGAAAATCCGGATGGCTCGCGGCTTCATCAAGATTTAGCGTTTCGACGTTTTTTGCGATGTACCCGGTCAGCCCTTCGCCATAGGCCAGTTTTGTGACATGAACCGCCTCCTGATTAAGGCCATGAGTAGCAAAGAGTTCAAGCACACCGTCGCGCAGCAAATAGATTGAGCAAACTTCGCTGCTGACGGCTTCTGATATCCGATCCACGACTTGATTGAGTTTGGTCTGGGCATTGCCGGAAGAGGCCATGATAGCGCGCAATCCGGTTAATATACTGCGTGCCGTAACCGGAGCGGATACGGGTCTGGTGGTCGAACTCATTTCCATAGCCGAAGCCTATCAGAAACTATCTAATCAGGCGATAAGCAATAGCGGTATTCCAAAGATTTGTCGAAAGCGATCATAGATGTCGCCACTAACCTTGGCTAACGGCGAAAAACTATCGTCAAGCTTCTGCCAGCAGTTCTTCCTTCAACCGCAGTTTTTCTTTTTTCAGTTTGTGGATTTTTATCGTGTCTGGAAACGGGCGACTTTCCTCATCATTAATTTGACGGTCGAGGGCTTCGTGTTTTCCGCGCAGTGCGGTGACATGATTATGATCCATAAATCTCTCCTTGAAATGAAAACATGCTGTTTTGAAAGTTGTTGCGGGCGTCCCTTTCATTGCGGCGGCCAAAGGCATTTCGGCGCGGTTACGTTATCATGATTACAATTGTCTTGGTTTCGACATGAACCACGAATAAGGTTAAGATTACAAAATATTGGCAAACACGCAAGGGGTGATTGGGTTCAAAATGGCGATGAGCGATGAAGAGTTGCGGCAGCGCCTTGAACTGTTGAGAGTGGAGCATCGCGATTTGGATCAAGCGATTGCGGCTCTTCTGGAGTCTGGTAGCACCGATCAGCTGCGGGCAGCTCGGCTCAAAAAGCGCAAATTATTGCTGCGGGACCGGATCATTCAGATCGAGAATGCGCTGATCCCGGATATCATCGCATAGATCTGCTGCGTTGCCTTCATCTTAACTATCCGCACCGTGTCACATTGGAACAGCGTTGCATTAACCTTTTTTGATGGTGATTTTGGACTGTCATTGTGGCGCAAAAATTTGCTAAGCAGGCCCTATGACGGAAGCTAAGGCCTTGCTTACACCAAAATTGCTGGACGCGCTTTATACCGAAGCCATGGTGCTTGCGGATGAGGCGCGATCCTATTTCGAGTCCGGGCGCTTCCATGAAGATTGCGATGCTGATGCGACGCTTTCCGTATCATTCTCGTGCGAATCATTGAAAGTTACGACCCGCTTGATGCATTGTATCGCATGGCTGTTAAACCAAAAAGCCTTGCACAGCGGCGAGCTTAGCGAAGGCGAGGCCTGGAACCATGACCGTGCTTTGGGCTATGCGGCGGCAAGCGATGGTCCGATGGTTGAGCGTTTTCCGGTCGAAGCGCAGCAAATTGTAATGGCCAGCGAAGAACTGTTCCAACGCCTGCAAAGACTGTCCGCCCGGCTTGAGCGCGACATGGAAGATGAGCCCGCCGTTCTGAACATGCTTCGCCGACTGCAGAGCAGCTTTTAGACATTCCCCGATAGCCCGGAAACTATAGGGTTTGGTGATCTTGTTTGATCAGGCTGCCACCGTCTCATCCAAAGCTGGATAGTCAATATAGCCTTCAGGTCCCTGACTATACCAGGTCGGCGTGAAGTCGATCGGGTTTAGCTCGGCGCCTGTGCGGAATCGCTCCGGCAAATCGGGGTTGGTTATAAAAGTCCGGCCAAAGCTGATCGCATCGCCTTTATTCTGGGCGAGCGCTTCTGTGCCTTCTTTGTAGAAATAATCGCTGTTTAAAACCAGTGGGCCGTTGAACACAGGCCGGATATCCGGGCTAACCCTTGGCACATCCGTGTTGCCATAAGTGCCATGCGCAGGCGGTTCGCGCAGTTCGAGAAACGCGATACCGATATCGCTGAGCATTTTGGCCGCTGCCGTGAATGTTTCTACTGGCGTTGCGTCATCCGCGCCCTGGGAATCTCCATTGGGGGAGAGGCGCACCGCGACGTAATCGCCGCCCCAGACATCAACAAGCCGCTGGGTCACTTCGCCAAGCAAGCGGATACGGTTTTCGATAGGGCCGCCATATTCATCGGTCCGCAGGTTTGTACCAGACCGGATGAACTGGTCGATCAGATAGCCGTTGGCACTGTGCAATTGCACACCATCAAAACCGGCCTTTTTGGCGTTCTCGGCAGCATTGGCATAGTCGTCGAGCAAGCCAGGCATTTCGGAAATTTCCAGAGGCCGTGCCTGTTCATAGTCCTTCTTGCCTTGGTAGGTGCGGATCACGCCGGGGCCGGTCGTTGCAGAAGCAGAAACCGGTCGCTCGCCATTGTTGAAATCCGAGTGAACGAGGCGGCCCATATGCCAGAGCTGGCACATAATCCGCCCGCCAGCCTCATGCACTTGCTCGACAATCGGTTTCCATGCTTCGGTTTGTTCATCGTTCCAGATGCCAGGCGCAAACGGTGTGCCGAGGCCTTGCTGGCTGATACCAGTAGCTTCGGAAAGAATTAGCCCGGCACTCGCGCGCTGTGCATAATATTCGCCCATAATCGGTGTCGGCACATGCTGCATGGTAGAGCGGCAGCGTGTAAGGGGAGCCATGAGCATGCGGTTCGGCGCTTCAATGGCGCCAAGTTTGATGGAATCGAATAATGTGGTCACGCGGGTTCCCTTTGTGGAAGAGTTATCAGAAGTTAACTGGACAGTTAAGAGAGCGGGCGCGTCAATGCAATGCTTTGAAAGCCAATAAATATACTCTATGTTGATAGGATATCTTTCGTCCATCTCAGGAGCCTTTATGCCCACCCCATTGCCTGTTGATCCCACTCTCGATGAAGTGCGCGTCTTTTTAGCGCCGTTGCTGGCCGAGCAAGCGGCATTTGACGGCTGGAACGAAAAAGCAGTGGCTGCGGCGGCGGAGCAGGCCAGTATTGATGCGGATATGGCGCGGCTGGCTTTCAATGAGGGCGCGGTTGATATGATCGATGCCTGGTTTCAGGCGATTGATGAAGGGATGGCGGCGAAATATTCCCAAGAGCAGCTGGGTGCGATGAAAATTCGGGAACGGATTACCGCATTGGTGGAGGCGCGCTTGGAACAGATGGAGACCCAGAGAGAAGGTTTGCGGCGGGCTTTGGCAATACTGGCCGCGCCTCCAAACCTGCCCATCGCTGCCAAGCTGGGTTGGCGTGCAGCGGATAAAATGTGGCGGCTGGCGGGTGACACGGCAACCGACTATAACCACTATACTAAGCGCACTTTATTGTCGGCGGTATATGGCAGTACGATCACAGTTTTTCTGGATGACGAGAGCGAGGGCCTTGCCGATACCAAGGCGTTTCTCGGTCGCCGGATCGAGAACGTGATGCAGTTTGAAAAAGCCAAGGCCAAGCTGACGCGTCCCGGTGGCGAGCGTTTCAGCATGGCCCGGTTTATCGGGCGTTTGCGGTATCGCGGAGTTTGATTTTCGCGCTATGCCTGGCACAGATATACAATAAAAGACTCGCCAAACACAATCAATATTGATAATCAGTTGCAATAACAGATTGTCGAGTTTGTATATGCACGCACCAGTGAAATCAACCATCACCCTTGACCGGCTTTCCTTGCGGCAATGCGGGGAAGTGTTGGCTATCGACTGGACCAGCATGTCTGAAACAGAAGGCCGGAGATTGCGCGCGCTGGGGCTGGATGAGGGCGTGACGGTCGAAAAACTGCATAAAGGCATGTTCGGGTTTAATGACCCCATCGCGCTAAAGGTGGGCCGGATGATGATTGCAGTGCGCAAATCCCATGCGCAAGCGATCACGGTCGAACTGGTCCCGGTAATCGCGACAGCATAATATATGACCAAGGCAGCCCCTCTGATTGTCCTGGCGGGCAACCCCAATGCGGGCAAAAGCGCGCTGTTCAACGCGCTGACCGGGGCGCGGCAGAAAATCGCCAATTATCCCGGCGTGACAGTTGAGCGTAAATCAGGACATTTCACATTGCCGGATGGGCGACCGGCAGAGCTGGTTGATCTGCCGGGAAGCTATAGCCTTGAACCGACCAGTCCCGATGAAGAGGTAACGCGCGGCGTGATCACCGGCGAGTTTTCCGGTGAGCGCAAGCCGGACGCCATCATCATTGTGCTGGATGCCGCCAATCTCGACAATCATCTGCGCTTTGCACTGGAAGTGATTGCGCTGGGCCGACCGGTCGTTTGCGCGCTCAATATGATGGATTTGGCGGAACGCGATGGCCTGACCCTTGATCCGGAAAAACTGGAAAAGGCGCTGGGTGTGCCGGTGGTGCCGACAGTGGCCGTGCGGCGGCGTGGCCTGCAGGAACTATCGGCTGCCGTGGAAACACGGTTGGCCGCAAAGGCGACGGACGCGGATATTATCGTGTCCCAAGAACGCGATCATGGTCTGCGCAAACAGGCCAAGAAAATCGCGTCACAGGCCGTGATATCCGAAACCGCAGGCAGGCGCTGGTCTGAACGCACGGACGCAGTCCTGCTTCACCCCTTCGGTGGGCCGCTCATCCTGATGGCGATTTTATTCGTAATGTTTCAGGCGGTTTTCGCCTGGTCAGAAGCGCCTATCGGCTGGATTGAAGCGGCGAGTGCATGGGCCGCCGGCGCCGTTGAAGCCAATATGGCAGAAGGATTTTTGCGAGACTTCATCATCGAGGGGGCGATAGCTGGGGTGGGGTCCGTGGTCGTTTTCCTGCCGCAGATTTTGATCCTGTTTCTCTTTATATTGCTGCTGGAAGCCAGCGGTTATATGACCCGCGCTGCCTTCATCATGGACCGGATGATGGCAGGCGTAGGCCTGTCCGGTCGGAGCTTCATTCCGCTGTTATCCTCCTTTGCCTGCGCCATCCCGGGTATCATGGCAACGCGCAGCATCTCTGATCCCAATGACCGGCTAACCACCATATTGGTCGCGCCGCTTATGACTTGCTCGGCGCGTCTGCCGGTTTATGCGATTATCATTGGCGCGTTTATTCCTCCGACCAGCGTTGGTCCGGGTATCGGCTTGCAGGGACTGGTGCTATTCGGATTGTATCTGTTCGGTATTGTCGGCGCGATGGTCGCTGCGTTGCTGCTCCGCCGGACGGTCACCAAAGGCCCGAATAGTGGTTTTCTTATGGAGATGCCGAAATACCAGCTACCCCGCATCCGCGATGTCGCTCTGGGCCTGTGGCAGCGCGCTTATATATTCATGCGCCGGGCAGGGACGATTATTTTTGCAGCCACGGTTATCTTGTGGTTCATGCTGAGTTTCCCCAAAGTGCCGATCGACAGTCCGGTTAGCCAGGTGGATTATTCCGCTGCTGGCAGGATCGCCAATGTGATTGAACCGATTGTCACTCCCATTGGTTTCAATCGCGATATCGCACTGGCGCTTATCCCGGCCATGGCGGCGCGCGAAGTGGCTGTTGCGGCGCTGGCCACGACCTACGCGATTGATGCGCCGGATGAAGAAGCCGAAGCAAAATCGCTGACCGAGCGCCTGCAAAGCCGCTGGTCGCTGCCGACCGCTCTGGCATTCCTCGCATGGTTTGTTTTCGCGCCGCAATGCATCTCGACCATCGCTGTGACCCGCCGCGAAACCAATGGCTGGAAATGGCCGATGTTCATGCTCGCCTATCTTTTTGGTTTGGCATATCTGGCCGCAGGCATAACGTACTGGACTGCTGTCGCATTGGGGTTGTAGGACGGTCCGCATCGACTCATAATCAACGGGAATTTCAGACATGGCAGGCGGCATTAACAAGGTCATCATCGTAGGCAATTTGGGCAAGGACCCGGAAGTGCGCACGTTCAACAACGGCGGCAAAGTCTGCAATTTCAGCGTTGCGACATCGGAAAGCTGGAAAGACAAGCAGACCGGCGAGAAAAAAGAAAAGACCGAGTGGCACAATATCTCGATCTATAACGAAGGTCTTGCAGGCGTTGCGGAAAAATATCTGCGCAAGGGCAGCAAGGTCTATCTGGAAGGCAAGTTGCAGACCCGCAAATGGCAGGACCAATCGGGTAATGACCGCTACTCCACAGATATTGTTTTGCAGGGCTTTGATGCCAAGCTCGAAATGCTTGATTCGCGTGGCGGCGGACAAGGTGGTGGCTCCAACGACGGCTGGGGCGGCGGCTCTTCTGGCGGGGGCCAGGGAGGTGGTTCCAACGACGGCTGGGGCCAGACCGGTGGCGGATCAGGCGGTGGTCAGGGCGGCGGCGCATTTGACAGCGATCTGGATGATGATGTGCCGTTTTAGTTGTCGAGTATCTGGTTTTTAGCAGGTTTGTCCATCCGCAAAAGCACAATCATGTTTGAATGTCTGGAGTGCCGACAGTCCGGACTCAACCGACCCGTTCAATAATCAGATATTAGCCCAACGGTGACTTATCCAGCGTCGAACCTAATCGTCCTTCTGTACCATTTTTTCTTTGGATAATCGGCAATACATTTAACAATGCTTTCAATATTAAGTGATATAGCAACTTCAATATTTCGAATAATTGAGAAGATTGAAGCCAAATGGACAGCGAAGAAAAACGGATAGACCGTCAAATCGACTGGTTGAAAAATGCGTCGCCCGAAGATTGGCACCGCGTAGCGATTAGTTTTGATTATTATACGGGTGGGCCGATAGACCCGTTGTTCTGGATCGTCCGTCAGGATGAATGTGACAAAGCGACTGCATTGAACATTTTCTGGAAAACGCGTCCTCAAAGTTTCCTCCGTCTCTTGGCCGAGGAGCAACCGATTGATAACGAGAACCAGAATTGGAAGATGGCGCAATTCATAAGTCAAAGGCTGAACGAACATGGATTTACAAGGTCAAATATCGCGTTCGAAGCCACTTCCTATATCGAAAGTGATTACGAACAGCTTGTAAGCTATGAAGAGCAGTTAGCCCAGTCGCCTTTGAAATCCCATGAGGATATGAAACTGTCTATCAGTGGACAGAAAATTGATCTCAACGGAGAATTTGCCAAGCGCTATCCTCAGGAATTTCATAACGCAGAAATACGTGAAGAACATCTGACTGCGCTTCAAATTGATTATCTGAAAGAAGGGTCGCCAGATGACTGGCATTTGATTGCTGCCGATTGGAATTGGGATAATCGGCTGGATGTCTTATACTGGATCGTAACCCAGCCGGAATGTGACAGAGCCACAGCGCTCCTTGTCTTTTGGAAAGGCGAACCTGCGTGCTGTGATTACGAAACCGAAGAAGCAAAAATGGGCGATGACATTTATGCCGTCGCGCCGATGTTGCGGTATATTTCTGAACGTTTCAATACAACCGGATATACCCGCTCGGAAATTGAATTCAATTACCTCGTCGCCAAGGGGGCTTATACGGATTCTAGATTTGCTCCCAAAGATGAAGATAACGAGATTGGCGACGTTAAGGAAATCGTTGAACGCCAGAAAGATCTGACTGATCCCAAGGTCAAACTTCACCCGGATATGAAACTTTCAAATATCGTCGGACGAAAAGTCAGCGTTTATGGTAGCCAGAATGATTTCTATAACAAATTCCCCCTGTATTTCGATATTGACGGCTCTGAAATGGGGAGCGGTGCAGTAGTCACCGAGTCTGATTTTCAGCGCCCGATTAACGAAGCACGAAAGGATGATGGGGCGGTTTCTGTCGACGATGCTTCTGCCCGAATTAGAGCAATTCGCGATGGGACTGAACAAAAAGATGTTAATGCGGGATTGCCGGGTTTTCAATCTGAGGCGATATCGTTAATTTTCAACACGGTCTTTATCGGGATAGTTCTTGTAGCTTTTACTATTGGCGCATTATCGCGATATGGGCAGGTAATTGGCTGGCTGATCGGAGGTGGCCTGTTGCTATATTTGTCCTACAGTGCGCTATCGTGCATCCAAACGATGAAGTCGATCCTGAACTCTCATGGCTTTGGCTTTCCAAAACTGAGGGTCGCTATTTCCATGGTAACAAGCCTGTCAGTTGGTGCGGTGCTGGGATATCTTTTCCTTAACGATGTGGGCGCGTTTAGGGAAAATTATGGAATGGTAGCGGTCCTGGTGTTTGGATTTTTAGTAGTCTTGCCGACGCTCTGGTTCGCTGCCAAGCTCCTGTTTCGTATTCTTTTTAATCTAAAGTGAAATGTCGGTAAATCAGACTGACATGACGACTGAAAACACGTTAGCCGCTAATAATGAACCTACTTTAGCGGTATAGCTGAAACGAATATTTGAAAGATAAGGGATTAAGTAGACCGCACCAGTCGCTAGCAATTCTTGCAAGTCAGTGTCAGTGCGGCAGTATTAACTTGGATAACGCTCAAAGCTTATGCCCCGTCCGGTCGCGCTTTGTATCGAGATAAAATTCATTATGTGGATTGGCGGCTATCTTTACCGGCAATCGTTCTTCAACAGCAATGCCGCAGCGTTCCAAGCCTTCGACCTTCTCCGGATTATTGGTCAGTAGCTTCACATTGGCTATCCCGAGCAATTCCAGCATTCGCGCCGCAATCCCGAAATCCCTTGCATCGATCGCAAAGCCGAGCCGCTGGTTGGCATCGACGGTATCAAAACCCTGATCCTGCAACGCATAGGCGCGGAGTTTATTGATAAGCCCGATCCCGCGACCTTCCTGTCGCAGGTATAGCAACACGCCCCATTTCGCCTCGCTCATCTGGTCCAGCGCGCTGTGGAGCTGCGGGCCGCAATCGCATTTCAGGCTGCCCAGCACGTCACCGGTCAGGCATTCGCTGTGCAGGCGCACAACCGGCGTGCTGTCGTCGCGCTCGCCGACAACCAGCGCGATATGATCTGTGGCGTCCGCATCACTGCGAAAACCGTAGATATGCGCGTTTGCATTGGCTGCAACCGGCAGTTTGGCGTGGGCGCTCATGATTAATGCGCTGGAATCGGCATAGGCAGCAACGTCACTTGCCATGACCAAATCTTCGGCAGGTCCATCTGTGATGATGAAGGCGGGAAGCAGGCCGCCATGTCTTGCCAGTTCCATCGCCGCTTTGGCTGCGACCGGATTGTTCAGTGCTTCGCTGCGGAACGGTCCCTTCATCGGATGGCGCATATCGAGCACCGGATCGACAATCGCGATCACTTCCTCCGCTGTCACCGGACCATCCAGAGTGATTTGCACGGGCAGGAGCGGATCAGCGGCGGCAAGCTGGTTCAAAAGCTTTAGCGTATCCGCGCGGCTGGCAGATATGAGTAATGACACTTGGTCTTTGTCTGCCAGGGAACTGTCCAGATCGCCGGTTTCGACAGGCAGCAGGTTGAGAATCTCGCCATTTGCCTTGACCCCGATCAGCCAGCCACGGCGGAGTGCGTCAATCGCGCGGGCTGCGCGCCGCGCCGCGACCTTCTTGGCCTCGTCCTGAGGCGAGTCATTCAAAATTCAAATTCCGTAATCAATGCTGCATGATCCGATGGCTTGGTCCAGCCGCGCGAATCTTCGTGGACACTATGGCTTACCGCCTTGTCGGCCAGCTCCGGACTTGTCCAGACATGGTCGAGACGGCGGCCTTTATCGGCGGCACGCCAATCGTGCGCGCGATAGCTCCACCATGTATAGAGGCGTTCGGGGTCCGGAATGAATTTCCGCCCGATATCCACCCAGCCATGGGCATCCTGAAGTTTTTTCAAAACATCAATTTCAATCTGCGTGTGGCTAACGACATTGATCAGTTTTTTGTGGCTCCAGACATCCGCTTCCAGCGGCGCGATGTTGAAATCGCCCATTAATATTGTCGGCGTTTTCAGATCCGCTGACCAGTCAATCATGCGTTGATAATAATCGAGTTTCTGTCCGAATTTTGGATTGGCGTCGCGGTCAGGAATTTCGCCACCTGCCGGGATATATACATTTTCGATTCTAACGCCGTTATTCAGGATGGCGCCGACATGCCGTGCTTCGCCGTTATCTTGCCAGTCGTGGCGGGTATGTTCATGCAGCGGCACCCGGCTGATCATGGCCACGCCGTGATGCATCGGCTGCCCGCATAATATCTGGTGATTGTAACCCAAACGCCGGAACATCCCTTCCGGAAATTGATCATCACGCACCTTGGTTTCTTGCAGACATAATATGTCTGGTGAGACCTCGGTCAGGAAACGCTCAACAAGGTCGATACGGGCGCGGACGCTGTTAATATTCCAGCTTACGATTTTCAGGCTATCAGTCATGGCAAGCTGTCTAGCCATGCTGACAGCGAAACCCAAGTCAAAAGCCACATGATTTTTTGCAAATTTTATAGTCTTGTGAGGGCAGATTTTGAATGAAAAACCCCCACCTCCGGGGGCATTTAGGAGGTGGGGGCTAACTCGCGTTCGTCACGCATAGGATGGTCCGAAGATTGTATCATCAGGTAACAGGGGGAAAACCTGACTGCCTCATCTCATCCTGTAACCCTTATAGATCGGCGTTTCTGTCGCTTGTATGAACGGAATCCTGAATGGCATCCGCTGGTCGAACCGGGGCCTCAGTTCATCGTTTGCTGCGGCTTTTCTTGCGCGGATCGGTCCAGTTGAAGGTGCTATTGTCTACGGAACCGCCAAATTTCTGGTTCTCGAGCCTGATCGAGGTCCGGTTATTTTTCGAATCGAGCGATACCCAGCCATCCAGCACAAGGCCGGCCGGCCCCCGCGCGGATTTGGTGAAAATCATTGTAATGACACCATATTCCGGGCGTTTTGGATCGCGCACTTCAACGCTCAGGACACCGGGATTGCGAGTCGGTATGAGTTTGCCGTATTTTGACAGATCACGCTCGGGGTTGAGCAGGGCACCAAGAGGACTGTTCTTGATCGGCCAGCGCTGCACCTGGTTCACATCATAATCTATCATTGTCAAAGACTTACCATCGCCAACGATCAGCAGGTTTGCGTCCTTGCCATATTGAAAGCGAATCTTGCCCGGCTGCTTCAGGGTCAGTTTTCCTGAAAGAACCTGTCCGCTGCGGTCCGCCTGCGTAAAATTTGCGGTCATGGTGGTCATTGCGCGCAAATGGGCTGAAATCGTGTTCAGGCTGTCAGACGGACTCTGCTGGGCTGTGGCGGTGCTGCTGGCCATTAACGCCAGCGGCGCGGCGGCGAGAGCAAAAGCATATTTTAACATATTGAAAACTCCAGAATATTTGAGTTCTAAACTACAAGAACGCGATTGAACCGCACCTGAATTGACCGGCAATCGGCTAGTCAGACCCGCATCATATCACTTCACCATTCTGATCGCGCAGCACCTCGCGGCGACCAATATGGTTGGGCGGGGAAATGAAACCATCTTCTTCCATCCGGTCAATGATTCGCGCAGCGGTGTTGTAGCCGATTCGCAATTGCCTCTGGAGCCAGCTGGTTGACACCTTCTGGCTTTCAAACACAATTTGGCAGGCCTGCGCATATTGCCGGTCTTCCTTGCTGTCGCTGAGGTCCGCGCCATCAAGCGCATAGCTGCCGTCTTCGGGCTCTTCGGTGACCGCCTGAATATAATCAGGAGAGCCCTGCGCGCGCCAATGGTCGGCGACGAACCGGACCTCATCATCGGAAATAAACGGACCATGCACGCGGGTGAGCTGCTTGCCACCGGGCATGTAAAGCATATCGCCTTTGCCAAGCAGCTGCTCTGCGCCTTGCTCACCCAAGATGGTGCGGGAGTCGATTTTCGAGGTCACATGAAAGCTGATCCGGGTTGGCAGATTGGCTTTGATAACGCCGGTAATGACATCAACAGACGGACGCTGGGTTGCCATGATCAGATGGATGCCAGCAGCCCGGGCTTTTTGTGCGAGGCGCTGAATGAGGAATTCGACCTCTTTGCCGGCGGTCATCATAAGGTCGGCAAGCTCGTCGACGATGATCACGATCTGCGGCAGGACTTCAAAATCCAGCTCTTCTTCCTCGTAGATCGGGCGTGAGGTATCTGGATCATAGCCGGTCTGGACTTTGCGGCCCAGCGGCTTGCCCTTGGCTTTGGCAGCCTTCACTTTCTCGTTATAATTGGCCAGATTACGCACCGAGATGGATGACATCATCCGGTACCGTTCTTCCATCTGTTCCACCGCCCATTTGAGCGCGCGGATCGCCTTGGCGGGTTCCGTAACCACCGGGGAAAGCAGATGCGGAATATCATCGTACGTGCTGAGTTCCAGCATCTTGGGGTCGATCATGATCATTTTACACTGGTCGGGCGTGAGCCGGTACAATAGCGACACGATCATACAATTGAGCCCGACCGATTTACCCGAACCGGTGGTGCCCGCAATCAACAGATGCGGCATCGGTGCAAGATCAGCTATGACCGGATCGCCGGAAATATTCTTGCCCAAAATAATCGGCAATTGTCCGGTCTGCTCCTGAAAACTATCGCTGCCGATCATCTCATGCAGCGACACCATTTCGCGATTTGCGTTCGGCAGCTCAATGCCCATCACCGTGCGGCCCGGAATAGCTGCGACGCGGGCGGATAGCGCCGACATATTGCGCGCAATATCCTCGGCAAGCTGGATTACGCGGCTGGCTTTGATGCCGGGCGCGGGTTCAAGCTCATACATGGTGACGACAGGGCCCGGCCGTACGGCGTTGATCGTACCTTTGACGTGAAAGTCATCGAGCACCGATTCCAGCAAGCGTGCATTGCGCTCCAGCCCGGCCTTGTCGATGACGTTATTAGGTTGCGCCACCGGTGGGATTAGCAAATCAATCGAGGGCAGCGAATAGGGACCAAAAAAATCGCCTTGCTTGCCTTTGCCGAGTTCGGCTTTTTTAGGCGGCAGCGCGCGGTCACTAATTTCTGGTGGCGGCCGGTTGTCGGGTTTGACTTCCTTGCGCGGTACCGGTGTCTTCTTGGCCGCTGCGGGCGCTTGGCTTACCGATGGTTCTATTACTAGACCGCTATCAAGATCTTTCTTGCTAAACGGGTTCTTCATTTCGGGAAGTTTGAGCATCGGGCGGAAGAGGGGTTTGTCGAGGCGCAAGCTGAAATAACTCATCACCGCACCGCCGGTCAGGGTCAGCGCAATCAGCACGCCCGAGGCAATCCCGCTCCAGCTTGTTGATATTGCGCTGAGGCCAGCGGCAATCCCTTTGGCCGAGAGCATCCCGGCCAGACCGCCCCAACCGGACGGCAATTCAACCTGACTGTCCGGGAACCAGAGCGACAAAGCGGTCGCGATAAGAAAAGCGCCAAATAAACACCAGAGTAGCTGGCCCTTCCAGCCAGGCTGGGGAATATCCTTCCAGAGCCGGTTGGCGAACACCAGCATCAGGGGCAAAATCGCGAAAATCGATATACCGAGCAGCGAGAACAACAGATCGGACGCATAGGAACCGAGTATTCCCATCCAGTTATTTTCCACAGCGCCCGCCGCCGTGTTGAACGAGGGGTCGCTCAGAGAATGGCTGACAAGAGCGAGAAACAAAAAAACGGTGGCAAGCAAAAGCGCCAGAGCGCCGATGAGCGCACCGCTGCGCACAACGCTCAAACGCATCAACTCCCGCCAGTTTGCTTCATTCGCCTTGCCGGCCATTATTCTAGCTCCCACGCCTTACTCAGATCGGCGTTCACATTAACCAAATCTTCCTTTGCGCGAATCGGGGAGTCGCCGTCAAGTTTCGCGTGTTTTTTTGAAAGCTTTTATCGCCCCAAGATGCTTCCTTTTACACCATTGACCATCTATCCTGTCCGGAACTGAAATGGATATGAGGCAATATGAACAGCGATACCCTCCATAACAGCGATGTGATTATCCTTGGTGCGGGACTGGTTGGATTGACCCAGGCCCTTGCTTTCGCAGCCCATGGGCTGAAAGTTACGGTTATTGATCGGGCAGAACAAACTGACTTGGTTGATGCGCAAAACGATGCGCGGGTTTCGGCAATCAACAGCGCGAGTTGGAAAATGTTTGAAGCCTTAGGGCTGGCGGAAACGCTGGAGCCGCATGGCTGCAATATTCGTCAGATTATCATAAACGACGGCCTGAAGCCCGGAAAGCTTGATTTTACACCCGACGAAACAGACGGACCGCTAGGCGTGATGGTGCAAAATAGCGTGCTACGGCAGCTGTTGTTCGAGGCAGCGCAAGCCCATGATTTGATCGATTTGCATATGCCAGCGCAGGTAGAGATCTGTGATCGCAGCGAGCATATTGTTTCCGTTACGCTGGATAGCGGAGCATCCGTACGGGCGCCGTTATTGGTTGCCGCTGATGGACGCGGCAGCATGATGCGCGAGGAAGCAGGCATCACAATGGCACGCTGGCAATATGAGCATAGCGCGATTATCTGCACAGTTTCCCACCAGCAACCGCACGGCCATACCGCTTACGAAATATTCTATTCGGCAGGCCCGTTTGCGGTTTTGCCGATGCAGGATGCCGGTCGCGTACATCGCTCGGCGATTGTGTGGACAGTCGCGCGGGACGATGGACCAGCGCTGGCAAAGATTAACGAACGCGCCTTTGTTGCCGAACTGATGAAGAAAACCGGAGGTTTTCTCGGCGCGATGGAATTGCTCTCACCGCGTTCCACCTATCCGCTTGGTTTTCATCATAGCTCTGATCTGGTCGCCAAGCGACTGGCGCTGGTTGGCGACGCGGGTCACGGTATTCACCCGATAGCGGGGCAGGGGCTTAATCTGGGATTGCGTGATGTGGCTGCGCTCACCCAATGCGTTGTGGATGGCGCACGGACCGGGCTGGATCTTGGCGATACGCAAATATTGGCGCGCTATGACCGCTGGCGCAGCCTCGATAATCTTATGGTATCTGCAGCGACAGACATATTGACGCGACTATTTGGTTTGCCCGGTGATACGTCTTCTGCGATCCGGCGTTTCGGTATTGGCATCGTCCAGCGGATCCCGCCACTCAAAGCGCAATTCATGGCGGAGGCGCGGGGCGAAAGTGGTGATCTGCCAGCACTGTTGATGGGTGATCTGGTTTAGATTTGGACACTAGCGTCACAAACCTAGCGCGGTCCCTGACCGTCATCGACCTTGATCACCGTGCCCGTCACCACTTCTGACGAAGGTGATACCAGATAGAGCAATGTGCTGTCCATCTGCTCCGGCTGGCCCAGCCGTTTACGGGGGAAGTGGACCGAGAAGTCGCCAGCCCGATCGATCATCCCATCGCTCATATCCGTATTGAACAATCCTGGCGCGATTCCGTTAACATTGATGTGGAATCTTGCCCACTCGACCGCGAGAGCCTCGGTTACGCGCACAATGCCTGCTTTGGTGACAGAATACAGCGCCGCGCCGTTGCCGCCATATTGGGTTGCGGCGATAGAGGCGATATTGACAATCCGTCCCGACATCTTCTGCTCGATCAAAGGCCGCGCAAATTCGCAGGATAATATGTATGCGCTGCGCAAATTGGTATCCAAGACATCGTCAATCAGTTCCGTGGACATTCTGACGGCATGTTCAGCGTCTACAATACCGGCATTATTGACCAGAATATCGGGTTGGCCCAATGTTTCCGTCACCGCGGGTATGATTGCCTTGAGTTGATCGGCATCCTGCACATCCAGCGCAAACGCAGCGGCGGTCCCGCCGTCAGCGGTGATTTCACTAACCAGTTCGTCAAGCTTGTCCTTGCGCCGCGCTGTACACGCTACTTTAGCGCCGCAAGCCGCGAGAACCTTGGCAAAACGACGGCCCAGACCGGCAGATGCACCGGTGACAATTGCCGTACGGCCCGTCAGGTCAATAGAAAAATTGGGCGAAAAATTCGATGTGGTCATTATCGGGCATCCAGTGAAACAAAATGTGTGAAACTAGGTTGAGGATGCCCGATAATATTACGTCAGCGCAAGCGCCAAATTAGTTATTCAGATCATCCTCGGTAATAGGAACAATCTTGATTTCCACGCGGCGGTTGGCTGCGCGGCCTTCTTCTGTGGTGTTCGTTGCAATCGGTTGACTCTCGCCATAGCCCTTGGTTGCCAGCCGCGCCCGTTGCACGCCGCTGTTGGACAGGAAGTTGGCGACCGATTCAGCACGACGTTCCGACAATGCCTGATTATAGGCATCGGTTCCGGTGCTGTCGGTATGACCAAGCACGTCAACATAGCTTTTTTCATATTGTGACAAGGTGTTGGCAACGCTGCCGAGTGTCGTCTGGAAATTCGGCTGGATCGCGCTGCTGTCCACCGCAAAAGTTACATTGGATGGCATATTGAGGATGAGGTTGTCACCTTCACGGGTCACATCAATGCCAGTGCCAGCGGTCTGCTCACGCAGCTTCTTCTCCTGCTGGTCCATATAATAACCGATGCCCGCGCCTGCGAGGCCGCCAAGACCAGCGCCAACGATTTTCGCAGTCCTATCGTTGCGACCGCCCAAAACGTCGCCGAGCAGATAGCCGCCAACCACGCCTCCAACGCCGCCAATTGCTGCCTTGGAAATTGTTCTATTGCCCGTTTCCGGATTGGTGACACAAGCACTGGTCAATGTCAGTGCGCTCAGCGAAACTGCGGAGATCATAATTTTCTTCATATTCATAATGCGTTCCCTCTCTGTTGAATCTGATATAGATAATACGCTTTTTCAACCAGATGGTTGCCGTTAACCACAAATCAGATGAACAATGACTGACAGGAAGTTTGTCATTCTGTAAAACTTATGGCTATAGGGGCCTTTGGGCTTATTCCCTTATTTACTTGGATATTATGACACCCTTTCCCTGGTATGATGTCGCCATCATCGTTATTTTAGTTTTGATCAACGGCGTGTTCGCAATGTCCGAACTCGCGATTGTTTCTGCGCGCAAAGCGCATCTCCACAGTATGGCCGATCAGGGGAACAGGGGCGCTAAAACAGCGCTCAAGCTCGCTAGCGATCCCGGCAAATTTCTTTCGACTGTGCAAATTGGCATTACACTGATCGGTATTATCGCCGGCGCTTACTCCGGAGCCAGCCTTGGCGGCCCGGTAGCAGAGCGATTACAGGCATTGGGTCTTGCAGAAGAATGGTCGGCTACGACCGGATTTGCGCTGGTTATCGGCCTGACAACTTACGCCTCGCTGGTTATCGGTGAACTGGTTCCAAAGCAGTTTGCCCTGCGTTCGGCCGAACGGATCGCGATAATCATGGCGCCCGCCATGGATTTGTTAGCGCGAGTCGCTGCGCCATTGGTGTGGCTGCTGGATGGTACAAGCGCGATCATATTCCGCGCGCTCGGGTTGAAGCGCGACCAGATACAGCACGTCACCGCCGACGAACTCCAGATGGTTTTCGCCGAGGCGACCCGTTCCGGTGTTATCGAGGAACATGAAAGAGCCGTGATCGCCGGTGTCGTGCGCATGGCGGACCGCCCCATTCGCGAAGTCATGACCCACGAACAGAGGTGGACTGGCTGGAAATTTCCGCGACCACCGCAGAAATTCATGCCATGCTGATCGAATCGCCGCATAGCCGTCTGCCGGTTGCCGAAGGGTCTGTTGATGAAATTCGCGGTGTTGTGGTGGCGAGGGATATCGTGGCAGCGCAATTTAGCGGCCAGACGCTCGACTTGCGGGAGTTGATGCGGCCGCTGGAAAAAGTTCCTGACCAGCTGGATGCCCTCGACGCGCTCGATATTTTGCGCGAGGCCGAGGTTCCGATGATCCTGGTGCATGACGAATACGGCCATTTTGAAGGCATTGTGACCCCCAATGATCTGCTCAGTTCCATCGCCGGTGAGTTTGTTTCCGATCAGGACGAGAGAACCCAGCGCAGTGTTATCGAGCGCGCGGACGGAAGCTTGCTGGTTTCCGGCGCGATGGCGATCGATGCGCTAGCAGACCGGTTGGGCATCAAGCTGTCAGAAGATCGCGATTATGCCACTGTTGCCGGCCACGCGCTGGCGCAGCTACGCCATTTGCCTGAAGAAGGAGAAAGCTTTGAAGACCAGGGCTGGGTTTTCGAAGTTGTCGACATGGATGGGCGCAAGATCGACAAATTGATTATTCGCGCGACCAATCCCGAAATAGACTAGAAAACGCTTAGTCCAAGTCCTGACTCTAGAGCTTGCCGTATTTCTTTTCGAAGCCCGCAATATCGTCTTTCGCCAGATATTTCGCCTGATCAATCCAGGCATCGCGGGTTATGCGACCGCTGAAGCTTTCGAGGTATTGATCCACTTCGGCTATGTCTTCGGCCGTCCAGGTGGCAATCTGGTCAAAGCGCGTAACACCAAGATTGTTAAGCAACGCATCGAGTTTCGGCCCAACGCCTTTGATTAGGCGCAAGTTATCGGGTTCGCCAACGGCGGCAGCAATTTTTGGTTTGCCAGCCGGCGGGGGTGTCACGACCTCTGCAACAACCGGCTTTTTGCGCGGACGCGGTGCCGGTGCCGGGGCAGGTTTTGGAACAGCGACTGCAGCGGCAGCGGCCGGTGCATCGGGCGTTGGCGCAGGAGCAACTGGCTCAGCCGTTGATGGAAAAGCCTCACCCGCTTTCTCGAGCAAGCCATCATTGGCATCAAATCGCTCGGATACGCTGTCGTCCCGTCCTGATGCTGCCCATGCCCAAAAAGCAGTCGCAACGCCTGTCAGCAATGCGATTAGGAACAGCAGCCAATTTGCAGAAATCAGCGTGATCATGATGTAAAACCCCTATATTTCAATGTATTCAACCGATGTTTATGATAGCAACCAGTGTTGCCGACATTAGACTTCTTCGCCGTCACGGCCCCAGATAAGCCAACCGATGCCGAGCCCAATTGCAAAAGTTATGAGGAGTAGCAACAGGCTTTCGATGAGTAGTGGCATGATTTATTCTCCCTGTTGCCCGGCGGCATCATTGTTACCGCCGTTTGCCGATTTGGCCTGCACTTTAAACTCGATGCGCCGGTTTTGCGCGTCTGCAGCTGCGCCGGACCCGCTGGCCAACGGTTTTTCAGCGCCATAGCCGGTTGCCGTAATTACATCCGCTGCGATACCGCGTTCTGCCAAGCCTTTGGCTACCCGGTCGGCGCGTTCCTGCGACAGGATCTTGTTGACTCCGGCATCGCCATTATCATCGGTATGACCGCTCACTGCAATGGCCAGACCAGCGCATGGTTTGAGCGCCGCCGCCACTTCATCAAGCAATTTGTTCGAGGCCGGAGACACATAGGCGCTGCCTGACCGGAAGCTCAGCTTTTTGCCTTCAATAGTTTTATCGACGCCATCCTGACATTTGGCGATCTTTTCCTGCGTCGCAGGGTCATTGGCATTGGCCTCATCGCCCGCTGAATTTTTGCCGGAGGAAGCCGCCGCGACATTGATATCACCTGCCCAGCGCGCGCTGGATACTCCGGGAACAGCCAGTACTGCAGCCATTGCCTTTTGTTTGACGTCATCTGCAACATCACCGTCCAGGATAGCGGTGCGCGATAGTGGATCGCGGGCAAATGCCACTTTGACACCATCCATGCCCTGCGCTGTCAGTTCCGTTTGTGATTTTTGTTCCAAGCCGGAAATCAGCTTGTCACCCGTTGCAACATGCCCAACAAATGCGAGCAGCGCTGTCGCCGCCGCGCCTGTCAATATTTTGCCCCCAACATCCATGGCCATAGCTTCACCTTCATCATCGTGAATATCGTTCTACACGATTTTTCTGATTGATCGGGTAAAATGACGGAAAACTAATGGTGAGTCCAGTTGGTGTAGGCCCGGGACCATTTAAAAATACGTCCAGTTGCGGTAAAATTGTCCCCATATGAGACAATCACTTAGCAAATAGGGTTAATATTTTAACGCATTTACCGGCCTGTCGAATCAACTCTTGCCGGAACCGGGCGATCTGCTGGCAGCCAGATTGTTCAGCTTCCTGAATTCCTGCCGCCAGAAATCACCACCGCTGCCAGCCAGCCCGTCGATATTGCTGAAGTTAAATCCACCCAGATATTTATCGCCCCGTAATTTCTGGCCGAATGCCGCGACAGCAATGGCAAAAGCCATGTCGCCGCTGGGTTTTTGCGCGTTTCGCAAGTCCCGTGCAGCGATCTGCCGGCTAATCAACCGCGATGTATCACCGCCCGGCAATTTGTAGCGCAGCTTCACATTGGCCATCTCACCCTTAAAATCCGGCTGCCATTCAACCACCCGGTTTGCCGGATAGCGGCGTTCCGGCAGCCAACCGGATGATCGCGCGGGCATGATCTCGTAGAGCGCGGTCACCTGATGGCCTGCGCCAATATCGCCGGCATCGATACGGTCATTGTCAAAATCTTCCTCGGCGAGCAGGCGGTTTTCATAACCGATCAGGCGATATTCCTTCACGTGCTCGGGGTTAAACTCAATCTGGATTTTCACATCCTTGGCGATGGTGAACAGGGTCGAGCTCAGCTCTTCGCCGAGGACCTTCTGTGCCTCCATCGCGCTGTCGATATAGGCGTAATTGCCATTGCCGACATTGGCGATGCCCTCCATCAGCTCGTCGCGGGTATTGCCGCTGCCATAGCCGAGCATGGTCAGGTTTACGCCCGATTCCCGTTCTTTCGCGACGATCTTTTTCAGTTCGTCAGTGTTCGACGTGCCAACATTGAAATCACCATCCGTGGCCATGATGATCCGGTTGATACCGCCCTTGAGAAAATTCTGCCGTGCGGTCGAATAAGCAAGCTTCAGCGCATCGCCGCCCGCGGTGGAACCGCTGGCATAGAGGCAATCGACCGCCTCTTTCACATGCGCCTTGTTCGAGGTCGGCGCGAGCAACAGGCCGACGGTTCCCGAATAGACGACAATCGATACCCGGTCATCGCTGCGCAGTTCATTGGCGAGCGCGCTTAGCGTCGATTTCACCAGCGGCAATTTGTCCTGGCTGTTCATCGATCCCGAAACATCGACCAGAAACACCAGATTGGCGCGGGGCCGCTCGGCGCTGTCGACATCATAACCGCGCAGGCCGATGCGCAACAAGCGGCTGGCCTCGTTCCACGGCGTTGTCGATATATCGGTTGAAACGCTGAACGGAACGTCGCGGCTCGTTGGTCGCGGATAATCATAGCGGAAATAGTTGATCATTTCCTCTGTCCGCACAGCGGCTTGCGGCGGCATCTGGCCGTCATTCAGGAAGCGCCGGACATTGGAATAGCTGCCGGTGTCGACATCCACGGCAAAGGTTGAAACCGGTTCGTCGGCCACCCGCTTGATGCTGGCGACGTCCTTGCCATCATATTTTTCCTGGTCCTGCGGTTGCGGTTGCGGGCGCGGATAGGGGTAAGGATAAGGCGCGATCCGGCTTTCCTGCGCCACCGCGCCGCTGGCAATCGCCTTGCTGGCGGGTGCTGGCGCGATTGATGGAGGAGGTGGTGGCGGCGGCGGAGGCGGAGGCGGAGGTGGCGGAGCCATCGAAGGCTGCGTCCTGACCGCGCCCGTACGCGCACGATTGCCGCTAACGGCCTGCCGCTCATATTGCGGCCGGGCAAAAATGCTGCAATTGACTGGATTGACCACCGGTGGCCGCGCAATAGAGCGCGCATCAGCCGCAGGAGCGCTCGGCGCGCCGACCAGCCCGATCGCGGCCAGCCCGCAGAGTGCTTTTGAAAAAATATGATATTGCCGCATGACAGTCCCTCCCAATTCAACCCTGAGACCAAAGGTGCCGGAGTAAAGGTGACTGGAATGTGAACGAATGATATGTTGTTACATTTTTGGGGGCGATAGCTATTATGCTATGGGGGCCATTAAGAGATTGGGGGTTGTTTCACCTGTCGCCGTAGCTACAGACATGGAAGCCAGAACCGGGCACAAGCTTGCCCCGGCAAAACGCGGCCCGGCGCCGCAGGGAACGGCTAAGGCAAAAATATGGGTTTAGAGTTTAGGGGTTATTGCAACTGTCACCGTAATTCAAGTTTCAATTCAGCCATCTAACAACCCCTCAAGCGACTACGCCAGTTAACCTACGATTACACATTTTTTAAGACCAAATGGCGTCGCCACCTTCGCGGCCTTCAACGCCCTTGCCAAACGGTCACTAAGGAAAAACGTATCTCTGATCTGGCTATCAATCCAAATATCTGAGCCTTTTAGGGCTTCTTGCCCAATTTGCAGCATATTATCCTTCAAAATAGTCGGAGCGGCATGCCTTACAGGTGGCTCCGGATAATTTGGCGTCGGATTTCTTCCTCCGCCATAGTATGCCTGTTTAACATTCCCGAAATTAAGGCAAAACCATTTGTCTCCGATCGGTGTCTTGCGATCCTTGCGAAACACGTTTGTCGGATAAAGATTACAGCCGCCCAGATCAAACTGGCGCATCACATCAGCAACCTCGCCGGAAACTACCCAATAGCCGTAGGCGTAGAAAAGATGCGGCAAATTTTCGTAATTAGTATTTGCATCTTTTGCGACGAAGATTTCATCAGGAAAATATTCTTTGGAAAGAGCCTTACCTTGTGGATTTTCTTTTGCTGCAAGTAAGGATTTTTGCTTATTAATCTCCCCGCTTTCTGCCAAATCATGCCTGATCGGTCGCAGCATAGCCGGATTTATCATGGCATTGCTCGCCCACACGATTTCCTTACTCATGCCGGTATCTTCCTTTTTTCTAGATTACGGTGACAGTTTACTAAATACATGCCGCCCTCCCGAATTTTTGACAAAGCTGACCACCCGCAGTGCCACCGCACCGCGCCCAAACTCTATCAATTTTCCGCAAGCCACCCAAAGAATCACGCACGAACAACAAACTCCCCTGATTGCACCATGTCATCTGGAGATATTATTGCAATATCTATTCTTTGGTTTTTTGTAAAATTCGCGTTCAGGTAACTAGTGATGCATGATTTGACATTAACGGCCATGAATAAGTGAAAACTTATGCTGCCATCATTCGAATTACGGTGACAGTTTGATTACGGTGACAGTTGCAATAAACCCCAGAAATTACGGTGACAGTTGCAATAACCCCAAACTATTATCGCCCCTGCATTTGGCTCGGCTTCCCCGCATCGTTATCCTCGGCATCCCGCATCATGTCGCCCAGCGCGGGAATAGGCGCGAGAAGACATTTTTTGAAGATGGCGACTACGCGCTTTATCTCGATTTGCTGGCAGAGGCAGCGGCCATGGAAGCCAGAACCGGGCACAAGCTTGCCCCAGCAAAACGCGGCCCAGCGCCGCAGGGAAAGGCTAAGGCAAAAATATGGGTTTAGGGGTTATTGCAACTGTCACCGTAATTCAAGTTTCAATTCAGCCATCTAACAACCCCTCAAGCGACTACGCCAGTTAACCTACGATTACACATTTTTTAAGACCAAATGGCGTCGCCACCTTCGCGGCCTTCAACGCCCTTGCCAAACGGTTGCTGACGAAAAAAATATTAAATATTTTTGCATCAATCCAAATGTCAGGCCCAGATAAAGCAGAACTTCTGACAACAAGCTGCCCATCCTTCAAAATTGTTGGGGCATTCCAACGATCCGTAGTACCACTGCCGAATTTGCTGACCGCCGTTGATTCATTTCCTATAAATGCCTGCTTAACATTTCCGAAATTGAGGCAAAACCATTTGTCACCGATCGATGTCTTGCGATCCTTGCGAAACACGTTTGTCGGATAAAGATTACAGCCGCCCAGATCAAACTGGCGCATCACATCAGCAACCTCGCCGGAAACTACCCAATAGCCGTAGGCGTAGAAAAGATGCGGCAAATTTTCGTAATTAGTATTTGCATCTTTTGCGACGAAGATTTCATCAGGAAAATATTCTTTGGAAAGAGCCTTACCTTGTGGATTTTCTTTTGCTGCAAGTAAGGATTTTTGCTTATTAATCTCCCCGCTTTCTGCCAAATCATGCCTGATCGGTCGCAGCATAGCCGGATTTATCATGGCATTGCTCGCCCACACGATTTCCTTACTCATGCCGGTATCTTCCTTTTTTCTAGATTACGGTGACAGTTTACTAGGGTCCAGACCCATTAACGGGATTCCCAAAGTGATATAATTGTGATTCAATGTCTTGAGCAAGGAGGTATTGGATATGTCTGATTTCTTTTGGTTTTCGGATGAGCAGTGGGCGCGGATTGAGCCGCTTTTGCCGACGAAGACGCGCGGCATACTGCGTGTCGATGACCGGCGCGTGCTTTCGGGGATTGTCCACGCGTTACAAAGCGGCGGGCGCTGGAGTGATTGTCCGCCGGTTTATGGGCCGAAGAAGACACTCTATAACCGCTTCGTACGCTGGGCCGAGCGCGGGATATGGGAAGATATCTTCAGTGCTCTGGCTGGAGCCGAGGGCGTACCAGACAGGCTGTTCATCGACAGCAGTTGCATCAAGGTCCACCGGACTGCCGGAGGCGCAAAAGGGGGCCTTGGCCAATGGTATCGGCCAGACACGGGGCGGCCGGAACACCAAGCTCCACGCCATCTGCGATATAAAAGGAAGACCCTGTGTCCTCCTGCTAACGCCCGGGAACGTGCACGATATGAAGGTCGCCAAGCAGTGTATCGCGGCAATGCCACCGTCTGCTGAACTGGTTGGCGACAAAGGATATGACAGCAATGATCTGCGCGACTGGCTCGCCTCTCGTGGTACCACCGCCGTTATCCCGCCCAAGCGGCATCGCAAGGTCAAACTTGACTGCGATCCCGCCATCTACAAACAGCGCAATGTCGTCGAGCGCATGTTCTGCCGCTTCAAGGACTGGCGTCGTGTCGCAACACGCTTCGACCGCAATATCAAAACCTTTATGGCAACCATCGCCATAGCTGCTACCGTAATCTGGTGGCTATAATGAGTCTGGACCCTAAATACATGCCGCCCTCCCGAATTTTTGACAAAGCTGACCACCCGCAGTGCCACCGCACCGCGCCCAAACTCTATCAATTTTCCGCAAGCCACCCAAAGAATCACGCACGAACAACAAACTCCCCTGATTGCACCATGTCATCTGGAGATATTATTGCAATATCTATTCTTTGGTTTTTTGTAAAATTCGCGTTCAGGTAACTAGTGATGCATGATTTGACATTAACGGCCATGAATAAGTGAAAACTTATGCTGCCATCATTCGAATTACGGTGACAGTTTGATTACGGTGACAGTTGCAATAAACCCCAGAAATTACGGTGACAGTTGCAATAACCCCCAAACTATTATCGCCCCTGCATTTGGCTCGGCTTCCCCGCATCGTTATCCTCGGCATCCCGCATCATGTCGCCCAGCGCGGGAATAGGCGCGAGAAGACATTTTTTGAAGATGGCGACTACGCGCTTTATCTCGATTTGCTGGCAGAGGCAGCGGCCATGGAAGCCAGAACCGGGAATTACGGTGACAGTTGCAATAACCCCCAAACTCATCCTCATCCTTTTCAATTAGACATCAGTTGCAACATTCCCCGGTTTACACCTCATTGCCCCTTCTCCCTCGAGGGAGAAGGGGGTGAGAATATCGAAAAAGCGAAGTTGCGTGTGTTTGGAACACCGTGAGGATGCCCGGCTAACCTGCCCCTATAATTCGCACCCGCCCAAAGCCCTAAACCTTGACCAGCATCTTGCCCGTGTTCGCGCCGGTAAACAGCCCGATAAACGCGTCTGGTGCTTTTTCCAGCCCGTCCATCACCGTCTCGCGGCTCTTGACTTTGCCCGATGCGATCAGCTCGGCCATGCCCGCATTAAACTCGGGGACTTGCGCGGCGAAATCGGGGTAGAGGAAGCCTTCGATCTTGATCCGCAGGCCGATGATCATCGTCAGATATTGCATCGATTGGGGTTGCTGCTCGTTGTAAACGTCGATCATCCCGCAGACGGCCACCCGCGCGCGTTCGTTGGAACAGGCGAGCGCCGCATCCAGATGCTCGCCGCCGACATTGTCAAAATAGACATCGACGCCGGATTTGCCGAGTTCCTTGAGCGCAGCCCGCAATTGGGGCAATACCGGGCCGGATTTATAATCCAAGCAAGCATCCGCGCCGATTTCTTTGACCCAGGCGCATTTGTCTGCGCCGCCGGCTGACCCGATAACGGTCATGCCCTTGGCCTTGGCGATCTGGACGACGGTGGAGCCAACCGCGCCAGCGGCTGCCGATACAAAAACCGTTTCGCCTTCTTTGGCCGCGCCGACATTGAGCAGGCCAAACCAGGCGGTGCCGCCGGGCATGCCGATGATCGAGAGCCAGTGCTGATCGGGGACGCCCAGATCAGGAAGCTTGACGGGCGGCATGCCGCCTTCGGGAGGATTGCTGCCGCCAGCGACGACCGTATCGCGCCATCCCGCCATATGCAGAACTTTGCAGCCGACCGGATAATCGGCATTATTGCTTTCGGTAACTTCGCCAACAGCGCCGCCGGTCATCGCTTCACCAAGAGCAAAGGGGGGCGCATAGCTTTTCACGTCATTCATCCGCCCGCGCATATAAGGGTCGACCGAAAGCCAGCTATTGGCAATGCGAAACTCGCCTTCGCCCAGCGGCGCATCGGCTGCTTCGATCATCTGGAAATTATCCGCCACCGGGGTTCCGGTGGGGCGACTTTTGAGGGCCCATGCACGCATATTATTTTCCTTTTTCAACTGGTTCAACTTCTGCTGTAGCGGCTATTTACCAAATGCACCAACTGCCTTCTCGCAACCTGTCGCGCACCCTAACGCAAACAACCGCGCCTGTTTTCGGCCCCTATCCGCCCCTCGAAAACGCCCAAACCGCCAACTTCCGCGATTGCGACATTTGCCCAGCTCACGCTGCGCGGCACTTTTGCAACTTTTGCCGCCATTCAATCCCTCGAGGAAGCTTCCCGCTCCACTTCCCGCCAACCGATATCGCGGCGGCAAAATCCGCTGGGGAAATCGACCTTGTCGACGGCGGCATAGGCTTTGGCCTGGGCTTCGGTGACGTTTGCGCCCAGCGCGGTGACGTTTAGCACGCGCCCGCCATTGGCCACCAGATCGCGGTCCACCACAGCGGTACCGGCATGGAAAATCTTCGCGCCGACTTTCTCCGCATCGCGCAGGTTGCTTATCTTGCCGCCGGTTCCCGGGTTGTCAGGATAGCCATCTGCGGCCAAGACCACGGATAGCGCAGTTTGCGGGTTAAACACGGGTTCAGGAATTTCCCCGAGCTCGCCCAGCGACGTGGCAATCAGGATGCGGGCGAGGTGACTTTCGAGCCGCATCATTAGCACCTGACATTCCGGGTCGCCAAAACGGACATTATATTCAATCAGTTGCGGGCCGGTTTCGGTGAGCATCAGGCCGGCGAACAACACGCCATTATAGGGCGTGCCGTCTGCCGCCAGCGTATCGATGGTCGGCTGGATGATCTCGTCCATCACCTGCTGTTGCAGCGCCTTGGTCAGCACTGGAGCGGGACTATACGCGCCCATGCCACCAGTATTCGGGCCGGTATCGCCGTCACCGACGCGTTTGTGATCTTGTGCGGTGCCGAAGGGAACGACGGTGTTGCCATCGGTGATGGCAAAGAAGCTCGCTTCCTCGCCGGTCAGAAACTCCTCGATCACCACTTCTGCGCCCGCTTCGCCGAAGCTGCCGTGGAACATATCCGTAATCGCCTTGGTCGCCTGATCCCGGGTTTCGGCGATAATCACGCCTTTGCCGGCGGCAAGACCATCGGCCTTTATTACGACGGGAATCGAAAAATCATCGAGAGCGGCCAAGGCTTCATCGGCCGAAGCGGTCCTGACATAGGCGGCGGTCGGTATCCCGGCGCGTTTGCACAGGTCTTTGGTAAAACCCTTGGAGCCTTCCAGTTGCGCGGCGGCTTTATCAGGGCCGAACACCAGCAGATCGGCGGCACGAAGATAGTCGGCGATACCGTCGACCAGCGGCGCTTCTGGGCCAACCACCACCAGTTCCACCTGATTGAGCTGACAAAAGGTTACCACTGCTCCGTGATCGGTTATATCAATATCGGCGAGTTCTGCCTCCTGCGCGATGCCGGGATTGCCGGGTGCGGCGAACAGCTTCTGGGCATTTGGGGATTGCGCCAGCTTCCAGGCCAAGGCATGTTCACGGCCACCAGAGCCGAGTAACAGGATATTCATGGACGATTCCCTCTCATTAGACGCCAAACTTCTAGCGGAGACCAATCAAGGCGACAATGCCCCGCCGCTATCCGTTTCGGAAATTTCCGGATCGCTGAAGCGCGTGGTCGAGGATCGCTTTGGCTATGTGCGGATACGCGGCGAGATTTCTGGCTATAAACGCGCGGCTTCCGGCCATGTTTATCTGGCGTTGAAGGACGACAAGGCGGTTCTGGACGGCGTGATGTGGAAGGGCAATGCGGGGCGCTTGGCCTTTGCGCCCGAAGACGGAATAGAAGTGGTCGTGTCCGGCAAGCTGACTACTTATCCGGGGCGTTCCAAATATCAGGTCGTGATCGACAAGATGGAATTGGCGGGCGAAGGCGCGCTGATGCAGCTTTTCGAAAAGCTGAAAGCCAAGCTTGCCGGAGAAGGGCTGTTTGATGCGGACCGCAAGCGCGCAATTCCTTTTTTGCCAAAGACCATTGGCGTGGTGACATCGCCGACCGGATCGGTGATTCGCGACATATTGCACAGACTGGCGGATCGCTGCCCAAGCCACGTCATTGTCTGGCCGGTATTGGTGCAGGGCGAAGGTGCAGCCAAACAGATTGCGGCGGCGATTAATGGTTTCTCCAACATGCCAGAGGATGGAGCGGCAGAGCGGCCTGATCTGGTTATTGTTGCGCGGGGCGGCGGTTCGATTGAGGATTTGTGGAGTTTCAACGAGGAGGAAGTGGTGCGCGCGGTGGCCAATTGCTCCATCCCGCTGATTTCAGCAGTCGGCCATGAAACCGATACCACGTTATGTGATTTTGCCGCCGATCTGCGCGCACCAACGCCGACCGCTGCTGCCGAAATGGCGGTTCCGGTGCGTGCGGAATGGCTGGCATCGCTCTCCGAATCAAAGGCGCGGATGGCGCGTTCGGTGCAACGCGGGCTCTCGACAGCGCAGGAGCGACTGGAAGCGCAGCGCCGGCTGATGCCCGCCCTCACCGATCTGCTTCGCCCGCATCAGCAGCGGTTGGATGAGCTGTCCGAAGCGATGAAATATGCGCTGGGCCAAGCGATATCATCAGCGCGCAGCCGGTTTTCCCTGTCCGATGGCGCTTTAAAACCGGCTGTATTGCGGCGTTATCACGACCGGGCGATGGAACGACTGGAAGCGGTTAAACTGTCTCCGGCCCTGTTGACCAAACGCGTGGGCGAAGCTGCCCAGCGGCTAGATGGTCTTGCGCGCCTGCTCAATCAGGTTTCTCCAGACGGCCCCCTAAAACGTGGCTACGCACGGGTATCGTCAGCGCGAGGCCAGTTTATCGGCAGCAGGGAGGATGCGCTATTTGCAGGCGCAGTCAATCTCCACTTCCATGATGGCACAGTGGATGCCGAGATTGTCGGCGCGGCAGTCCAAACGAGTCGGCCAAGGGTGGCTCCCGATAACCCATTGGTGACCGAAAAACAGGCGTCGCAACCTGCGGCCAAGCCCAAACGAGTCAAAAAACCGGCGGATGACAGGCAACAGGATTTATTCTAGGCGCAATTTTTGTTAATTGATTCGCTACAGTTCATAAGCTGTAAATGGTCCAGGGGGTAGTTTCACGCTCATGTTAATGTCCAATCGAAACAAGGCTGCGAAGCTTCATTACATGCCCAACGGCTTCCGGCCGCTGTCCAATGGCGACCATGTGATTTGCGCGGTCTCTGGCGAGAAAATCGCCCTGGAAGAATTGCGCTACTGGAGCGTTGAAAAGCAGGAGCCCTATGCAACGGCCCAGATTTCCGCTCGCGCCCATTCGCCGGAAGGGAAATAAATATGCAGATGTTAGGCGCTGTTTCCCGTAAAAAGGTAAAACTATTACTCGGTGTCGGCATTCTTGCGGGCGTCGCTATTCCCGCTGCCAGCGTCTGGGCAGAATCCAATAGCGCGACCGACGCAAATGCGGCCGGGGAATCGGAATTTCGCCAAGCGGTAAAATTCGGTTTTTCCGGCGAGGCTATCCAGGGCGGAGTGATGATTGGCGATGCGCCTGCTGGCACACGCAGTCTGACTTTTGAGGGTGAGCCTATTCCGGTCGATGAAGACGGCAAGTTCATTATCGCGTTTAACCGCGATGCCGGGCAGGCGGCCAATTTGGTTGCAACATTGGAAAATGGCGAAACAGTGCGCAAATTCATCAATATCGCCCCGCGCAACTGGAAGATAGAGCATGTCGCAATCAACCGGCGGGCGACCACCAGCAGCGCCGCATTTCAGGCCCGGCGCGCACCGGAGCTAGCCCAGATCAATGCAGCAAGGCGCGTGGTCAGCGACAGTAAGGGCTGGAAACAGACTTTTATCTGGCCTGTCAAAGGGCGCATCTCCGGGATGTTCGGCAACCAGCGCGTCTATAATGGTGATCCAGGCAGCTATCATAGCGGCATGGATATTGCTGCGCCAAACGGTACCTATTATGTAGCCCCGGCAGACGGCGTGGTGACGCTGGCCGCATCGAGCCCGTTTACGCTTGAAGGCAATCTGCTGATGATCGACCACGGTATGGGTCTCAACAGCGCCTTCCTGCACAGCTCGGAAATATTGGTGAAACAAGGCCAGCAAGTGAAGCGCGGCGAGCCTATTGGCCGGGTCGGCTCAACCGGCAGTGCAACCGGCCCGCATCTCCATTGGTCGATGAAATGGAACCAGGCGCGGATTGATCCGATATTACTGACAGGTCCGCAGGGGTAGAACGCTCTCTACTTCTTACGAGTGCGGCCCTGTTAGTTGACTAGCCGTATGACCTTGAAGCCCCGCCCATCATTAACTTTGGCGAGGAAGCTTCCCAGTGCAGCCCGTTCAATAGTAATGCTGTCCCCGGGTTTCGGTTGCCGCATAGTGCTTCTGGGAGCATCGGTCTGCTGCCAGACAGCGCCATCTTCGAGCGTGATCAACCATTTGCCACTACGAGATGTTTTTGCACTTTTGATGACGCCATCAATCTGGGCAATATCGCTGCCTTCATCGCCATCGCCGCCGAACAGGTTTATCCGGGGCAGGGAAAGGCCGAACAACCCTTTCCGCGCTTCCCGAACTTGCTCGCGATCGGCAATGACTACCTCGTTGTTGGTCTGTGCCGTTTCAAGGGCCGCAACCTTCGCATCATAGCACGCAAGCCGAGCGCTGGCATCCGGCAGTGTTTTGCATGCGATGAGGTCGGTGTATAATGCTGGCGGTGCGGTTAGCCTTTCTTCTTTGGTCTGAGCCATTGCAGGTATAGCGAAAAGCAGCGCTGATCCCGCCAGTGCACTGGCCATTAAACTTTGTTCGCATTTTTCCCATACCATCTTAAAACTCCAAATTTGATCATTGCTCGTCGCGATTTTGCGAAACTTACCAGATCGGAACCTTTAGGCAATCGAATGTTAATGATGGCTTGCCGGAATGCGCCGACCAAAAAATACGAATCGTGCAGAGCATCATTTAGCCACCGATTTGGCGAAGCCTCACTGTGACAAAATAGTAACATTATATACAAAAACTGCCTTCGTCCATGAACAGAAGCTTTACAGCGCCGCAGCCATGTTGCATCTGCGGGCCAATTCGGTGGAAAAGTCCGTGCGTTTGGGGCGTGCTGATTTTCACCGGCTAACAACCGGGGGTTGCCCATACTGGTCAACCTCGCCAGAATAAGGGACTGGAATAAAATGAGAAAATTTACAAACCTGAAAGCGTCTGTTGCACCAATGGTGCTCGGAATCGCCATGGTTTCTGCTCCTGCATTTGCGCAGGATCAAGACGCGCAAGAAGCAGACGCTGTTGAGCAAAACACCATTATTGTTACTGGTTCGCGCATCAGCAACCCGAACCTTGAGCTGTCCAGCCCTGTTGGCGTTGTGACGTCTGAAGAGCTTGAGCTGCGTCAGACCAACACCGCTGAACAGTTCCTTCGCGAACTGCCTTCGGCAATCCCGAGTGTTGGTTCTGCTGTGAACAACGGCAACGGCGGTTCATTCTTCGTCAACCTTCGTGGTATCGGTTCGGTCCGTAACCTTGTCCTGCTTGACGGACGCCGCTTCGTTCCTGCTGACACAACCGGTCGTGTCGATCTTAACAACATTCCATTGGCTGTTATCGAACGCACCGACGTTCTGACCGGTGGTGCGACTACCACTTATGGTGCGGACGCCATTTCCGGTGTTGTCAACTTCATCACCAAGCGTGATTTTGCCGGCATCGAATTAAATGCTTCTCAGCAGATCACTGAACAAGGTGACGGTAACGTTTTCCGTACCGATTTGACCATTGGTGCCAATTTTGACGACGGACGCGGTAACGTGGTTCTGAGCGTTGGCTACCAGGATCAGGATCCTGTTCTTCAGGGCGACCGTTCTTTTGGTGCTGATAACGTTGGTTCTTTCACCGGTCGGGCATCGGGTTCTTCGAATGCCGTTCCTGCGAACATTGTTTTCAATGCGTTGCGCGACCCAACCAGCGTTTGTGACATGGCATTGTTTCCAGTTGCAGCAAACTGTCCTCTGGTTGTAGGCAGCGTAAACCCTGCCAATAACGGCCGTCGCACAACCTACAACGGTTTCGGATTTACCCCGAATATTGCTCGCCAGATCAACCAGACAGGGACCGATCTTGAGGCTTCTTTCAACCCGAACCCGTTCAACTTTAACCCGTTCAACCTTTATCAGACTCCATTTGAACGGTTTAACATCTTCGGTTCGGCGCGTTATGAGATCAACGAAAATGTTGAGCTCTACTCGCAGGCTGTTTTCTCCAAGAATACGGTTGCAACGAAAATTGCGCCAGGTGGTTCATTCTTCAACGTGTATCAGTTGAACCTGAACAACCCGACGATTCCTGAAGCAATTGCTCAGCGTTTTGGTAACGGTTTGGGATTATTTGGTGCAGCTTACACCGCTGCGCGGACCACGCCATTCGGCCCAACTTTGGCTGACGGTTCAGCTAACCCGAATTACGTAACTTTCTCGTCACAGGTCCGTCGTCGTACGGTAGAAGTCGGAACACGTGACTCCGAATATACGTCCACCTTGTTCAACCTCGTCGTGGGTGCTCGTGGTGCAATTACCGACAATATCAACTATGATATCTCGGCAACATACGGCGAGAGTGAGCGGATTCAACGCCAGAGTGGCTTTGCCCGTTTCAATCGTTTGCAGAATTCCCTGCTTTCACTGCCAAACGGTCAGTGTGTCTCCGGCAGCGGTGACGGCTGTGCGCCGATCAACCTGTTCGGCGCCGAAGGAAATCTTGGTCCTCAGGCTGCACAAGATTATGTGTTCAACCTCACACAGCAAGTGATCACCGGAACAAGCATCGCAACGGTTAACGGTAACATTACGGGTGACCTAGGGTTCGGTTTTTCCGAGACTCCAATTCAGTTTGCTGTCGGTGGTGAATATCGTGCATTTACTGCAACCCGTTTGTCTGACGAAGCTTCGCAGACACCTGGCGCGGTTGTCGGCGGCGGCGGTGCTGCTCCAGACATCAATGGTTCATATGACGTATATGATGCCTTTGGCGAACTGAGCATTCCGGTGTTTGAAGGCGAGTCTTTTGCTGAAAGCCTGACCATCGACCTGGGTGCCCGTTATTCGGATTATTCGACTGCTGGTACCGAGTTCACTTGGAAAGCTGGCGGTAGCTGGGAAGTGATTCCCGGTCTGACCTTCCGTGGTAACTACCAGCGTTCGTCACGTGCGCCGAACATTGGTGAATTGTTTACGCCAGTGTCTACCGGATTGAGCAACCTTGCCAACGATCCTTGCCAGGGTCCTGTCGCTCCAACCGGCAATCTGCTTGCTGCTTGTTTGGCCCAGCTTCCTGCCGGAAGCCCTGGTATCGCAGCGATTACAGCAGGTACGCTTGCGCCGCCTGCTGCTGGTCAGATCAACGTCACGACCGGTGGTAACCTGAACCTTGGAACGGAAACAGCAAAAACCTGGACAGTCGGCGTAGCCTTCCAGCCTGATGCTGTTCCTGGCCTCTCGGTGACCGTTGATTACTTCAACATCGACATCACAGGAGCAATTTCTGCTCCAACACCTGGTGATGCGATCGCTGCCTGTTTCAACGCACCATCTGCGGCCAATCCTTTCTGTTCGCAGCAGTTTATCTCTCGTAACCCGTTCACTGGCGGTATCGATGGTGACCCTGCTTCGACAAAAGGCTTGATTCTCCAGCAGAGCAACCTTGGTGCAATCGCGACAGATGGTATTGATCTGAGCGTTCGTTACAAAACAGACCTCACCGACATGATCGGCCTCGCGCTGTCATTCGATGGTACCTGGACGAACAGCCAGACTTTCCAGGCTTCGCCAACAAGCATCAACCGCGAGTGTGTAGGCTTCTTCTCCGTCAACTGTGGTTCACCGCAGTCTGAGTTCAGCTTCTCACAACGGACGTCGCTGACATTTGACGAAGATTACACATTGTCATTGCGCTGGCGCTACCTGAGCGGCATTGAGCAGGAACCATTGGACATCGCTGAAAACGGCGCTGCGTTCATCGGTAACTCTCCATTGTTCGGTGATGTTGACTTCACCAGAATCCCTGCGGAAAGCTACTTTGACCTTTCCTTCCAGTGGGATGTCACCGAGAACGTATTGTTCACGCTTACCGCGCAGAACCTGTTCGATAACAAGCCGACTGTTGTTGGTAACGACATTGGTTCAACATCGTTCAACAGCGGTAACACATACCCATCGTCTTATGATGCCCTGGGTCGTCGTTATGGCGCGAGCGTTAAGTTCAGTTTCTAATCTTTACGATTGGATTGAAAACAAAGAGGGCGGGCCGTTTGGTCCGCCCTTTTTCGTTGGCATCAATGCCTCGATTTGTTACCCGAGGTCCTTTCCAGGATTGGAGTATTGAGTATGAATTTTCTGCATAAATCTGTCGGAACACTCTTCTGTGCCGCGCTGTTTGTGGCTGCAACTGGTCATGCTCAAGAAACGGGCAAACCCGCTGTTGTTGCTACAGCTGCCGACGCCAAAGATAAAAAGCCGCGCAAGATAACAGATCGTCGGCATCCGGATTATATTCGCTGCCGGAGTGAGCCTATCATTGGTACTTTGGCAAAGAAGCGTCGGGTTTGCATGACAAATAAGCAGTGGGCCGCGCATATCCAGGAAGGCAATAAAAGAGCGAATGAACTTATGGATGATTTCGCTGGCGGCATGCGGACCGACGTGCCCTGAACAAGTCTGTTTTAGGAGCGGACGTTGTTCTAGGTTCTCCGGGATAAAAACCGTTTTCGGTCCGTCGAAACTTGACGAAATGGATGGGCTGATTATAAAAAAGCACTTCAGCGTCATAGCGGCGTCAAACCTCTAAGTGCAATTCCAAGTGAATTGCCTGACGCCAGAACGTTTTTCGGCCGCATTTGGAGATTTAACATGAAGATTTTTTTTCTGGCAATTGCCTCGACTGCTCTTCTTGTGGCACCCGCGCTAGCCAAAGATAAGGATGCTGTGAAAGCGACAGAAGTGGCCAAGAAGGCGGAGAAGCCGAAAAAAATCACGGACCGCAGTCATCCCGACTATATACGGTGTCGGTCAGAACCAATCATAGGGTCTCTCTCTCGAAAAAACCGCGTGTGCATGACCAATCGGGAGTGGGTTGCCTACACGCAGAAGGGCTCTGCTGAGTCCCGTGAGATGCTGGAAGGACTGCAGTCGGGAGCAAATTCTAGCAATTGATCAGTGATCGATGGATTGCCGTGGGGTGAGCATTCCGGATTTCGCAAGCAAGCGGGGTGATAGCTTCGATATCCCGACCAATATTTCTCGGAGTTGTGCCCGGTTCTGCATGTCTCGCGTTAGTCGCTGCGACTGCTGATGCTCGACAAACCGACACCATCCTTCAGCTAGCCAATTTCCTTTGTTAGAGTTAATTGTCGAAACGGCCAAACCGATAACCGACCGAAATAGTTCGGACTATGTTCGATGCAGATCTGGGTCCATTGTTGGTTCGCGGGCGAAAAAGTGTCGGGTATATATAACCGATCAGCAATGGCCGGAATTTGGCCGTTCAGGCTATCAATATACGAAGGAACCTCTTGAGTACATTCAATCAGCGACGAACAATAACGGACTGTAGCTCAAGGTTTCGCCAAGATATGAACAGCAATATTCGCGCCTTTTGACGCTTCTCATCAGATCAACTTTGAGCCGATTTCCATTTCGATGCCTTGGCTTTTCGCGACCGCTTCGGCCCAGTTTGATACCATCTCAATCTCCGCACCGTATAGCTCCTCCATTCTGTCCTGCTCCCGCCTTCGGGCGTCGGCATCAAAAATTTCTCCGCTCACCGCCTGGTCGAGTTTCGAATGACTGTTAAAGGCTGGCCCATCAAGGCACTGGCCAACCGTTTCTGCATCCATGTCCAGATTGAACAACAGGCTAAGCGCCTCCAGTGTTTCACGCCGATGCACTAGCAAACTGTCGCTATCAAGCGTCTTGACCCTGTCGCTACCGATTAGTGCGATGATCTTCGCAAAGGCTGCATGCTGCGAAAGCCATCCGATCGCAGCGACCTGCAAATCGGTGAGTTGCAGCAATTCTTCCTGCGAAAAACCGCCGATAGCGTACCCGTCTTTGAGTGTGCCAATCAGGACGTCGCGAACCCAGATGCGACCCCACATCTCCTTTTTCGCGATCGACTTGAGATAAGATTGAAGCGGAGCATAAAGCAGCAGGGCCTTGGAATCCGGCCGCGATTTTAGTGCGGGAATGGCCAAAGGTGTGCAGATATTCGATGGCTTGATAATGATTGCCTGATCATCGCCCATCGGCCTTGCCAGAAGTTTCAACGATTGATCGAGCACGGCGGCAAGTTTCCGAGGGTCTGCCCCGCGTCTGCGCCAGCCAATCATATCGTTAAGGACAACAGGCTCCTTCAACCCCATTGCAATGCCAGGCATATCAAACGCGCGGGCGAGCATCGTCGAGCAGCAATAAGCGGAATGGAAAATAAAGTGCACCGGCGCGGTCTTGATAGCAGCTTGCCCCACATTTGCGCGGTCGATAAACTCATACTGATCGACATTCGGTAAATGCTTATCGGTAATGAACGTGCAATTGCGGTGCACCTCCCTAGGGACATCGATAAATCGAAAGCCATCCGCAACTTCGTCATAGCGGTGTGCCAAATAATCCGCATTGCCGATGATTTCGGCTTGTCTTGTCACTTTGGCCATTGCTGCATTCTGCCCACTCAAGCTGCGATGTGCAAGATCAAGCTGCTACCGTTGCGACCGGCTCCATCTTCAGTGCACCGTCGCCTTCATCAATCTTGACAACACTATCATCCGGGACTTCGCCGCGCAGGATAAGGTCAGCCAGCGGGTCCTGCAGATATTTCTGGATCGCGCGTTTTAGCGGCCTTGCGCCATATACGGGATCATAACCCACGCGGCCGATCCAGCGTTTGGCAGCATCGGTCAATTCCAGTTTAATCTTGCGATCCTCGAGCAATTTTTGCACCCGCCCAACCTGAATTTCGACAATTGGCGCCATATGTTCCTCGGCAAGACGGTGGAACAGGATGATTTCGTCTAGCCGGTTTAAAAATTCGGGACGGAAATGGGCGCGGACAACGTCCATTACTTCAGGCTCAACATCCCTGACCTTCTGGCCATCCTTGAGATTAGCCATATACTGGCTGCCAAGGTTGGACGTGAGGATGATCAGCGTATTGGAAAAGTCCACCACGCGGCCCTGGCCGTCGGTCAGGCGACCATCGTCGAGTACCTGTAGCAGCACGTTGAAGACATCGCCGTGCGCCTTTTCGACCTCATCGAACAGGATGACCTGATAGGGCCGCCGCCGCACCGCTTCGGTGAGGACGCCACCCTCATCATAGCCGACATAGCCCGGAGGCGCGCCGATCAGGCGGGAAACGCTGTGCTTCTCCATAAATTCGGACATATCAATGCGGACCATCGCCTGGTCGTCATCAAACAGGAACCCGGCAAGCGCCTTGGTGAGTTCGGTTTTGCCGACGCCGGTGGGGCCGAGGAACAGGAACGAACCGAGCGGCCGATTGGGGTCTTGCAAGCCTGCGCGCGAACGGCGCACCGCAGCCGATACCGCCTCGATCGCGTCCTTCTGGCCGATCACCCGCTTGCCAATCAGGTTCTCCATATCGAGCAATTTCTCGCGCTCGCCTTCCAGCATCTTGTCGACAGGAATGCCGGTCCAGCGCGACACGACGGATGCAATATCTTCACTGACGACTTCCTCGCGGAGCATGGCTCCGTCGGTCGCGCCACTGGCTTCTTCCAGTTCCCGGGTGAGATCTGGAATTTTTCCGTAACTCAGCTCGCCCGCCTTGGCGAGATCGCCCGCGCGTTCGGCTTGCTCGAGCTCCAGTCTAGCCGCGTCAAGCTGCTCTTTCAAATGGGCTTCGGCGTGGATCTTGTCTTTCTCGCCCTGCCAGCGCGTGGTCAATTCGGCAGACTGTTCTTCGAGATCAGCCAGTTCCTTCTCGAGCGCTTCCAGTCGCGATTTGGATGCGTCGTCCGTTTCTTTCGAGAGCGCCTCGCGCTCAATTTTCAGCTGGATGATCCGCCGATCAAGATTTTCGATTTCCTCCGGTTTGGACTCCACCTCCATGCGGATGCGCGAGGCCGCTTCGTCCATTAAATCGATGGCTTTGTCGGGCAGAAAACGGTCTGAAATATAGCGATGCGACAAGGTTGCCGCGCTCACCAGTGCGCCATCGGTGATCCGCACACCATGATGCAGTTCGTATTTTTCCTTCAGGCCGCGCAAAATCGAGATGGTATCTTCCACTGTCGGTTCACCAATAGTGACAGGTTGAAAGCGCCGTTGCAGGGCAGGGTCTTTCTCGACATATTTCTGATATTCATCCAGCGTGGTTGCGCCGATGCAATGCAGTTCGCCGCGCGCCAGAGCGGGCTTGAGCAGATTGGAGGCATCCATCGAGCCTTCCGATGCTCCCGCGCCAATCAGCGTATGCATCTCGTCAATGAACAGGATGATCTCGCCATCCGCGCCGCGCACTTCATCGAGCACGCCCTTGAGCCGTTCTTCGAATTCGCCGCGATATTTTGCCCCCGCTATTAGCGAACCCATATCCAGTGCCATCAACCGGCGGTCCTTGAGACTATCGGGCACGTCGCCGTTGGCAATGCGCAGGGCAAGTCCCTCTGCAATCGCGGTTTTCCCCACGCCTGGCTCCCCGATGAGAACCGGATTATTCTTGGTCCGCCGCGCCAGAATCTGGATCGTGCGACGGATTTCCTCGTCGCGACCGATGACCGGATCCATCTTGCCGTCACGCGCCGCTTGGGTCAGATCGCGCGCATATTTTTTCATCGCGTCATAACGGTCTTCTGCTGAAGCGGTATCCGCGGTTTTCCCGCCGCGCAGTTCGTTGATTGCAGTGTTCAGCCCTTCGGAAGTCACACCGGCGTCGGTCAATGCCTTGCCGGCAGCGGTGTCCTTGGAAAGCGTGAGCGCCAGCAGCAACCGCTCGACGGTGACATAGCTGTCACCGGCTTTTTCCGCGATCTGCTCGGCCTGATCCAGCACCCGAACGGCATCATTATTCAGCCCCGGCGTCTGCTGCGCGCCACTGCCAGAAACCGCTGGAATTTTACCGAGAGCTTCGTCCACAGCAAGATGCGCTTGTTTGGCATTACCGCCAGCCCTGGTGATCAGCCCGGATGCCATGCCTTGCTCATCTTCAAGCAGCGCTTTGAGCAAATGGGCTGCGGTAATCTGCTGATGGTTCATGCGAATGGCGACGGTTTGCGCGGATTGCAGGAAGCCTTTGGCGCGGTCGGTAAATTTTTCCAAATTCATAAGCTGGTCCCGTTTTATCTCAATATCTTGTCATGAATATGGTGTTGTATACATGCAACACAACCTTCAAACATGACTTTTTCTCTTCCATTAATATGGTAAGCTGGCTCTACAGGTAAAGAGCGTGCACTATATGCCGCCGTCGGGAAGGACAAATACGTGAAATTACTGAAGCGCACCGGAATCGCTCTGCTGATTCTGATCGCCATTATCGCTGTGGGATTGGCGTTATGGGAACCCTTGACTGTCGAGACAGCAACACCGCCGTCTGCTCGAGACTACGAGGCCCGGATTGTCCGTGATGAATTTGGTGTACCGCATATTTTTGGCAAAACCGATGCCGATGTCGCTTACGGCGTGGCCTATGCCCATGCCGAAGATGATTTTGATACGCTACAGGAAGTGACCGCTATGACTCGCGGGCGGTTGGCAACGCTCAATGGAGCGGATGGCGCGCCGATTGATTATGTGGCGGCGCTGCTCGATGTGAACGGCACGGTAGAGCGCAAATATGATGATCTGCCAGCCGATGTCCGCGCGCTGCTTGAGGGCTATGCGTCGGGGCTCAATGATTATGCCGAGGAGCATCCTGAAGAGGTGAAGCTGGCAAAATTATTCCCGGTCAACGGCCCCGATATCGCGCGCAGTTTCGTCCTGCGCTCGCCATTTTTCTTCGGGCTTAATGCACCGATTGAGGCGCTGACACAGAATAAGCCGCTTTACCGAGAGGGCGGGCCAGATCTGTCATTACCAACCGACGAGAAATCCGTTCATCCGTTGAGTAAGGATAAAATCATAACGCCGGTCGGTAGCGACCCCGACGAAAATGGTTCCAACGCTTATGCCGTGGCGCCAAGCCTGTCACCAGAAGGCAAAACCCGGCTGATTTCCAATTCCCATCAACCGCTGCGCGGCAATGTCGCCTGGTATGAGTTGGTGGTGCACAGCGATGAAGGGTGGGATTTTGCCGGAGCTAATTTCCCCGGTTCGCCATTTCCATTTCTCGGGCATAATAAAAATCTTGGCTGGACCAATACCGTCAATCGCCCGGACCTGATCGATATATACGAGCTCAAGCTCAACCAGACCCGCAGCCAGTATCAATTTGATGGCGCGTGGAAACCGCTGCAGAAAAAGCGCGTGTGGCTGAAGATCAGGTTCGGCCCATTCGTCATTCCCTATCCGCAGATGGCCTATCGCTCGATCCACGGGCCGGTGGTCATGAATGAAAAAGGCGCATTTGCACTGCGCTATGCAGGCATGGATGAGCTCGATATGCTGACCCAATATTATCGGATTAACAAGGCGCAAAATTTTGAGGAATGGCAAGCGGCGATGGCTGGGCAGGGCGTGCCCGCCACCAACTTTATCTATGCCGATGCCCAGGGCAATATCGGCATGTATTATAACGCGATGTTCCCGGATCGGCCCAAGGGCTATGACTGGCGAACGGTGCTGCCCGGCAATACGTCTGCAAACCTGTGGCAGAAAACACTGCCGTTCACGCGTGTCCCGGCCAATGTAAACCCGGCTTCCGGTTATGTAATGAATGCCAATAATACGCCTTATATCGCCGCCGGGCCGGGAGATGAATTGAAGCGCGAATTTTATTCGCCGCTGCTGGGCGTGGAGGATGACGAGACCAATCGCTCGCGGCGGTCGATTGTCGTGCTGGAAAAAGCATCAGCAGACGGTAAGCTGACAGATGAAGAATTGCGCAAGATAAAATATGATACGGCCTATGAAAAAGCCGGATATTCAAGCGACTGGATGAAGCGGATTGCTGCACTTGATTTGAAAGACGCGCCGGAGCTTGCCAAAGCGCAGAAGCTGCTGGCGAATTGGGATTGGGATCTGGATGGCAAAGGCCCCGCCGATGCCTTGGCATTGATGGTGCTGCGCCCGGCCAATGCTTCGCATTATCAGCGCAAAGGCATGGCCGATCCGCGCAAGGAACTGAAATTCGTTGTGGACCATCTGACCAAATATTTTGGTCGTATCGATCCGCCGATGATGGAAGTGCTGCGGCTGCGGCAGGGCACTGTCGATCTGCCGATTGATGGCGGCAACGACACGATCCGCGCTTCAACCTTGTGGGATATTGATGACGACGGGCGGCTATCGGTGCGGCATGGCGACAGCTTCATCCAGTTTGTCGAGTGGGACAAGGCCGGGAAGGTCACTTCGCGCTCCATCCAGCCGTTCGGTTCGGCGACAACGCGGCCCCAGTCGAAGCATTATACCGATCAGATGCAGCTGTTTGTCGACAAGAAGCTGAAACCGGTGTGGTTTGATCCCAAGGATTTGGAGAAACATAAGAAGAGTGAGAAGGTGGTGCGGAGTAAGAGATGACTCCGAAGGACGCTCCGCATCAAGTGCGGAGCACGGATATGTCTTAACGCAAAATTGCTCCTTACTTGATACAGAGCACGCGCAAAAGTCGAGATGCGTAGTCGTTTGCTATTAGTTCAGTGATTTTTAGCTATTTAAAGAATCCCCAAGTCTGTGCCACAATCAACCCTATTAGGGTCGCGATCAGCGCTCCCAATCCTCCTGCTAAAATTGGATGCCTAGTGTGCCACTTCTTGTCTTCCGGCGCAGTGAGACCATCATCATATTTGTCCGCTTGATCCAATCGAGTATCCAAAATACGTCGGCATAACGCTTCAGCTGAATCATGCGCACTCGAAGAAAATCCAATTCGATTGAATACATTTTCTTCTATCATTGAGTTCATAGATTTGGAGGTATGTTTCACCTGCTCCCGGAGGTGGTTGAGCAATTTTGATCGGGCTTTTCCGGCATTTTGGAACGCAGATTAACAATCCAATTCACGGAACCAAAACCGTATCCACCGCCTCGGGCAACAATTCCGGAAAGTCGGTAATATAATGCAGCCCCCGGCTCTCCTTCCTCGCCAGCGAAGAGCGCACAATTAAATCGGCCACCTCGATCAAATTACGCAGCTCAATCAAATCCTGCGTCACCCGGAAATTGCCATAATATTCCTGCACCTCGCCGCGCAGCAGGTCGATGCGGTGCTGGGCGCGTTCCAGCCTTTTGGTTGTGCGGACGATGCCGACATAATTCCACATGAAGCGCCGGATTTCGGTCCAGGTCTGCTTGATCACTACCTCTTCGTCGCTGTCGGTGACGCGGCTTTCATCCCACGGCAGAATCGCTGGCGGCTCGGGCAGATCTTCCCAATGCGCGGCGATGTCGCGTGCGGCAGCATCGCCGAATACGAAACATTCGAGCAGGCTGTTGGAGGCGAGGCGGTTCGCGCCGTGCAGCCCGCTTTCGCTCGCTTCCCCAGCTGCATAAAGCCCCGGCAAATCGGTGCGGCCATGGAGATCAATCAAAATGCCGCCGCAGGTGTAATGCTGGGCCGGGACCACCGGGATCGGTTCCTTGGTCATATCAATGCCAAGGCCAAGGAGCTTGTCGTAGATATTGGGGAAATGATGCTTCACAAATTCGGGGTCGCGATGCGAGATATCGAGATGGACATAATCAAGGCCGAGCCGTTTGATTTCATGGTCAATGGCTCGTGCCACAATATCGCGTGGGGCGAGTTCCATCCGCTCGGGGTCAAAGCGCTGCATAAACCGTTCGCCCGCTTCGTCACCAGCATCGGCAGGCAATTTCAGATGTCCGCCTTCACCGCGCACCGCCTCGGTGATCAGGAAATTCTTGACATCCAGATTATAGAGGCAAGTGGGGTGAAACTGCATCATCTCCATATTGGAAACCCGCGCGCCAGCCCGCCACGCCATCGCAATGCCATCGCCAGTCGCGCCGCGCGGGGCGGTGCTGAACAAATAGGTCCGGCCCGCGCCCCCGCTGGCCATGATGGTCGCCCGCGATGTCAGCGTCTCGACATGGCCTGTATCATTATTAAGCGCATAAACGCCCCACACGTTATTGGAGCCATCGGGCAATTCCGCGTGGCGGTCCACAATCAGATCAATCGCCACCATGTGCGGTTTGAGCGTAATATTGGGGTGAGCCGCAGCGGTATTTTGCAGCGCCTCCTGCACCGCCCAACCTGTGGCATCATCGACATGGACAATCCGCCGGTGGCTATGTCCGCCCTCGCGGGTGAGATGAAGCGCGTCATGTTCCTCGTTAAAAGGCACACCCATATCAACCAGCCGCTCAATCGCAGCTGGCGCGTTTTCAACCACAAATTCGACTGTTTCCTTGCGGTTCAGACCCGCGCCGGCAACCATCGTATCATCGATATGATTGGCGAAGGTATCGCCTGCATCCAGCACAGCGGCAATGCCGCCTTGCGCCCAAGACGTGGAGCCGCCGGTGAGTTCGCCTTTTGCGAGAACGAGCACTTTGTGGGTCTCGGCAAGCGATATGGCGGCGGTAAGGCCCGCTGCGCCGGAGCCGACTATGATTACATCGTGGGTCATTGGAATGTATCCGTTCGTGCTGAGCTTGTCGAAGCCCTTCTCGATAAACGCATCGGTCCTTCGACAGGGTCAGGACGAACGAAAATATAGAGCGCTCCGAAACTCAAGCTGCTTTCGCTCTCGTCAAATTCAGGAATACATCTTCCAGATCCGCCTCCCGCGTTGTCACATCGACAATCTCGAAGCCCTGTTTCTGAACCGCGCGCATCACGCCGCCGGCATTTGCTTTATCCTTGTTATAAGTGATCGCCAATGTCCGCGGCCCGACGATTTCTGCTTTCTCAAATTCTTCATGAGCAAAGGTCACAACCTTGGACTCTTCGGAAATATCGCGATCCAGCGTCAGCTCGACAAGCTTTTCCCGCGCCATTTCAACCATCTCGGATGTGTCCTTGAGTGCAATCAGCTTGCCATGATTGATAATCGCTATGCGGTCGCAGAGATTTTCTGCTTCTTCGAGATAATGGGTGGTGAGAACAATCGTCACGCCAGCATTGTTAAGCTGCTGAACATATTCCCACAATTGCTGGCGCAGCTCGATATCAACGCCTGCCGTCGGCTCATCAAGCACCAATATCGGCGGCGAGTGGACCATCGCTTTGGCAACCAGCAATCTCCGCTTCATTCCGCCTGACAATGTCCGGGAATAGGCATGAGCCTTGTCTTCCAGATGGACCGCGCGGAGCAGTTCCATCGTCCGGCGGTCAGCTTTCTTGATGCCATAAAGCCCGGCAACGACTTCTAGCGATTCCGAAGGCGTGAAAAACGGATCGAACATGATCTCTTGCGGCACTATCCCGATGGACGCTTTGGCATTGCGGTGATCCTGATCAATATCAAAACCCCAGATGCTCGCTTTCCCCCCGCTCTTGCTGACCATGCCCGAAAGAATATTGATAAGTGTGGATTTGCCTGCGCCATTGGGACCAAGAAGCCCGAATATCTCACCGCGCTTCACATCAAAAGTCACGTCATCGAGTGCTTTTTTACCGCCTGCGTAAGTTTTGGAGAGATTGGAAATCGAGATAGCTGCTTCAGTCATATCGCTCCGCATAGCGGCTATATTTATCCGGTGCAAACACACCTTGGCAGCCAGACACTGGTTAACGAAAATTATCGACGATTGTCCAGAATTATTAAATTATTGACTGCTACCAAGGAGCTGAGGAACAAAGACTAGAGTTGTAATTATGAAGTTTTCACCGTCCATTGCGCTGGCTGTCTGCTTTGCTGCGTTGTCAATGCTGACCGCTGCGCCAGCATTTGCGCAATCATCGGCTGCCGATGCGTTGGCGGACGTGGTTCCGCTTAGCAGTGTGCAACGCATTGCTGATTTGCGGTTTGGCAACATTGTTGCCGGTAGCAGCGCATCGACTGTTATGGTCAATCCTTACACTCAGGCACGTTCAATAACGAGCGGCAATGCGGTGCCTGTGGGCGGCACCGTCTCGGCTGCAGAATTTCAGGTAAACGCAGGAGCGCCGCTGTTCTAACAAATCGTTCTTCCAGTTTCTGCTACCTTGGTCCGTTCGGGCGGCCCGGAAACGATGATCGTGACCAATTTTATACTGGATGGAAATGCAATTCGTTTGCTGCCGCTGTTTACATCGCTTGGCAATTTCAAGGACGGTGGGCGGCTTAATGTTGGCGCAAACCAAGTCGGCGGCGCATATTCGGGCAATTTTACGGTTACCGTCAATTATCTGTGATGGCTTTGCCAATCACTATTGTGGCTCGTAATTCTCGCGATTTAGCCTTAATTTGGCGTTCACCATCGCCATAAGCAAAAACTTCGTCGTTTCCGTTTAGTGACATGAATGTGGGACATTCAGGGGACTGGAAAATGATTAACAAGCCGTTTTTGGCGCGAGTAGCCTCGCTACCAGTCGCGCTATTTACTGTATTTACGATGCAAAGCGCGCTGGCTGCACCAGCGGACGGAGATTCGCAGGCGGAAGTCCGGACTCCGATAACGGTTGTTAAAAACAGCGATCTGGCCTTTGGCAATTTTCTTGCGGGAACGACCAATAGCGAATTCCGAATTAATGCCGTTTCGGGCGTTATGTCCAAATTGAGTGGCGATGCCGTTTCCATTGGCGGCACGATATCGCGCGCTTCCTTTACCGCGACAGGAACCCCGGGCCAGCAAGCCAATATCAGGCGATCACAAAATAGCATAAACATCGTGCGTGTTGGTGGAACCGAGACGATGCGCGTCAATGATTTCTTTTTGGGTAATGCGGGAGGTTTGCGCGACCAGATTTTGGACGCTGCCGGACAGGCCACTTATTTTGTTGGTGGAAGATTGCGTATCGGCCCAAATCAGGTGCCGGGTAATTATCGCGGTACATTCTCCGTTACGATCGATTATCCGTGACATATTGTAATTTTGCGCGATTTCGCTTCGGCTTTGGAACTTCTGCTTTGGAACAAGGCTCACAGGCCGTTAACCAATGACGGAAATATTTGTTTACACTTTTTCCGCTATTAGAGCGCGATGAAGACCAGAAGCCTTAATCCGGCGAAATTGCTCGCGGGACTGTTTATCGTGCTAGTCGCATTGACCAGCGCGCCGGCGGCCTATGCAGAAAGCACAAATGGTCAGGTCAAGACGACGCTGATCAATCCGCTAGCGCTGGTCAAAAATGCAGATCTCAAATTTGGTAACCTGATTGCAGGCACCATAGCGGGGGCAGTGACCGTAAGCCCCGCTAGTGTCCGCACTTCTACCGGCGGTGTCGTGCAGGCTGGCGGAACCATCTCCGCAGCAAGATTTCAAGGCTTCGGATTGCCCGGCACCCGCGTCCGCGTGCGTTCGCCTTCGGGAACTTATACGCTCACCCGTAGCGGTGGCGGAGCGACGATGAGATTGCGTGACCTTACCATGGAAGCGGATAATCTGATTGACCTTGGTAGAGGCAATAGCGGGCAATTTCGTATCGGTGTACCCGGCTTGTTCACTGTCCGCGTTGGCGGTACGATTGATGTCGGCGCTAACCAACTGCCGGGCAATTATGTTGGTACTTTCGAGATGGAAGTTCAATATTTCTGATATTGGATTTTCGAGAAGTTAATATCGGTTAACCAACCGGTGAAGTCCTTCTTTACCAGTCATGCAATATATCAAGCACCATGAAGACCAGAGACCAGATATTGCCGCGGCTAATTGCCGGGCTGTTCGCCGTGCTTGTCACTTTAACAAGCGCACCGGCTGCTTTCGCGCAAACGGCCACGAGTGATGCCCGCGCCGTTACTATTGGACCGCTATCGGTCGTCAAAACCGCCGATTTGCGATATGGCAATATTCTATCCGGCCCATCAAACGGTACGGTCTTTATCGACACCCGCAACGGCAATATTTCAGCAACTGGCGGCGCGACGCTCGCTGGCGGCTCGGTAAGTCGGGCCAATTTCATAGTATATGGCGGTCCTAACCAGGTCATTCAGGTATCCATTCCAGGTTCAATGAACGTGACCCATACCAACGGGACGTATACCATGCTGCTCAACCAGATGGCGATTGGCAATGGCAATCGCAATTTCGGCACGTTTGTCCGCGGATTGCTGGGTACATTGGGTATTTATAACCTCACCGTTGGTGGACGACTGCGGGTCAATGCCAGTCAGAACTCGGGAACATATACCGGTGCATTCACTATGACCGTAATTTACGAGTAAAACTCCAACCCGGTGTTCAAAATATCTATCGGCGCGCGGGAATTTATTGCACCACCGCAATAGTGTTGCTAATTCCGCCGCATGAATGACACACCTGAAATCATCCGAACATCGAAAGTCCGTAACGCTTGTGATGGCGCCAGTGATATTCCGGGCGGTGCGGCGTTAGGCCATCCACGCGTATGGCTAGAAATTGACGAAAAAGGCTATGTCGATTGCGGCTATTGCGACCGGCGCTTTTTGCTGATTGGTGGCCCCGCTGATACCAGCAGCACAGCTGACGACCCAGAATAATCTTGGATAATCTTGGTGATTATCTGACTTAGGGGGTGCGCCCCGCCAAAATCATTTCTATATGTTAGAAATGATACAAAATATTGATCCCCGCTCGTTTCTGTACCGCGCCGATGGCCTTGATCCCGAGCGCGCAAAATCTCTGGTTTCCCAATCGCTGAGCGCCTGCGATGATGGTGAGCTTTATCTGCAGTATAGCGCAGTCGAAAGCTTTGGCTTTGATGATGGGCGGCTGAAAACGGCTGATTATAGCACCGATAGCGGATTTGGCCTGCGCGGCGTGTCTGGCGAGATGACCGGATTTTCCCATAGCAACGAAATTAGCGAGGCGGCGATAAAACGGGCTGCCCAGACCCTGCAATTGCTGGATCCGGCAAAGGGCGAAGCGGCGCCTCCCCCGCGCGGCAACAATCAACATCTTTATGGTGAGGCAAATCCGCTGGAAACCATTCCTTTTGCCAAGAAGGTTGCGCTTTGTCAGGAAATTGATGCCGCCGCCCGTGCCCGCGATCCCCGTGTCGCGCAGGTATCGGTGGGATTATCAGGCAGCTGGAGCGTGATTGAAATCGTTCGCCCCGATGGTTTTGTGGCGACTGATGTGCGCCCATTGGTGCGGCTCAATGTTTCTATCGTTGCAGAGCAAAATGGCCGCCGGGAAACCGGCAGTTTCGGCATGGGTGGGCGTTATCTGTACGATCAGCTATTCGAAGAAAAGCGCTGGAACCGGGCGATTGACGAGGCCTTGGCGCAAGCCCTGGTGAATCTTGAAAGCGTGGACGCACCGGCTGGCGAACAAACCGTGCTGCTTGGCCCTGGCTGGCCGGGCATTATCTTGCACGAAGCTATCGGTCACGGTCTCGAAGGCGATTTTAATCGCAAGGGAACAAGCGCCTTTTCAGGTCGTATCGGCGAGCGCGTTGCCGCGCCGGGCGTGACCGTGGTGGACGATGGCTCGATCAAGGAGCGTCGCGGTTCGCTGAGCATTGATGATGAAGGCACCCCGACGCAGGAGAATGTGCTGATCGAGGATGGCATATTGAAATGCTACATGCAGGATCGGCTCAATGCGCGGCTCATGGGCGTTCCTGCGACCGGCAATGGTCGGCGCGAAAGCTATGCTCACGCGCCCATGCCTCGCATGACCAACACATTTATGCGCGGCGGCGATGATGATCCGGCGGAACTAATGGGCCGCGTGAAAAGCGGGATTTTTGCCAAAAGCTTTGGTGGCGGGCAGGTCGATATTGTCTCGGGCAAATTCGTCTTCTCCTGCACCGAGGCCTATAAGATTGAAAACGGTAAACTCGGCGCGCCGATTAAAGGCGCAACTTTGATCGGTGATGGACCGACGGCGCTCACCAAAGTCACCGGTATCGGCAACGACATGGCACTCGACGAAGGCATCGGCGTTTGCGGCAAGGGCGGGCAATCGGTGCCGGCCGGTGTCGGCCAGCCGACCTTGCTGGTGGACGGGTTGACGGTCGGAGGCACGGCTTGAACTCCGTCATTGCGAGGAGCAAGGCGACGCGGCAATCCAGAGCGGTGAAGGACAACCCTGGATTGCTTCGCTACGCTCGCAATGACAAATAAAATGAACTGGCCTTCTGGAATACTCACCTTCTGGTTTGATGATCTTGAGCCCAAAGACTGGTGGAACAAAAACGACACTGTCGACGTTCAAATTAAAGACCGGTTCTTCGAACTCTGGGAAGAACAAAAATCGAAAACCGCCGATACCTTTCTGGAAACACCCGAGACTGCACTCGCCGCTGTCATTCTGTTCGACCAATTCCCGCGCAATATGTTTCGCGACAGCGCCGACGCCTTTTCCACCGATCATCTGGCACAGCAGATTGCCGAGAAGGCCGTGGATCAGGGTCTGGACGAGCAACTGGCCAAAAAACAGCGACCTTTCCTTTATATGCCCTTCATGCATGCAGAAGATATTCGCTTGCAAAACAAATCAGTCGCCCTGTTTACCAAGCTGGGCAGCAACCAGAAATTTGCCAATGACCACCGCGATGCGATTGTCAAATATGGTCGTTTCCCGCACCGCAACACAATTCTTGGCCGGTCGATGCGTCCCGGCGAGCAGGAAGCGATTGATGCAGGGATGAACTGGTAGGGTGAACGTGTTGGTGAGAGGTGTTCGGGAAACCATTAGCGCGATAAAATATTGGCCGAATGTTGCGCAGTGGGCTGCTGCCATGAAAGTCGCGGTGCCAGCACTGGCTATCATAGCGGCCATGGGTTTGCTGTCGGGTTGGCTAATATGGTCACCGATCACCGATGCCTCAAATCTTGCAAAAACGGCACTTGTTTTGTTTTTTGTCCCCGCATTCGTCGAAGAATTTATTTTTCGCGGTCTATTGCTTTCGTGGTTAGCGCAATTTTGGTCCCGCTGGGCGGCTTGGATTTCAACCTTGTTATTTGTAGCCTGGCATCCCTTTCAGGCCCTCACTTTCGGGCCGCCTTGGGCTGATATTTTCCTCAATCCAAGTTTCATCTTTGCTACGTTAATTCTGGGCATTATATTGTCGCATATCCGGATCAAATCGCAATCTCTGTGGCCGTGTATCATCCTCCACTGGACCGCTGTTGTGATTTGGAAATCTCTGTTAGGAGGTCCGTTCTATTGAACGGGATAAACGACCATGGCTGAATTTTTTGATGCACTGAATGAAGACCACAAGGCGTTCATTGGCAAACAACCCATGTTTTTTGTGGCGACCGCTGCCGCCGATGGCCGGATCAATCTTTCGCCCAAAGGCTATGATGCGTTTCGTGTCCTCGGCGCTGATCGGGTAGCCTATCTGGATCTTGCCGGTTCTGGCAATGAAACCCACGCGCATATGGTGGCTGGCCAGAGCGATAAAGGCCGGGTGACGATCATGTTCAACAATTTTGAAAACCCGGCTTTGATTATGCGCCTCTATGGCAAAGGCAAGCCAGTGCTTCCGCAAGACGACGGATGGGCGGCGCTGGCGGAGCACTTTGAGATTCTTCCGGGCACGCGGCAGATTTTCGATATTCAGCTGGATAGCGTGCAGACAAGTTGCGGCTGGGGTGTGCCCCGGATGGAACTGGTGAACGAGCGCGAAACGCTGGTGAAATATCATCGGCAATCTGATCCTGACGCCTGGCTCGACAAGACGGCGGGTCGTGTCAAAAGTATTGATGGCTTGGCAACGCGCGCGACCGACCGCTATTTTGGTGTGAGTGAATAGCTTGAGCCTCGTCGAGCTTTCCCGTCATATGCATGGCATAGAGGCCGAGATCATCCGTGGGCGGCTGGAAGCGGCCGGCGTTGGCGCGGTATGTTTTGACAGTGGCGTGAATATTGTCGAGGGCGCAGGCATCGCGCTGCCAGCCCGCGTCATGGTGCTGGCGGATGACCTTGCCGAGGCAAGGGCGATTTTGGCGGAGGATGTGGCACTTGACTAATCCGCTGAAGTTATCACTGGCGCTTGGCGGCGGCGCTGGGCTTGGCTGGACCCATATTGGAGTGCTCCGGGCACTCGAGGCGTCGCCGATAGAGATCGCGGCCATTTCAGGAACGTCCATCGGCGCGATTGCCGGGGCAAGCTATGCCGCTGGCAAGCTGGACTATCTCGAAGAAACCGCCCGCACCGCCAATTTCCGGACTTTACTGCGGTTCATGGACCCGCATTTCAAGCGGGGCGCAGTAATGGGCGCGCGAAATATCGAGAAAGAGCTCGACGCCCAGCTTGGCCATCTCAATTTTGAAGATCTGGCGATCCCGGTTGCAGCTGTCGCGGCCGATTTGCGGACGGGCGATACGATCATCATGAAAACCGGCAAACTGGTTCCTGCCATTCGTGCGTCCATGTCGCTGCCTGGTATCTTCAAACCAGTGGAGCATGACGGGCGATTATTGGTCGATGGCGGAACTGCATTGCCTGTTCCTGTGTCGCCAGCGCGCGAACTGGCGCCCAATGCATTATGCCTGTCGGTCAATCTGCAAGATGATTTCATCAACCGGGTGGAGATGGCCGGCATTACTCCTGCCGGCGGCAAAGAGCCTAATAGTATCGCCATAGTGAAGGCATCGGTTGGCTTGTCGCTGCGCAATCTTGGTCGCTATTCGCTGGCACTCGATCCACCTGATTTCGCGATGTCGCCTCGCGTCGGCCATATTGATATGCAGAATTTTACCCGAGCTGACGAGTTGATTGCCATCGGCCAAAATGAAACGGAAGCGATGATCCCGAAGATCATGGAACAGATGGAAGCTTCGTTGCTTAAAAAATAGGCATTCGTGTTGCGGCGCACAAAATTTAGGCGCTCCCAGATCCAATGAATTAACAAATCGCATAGATTCCAAGTCGTTCCGTTTTTGGCATGCCCCTTGCTACGTAAATCGAGCAGATAAAATTAAGGGGCGTAATGAAATTTATCATAGCCATAATTAAGCCGTTCAAGCTCGACGATGTTCGTGAAGCGCTGACGGCAGTTGGCATTTCTGGCATGACAGTGACGGAAGTGAAAGGATTTGGTCGGCAAAAAGGCCAGACCGAAGTCTATCGCGGCGCGGAATATACCACCAACATGGTTCCAAAGCTGAAACTGGAAATTGCCTGCAGCAGCGATTTGGCTCCGCAAGCTATTGAAGCAATCCAGAGCGCGGCTGGTACGGAATCTATCGGCGACGGCAAGATTTTCACCATTGGCATGGAAGACGCCGTGCGTATTCGCACCGGCGAAACTGGCGATGTCGCCATTTAGCTGGTCCATCTAGCCGGGCCATTTAATCCTGCAATTTAATCGGGGAAGTATTTCAGTATGAAAACGATCACAAAAGTTTTGGGAACATTGGCTGCGGCCGGCAGCGCCGTTCCCGCATTTGCACAGGAGGCGGCAGAAGCCGTCGCCGCTGTGCCCAATCCTGGCAATAACGCCTGGATGATGACAGCAACAGTTTTGGTGTTGTTGATGATTTTACCGGGTCTCGCGCTATTTTATGGTGGCCTGACAAGAACCAAAAACATGCTATCCACCATGACGCAAATTGGTGCTGCGGCCTGTCTCGCCATGCTGATCTGGGTGATGTACGGATATGGTCTGGCATTTGGCCCAGAAGGCAACGCGTTTATCAGCTGGGGCAAATTCTTCCTCGCTGGCGTGGATAGCTCGAGCACGGCTGCGACTTTCACTGACGAAGTGATCTCGGAATATGTCTTTATCTCTTTCCAGATGACCTTCGCGGCCATCACGCTGGCCCTCGTATTGGGTAGCGTCGTCGAGCGGATGAAATTTTCTGCGGTGATGGTGTTTGGCGCGATCTGGCTGACAATTGTTTACTTCCCGATTGCCCATATGGTTTGGGCTGGCGGCGGGTTGCTGTTTGAGGCAGGTGCACTTGATTTTGCCGGCGGAACGGTGGTCCACATTAACGCGGGTGTTTCTGCTCTTGTTGCAGCACTCATCATTGGCAAACGGATCGGCTACCCGAAAGAGCCAATGGCTCCGCACAGCATGGTGATGACGATGATCGGCACCGGAATGCTCTGGGTTGGCTGGTTCGGCTTTAACGCTGGCTCGGCTCTCGAAGCAGACGGCAGCGCAGCTTTGGCGATGATCAACACGTTTGTTGCGACAGCAGCAGGCGGCTTGTTCTGGATGCTGATGGAACGCGTCAGCGGCCATAAGGGCTCTGCCTTGGGCTTCTGCTCCGGTGTGATCGCGGGCCTCGTCGCAGTCACCCCCGCAGCTGGCAATAGCGGGCCATTCGGCGCAATCGTGCTCGGCGCGCTTGCTTCCATCGTTTGCTTCTATTGTGTGTCGAAACTGAAACCAAAACTTGGCTATGACGACTCGCTCGACGCTTTTGGTATCCACGGCATCGGCGGCATGGTTGGCGCGATTGGCACCGGCATTGTTTATCAGCCCGTATTTGGCGGACCAGGCGATGGTTCAACCGGCATGGGCGCGCAGTTGCTGATCCAGCTGGAAGGCGTTGCAGTCACCATAGTCTGGGCGGCAATCGGAACCGCCATTGCGATCTACATCGCGAAGCTGGTCACTGGCCTGCGGGTCACCGAAGAAGTCGAACGCGAAGGCCTCGATCTCGGCGAACACGGAGAACGTGCCTATAACTATTGAACATATTTAGAGTTTGGTGTCGGCCTCCAATCCCAAATCAGGGCCGACACCACTAAAATACCGAGTTTGGTGCCAGTCAATTAGACCCTTCTCCCAAAGAACCTTTGACTGGCACCACACCTTGTTCCTCCTGCGAACAAACAACTTTACGGCCGGCGATGTGAAAGCATCCCGGCCTTTTTTTGGGAGCGTACAAGAAAGTCTGTATCCTTTTTTACAACAAATCTTTCCTGCGGTATAAAACCTCGCTAGTGGGCGCGGATGACCGCAGAAAAACCAAAGCTCATCATCCGTATGGCGGACCTGGACGATGCCGGCAAAATCGCCACCTTGTCCCGCAAGATTTACGGTAAAGGTGAAGGCTACACCGTCGAAGAAGTGCGTGGACAAATCAATAATTTCATCGATGGCCAGTTGGTCGCGGAATATGAGGGAAAGATTGTCGGGCATTGCGCGACCTTTCAGATATCCGAGAAAACCGCTCGGGCCGCGCATAGCTGGGCAGAAATCACCGGTGGGGTTTTGCTGCCCGGCATGATCCCGGTGGCGAAATTCTGTATGGCATGGAAGTCAGCGTCGACCCGGATTACCGGCGACTGCGCATCGGGCTGCGATTCTACAAAGTCCGCCGGGAGCTCTGCCAGCATCTTGGGCTGAAAGGGATCATCTTTGGTGGCAGGCTGCCGGGCTATTCACGGCGCAAACGCAAATATCCTGACCCTGCGGATTATCTGGCTGCCGTGGCCGAAAAGCAATTTCGTGATCCGGTAATTAATTTTCAGTTGAATCAGGGCTTTGTGCCGCTGGGAATATTAAAAGACTATATGCCAAGCGACAAGCCATCCGGCGGTCACGCGGTGCACATGTTCTGGGAAAACCCGCTGGCGGTTGAAGCGAAAATCGGGACACAAACGCCGCATGACCGTTTGCCGCAGTCGGTGCGTGTAGCGACTGTACAGTTTCAGATGCGCAAGATTACATCGCAGTCCGAATTTGAAGACCAGGTGGAGTATTTCATTGATGTAGCAGCAGATTATGGCGCCGATTTCGTGACATTTCCCGAGTTGTTTACGCTGCAATTGCTGTCTTTGGAAAGTGAAAAGCTGGAACCTGCACAGGCAATAGAGAAAATTGCCGAATATACCGACAGATTCAAGGAAGTGATGGAGAAACTGGCGGTTTCTTATCATATCAACATCATCGGCGGCTCCCACCCCACGCGCATGGAAAATGGCGACATTCGCAATATATCCTATGTGTTCCTGCGCAATGGCGCGATTTACACGCAGGACAAGCTGCATCCTACACCGAGCGAAGTGCGTTGGTGGAACATCAAGGGCGGCTATGGCGCGGAAGCCATTCCGACCGATTGCGGGCCGATCGGGGTCATGATTTGCTATGATAGCGAGTTTCCAGAGATGGCGCGGCATCTGGTCGACCAGGGGGCGATGATATTATTTGTTCCCTTTTGTACCGATGAGCGGCGCGGTTATTTGCGGGTGCGCTACTGCTGTCAGGCGCGTGCCGTGGAGAACCAATGCTATGTCGTGATGTCTGGCGTGGTCGGGAACTTGCCGAACGTCGAGAATATGGACATTCACTATGCTGAGAGCGCAATATTGACGCCATCCGATTTCCCGTTCGCGCGAGATGGTGTGGCGGCAGATACAGCGCCCAACACTGAAACGATTGCGCTGGCCGACCTGTCTTTGACTAACTTGCTCACCAGTAGGCAATCCGGAGCAGTGCAAAATTTGAAAGACCGCCGCTTTGATCTTTATAGGGTACTCTGGAAGGGCTAAGCTCGGCGGAGAACAGGCTTTGGGCTGCCTATGTCATTTCAATAGTTCATCAAATAGCCAACAAGCCCCAATTGGGACCTTCAATTTTCGCGGTAAGTTAACGTGCCGGAAAGATTAGGAAATCCAGAGATCCCGAGTTTTCAATTCAAATCAGCCTTGATAAAATCCGCCGCGCGTTCGCCGATCATGATGCTGGGCGCGTTCGTGTTGCCGCTGATGATTTCCGGCATTATCGAGGCGTCCGCAATATAAAGTCCTTCTAGGCCGCGAAATTTGAGGTGGGTATCGACCACGGCATCTTCATCACCGCCCATCCGGCAGGTGCCGACGGGGTGATAGACAGTGTCGGCCCGTTCGCGGATGAGCGCGTCCAGTTCGGCGTCATTGCTCATGTCAACCGGATGGCGATTGGTGGGTTTGAAGTCTGTCAGCGGCGGAGCTTCCATGATCCGCTGCATATTGCGAACACCTTTACGCAGGGTTGCGATGTCGCGGTCATCATCCAGGAAATTGGGATCAATGGCTGGCGGGGCTTGCGGATCACTGGAACCAAGCCGCACGGTGCCTTTGCTATGGGGACGCAGCACACAGGCATGGCAGCTGAACCCGTGCCCTTTCACCGCCTCGCGGCCGTGGTCTTCGAGCATTGCGGGGACGAAATGATATTGAATATCGGGAGCAGGGACATCGGGGCCGCTGCTCCAGAACCCACCCGCCTCGGCATAAGGTGTGGTCATGATGCCGGTGCGTTTCATCCTATGTTCGAGGATTGCCTTGCCCATGCGGATGGTGCCTTGCAGCGAGTCGCCTATCAGTTCCCTGGACTCTGTTTTATAGCCAGATACAAAATCGATATGGTCTTTCAGGTTCGTGCCGACCTCCGGTTTGTCGAGAACAACTTCAACGCCGTGTTCTTTGAGATGTTCGGCTGGACCAATGCCAGACAATTGCAATATATGCGGAGAACCAAACGCACCCGCCGAAAGCACAACTGCGCCGCGCGCGTGCAGTATTTCCGAACTGCGACCACGCTTGATCTGCACTCCACTAACGCGACCATCCTTTACGATCAGCTTCTCAACCAGAGATTTCGTTTTGATATCGAGGTTGGGGCGATCACGGGCAGGCTCGACATAGGCACGCGCGGCAGACCAGCGTTCGCCGCCTTTCTGGGTGACCTGATAAAGCCCCATGCCTTCCTGCTTTGCGCCGTTAAAATCATCGAGGATTGGCATCTGCAAGTTTCTTGCGGCTTCAACAAAAGCGACACTGCCGGGGTTCGGCCATTTCTGATCCGATACCGACAGCGGCCCGTCGCCGCCGTGATAGGCGTCACTGCCCCGTTCGTTGCCTTCGGATTTCTTGAAATAGGGGAGCACGTCATCATAGGACCAACCGTCGCAGCCGAGAGCCGCCCAATTATCATAATCCCATTTATTGCCGCGGATATAGACCATCGCATTGATAGCACTCGATCCGCCAAGCCCGCGCCCTCTTGGTTGATAGCCGATGCGCCCATTCAGCCCTTTTTGCGGGACGGTATCGAATTTCCAATTCGCGTTTTTGAGCAGGAACGGCATCATCCCCGGCGTCTTGACGAGGAAGTTGTTGTTCCTGCCGCCCGCTTCGATCAGGCAGACGGTGCGCTTGCCATCCTCGCTGAGCCTTCCGGCAACCGCGCTGCCAGCAGAGCCGCCGCCGATAACGATAATGTCATATTCCGCCATGTTCAGTAATCCTCTTCTGCGGGATTACTGCCTCAAATCGCTTGCGCTTTCCAATGGTTTTCGCGCCAGCCCGAAATCTTTTGTTGTAATGTTATGACAATAGCGAGCGCGAGCAGCGCCACCGCTGCGCCGCCAATCATATCGACCAGATAATGTGTACCTTCTATGGGCGTGGACAGGAGCATGGCGATGTTGAGAGCCAGTAGCGGCCAACGAAGCTGACGATGCTCCCATGCCATAACAATATAGATTATTGCGGCAGCTGTATGAAAGCTGGGTGCGCAGACAAGGCCTTGTAGTGCGCCAAGGTCAATCTCCCCTAACATGTTGCCGCGTAACAGCGGCAGTAACTGTGCCTGATAAACCCCGCTGGTCGGCATATAGGCAATGGGTTCCTGCCACAGATACGATAGCGGACCGACGGCGGGAAAGGCGAAGAACAGTGCTAGGGTTATCGTCGCTGCCAGCAAGAAGGTAACCAGAAACAACTGTGCTTTTGCCCGTTCGTCGGCCATTGCAAATGCACCAAGGAGGAGCGCCGGCGACAGATAAATATTGGCATAAGCCAGCCGACCGGCCTGCTGCAGAACGGGATGCGCTGATACAAATATATACCAGTCGTTCCAGTTGAAAAATAACAAGCTGTCCATCCGAGCCAGTTCAGCATCGACAAATCCGGTGGTCATAGCTGCTGCGGGATAGGTTGCGGTTGCACCTAGCAGGCTCAAAAATATGAAAAGGCCAAGATACTCGGAAAAATCACGAACGACCATTTGCCCACGCGATTTGGTGTTTCCAAGCGCGATACGGATTATTGCCAAAACAGCCAAAATCACAAGATAGGCGGCGTTGCTGGCTTTTAGAAAGTCGATTGTAAGCCCGGTCCAGGCCATCATTGTCATGACGATGATGGTGCTAGTTGTTAGCATCGCCATGATCCAGCTTAGGGGAACGACATTGACGGCGGCGAATTGCAATCGACCGTCCGCAGACAGATGCGTAGAAAACCCGCCGCTCATTTCCATGGCGACAAGACCCGATAAAATGACCCGGAAGCCAGTATTTTACTATGTGCCGCCGCGTCCCCCGCAACGACCCATCTCACCCGATGATACAATGTCTATCCAGTTAGCAACCCGCACGCCAGAAATGCGCGACTTTTCGAGCTAAGCTCGGTCCTCAAAATCGCCTTTGCGCGTCTTTTATTGAAAAGAACAGTTTTTAGTGAAAAGGACGGGAAAATTTATGTAACATTGGATTTACAGAATTACTTTTTGAGCGAATTCTGCCAACGCGCCCGGATCGTTTCGCTGCTCTCGCGGCTGCCATCATGACTCCATCCCGGCGGTTTGATCAGGTAGTTCAGCTTATACCGCCACGGCGCGCTCCACAGATCCTTTGCCATGCCGACCCATTCATGGAAAACCGCCCAAAAGATATTATAACCCTTCAGGTTTTTGATAATGCCATATTGTATCTGCTCTTCGTCCGTTTCGCGTTCAAACGTCCCGAACATCCTGTCCCAGATGATAAAAATCCCGGCATAGTTTTTATCCAGATAGCGCGGATTGGTCGCATGATGGACGCGGTGGTGTGAGGGGGTGTTCATCACCGCTTCGAACCAGCGCGGCATTTTATCAATCGCCTCTGTGTGGATCCAGTACTGATAGAGCAGGTTCACGCCGCCGGCGAAGGCGACCATCGCCGGGTGAAAGCCCAGCCAGAACATCGGCAGGCCGAATATCCAGGTAAGCGCAAACGTGCTGGTCCACGGCTGACGCAGCGCGGTGCCCAGATTATAATATTGGCTGCTATGATGATTGACATGCGCTGCCCAGACCCAGCGGATGCGGTGCGCGCCGCGATGGAAAATATAATAGAAAAAATCGTCGACGAAAAAGACCAGCACCCACGCCCACCATGCGGTGAGAGGCACCTCAAAAATCCGGTATTGATAAACCCAGAAGCCAGCAGCAACAGCGATACCGCCGGTCAAGGCCCCCGCAAAAACACTGCCCGTACCAAGTGTCAGCGATGTTGCCATATCCTTCACATCATATTTGATATGATCGCGATACCGGCTCGCGAAAAACTCTATCGCCACCGTCAACACAAAGAACGGAATCGCATAAAGGGTTGGATCTGGAAACTCGGGCATGATTGTGACTATTTACACCAATGTCAGTGGGAGTCTAGCCGGGAACATCCACGAAACTTGTGCTCGGCATCAAGTACGGAGCACGGCAATTATTGTCCTGCCGCTAGCACATCAACCATCGCGCGCACCGGTGTGATATCATAACCGGCGTTGCCAGCAAGACGCGCGATTTCTTCGGGAGCCATGCCGCTCTTCGCCTGCGCCAGCGACCACAGCAAAGTCGAGCGCGTGCCGGAACGGCAATAGGCGAGCGTCTTGCCCTTTGTGCTGTCCAGCGCTGCAATCATCGCATCCACTTGCGGAGCGGAAAATCCACTATGGCTGATCGGTATTGCAACATAATCCAGTCCTGCCGCTTTGGCTGCTGCTTCAATATCGGCGCTTTGCGGCGCGGCGGGATCTTCGCCATCTGGTCGGTTATTGACGATAAGTGTTACGCCCTCTGCTTTCGCGTCGTTGATTTGATCGAGCGTGATTTGCGGCGAAACGCCAATCTTGTCGTTGATTTTGCGGAACATGGACTTGGTCTCCTCTAGCGGGACAGATGAATCGGTTGCTGTTGCAGCGCTACAACCCACCGTTATGATCGAAAGCGCAATCGGTAAAAGTGCGGATCGGATTTTCATACGCTCTCCTGCTGCCTTTCCGTAACTTCGCGGATCACCTGCAAAAATGACTCGCCGTGTTTTTCCAACTTTGCCGCGCCGATCCCGGGCAATTCGCCCAATGCGGACAGGCTGCGTGGCTTAAAGCCTGTCATATCACGAAGCACGCTGTCATGGAATATCACATAAGGCGGCACGCCCAGCTCCTTGGATAGCTCCATACGCTTGGCACGCAGGGCGTCGAACAGCGGATCGCCGACCGGATTGGGAGAGGCGCCGCCACCACGACGGCTCCGGCGCTCGCGCTTGGGTGGTTCCACAATCGCGACTTCTTCATCGCCCTTCAAAATGGCTCGGGCTTCGGGGCCAAACATCAGCCCGCCATATTCATTATTGCGCAGCGCATCGCGCAGCAGCAGAGATCGCGAGACAGGTTTGATCAGCGCCGCGTCTTCATCGCTGACGATATCGAAAACCGACAGCTTGTCATGACCGCGCGCGCGAATTTTTTCGTCCTGCCGACCGGTCAGTACGGCTTCCAAATGAGTGACACCAAAGCTCTGGCCGGTACGATAAACCGCAGACAGGAATTTGCGCGCCAGTTCGGTAACATTCCGGGTGGCCGGGGCATGGAGGCAATTGTCGCAGTTGCCGCATTGCTTTGGCGGTTCTTCACCAAAATGCCTGAGCAATATGGCGCGGCGGCATCCGGCTGCTTCTACCAGCCCGCCCATGGCAGCCAGCCGGGTGCGTTCGCTATCCATGCGTTTCTCGTCGACTTCGGATAATCGCTGACGCGCGCGGGCAAAATCTTCCGCGCCCCAGAACAGATGCGCTTCTGCCGGATCGCCATCGCGTCCGGCACGGCCGGTCTCCTGATAATAAGCTTCAATGGATTTCGGCAGCCCGGCGTGGGCAACGAAACGCACGTCCGGTTTGTCGATACCCATGCCAAAAGCAATAGTGGCGACCATCACCATGTCTTCGGAGGCGACAAAATCAGCTTGGTTTTTCTGACGGATTTCTGAGTGCAATCCCGCATGATAAGCGCGGGCACTGCGACCGGTCTTGGCAATTTGGTCTGCGAGTTTTTCGGTCGCGTTGCGGGTTGGCGCATAGATGATCCCGGAGCCGGGAATGCGGTCAATCAGATCCTTGATCTGTCCGGTCAGTCCTTTGCGCGGCGAAATATTATAGCGGATGTTCGGGCGATCAAAGCCTGCAATGATAAGGCCGTTATGTTCGATTCCGAGCTGCACCAATATATCTTCGCGGGTGTGATGGTCGGCAGTAGCTGTGAGCGCCAGCCGCGGCACATCTGCGAAATGATCTAGCAGTGGTCTCAGCAGGCGATAGTCCGGACGGAAATCATGACCCCATTCAGAGACACAATGCGCTTCATCAATGGCAAACATCGAAATATTGGTTTGCTCAAGCAGTTCGCGGAAATGAGATTGCGAGGCGCGTTCTGGCGCAGCGTAAAACAAATCCAGCTCGCCTGCCTTCAGCCGCGCGATTGTCTCGGCGCGATTATCATCGGCGGAGGTGAGGGTGGCGGCGCGAATGCCAACCGCCTCGGCGCTACGCAATTGATCGTGCATCAGCGCGATCAGCGGTGAGATCACGACGACCGTGCCTTCATTGGCGATCGCGGGGAGCTGGTAACAGAGTGATTTACCCGCTCCGGTTGGCATGACGGCCAGTGTATTTTGTTTTCCCATGACGCGATCCAGAACCTGATCCTGAACCCCGCGAAAATCGCTAAAGCCGAAGGTGGATTTGAGGAGCGGGAGGAGGGCGGTGTGCATCGGCTTTGCTTAGCCAGCGCATTACAATTGCGAAACACCTAATGTGAATTTAGGCGATTTTATGCTCCGCACCTGATGCGGGGCATCCCTCGATTGCGCGCTGGCCGATGGCAGCTCCGCCTCAATTGCGGAACACATTGTTCAAATCAAGCCAGTTCCCGCTCTTCTGCCTGCCGCTTCCACATATCGGCATAAAGCCCGTTTTTGGCTAATAACGCCCGGTGGTCACCGCGTTCGGCGATCTGGCCTTTGTCGAGCACGATAATCTCGTCTGCATGGGTGATGGTGGAGAGCCGGTGCGCGATAATCAGCGTCGTTCGGCGCTCGGAGATTTTCGCCAATGTCGCCTGAATTTCGTCTTCGGTTCGGCTGTCGAGCGCCGATGTTGCTTCGTCCAGTATCAGGATCGGAGGGTTCTTTAGCAACGTCCGGGCGATGGCGACGCGCTGCTTCTCGCCGCCGGAAAGTTTGAGCCCGCGTTCACCCACCTGCGTTTTGTAACCATCCGGCAATTGTGCGATGAAGTTATCCAGCGCAGCGCCGCTTGCAGCAGTCTCCACATCGGTCTGTGTTGAACCGTCGCGGCCATAGGCGATATTATACCCGATGCTATCATTAAACAGCACGCTGTCTTGAGGCACGATGCCAATCGCGCTCCGCAGACTATTCTGGGTGACATCGGCAATATCCTGGCCGTCGATCAAAATGCGCCCACCCTGCGGATCATAGAAGCGGAACAGCAGCCGCGCGATGGTTGATTTGCCTGCGCCGGACGGCCCGACAATCGCCAGCGTTTTTCCCGATGGCACTGCAAAGCTGAGCCCTTTGAGAATTTTGCGTTCTTCATCATAGTTGAAATGCACATCATCAAACTCAACCGTGCCGTCGCTGACGTTTAGTTTCGTGGCACCTGGTTTATCAGCAATTTCCGGTTCGGTGTCGATCAGCCGGAACATGGCGTCCATATCGACAAGGCCCTGACGGATGGTGCGGTAGACCATGCCCAGCAGATCAAGAGGGCGGAACAGCTGCATCAGCAGCGCGTTAACCAGCACGAGATCGCCAACCGTCAGATCGCCCTGCTTCCAGCCGTAAACGCTGAATGCCATTGCCCCAATCATTGTCAAATTGGTGATGAACGACTGGCCAATATTGAGCAGCCCGAGAGAGTTTTCTGATTTGACCGCCGCATTGGCCCAATCCTGCATCGCCCGATTATAGCGCTCGCCCTCGCGTGCTTCGGCGGTGAAATATTTGACCGTTTCATAGTTCAATAGCGCATCAACTGATCGTCCGATCGCGCGGGTGTCCATGTCGTTCATTTCGGCGCGCAAGGCGTTGCGCCAATCGGTCACTTTGCGGGTGAAGGTGATGTAGACAACCACCATTGCAACCGTCGCTGCCACCAGTCCGAAACCGAATTTCACCTGAAAAATTATCAGCACGGCAAGCAGCTCGATGATAGTGGGCGCAATGTTGAAAAGCAGGAAATAGAGCATGATATCAATGCTCTTGGTGCCACGTTCGATAACCTTGGTGATCTCACCGGTGCGTCGCCCGAGATGGAAACGCAGCGAGAGCCTGTGCAGATGATTGAACACGTTGATGGCTAATTGCCGCGCCGCTTCCTGCCCGACTTTTTCAAACACGATATTGCGCATATTATCAAACATCACCTGCCCGAACCGCGCCAGCCCATAAGCGGCCACCAGCGCTAGCAAGACTGTGAGTTCCGTGTTCAGGCTATCACCCGCCATCCCATCAACCACGGCTTTATAGGCAAAAGGCATCGATAATATTGCGGCCTTGGCGCACAGCACCAGCAACCCCGCGATCACTATGCGGATGCGCAGTCCTGGGGCACCTTCCGGCCATAAGTACGGCAGAAAGCGTTTCAAGGTAGGAATCATTGGCGGGTCGATCTGACCCTTTGTGGAGTAATCCGGCGGCATCGCCAAGATGTAGGGATGCGGTGGCTAAAAGTCTATGCGCGCTGGCTTGGCATCAGAAACTTCCGCTGACCGTGATCCGGTAAATGAGTCCGAAATCACGGCTGCGGTCTTCGATAAACCCGATCGGGCCATCGCGGCGACCGGGAATAAATCCGCGACTGGCATCGCCGGGTTGCCCCAAAAGTTGCCCATAAACTGTCCGGGTGAAGTTCTCGCTGCGACCAAGGAGATTGCCGAGATCGGCTTTAACGGTCAATCCAAGCACATCCTTATGCTCGACAAATATCCAGGTATAGGGCGCGCCGGTCTTGAAGTTGTTGATCTGATCAAGACGCAGGAAATTCGAGAATCGGAAATCCTCGGCGCCGCCGCCCCATGCCCAATCGCTGTTTGGAATATCGTGACGCAGACTGATTTCATAGGTGAATATCTTGTCATCATTGGTCCGCCGGAAATTTCCCAGCAGCGGATCACGCACCGAGCTTTTGCGGACCTCGCCTTGAATATCCAGCTTGGCACCGGTCCAGCCGATGGAATCGAACAATATCGATGACGTTAGCGAGACACCATATCTTGTCGCCTTGGGCAGATTTCCACGGGCCTCCGTAGTGGCAGTGATCGGAATGGAATCGACAATATCGGTTATTTTCTCGCCGTAAATATTGACGGTCATTGACCCCCAGGGACCCAGCTTCTGTGTCGCCTCCAGTTCAGCGCGCCATGTTTGGGGCGGAACCAGGCCAGGGTTGCCAGCGTTGTTCGCATTGTTCGCGACATCGACTGATTCCACAAAGTCGAAAAAATTGAGCTGACCAACCTTTCGCTCCAGTTTCAGGCTGACATCCAGATCATCCTGCGGTTTCCATGAGAGTGAAACTGATCCTTTAGGCCTGATAAAAGACCGGGTCTGGCCGCGCGCACCGCTTTGGCTAATCTTGCTATATTCGCCGCCCAACGTTGCCTGCAACGTGAGTTGTTCCGAAAGCGGTCGACCGTAGCTGCCAATCAACTCACCGCGATATTCGGTAACTTTTGTGTTGCCCAAGGGTGTGACGACAGGATTGGCAAATGATGAAAACGACCCTTCGTTTTCAAGAAAATTATAAGCGCCTTCAAGGCTGATTCCCCAGTCGGTTCCACCCCCCGTTTTCCAGTTATATTCAGCACGAACAACAGATTCGCCTTCATCAACCGTCTGATCAAACTGGCTGCCGTTGGCAGGCGTGATACCATCAGTGAAAGTTTGTCCGAAAAAATTGTTGAACGGGCTATGTTCTAGGCGCTGGAGGCCGACGAGCTTTAGGCGGCCGCCACCGAGGGCAAATTCATAGTCGCCGCTAATTTCGGCATTCCATTCCCGTTCTCTACTGCTGTAAAATTCAAAAATATCAGGCTGCCCCGACTGGGTTCTCAAAGTGTCAACGCTTTCGGTGAAGTGATTGAGCCCATAAGATGCATTGAGATTGAACACTGAACCTGCATCGCTGGTGCTGGCATAAGCGGCGCTGAACTTGGGGCGGTCACCGCGCACACGGGCTATTTCGTCGCGCTCAAACAAGAGGTTACCGAACCGGTCAATGACCTGCTCGGGGCCGTCAACACCATTGCGAAATGCGTCATTCTCGATCGAAAGCGTGAACTCACCCTTGCCGAGCGGGCCGGTGATTGATGCATCTCCCGCAAACCAGTTATTGCCGGCCCGACGCCATTGTGGCCGCCAGCGGAAATTGCCGGAAATACCTTTGTTTTCATCGACCTTGGTAACGAGATTGAGAACTTGGCCCGACAAGCCCGAGATACTGAGTGTCGCGCCGTCAACAATCTCAATTCGCACGACGCTGTCTGCCGATATCCGGCGGAGTGCAATGAACGCATCAATATTCTTGCCCGAAATGCGCTGGCCATTGATCAGTACATTTTCATCAGCCTGACCCAGTCCACGTTCATCGGTGTCGCCCGTATCAATCGTAAAACCGGGTACCTGACCGACCATATCAAGGGCAGTCCGCGGATTGAATCGTTTAAATTGTTCGGCGTCGTAGATTTGTCGATCATTTTCCGAGCGTGGTTGCAGGTTGGTTGCCACTAGTTCCTGCGCCAGGACAGTTTGCGGAAGTATGCTGATGGCTATCACTGAGATCATCGCGGAGCCCGACAAAAGCGATTTCATGCTGGCCAAAATTTTTCCCCTCAAACCGCCCCAATGCGATGTTCTTTCGATGCCGCATCGCTATGGTCAATTGGTTTCACGCGATACTGGCTTTCGATAAACTACATCTGTAGTCGGATGAACAACATCATCGACAAGCTATTTAAACCACTCAATCTTAAGGTTTGTTTGAAAAAAGTACCCATGCACCGGCGCCATTGGCCAAGGTGTAGACGCAATAGAAGATCACCGCCGAGAGCATACCCATATTGGCGAAAATGAGCGCGGCGGCGAGCATGATAAACTCCAGAATATAGCTTCCGTAAGGGCCAAGAAATTTCGAGAAACTCGTTCGGGCTTCGGAAATCATCGGGTGATTGCTCTCCATCATCGCTTTGTGCATGGCGAAATTGGCGATCCCGCAAATGAAAATGATCAAAATAAACATGCACTGCGTATAGAGCAGGAAGCGATTAATGTCAGTTGCAGTTGCAAATAAATTTTGCCAGCTTGTGGCGCGTCAAGGAGATATGGTCAGATGGAATTTGCGGGCAAGACAGCGGTGATCACGGGCGGGGCTACAGGTATCGGCCTGGCGCTGGCAAAACAGATGGGACAGGCGGGCGCGCGGGTCATAATTTTTGAACCGCGAGAAGACGTGTTGCGCGAGAGCATATCGGCTTTGGAGGCGCTAGGGGTTGATGCCAAATATTTCACCGGCGATGTCACCAAACTGGAGGATGTTGAGGCGCTAGCGGATTTTGCTTGGGAACAAAATGGTCGCGCGGATATCATTGTCAATAACGCCGGTATCGGTGGTCCGCGCACGGGCATATTGGATACGGATATCGATGAAGCGCGCGCCTTGTTCGAGGTGAACTTCTTTGGCGTGTGGAATGGCATTGCGGCGTTCGGCAGGCGTTTCCGGGATGATGGTTTGCCCTCGGCCATCTATTCAACCGCTTCGGAAAACGCATTGTTCAACGCGCTCCCGGCAGGCAGTGGCGGCGCCTATGTGCCCAGCAAACATGCCGTGCTGGCGCTCATGGATGTGTTCCGGCGCGAAGGGGATGCCAATATTGAAACCGGTGTGATCATTCCCGGCTGGGTCGCTACGCCGATGACTCGCGACATGGGCATGGAGGCGGATGAATTTGCTGCGATCATTTTCAAGCAGATGCAGGCGGGTGAATATCATCTGGTCGGCCATGCCTATAATGTCGTGCGGATCGAGGAACGTCAGGCCGAGATCAGGGCAGCTTACGCCAAATATGCCCCGCGCTATGATGGTGATGATGAATATGATGTGCAGACATATGTTGAAAAAATGAAGGCGAAGCGAGACCAATAGTGGTTCATAAAAAGCTCAACTTACCCGAAAAAACCTGCCCGGTCTGCGATCGCCCGTTTGCGTGGCGCAAGAAATGGGCGCGCGATTGGGAAAATGTGATCTATTGTTCCGAGCGCTGCCGGCGAACCGGCAAAGCTAGTCAAGCTGGCGCTTTGTAACCGCTTAAATATCTCCGCGTTCCGGCGTTGCTTTAACTTTCTCCGCGAGAAATTCTAGAATGCGCTGCTTGTCTTCCCCGGCACTATGACCACCAAACCGCATCATCGCGACTCCCGCGAGCATCATCAAAAACGGAATACCGAAAAACGGCACTTTGAAACTCAAGGGCGCATCATCGCTGCCTAGCACCATGAGGCTCATCAGCATGAAAAAGCCCAGAAACCCGAACCAGAAGACCATGAAGACATTCAGGCTACGGGCTTTGCCCATCCGCGCCGTGATAAGCGTCCCGCCGCGCTCTGCCTTCATTTTGCCTTCCAGACAGGTCGAAAAATCATTGCGTATATTGTGCTTTACGACGCGCAACAAAATTTTCTCTTCGGTGCCGCCACCCATGACGCGTCCCTTGTTCTTTTCCTTCTGCGTCCACTCGCGGTCCATCTCCTTCTCGAGAATGCGGGCGAGGGGGACGGGTGCGTGAGGGGAGAAGAGTTTCATTTTGCGGGCCATTTGTCTTAAACCGTTTTCGCTTATTGATTTGACTTCGTGTTTTTAACCAGTTGGCTTCATCTCCGGTAGGAGAAGAGTTTGATATATATAATGACATTGGGCTCTCCAAAATTGGGCGAGCCTCCTACTAAGGGCATACTTAAATCATCTACTACGGACGGCATTTGTAAGCGCGGTGCTTACAAACAGCTATATCTGCTAAACCGCCTCCAGCAACCCCTCTTTCCTGATCTTCTCATGCCAAACCAATGGCGCAAGATGGTGGACGCTTTGCCCTTCGGCATCGACCGCTACCGTCACTGGCATATCCTGCACCTCAAATTCGTAGATCGCCTCCATGCCGAGGTCTTCAAAGCCGACAACTTTCGATCCCTTGATTGCACGGCTGACGAGATAGGCGCTGCCGCCGACGGCCATCAGATAGGCGCTCTTGTGCTTCTTGATCGAAGCGACGGTGTCGAGCCCGCGTTCCGCTTTGCCGACCATCGCGAGCAAGCCTTGCTCCAGCATCATATCGGTAAATTTGTCCATCCGGGTTGCGGTGGTTGGACCGGCGGGACCAACCACTTCCTCGCCAACCGGATCAACCGGGCCGACATAGTATATCACGCGCCCCTTGAAATCGACGGGTAGTTCTTCGCCAGCGTCGAGCATATCCTTGATCTTCTTGTGCGCAGCATCGCGCCCGGTGAGCATCTTGCCGTTGAGCAGCAGCCGGTCGCCATGTTTCCATGTCGCGACTTCTGCGGCATCGAGTTTGTCGAGGTGGACGCGCTTGGCCTCCGACGAAGGCGTCCAGTTGACATCTGGCCATTCGTCGAGCTTGGGTGCCTCCAGATAGGCTGGGCCGCTGCCATCCAGCGTAAAATGCGCGTGGCGGGTGGCGGCGCAATTGGGGATCATCGCGACCGGTTTACCCGCTGCGTGGCAGGGCCAGTCGTTGATTTTCACATCCAATATGGTCGATAAACCGCCGAGCCCCTGCGCGCCAATGCCCAATGCATTCACCTTGTCGAATATCTCGATCCGCATCTCTTCCATATCGTTGCGCGGGCCGCGTTGCTTGAGTTGCCCCATATCAATCGGGTCCATCAGTGATTGCTTGGCAAGCAGCACCGCGCGTTCCGCTGTGCCGCCAATACCGATGCCGAGCATTCCTGGCGGGCACCAGCCAGCACCCATCAGTGGCACCATTTCCAGCACCCAGTCGACGATATTGTCAGATGGGTTCATCATCTTGAATTTGGATTTATTTTCGGACCCGCCGCCTTTGGCCGCGACGTCTACGCTGACCTTGTCTCCGGGAACCATCTCGACGTGCAGCACACTGGGCGTATTATCCTTGGTATTGCGCCGCGTGAAGGCAGGGTCCGCCAATATGGAAGCGCGCAATTTATTCTCGGGATGCAGATAGGCGCGGCGCACGCCTTCATCGACAATCTCCTGCATCGATTGCGATGTGTCATCCAGTCGGCAATCCATGCCCCATTTGACGAACACATTCACAATGCCGGTGTCCTGACAAATCGGCCGGTGTCCCTCGGCGCACATTTTGCTATTGGTCAAAATCTGCGCAATCGCATCCTTTGCCGCCGGTGACTTCTCTGCCTCATAGGCTTTGCCCAGCGCGCGGATATAATCCATCGGATGATAGTAAGAGATAAACTGCAGCGCATCGGCAACGCTTTCAATCAGATCGGCGGTTTTGATGGTGACATTATCTGTTGCTGGCATATCTGCTCCGGGAGTCTAAAGGTCATGCGATCCGGACATTCTTTTGGCTCATATGTTGTTGTCGGGCAAGGCCTTGTGTCGAAGTGTTGAAATCAGACCTTCAGGAACATTTTGAGCGAAGGCCATTGATCCGCCACCGCTTTGCGTCCGGCATCTATCGCTGCCCTGATTTTGACAGGATTAAACTCGAGCGTGTCGGCTGCCTCGAAATCCGGTTCCGGGGCGATGATCCGCACTGGCGCGAAACTGTAGCGCGATAGCTGGGCGTCGATTGGCATCAGCGCATCGGCGATCTGGCTGGCGGGCAGACCGAAGTCGGTCAGTTTCCGAAATTGGGCTTCGCGCGCAGCAATCAGATCGTTGATCAGCATCGCATTGCCAACGTCATTGGCGGCGACTTCGCTGGTCTGGATACCGACCGACCGCAAACCGATATCGACCAGATTATCATAGGTCTTTCCTGGTTCGGGCGCAGGCGTTGGCGGTGAAGCCAATATCACCAGCAGTGCGCGAGGTTGCAATTTCATCGCGGAGCTTAACGGCGTGATGTTGCGAACCCCGCCGTCCACCCATTGTTCAATCACGCCATTGGCATCTCGCGATTGTAACGGCTGGAAAAATGGCGGCTGCGCGCTCGAAGCATAAACCCAGTCACCAATGCGCGGGTTTTTCTCGTCGACATCAATATATCGCCCGGTGGCGAGACTGACCACGCCTACGCGCAATTTGCGTTTGGCTTTGCGCAATTTGGCGGGGTCTGCGTAGTCGAGGATCTTCTGCTTGATCGCTTTGGCGTCATAGAGTGAATCCGCGCCGAATATTGCCCCGGCAACGCCAAAGGGGCGTTTTCTGTAGACATCTGTGTTGCGTTTTATCGTCAGCCATTGATCGAGCAAGCCGGGCATATCGTCCATCGCGCCGCCCAGTGCCTGGATCGCACCAGTGGAAACGCCAGCAAATATGTCGATTTTGACGCCGCGATTGGTGATAAGTTCATCGAGTACGCCAACCTGAAAGGCACCCTTGGCACCTCCACCAGATAATACAGCCGCCAGTTCATTGGACATAGGGTCTCTCCTTCACGCTGATGCCAGCGGTAATCGACCCGGAAATCCTGTAGCATAAATTATCAGCACGCGCACCTCATCTGGTGCGAAACCTATGTATTCAGTAGCTTTGTGAGGAACCGCCATCAACCTGAATGGCCGTGCCCGTCATAAAGCTGGCCGCTTCGGAGCCCAAGAAAACAGCGAGATTTGCGATTTCCTCGGGTTCGCCGATGCGCTGAAGGGGGATTTGGGACGCAAGACCGGTGGCGATTTCGGGGATTGTCTTGCCTGATGCTTCCGACTGTTGTTTCAGGATTTCGGTCACCCGATCAGTGTTGGTGAAGCCGGGGCAAACAGTATTCACCAATATGTTATCGGCCGCGACCTGATTGGCCAGAGTTTTGGCCCATCCCTGAACAGCCATGCGTATGCTGTTGGACAGGGTCAGGCCGGGAACCGGTTGTTTCACACCCGAGGATGATATGTTGACGATCCGTCCCCATTTCTGTTCCCGCATATGCGGCAGAACCAATCGCGTTGCGCGCACGACGGACATGAGCGTGAGCTGGACCGCTTTGTCCCAATCATCATCGTTAAGCTGTTCAAATAAGCCGGGGGGAGGGCCGCCTGCATTATTCACCAATATGTCGATGCCACCGAGTTGCGCGTTTACGGCCGACATAATGCGATCGATATCGGCTGCCTGCGAAACATCTCCGGCAACCGCGAAGCAACCGGGTAGCTCTGCTAAAGCTGCATCCAGATTGTCCTGCGACCGCCCGCAGATAGCGACCTGTGCGCCGGCTTCATGAAAACCTTTGGCGGTCGCGAAGCCGATGCCCTTGCTGCCGGCCATGACCAGCACTGTTTTATTCTCTAGATTTAGTTTCATATTCCGATGGTGATCGAAATGGGGCCCGATGTACATATGAAGTTTATCATTCGGTCCTATCTAATCTAATCACCATATCTGGTGTCACAAATTCTTCATGCACCCCTGTGTATGGCCTGTGTACGAATTGTGGATAAAAACATTGTAAAATTTCACACAGACTCTTGCGCTTTTCATTTGCCTTAGCAAGTCCACGCGTCGCTGCGCTGCAACATGAAATGCCTGTCGATGAAGCGATTCATTTATGCGACGAAATGAGTCATTAAAATGTCATTTACCCTCTTGCATAAATTTCTAGATCAGCCACTATAGGTTGTGGTTAGGCCTAGGGGCACACCAACAGCTTGTGTTTAACGATTGTGACGCCGACTCGGCGGTTGCCTCCCTTTGTGCCGAATCGCAAGCGATTTTTCGGATTTGAGGGCGGAAAAATAATCGCCCATCCGGACTGATAAAATGCTAGTGTCAAAGCTTCGGCCCGAGTCGAACAAGACAGGAACAAACAGTCCGGCATCAGCTCTGCGAAATCGACGGGATTTTGTGGTTTATTTTGGTGCCGGCCATCAGAGCTAGTGTCAGTGATGGTCGCAGTTTGGATTTGTTGCGTTTTTTAGGGGGCTTTAATGGAATTTAGAGATAGCCGGGACGATTCCCGGGATATGGATGATTTGGATATGGGCGCGGAAGTATTGGATACGCCAAAGAGTAAAATTGAAGATGCGGTTCCGGCGAAAGAGCCCGAAGTTAGCAAAAAAGCAGCATCCGAAGCGGCGGCTGAAAAAGCCAATGATGAAAAAGAGCTGAAAGCGGAGCGCGATAGCCATAGCGTGGAGCAGCGCCGGTTCAAGATCACGACCGACGACGCGCGGGATGATCTGCTGACCGAATTTGGCAAGGAAACATTGAAGGATCGCTACCTGCTTCCTGATGAAAGTTTTCAGGACCTGTTCGCGCGCGTGGCTGATGCCTATGCCGATGATCAGGAGCATGCGCAGCGTCTTTATGACTATATTTCCAAGCTCTGGTTCATGCCCGCAACGCCTGTGCTGTCCAACGGCGGCACCGGTCGCGGTTTGCCGATTTCCTGCTATCTCAATAGCGTTGATGATAGCCTTGGCGGCATTGTGAACACTTGGAACGAGAATGTCTGGCTCGCGTCCAAGGGCGGCGGCATCGGCACCTACTGGGGCAGCGTGCGCGGTATTGGCGAACCTGTGGGTCTTAACGGCAAGACCAGCGGCATCATCCCGTTCGTCCGCGTGATGGACAGCCTGACACTGGCGATTTCGCAAGGCAGCTTGCGGCGCGGCTCGGCGGCTTGCTATCTTGATGTTGACCATCCCGAAATTGAAGAATTCCTTGAAATCAGAAAGCCTTCTGGCGATTTTAACCGGAAAGCGCTCAATCTCCACCACGGCGTTCTGCTGACCGACGAGTTTATGGAAGCCGTGCGCGATGGCGCCGAGTTTAATCTCAAATCACCCAAGGATGGCAGCGTTCGCAGCACCGTGGATGCGCGTTCGCTCTTCCAGAAACTGGTCGAAACGCGGCTGGCAACCGGCGAGCCTTACATCATCTTCAACGACACGGTGAACCGGATGATGCCCAAGCATCACCGCGATCTGGGCTTGAAAGTATCTACCTCCAATCTTTGTTCCGAGATCACACTGCCCACGGGTCGCGATCACTTGGGCGAGGACAGGACTGCAGTGTGTTGCCTGTCCTCGCTTAACCTTGAAAAATGGGATGAGTGGAGCGGCGACAAGGAATTTATCGAGGATGTGATGCGTTTCCTCGATAACGTATTGCAGGATTATATTGACCGTGCACCGCCCGAAATGGCGCGCGCCAAATATTCTGCCGGCCGCGAGCGCAGCGTTGGTCTGGGCGTCATGGGCTATCACAGCTTCCTGCAAGCACGCGGGCTTGGTTTTGAAAGCGCGATGGCAAAATCGTGGAATATGAAGATTTTCAAGCATATTTCGGCGAAGGCGTCCGAAGCGAGTATGATGCTGGCGCACGAGCGCGGGCCTTGTCCTGATGCGGCTGACCAAGGCGTGATGGAGCGGTTTAGCTGCAAGATGGCGATTGCGCCCACCGCGTCCATCTCGATCATCTGCGGCGGCGCATCAGCCTGTATCGAGCCGATCCCGGCGAATATCTACACCCACAAAACGCTGTCCGGCAGCTTCGTGGTCAAAAACCCGCATCTGGAAAAATTGCTGCAGGAGAAATCCAAGGACAGCAACAATGTGTGGAACAGCATCCTTGAAAAAGGCGGCAGCGTCCAGCATCTGGATTTCCTCAGCACGGATGAGAAAGACACCTACAAGACCAGCTTCGAGATTGACCAGCGCTGGCTGCTCGAACTCGCCGCAGACCGCACGCCGTTTATTGATCAGGCGCAGTCGCTGAACCTGTTCATCCCGGCCGACGTCGACAAATGGGACTTGCTGATGCTCCACTTCCGCGCATGGGAACTGGGCATCAAGTCGCTCTATTATCTGCGCAGCAAATCCATCCAGCGCGCCGGCTTTGTCGGTGACACGGCGGCGACCGAAGTTACTGGCGGCATGTCAGGCGGGGTGGAGGCGGATAACACGCTGGACCCGAAAAAGGTCGAGCTGATGACGACGGCTGGCACCACGGATTATGACGAATGTCTGGCGTGTCAGTGATCGGATTTTGCCAATAGAGTAAGTTTGCCCACTGCCCCCTCCCTTTGCTCCTTTTGGGGAGGGGGTCGTTTTCTTTGAGAGTTAAAAGGAGTATATTATCCCTCTCCCTCAAGGGAGAGGGTTGCAAAGGCTTGATGAGCGGAACGCGAATTTGGCCGGCGCTGGGTGAGGGTGCTCTGCACCAGAGATGTCGAACCCCTCACCGACTTCGACTAGGCAGACAAGCTGCCAAGTCTGCGTTGCCTCTCCCCGCTGGGGAGAGGGTGAAAGTATATAGAGCGGAGAAAGAGTAAAAATGTCACTTCTGGAAGCACGCAAAACCTACAAGCCCTTTGAATATCCCTGGGCCTATGATTTCTGGAAGCGCCAGCAGCAGATTCACTGGATGCCGGAAGAAGTGCCCTTGGGCGAGGATTGCCGCGATTGGGCGCAGAAGCTGACCGATCACGAGCGCAACCTGCTCACGCAAATCTTCCGCTTCTTCACCCAGGCCGATGTCGAGGTGCAGGATTGCTATCACGACAAATATGGCCGCGTGTTCAAGCCAACCGAAATCAAGATGATGCTGACGTCATTCTCCAATATGGAAACCGTCCACATCGCCGCTTACTCGCATCTGCTCGACACCATCGGCATGCCCGAAAGCGAATATTCGATGTTCCTCGAATATGAAGCGATGAAGGACAAGCATGATTACATGGGCACATTCGGCGTCGATAATGACGAGGATATTGCCAAAACGCTGGCGATGTTCGGCGGCTTTACCGAAGGGCTTCAGCTTTTCGCCAGCTTCGCCATGCTGATGAACTTCCCGCGGTTTAACAAGATGAAGGGCATGGGGCAGATCGTCTCCTGGTCGATCCGCGATGAAAGCCTGCACTGCGAAGGCATTATCAAGATGTTCCACACCTTCTGCCAGGAACGTGATTGCCTGACCAAATCGGTCAAGGAAGATATTATCGATTGCTGCCAGAAGACTGTGCGGCTGGAAGATGCGTTTATCGATCTGGCGTTTAGCGACGGCCCGGTCACCGGCATGACCGCCAAGGAAATCAAGCGCTACATCCGCTATATTGCCGACTGGCGCCTGAACCAGCTGGGCTTCCAGCCGATCTACATGATCGAAGACCACCCGCTCCCCTGGCTCGCCCCGCTGATCAACGGCGTCGAACACGCCAACTTCTTCGAAACCCGCGCGACGGAATATTCCAAAGGCGCCACCAAGGGTGACTGGAACGAAGTCTGGAGCAGCTTCGACAAACGCAAAAGCAAAGTCGCGAACGAAGATGATACGCCGGTGGATGATGGCGAGGATATGTTTGAACAGGCGGGAGTTGCTGCGGAGTGATGCAAAAAATCAAAATGTTTCTCCCAAACGGTGGAAATCGTCTCTTGGAAATGCCAGGAATACCAGCCGTAGGAGACACAATTCATTTTTCTGATTCTAAAGGTTTAGGATCAGTAGGAGAGGCACGGTTGAAGGTTTCAAAGGTTTCTTGGTTAGGAGAAGATTCGGTTGTGGCAGTATGGAATATCCATATAGATACTGAGTTTGACAAAGACGATTGATAATCATATTGTTCTTGTTATGTTCAACGGGTAACGCGAGAACAACTAATGCAATCCATTGAATTTTGTGCAGGGGCCGGCGGACAGGCTTTGGGTCTGGAGCAGGCGGGATTTAAACATTCTGCGCTGATTGAGATTGAACCTGATTTTGCCGAAACCTTGCGACTCAATCGCCCGCAATGGGATGTGCATACGGCGGACATGAACGGTTTTGACGGCCGTCCGTTTGAAGGCATGGATTTATTTGCTGCTGGCTTGCCTTGTCCGCCGTTTTCGATGGCCGGCAAACAATTGGGCGAACGTGACGAACGCAATCTGTTCCCTGCGGCCATTCGCCTGATCGATGAAATCCGCCCCAAGGCAGTGATGATCGAAAATGTGCGCGGTTTCCTCTCTGCCGTGTTCGAGGATTATCGCGGGCAGCTCAAGAAGCAACTCCAGAAACTCGGTTACACGGTTGATTGGCGCTTGCTCAATGCTTCCGATTACGGTGTCCCGCAACTTCGTCCGAGGGTTGTGATCGTGGCCATTCGCAAAGACCTGACCGATGCGTTTGATTGGCCCACGGCGCTACCGCACAATCCGCCATCGGTTGGCGAGACGCTCTATGACCTGATGGCCGAAGGCGGCTGGCGCGGTGCGCGCAAATGGGCCAATCGCGCGAATGATATCGGCCCCACCATCGTCGGTGGTTCCAAAAAGCATGGCGGCCCCGACCTAGGCCCCACCCGCGCCCGCAAGGCATGGGCGAGCTTGGGTGTCGAAGGCAAGAGCCTGTCCAACGAAGCGCCTGAACGCGATTTTGTGGGCATGCCGCGTTTGACCGTCCGTATGGTCGCCCGCATTCAGGGCTTCCCCGATGAATGGCAATTTTATGGTAAGAAGACATCAAGCTACCGCCAAGTCGGCAACGCTTTCCCGCCTCCGGTGGCGAGGGCTGTGGCCAATAACCTGAAAATCGCGCTCTCCGTGCAAAAGCATTTCCCGGTTCGGGCGGTTGCCTGACCTGTTTCCTGATAGCGGCTATAGGCCGTTAGACAGTGATCACCAGGACTTTGCCGATCTGCAATCGCTTGAAATGGACCTGATGGTTGCCGTGGGTGGGAAACAGGCATTCGAAGAAAAGCTCCGCAGCTTTTTCCGATCCGCCATTGATGAGGTCATTGATACCGCTCGAACAGGGCGATTTTTCTTCAAGGAACTGGAGAAGACCGAGAAGACATATTTGGGGACAAAATTTGAGATATTGTTACGCGATTGGTTGAAAGTGCCAAGAGGCATTTATCTCGACCTGTTGATTGGTGAACGTGAAGTCGATGTGAAATTCACAAGTGCCGGAAAATCCGGCTGGATGATCCCGCCAGAAGCAATTGATCAGTTCTGCATACTGATGCGCGTCGATGAAACAAAAGCAAAATGCAGCTTTGGCCTCATCAAAGCGCGCCCGGAATATCTTAGAGCAGGGGCTAACCGCGATAAGAAAACATCAATCTCCGCTGCTGGCCGAGACAATATCTGGCAGATCGTCTGGGATTATGGTTACACGCCAAATTTCTGGACCATCGTGAGTGACAGCGACCGGCATGAAATTATGTCGCTAAAGGGTGGGACAAAAAGGCTCGCCATGTTGTTTGAACGATATCAGAACGTTCCTGTGTCCAGAGTGCAAATTGCGGCCGTCGCTGCACAGGATGATTTTATGAAACGAATAAGATCAAATCAGGGTGCACGGGATATTTTGAAACCCAAAGGCATCGCAATATTATATTCCGAAATTGACGGTGAACTGATGCGACGGCTTGGTTTGCGATTTGGATATAGGGAGTTTCTTTCCTATGCGCCTAAAAGTGAAACTGAAAGAGTGTTGCTTCGCACGGCAGGACATATCACTTAGTTTTGTGCTGTGACTGCATACCCGCCCGCATTTTTTCCTTATGCGCCCGATCAAAATCCTTGAGGTGGCCGTTGAATTACGGTGACAGGTGCAACAATCCCCAAACTATTACACCCTATCTTCCCTACCCATCATTCACCGTCATTGCGAGGAGCGGAGCGACGCGGCAATCCAGAGCGGTTGTGAACGACGCTCTGGATTGCCGCGCTGCGCTCGCAATGACGGGTTTTGTCGCGCCAGTGCCTTCCTTCTTCGTCATCCTGAACTTGTTTAGCTGCGCTGGTCTTCGGCTCAGGATCTCCGTCGGCAGGATGCGTTCTAGCCTCGGGGGATGCCGAAACAAGTTCGGCAAGACGGGTATAGGGTCGCGGTTTCACGTTTATTGTTCCGCATGGCGCGTAGTGGGGCGAATGCGCGTCACCGCAACCCTTCACGCACCCCAGTGCAAACAACCGCGCCTGTTTTGGGCACCCATTTGATAGCCGCAAACGCCCAAACCGCTAACAACCGCGACCCGCGCCTTTGCTGCTCTCACGCGCCGCGGCACTTTTGCAACTTTTGCTATTCATCAATCGGAATAGCATTCCCCGGTCTTGACCGTGGCGACAATGCCGTCGTCAACATAGCGGATGGTGAGCTTCGTTCCGCCGCCGGAAATATTCTGGATCATCGCGCCATAGACATTGCCGTCCGGCCGCCAGATGCAGCGGATGAAGCTGCCGACGCGCCAGTCATAGGGGCGCACCTGGCTGGCGGGGCGGGTTTCGGTGGTACCATCGTCAAAGTTTATCGTCACCTGGTTTCCCGATGCGCTGGCCACAACGCCGGGATAATAATGGCTTCCGCCGACCGCGCTGCGGGACAGCACCCATTGGCCCTGGCCGTAGGACTGTGCATAAGCCGCGCTGGAACCGGCTATTGCCAGCGCGCTGCCAGCGATTATCAAGAGCTTCTTCATTTTATTTTCCCCTCGCCTATACGCCCATTATATCACAAGCGCATTTTGTTGACCAGCCGCTGCGGTGCGACAGCGGGACTCAGTCTGCATGGGCGATAACCTGCCGCTCACCTTTCGTTCAGACTGCAGTTTGTAACAACCCGTCACGTTATAAAAACAACAATGGAAAACACCCCCCATGCGCAATATTCTGATGTCACTCGCCGCCGCTTCATTGGTGGTCCCAACCGCCACCGCCTTCGCCGATCCGCCTAACCATGCCAAGGCGCATGGCTATTACAAGGTGAAGAACAAGCACAAGAATAGATATGATGATCGCGGGCGCTATTATGAGCCACAGGCTCTGCGCCGCGATGACCGTATCTGGCGCGGGAATGATGGCCGCTATCATTGCAAACGCGACAATGGCACGACCGGATTGATTATCGGCGGTGCGGTCGGTGCTCTGCTTGGGCGGGAGCTTGATGGCGGGCGGGATCGTACTGTCGGTACATTATTGGGTGCCGCTGGCGGCGCGCTCCTTGGCCGCGAAATTGATCGCGGTGGGCTCAAGTGCCGATAAACTAAATTATGGACGGGGGGACGGCGGCACTGCGGTGACTGACTATCAAATGCACCCTGCCGCATAACCAAATATTCACCCCACCATGGTACAATACCCATCATGATCAGGAACACCACATTCGGCAAGCTGGGCAAGCGCGCGGTGCCGCGGCTTGATATTGCTATTGATGGCGGGTTGCAGACGACCGGCTATTCCGAGCAGTGCCGGGTGGAAAATGTCTCGCGGACCGGATGCCGCCTGCATCTGGAGCGCGAACCCCGTCTGGGCACCACGGTGATGATCCGCATCGAGCGGATCGAGACGCTGGGTGATGTCAGCTGGGTCAGGGATGGCCGCTGCGGCGTGACCTTTGCTGATCCGCTGAAACCCACCGAACTCGAGCGGTTGCGCTGGATCGTCAACCATGCCGAAACACACGAGAAAAACGTAGTGAATTCCGCCACCGCAATCTGGCGCTGATCGCAGAATTATGGGGAGAGTGACCCCATTTACCGCTTCCGAAAACCCTAAAACCGCTTGCGGAAACTCACCTCGACATAGCGCCCGACAGGATCGACAAAACCGCGCTGGTAATTGAGCGGTACCAGCCCGCCCGCATCGCGTATGTCCTGGATATCGTCAAAAATATTGTCGAACCGGAAGGCAATCCGGCTGCCCTTGAAAAACTTCACCTTCTCGGTCAGCGAACCGCGATCATCGAGGTTGATGAACATCCTCAGATTGAGCGTCGTCAGGTCCGAAAAGCGCAGGTCAGAGCCGCCAAGAGCGCCGCCGTCAACCCGCGTCGCGGTCTGGTGTTTGCCTTCCACGCGGAAGCCTATGCCGTTGTTAAACCAGCCGCCGCTCAGTTCAAATTCATGGCGCGGGCTGCCGCCGGAGGAGCCGATGGCTGAGCCTTTCAGCAAATCCAGCTCCTGCACGCCGGGGCGGATCAGGATGCGGTCTTCCAGGCGGATGGTGTGATAGGCGGATAGCTGCCAGCGCCCGCCGCTCGGTCTGCCGCCTGTGCCACGCGGACCGCTACCTGCTCTGGCTCCACCCGGTCCACCGCCGGGCCGCGCTTCTGCTCGGGCACCGTCAGCAGGAGGGGTGCCTTCCGGTTTTTCGGTCGAACCAGCGGCGTTATCGCCAGCGCCTTCCGGTCTGCCGCCCGCCGCACCATCCGGTCGGCCACCGCCTGCGCCACGCTCGCCACCAGGCCCGCTACCAGGCCCACCACCGGGCCCGCCACCACGCCCAAAGCCAACTCTGCCGCCGCGTTCACCAAATTGCTTGGAGAAATCGATCCCGTAACGAATGCGCTCGCTGCTAACATTGCTGTAACTCACTGGCCGCTGATCGATGGCGATCAATTGACCGCTCGCATCCCGGGTGACGCGATCCGGGAAGGCAGCCTCGATCTCTGGCGTTAGCAGGGGGAAACTGGAGGCGACATTGGTGCTGTTGTTGCGGAAATATTCGGTCAGGATAGTCAGCCCATCCAGCCATTTGGGCCGATAGTTGACCGCCAGCTTGATATCGCGACGTTTTTCGGCAAGCAGGTTCGGGTTGCCGCCGGTGGTGATCGATGCCAGCACGGATTCGCCGCGAGTGAAATCAAACACATTCACATTCGGCGTCACAATGACCGGATTACCAAGCTGGGAGATCGTCGGTGCGGCTTCCTCGCCAATGGCCGATGCGGTGAACACCAGTCCGTCCAGCGGTTCCCAGTTCAGGCCGAAGCCAAATTCGAGCAATCCGCCGAAATCCGACAATTCTGAATAGCCGATATTGCCATTGATCGAGAGCTTGCCAATCGCTTCCTCCACATCAATATTCTCGTCGGCGAGCGGAATTTCTATATTGATGCCGGTGCTCAGATTATCGCGGCCCAGATCGGTGTTGGTGACAATGCCAGCGGTAATGTCGCGGCTATTGAGGTCTTGCCGGTTGTAGCCGCCGCGGATCGTTGCGGTAATCGCGCCGGAAGGGATAGTCGCCAGCGTGCCGGCCATGGTCGCCAGACTGTTGAGTGTCTGGCTGACGGATCGCGCCTCATCCGTGCGCGGGGCGGTCAACAGCGGGCCAAAGCTTGCTGCCAGCGGATCGGCGGTTCCGGCCAATATCGCAGCTTGCAGCGCCGGGCTGTCGCTGGAACGGTCTGTTGATGTGTCCGTTTGTTCGCGGGCATAATCAGCGGTCAGCGACCAACGCCATTCCGACAGCGATCCATTGAGCGTCGCACCGAAATTGCCTGTATTAGTCAATACATTGCGTCTCAGCGGGCCAAATTCGGTAAAGTAGCGGAATAGATTATCGCCGCCGGGCAGGGTCAAAGTGCCGCCGGGGAGCCCCAATAATCGGCGGGATTGGTCATAGATGTAATTGCCGTTCACCGAGAGCGAAGTACCGCTGCTGAAGTTGCGGCTGTACACAGCGTTGATTTCGAAATTGTCCGACGGCGCGACAAGCGTCCTGAAATCACCAAGGCCAACGAGCGCACTGGCGGTATCTTGAATGATATCGCGTTCGGCTTCGGTGATCGCGGTCTTGTTCTGATATTCGACATTCACATTCATGCGGCTGTTCTCGCCGATGCTGGTAATTGTTGATTCCAGCTCAAGCTGACCCTGATCGCCGCGTGTCGGAACGCCATATTCCGCTTCTGAACTGAATCCGAAATATCCATCCTTGAGTACGAAATTGATGACCCGCTGGTCGGGCCGGTAGCCATATTGAAGGGCAAGCTCTTCCGGGAAGACCTGTACGGTTTTGATTGCTTCCGGCGGCAAATCACGGATTTCGCGAAAGCCGGAGGTGCGCTGGCCGTTGATCAGAACAATCGGCCGACCGCTACCGCGCCCGCGGCTGGATGTGGTGGAGGTCGAAAGGGCTTCCACCAGATCCTGTATCGAAGACGCCCCGTAGCTCGCAATATCTTGCTCGCTCAGTTCCTCAATCGGAGGAATATCGGAATTTACAGATCCGCGAGGACGTTCCGCGATCACCACGATTTCGTCATTTTCGTAAATGCCCTCGTCGGCCGACTGTGCGAAGACGGGGCTGGCAAGGCTGGTGGATAGAGCTGTCGCACTTGTAAGGAACAGTTTGGGGGAGGGGATTTTCATGCTGTACTCATAGGGGAGGGAGGTTTTGAAAGAACCTGTCCCGAATGCCGTGTGTACCGGGTGAGTGCAATATTTTCATTGCATCAAATTGTCGCGGTCTATCGGCGCGAAACTTCGCATGTCAGCAATATCTTCCCTTTTGCAAAAATTGGGTTTATGGCGCACCGCAACATCAAAGATTCTCAAGGAAAAAGTAAAGCCGAATGGCAAAAGAAGAGCTACTAGAAATGAAGGGAATGGTTCGCGAACTGCTCCCCAATGCGATGTTCCGGGTCGAACTGGAAAACGGTCACGAAATTTTGGGTCACACCGCAGGTAAAATGCGCAAAAACCGTATCCGTGTGCTGGTTGGTGACGAAGTGCTTTGCGAACTGACACCTTATGACCTTACCAAGGGTCGTATCACCTATCGCTTTAAATAGACTGGCTGTGCTGCTGTGACGCGGCTCGTTCTTGCATCGTCCAGTCCAAGACGTCTGGAGTTGCTTGGCCGTCTGGGCGTTACGCCAGACCGGACGATCTCTCCCGATATTGACGAAACCCCACACAAGGCAGAGCTGCCGCGTGACTATGTTCTGCGCATGGCCCTGGAAAAGGCTGTTGCGGTCAAACGTGCGGCGGATGAAATACTGATCGCAGGTGATACTACAGTGGCTGTTGGCCGCAGAATATTGGGGCAGGCAGCAGATGCTGCCGAGCAGCGCAAATTTCTTGAGCTTATCAGTGGGCGGCGTCATCACGTGATGACCTCGGTTTGTGTGATTGCTGCTGATGGCAAGCCGCGGACAAAATTATCCGATAGCATTGTGAAATTCAAACGCTTCGAAACGCGCGAGATTGAGGCTTATATCGGATCCGGTGAAGGCGATGGCAAGGCCGGTGGCTATGCTATTCAGGGCCAAGCTGAGGCCTTTGTGACATGGATGTCCGGCAGTTATAGCGGGATCATGGGGCTGCCGCTGTACGAAACGCGCAATTTGCTGATTTCATCAGGTTATCCCGTTGCTTGATTTCGACCATGGCTGATTTTCAAAACGGTTGGCTGTTTGAGGCCGGGATCGGTGAGAACCGGGCCATGCTGATTGAAAATGGCCAGTGCACAAGAATATTCATAGAGCGCGAAAGCGATATCGCTCGGGCAGGCGCCGTTGTCGATGCCAAATTCAACGACCAATGGGTCGCTGGAAAATCCGGTATCGTGGTTCTGGAAAGTGGTGAGGAAGCTTTACTGCAGCCTTTGCCGAAGGGCCTGACCGAGGGCAGTTCGATGCGCGTTGAAGTGGTGCGTGAGGCAATGGCCGAACGCGGAGGACAGATGAAACGGGCCAAGGTTAAGCCCGCTCCAGACGGCGCAATGTTGCGTTCTGGGCCGGATTTGATGGCATGGATGGAGGCTTCCGGGCAGGTTTTGAAACAGCTCCATCCGCATGATACTGATCATTTCGCAGAGCGCGGCTGGCACGAGGCGATAGAGCAGGCCGGATCCGGACGGATTGAATTTGAAGGTGGTACATTGCTGTTTTCACTCACGCCGGCGATGACGGTGATTGACGTAGATGGTCCGTTGCCGCCGTTTGAACTGGCCAAACGGGCGGCGCGAGAAGTGGCGCTGGCATTGGTCCGGCTCGATATCACGGGGAATGTCGGAGTCGATTTTCCAACATTGGAGGCCAAGGCGGAGCGCAATGCGGCTGCGGTGATATTCGATGAGCATATGACAGCGGATTGTGAACGCACGGCGATAAATGGTTTCGGTTTCATGCAGATTGTCAGCCGTAAAACGCGCGCTTCCGTGCCGGAGATTGTGCAATCAGACAAGGTGTTGACTGCCACTCTTGCGTTACTGCGCCAGGCGGAACGAAGCGGTGGCAGTGGTTCGATGGATATCAAGGTCCACCCGGCGATTGCGGCGAAATTGGCACAACGCCAGCATTGGCTGGATAAATTGGCCAAGCGCACGGGCAGGGCGGTTTCGGTGGAAGCCAGCGGAAGTATTGCAATCAATGGCGGGTCGGTGAGCTAGCGAATTTTTTCGCTGTTCTCCGGCAGCATCGCTTGCAATTGCCGTCGGCTCTATGCACAAGCCAGCCCATGACGGATATCATTCTCTATGACTATTGGCGCAGCTCGGCGAGCTACCGCGTTCGTATTGTGCTCAATCTTAAAGGCCTTGCGTATAAGGCCGTTTCGACGAGCCTCCTCGACGGCGACAATAAGGCTGCGGATTATGTTGCGCGGAATCCTCAGGGGTTCGTGCCGATGCTGTCGATGGATGGTCATGATCTCACCCAGTCGCTCGCAATAATCGACTATCTGGATGCGAAAGTGGACAATCCACCGATGGTTTCCAGCGATCCGGTGGAACGCTCCACAACCTTGGCACAAGCACTGGTGATCGCTGCGGATGTTCATCCGGTTAACAACCTGCGGATATTGAAATATCTCAAGGATGAGCTCGGGCAAGAGCAGAGCGCGATTGATCACTGGTACCGCCACTGGATTAGCGAAGGTTTCGCAGCGCTCGAAGCAATGGCACCCAAAGTCGGTTTCTTCGGCGGGGAGCAACCCAATTTAGCGGATGTCTGTCTGGTCCCGCAAATGTACAATGCACGGCGGTTTGAGACGGATTTGAGCCTCTTTCCGAAACTGGTGCTAATTGATGCGGCTTGCAATGAGCTGGAGGCTTTTCAGAAAGCTACTCCCGAACTTGTGAAACCTGAATAATGAAAAAATGGATTTTAGCGCTCCCGCTGGCGGCTGTAAGCGTGCCGGTCTGGGGGCAAGATGGCCACACAGAAGCGGACGATTCCAGCAACCAAATTGTAATAGCATGTTACAGGACGCCCGAGATCGTGGTTACCGGACTACCTCTCTCATTGGGTGACGCAGCTTATAGTACGCAAAATATCGCAATGAGCGCGGTACACCCTATTGAGAATGCCTTGCGTCAAGTTCCAAATCTGCAACAATTCCGGAGGTCTGACGCGCGATCCGCAAACCCAACCAGCCAAGGCATTACATTACGGGGCTTGGGCGGCAATGCATCATCCCGCGCCCTCTTGTTGCTTGATGGTGTTCCGCAAGCCGACCCATTTGGGGGCTGGGTTGCGTGGCCAGGATATGAATCGCTTGCCATTGGATCTGCTCGGATAGAGCGAGGCGGTGGCAGCGGTACTAATGGTGCAGGGGCCGTTGCTGGAACAATCGAACTTTTCAGCCAAAATTCTGGGAATCTCATCGAACTCGGAGCAGCTTACGGCAGCCGTAACAGCGTCGATGCTGATGTGCTCTTTGGTCGCGAACTGGGGCAGGGCCAACTGACAATTTCCGCCAGTTACGCACGCGGTGATGGCTTTATTCCGATCATCGAAAGCCAGCGTGGTTCTGTTGACCGTCCGGCGGAATATGAGCAGGCGGGTCTTGCTGTGCGCTATGTTGCGCCGATCTCTGAAAATACAGAACTACAGGCCAATGTCCGCGCGTTCACCGATGATCGTGAACGTGGCTTTGCCTTCAGCGAAAATCACAACGACGGTGCCGATGCCAGCATCCGGCTGGTCAATCGTTCTGATACTGGCTGGCAATGGTCGGCTCTTGGCTATGTCCAGATCCGCAATTTCGATGTCAGCTTTGGCGGGGTTGCCGATGATCGCAATTCGGTGAGCCGGGTGTTTGAGCAATTTAACGTGCCGTCCACCGGTCTAGGCGCGCGGTTTGAAGTGCGGCCTCCTGTCGGCGATTCCATTGAACTGCGCATCGGCGGCGATTGGCGCCGGACCGAAGGCGTGACCAATGAAAATTTCTTCTTTGCCGACAATGACACGCCGCGTCGCAGCCGCAGAGCAGGCGGCAGCACGGCGACTTATGGCGGCTTTATCGAGGCGAGTGCGCAGATTGTCGATGCGCTAATCCTGACGGGTGGTGGACGCGTTGATTTCTGGTCCATCGACAATGGATTTCGCCGCGAGATTGAACTCATCAATCCGTTTCCCGGCGCAGTGCGCAGCGATGAACAATTTGCGGGCCGCAGTGGCACAGAGTTTACCGGACGCGGCGGTTTTGCATTTAATGTAACTGACGAGCTAAAGCTGCGCGGAGCCGCTTATCTGGGCTGGCGCTTGCCGACGTTAAATGAATTATTCCGTCCGTTTCGCGTCGGTGACGATGCGACGGCAGCGAATGAACTGCTCGAGCCAGAGCGGGTGAAAGGCGTGGAACTGGGTCTGGATTGGGATAGCGGCAATGTCGCTATCGGCGTGACCGCTTTCTATAACCAACTCGATAATGCGATTGCCAATGTAACGCTGGCCAATGGTCCGGGGCTGTTTCCCGGCGTTGGTTTTGTTTCTGGCGCAGGCACCTTCAGCCAACGGCAAAATCTTGACAGCATCGAATCCAAAGGTTTGGAGATTGATACCGAGTTTGATTTGGGTGATCTCACCGATGGCCTTTCTGTCCGCGTTGCTTATTCCTACGTGAATGCCGATGTCAAAAGCTCTGGCGTGGCGACGGCCGTAAACGGACTTCGCCCTGCCCAAATCCCTAGGCATAATGCGTCGGCTTCCCTTCGCTGGGAGCAGGATAACGGAACAGGTGCGGCAGTTTCGCTGCGCTACATTGGCCAGCAGTTTGAGGATGATGTCAATATTCAGTCGCTGAACGATGCTTTCACCGTAGACGGGCGGTTGGGTTTTGCCGTTAACGATAGCTTGTTGGTCGAAACACGGCTTGAAAACCTGTTCAATGTGCGGGTAGAGGCAGGTATTAGCGGCAATAATATTATCGAAAGAACCTTCCCTCGGACGTTTTGGATTGGACTTCGCACCAAAATTGAATAAATATTACATATGAGCTCAAGTTTAGACGATTTCATTCCCTATCAACTGTCCACTGCGTCCAATGCGGTGAGCGGCTTGATTGCGGGCGAGTATAAAAGCCGTTTCGGCCTGAAAATACCGGAGTGGCGGGTTATGGCGGTGTTAGGTAGCCGCGGTGCATCGACCCAGCGCCATTTGGTTGAAGCGACATTGATGGACAAAGTCACCGTGAACCGCGCGGTCAAGGCGTTGGTAGACCGGGCATTACTTGACCGGAGCCCTAATAGTGCCGATGGCCGATCTCACCATCTGATATTGAGCGCAACCGGGCGGGAATTATATGATCAGATCATGCCGATTGCAGAAGCGATGGAAAAGAAAATAATGACGGTGCTGAGCGCCGATGAGCAAACGCAGCTTTCTTCCATGCTTGCCCGCGTCAAACAATCAGCGGATGATATTATCGCTGAATGACTGCACCCAATTTGCTATCGCCCTACGCGCCAAGTCATGCAGCGCATCGGGGAGACGAAGCCTCTATTTGGACAAATCCCGAGGGACTGAACAGCTGAGAAATCAGTCCGAAATAATAAAAAATATATTATAAAATAGAGCTTTATCACGAAATGGCCTAGCGGATGCCTGTGCGGTTCATACGACTGAGGTTTTTGCGACCCTACCTCAGTTGTATGTTTACTTCAGAACAAGTAGGTGACTATCCTCAATACGAGCCCCGCACACCAGTTTTTGACCATTATTGTAAATTGCGCGCTTACAATAAAAAGAGCGGCTTTTCAGGGCCGCTCTTTTTGATTGTGTAGTCGCTGTCTTGTTACATCATGGCATCGGAGATGGAGCAGGCTGCAGGCCCCAGGATCACGATGAACAACGTGGGCAAAATAAACAGGATCAAAGGCACTGTCATAATAGCTGGCAGACGCGCGGCTTTTTCTTCAGCGCGCATCATCCGGTCATTCCGGAATTCTGCTGACAGAACGCGCAGCGCGGATGCAAGTGGTGTACCATATTTCTCGGTCTGGATCATGGTGGTCACCACGCCCTTCACATGATCGAGATTGACGCGGTAGGCGAAATTTTCGAACGCCATGCGTCGCTCGGTCAGGAAGCCCAGTTCGATAGATGTCAACGAAAATTCATCGGCCAATTCGGGATAAGCATCGCCCAGTTCCTTGGCGACGCGGCCAAAGGCTGAGTCAACCGTAAGGCCAGCTTCCGCGCAAATAACCAAGAGGTCAATTGCGTCTGGCAAACCCTTGCGGACCAGATCGGTTCGTTTTGAGACAAGGTTGCCAACATAAATATCAGCGCCCTTATAGCCTGCCAGTGTTGCGCCAGCGAAGACCATGAACTTCTTGAAATCCGTCCATTCAGCAAGATAACCGAAGCCATATATCATCAGCGCTGCACCGCCACCCAGGATGATGGGCAGAACCATCCGGCTGAAAATGACCGCATAGGCCAAGTCTTTGGACCTGATGCCCGCTTGCGCCAGTTTTTGCTGCGCTTCCTTCAGCTGATCATCCTGAAGCACCTTGAGGTAAGACAGCATATTGCGCATCTTATCTGTCGTGTCGTTTTGCTGGACCAGCTTGGCGCGCTTCTTGGTCGTAGAAGCGGTAATACCGGCTTTGAGCTGCTCACGGCGTTCGTTAAGTGATTTGACCCGCTTAGCCATGGGATCACGAACTGTGACGGCTGCATAGAGCGCGAATAAAACCGCAACAGTCGCAACAGCTGCCAAAAGGGTTGCCACCCAAAGGACATCAATGCCTAATAATGTTGGACCGCCTGCTGTGGTCATTGTACCGACACCTTCACTTTAGATTTCAAAGCTGACCATTTTCGCCATGATGAACACGCCAATGCTCATCCATGTAAGGCCGCCAAGTCCCGCAATAATCAAACGCTCTTCATAGAAAAATCCTGCGAGATATTCTGGGTTGATGGAGTAAACCATACCAAACACGATGAAAGGCAATGAACCGACAATATAGGCCGATGCTTTTGATTCCGAGGACATGGCTTTAATTTTAAGTTTCATCTGACCGCGCAGACGCAACACGTTTGCCAGGTTGGAAAGTGTTTCTGCAAGGTTACCACCAGTTTCCCGCTGAATGGCAATGGTAATGCAGAAAAACTTAAACTCTGGTGTATCAAGACGTTTTGCGCTTTCCTGCAAGGAATCTTCCATCGTTCGGCCGATCTTGATCCGGTCCACGACTTTACCAAATTCTTCGCCGACCGGTCCGTCAATTTCTTTTGCTACAACGCCGATTGTCTCTGTAACAGGAAGGCCGGAACGCAGACCGCGCACGAGCAATTCAATAGCATCCGGGAATTTGGCAGTGAACTTGGCAACGCGGCGTTTTATAAGAAAACCTACGATTAAATGCGGCAGGCCAAATCCCAACGCGGAACCGACGAAAAGACAAAGGAAGATCGGTGCGCCTTGCAAAAATAGCAACAGTGCAACGACGGTAAAAATCCCGCCGGCAGTGTAAAAAAATTGCGAAATCGTCCATTTTTTGCCGGTTTTTTCGAGCCGGATGGCCAGGCTTTCTATCCTGGTCATATTGGCACCTGCGGGACGGTGATGCCTTTTTCGTGCGCTAACGACCTTTTTCATTTGCGCCTGCATTTTCGCATCAGCGCTATCCGAATACCGGAATTTTAAATTTTCCAGTCTCTTTGCCTGCGCTTTTGCCTGCGAAGGGCCCATTAACGCATATGCTACGAGCAGCACAAAAACTAATCCGCCAGTCGCGATTATAGCTACTTGCATCATATCCATGGTCTAATGTCCTGTCTCTCCGGAATCGGTGGCTGCATCATTCAGATGCAGGCGCGTCCGCAGTTTTCTTTTTTGAAGGAAGCAATGATTTTAGTCCGCCAAGCTTGCCCATGAGCGATTGCTTGCCCGCTTGCTCGCCGTCATCATCTTCCGAAGCCACGGCTCCTAGAATTTGTCCCGAAAGTTCAACAATTTTAGCTGCTGCTTTGCTTGATTTATTCGCTTCCACAAACGCCTGGCCCAATTTTGCCGCCTGAGCTGCAGCTTTGGGATCGGCAGGGATCATGATGTCAATTTTCCGTTCAATGGAATTTTCAAAATCCTGACGCGAGATTTCAAGATTGCTCGATTGTACTTTGTTAGCCACCACAATGACCTTACTCTGCGCCGCGTGTGATTTAAGCCATGAGAGCAACCGGATTGCATCACGAGCAGATGCCAGTGTCAATTCGGTCACAATAACCGTCGCATTGACATCGCCAAGCAGGTGCGGATAATTAATCAGCATGTCGCGCGGCAGATCGATAACGGTGCATTCAAAAGCAGCGCGGAATTCTTCCTGCAGTTGAAAGAAAGCAGTGCCATCGGTCATCATTGGTGAGTTGATAGGTGCCTCTGCCGACAGCAAAGACAATTTGTCATTTGCCTTGATCATCGCGCGTTCAATAAACAGACCATCAATGCGGCTTGGATTATCAATCGCATCAGTTAAGCCGCGGCCCGGTTCCAGATCCAGCGACAGCGCGCCGGTACCAAAATGGACATCAAGGTCGAGAAAGGCTGTTAGGCGTTCTTTTTCGCTACTCAACAACCAGGCAAGAGATGTCGCAATGGTTGATGCCCCGACACCGCCCCTTGTGCCAATGACAGCAGTTGAAACATGTGGTCTGTCACTGGCTCCATCTTCCACTTTTGGAGCGTTCAGAACCGCCTGTGCCTGGCTGAGCACATCGCGCAGTTGTTCAGGGCTAAATGGTTTTAGCAAATAGTCCTGCAAACCGCTGACGATAAGGTCACGGTACAAGCGAACGTCGTTTACCTGACCCATTGCAATCACGACGGTTCCTGGCTCGCAAACTTCAGCGAGCGAGTTTATGTCGCTAAGAGGATCGCCGGATTCGGAGAGATCAACCAGCAGGATATTCGGACTTGCGGCTACCGACAATGATTGAACAGCATTGCGCAATCCGCCTTTGTGGCACTTGTCTGCCGGCCAACCCATTTCTTCGACAACTGGGCGCAGAATGTCGAGGGTATCGTCATCGCAGAGGAATGCGGCAAACGGATCACGTCCATTTACGGCTCCACCTGGTTTCCAAGGAGCGTTCATTATTGTCCTCCAACATTTTTGTCGCGATAAGCGCGAATGGCTTTCGAAGCTTTTTCCTGATCTTCCCCGTCTGCGCTTTGTCCGCGGACAAGATCATTCGGGTCGGCCATCATGGCGGCCATGGTACTATTCGTACCGCATCCATAATTGGCGCTGGTCCGGCCCTGAAAATCGGTATGGCTACGATGGCTCCAGTCCGGACAGCCAGGCACGGACGCCGTCGCGCGAGATACGACCACTCTCATGGCTCCGGAAGGAATATAGCCTTCCGTAACAGGAGCTAGGTCACTGACCAGTAAACCGTGACGCGAAGCTATGGCTTCTACCGTGCTTCGAGCTGCGGCGCTGGAAGCATAGCTTGGATCTTCAATGGCAACACGGTCGCCGTACCCAAGATCTAATGCATCGAACCAGCCAATGAGGCGGTCTTGTTCGCTCGATGAAAGCGCACCTCCCGAAACATTTAGGTCGAGCACGAAGTTTGACCGGGTCACAACAGGCTGGCGTTCGCTATTAACCGAGCGGTTTGCGGTGGTGCTTCCACAGGCAGTGACCGAAAGCCCGAGAGCGATTACAAGTGCAGATGAAACGAAACGCATTTTGGTTCTCCTAATCGGACTTATTTGTCGAAGCTAAAGCCAGGCGCAGCGCTGCCGCTGGATTTTCCTGATTTCTTTGCAGTTTTGCCTTTTGCTGGCGGGGCCATGCTGCTGAGGGCCGGGCCACTGGCAACCGGTGGTGCGACGGTTGGTTTTGGACGGTCGGCTTCGCCGGTTGAACTTTGGCGATTCATGATGACTCGCTCAAAATCATTGGCGTGCTTGAAGCCGTCTGTCGGTAAAACGATCTTGTCATCGCTGACCGGTTTCACCAGATATGGTGTAACCACGATCATCAATTCCGTTTCATTTTTCCGGTAACCGTCTGATTTGAATAGGTTACCCAAAATAGGTACGTCGGCAAGACCAGGAGTTTTGTCGATAACCGAGTTATAGTTATTTTGCATCAGACCAGCAATCATGAAGCTCTCACCTGAACCAAGTTCTACGGTTGTTTCTGCTTCTCTCGTTGTGATCGCGGGAATTGAAAAGCCATTCAGGACCACAGCACCTTGTGATGACAACTCGGATACTTTTGGTGCCACGCGGATCGATATCCTGCCATTTGACAGCACCGTCGGCGTGTAGGTAAGGCTTACACCATATTCCTGATAGGTCACTGAAATCTCGCCCAACCCGCTTGAAACCGGGATCGGGAAACGACCGCCGGCAAGAAATGTTGCTGTTTCACCGGAAATGGTTGTCAGATTTGGTGATGCCAAGGTTGTGACCAGGCCCACGCGTTCAGACACGTCCAGCGCTGTCGCAATATCAAGACCGAACAGGCGGCCAGCCGCTTGTATGGTGTTGAGGCCGGCTCCTTGCGTGAAATTGAACGCAGTGCCGCCAGTGATGAATTGACCGGAGTTTGGATCGAAAGGCAACGAGATGGATCCTGCTGGTAAACCAAACAGGTTGGAAGCATCCAGTTGCGGCAGATTTGAAGTATCGAAATTGCCGATCGAAGCAAAATTGCGCCCCCGGTTAACACCGAATAGAAAGCCGTTGCTGGCATCGCGCGTTGTCACGTTGCCATTGATTTCCTTGGCCAGTGACCGGCTAACTTCCGCAAAACGGACTCTCAAATTTACCTGAAGTGGTGTTGCGGTTTTCAACCGGCTGACTACCCTTGTCTCTTCACCGACGTAGGCTTGAACCAAGTTTTCAGCCTCTTCTGCATCGCGAGGATCAGATATTGTACCGGTTAGCAGAACGAAATTATTCATTGTGCTCACTGTAATTTTCGAATCCGGCATCGCGAGGGAGAGCATTTGATCGACTGACGAAATTTCGGCGTTGACCGATACTTCTGCCGAATACATCACTTTTCCAGAACTGCTGGTAGCATAGAAACTTGTCTGGCCACCTTTTTTGCCGAAGATGTATATTTGACGCGGAGACCGCACCTGTACATCGGCAATCTCGTCCTGAGCTATAAAAACGTCTTCTATAGGCGCTGGCAGGGTGATCAATTTTCCACGCCCAACCGACAAACTTATGCGCGATTGCGGGTTGGAAACGGATGCCGACTGGGCGTTTACCGGACTTGCGCTGTTTGCAGCCAGAGCCAAAGCTATGGTTGCCGCAATCACAGTGCCCAACATTTTCTTTGATCGGATACCGGTTTTCGAAAAGGAAGCCGTCTGACTGCGGCTATGCTTTGTATATTCTATAGCCATGATTAATCTCCAAACTCGACGCGTTCTTGGGTGCTGCCACTAAATACCCGGACCTTTGGTCCTTCAGGCTTGTTTTTCTCGGGTATCGCTTCTGCGGGAGGAGGTGTTTTGGTTTCAAACCGTGAAATATCACCACCAGTCGAGAAAGTTGATTTGCGAGAATTTGGACGTGCTGCTAGCGATTTGATCATTCGAGCTTCTTCAGCTGGATCATCTGTTTTCGGTAGCCTGATTTCACCCGAAGCAATGGCTTCTTCCAGCTCTGCACTGCTATCGGCTAGCGACCGCAGCGATAGACTCAACGTGCCCAATGTTTGCGCAACCGAAATTTGCTCTGCGATTTTGGGAGTAGCTTCCAAAGTCACCAATTTTGCCTGTTGCGCGACGGTCTGGCCTTCTTCATCGGTCGTTGCGCTAACGCGATTGTCGGTTGCCAACACACGCAGATTGCGAATGACTGTTTCCGAAACTTTCATTTCCGGACCAGCGCCTGTGATCGACTGGGTCAGCATAAGATCGACACGGTCGCCAGGGAAAACAAATCCAGCCACGCCGGTAAGACCCGTAACGGGAATAGTCACAGCGCGCATGCCGGGGCCGAGAGCCGCTGCCAGAAAACCACGATCTCCCGGGCTTACGATAGCACCTTTGGTCAACGGCTGGCCGGCGGTTATCGCATTGCGAACGACAGTGCCGTTCAGTGCCGCAATATCGGTGCCTTCCTTCTGGAAATAAGCTTCCTCGATCAAATCTTTAGGCCAAGGCTGGAATTGGAACGCATCTGGTGTAATAATTGTGCCAACGGGAAGAGCGCGTGTTGCAACGAGCACTTCTTCGCCCATCACTTCCGCTTTCTTCGCTTCGGCTTGTGGTGCCGCAGCACCATCAAACATGTTCTTGGCCAGCAAGGCGGTAACCGCTGCAACAACCAGCGCGCCTATCAGCAAAATAAGTTTCTTCTTGTCCATGACGATTTCCGCCTCCTGAATGCCCCACCTCGAATGATCAGCTTACGATGATCGTTTGGCGGTAGATTCCTCTTTCAAGTAAAATGGTTAAAATATCGTTCGTAAATGATGCTGGAGATGACCCAGAGCCCCGAAAACGAGATCGCTACTCCGTACGGCACCTTGACTGGACCTTCGTGTTTTTGAATTTTTTTGTTTATAATCATGAAGATGGTTAACACGCCGCCAGCAATCGACATTATGACCAACATTTGAATGAGTGTCAGCCAGTGCAACCACAACGCTATTGCGGCCAGCAATTTAACGTCACCGCCGCCCATCGCGCCGAGCGCGAACATGCCAGCGAAAATTGCAAATATAATTGCGGCAATACCCAGTTGCCAAACCATATCTGGCCAAAAGCTCATGCCGCTAGCAATCCAGAAAAGCGGTGCCGCAAGCGCAATGGTTAGGTTCAGCTTGTTGGATATAGTCCGGCTTTTAATGTCGGTAATGGCTGCAACAATCAGTGCAATTGCCAAGCCGCCCCAGAGCAAGTAGATGAGTTGTTCCCCGTTCATGACGAACATCCATAAAAACAATCCCTTACTAAATCGTAACCATGATTAACCCCGTAGACATGCACCTTGGCCACCGGAGCGGCACTTGAGCCTATCGACGAACAATAATTTTGACAGACGGTCGATACCGGCAGGCGTAACAGAGCGGCCATGGCAGGCTGCAGATGGTTGGGAACTGCGCAGACTGGAATGGGGCCACCCTCAGGATATGGCGCGTGGTTCAGTGCTCTTCATGACTGGCCGCGCCGATTTCTACGAAAAATATCTTGAGACATTTCATGATTTTCACACTGCTGGATGGAATGTGACAACGGCGGATTGGCGCGGACAAGGCGGGTCCGGGCGTTGTGGAGCCCACCCCCATGTTGGCCATATCGACGATTTTTCAATCTGGGTTGCTGATCTGGCGGAGCTGTTTGCAGAGTGGCAGCTTACCCATCCGGGTCCGCATGTAATGGTTGGCCATAGCATGGGAGGGCATCTCGTCATGCGGGCACTGGCGGAACAGAAAATCCATCCCGATGCGACCATTTTATCTGCGCCGATGCTCGTGCCAGCCGGAGGCGGCATGTCAGAATGGATGGCAGAGCTAGCTGCCAAAATCATGTGCTTGGCCGGCCGTGCGCAGCGCCGGGCCTGGAAGGTAAGCGAGAAACCGCTGGAACCTGAAGTGCTGCGACAACGACTGTTGACCCATGATGCCGAGCGCTATGCTGATGAATTTTTCTGGTTTGCGAAGCGCCCTTATCTAAGGCTTGGTCCAGCAAGCTGGCGCTGGGTGGAGCGGGCTTATGCATCGGCGCGAAAATTGCGCAATCCTCTGAATTTGCGCAAAGTAAGATCACCGGTATTGTTTCTGGTGACCTCGGTTGACGAGTTGGTTGACAACGCCGCTATCGAAATAGCACATCAGCTTATACAGCATTCTGAGTTGAAGTTGTTCGGACCGGAATGTGCCCATGAAATTTTCCGTGAAGTGGATGCAGTCAGGAATGAGGCGCTTAGGGCCAGCTTTAATTTTCTTGAAAAAGTGGCTCCGCCCAAATGAATGCGAACAAGACATTCTACGATTTTGCTATCATCGGCGCAGGTATTGCCGGCGCCAGCATTGCCTCGGAGCTTGGCGGCGATGCATCGGCGCTGCTCCTCGAAGCCGAAAGTCAACCCGGCTACCATGCCACCGGGCGGTCCGCTGCATTCTGGACGGAAACTTACGGCGGCCCGCAAATCCAGCCGCTAACAACAGCGTCGCGACAGTTTCTGCAAAACCCACATGAGAGTTTTTCAGAGCGCAGTTTTTTGACGCGTCGCGGGGCGATAAATATTGGCCATGACAACCAAGCTCAACTTGCTGAAAAGTTCATGGCCGATTTCAATGGCAGCGGCGTCCGGCTCGAAAGATGGGGTGCTACCGAAATCGCGCGACACATCAGCCATTTGAAATCCGGCTGGAAACAGGCTGTTTTTGAGCCTGATTGTTTTGATATAGATGTAGCGGGATTGCATCAGGCCTATCTGGCCGATGCGCGGCGAAAAGGCGTCATGTTGCTATGCAACGCCCGGGTTGACTCTATCGTTCGGCAAGACGGGATGTGGGAATTGCAGGTCGGAGACAGCCAGTATTACGCTCGAAAGCTGGTCAACGCAGCGGGCGCGTGGGCAGATTATATTGCCGAACTGGCTGGCCTCCCCCCGCTCGGGATCAAACCGCTGCGCCGGACGATGGTTCAACTGGAAACGGACCCGCCAGCGAAAATAGACGGCGCGCTGATCGTGGCACTGGATGGCAGTTTCTATTTCAAACCCGAAACCGGCGGAAGTTACTGGCTCAGCCCACACGATGAAATTCCATCAGCGGCCGTTGATGCCGCTCCGGAAGAGCTGGATGTGGCGATTGCGATTGATCGCTTTCAATCGGTAAAGGATGTGGAGGTTAAGAAAGTTTCCCGAAAATGGGCAGGCTTGCGAAGCTTTGCGCCTGATCGCCTGCCTGTTTACGGTTTCGACCCACGCGACGAGAATTTCTTCTGGTTCGCCGGGCAGGGTGGCTTTGGTATACAAACGGCGCCTGCGGCAGCGCGTTTGACCCGATCAATATTGCTGGATCAAAGCCGCGATGAAATGGTCAATACTCTTGATGCAGCGCTATATCATCCACGACGTTTTCGGTAAAAGTGACAAGATTCCGGAAAATTTATCATTGCGTATAAGACTTTGGCACGCAATATACCCGTCCGACATCAAGAATCCCCAGAGAGGAAAACATCATGGCGCACAAATTTGAAATTTATCGGGACAAGAAAAAAGAATTTCGGGTCCGTTTCAAGCATAACAGCGAGGTGATGTTTTCTACCGAAGGCTATTCCAGCAAAGCCAGCGCGAAAAATGCGATCAAGTCGATCCTCAAGAATGGCCCAACGGCTGAGATTGAAGATAATAGCTAGAATTCAGGCCGGACAGTTGCCGCTCAGGACGAACGGTCCCCGATTGGCGACTTTATTCAAGCAACGAAGTTTTTTGCTTAGATCAACGCGCCGCCTCTGCCGCGTCGCTCGCCAGCACATCAGCGCGTTCATTGTCTGGATCGCCCGAATGGCCCTTCACCCAGGACCACTCAATCTGATGGCGCTCGACCGCTTCAAGCAGGTCCTGCCATAAGTCGGCGTTTTTAACCGGCTTTTTCGCCGCCGTGCGCCAGCCGTTTTTCTGCCAATTGAAAATCCATTTGGTGATGCCGTCTTTTACATAGGTGCTGTCGATCGAAAGCTTGACCCGGCAAGGCCGCTTAAGCGTGTTCAGCGCTTCAATCGCGGCGCGTAACTCCATTCGGTTATTTGTCGTTTCCGGTTCGCCGCCCGAAATTTCCTTTTCTTTATCGCCAAAGCGGATGAGCGCGCCCCAGCCGCCCGGTCCCGGATTTCCCTTGCATGCACCATCAGTAGCGATTTCGACATATTGCAGGTTTTTCGTAGCACTCTCGCCGGGAATCATGCGTTAAAAACTTCCGGATGCTTTTGATAATATTGCAGGCGGCGCAGAAACGCAGTGGGGTCTTTACGGGTTACAAGCGCATCAGCCGGTGTATTGATCCAGTCAAAAGCGCGCGTCAGCAAAAAACGCAATGCCGCGCCACGTGCCAGCACCGGCAACGCCTCACGTTCTTCATCGCTGATTTCAAAGCTCTTGGCATATCCGCCAAGCAGCGCGATCGAGATGTTTTTGTCAAAGCCGCTGCCATCTTCTGCAAAGCACCAGGCGGCGTGGGTTACTGCAATGTCATAAGCGCGCACGTCGGAACAGGAGAAATAAAAGTCTATCAGCCCGGTTACCTTGTCACCGAGCATCAAAACATTGTCCGGAAAGAGGTCTGCGTGGATAACCGACCACTCGAGATTGTCAGGCCAGGCGGTGTCCAGTTCATCCAGTTCTGAATAGACGATTGCGCCCAGCCCCGAAAATATCTTGTCGAGACCTTCCGATCCGCAATCTGACGCCAGCTTGCGCCAGGCGTCATGATCCATGCTGTTCGGCCGCTCAAGGCTAAAATCAACCAGCGCGCTGTGCATCTCTCCAAGCACGGCCCCTGCGGCAAAAGCCTGGGCAGGGGTCGGGGTGGTCACCGATACGCCGGAAAGAAATTTTATAAGGCAGGCGGATTTGCCACAAAGCTGCTGGATTTTCTCGCCGGATTTATCCGCGATCATTGGCGGGACGCTGCAGCCTTTGGCCGCCAGATGGTCGAGCATCGCGATAAAAAACGGCAAATCTGCAGGATCAACGCGCTTTTCGTATAGCGTGAGAATGAAGCGATCCTGCGTTGTCTCAATCATGAAATTGCTATTCTCTACACCTTCGGCAATGCCCTTGGCCGAGACCAAGGTGCCGACATCATAGCGGGTCAAAAATGCGTCAATTTCTTCTGCGCTGACCTTGGTATAAACGGCCATCAGGCAGCTTCGAGACCGCGCGGCAGTTTGAAAACCATATGTTCTTCAGTGGTCCGGATTTTCTGCTCATCGATGACGAAATATTGTTCCAGATACGAAACGACTTCCCGAACCAGAATTTCAGGAGCGGACGCACCTGCGGTGAGGCCCAATGTGCCAACACCCTTCATCCATTCCAGGTCAATTTCGTCCGCCCGCTGGATGAGATAAGCATCGGTGCCCAGGCGCTGAGCGACCTCCACCAATCGCAGGCTGTTCGAGCTATTGGGGGCGCCGATGACCAACACCAGATCGCTGGAAGCAGCTATCTGTTTAACCGCATCCTGACGATTTGAAGTTGCATAGCAAATATCTTCTCCCTTTGGCCCTACGATGCTGGGGAAACGTTCCTGTAGCGCCGCGACAATGGCGTGGGTATCATCCACCGACAGCGTTGTTTGGGTTAGAAAAGAGAGCTTGTCGGCGTCTATTGGCTTGAGCGCGGCAACATCCTCCAGCGTTTCAACAAGCGTTATCATGCTTTCGTCAACTTGGCCGAATGTTCCGATCACCTCGGGATGCCCTGCATGACCGACGAAAATAATGTGCCTCCCCGCCTCAACCTGGCGTTCGGCTTGTCGATGCACTTTGGATACTAGCGGGCAAGTGGCATCGAGATAATTGAGGCCACGTTCTGCCGCCTTATGCGGGACCGCTTTGGGTACGCCGTGGGCAGAAAAAACCACCGGAACACCGTCCGGCACTTCGTCCAGTTCCTCGACAAATATAGCGCCGAGTGTCTTGAGTTCATCAACCACATAGCGGTTGTGAACAATCTCGTGACGAACATAGACCGGCGCACCATATTTTTCGATGGCCAGTTCGACAATTTTAATAGCCCGGTCTACGCCGGCACAAAACCCGCGAGGGGCGGCTACAAGCAAGCTAATCCGCGGTTTATTTGATTTGGGGTGATTCATAAGACCCGCCATAGTGAAAAAGCGTCGCGGCGAAAAGCCCATCTGTTCATCCTGTGGACGGTTGCGCCGCCGTAAAGGCACGGATAAGGGTTTTTAAACTTGTATTATGGCGGCGCATATTGCGAATATGTGAAGCGGTCAATGCGGGATTGAGGGCTCAAGATTTAGCGACCCCGGATTGAAGATAAGGAACAGGCATGAGATTGAATGGACGTTTGAGCAAAGTGGTTTTGGCCGGACTTACAATATTGGCGGTCGCCGGTTGCTCACGGGAAGGCAAGCTGGATCTAAGTTCTGGCGTCGGTATTGCCGTGACGCGCACCGGTTGTCCTGCTGTTGCGGTGCCTGATTACACGGGTGATATGACGGTATTTGATCCTGCTAACAGCACCGCTGCAAGCGCGATCGACGTGGTCGCAAATATCACCAACGTTCGCTCGACCTGCAATAGCGAAGGTGCGAAAATCTATACCGAAGCGACATTTGATATTTATGCTGTGCGCTCGAACCCTCGCGGTGCGCGCTCGGTTACCGTGCCCTATTTCTCAACCGTTGTTCAGGGCGGAACCGCCGTTGTTGCCAAGCGAGTAAAAAATGTGACGCTGCAATTTGCCGATGGCCAATATCGCGCATCAGGATCGGGCAAGGCGGGATCATATATTGATGCCGCAGCAGCCCGATTGCCGGAAGACGTAATCGAAAAAATAACGCGCAGGCGCAAACCCGGAGATCCGGATGCAGCGCTTGATCCGTTGGCAGATCCTGCGACCAAGGCAGCCGTTGCGCGTTCGACATTTGAATTACTTATCGGATTCCAGCTGACCCAGGCGCAATTGCAATATAACGCCACGCGATAAAGTTGCTTTAAATTTTGTTCGCGCTGAGCTTGTCGACGCGCGGTTGTTCGTGCGCGACATATCCTTCGACAGGCTTAGCATGAGCAGTTAAGGACTATATCTCAGATGAATTGAGTGAAACCATGCTCTACCAGATTTTCCAGCAACATATTGATAAAGCGCTTGATACGCTGACTGCCGACGGTGTTTTACCCGCAGGGCTTGACCGCAAAAATGTTACGCTGGAGCCGCCGCGCGATCCTTCACACGGCGATCTGTCAACCAACGCCGCGATGGTACTCTCCAAAGCGGCAGGCATGAAACCGCGTGATCTGGCGGAGAAGATCGTTGAAAAACTGGCGGCTCTGGAGGATGTGAAATCCGCAGAGATGGCGGGGCCGGGGTTTATAAACCTGCGAGTTTCTGATGCCGTACTTGTTAGTGAGTTGCTTGAAATTGACAAGCTCGGCAGTGAATATGGTCGCTCCAAAAAAGGCGCTGGCATCACGGTCAATATCGAATATGTTTCCGCCAATCCCACTGGCCCCATGCATATGGGCCATTGCCGGGGTGCAGTTGTTGGCGATGCACTTGCGGATTTGCTTGAAGCAGTCGGCCACAACGTCATTCGCGAATATTATGTCAATGATGCCGGGTCGCAAGTCGATACACTCGCTCGTTCGGTCCATTTGCGTTACCGCGAAGCGCTTGGCGAAACGATCATGGAAATTCCCGAAGGGCTATATCCGGGTGATTATCTCAAGCCGGTTGGCTGGGCGCTGGCGCAGCAATATGGCGATCAATATCAGGCTGCACCGGAACAACAGTGGTTGCAGATTTTTCGCAAGGCAGCGGTGGATGGCATGATGGACATGATCCGCGCCGATCTGGCGCTGCTCGGCATAAAGCATGATGTGTTTTCATCGGAAGCCGATCTGCACGCTGCGGGCAAGGCGGAAGCCGCAGAGGCAGAGCTGCGCGCGCGTGATCTTGTTTATGACGGCGAGCTGGAACAGCCAAAGGGCAAGGTAGTTGAAGACTGGGAGCCGGTTGAATTGCCATTATTCCGCTCGACCCAATTTGGCGACGATCAGGACCGGCCGATCAAGAAATCCGATGGTAGCTGGACCTATTTTGGTGGTGATCTTGCTTATCATTTCCAAAAATCACAATCCGCCAACGAACTAATCGACATCTGGGGTGCCGACCACTCCGGCACGGTCAAGCGGATCAAGGCAGCGGTATCGGCGCTTACTGAGGGCAAGACAAAATTTGATGTGAAGCTGGTGCAGATGGTGCATTTGCTGCGCAACGGTGTGCCTGAGAAAATGTCGAAGCGCTCCGGGAATTTTGTTACGATCGCGGATATGGTGGAGGAAGTCGGCAAGGATGCCGTGCGTTTCACCATGCTGACCCGCAAAGCCGATGCGCAAATGGATTTTGATTTTGCCAAAGTCACCGAAGCATCGCGCGATAATCCGGTCTTCTATGTGCAATATGCCCACGCGCGAATTCAGTCTAATATCCGCAAAGCTGCGGATGAGGGCATCGCGCCGTCCGACAGGCATTTGGACAAGCTGGGCGCAGAAGAGTTTGACCTCGTCAAAATGGCAGCGCAGTTCCCGCGAATCGTCGAATCCGCCGCCGCGAGTCGGGAACCCCACCGGGTCGCATTCTATCTGAACGACCTCGCCGCCGCATTCCATGGCTTCTATAATTTGGGAAATGACCGGCCTGATAAGCGGATGTTAATGGTTAACGATCATGAGACTACGTCGGCTAGGCTTTTCTTAGCCAGGAATTTAGGGCAAACTATTCGTAACGGTCTGGCGTTAATGGGGGTTGAGGCCGTGGATTCTATGTAGATAGACTGAAGATTTGGGGAAATAATATGTCTGATGTAACGCGTGATAGTCTGGATCTGGACGACGAAGATCGGCTGCCTTGGCTCGAATCTGCGGATGATTATGATGGTGAAGGCGAATATTCACCAACCCGGGTAGCGCTGTTTGTTCTTGCAGGTCTGGTTTTGCTGGCTGCGATTGTTGGCGGTATTTATTGGTTGCAGAACCGCGATGGCGGTGGCCTCGATGGCGACGGACAGCTTATTGCAGCGCAGGAGGGCGACTATAAAGTGCGCCCCGACGACGCGCAGGCCAAACAATTTGAAGGCGAAGGCGATGCCAGCTTTGATGCCAGCGAAGGCAAGGATACTGCGGCCAAGCTCGGTACATCCGAGCCAGCCGAAGCGCCGGTGAAACAGGCTGCGAGCAATGACGCGGCAGCAGCTTCAGCCGAAGCACCCGGCAGCGCGATGATCCAGCTTGGCGCATTCAGCTCGGCTGGATTGGCCGATAGTTCATGGGCCGGTTTTGCGCGGCGTTTTGAAGCGATAGCGGCGATGCCGAAGAAAATCGTTCCAGGCACAGTCGAAGGCGGGACGATTTATCGCCTCAACGCGGTCGCGGCCAATGCCCAGAAGGCGCAGGAAGTTTGCAACAACCTGAAAGCGGCCGGTGAGAGCTGTCTGGTTGTTCGCTAAATTTTACTGTTCGTGCTGAGCTGATCGAAGCATAGTTCTGCGCACAATCAGTCCTTCGACAGGCTCAGGACGAACGGATTTGAGCAAAGCTGCACAAGATTTTTTCGTTTGCATAACCGTATCAATAGGGGAAGCGCTGTGGATAACGGCGCTTTCTGCTTTACCGGACTCCCGAAATTGCGCATGATCTGCATGTAAAGTTGTGCGTGAAACGGGTATATTGAGCATATGACACCAGCAGTTTTCGGTATGGCGGGATTAAGTCTGACCCCGGACGAAAAGGCGTTTTTCAAGGAAAGCGATCCGTCTGGCTATATTATTTTTGGCCGCAATATCGAGAGCAAATCGCAATTGCGCGCTCTTACTGACGAGTTGCGCGATCTGCATGGCCGCGATGATGTCGCTATCTTGATCGATCAGGAAGGCGGGCGGGTCGTTCGCATGAAAGAACCGATTTGGCCGAACTTCCCGGCGGGTGAGGTTTTTGACAAGCTTTATGATGTTGCGCCTGCCACTGCGATTGAAGCGGCGCGGATTAATGCCCAGGCTCTGGGCGAGAGCTTGCGGGAAGTGGGCATAACCGTGAATTGTTTACCGTTGCTTGATGTCCGTCAACCGGAAACGGTGGCTGCCATCGGGGACCGGGCAATGGGGAGCGAGCCGATGCAGGTGGCGGCGCTTGGACGCGCGGTTATCGACGGGCAAACCCGTGGCGGCGTGGCCAGCGTAATAAAACATATGCCGGGCCATGGCCGTGCGGTTGTCGATAGTCATTTGGAATTGCCAAGGATCTCGGCCTCAGCAGAGGAATTGGAAATTGATATCGCACCATTCCGGACGGTATCCGGCGCATCAATGGGTATGACCGCTCATATTGTCTATGAAGCTTGGGACAGCGAGCATTGTGCAAGCCTATCGCCGAAAGTCATTGAGGAGGTTATTCGCGGGCAGATCGGATTTGACGGATTGCTGTTTTCTGATGATCTCGACATGAAAGCGCTGAAAGGGGACGTCCCCAGCCGCGCGCGTGATGTCGTCAAGGCCGGCTGTGATATCGCTTTGAATTGCTGGGGCCGGATGGATGAGATGGTCGGAATTGCAGAATTATTAGGTGAAATCACTGACAAGGGCCGTGCGCGATTAAACGAAGCTATGATGGTAATCGGCGGTCGTGAAGAGGTTGAACTGGCAGAACTCGTCGACAAGCGCGATGCCTTGATCGCAGCGGCGGCGTGATGGAACCGGAAACCGAAATAGAAACTGAAGGCGAGAGCTTTTTCTTTCCGCCGGAATCAGTGGAAGAAGACAACGCGCTCACGCTCAATATTGATGGCTGGGAAGGGCCGCTTGATTTATTGCTCGCGCTTGCGCGCAATCAGAAAGTGGACCTGCGGGAAATTTCGATTCTCGAACTGGTCCAGCAATATCTCAAATATATCGCCGATGCTCAGTTTTTAAGGCTGGAGCTTGCTGCCGATTATCTGGTTATGGCCGCTTGGCTGACTTACCTAAAGTCTGGCCTGTTGCTGCCGAAAGACCCCGAAATTGATCCATCGCCGGAAGAACTGGCGCTACGTCTGCAAATGCGGCTGGAGCGGCTCAACGCTATGCGCGAGGCTGGTGCCCGGTTAATGGGCCGTGACCGCATTGGCCGCGATGTGTTTGCACGCGGCGCGCCCGAGGGCTTGAAGGTACTCAAAAACCGAGAATGGCAGGCGGGATATTATGACCTTATCTCGGCCTATTCCCGGGTAAAAATGCGCAATGCGCCCGCCGTTCATATTGTCAAACAGCGCATGGTGATGACGCTGGAGGATGCTTTGGCGCGGGTGTCGATGATGCTCGGCGAGGCGATTGACTGGATGGATATTTGTGATTTTCTGCCACGCGGCGCGCCACTGCAATTGCGCAAATCAGCGCTGGCATCGAGTTTTCTCGCAGCACTGGAATTGGCGAAACAGGGCAAATTGGTGATGGATCAAGACGAGAGTTTTGCGCCGCTTAGAATAAAGGCAGTCATAAATGGATAATGGTACCGCGACTGAAGATGAAAGTCTTTTTATCAGCAGAACTGACGATGTTGATATCGGCAGGCGCGCCGTTGAAGCGACTTTGTTCGCATCGGAAAACCCGATGACCCTTGCCGATATTAAACTCTATGTCGGCGAGGAAATCGATATCCGCCAGACATTGGTCGATCTGCAACGCGACTATCAAAATCGCGGGATTGTGCTGATAAAAACTGGAGACCGCTATCATTTTCAAACTGCGCATGATCTGTCACATCTGCTACGCCGCGAACGCGCCGAACTGCGCAAACTCAGCCGTGCGGGCATGGAGACGCTGGCGATAATCGCCTATCACGAACCGGTTAGCCGCGCCGAAATCGAGGCTATCAGAGGCGTTCAGGTCGCCAAGGGAACACTGGATGTGCTAATGGAAGCGGGATGGGTGCGCCCTGCTGGCCGACGGGAAGTTCCCGGCAGGCCATTGATTTACGCAACGACTCCGGAATTCCTGACCCATTTCGGTTTACAGACCCGAAAGGATTTGCCCGGTATAGACGATTTAAGGGCTGCTGGCTTGCTTGATCCGGTTGATCTGGCGATGGAGCGGCTGGAGCTGGAAGCGGAAGAAGAACTGGCTGACGGAGCTGCTGAAAATGCCAGCGAAGATAGCGCTGAGGACAATTTTTCCGAAGAATATGAGACTGATGATGCGGTCTTACTGGAAAACGAACACGAAAGCGCTTAAGTTAGCTGGGTAGATCAGGAGATTTTCGATGCAACCGAGTATTTGGCAGATTTTAATCGTAGCAGCATTGGTGCTGATTTTATTCGGTCGTGGCCGGATATCGGAAATGATGGGCGATGTTGGTAAAGGTATTAAGTCCTTCAAAAAGGGTATCACCGACGAGGAAGAATCGGCGTCTGCTGCCACTCCAACGGCCCGAATTGATAATAAACCCGCCGATACCGTGGATGCCGCCACAACTACCGATAAGACAGCGAGCTGACCATCTGGTCCGCTGAACAGGACCAGCTTCGGATATGTTTGACCTTTCTTTCTGGGAAATCGGGCTAATTGCCTTGGTGGCAGTTGTCGTGATTGGCCCCAAGGAACTACCAGGCGCTCTGGCGACTGCTGGCAAGTGGATGGGCAAGGCGCGCGGCATAATGGCAAATTTCCGGTCTGGCCTCGACGCTATGGTTCGTGAGGCCGAGCTTCAGGAAATGGAAAAGAAATGGGCTTCTGAAAACGAACGGATCATGCTGGAGCATCCGACTGTTGAGGGCACGCCCGCAGGTGACGAACCAAAGATGGAACCACTCGATGGCCCGCCAAACTCCCCAACCTCTGATGATACTCCAGATACGCCGCCTGCGACCGATAAGCCATGAACAAACAATCGCCGCCTGATATTGATGCCTCAATTGACGATAGCAAGGCGCCGTTGATTGAACACCTCATTGAGTTGCGACAGCGGCTGTTATGGGCTTTGGCCGCTTTTGCGGTGGCATTTGGGGTCTGCATTTTCTTCGCCGATGAAATTTTTGGGCTCCTTGTAAAACCGCTTACTGCGGCATTTCCGCCGGGCGAGGGCAAGCTAATCTACACCAAATTATATGAAGCCTTTTTTGTTGAGATAAAGGTGGCGCTGTTTGCGGCTTTTTTTGTCTCGTTTCCGGTTATTTCCAATCAACTCTGGGCGTTTGTTGCGCCGGGTCTATATGCGAAGGAAAAGCGAGCCTTTCTGCCATTCCTGATAGCAACGCCGATCCTGTTTATGGCGGGCGCGGCGCTGGCCTATTATATCGTGATGCCTACGGCCTTCCGTTTCTTTGTGGGATTCGAGGGCGAGGTTGGCGGGATGACCCAGGAAGCGTTGCCGGCAATGGGCGATTATCTCTCGCTGGTCATGCAGTTCATCTTGGCTTTTGGCGTCTGTTTCCAACTGCCTGTCCTGTTGCTGCTGCTCAACCGCGCGGGATTGGTAACGCGCGATCAGCTAAAGGGTATCCGCCGTTACATGATTGTCGCCGCTTTTGCTTTGGCAGCAATATTGACACCACCTGATGTTGTTTCACAGCTGATGCTGGGTATTCCGTTGATCATGCTATACGAAATATCATTGGCGATTATGTGGTTCACTGATCGCAAAAAAGCGGCAATGGAGACAGAATAGTTCCGTTCATCCTGGGTTTGTCGAAGGAAACCGATTGACTAACGGCGTGGTTCGACAGGCTCACCACGAACGGATTTGGTCACACCGCTAACGGCTTCAATCAATTGCATCCTGACCGGCTTTGCCAATCGATTCAATATCACGGCCTACGCCCTTCACTGTGGCACAGGCGCCAAGCAACAACAGGGAGGATATCATAACGCTTGCGATGATTTTTTGCATGTTCGAGGGTCCTAAAAGCTGAATTTTGCACTGAGACGTATATCACGACCTGCAAGCGGTACATAATCTTTCGTGAACGAAGCATGACGCCTGCCGCTTACATCAAAAATATTATTGGCGGAGGCGAGCAATGTCACGCCGCCCTCCTTGCCAAACGGTCGCCAGGCGGCGGAGGCGTTGACCATTGTGAATCCATCGGTTGCCGTTTCAAATGCGGCAACGCGGTTTTGGCTGGCCGACCATTCGATTTCGGCACGCAGATCGATACTGTCGCTATGCGCTTCTATGCCGCCCAAAAGTCGCAGCGGAGGGATACGCGGAACCGGTCCACCGCCATTTTTAATCTTTGCGCGCACATGGTCCGCAACGCCATCGATGATAAAGTCAAAACCGCCAGAGCGAGCGACAACCGCAGAAGCGGAAGCTTCAAAACCATAATAGGTCGCATCTTGCTGGATATATTGGAAAACGGGAAGGCCATCTTCCTCTGCTCCAGTTTCTGCTTCAAAAATATAATCGTTGAAGGAATTGGCATAAACGGTCGCGCTTAGCTTCACATTATCGCTATCCCAACGCGCATAAAGCTCGCCGCCAATGCTTTTCTCGGTGGTGAAATCGGGGTTGCCGATTTCAAAGGCTTGCGTTGCGATGTGCGGGCCGTTTGAGAGAAGCTCTTCGGCGGAAGGTGCGCGTTCTGATCGTGAGAGATTAGCGCCGATTTTCAGGGCGCTATCATCGGGTGCATAGGCCAGTCCTAGCGCACCTGAAATGGTATTGAAACTGCGATCGAAGTTGATGCTATTGGCGGAAATATCCGTCTGATCGACGCGAAAGGCAGCCTCGACTTCAAAATTGCCTAGATCCACTTCCTGAACCGTAAATAGTGCCCAGCTTTCAACAGAGTTTTTCGGAACGAAAGCTTCTGCGCCAATCGCGTTGAAATCGCGGGCCAAAATCTGGGTGCCGATTACACCACGCCAACCGTTTCTATCGGCTTGAATGAGCTCAGCGCGGGCTTCGATACCGGAAACCGAAAAGACGGTCCCAATCTCATCGCCTTCAAATTCGGTATGTTCATAGTCGGAATATCCGGCGCGGAAGGTCAGCTTTTCGAAGAAGCCACCAATATCAACGCCGCCGCGCAGATCGGCGCGAATTTGTTCCAATCCGATGGTGACCGGGCCTTCTTCCTCTTCTTCGCCAACTTCGTCGTCTTCGCCTTCTTCTCCGTGCGCGTGGCCGGCACCGGGTCGGGCGGGGACGCCGTAGTTCGTGTCATAATAGCTGACGGAAAAACCGATATTGCCGCCATCGGCGATATAGGCGAGTCCGGCGCCTGCTGTTTTGGTGCGGCTGGCGGTATTGGGGACGCGGCCGCTTAGCGCAGCGGCTTCGGCAAATTCTGCAGCCTCGTCGAGATTGCCTTCGGCTGTTTCCTCAGCGACTTCTTCCAATGCTTCGGCGCGTAGGGTGGGAGAGAGCACAAATCCTGGTACCCGGACATCGTCTGTATCGCGAAAGCTGCCATCGATGTGAAACACCAGATTGTCGGTGAGCGGAACATCGAGTGATCCGGCCAAGCTCCAGTCATCCGCAGCGCTGCCGTATCCGCCAACCGCATCGATATGGAGGGGCTCGCCGGGCACATCTCGGGGAATACGCTTGTCGATGACATTCACTGCGCCACCGATGGCATCGCCGCCAAACAGCAACACTGCTGGTCCGCGCAGCACTTCAACCCGCTGGGCGGTGAGGGGATCGATAGTCACGGCATGATCGACGGACGTATTGGACGCATCGAGCGAACCGATACCATCTGTCAGCACCTTTACCCGTGGCCCCTGAAAGCCGCGCAACACGGGGCGAGAGGAGCCGGGTGCAAAACTGGTTGAGGAAATGCCGGGAAGGCCAGTCAGACTGTCGCCAATTTGCCCGCGCAAATCCTGAGTCAGTTCGTCACCGGAGAGCGAAGACGTACCCGCTAATATATCGAGCTGGTCCACATAAGGAGCAGTCACCACGATCATATCATCGTCATGAAAATCATCCGATAGCCCGCGTTCGGGTTCGGTAGTCTTGGGCGCGTTCTGCGGTGCTGTCTGTGCCATTGCAGGGGAGAGGCTGAGTGCCAGAGTGGCGGAACTGACCAGGAATTTGCTATATGACATGGTTTACTCATGCTGGAGGGAATTAGTGATTGCGAGATAGGCACAATGTAATGTTATATCAATTCCTAATTTGATTGAGTCGCCAGAATGAGGCAAATTTGCTATAAGCTGCGCGATCACGAGGAGAGGATGGAGAATGGCAAACTGGAAAGAGGACGGCTATTATAGCGTTACGGCATATCTGACGGTGGATGATGCGGCAGCAGCGATTGAGTTTTACAAGGAAGCCTTTGGCGCGACCGAACATATGCGGATGCCGATGGGTGATAAAATTGGCCATGCCGATATTGTGATTGGCGATACCCATATCATGATATCGGACGAGTTTCCCGAGATGGACAAATTGGGCCCCAAGGCGCGCGGAGGATCGACGTGCAGCCTGATGATCTATGTGCCCGATGTGGATGCCGCGTTTGACAAAGCGATTGCGGCTGGCGGCGAAGTGACCCGTCCGGTGGAAGACCAGTTTTACGGTGATCGCTAAGGATGGCTCAAAGATCCGTTCGGCCATGAGTGGACGCTTTCGACGCATATTGAAGATGTTTCGCCCGAGGAAATGAATAGGCGGATGAGTGAGATGATGGCAGCGGGGTAATCATCCTGTCCCCTTGAGGGAGAAGGATGTGAAGACTTGGCAGCTTGCTGCCTAGTCGAAGCTGGATGAGGGTGTTCTGCGCTTCAGAGGGTAGGGCACCCTCATCCAACACCGCCTAATTCGCTTTGCTCATAAGGCTCCGTATCCTTCTCCATCAAGGGAGAAGATGCTTGCGCGTGCTCGATGATATTCTCATAACCACCCCATGACCTTCACCAAAAAAATCCTCCTGCTCGGTTCCGGCGAACTGGGCCGCGAATTCGTTATCTCTGCCAAACGTCTGGGCGCTTATGTGATCGCATGCGACGCCTATGAACATGCCCCTGCGATGCAAGTTGCGGACGCCAGCGAAACATTTTCGATGCTCGACGCTGACAAGCTCCGCGCCGCGATCCACAAGCACAAACCCGACCTGATCGTCCCCGAAGTCGAGGCGATCCGAACAGAGATACTCGCGGAAGTCGAGGCAGAGGGTTTCAACGTCGTCCCATCCGCTCGTGCGACGCAGCTAACGATGAACCGCGATGCGATCCGCGATGTCGCTGCGAAGGAGCTGGGCCTGACCACCTCGCGCTATCATTATGCCGAGAGTTTTAAAGAGGTCGCCAGCGCGGCGGCGGATATCGGCCTGCCGTTGGTGATCAAACCGGTTATGTCTTCCTCAGGCAAAGGGCAGAGCAAGGTTGATAGCGAGGGCGATCTGGAAGCGGCATGGAATTACGCCGTGGACAATATGCGGGGCGATCGGGCGCGGGTGATTGTCGAGCAGTTTATTGATTTCGATTATGAGATTACGCTGCTCACCGTGCGGACCAAAGACGGCGTGCTGTTCTGCCCGCCGATTGGCCACCGGCAGGAACGCGGCGATTATCAGGAAAGCTGGCAGCCTGCTTCCATGGCCGCCGCTCCGCTCGCCACCGCTCAGGATATGGCGCGCAAGGTGGTTGATAATCTGGCTGGCGACGGGCTGGGCTATGGCCTGTTCGGGGTGGAATTTTTTGTCACCAAGGCGGGCGAAGTGATATTCTCCGAACTCAGTCCCCGCCCGCATGATACCGGCATGGTGACGCTCATCGGTCAGAATTTGAGCGAGTTTGACCTGCATGCGCGTGCGATCATGGAACTCCCCATCCCGCATATCGCGCTCACCGCCCCCGCGAGTGCCAGCGCAGTGATATTGGCGGATCGGGATAGCGAGAATTTTGAATTTACCGGCGTGGCGGAAGCGCTGGCCTTGGGCGGCGAGGGTGCAGAAGTGGATGTCCGGATTTTCGGCAAACCCGTAACGCAACCCTATCGGCGGATGGCTGTGGCGCTGGCGACGGGCGGGGATGCGGATGCGGCGCGGGGGTTGACTAAGCGGGCTGCTGATGCGGTTGGGATAAAATACCGCTGATGCCCGTAATATCCCGAAAGCGGACACAAGGAACGGAGCTCATGTCCTAACCCGCTAAGTTTGCGGTTTTAAGCTGTCACTAGAATGAGACTGTCGCCATCTGTTTGCTGCGATGACGGCCCAAACCCCTTCGGCGACTAAAAAAGGGTAGGATTTGATGAGCAATGCATAAGTGGCTGCGAGGATGCAGCCTACTGCAAAGCTAGCGATGAAAATCGGCGATCTTTTTTCCAGTGCATAGCTACCGACCATTATCACGATTGCAAAAATGCCAAGCGCCTCAGTTCCGCTCATGATTGATTACTCTTTTTTGTTTGATACCTGTTTCAATGCACTCGGTTAGTGATCCACAGTTGCAAGATACGAGCTCATTGAGAATACGATCCATCTGCTTCAGTTCCTGGATTTGTGTTTTTAAAATAGCTCGCTTTTCTTCCGCCAGAACCATCCAGGGGCCTTTGGCGCTCGGATCTTTTTCATAGGCTTTCAGTAGTGACTTTATCTCTGCAATTGAAAAACCAGCGGTTTGAGCAAGGCGCACAAATTCCAATGCGAACAACGCCTGTACATCAAATTTTCTTCGACCTGAAACACGTTGCTGTGGTTCGATCAATCCAATTTTCTCATAGTAGCGGATGGTCGAAGCTGGCATCCCTAATTTTTGTGAGACATCCCCTATGTGCATAGCTCGCTAATCCTCTGATTTCCGTTTTCTTATAAAATGAAATGACAAAAGCAGGCTCCCGATGAAAACTAATGCGATGGCTAAGATTTCAATGGATTGCGAAGGACGCAGTACCTTTGCACCAGCGCTCAGGCCGCCAAAACCAATAACCGCCAAGATTACCGGAAGTTCGCAAGCTAACAAAGCCATTGCTCCTAATGCGAGGCTTGATAGGCCGGTTCTTTTCAGCTTTTTCTCGTTCATTTTCAACTGCGTCCGGTTTGGACAGCAGCAGCGAAAATATCTATAGTCGCAGATGCTTCCGGCGGCCCGGATATTTTGAGCGCGGTTGGTTGACCGTCGTCAACATCAATGATTTTGAATGTTAAGAAGCCGCAGCATTGCTGCTCCAATGTGACGAAGTCCTCAATGGTTTGACGAAGGTCACTCGATTGATAGAAGGTAAAGAGGAGAATGTCGCCGGTGCGATCACAACTTTCTATTTTTGGTATGAGCGTGCGCCGTGCCAATGCGCGTCGATCCCGAAATTCTTCATCATTGAGTGAGCACGAAACCGCTGCATTCTTGTCTAATCTTTCCATTTTTATCCCTTTCAAATGATCAGGATCGACTGAGTAGCACTTAAAGCACGCTTTAAGTCAATAGAGAAATTTTTGATGCTGATTGGGGATTGCAGTAGTGCCCTCTTTTGCGCCCATAGCGGACAGTAGGCTTGCACTCTAATAAATGATCTGTCCTGTATTTATATGACCATCAACCAAAATGAGTTGGCAGCAGGTGTCTGACGCTCTAGCAAATAATCAAATCAACGTAGAACCCAAGCCAATGACCACTCCCTATATCCTCTATGGCTCGCCCCTATCCCCCTTCCAGCGCAAGGTCGAAGCCGTGCTGGCGCTAAAGGGTCTCGATTATGAATGCGAGGCGGTTAATGTGATGGGGATGCCGGACTGGTATATGGAAATATCGCCGCTGGCGCGCATCCCGTCACTCCGCGACACTACCATCGCCACAGAAGGTGCGGCGGGAACGATAACCGATAGCTCGGCGATTTGCGGCTATCTGGAGAAGAAGCAGCCGGAACCGGCGCTCTATCCCGATGATGCGTTCGACCATGGCCGGGCTTTGTGGCTGGAGGAATATGCCGATACCGGCATGGCGATGGCGGGCGGGATGGGATTGTTCCGGCCGATTATCTTCAATCTCTTCCAGAAAAAGGAGCCGGACCTCGACACCGCGCGCAAGACCTGGAACGAAAAACTGCCGCCGCTTTATGATTATCTGGAAAAGCAACTCGATGGCCGCAGCCACTTTATTGGCGATAGCATTACGATTGCGGATATTTCAGTTGCCTGCCAAATCTACCAAACCGATATGCTCGCCGGAACGCCGGACGCGAGCAAATGGCCATCGCTCGTCGCGCACTATGAAGCGATGAAATCGCATGATTGCTTTGCCGTCAATCGGACCGCATGCGAAAAAATACTCGCCAAAGTGGTGCCGGAGAAATTTGACCTTTCGGCCTGATGCTTAGCTTTGGGTAAGCAAAAACAGGGCGTAGATCGCTGGCATGGTGAGCATAGATAACACCGTCTGGACCGCAATAAGGTTCGCGGATAGCGTCGCGTCGCCGCCAAGCTGGCGAGAGAGGATATAGCCGCTGCTCGCGGTTGGCGTTGCAGCTGCGATAGTCACGATGGCTAGATTGATCGGCGCAAGGTCGAGCGCCAAACCGATGCCAAGGGTCACGACCGGAAACCCGGTTAGACGGATGACGGACCAGATCATAGTGGTCTTGCCCGCCCGTTTGAACGCATCCACATCGACTGCAGCCCCCAGCACGAGCAGGCCCAATGCAAGCGTTGCACCGCCCAATATGTTGAGCGTTTCCTCCACCATGCCCGTCGGCGCGAGGCCGAGCATATTGAGCGCAAAACCCATGGCACAGGCGATGATCAGCGGATTGCGGAGCAGGTCCATGGCAATATGCGGCTTCGGTTTGCCATTGGGCGCAGCATATCGCGTGAGCGCCCAGACAGAGATGACATTTGCAACCGGGGTCAGCACAGCAGCTGCAAACGCCATCAGGACCAGCCCTTCTTCGCCAAATAATGTGCCGCCAATCGATAGCCCGATAAATGTGTTCCAGCGGACGTTGGACTGGATGATCGATCCCTTTCGCGGGCTAGCCGTTTGCGCCTTATCGCCGGTTTGCCGTGACGCCAGTCCAATCAGGCCGAACACCAGCTGCGCCCCGACCAGAGCAACAGCCATGCCGAGCGGGGCAGTGTCAAACGACGCTTTGGCCAGGAGCTGGACGATCAATGCTGGGAAAAAAATGAAGTAAGTCAGCCGCTCCATCGCGCGCCAGCCATCTTCGGGAATGAAGCTTCGGGCCGCCAGTAGCCACCCCATCATCACCAATATGACGACAGGGACCAGCGCCTGGACAAAAGGTATCATGCGTTCACTCGGGTGATCGGGCTACATCGGCGTTTTGCGCAGTGGCAGCAAATCCGGAAAGTCCGCTTCGCGCTTCTCGCCCATCGCGGCAACCGCTTCCTGAATATGCGAAGGCGGGAACATGCCGGCATTCCACACACCGATATAATCCAGTGTATCGGTGGTGTTATGATCGCGGCCATAGTTGATCAGAACCTTGCATCCGGTCACTGCGAGCGGCGATTTGGACGCGATTTCTTTCGCCGTCTGCATAACATAAGCGAGGCACTCTTCCTGCGTTTCAAACACGTCATTGACCAGGCCAATTTCCTTTGCCTTGGCCGCGTCAATTCGGCGGCCAGTATAGGCCATTTCCTTGACCCAGCCTTCCGGGATGTAACGTTGCAGGCGCGGAAAAGTACCAACGTCGGCGGTCATCCCGATATTGGTTTCCTGAATGCAGAAGAACGCGTCTTTGGTGCACCAGCGGATGTCGCCCGCCGTCACCATATCAATCGCCCCACCAATGACGCCGCCGTGGAGCGCGAATAGCACCGGAATGCGGGCTTCTTCCAATGCGTTAAAACTATGCTGAATGCGACGCACATTGGACCGGAACATTTCGGCGACGACATGCTTATCCGCTCCGTCGATTTTATTGTCGGGGTCTGGCGCAAAAACCGACAGGTCCATGCCTGCAGAAAAATGCCGCCCGGTGGAACTAATCACAATCACCCGCGCCCGGGCGTTCTGGTCAATATCCTCGACGATTTCCGGCAGATCGTTCCAAAACGCCTTGTTCATACTGTTAAGCTTTTCAGGCCGGTTGAGCCGGATATGCGCGATGTTATTTTCGATTTCGACGTCGAAACATTCATATTCTGATTTTGCCATGATTGCGCTCTCCTTGCTTTGCAATATCTTTTGCCCAGAATAGCTGCCTATCCCAATCAGTAAAACTATCAATAGCCGATATCGGTGTTTTTATTCTCTGATCGAATTATTGTAATAGTGCCGCAATCCGAGTGATTTTAAAAGTTTGACACATGCTGCGATTTCTAACCGGTGGATTTCATGCGAAATAATCAACTTCAATTTACGTCCCGAAACATATAGACTGGCGGCATAACAAAAAAACTCCTTTGGGTTCGCACCAACAGTCACATCGAGGGGCTATTGCATGGGAAGTTCACTGGAAGATATCGCGCTTGCGGCAGGATCGTTCGTTCTTGGCGGCAGCAAGCTCAATCGCATTTTGGTCAACAAGTTGGTCAAAGCCGGGCGCAACCGTCCGCATCCCTGGACCACCAAGCATGGATATATTAGCTGGTCCGGGCTGACAGACCGGACTTTTAATGCGCGGCTGTTGCCCGCCAAACCCTATCCAGCGGATGAAGCCTTGGGTACGCGGAGACCGCCGATTGACGATGTGGTTAGATTGTTTCTGGCTGATCCAGCAGGTCAACGCGAGTGCCCCAAGTCTACCATGCTTTTTCCCGCTTTTGCTCAGTATCTGACCGACGGTTTTCTGCGCACCCAAATGTCAAACGATCCGCCATTCGGATCGGGCGAGGAAGATCGCAGGCGCACGACATCCAACCATGAAATCGATCAAAGTCCTCTTTATGGGCGCACGCCGGTCCAAACAGAAGTGTTGAGGACGATGAGTGAGGAAGCCGGAAAACGGGGCCGGCTCAAATCCCAGTCCATGAGCGGAGAAGAATATTCGCCGTTTCTTTTCGGTACAGATGGCAAAGTGAAGCCGGAATTTCTGGATGCCGATGGGAATGCTATTCTTGATTTACCGCTTGGTCTCAGCAGTCTTCCGCCCGGTGCGCCACAATTTGCTAATCTTTTTGCTGTTGGCGGCGACCGGGTCAATTCGACACCGCAGGTGATGATGATGAACACGCTTTGGCTGCGTGAGCATAATAGGCTGGCTGGCATATTGGAAAGCAAGCATCCTGATTGGGATGATGAACGGATGTTTGAAACCACGCGAAACATCATCATTGTGATGTTCATCAAAATTGTCGTTGAGGAATACATCAATCATATCAACACGGCGAAGTTCAAATTTCTGGCCGATCCCAAGGTTGCCTGGGCCGCAGACTGGAACAGGCCCAACCTGATGACCACCGAATTCAGTCTGCTATATCGCTGGCATCCACTGGTTCCTCAGAGTGTCAATTGGGGTGGGCAGGTTCATGATGGTAAATCGTTATTGTTGAACAACTCGGTTCTGATTAATTCCGGTCTGGTACAAAGCTTTGTCGATATTTCAGCGAACCACTCAACCGCGCTTGGTCTTCACAATTCGGCCAGTTTCTTGCTCGCTGCTGAGCAAAAGGCGATTGCGCAGGCACGGACAAACAACGTCGCGACCTATAATGATTATCGCCGCGCGATGGGTATGGATCCCGCAAAGTCTTACGCCGATCTGGTTGGAACATCAAAAGAACCTGCAGAGAGGGCACGGCGAGCGGCACTGGCTGCGGAGCTTCAGCGGTTATATGGCGATATTGAAAATGTTGAATTTTATGTCGGCCTTTTTGCCGAACCAAGCGACAAAAATGGGCCACTGCCCGAACTCATTCTGGCGATGGTAGCGATGGATGCATTTTCACAAGCATTTACAAACCCGCTGCTCAGCGAGCATGTCTATGGAAATGAAGAAAACCGCTTGCTGGCTTTCACCAAGGAAGGTCTTGAAGCGATTAACGACACAGATACGTTGCGCGACATATTGGAGCGCAATTCTACGGGACTGGGTGATCGGTTTGTCGGGATGACCCGGCGCGACTGGAAGAGAAATTGACATTTGAAAAATTGGAAGCTGGCAAATAAAGTAAAGCTTTGTGCTGCCCAAATTCTTCCCTTCTTGCGGCTAAGCAGAGCCACGCCTATTAAGTGGTTATGTTTATCATTCCCAATACGCTCGATCTGATCGGAAACACGCCTTTGGTAAGGCTTGAAACTGCTAGCGAGGAAGCGGGCTGCGACATTTATGGCAAATGCGAATTTGCCAACCCGGGCGCATCAGTGAAGGACCGCGCTGCTCTCTACATTATTCGGGATGCGGAAGAGCGCGGCCTATTGAAAACCGGCGGGCGGATAGTTGAGGGGACGGCAGGTAATACCGGCATAGGCATTGCGCTGGTCGCCAATGCAAAGGGCTATAAGTCAACAATAGTGATGCCCGAAACGCAATCGCGTGAAAAAATGGACACTTTGCGTGCACTAGGTGCGGAACTGATCACTGTGCCAGCTGCGCCTTATTCCAGCCCATGTCATTTTGTCCACCAGTCGCGCCGCATCGCTGAAGAAACCGAAGGTGCGGTCTGGGCCAATCAGTTTGACAATGTCGCCAATCGCCGCGCGCATATCGAAACCACGGCGGAGGAAATTTGGCAGCAGATGGATGGTCGGATCGACGGTTTTACCTGTGCTGCAGGCACTGGTGGGACCATCGCCGGCGTAGGAATGGGCCTGAAAGCCAAAGACGCGAAGGTCACCATTGCCCTAACCGATCCGCATGGCGCAGCGCTATATGAATATTATGCCCATGGCGAATTAAAGTCCGAAGGCAGCAGCGTAGCTGAAGGGATTGGGCAGGGCCGGATAACCGGCAATCTGGAGGATGCGCCGATTGACCGGCAATATCGGATTTCTGACGAAGAAGGTTTGCAATGGGTTGAGCGATTGTTGCAGGAAGAAGGCCTTTGTCTTGGACTTTCATCCGGCATAAATGTCGCTGGTGCTATCGCTCTTGGCAAGGAATTGGGGAAAGGTAGCCGTATAGCGACAATATTATGCGACACCGGATTTCGTTACCTGTCATCACTCTACAATGCCGAGTGGTTGAGGGAAAAAGGGCTGCCCGTTTTTCCGTGGCTTCAGAATGAAGAATAGGAAGATTTGCAAATGAGCAAACGGATATGAGTAATCGTCAAGACACAATACAGCGGCTGCAGGTTGGCGTTATTGGACTAGTGACGGTTTTGTTACTTGTCAGCATAGCAAATTTTGTTCTCCAGCGCGCTAGCGATGAGCCAACCGCGCTGGAGGAAATTCAGGCGGGCACGGCAAATAGTGCGCGTGAATTGGCCGATGGCATCGACGAGAAACCTGCTGAACCGCTTGCGGAAATTGGCATTACGCCCGCACCCATGCCAGAGGACGACGTAATCCAGCCGGTGGTTAAACCCAAGGTAGAAAGCCAGATTGTGCCCGATCTCAAGCCGGATCCCAAACTTGAAGCGCCGATGGATCGGGAATCCCGCTAATTGTTTCGCGCGAGCACAATTTTGCTGGCGTTAGCAGCGGTAATATTTGGTTGCTGGCAGTTATTTGCGTCCAAGTCCGAGGCCGACAATAAAGCCCGTGATAAACCAAGCATAGAGTTGATGACCAGCTTGCCGATTATCTGGGGTGAGGGCTCTTCAATGGAGAAAATTCTCTCCGGCGACGCATCGCCAGCGGCAATTTATGAATATTGGCAATCGCAATATGATCTGAAAGCCGTTGATAGCCTGGAAGGTTTGACCGGCCGCGACACAGATATAGTCATGCTCGCGCAGCCGCGCGCAATGGATCCGGCAGATATCGCATTGCTGGATGACTGGATCAGAAAAGGCGGTCATGCGATCATCCTCACTGACCCGGCCCTGGTCTGGCACAGCGATTTACCGATTGGCGATAGCCAGCGGCCATTGGCGAGCGGAATGCTCTCGCCGTTGCTGCAATATTGGGGTCTGGAGTTGCTGGCACCGGATGATGAGAGAGCAGGGCTTGTCGAATTAGAGTTTGATGATTTTTCGATAACCACTGCGGGCGTCGGATCGTTCGCCGAATTGCAGCAGGCTAGCGAAGCAAAAGCCGTTTGTTTGATGAGCGCTGGCGGGATCATGGCGCGCTGCAAGGTTGGTCGGGGGCAGGCCATATTGGTTGCCGATGCCGATTTTTTAAATCAGGAATTGTGGCCAGATGCTTCTGCTCTGGAGACAGGCGGCGAGACTCAGGCGATGCGGTTTACCGACATGTTATTGGCAGAATCGGGGGATGTTTCGAGTGTTTCCAATGACTAATCAGGTAAATATAGGTAAACTTGTCAACCGGAGGAAAAATAAAATACCATAATATCAGTAATATAACTATCAAAACCCGTTCAATCCCCGATTATCCCCTTTTCACCCATCCAAACCCCTGTTAACCCTGTTGCGTTATCGGGGTGATTTTCCTGTCCGGGATTCTTTTTTCCGGGAGAGGCGCGAATATGCGCTTCTTCCGCCGGGAAAACGCGTCCCGGATGAACCGTTGGGGGTTCAGGATGAGGGATTGGCTGTGTCAGGTGCGTACGCATATTCAGGATCTGCAATATCGGCAATAGACGATAAAGGTCGCCTGTCGATTCCGGCCTTCTTGCGCAATCACCTGGTCGCAAGCAGCAATGGCCGGACCTTGTGTCTTGGATTTCACGAAAAATGGCATTGTCTGGTCGGCTACGGGTTGAGCCGCAAAGCGGATATTCTTTCTGACATTGAGAAACAATGGGAAGCCGCCATGGCCCGCGGCGATGATTTTGACAAAGACGCTGCCGGGGCCAGCAAGTTTACCTCGCTCCAGGAACTAAGCTTTGACGCTAGCGGACGCTTTGTCATGCCCCCGCAGCTCAGCGGCATTCGCAGCATTAAAAACAACGTATTCATCCACGGCATCGGCTCCACTTTCTGCTTGTGGGATCCGCAAACGCTGCTGGACACAACCGACGATGTTCCCGTCGACCGCCAATTGGTAGAATTTTACCTCAAGGAAGCGGATCAGAAAAGCAGCGGGAAGCAGAAATGATTGCTGTCACTGCTCCCCATATTCCCGTCCTGCGTAACGAAGTGATTGAAGCGCTGGCCATTGCTCCTGGCGAAACGCACGTTGATGGTACCTTCGGCGCAGGCGGGTACAGTAAGGCGATGCTGGCAGCGGGGGCGTCGGTTCACGCTTTTGATCAGGACCCGGACGCGATCACCGCTGGGCAACTGATGGTTGAAGAAAGCGGCGGCAGGTTGACGCTGCATCACGCGTGCTACTCGCAAATGGCCGATCTGCTGGCTGACGAAGATATTGACGGCGTCACCCTCGATATTGGCGTGTCCTCCATGCAACTCGATCAAGCCGAGCGCGGTTTTTCTTTCCAGAAGGATGGACCGCTGGATATGCGCATGGCGCAAGACGGGCCTACAGCGGCTGATTTCCTCAATGAAGCGGACGAGGACGAAATTGCCAACGTGATTTATCGCTATGGCGAGGAACGGCGATCGCGCAGAATTGCGAAAGCCATTGTAGATGCACGGCCACTGACCCGCACATCTGAACTGGCGAATGTCGTGCGCAAGGCTCTTGGCCACAAACCGCATGACAAGAAAGATCCGGCAACCCGGACCTTTCAGGCCATTCGTATCTACATCAACCGCGAACTTGGCGAACTGGAAGACGGTTTGGAAGCGGCTGAACGCTTGCTTAGACCCGGCGGCAGGCTGGCCGTTGTTTCCTTCCACAGTCTTGAAGATCGCATCGTCAAAAATTTTCTGCGCGACCGCAGCGGACAAAAGTCCCGCGGATCGCGCCATTTACCAGAAGTTTCAGAGATCCGGAACGCGCCCAGTTTTCACAAACCAGCCAAAGCGGTGCGCCCGGCTAAGGCGGAGCAGGCGTCTAATCCCCGAGCCCGCTCCGCCACCCTACGATCAGCTATCCGGTCCGATGTCCCTGCTTGGGTGTCCGCCAAAATAGCGCAAGGAGGTGCCGCATGAAACTCGCAGCCAAGCGCCTTGAAGGAATTGGATGGCTCGCCCTGGTCTTCCTTGTCGCTATCCTGCTTTATCCGTTGTCGCTTAGCGTTGCGACGATGCGCAGCGATCTGGCGCGGACAGACAAGAAGATCGTCGCGGTAAAAAAAGACATCCGTTATCTGGAAACGGAATTTAGCGCGCGGGCGAATTTGCGGCAGCTGGAGTATTGGAACAAGTTGGAATACGGCTATGTTTCCCCCAAGGCTGCACAATATCTGGACGGCGAGCGGGCGCTGGCAAATCTGGGCGGCACCGATCTTCGCAAACCTGTCAAGGTTGCTGTGATCAGTTCGATGGATCAAGTGGCCCCAGCCGGGATTATCGGTTCGGTTTTTGGTACGGCTTCAGCAAAAGCGCGCAACTCCGATGGTAGTGCCATTGGCACAAAAACTGAAAAGTCGGTACCCTCAGGTGATGAGCCGACCAGCGAAGAGCTCAGCGAAACCCGAACAAAACGTGTTGCGAGCATGGAAGCCAAGCTTCTTGATGATGGCCTTGTCAAAACCTTGAACAAAAAAGCCACTCAGGAACAGACACGGGGTCAGTCCGAATGACTACCTTATTGGCGAACAGCAGAAAAGTGCAGTTCTCCGGCAAGCACAAGCAGATTACCGCCAACGCGCATTTCCGGCTGATGATGCTTTTGCTGGTATTTTTGGCGGGCTTCACTGTCGTGGTTGGCCGCTTGATAAGTTTCAGCATCATCGAAGACGCGCAGCCTAACCGTATTTCCAGTGCAACATATGTACCAGCGCGCGGCGATATTATGGACCGCAATGGTGTCGCTTTGGCGCGGACGATGCAAGGTTATGCCATCCGCGTCGTTCCGGAGCGTGTGTTGGGTGACAAAGAGCTTCTGGCAAATCAATTGGCAGCGCTGTTTCCAGATACTTCACGCGAACAATTTCGTTCGAGGCTAAACGGCAGCCGACCCACATATCTTCGCCGCCGTGCTTTGCCGAGCGAGGTCAAACAAGTCCACGCGCTTGGCGAAATAGGAATTGAGTTTCCGCGCGAAAACGAGCGTCTTTACCCGCAGCGAGAATTGGCAGCGCATATATTGGGCTATGTCGATGCGGATAACCACGGTATCATGGGAATGGAGCGGGTACTCAACGACCGGTTAACCGACGAAAGCCACCGCAGCGAGCCTGCGGTCCTCTCGATTGACAGTCGCGTGCAAGCGGCGTTCGAGAGTGAGCTTTCATCCGCCATGATTTCGCAAAGCGCCAAAGGTGCGGCGGGGATCATATTGGATGTGCAAACCGGAGAGGTTATGGCGCTGGCGTCCCTGCCGATGTTTGATCCGAACAAGATTCGCAGTGAAACCATGAAACATCAGGTCAACGAAGTGACCCAAAGTGTGTTTGAGCTGGGCTCCACCTTCAAGCCTTTTACCATTGCTGCCGCGCTTGATGCCGGAACGGTTACCGATCTCGCCGTGCGCTACAATGCGATGGAACCCATCAAAGTCGGCGGCTTTACAATCAAGGACGATCATAGCCAGGGGCGTTATCTCAATGTTCCGGAAACGCTGGTTCATAGCTCGAACATCGTGACTGCGCGCATTGCTGATAATCTGGGCAAAGAAGGCATGGAGCACATGATCCGAAGCCTCGGCTTTGATGAAAGGCCTCATATTGAGCTGGCCGAGCGCGGGCATCCATTGTGGCCGAAAAGCTGGGGCCGCGTAACCAATATGACGATTGCTTATGGTCATGGCATTGCCGTGACCCCTTTGCATTTGGCCAGCGCTTATGCTGCATTGGTCAATGGCGGAATTTGGCGTCCGGCAACATTGCTGAAAGTCGAACCCGGCAAAGAGTCCGAAGGGCGGCGTGTTTTCAAGGCCGCGACAAGTGCCCGGATGCGGCAATTGCTCCGGATGATCGTTTCCAGCGGTACGGGCCGGAAGGCCGATGCGCCGGGATATCGGGTTGGTGGAAAAACGGGCTCCGCTGAAAAGCCTTCTGCAGGTGGATATAACAAAACCTCGCTCGTTTCGACTTTTGCAGCAGCCTTTCCGATGGACAATCCGCGCTACGTCATCATCGCCATGCTTGATGAGCCGCAGGGCAATGCCGAATCTGCTGGACAGCGGACTGCCGGGTGGACCGCAGCACCGATAGTAAGCAAAGTCGTGACGCGTGTTGGCCCTATGCTAGGGGTTGTGCCTGACGAGCACCGCGACGTTGATGTATCCGAACTAACCCCGCTGCTTTGGGCTCCGAAGGGATAGGATGGATGCAGCTCAGCGCCCTCATAGCCGGATTGACCGACGCTGATCTGAACGGAGATGCGAGCCAGATACCCGCTACCGGTTTCGCCATCGACCATCGAAAGGTCGCTGCCGGTAATATCTTTGGCGCCTTTCGCGGGGCCAAATTTAACGGCGAAGACTATATTGAAGCTGCGGTAAAGGCAGGAGCCATAGCCATTGTCGCTCGACCGGAAGCGGTGGTTGAAGGCGCTGTCCACATCGCTGACGACGAACCGCGCCGGGTTTTTGCACTTATGGCGGCTCGCTATTTCACTCCGTCGCCGCAATATGTCGCCGCAGTTACCGGAACCAATGGCAAGACCTCGACTTCGGAACTGACCCGTCAACTCTGGCGGATGGCGGGGCTGAACAGCGCGTCGATCGGTACGCTTGGCGTTACCACAGCTGACGAACAGGTGAAAACTGGCCTTACGACGCCGGATATCGTTACGTTTCTATCCAATATGTCAGGGCTGGCGCGGGAAGGTGTCTCTCATGCGGTTTTCGAGGCATCGAGCCACGGCCTTTCCCAGTATCGTACGGAGGGGCTGCCGGTCCAAGTCGGAGCCTTCACCAATTTGAGCCGTGATCATCTTGATTATCACGGTGATATGGAAAGCTATTTCGAAGCCAAAATGCGTCTGTTTGAGGAGGTTGTCGAGCCCAATGGCTCTGCCGTCGTCTGGGCGGATGACCTATGGTCCGATAAAGTCATCAAGCGCGCAATGGATCGTGGTCTGAACATCTTCACCGTTGGCGAGCAGGGAACCGCACTGAAACTGGTATCACGCACGCCCACGCAGTTGGGGCAGGTTCTGATGGTCATGGCAGGTGGCAACACCCACCGGATTGCGCTGCCATTAATCGGTGCCTATCAAGCAGCGAATGCGCTTTGCGCGGCCGGGATTGTCTTGAATACCGGCGGCACTCTGGAAGATGTTTTCGATCATATGCAGCGCCTGCAACCAGTTCGGGGACGTCTGGAGCGCGCGGTCATCACCAAGGCGGGAGCGCCCGTCTATGTCGATTACGCACATACGCCCGATGGGCTGGTTGCTGCAATTGGGGCGCTGCTTCCGCACGTCAAAGGCAAGCTCATCACCATCATGGGAGCGGGGGGAGACCGGGACACCGGCAAGCGTCCGGAAATGGGTAAGGTAGCCATTGAATATTCCGATCATGTCATAGTGACGGACGATAATCCGCGCGGCGAGGATCCGGCAAAAATCCGGGCCGATATTATGGCAGGTGCAGCCGGTGCCGAGGAAATCGGGGATCGCCGCGAAGCGATTGCGAAAGCCATTCAACAGGCTGGCGCAGATGATATTATTCTGCTCGCTGGCAAAGGCCACGAGCAGGGCCAGATTGTCGGTGATCGCATCATTCCGTTTGATGATGTGGAAGTGGCGCGGGAATGTGCCGGAGATCAGATCCGCGAACAAACACGTGATCAGGCCCCCGATCAGGCCCATGATAAGAACGCAGAGCAGGCGTCCTGATGGCGCTCTGGACATCATCCGAGCTTGCAGAAGCGGTTGGCGGCAAAGCCAGTGAAATATTCGAGGCCAATGGGGTTGCGTTCGATTCAAGGGAAGTCGGCAAGGGCGATTTGTTTTTCGCGCTGAAGGGCGAGCAAAGCGACGGGCATTTGTATCTGGATAAAGTCTACGCCGCTGGAGGCGCTGGTGCTATAGTCAGTGAAGCGACTGATGGACCCCATATTTTGGTGGACGATACAACCGACGCACTGAACGCGCTGGCAAAGGCATCGCGCAGTCGTACCGGTGCAAAAATTATCGGAGTGACCGGTTCCGTTGGTAAAACCGGCACCAAGGAAGCCCTGTTTGCCGCGCTGGAGCGCAGTTCGATGGGCAAGGCGCATCGTTCGCTCAAAAGCTATAACAACCATGTTGGTGTCCCGCTCAGCTTGTCACGGATGCCCGCCGATACAGAATTCGGCATTTTTGAAATGGGCATGAACCATGCCGGAGAATTGTCCCGGCTGACGCAGTTGGTCAGGCCAGATGTTGCGATCATCACCGCGATAGCGCCCGCCCATATCGGTCATTTTTCATCAGTGGAAGAAATCGCCGATGCGAAAGCAGAAATTTTCGAAGGCCTGACAGCGGTTGGCACAGCAGTTATCCCGTTTGATAGTCCGCATTATGAGCGCTTGAAATCTGCCGCTCTGAAGCACACACAAAATATCCTGAGTTTCGGTTTCTCCGAGCAAGCGGATGTGCGGGCGGTTGATATTGTGCCAGCGCCGCGTGGCGGTTCTCTGGTAACTGCCAGTCTCGGTGACCAAAGTCTGTGCTTTACGATTTCGGAACCGGGCAGGCATTGGGTTTCCAATGCCCTTGCGGTTTTGGCGGCTGTCCGGGCGGCTGGTGGCGATCTTGCCTCGGCCGGTCTCGCACTGGCAGAGTTGGAAGGCTTGGCCGGGCGCGGCAAAAGGCACAAACTGTCGCTGGTCTCAGGTGGCAGCGCGCTTTTGATTGACGAGAGTTACAACGCTAATCCGGTATCGATGAAAGCGACCCTGGCGCAACTTGCGAGTGAGGCCGGCAAAGGCAAGAAAATTACAGTTCTCGGCGCGATGGGCGAGTTGGGCGAGGCTGCTCGAGCCTATCACGAAGCACTGGCTGAAGACATTGCAGCTTCAGGTGCATCGATAATCATCCTTGTGGGCGATGAAATGGCACATACCGCCGCAAAGCTTGACGAGGCGCTTGATCACAACGCTGAAATATTCCATGCCGCCAGCTCTTCGGACGCGCTGACCGAGGTCGCAAAACAAATCGGCGACGGAGACATCCTTCTTATCAAGGGGTCAAATTATCTGGGGCTCGCGAGCGTGGTTTCCGCGTTGGTGAATGGGGAATACTAATGTTTTACTTGCTGGCTCAATGGCTTGAATTTGAAGGTATTTTTAACGTTTTTCGTTATCTTAGCTTTCGCTCGGGCGCCGCTGTGGCTACCGCCTTGTTTATCGGCATGCTGATCGGTCCGCGCTTCATCAATATGCTGCGTATGCGTCAGGGCAAAGGGCAACCGATCCGCGAGGATGGGCCTGTCACCCATCTGAAAAAGGCAGGCACTCCCACAATGGGCGGTTTGATGATCCTGATTTCTCTGATTATTTCGCTGCTGCTGTGGATGGATCTCAGTAATATTTTTGTCTGGTCTTGTATATTCGTGACCCTCGGTTTCGGCGCAATCGGGTTCATGGATGATTACGACAAGGTTACAAAAGCCAGTCATAAGGGGGTTCCGGGCAGAGTCCGCTTGCTGATGGAATTTGCGGTCGCAGGCTTTGCTGCCTGGATGATTATCCAGCAGATTGGCACCAGTCTCTATGTGCCTTTCTTCAACGATGTGCAGATCGACCTCGGCTGGTTTTATTTGCCCTTCGCCGCTTTTGTCATGGTAGGCGCTGGCAATGCCGTGAATTTGACCGACGGCCTCGATGGCTTGGCAACTATGCCGGTTGCGATAGCCAGTGCGACATTCCTGATACTGGTTTATTTGTCCGGCAACGCTGTGTTCTCGGAATATCTTGGTATTCCGTTCGTAAAAGGGGCAGGCGAACTCGCTATTTTCTGTGCGTGCATTGTTGGAGCGTGTCTGGCGTTCCTTTGGTTTAACGCGCCACCGGCAGCGGTTTTCATGGGCGATACCGGCAGCCTGGCTTTGGGCGGTGCGCTCGGAGCGATTGCGGTTTCGATCCATCACGAAATCGTTCTTGCCATTGTCGGTGGATTGTTCGTGCTGGAGGCGGTGTCGGTGATCGTTCAGGTGTTCTTCTTCAAACGTACTGGCAAACGCGTGTTTCGCATGGCGCCGATCCATCACCATTTTGAACAGCTTGGCTGGTCTGAATCCACGGTCGTGATCCGTTTCTGGATTATTTCTCTGGTTCTGGCGCTGGCTGGATTGGCAACGCTGAAGCTGCGATGATTACCTCTCCCGTCTTTGCTGGCAAACGGTACGCCATATTGGGTCTCGCAAGATCCGGCATGGCAACGCTGGATGCCTTGCATGCAAGCGGGGCCGAGCTACTGGCCTGGGATAATCAGGTACACCTTCGTAACGAAGCCGAGGATAAAGCGGATATCGGAGATCTGCTGGAAGCGGATTTAAGCGGCTTTGATGCGATAATTGTGTCCCCTGGTGTTCCGCTTAACAACCACCCGATTTCGCAAAAAGCTAAAGATTCCAATGTTCCGATTATCGGAGATATCGAACTATTTGCGCAAGCGCGGTCAACGCTGCCGCCGCACCGGGTAGTTGGTATTACCGGTACCAACGGCAAATCGACAACCACGGCGTTGCTGCATCATATTTTTCAGAGCACAGCGCGACCGTCATTAATGGGCGGCAATATCGGCATCCCGATTATGGCGCAAAAGCCGTTGACAGCCGGGGGCGTTTATGTGCTTGAGCTTTCCAGCTACCAGATTGATCTGACTCACACCTTGGACTGCGATGTGGCGATCTTGCTCAATATCACGCCTGATCATCTGGATCGTTATGATAGCTTTGACGCTTATGCTGCTTCCAAAGCGCGCCTGTTTGATATGTTATCGCCAAAACATACGGCGATCATTTCCGGCACGGACGATAAATGTCAGCTGATCATAAAATATCTGCGGGAGGAAAACCGCATTGGTGATGTCGTCGATTTAAGCTCTGCTGAAGCAACGGGTCAGGAGACCTGGCCATCCCTGCAAGGACCGCATAATTTGCAAAATGCGATTGTCGCGTGTTCAGCGGCGCACAGTCTTGGAATCAATGAACAGCAGCTGCGCAAGGCGTTGGCCAGCTTCAGAGGGTTGCCGCACCGTATGGAGCGTGTTGCCGAACAGAACGGCGTGCTGTTTGTCAACGACAGCAAGGCCACCAACCCGGCATCAACCGGGCCAGCATTGGGCGCATATCCCAAGATTCACTGGATCGTTGGCGGACTGCCAAAGAGTGAAGACCTGGATGAGTGCGCTGAATTTTTCGGGAATATTGTCAAGGCTTACACTATTGGTGAAGCGGGGCCGATGTTCGGAAAACTTCTTGAACCACATATGCCTGTGGAGCCTTGCGAGATGATGCTCACCGCTGTTCAGCGCGCGGCTGGCAATGCCCAACCGGGTGAAGTTGTATTATTGTCACCGGCCTGTGCGTCCTTTGACCAGTTCAAAGATTTCGAAGCGCGCGGTGCCTGCTTTAAATCGGCGGTCAATTCGGTGATTGAAAAGAAACAAGTCGGCACCGCTGCCGGGGGAACACTATCATGAGCGATGGAATAGCAGATGGCGGATTTCCCGAAACGGCAGCGCCTGAAATAGCAGCCAATCTCAAAAAGAAGCGCTTTCAACTGCAATCGCGCCTTGGTCGCAGCGACAGGACACCGCTTGCCATCTGGTTCTGGGAGCTCGACCGCGTGCTGCTTGGGCTAATCATGACATTAATAACAATCGGCCTGATCGGCATCGCCGCTGCTTCTCCCGTAACAGCGTTGAAGCAGAGTTCGAGCACAGTTACGATTGAACCACTCTATTATTTCTACCGGCAATTGGGCTGGGTCGCGGTCGGCGTGCCCCTGATGCTGTTTGTCTCCATGGCTCCAAAAGAGCAGGCTAGGCGTTTTGCTATTGTTGCCGCTGTTCTGGCTTTCATACTGTTGTTCCTTGTGCCGATAATGGGCAACACGGTAAACGGTGCCAAACGCTGGATCGGCTATGGTTTTGCAACGTTGCAGCCGGGTGAATTTCTCAAACCTTTTTACGCCGTATCCATGGCCTGGCTTCTGTCCCTTCGGGTAAAAGACCCGTCACTTCCCCTGGTGCCGCTCTCCATAGCCATAACCGGCGTGATCGCGCTGCTGCTGCTGATGCAGCCCAATCTGGGGCAAACGATCGTCTTTTGCGGAATATGGTTTACTTTGATGGTGGTATCGGGCTTGTCTGCCAAACTTATTGCAGCGGCCAGCGTCGGCGGGATCGGCGGTTTGATCGGTTCCTATTTCTTCTATCCGGTGGCGACACAGCGGATCAATGCGTGGCTGTTTGGCGGCGATGAATTTGATCAGGTGATGTTCGCACACAAGGCGCTCACCGGTGGCGGCTTGCTTGGCACCGGGCCAGGCTTGGGAACAGCGAAGTTCAAACTGCCGGAAGCACATACTGATTATATTTTCTCGGTTATTGGCGAGGAATTCGGCTTGCTTGCCTGCGTGGCCATCGCGCTTGTTTACCTAGCGATCATCGTGCGAGTGTTCATTCGTTTGCTCGATGAGGAAGACAATTTCATCATCCTCGCGGTCGCCGGTCTCACCGCCCAATTTGGCGGGCAGGCGCTTATCAACATTTCGGTTAATCTCCAGCTCTTTCCGTCGAAGGGCATGACCTTGCCGTTTGTCAGCTACGGCGGCTCATCATTCCTCGCCCTGTCGATGGGCGTCGGACTATTGCTGGCATTCACCCGTCGAAACCCTTATCTGGACCGCTCGGAATATGTTGCGACATGGAGTCCGAAAGGTGCTCCTGATGACGCGTCAAATAATGAGGTGACCAGATGAGCTTTAGCAAACATTATGTCCTGGCGGCGGGCGGTACCGGTGGTCATATGATCCCGGCCTATGCGCTAGGCGCCGAGCTTGTTCAGCGTGGCCACCGAGTGGCTTTGATCACCGACGAGCGTGGCGAAAAAATTCCCGGAATGGTTGATGGCGGGCAGGTGCATGTATTGCCCGCTGGCCGTATCACCAAAGATCCGCGGGGATGGGTGAAGGGCTTGCAGGCGATCTTGAAGGGCCGCAAAATGGCGATGCAGCTCTATCAAACATTTGAACCGTCTGCGGTTATCGGCTTTGGCGGCTACCCTGCTTTTCCTGCCATTCTTGCGGCAAATAAAATGGACGTGCCAACTATAGTGCACGAGCAGAATGCTGTTCTGGGACGCGTTAATCGGCTTGCTGCCCGCACGGTCAATGCCATTGCTACCTCCTATCCCGATATATTGAAACTAAAGCCCAAATATAGAGACAAGGTGCATCTGGTAGGCAATCCCGTTCGGGAGGATGTTCTCGCACTCCGCGACGAGCCTTATCCCCCGCTCACCGAAGACGGAATTTTCCGTGTGCTGGTCACCGGCGGCAGTCAGGGTGCGTCTATTCTGTCTGATGTCGTTCCGGATGCAATGGCGATGCTGCCGATGAATTTGCGCCGGCGCTTGCAGATTACCCAGCAATGCCGCGAGCAGGATATTGAAACGGTTCGCGCCAAATATGCCGAGCATGATATTCCGGCAGAGCTTGCAACCTATCTGCCGGACTTGCCGCAAAGACTGGGTTGGGCGCATCTTGTGATCGGCCGGGCCGGCGCATCGACGATAGCCGAACTGACGGCTGCTGGACGCCCCGCCATTTTGGTGCCGCTGCCGATTGCGACGGATGATCACCAAACCCAGAATGTTCGCGAAATGGTTGCGGCCGGCGGCGCGCGCGCAATTGCGCAACCTGCTTTCACCGCCAAGGAGCTTGCCAAGCAGATGCAGAAAATGGCGCTTGGCCCCGGCGCGCTGGAGAATGCTGCGCGCTTTGCCAAAAAATGCGGACGCCCCGAAGCGGTGCGCGATCTTGCTGACCTGGTTGAGAGCATCGGCACTTCGCCGCTTTCCAAAACGCTTAAGGTGAAGCAGGAGCGTTCGGGACTGTCGATCTCGCCGCGTCCCGCACTCGCAAAAGAGGCTGCTGAATGAAGGGTGTCGGTACAGATATTGGCACAATCCACTTTGTTGGTATCGGCGGGATTGGCATGTCCGGTATTGCCGAGGTTATGCACAATCTTGGCTATAAAGTGCAAGGCAGCGACATTGCCGAGGGCTATGTGATTGAAGGCCTGCGCGGTAAAGGCATTGATGTGAAAATCGGCCACAGCGGTGAAAATGTTCATGGCGCGGCGGTTGTCGTTACATCGACTGCGGTGAAACGCGGCAATCCCGAAGTCGAGGCGGCGCTTTCGCATCGTATTCCGCTGGTCCGCCGCGCCGAGATGCTGGCTGAACTGATGCGGCTTAAATCCACAATCGCTATTGCCGGCACCCACGGCAAGACAACCACAACCTCAATGGTTGCCGCGATGCTGGATGCTGGCGGCATTGATCCGACTGTCATCAACGGCGGTATCATCAATAATTACGGTTCGAACGCCCGGCTCGGGACCAGCGAGTGGATGGTGGTCGAGGCCGATGAAAGCGACGGCAGTTTCCTGCGGCTTGATGGCACGATTGCGGTCGTCACCAATATCGATCCTGAACATCTCGATCACTATGGCAGCTTCGACAAAATCAAGGACAGCTTCCTGGAATTTATCGAGAATGTGCCCTTCTACGGCGCAGCAATACTCTGTATCGATCATCCCGAGGTGCAGGCAATTCTTCCGCGCATCCGTGACCGGCGCTTGATTACCTATGGTTTTTCAGCCCAAGCCGATGTGAAGGGCATAAACGTGACGCCGGTTCCGGGAGGCAATCGTTTTGACGTTGTGGTTACCGACCGCGATGGGGGGCAACGAACAATTGAAGGTATCGAACTGCCGATGCCCGGCCGCCATAACGTCCAGAACGCAATTGCCGCTGTGGCTGTTGGCCTCGAAATGGGGATGACGGATGAACAGATTGCGCGTGGCTTTGATCAATTCGGCGGCGTCAAGCGAAGATTCACCAAAGTCGGCGAAGTCGGTGGCGTCGTTATCATTGATGATTATGCGCACCATCCGGTTGAGATCAAGGCCGTGCTATCGGCTGCGCGTGAAGGTGCCGAAGGACGCGTTATAGCAGTGGTCCAGCCACACCGCTTCACCCGTTTGCGCGATCATATGGAAGAATTCCAGCAGGCGTTTAATGATGCTGACATGGTTTACGTCACCCCCGTCTATGTCGCGGGTGAAGATCCGATTGAGGGCATAACGAGCGAGGCTCTGGCGGAAGGTTTGCGCAAGCGCGGACACCGTGTTGCCGAAACCGTTGCGGATGAAAAAGATCTGGCCGTCCGGCTGGCCGACGTGACAGAAAACAAAGATATGATCGTCTGTCTGGGCGCTGGTGATATCACCAAATGGGCTGCTGGATTGGCGAACGGTATCAAGGACGTGCGGTCATGAGTGCCGTTCTGTCTCTCCCTGAAACACGCGGAAAACTGACCGCAGATGCGCCACTCGCCAAGCTCGTCTGGTTCAAGACCGGCGGACCTGCACAATGGTTGTTCGAACCAAAGGATATTGACGATTTGCAGCAATTTCTCCGCGATCTTGATCCGGAGATAGCGGTCTGGCCCCTGGGGCTGGGGTCCAATCTGATCATACGCGATGGGGGCATCAAAGGCGTAGTGATCAGATTGGGCAAGGCTTTTGGCGGTATCAAAGCAGACGGCCTGACGCTCACATGCGGTGCCGGTGCGCCAGGTATTTCAGCCGCGAGCATGGCACGCGATCATGCTATTGCAGGGATGGAGTTTTTGCGCGGTATTCCCGGTACTATTGGCGGCGCGGTTCGGATGAACGCCGGGGCTTACGGACGCGAGATGTGCGACATATTGGAAAGCGCCGATATTGTGCTGCGTACCGGCGAGCTGAAAACCATCCCGCTTGCCGAAATGGGATATACCTATCGGCACAGCGCGCTGCCGGATGGCGCGGTTGTAGTCTCCGCCAAATTGCGCGGGCAAAGCGGCGACTCTGAAATCATCGCGGCTGAAATGAAACGCATTGGCGACGAGCGCGAAGCCTCGCAGCCGCTGCGGACGAAAACCGGCGGCTCGACTTTCAAAAATCCGGATGGGTATAAAGCCTGGCAACTGGTCGATGAAGCCGGATGTCGCGGATTGACTATTGGTCAGGCGCAGGTTTCTGAAAAACATTGTAATTTCCTGATCAATCTCGGCGGAGCCACTTCGGTGGATATTGAAGCGCTCGGCGAAGAAGTGCGCAAGCGCGTGAGAGCGCACAGCGGCGTTGAACTGCAATGGGAAATCCAGCGAGTAGGAGAAATTCTATGATGCTTTTCTCTCACCCGCTCAGGACGAACGGAGTTTGTAAATGACCACCGCTCAAAAAGATAAACTCCACGTCGCCGTCCTGATGGGCGGCTGGTCCGCCGAGCGCGAGGTCTCGCTCATGTCCGGAAACGGCGTTGCCGATGCGCTTGAGAAAAACGGCCATCAGGTGAGCCGCGTCGATATGGATCGCAATGTTGCAATGGTGCTCGACAGCATCAAGCCCGATGTTGTTTTCAATGCGCTGCACGGCTGCCCCGGCGAAGACGGCACGGTGCAGGGTATGCTTGATTTGATGCAAATACCGTACACACACAGCGGCTTGGTCACCTCAGTGATCGCCATTGATAAGGAATTGACAAAGCAGCAGCTTGTTCCTGCTGGTATCCCGATGCCCAAAGGAACAATCGTTTCATCAGCGAGTCTTTTTGAAGCCGATCCGCTGCCACGCCCTTATGTGCTCAAACCGGTCAACGAAGGTTCGTCGGTCGGCGTCGCGATTGTGACTGACGAGAGCAATTACGGCAATCCGATTGGGAAGGATGTTGCCGGGCCGTGGCAGGAATTTGATGAACTGCTGGCGGAGCCATTCATCAAAGGCCGCGAAATGACAACGGCTGTGATTGGCGGCAAGGCGCTTTGTGTAACCGAGCTGAAACCCGTGAAGGGCTTCTATGATTATGACGCCAAATATACCGAAGGGCTGACAACCCATGTTTGCCCTGCCGAGATACCCGAAGATATCGAAAAACTGTGTCTCGACTATGCACTGCGTGCGCACGAAGGGCTCGGATGCAAAGGCACGTCGCGCACAGATTTTCGCTGGGATGATGAATTGGGTGCCGATGGATTATTCGTACTCGAAACCAACACCCAACCGGGCATGACTCCGCTCAGCCTCGTGCCGGAACAGGCAAAGCAAATGGGCATCAGCTATGAAGAACTGGTCGAAATGATCGTGAGAGAGGCTTTATGACAACCGCGAAACGCACCAATCGCAAGGTTAAAGGAAAGCCGCGCAAGGCCGCCAAGCGCAAGGTCAAGCAGGTATCGATTTTCGACAAGATGCTGCGCGCGATGCCGGTCACCGAAGCGCAGGTCCAGAAGGGTCTGACCTGGGGCCTGGTGGGCGTGTTCATTCTTGGTGCTTATACCGTTGCCCATTATTCCGGGATCAACGAAATGATTAAAACGGAAGTTGCTGCTGCGGTCGGCAATGCCGGTTTCGAAGTGAAGCGGGTTGAAGTCTCCGGCGTGAACCGGATTGATGAATTGAAAGTCTACGAGATTACGCTGGCACAAAAAGATCGCTCGATGATGCTCGTGGATATCGATCAGGTTCGTGAAGACCTCATGGCCAATGGGTGGATTAGAGAAGCGCGAATTTCGCGGCGATTGCCAGATACGTTAGTGGTGGAGATTATCGAGCGTGAGCCGGCTGCGGTCTGGCAGCGCAATGGGAAATTGTCGCTGATCGACAAAACCGGTTTCCCGCTGGAAGACATCCAGAAGGAGGAAGTGCCTGACTTGCCGGTGATTGTGGGCAAGAAGGCCAATGAACGCGTGCCCGAACTCACCAAATTGCTGAGCGTCGCACCAGCGTTGAGCCCGATGGTCACCGGCGCGACCTGGATTGGTAACCGTAGATGGAATCTGGAATTTGAAAGCGGTGAAACTCTGGCTTTGCCGGAAGGTGAGAAGACAGCGGCAGCAGCCTTTTTGAACTTCGCGCGCATGGATGGGGTAAACCGTTTGCTGGGACGCGGTGTCGTCCATTTTGATCTGCGTGACGCGGAACGCGCCTATTTGCGGATGCCGAAAAAGGCTGATGCAGAGACCGACGCGCCGGAAACGTGAAGAACAAGACTTGAGGCAGTTGAAGAGGTTTAGGAAAGGCAGGACATGGCAGCACGAGTAGAAAAAATCTTCACAGCAGTCGACATTGGGTCATCCAAAATTACGGCGATGATCGCCGGCCGGATGGACAATGGCGAACTGACGGTTCTGGGCACCGGGCAGCGCGAAAGCAAAGGCGTCAAGCGCGGTTATATTGCGGACACCGAAGTGACGGAACTTGATGTGCGTGATGCGGTTGAACAGGCCGAGCGGATTGCCGGGACCAATATTGATGATGTCTGGGTGAGCTTTTCGGCTGGCGGTTTAACGAGCATGCTGACCTCAGTAGAAACCGAACTTGGCGGTCACCGCATTGAGCAGGAAGATATTGATATGCTTCTCGATGCCGGGCGCAACAGCATTGATCCCAAAGGCAAGATGGTGCTGCACGCGCAACCCGCCATGTACACGCTGGATGGACTGAATGGGGTGAAAAAACCCAAAGGCCTTCATGCAGACCGGCTTGGCGTGGATATTCATGTCATTCTGGCTGATGGTTCGCCGGTTCGCAATATCGATATGAGCGTACGTGGTGCCCATCTGAATGTGCGATCCATCGTCGCCTCACCGATCGCCACCGGGACGGCGTGTCTCTCCAAAGAAGAGCGCGAACTCGGTGTGGCTCTTGTCGAACTGGGCGCAGAAGTGACCAATGTTTCGCTTTTTGCTGGCGGGATGCTGGTTGGCTTGCAAACGCTGCCATATGGAGCGGCAGATATTACCGACGATATAGCATCGTCCTTTGGATTGAGGCGCGCGCAGGCTGAGCGGATCAAATGTTTTCATGGGTCAGCGACAACCAGCCCGCGCGACAATCATGATGTGATTGATCTGGAGCTCGAACACCCGAGCGATCAGACCGACGAGGAAGGCCGGATCACCAAAGCGCAATTGATTTCGGTTATTCGCCAGCGGCTGGATCATCTGATCGGCGAAATCGGTCAGGCGCTAAAGACTCTTGGTTTTACCGGACCGGTTGGTCGTCAGGTCGTCCTTACCGGCGGCGGGGCAGAGTTAAAGGGCATTGCAGATTACGCGCAATCGGCACTTGGCCGGACGGTTCGGATCGGTAAGCCGACTGGGTTATCAGCGCTTCCAGAAGCTCATAGCGGCCCCGCATTTGCCGGTTTGGCCGGCTTGGCGCTTTATGCATCCCAAGACCCGGTTGACCTCAGATATTTGCCGGGCAGGCATCAGAAAGTCCATAAATACGGAAGCTCGGCAATGATTGGCAGACTAATGTCAGCAATTCGCGGAAATTTTTAAAGAATATACATAAAAACTTCACTTTTGGGGTGATTCTTGCTGAAAAATTGTGCAAAGCGTTAACTAATTAAAGCACCAGTAAATTATGTCTGGGGAGACATCGAAATGAGCATCAATATTGGCCCGCCTGAAGTGGAAGAACTGAAGCCGCGTATCGCTGTGATTGGCGTCGGGGGAGCAGGTGGTAACGCGATTGCAAATATGATCGCTGCCAAAGTTGAGGGTGTTGATTTCATTGTCTCCAACACCGACGCGCAATCGCTTAACAGTTCTCCGGCAGAGCGCCGTATTCAACTCGGCCCGGATATTACGCAAGGCCTTGGTGCAGGTTCTCGCCCGGAAGTCGGGCGTGCCGCTGCAGAAGAAACGCTGGAACAGGTCGAAAAAGCTCTGGAAGGCGCGCATATGTGCTTTATCGCCGCTGGCATGGGCGGCGGCACCGGCACCGGTGCGGCTCCTGTTATCGCTAAAGCGGCGCGCGAGCGCGGCATTTTGACTGTCGGCGTTGTGACCAAACCCTTCACCTTTGAAGGCACAAGACGCATGAACGCGGCTGAAGCGGGCATCGAAGAACTGCAAAAAAATGTCGACACGCTGATTGTCATTCCAAACCAGAATCTGTTTCTTGTCGCCAACCCGAACACCACATTCAAAGAAGCCTTCCTGCTTGCTGATGAAGTGCTCCAGCAGGGTGTTCGCGGTATTACCGATCTCATGGTCATGCCTGGCCTGATCAATCTTGATTTTGCCGACGTTCGCAGTGTGATGGCCGAAATGGGCAAAGCAATGATGGGTACTGGTGAAGCCGAAGGTGATGGCCGCGCTCTTGAGGCTGCCGAAAAAGCCATTGCAAATCCGCTGCTCGATGGCGTTTCGATGCAGGGCGCGAAGGGTGTTATCGTTTCCATAACGGGCGGCGAAGATATGCGCTTGATGGAAGTGGATGAAGCGGCAAACCATATCCGCGAACTGGTTGACCCGGACGCCAATATCATCTGGGGCAGCGCCTTTAACGAAAATCTCAATGGTCGTATTCGGGTGTCTGTTGTCGCGACCGGTATTGATACAGATAGTTATAATACTGCGCCACCTCCCGCCTCGTCTTTTGCAATGGGTAACCCGGTTCCTGCGGCACAGACAGAGCCAGCGGCATCTCCCTTCTCATCAGATTTGAGTGCGGACGATAGTGAGACGGCACAAGATGATATGGCTGAGCCAGATCCCGTGGATGAAATGGAAGCTGCTCCGGAAATAGAGCTTGCTCCAACGCCCTCGGCTGCATATGACGACGAAGATGATGAAGAGCAGGATGAAGGCGTCGCTCCTTCGTTCGCTTCGCTTACGCCAGGCATGTCAAGCGATGACGAAGAAGTCGATGAGGATGAGTTGGTACTCGGGGGTGATGACGCACAGCCCGTAGCTGAATATTCTGACGATGATGCGCCCGCGCCAACACAAGCACCTCCGGCTCCCCGGGTAGCAAGTGGCGGCGGAACGTTGTTTGAACGGATGTCTAACCTCACGCGTGGCGGTGGTAAATCAGATGATGCAGGCGATGAAGAGGACGGCGAAAAATCCCGTGATCCGCTCGATATTCCCCGTTTTTTGAACCGGCAGAATAATCAATAGGGATATTGGCGCGCCTTTGCTCTACTCGGCGTTTGTCGATTGAGAAGGGCGGCTGGCCTCTTGAAGCGCGGATATGAGTTGATTTTGATCAATTTTCCCCGTTTATCAAACTGGTGATTCATCGTTCCAAAAATATCTTTTTGGCGAGCCTTGCTTTTGCCATGGTCGTTTCGACGCCGACAATTGCGGTCGCCCAGTCCAGTTCGCAGAGCAGTACGGAAGATCTGCAAAATGCGCTGCGTAAAATTGCCCAAAATTCCGACGATTCCTCGGCGCTTGCCGATGCCGGATTGGCTGCCCTTGACCTGGGTGACACCCGGGCGGCCATTGGTTTTCTTGCTAAAGCGGATCAAATATATCCCAGAAGTGGACGGGTAAAGGCGGGACTTGGCCGCGCGCTTCTGGAAGAGCAAAACCCGTTTGCAGCACTGCGTTATTTTAACGAAGCGCTGGACAATGGTATCTCTCTAAGGGAAATTGCTGCTGACAGAGGTCTGGCTTATGATCTTATTGGCCGTAATCGCGACGCCCAGAAAGATTACGAGTTTGCGCTGAAAACCAATCGTAGTGACGAGTTGCTGAGCCGCTACGCTATCTCGCTCGGGATCAGTGGTGATATCGAGCAGTCCGACGCAAAGCTCGATCCCTTATTGCAAAAAAGTGATCGGGACGCGTGGCGTCACAGAGCGTTTATCCTTGCAATGAACGGGAAAGAAAAAGCCGCAAACGACATTGCCCGCCAGACAATGCAGCGTCAGATGGCAAAAGCAATAAAGCCTTTTTTTGACCGGATGCCAAAGTTGACGGCAGCGCAAAAAGCGGCCGCAGTCCATTATGGACATTTTCCGGCGAGCGAAAACATCGGTGTCGATGTCGCCTCGGTGCAATATGCTGCGAATACCGCCGTGAGAGGCGGCGATGGCGCCGATGCTGGTCTGATCCCGCTCGGAGATCCATTGGGCGAAAATGTGACCAAGCCAAAAATACTGGCGATGCCGGATACCAAGCCACGCCGTCGCCCCGGCAAGGCCAGTACGGTGAAGTTTACTGACGATATAAAGCTCACCAAAAAACAACAGCGGGAACTGGACCGCCAAGGATTTGTAAGAATATCAAAGGATCAATTGCCCGTTCCCGAGGAAGCAAGGCCGTTGGAAAAACCGGCGGTTTCACGTCCGGAGCAAGCGGTGGCCGCCGTCAGCAGCCAACCAGCACCTGCTATCAGTACGCGGCCCGCGCAGCAATTGGCTTCTGCGGTCATCAAACCTGATCCCGCACCTTCATCGCCAAGTGTCGAAACCTTGAGTAGGCCGCAGGAAAAAGCTGGGCTTACTCCGGGATTTGAAACTCCGCTTGGCGTTAGTGACAACCAGTCCAGAACCGTGCTTGCGGAGGCTACCGGTTCCGCACCGGCAAAACCGCTGGTTTCTGAAACCATTGAACGGCGTGTGGATATCAGGACGGGAAATCCGGCTAGCGCCGCGACGCGAGTGGCTACACTTCCTGCGGTTTCCTCACCGCCGCCAACGCAGGCCGCACCTTTCCAAGAGAGCACCTTAGCTCAAAACGCGGGAACAAATCCTGCGACGTCATCGGTCGCTGTGATAGCTACTGGCAATGGTCCTGGTGAGTCGAAAGCAATTACTGGACCCGCTACGAGCGAACTGACCGAGAAAAAGCCTGTGCAGCTGGTCAATTTCGATCTCGCCAAGGCTCTCCCGTCGCCAGTTTCTGGTCAGCAAACCGCAGCCGTAACAGCGACCCGCAGGCCGCTGGCGGATATCATCGGTTCTCTTGATACTTCGGTCGAAGAGCAGAAGACCGCTGTCGTCCCGGTTGATCTGGAGTCAATAACGCCCGCGACACCCAAACCGAAACCAGCGCCCGTGAAGGTAGAGACCAAAGAGCCGGAACTGAAAAAGGCCGAGGCAGAACATCCCAAACGCTATTGGGTGCAGATTGCTACCGGTTCCAATCTTAGCGCGCTCAAATATGATTATCGCCGGATGGCCAAAAAGCACGGTGATCTATTTTCCGGTAACGAAGGCTGGACTTCACCTTGGGGTCAGACCAGACGACTTGTCGTCGGTCCGTTTGATGATCTGAAGGCCGCGAAAAGTTTCGAGGCTGATTTCCGCAAGGGGGCGGCGATGGCTTTCCGTGGGTCAGCGCGCAGGGCACGGAAGTGAACAAACTCGGCAAATGACAATATTGGCCGGCTATGCCAGCGACCCGAAGCACAGCCGGGGCGGCTTCATGATGAAAAACGCGGGATAACGCCGGGCTATGTGCGCGGTCCGCGCGATGATTTCCAGCGGGATCGCGACCGTATCATCCACAGCATATCATTCCGTCGCCTGCGTCATAAAACCCAGGTATTTGTTGCACCCGACGGCGATCATTATCGTGTCCGCCTGACCCACAGTCTGGAAGTTGCACAGATCGGACGGACGATTGCCCGCGCCTTGGGGTTGAATGAAGACCTGACCGAAGCGCTGTGCCTCGCCCATGATATCGGCCATCCGCCTTTCGGGCATGCCGGGGAAGACGCGCTGCAGGAGGCGCTGGCCGGCTTTGGCGGATTTGATCATAATGCGCACACCATCCGGACGCTCACGGCGTTGGAAAAGCCATATCCACGCTGGGATGGACTTAATCTGACATGGGAAATGCTGGAAGGACTGGCCAAGCATAATGGCCCGGTTCACAAAGCCACCTGGGCACTGGAAGAAGCGAATGCGGCGATGGATATGGAGCTTACAAGCTGGCCATCTCTGGAAGCGCAGGTCGCTGCGGTGTCAGATGATATTGCTTATGATAATCACGATATAGATGATGGCCTGAGAGCCGGTCTGCTGACGCTGGATCAGCTGCTCGAATTGCCGTTTATAGCTGAGCGCTGGCAGATTGTTTGTGATCGTTTTCCGGAAATAGACCCCGATAAACTGGTCCCCGAATTGATCCGCGATCAAATCGGATTGATGGTCAATGATGTGCTGGAAACCACCAAGCAAAATATGGACCGTCTGAAGATCAGGACGGCACAGGATGTTCGCGATGCGAGGCAGGCACTTTGCGGTTTTTCAAAGGAAATGACGGCCAACGAACGCAGTTTGAAAACCTTGATGTATACCAAGCTCTATCATCATCCGCAGCAGCTGACAGTGGCACGGGGAGCGCGTATCAAGGTTACCGAGCTGGTTGCAGCCTATCGCGATAAACCGGAATTAATGCCGGAGAGCTGGTTTCAGTCTTTGCCTGACGCAGAACCTGATCGTATCAGACATATAGCCGATTTTCTTGCCGGGATGACTGACCGCTATGCGGCCGATCGCCACGCTGAAATCTTTGGAAAAACAGATGGATGACAAAATATTGATAGTCGGCGCGACCGGATTGATTGGCGGGCATGTCGTGCGCCAGTTGATTACGGGTGGCCGAGACAAGAACCTGCATCTCCTGATGCGGCGGGATTTTTCAGGAGAGACTGGAGAGGCGAAACAGCATGTTGCCGATAATGCGAATTGGCCAGAAATCATCACGTCTGTAAAACCGGATGTAACAATCTCATGCCTTGGTTCTACAATGAAAAAAGCCGGTTCAAAGGAAGCCTTTGCGGCGATTGACCGCGATCTGGTGACGGCAGTTGCAGAAGCTGCAAAAGCGGCTGGTACAAGACATTTTCTGTCAGTATCGTCAACCATGGCCAATTCTAGCGCCTCAAGCTTTTACCTGAAAGTCAAAGGTCAGGCCGAGGATGCACTGCGCGCGCAGAATTTTGACCGGTTGGACATAACCCGTCCCGGCCTGCTGCGCGGGGAACGAACCAATGATCCGCGTCTTGGCGAGAGCTTGGCAATTATTGCAAGCCCGCTGATGGATATGCTGCTGCAAGGGTCGTTGCGGCGCTATCGCTCGATTGACGCAAAGGATGTGGCCAGAGCCATGGTGGCATTGCTGGGACATGGCGATCCCGGCCAATATATCCACGAGAATGATGGACTATGGGAGCTTGCAAATGAGACCAGAGAAAAAATAGACCCACCGCATAGAATCATTGACTTAACCGCGGCCCTAAGCCACTTCTAACTCTGCTTTTGGCTGGCAACAGTCGCGAGGCTGTGCGGGAGAGAGCTGACTCCTTGAATATACCAGCCGCCGAAGGAGCAACCGCCCCGGAAACTCTCAGGCACCTGAACCGCATAAGTCTTACAAGCACTCTGGAAAGAGTCCGCCACAACTTAAGCGATGGTGGGCCACCGAAGGGGTAAATGGCGCTGGATTAGATCCGGCATGAACGTCCGCCGTTCGTCCTGAGCTTGTCGAAGGATGATTGAAAGACGTACTTCGACAAGCTCAGTGTGAGCGGAAATCGGAGTAAAAAGGCCATGAAACTCTCAGGTTCCGTGACAGAGGGGGCAGTTTTGCAGGGCTTTTCTGTGAGCTGTCTTTTATCTGAGCGGAATCTACATGAGTGAAAATAGCGAAAATCTGAAACAACTGCCACTCGGTGACTGGCACCGCAGTTTGGGCGCGAGGATGGTGCCTTTTGCTGGCTATGAAATGCCTGTGCAATATGAAGGCGTGATGGCCGAGCATATCTGGACGCGCACCGAGGCGGGATTGTTCGATGTGTCGCATATGGGCCAGTTGCAGCTGATTGGCAAAGGCGCTGGCGATGCGTTGGAGGCGATCACGCCGGGCAACCTGTCGGCTTTGGGTGCCGGGAAAATCCGATATACGTTGCTGCTGGCTCAGGATGGCGGGATATTGGATGATCTGATGGTTACCAATACGGGGCATAATCTCTATCTGGTGGTCAATGGTGCGACCAAGCATGACGATATCGCCTATTTGCGCGAACAATTGCCCGAATATATCACGCTGAACCATATGGAAGACGCAGCCTTGCTGGCACTTCAGGGCCCGAAAGCTGGCAATGCCTTGGCGAAACTGAACATTCAGCCGTTGCAGGACGGGTGGCCAGTCCCAACCGATCTTTACTTCATGGAAGCAGGCCCATTTCTCTGGAATGATATCCCGCTCGGGATCAGCCGATCAGGCTATACCGGCGAAGACGGGTTTGAAATCAGTGTTCCGTCCGAACACGCCGTGGCGCTGGCGGTGGCTCTGACGGATTTGGAAGAAGTAAGGCCGATCGGGCTAGGTGCACGCGACAGCTTGCGGCTAGAAGCGGGATTGCCACTCTATGGCCATGATATGTCGCCTGAGGTTTTGCCAGTTGAAGCAAACCTCAATTTTGCGCTTTCCAAGGCCCGCCGGGAAGAAGGCAATTTTGCCGGAGCCGAGCGGGTGCTGGCGCAATATCCCGACAAGGCCGAAACCAAACGCGTTGGGCTATTTGTCGATGGCCGTCAGCCGGTAAGGGAGGGTGCGTCAGTTGTGGACGACACGGGCGCAACCATTGGCCACGTCACGAGCGGTGGTTTTGCGCCGAGTCTGCAGCGTCCGATAGCCATGGCGTACGTCCCCGCGGCACTTTCGCAACCTTCGACCCCGATCACCGTCGAACAGCGCGGCAAGCAAATCGCTTGCACCGTCGCCGATATGCCCTTTGTGCCGCATAACTATCACCGCAAACCAAAACTATGAGATTTCACGAGAAGAGGACGAGACTATGAGCCGATATTTTACCGAGGAACATGAATGGGTCGATGTCGAAGGGGACACTGCGACCGTTGGAATTACCGACTATGCGCAGGAGCAGCTGGGCGACATTGTGTTCGTTGAAACGCCGGAAGTCGGCACAGAGCTGGAGCAGGGCGATGATGCGGCCGTCGTGGAATCGGTCAAGGCTGCGTCGGATGTGTACGCCGCCGTATCCGGTGAAGTGATCGAAGTGAATGAGGCGCTCGAAGACGAGCCGGGCCTGGTTAATTCATCGGCTGAAGAAGATGGCTGGTTTTTCCGGCTTACCCTCTCGGACAAGGATGAACTCGACGATCTGATGGACGCAAAAGCCTATAAGGCGTTTGTCGATAATTTGTAAGACAGCAACGTCGTTCGTGTCGAGCGAAGTCGAGACACGGATTGCATATATTGCCTCTCGACCATGCGCGAGGCGAACGGAGTTTTAGAATATGCGTTATCTACCTCTCACCGCTGATGATCGCGAAGCCATGCTGGCCAAAGTGGGTGCGTCATCGATTGACGATTTATTCGTCGATGTACCTCAGGAAGCGCGGCTTACCGGGCCGATCCATGACCTGCCGATGCACGCTGGCGAGATGGCGGTCGAGGCGCATATGAAAGCGCTGGCCAAGAAAAATCATGCAGCGGGCGATATGCCGTTTTTCCTTGGGGCGGGGGCTTATCGCCATCATGTACCGGCCAGTGTCGACCATATCATCCAGCGCGGTGAATTTTTGACCGCCTATACGCCATACCAACCGGAAATTGCTCAGGGAACGCTGCAGACTCTGTTCGAATTCCAGACACAGGTCGCGCGGTTATTCGGCGTCGATGTTGCCAATGCGTCCATGTATGACGGCTCCACCGCATGCTGGGAAGCCATCACCATGGCGCGGCGCATAACCAAGCGGGGTAAGGCGCTATTATCCTCCGGCCTGCACCCGCATTATGTTTCAGTCGCGAAAACCATGGCGCGGTTTACCAAGGATCAGTTGGTTTATGCCGCGCCGACATTGGAAACGGCTACGGATGGAACGCATCTGCTCGATCAGATCGATGATGATACGAGCTGTGTTATCGTGCAATATCCCGACATATTGGGACGGATTGACGATCTGTCGGCGATAGCCGAAAAAGCCCATGCCCATAAAGCTCTGCTGATCGCGGTTGTGACAGAACCGGTGGCGCTCGGAGCGATCAAATCTCCCGGTGAAATGGGCGCAGATATTGTTGTCGGCGAGGGTCAGTCGCTCGGTGTCGGATTGCAATTTGGCGGGCCTTATGTTGGCCTATTTGGTTGCAAGCAAAAATATGTCCGCCAGATGCCCGGGCGGCTCTGCGGCGAGACGGTTGACTCCGAAGGCAAGCGTGGTTTCGTCCTGACGCTCTCCACCCGCGAACAGCATATCCGCCGCGAAAAGGCGACTTCTAACATCTGCACCAATAGCGGGCTTTGCGCTCTGGCGTTTACTGCGCACATGACTTTGCTGGGTGAAAAAGGCCTGCGCGAACTGGCGATGCTTAATCACAAAAAAGCGGTGCAGGCTGCTGAGAGGTTGACCAAGATCAAAGGCGTAAAGCTATTGAATGATAGTTTCTTCAATGAATTCACGCTTGTTCTGGATAGCGATTCCAGACCGATTGTACGCACACTCGCAGATCAGAAAATACTCGCCGGTGTTTCATTGGGACGGCTTTATCCCGAGCATGAAAAACTGGCCCACGGTCTCCTTGTCGCAGTGACAGAAACGGTAAGTGACGTTGATGTTGAAGCGCTGGCCAAGGCGCTTGAGGGAGAACTGGCATGAGCATGCTCGCAGAAGGACGCCCGACCAGACAGGAAGAGAATATTATCATGGGACAGCAAACTGACGTGAAAACCCATACCGGTAACCGGGCGTTGATGGTCGATGAGCCATTGATTTTTGAAACTGGATCGCCGGATCGCAGCGGCGTGGATCTGCCAGCCGCTCCGGACGTTGAAAGCCGGTTGGGCGGATTGGATCGTTCTGACCCGATTGCCATTCCTGGACTTTCCGAGGCCGAAACCGTGCGCCATTACACGCGGCTGAGCCGGCAGAATTATGCGATTGATGTCGGCTTCTTCCCGCTGGGCAGTTGCACAATGAAGCATAATCCGCGACTCAATGAGAAAATGGCGCGGTTGAAAGGCTTTTCCGATATCCATCCGCTCCAGCCTACCGGTACGGTGCAAGGCGCGCTGGAGTTGATCTACCAACTGGCAGACTGGTTGAAAACACTGACTGGCATGCCAGCGGTCGCGATGTCGCCCAAGGCCGGCGCGCATGGGGAATTATGCGGTATTCTCGCTATCCGCTCTGCGCTGGAAGCGCGTGGCGATGCGCGAGAGGTGATTCTGGTTCCCGAAAGCGCACACGGAACCAACCCGGCCACCGCCGCTTTTGCTGGTTATAAGGTGGAAGATATTCCCGCGAATGCTGATGGTCGCGTGGATGTGGCTGCGCTCAAGGCGCGGCTCGGCCCTGACGTGGCTGGCGTTATGATAACCAATCCGAATACCTGCGGGTTGTTCGAGCCCGACATGAAAGAAATTTCGGATGCGGTGCATGCGGCGGGCGGACTGGTCTATTGCGATGGCGCGAATTTCAACGCGATTGTCGGCCGCGTTCGCCCCGGTGACCTTGGCATTGATGCGATGCATATCAACCTTCATAAAACCTTCTCGACCCCGCACGGTGGCGGGGGTCCGGGTTCCGGGCCGGTGGTGTTTTCCGAAGCGCTCGCGCCGTTTGCGCCGCTTCCATTTGTTGAGCAAACCAATGATGGAAAATTTCATCTGGTCGAAGAGGAAACGGCCGAAGATCATCATGAAAGCAGCTTTGGCCGGATGGTCGCTTTTCATGGCCAGATGGGTATGTTCACGCGCGCGCTCACCTATATGCTGAGCCATGGGGCAGATGGACTGAAACAGGTGTCTGAAGATGCTGTGTTGAATGCCAATTATATTCTCCGCAGCCTGGAAGATGTGCTTGATGCGCCGTTCGCCAAATCCGGCCCGTGCATGCATGAGGCCTTGTTCTCTGACAAAGGTTTTGCCAACGGCTTGACCACGCTTGATCTGGCCAAGGGCATGATTGACGAAGGCTATCACCCGATGACCATGTATTTCCCTTTGGTGGTTCATGGTGCGATGCTGGTCGAGCCGACAGAGACCGAGAGCAAGGCGGCGATTGATCAATTTATCGGTGCCTTCCGGTCTGTAGCCGAGCGGGCGAAAGCGGGCGATGAGTTGCTCAAGTCTGCGCCGCATTATGCACCGCGCAGGCGGCTTGATGAAACACAAGCTGCGCGCAATCCGATACTGGTGTGGACTGAGGCCGAGGAATTTGCCGAAGCGGCCGAGTAAGATTCGTGGAAATCACTCGTCATTGCGAGCGTAATGTGGCAATCCAGGGCGTCGCTTGGTCACTCTGGATTGCCGCGTCGCTCCGCTCCTGGCAATGACGATACACGGGCAATGATCCACCGCCTGACCAACCTGTTTGCCCTGTGGACAGTTTTGGGGACAGCCTGGGCATGGTTTATCCCGGAGCATTTTCTATGGGTGGTTGACGGGCGGTTCCGTCCCTTTGGACAGCCGCTGGTCAGCGTGATGCTCGGCCTCGTGATGCTCGGCATGGGATTGACGCTGTCATTTGATGATTTCAAGCGGATCGCCAAAATCCCGAAATGCGTCGGGGCAGGGGTGATCCTGCAATTCACCATCATGCCACTGGCCGGCATTGCGATAGCCATGGCCTTCGGTCTCGAAGCCGGGGTGGCGGTTGGCTTGATCCTGGTTTCTTGCTGTCCCGGTGGAACAGCCTCCAATGTCGTCGCCTATCTCGCCAATGCCAATCTTGCGCTATCGGTTACAATGACCATGGCTTCGACCTTGATCGCAGTCGTGGCGACACCGCTGCTCACAGGCTGGCTGGCCGGCAAATATGTCGAGATCGACCAGTGGAATCTGTTCATAAATATGGTCTCGATCGTATTGTTGCCAGTGGTCGTCGGGGTGCTGCTCAACCGCTATTTCCCAATAGCTACAGAGAAAATATCCATCATCTCCCCGTTGGCTTCAGTGATCGTCATTGTGCTGATTGTGGGAGGGATTATTGCCAATAGCAAGGTGTTGATCGAGGAGCATTTTGGCGCGTTGATGCTGGCGGTTCTGTTGCTCCACGTCTTCGGCTTCGGGCTGGGCTATCTCATCACCAAGGCGTTGGGTTTTGGTATCGACGAACGCCGAACGATCAGCATTGAGGTTGGCATGCAAAATAGCGGACTTGGCTCCAGCCTGGCCTCTACACCTGCCTTTGCTGCGCAATTTGCCACCCCGATGCAAGCGGCGTTGGCTCCTGTGCCGAGTGCAATATCCGCGGTGTACCATGTCGTAATAGGCAGCTTTCTTGCTGCAATCTGGCGGCGACAACTCGCACAGAAAGCTGATTAAATCCAGCGGCGCACCAGAGTTTTGTAGTCCGCATAGGACTGACCAAAGCGGGCTTCCAGATAAGCCTCTTCGCGGGTGATAACCAGCCGGTCGATGATAATCGCCGCGACAAGACCCAAGCCCATAACCGCATAATTGCCAAAAAAAAGACCAACTGCGATTACAATCAGCGTCATACCCAGATACATCGGGTTGCGCGTAATTTTATAGATGCCTTCGGCGATCATCTTTTCGCTGCCGGTCCAGGGAATCACATTCTCCTTTTGCTTCTTGAACTGCATCACGCCGCCAATATTCACTGCGATGCCAGCCAGCAATAGGACGGCGCCGAGCAGTCGCAATATATCATCCGAAAGAGAAATTGCAGGGATCGGTAACAGATAATCAAGCAGCCAGCCAAACAGGATCGCTCCCAAATATAACAGCGGTGGTGGAAATTTCACTGCAGGTGGAGGGATATCGCTCATGATAGTCTTTATAGCCAAAAAAGACCGGATTGACTATGGCGGCATCCATGAATGACTCAAAGCGATGGCTCACCGCCGAAACGCGCCCCGAAGACGAAAAACACGCGCCCGCCACATTGCGCAATCGTGACGCTATTGTAGCGGTTCTCGCGGATGTACTTCCCGGCAATGGAACGGTGCTGGAAGTCGCCAGCGGTACAGGCGAACATGCGGTCTATTTTGGTGAGAAATTTCCACATCTGACGTTTCAACCCAGCGATCCCGATCCGGACTGCTGCCGGTCTATTGCGTCTTGGACCAAGCGGGCAGAGGTGGACAATCTTTTACCTCCGCTGCAACTGAACGCCTTAGCGAGAGATTGGAATGTCGATAGCCCCGCCGCCATATTGTGCATCAACATGATCCATATCGCGCCGTGGGAAGCTGCTATCGGACTGTTCAACCATGCAGCCAAACTGCTCGAACCCGGCGCACTCTTCTATCTTTATGGCCCCTACTTTCGGGACGAGGTTGAACCTGCGCAAGGTAACCTTGAGTTTGAGCGCAGTCTTAAAAGCCGCAATCTGCAATGGGGAATTCGCGATGTCGCGGATATGGATAAGCTGGCAGCCAAGACAGATTTTGAACGCGAGAGCCTGATTGAAATGCCCGCGAATAATATCTCGCTTGTTTACCGGAAGGCATGATTCTGAACGCACTTGCGCCTGCCTGAGCATCCTCTTAGTCCAGTGTTTAAAGAAAAGAGAGGATTCGCAACGATGACCGAAACACGCAGATGCATGGGTTCATCCATCGCCCACTGGGCCGCCAAAACACCGGATAATATGGCGATAGACTGTCCTTCTGGCCAGCTTAGCTATGCTGAACTGGACAAGGCGGCGACCGACTATGCACGCGCTTTAACCGGCGCGGGTTTCAAAAAAGGTGACCGGATTTGCTGGCT